>NZ_JOIU01000004.1 GCF_000720135.1 Streptomyces sp. NRRL S-1022 | reverse complement strand
GTGTGCGGTGCAGCTTAGACACCTCCACCACACCGGAGGTCTTCGCCATGATCAAGACCCCGGCCCTGTTAACAACGCTCGTGATCAATACACCTAGGCTGGACCACCGTGCCGGCGGAGCCGCCTCCGGCGCCGAGTGCCTGCCTGCCCGGCCGCGGGGGAGGGCCGGTGGCCCACTCCGACGGCCCCTCGTCCGGACGGCCCGCGAACCCGCGCAGGAGTTCTCGTGCAAGACGACGTTCCGGCCCCCGAGGCCGAGCCTGTCCTGGAGCGGCCCGCACGCGCCTTCGCCGAGGCGCAGGAACTGCCCGCGCCGTCGGACACGGACGCGGACGCGGTGGCCGCCAGGGCGCGGATGGCGTCCCTGTGGACCGGGCACGCCGGTACCGAGCCGGACGTCGAGGAGGAGTGGCTCGCGCTGCCGGGACACGACGGCGGCCGGATCCGGGTGCGCGTCCTGCGCCCCGTCGGCAGCGACGAGGCCCTGCCGGTCGTGCTGTACCTGCACGGGCTGGGCTGGATGCTGACCGACGCGTACGCGCACCGGCACCTGGTCACGGACCTCGTCCTCGGAGCGGACGCCGCCGTGGTCGTCCCGGAGTACGACGCCCCGGACGACGTCCGCCACCCGGCGGCCGTCGAGCGGGCGTACGCCGTGGCCGGGTGGATCGCCCGGCACGGGGCGGGATGCCGGCTGGACGGGAGCAGGATGGCCGTCGTCGGGGCCAGCGCGGGCGCCCAGCACGCCGCCGCGCTCACCCTGCTGGCCGCGCGGCGGCGCGGTGGTCCCGGCTTCCGCCACCAGGTGCTGATCTGCCCGGTGACCGACGCGGCCATGGACACCCCGTCGTACCACCGGTTCGCCGAAGGCTACTTCCTGACCCGCGCCGCCATGCGCGACTACTGGCAGCGGGACGCGCCGGACCCCCGGATCCGCACGCACGACACCGTCTCCCCACTGCGCGTGGCCACCCGGGACCTGCGGGGGCTGCCACCGGCGCTCGTCCTCACCGCGGAGGCGGACGTGCTCCGCGACGAGGGCGAGGCGTACGCGGCGCACCTGAGGGCGGCGGACGTCCCCGTCGTCTCCCTCCGCTACCACGGGACCATCCACGGCTTCCCGCTGTTCGACCTGCTCCGCGGCACGGACGCGTCCAGGGCGGCGCGCATCCAGGTGACGGACACCCTGCACACCGCCCTGCACGCCGTCTGACCCGCCGGGTCCGGATCGCGCCACACCTCGCGCGGACGAGCCGGCATCAGAGCGTGGGCGCAGCCCGTCCACCCGCGCCATCCCCATGCGGGCGTGCACCCTGAGGCGGGCTGCTCGTGGACCACGTCGTCGGGCACCGGCGAGTCCGTCAACGCGTGGTGGAACGCGTCGACCCGGTCACGTGGCGCCACGGCGGGGAGACCGGGCAGTAGCACACACCCCCCGGCACACCCTCCCCGAAGTCGGGTGCCCGGCCGTCGCGGTCGACGATACGGCGCACCGGAACGGGCCGGCGGCCGGTGAGCGCGGACGGACCACAACCGGTGCACGCACGGTCAAGCCACCCCGGCCACCCGCCCTTAGGGTCTCGTACGTGCCGGCGGCTGCCCCGGGCACGGTGCCCCGCACGCGCTCGGCGCGCCGACCTGCCCGGCCCCACCGGCGAGGCGGACCGCCCACGGTGCGGGCAGCGGTGCCCGGCGAACCGACCAGCAGATCAGGAGCCAGCGTGTCCCGTACCCGCCTTCGCGGTTTCTCCCGCTCCGACACCGGCCGCGCGGAAGCCTTCAGCGACGGCGTGCTGGCCATCGCCGTCACGCTGCTGGCCCTCGGCCTCGCCGACCCGCCGCACCGGCCGGGCGGCCTCGGCCACGCCCTGCTCGCCCAGTGGCCCTCCTACCTCGGCTACCTGGCCTCCTTCGGCTACGTGTCGGTGATCTGGCTCAACCACCACCAGGCCTTCGTACGGGTCCGCGTCATGGACCGCGGGCTGCACGCCGCCAATCTGCTGCTGCTGTTCACCACGGCGGCGCTCTCCTTCCCCACCGCGGTGGTCGCCGACGCCCTCCAGGCGGACCCCGCGGGCTCCGACGCACGGGTCGCCGTCGCGCTCTACGCCGGGCTGGCCGCCGCGATGTGCCTGAGCTGGGTGGCCTTCTACCAGCAGCTCGCCCGCCGGCCCGAACTGCTGGCACCGGGCGTGGAACCCGCGTACGTCCGGCACGGGCGGCTGCGCTCCTGGGCCGGTGCCCTCGCGTACGGCGGGGCCGGGCTGCTCGGCGTGCTCGCCGCGCCCCTGTGGGCGGTCGCCGTCTTCGTCGCGCTTCCGGTCTTCTACTTCCTCACCAGCGAGGGCCTCCCCGGAGGACGGGACGGCGCCCCCGCCTGAGAGCGCGGCACGCTCCCGCTGACACCGGCGGCTTCCGTCCCGTACACTAGGTAGACCTACCTACCTAGTTTCACGGCGACGAGGAGACCGGTGTGACCACCGCGGAGAGCGGCCGGCGGCGGCCGGCCCGGGAGCGGCTGCTGGCGGCCGCGGCCCGCCGTTTCTACGCCGACGGCGTGGCGGCGACCGGCATCGACACCATCACCGCGGAGGCCGGCGTCGCGAAGATGAGCCTCTACAACAACTTCGCCTCCAAGGCCGACCTGGTCAGGGCCTACCTCGACGCCCGGCACGAGGAGTGGCTCGGGCTGTACCGGGCCCGGCTGGAGCAGGCCCGCGGCCCGCGCGACGGCGTCCTCGCGGTCTTCGACGCCTACGCCGACCACGCGGCGTTCGCCTACGAGCACGGCTTCCGCGGCTGCGGCCTGCTGAACGCCGCCGCCGAACTCCCCGCCGGGGACGCGGGCCGGGCGGTGGTGCGCGCCCACAAGGAGGAGGTCGAGCGGCTGATCGCCGGCCACGTGCGCGAACTGCTGCCCGGCCGTCCCGACGAGGTGCGTGCGACGGCCGAGCACCTCGCCTTCCTCCTGGAGGGCGCGATGGCCCGTGCCGGTCTGGAAGGCGACGGCGACCGCCTCCGGCACGCCCGCTCCCTGGCGGCGGACCTGCTGGACCGTCTGTGAAGCGGCCCGCCGGGCACGGCCGGTCCGCCGGAACCGGCGCCCTGTGCGTCCTGGCCGCCTCCGTCCTGTGGGGCACGACGGGTACGGCCGCCACCTTCGCCCCGGAGGTGGGCCCGCTCGCCGTCGGTGCCGTCGCCATGGGCCTGGGCGGGCTGCTCCAGGCCCTCGCCGCCGCCGCGCCGCTCGCCCGGCACGCACCCGGCCTGCGCGCGCGGCGCGGCACGGTCCTGCTCGGCGCCGCCTCGGTGGCCGTCTACCCCCTGGCGTTCTACAGCTCCATGCGTCTGGCCGGAGTCGCCGTGGGCACCGTGGTGTCGATCGGCACCGCCCCGCTCGCCTCGGCCCTGATCGAACGCGTCGTGGACCGCCGCCGGCTCACGCGCCGCTGGACGGGCGCCGCCGCCCTCGGCCTGCTGGGCACCGTCCTGCTGTGCGTCGCCGAGGCCGGCCGCTCCGCCGGCGGCGCGGGACCGGCGTCCGCGGGCGGCACGCTGCTCGGCGTGGGCCTCGGCCTGGTCGCCGCGGTGACCTACGCCCTCTACTCCTGGGCCGCGCACCGGCTCATCAGCGGCGGGCTCCCCTCGCGCGCGGCGATGGGCGCCGTCTTCGGGCTCGGCGGACTGCTCCTGCTGCCCGTCCTGTCGGCCACCGGCGCCCCGCTCCTCGGTTCCTGGTCCAACGCGGCCGTCGGCACCTACATGGCGGTGGTCCCCATGTTCGCCGGGTACGTCCTGTTCGGCCGGGGGCTCGCGCGCGTGCCCGCCAGTACGGCCACCACCCTGTCGCTGCTCGAACCGGCCGTCGCGGCCGTCCTCGCCGTCCTCGTCGTCGGCGAACGCCTGCCCGCGGCCGGCTGGGCGGGCATCGTCCTCGTCATCGCCGGCCTCGCCGTCCTCACCACCCCGGCACCGGCCGCCCGCCGCCGGCGGCGGTCCGGCGGGCCGGTCCCGGGTGGCGGGGCGCGCGGTACGGCGCACCCGGCCGGGGTGCTGCCGCCGGGTGCGGACGCGGACGGCGGCTGAGGACGCCTCAGACGGCCACCCGGGGCTGGGCCGGGTCGAGGTGATGGACCGCGGTCCGTGCGGCGTGCGGGGCGAGCAGCCCCTGCAGCTCTTCCGCGGCGGCCTTCAGCAGACCGGCGTCGCGGTCGGCGTGCAGGGTCTCCAGGACGAAGGCCACCCGGGCGGAGTCCGCGGTGACCCGGGTGCGGTGGGCGTCCCGGTGGTTCCAGTGCCGGGTCAGGACGCCGGCGGCGTCCGCGTAGATGATCTCGCCGGGCCTGGGGTGCTCGACGGTGCCGGGTTCGCCGAGCGGGGTGAAGGACTCGGTGCCGTCCGCGTACCGGATGTCGACGTCACCGCTGACCCGGTCCAGGTCGAAGGCGCCGGCGGGCAGGCCGTGCCGTACGGAGACGGCGTTGTACGAGTCGACGGCCGGGTTGATGCGGGGCAGCGAGCCCTTCTTGGCGAGGCGGCGCCCGAGGGCGTCGACGCTGGGGCGGACGCGGCGCGGGTTGGTGCCGAAGGCGCGGTAGGCGGTGTGCCAGGCATCGATGCGGGGGTCGGTCTCGTCGGCGGGCTGCCAGGTGCCGTCGGCCTGTTGCTGTTCCAGTTCCGCCAGCGCGGCGGCGGTGTGCGGCCAGGGCTCGTGGCCGCGCAGTCCGGTGGCGGTGACCAGGGCGATGAGGGTGCCGGGGAAGGCGTCGGCGACGGCGGGGGCGATGCGGAAGGCGGGCATGGGTGGTGTTCCGTTTCCTGCGGGCGGGGCGGGGTCAGGGCTTCCAGGGGCCGATGCGGTCCAGGCGGCGGCGCTGCCGGCGGGCCGTGGACAGGTCGAGGCCCTGGCCCCGCGCGGTGAGGTGCTCGGCGACGGCGGTGCGGTGCTCGACGGGTTTGTGGTCGTCGTACTTGAACTTGGCGCGTACGTCGGTGACGTCGAGGCGCAGGCCGCGGATGCCGGGCAGCATCCGGCCGTACGGCGGCCGGCCGGCGGCGACGGGCGCGTGGTCGCCGTCCGGCTGGAAGTGGGCGAGCTGACGGCGCAGCAGCGCGGCCTTGGCCTCGGGATCGTCGACGATGTGGGCCCGGCAGGTGAACTGCACGGCCGTGTAGTAGCTGGTGGGGACGCCGTCGGTGGGCGGGGTGCCGGCCGGGGCGCGCCACGGCCCGGGGACGAAGGCGTAGTCGCCGAAGACGGTGAAGGTGACGTCCGGGTCCTGCTCGATCGCCTCCCAGACCGGGTTGGGCCGGGCGAAGTGGATCAGGAGGTGGCCGCCGTCGACGGTGAAGTGGGTGGGGACGGCGAGGGGTGCCCGGCCGGGCGGGCCGTTGACGCTCAGGATGCCGAAGTCGTGGCCCTCGGCGAGCCAGGACCGCCATTCGGCCTCGTCCAGGCCGGCGTCCCAGGGGTGGATGAACATGCGGTTTCTCCTTGCGGGTGTGCCCTGCGCTCAGGTCAGGGCGAGGAGGCCGACGGCGACGGCGGCCGTGCCCAGACCGACGAGCTGACCGCGGTGGACGCGTTCGGCGAGCACCCCGCGGGCGAGCAGGACGGTGCCGGCCGGATAGAGGGCGGTGACCACGGCGACGACCGTGAGGTCTCCGCTGCGGGCGGCGAGCAGGAACAGCAGGTTCGCCACGGAGTCCAGCACGCCCGCGGTGGCGGACAGCGCGTAGGCGGGCCGCTCGGTGCCCAGCCTGCGGTGCAGCAGCCCCGCCGCGGCCAGGGTGACGGCCGAGGAGACCGCCCGGCCGGTGATCAGCGGGGCCACCCCGCTGCCGGACGGCGCCTGGTGCAGGAAGACCAGCTGGAGGGCGATGGCGGCGCCGGCGCCGAGGGCCAGCAGCAGCGCGGTGCTCGAAGGGCGCGCCGCTCCCGCGCCGTGGCCGGCGCTGACCAGCACCACCGCCACTAGCGCGAGCGGCAGACCGACCAGCCCGGCGGCGGTCAGGTGCTCGCCCTGCACCAGGCCCACCGCGACGGGCAGCGCCGCGGACACCAGGGCGGTCACGGGGGACAGCACGTTCATCGGGCCGATCGCCAGGGTGCGGTAGAGCAGGGCGAACGCGGCGGCCGAGGCGACCCCGGACGCCGCGCCCCAGCCGAGTGCGCCCGCGTCGAACGTGGCACCGAGGAACGGCCACAGCAGCAGCTCGACCGCGAGCGAGGCCGGAGCCGCGACCATCACCGTCCGCAGCACATGGGCCTTGCGGGCGCCGAGGCCGCCGAGGAAGTCGGCGCATCCGTAGGCGAGGGAGCTGCCCAGAGCCAGCAGCAGAGCGATCACGGTACATCCCTTACAATCATCGGAACGACCGAACCGTACAACGAAACGACCACCCGGTGTCAATCGAACGACCGCGCGGTACATTGTGGTGGTCCCTCGCGAGGATGTGATCGGATGGCCGAGACGGCCGCAGCCCTTCAGGCGCTCGCGCGCAACGTCCGGACGGCCCGCACCCGCGCCGGCCTCTCCCTGGACGAGCTCGGCCGGCGTGCCCAGGTCAGCAAGGGCGCCCTGGTCGGACTGGAGAAGGCCCAGGGCAATCCCAACTTCGCGACCCTGGTCCGGCTGGCCGACACCCTCGGGGTCTCGGTGTCCGCGCTGATGGAGGGGCCGGCCGAGGACCGCGTCCGGGTGGTCGCCGCCGACGCCGTGGCACCCCTGTGGACCGGCGCGCGCGGCAGCGAGGCCCGGCTCATGCTGACCACCACGGGGCCGGCCCCCGTCGAGGTCTGGCGCTGGCGGCTGGAGCCGGGGGAGGAGTACCCCAGCCACCCCCACCAGTCGGGGGTCGTGGAGACCGTCAGCGTCACGGAGGGACGGATGACCCTGGTCGTCGACGGCACCGAGCACACCGTGGAGGCCGGCCAGACCGCCACCTTCGAGGCCGACGCCCCGCACACCTACCGCGGCTCGGGCACCGGGACCTGCCACCTGATCATGACGGTCCAGCTGCCGCCCGGCCCGGCAGCGTGAGGACGGCCGTCCGCCGACCGCCCGCCCGACCGGTGCGGACCCGCTGAAGCCCCGCCGGAGGGGACGCCCGTCCCGGCGCCCGCTCGCACGCGGCGGCGCCGCCCGGCCGGTGGCAGCGGGGCGGCGCGGTGCGGGCGGCCGAGGCCGCTCAGCGGGCGGGGCCGAGGACGACCGGCAGCTCGGCGAGGCCGCGGAAGGCCGGGAAGGGCACCTCCAGCCACCGTGGCCCGGCGGCGGGGTCGGCCAGGGCCATGCCGGGGAACCGGTCGAACAGCCGGGTGAGGGCCAGCTGCGTCTCCATCCGGGCCAGCGGGGCGCCCAGGCAGTAGTGGCCGCCGTGCCCGAAACCGAGGTGGGCGTCCTGCGCGTTGCCCGGCCGCTGCACGTCCAGCTCGTCGGGGCGGTCGAACTTCAGCGGATCGCGGTTGGCCGAACTGATGGCGATCTGGACCAGGGCGCCCTTGGGGATCAGGGTCCCGCCGTACTCCACGTCCTCGGTGGCGTAGCGGAACGTGGCGCTCTCCACCGAGCCGTCGTAGCGCACCAGTTCCTCCACCGCCGCGCGGATCAGCTCCGGGTCCTCCCGTACGGCACGCAGCTGCGCGGGATGTGACAGCAGGTGGTGGACGGCGTTGCCGATGAGGTACGCGGTCGTCTTGTGACCGGCGAACATCAGCAGGAACGCCGTGGAGACCAACTCGCTCTCGGTGAGCCCGTCGTCGTTGTCCCGGACCGCGATGAGCGCGCTCAGCAGATCGTCGCCCGGACGGTCCCGCTTGGCGGTGATGAGCTCGGTGAAGTACGCGTGCAGATCCTCCTCGGCCTGCTGCTGGGCCCGCTTGGCCTCCTCGCCGAACCCGGTCTGCGCCACCGTGGTGGACAGGTGCTGCATCCGCGACCGGTCCTCGGGCGGTACGCCGAGCAGGTCGCAGATCACGATGATCGGCAGCGGGAAGGCGAACCGGGGCAGCAGGTCGAAGCGTTCCCGGGTCGGGCACGCGTCGAGCAGACCCTGCACGATCTCCTCGATCCGCGACCGCAGCGCCTCCACGCGCCGGGGCGTGAACGCGGAGTTCACCAGCCGGCGCAGCCGCGTGTGCTTCGGCGCGTCGGAGTTCAGCATGTTGTCGTCCAGCGCGACGGACGAGTCACCGAAGATCCTCCGGTAGGCGTCCATCGCCCCGTACATGTCCTTGCTCAGCCGCGGGTCCGCCAGGGCGGCCCGGGCGTCGTCGTACCGGGTGATCAGGTACGTGTCGTTGCCGTGCGGCGGTCTCATGGGGCAGACGGGTGCCGCGGTGCGCAGATGGGCGTAGAACGCGTGCGGATCGCGCCGGAACTCCGGGGTGCACCGCTCGGCCGCGGTGACGGCCTCTTGCGTGCTGGTCACGGACGACTCCTGAGGTCGAAGAGGGCTTGGGCGTTGCCGCCGAGGATGCGCTGCTGGGCGGCCGCGTCGACCGGCAGCTTCTCGATCAGGTGGATGAAGTCCTCCAGCGGCGCCGCCATCGGCGGTGAGTCGGTGCCGAACAACATCCGTTCGGGGCCCAGCACGTCGGCGTTCAGGCTCAGGTGCGCCGCACTGAACGGGCTGGTGTCGACGTACATCCGCCGCAGTGCCGCGGCCGGGTCGGCCGAGGGCCGCGGGGCCGCCGGGTCCTGCCGGGGTGCGGGCCGCTCCGCCGGGGAAGCGGAGGCCGCCCCCGGCCGGCCGGCGGGCGGCGCGCCCCCGGCCCAGTGCCGGGGGCGCGCCGCGGTCTGCAGGCGCTCCGGCAGCAGCGCCAGCGCGCCGCCGCCGGTGGCGCCGATCAGCCGCAGACCGGGGTACTTGTCCAGCCATCCCGCGAACGCGATCGCGGCCATGCCCAGGGTGACGTCGCCGAAGCGGCCGATCTGCTCCACGAAGCCGGTCTCCTCGACCCGCTCCGTGCCGACCGGTTCGGCCGGGGCGTGCACCAGCACCGGCACCCCCGCCTCCGCGGCCAGCGCGAAGAAGGAGTCGGCGCGCGGCGAGCCGAGCAGTTCCCCGTGCACGCTGGACGTGGTGATCAGGCCGACGAAGGCCGGGTCCGCCAGGGTCTCCCGCACGCCTTCGAGGTGGTCGTCGTCGCCGAACGGGTTGGCGTAGACGTACCCGCGCAACTGGTCCGGGAACTTCCGGATCAGCCCCGACATCCAGGCGTGGAATGCGCGCAGCCGGTCGCGTGGCTGGGCGTAGTTGTCGACGCCCGGGACCCGGGCCATCGCACCGGCCCCGACGGGACTGCCGATGACGGTCAGGTCGATGCCGGCCGCGGCGCGAGCGGCGAGCATGCCGTCGACGTCGGTCAGGCTGGGGGGCATGGGGAAGCGCTTCGCCGCTTCCGGTGGGGACAGGTGCCCGTGGATGTCGATGATCACGTGTCGGTTTCCGGTTTCGGTGCGAGTGCGCGGGTGACCGCGGCACAGTCCTGGTCGCCCAGTCCCTGCTCGGTGGCGCGGACGTGGGTCTCCGCCGCGGCGGTCGCCAGCGGCAGGCTCAGGCCGACTGCTGCTGCCTGCTTGGAAGCGAGCATGAGGTCTTTCGCCATCAGCCGCAGCCGGAAGTCCGGCTCCTCGAAGCGGCCGGAGGCCAGGCGCCGCGACTTGAACGCCATCACCGGCGAGGCGAAGCCGCTGCCCGCGATGGTCTTGAGGACCAGCTGCCGGTCGAGGCCACAGGCCTCCGCCAGTTCGGTGGCCTCGGCCAGGGCCTGCACCTCTATGCCCATCAGCAGGTTGAGGAGCAGTTTCATCCGCATGCCGGACCCGAGTGCGCCCAGATGGACCACTTCCTTGCCCAGCGTCTCCAGCAGCGGGCGGGCGGTCTCGAACGCCCGCTGCTCGCCGCCGGCGAACAGCCGCAGCTCTCCGTCGCGGGCGTGGTCGCGGTTGCCTAGCATGCCGACGTCGAGGACCGCCGCGATCTCGCCGGTGATCTGCACGACCTCGTCGGGGGCGACGGTGCTGGCGCAGATCAGCACACCGGGGTACGGGCCCTCGGCCAGCACGCCGCCCGGCCCGTGCAGCACCGCGCCGAGGGCCTGGCCGTCGGCCACGACACAGAGGGCGGCGCTGGTGCCCGCGACGGCGTCGGCGGGGCTGGCGGCGGCGTAGGCGCCCGCGCGGGCGAGCGGGGCGGTGCGCTCCGGGGTACGGTTCCAGACCCGGACCTGTATCCCCTGGTCGAGAAGGCGGCCGGCCAGGCCGGCGCCCATCGTGCCGAGACCGAGTACGGCGACGGAGCCGCGCACGGGGGGCGTCATGCCGACACCCCCTTGGTCTCCTTGACCACCCGGAACCGCATCGACTGCCGCTGGTCGACGAACTCGCGCAGCGGGGCCACCAGCTCCTGGTGCTCCTCGCTCTGCTGCCAGGCGAAGAAGTCCTCGGCGCTGCGCCATTCGCTGGTGATCACCCACTGGCGGGAGTCGTCGACGGGTTCGCCGAGCCGCTCCACGATGTGTCCGGGGGTGCTGGACACGGACTTCCGGAGCTGCTCGTACAGATCCAGGAATCCCTGTTCGCCGCCCTCGATCACGCGGACCGCGAAAACCACGCTCAGCTTGCCGGCCGATCGGCCGTTGTCGTTGGCGCCCATGTCTCCTCCTGTGTGAGAGTCGGACGGACACGACACCAACGGACTCATGTCCCTCGGACGGCTGCAACTCCGAACGGGGGACGACCCAGTGGGGACAAGGGATACACGCTCCGTCATTAGTCATTTCGGGTGACTGAGGCCCGGTGTGCGTGAATCCGGTCCCAGGACCAGGGGGCGACTCGGCGCGCGCCGGTGATCGGCGTCCGGGCCGGGGCGGCCCGGTGTACGAGCCGCTGAGCGGGCGCCTGATCGTGGCGCGGGTCAACGACCCCCGGGGCGACGCCACCTGGCAGGACGTGGCCCGTCGTCACCAGGCGGCCAAGTCCCGTACGGCGGCCGGGTGACGGGTCGGCACCCCTGGATGACATGATGGCCGGCGACACAAGGCGACGGCGGTCCGAGGAAGCCGGTGCGAATCCGGCGCGGTCCCGCCACTGTGACCGGTGAGCGAGCCCCGGCAGGCCACCGCCCCCGAGCGGGGTGGGAAGGCCGGCCGGGACTCGCTCACCGGGAGCCAGGAGACTCACGCGGTCGCCTCCTCACACGACACCGGGGCGGATCTCCCCGGGAGGGGAGCGGCGCGGTATGCCCGGGAGACGGACGGAACAGACAGCGGACGGAACGGTGCCCTGCCGGGTCGTGGTGTGCCGGGACTGCTGCTGCGGCAGCCCCAAGGTGACGGGTGACCACGCGGCGCAGACCGCGCGGTTGCGGGCGGAGGTGCCCGTGCGCGTCTCCGACTGCCTCGACGTGTGCGACCAGGCGAACGTCATCGTCGTGCAGCCCTCCACCGCAGGCCGGGCCGCCGGCGCGCGGCCGGTCTGGCTCGGGCTGGTCAACGACCCCGGGGCGACCGAGGACATCGTCACCTGGGTACGGGCCGGCGGCCCGGGCGTGGCCCCCCGGCCGGACATCCTCGACCTGTACGCCTTCACCCCACCGCGCCGGCGCACGCGGCCCTGACCGGGGCCGGCCGGATCGCGCCCCCGCCGGCCCACCGGGCACACCGCCGCCCACCCGGCACGAGAGGAAGACCACGCTGGTCGGAGGCGGTCCTGGCGGGGCGCCGGTCCCGCGGTACGGTCGGTCCGACACCGACGACGGCATGACGGAACCCGGTGTGAATCCGGCACGGTCGCGCCACTGTGTGCGGGCCCCGCGAGGGCGCCCGTGCGTCAGACCCGGGGCCGTCGGAGGCCCCTCGGGAACCGTCCGGGGGCCCTCCGACGTCCGAGCGACTCCCACCCGACCCGGAGCGCAGCCGCAGACGCAGGTCGCGCGGCGCGGGCCGGCCGGCCCTAGTCCGCCTCCGGTGCCGTCAGCGGGCGGCCCAGGCGCAGGTTCCACCGGCCGGTGCGGCCGGTGAGTTCGGTCATGGTGAGCGGTGGCACGTCGAGCCGCCAGAACAGCGCGGCAGGCAGGTCCAGCGCCTCCACGACCGCGGCGCGCACCACCTCCGGCTCGACCACGGCGAGCGTACGGCCCGCCGCGGATCGCGCGTCGGCCAGCCAGCGCGCGATCCGGCCGCACAGGTCCCGGACCGACTCGCCGCCGTGCGGCGCGCAGGCGGGATCGGTGAGCCAGCGGCCCACCGCCTCCGGCTCGGCGGCCCCCACCTCCTCCAGGGTGCGTCCCCGCCAGCGGCCCACGTCCAGGCCGGCCAGGTCCGCTGCCGGCACGCCGTCCAGGCCCAGTGCCGCGGCCGTCTCACGGCAGCGCGCGCCGGGGGAGACCAGCACCCGCGCCGCGGCCGGCAGCGACCCGGCCGCCGAACGGGCCCGCCGCGCACCGCTGTCGTCGAGGGAGCCGCCGTCGTCGAAGCGGGCCTGCCGCAGCGACACGCTCGTCGCGGGCGAGACGAGAAGGACCCGGCTGGTCACAACAGTCGCTCCTGTCACTGGTGTCCTGGTGTCCTGGATGCGGGCCCGGCCGGGCGGGGCGCCCGCGGACACCGGCGCCGGCCGCGCACCGCGCCCTCGCGAACTTAGCACCGGGTGAGGAGCACCCTCCGGGCCCGGTGCCGCCCCGATGTGCGGCATGCTTCGGCATGGGGGCTGCGGAGGTGCCGTGAGCGGGAGAGCAGCGGGAACCGGAGGGCCGGGGCCGGGCGGGATGAGGCCCTGGCGGTTCGTGGTGTGGTTCGGCGTGGTCAGCCTGCTCGCCGACTTCGTGTACGAGGGGGCCCGCTCCGTCACCGGCCCCCTGCTGGCGTCCCTCGGCGCCTCCGCCCTGGTCGTCGGTGTGGTCACCGGCGCCGGTGAGGCGGCGGCACTGGGACTGCGCCTGGTGTCCGGCCCGCTGGCCGACCGCACGCGCCGCTTCTGGGGCCTGTCGATCGCCGGGTACGCCCTGACCGTGCTCTCCGTGCCGCCGCTGGGCGTGGTCGGCGTCCTGTGGGCGGCCTGCGCCCTGGTCGTCGCCGAACGGGTCGGCAAGGCGGTGCGTTCCCCGGCGAAGGATACCCTGCTCTCGCACGCCACCGCCCTCACCGGACGCGGCCGGGGCTTCGCCGTCCACGAGGCGATGGACCAGGTGGGCGCCCTGGCCGGCCCCCTGACCGTGGCGGGCGTCCTCGCGCTCACCGGTGATGCCTACGGCCCCGCGCTCGGCGTCCTCGCCGCGCCCGGCGCGGCGGTGCTGGGCCTGCTGTTCTGGCTCCGGGCACGGGTCCCGGACCCGGAGGCGTACGAACGGCAGGCACCCGGGCCGGCCGGGGCGCCGCCGCCGGACGGCCGGCTGCCCGCCGCGTTCTGGACCTACGCGGCGTTCACCGCGGCCACCACCACCGGCTTCGCCACCTTCGGCGTCCTGTCGTACCACCTCGTCCAACGGCACCTGATGGCGGCGCCCTGGGTGCCGGTGCTGTACGCGGCGGCGATGGCCGTGGACGCGGTGGCCGCGCTCGCCACCGGCTGGCTGTACGACCGGATCGGCCCGCGGGTGCTGGCCGTGCTGCCGGTGCTGGCCGCCGCCGTCCCGGCACTCGCCTTCACGCCCACCGTCGGCCCGGCCGTGGCGGGATCGCTGGTGTGGGGCGCGGCCACGGGCATCCAGGAGTCGACGCTCCGGGCCACCGTCGCGGACCTCGTGCCCTCGCCGCGCCGGGCCACCGCGTACGGCGTCTTCGCCGGGGTGGTGGGCGCCGCGAGCCTGGCGGGCGGAGCCCTGACCGGAGCCCTGTACGGCCACTCGATCCCCCTCCTGATCACGGTGGTCGCGGTGATCCAGGCCCTCGCCCTCGTCCTGCTCGCCGTGACCGGTCCCCGCCACGCATGACGAGGGCCTGACCCGCCCGCTCGTCCCTCGCCGAAGGGAGCGGGCGCCCGGCGGGTCCCCGGCGCCCGGGGTGCGCGTGCGGGCGCAGGGACGCGCCGACGGGGACCGGGGCCCGGGCGTCGGGGTGCCAGGGTGCACAACTGCCGCCCAGGCGCATGTGGTTACGTGTCCGACGACATCGCCTGCCCTGCCCGGAAGGAACCAGGACATGACCACCCCGCACGCCTTCCCCCTGGAACCCGCCCCGATCCACGTGTCCGACGAGGTCCTCGACGACCTGCGCGCCCGTCTCGCACGGACCCGCCCGCCACTGGACGAGGGGAACGAGGACGGGTCCTACGGCGTCCCGGACGGCATTCTCCGTGAGCTGGTCGCCTACTGGCGGGACGGCTACGACTGGCGCAAGGCCGAGGCCGCCATCAACGTCTACGAGCACTACCAGGTCGGCGTCGCCGGTGTCCCGGTGCACTTCATGCGCAAGCCCGGCCGCGGCCCCCGCCCGATCCCGTTGATCCTCACCCACGGCTGGCCGTGGACGTTCTGGCACTGGTCGAAGGTGATCGACCCGCTCGCCGACCCGGCCGCGTCCGGCGGCGACCCCGCCGACGCCTTCGACGTCATCGTGCCGTCCCTGCCCGGCTTCGGCTTCCCCGGCCCGCTCACCGGCTTCCCGGACGTCAACTTCTGGAAGGTCGCCGACCTCTGGCACACCCTGATGACCGAGACGCTGGGCTACGCGAAGTACGCCGCCGGGGGCTGCGACATCGGCGGCGTCGTCACCAGCCAGCTCGGCCACAAGTACGCCGACGAGCTGTACGGCATCCACATCGGCTCCGGGCTGCCGCTCGACTTCTTCGCCGGACCCCGCGCCTGGGACTTCGCCCGGAACCGGCCCCTCACCGACGACCAGCCCGCCGATGTCCGTGCCCGCATCATCGAGATGGACCACCGCTGGGCGTCCCACCTCGCCGTGCACATGCTCGACGGAGCCACCCTCGCCCACGGGCTGAGCGACTCGCCCGCCGGACTGCTCGCCTGGCTGCTGAAGCGCTGGAACGACTGGAGCGACAACGGCGGCGACCTCGAATCCGTGTTCACCAAGGACGACCTGCTCACCCACGCCACGATCTACTGGGTGAACAACTCCATCGCCACCTCCATGCGTTACTACGCCAACGCCAACCGCTACCCCTGGACCCCCGCCCACGACCGCACCCCGGTCGTACAGGCTCCGGTCGGCCTCACCTTCGTCACGTACGAGAACCCGCCCGGCATCCACACCGCCGCCGAGCGGGTCCAGGCGTTCGAGAACGGCCCGCAGGCCGGCTGGTTCCACCACGTCAACGTCAACGCCCATGACCGGGGGGGCCACTTCATCCCCTGGGAGAACCCCGACGCGTGGGTGGGCGACCTGCGCCGCACCTTCCGCGGCCGCAGGCCCTGAAGTCAGGAGGTCCGGGCCTGGTCGTACAGGGCCTTGACCACGTCACCGAAGTACGGGCCGAACATCCGGTTCGGCAGGAACGTGTAGCCGAAGCTGTTCACGGAGGCCTGCAGACCGGTGCCGGACGCCTCGTCGAAGCCGGTGAACCAGGGGCCGCCGCTGGAGCCGCCCGTCATGTTGCACCCGAGGCCGTGGTCCTGCGAGAAGAGGAAGTCCTTCGAGCTGTTGCCGCTGCAGTAGATGAGCTTGGTGCCGTCGTACGGCGACGCCGCGGGGAAACCGAAGGAGTGCATCGGCTTGTTGTAGCCGCCGTTGAACTGGACGCCCTGCGCGCCGACGACCGAGGTGAGGGTCCTGCCGTTCAGGGGGGTGACGACCGCGGCTCCGACGTCGTAGTTGATGTCCTCGCTCGCTTCCCATTGCGGGGTCGTGAGCGTCTTGGCCGCGGTCCACTGGCCGTACGGTGCGTTGCCGTTGTCGTAGCCCGGCACGAAGACCCAGTTGGTGTGCCAGCTGCCCTGGTACTTCACGCAGTGCCCGGCCGTGAGGACGGTGCTGGCGTTCTGGCTGGTCACGGCGTCGCCGGTACAGGAGGCGGTGCGTCCCTGGAAGGTGAAGAAGACCCGCCCCGAGGTTCTGACGACGGCGCCGCCGCCGGTCCAGGGGCCACCGGCCTGCGGGAAGGAGGCGAGTGCGGGGCGGGTGGGGGCCACGGAGACCGGACGCCCCGTGTGCGGAGGGGACTTGAGGTGCCCGGCGGCCTGCTCGGTGAGCAGCAGATCGAGGGGAGTGGCGCTGCGCATGCGCTCGGCGGTCCAGAAGGCGCGGGCCTCGTGCTGTGCGGCGGCCGGGGCGGTGTGGGCCGCGGCCGCCGGCCCGGCGGGTGCGGCGCCGGCGGTTCCGGCCTGGAGGAGGCCGCCGGCGAACAGGGCTCCGACGGCCAGCGGAATGCCCGCGGCGGTGCGTTGGCGTCTCACGCAGGTCTCCTTCTGCCGTGCCCGGGCCGGTCGGGCCCGGGCAGGGTGGGCGAACGAAGAACGGTGCGGAAGGACGTGCGTGAGGCAGGGTGCCACGGCAGCCGTGAATTGTCAGGAGCACGTAAAGAAGAAGTCGTCGGTGCGATCAGCGGCCCCGGCGCCGCAGCAGCAGATCTGCGACCACCGGCCGGTGGTCGGAGGCCGTCGTCCCGGACTCGTACGCGCCGGTCACGGTCACGTCCGGGGAAACGGTCACGAGGTCGATCCGGCTGACCGGGCCGGCCGCCGGATAGGTCTTGCCCCCGTCCGGATCCGCGTCGGCCAACGGCCCCCACAGCCGCGCCAGTTCGGGCGCGTCCGGTTCGGCGTTGAAGTCGCCCAGGAGGACCTTCGGGCCGCGGTCCTCGGCCAGGACCTCCAGCATGTCGTCGACCTGGGCCCGCCGCACCGAGGGGTCCTTGCGGTAGTCGAGGTGGGTCGCGTACACGTGCACGCGGACGCCCCGGACCCCGACCGCCACCTCGGCGAAACCCGGTGCGGGGGCCGGCACCGGATCCGGCGTCTGGGTGGACAGCCGGGTGATCTCGTGGTTCCAGGCGCCGCGCACCGGAAAACGGCTCAGCACCGCCACGCCGTACTGCCGTCGCTCGCCGCCCGGGGTGGCGGGAGGGAGGTCGTAGATCGGCGCGAAGAAGACCCGCATGTGCAGCCGGCCGGCCAACTCCCGGGCCTCGTCGGCGAAGTCGCTGCGGGTGCCCCAGTGCACGTCGACCTCCTCCAGGCCCACCACGTCGGCGTCGAGGTCCCGGATCGCCGCCGCCGTGCGGTCGAGGTCGAAGACGCCGTCCTGACCCGCTCCGGCATGGATGTTGTAGGTGGCCACGCGCAACGGCACGCGTGCGGTGCCCGGTTCGGTGCCGTCCGTCCGGTCCGCCGCGGTGGCGCCCGGAGCCGCCACGCCGAGAGCGGCGGCGACGGCGAGCACGGCGGCGACGGCGGCGGCCGGTGCGCGGTGAAGGGAGCGTCGGGGCTTTCGGTCCACTGCATCCTCCAGCGGTGATCCTGTCGGGTTCGGCGGCGTGCGTTCACCCGTGGCGCTGCTGTCCGGGACCCGTCCCGTGGACCGCGGGCGCCGGATTGCCCTGGTGGGTGAAGGCGGCCCAGTGGTGGACGTGGTGCAGGTCGCAGCGGGCCGCCTCGTCCCGGAGCGGGTCGTCCAGCGGGAACGGGAGACTGCGGTGCGGGTCCAGCATCCACGACTGCGCGGCGCGCAGGGCGTCCGGCGGAGCCAGCCCGCCGGCCGTGAGGTGGTGGTGGAAGACGGCCATCATCACGGCGGTCGGACCGTCCCGGACCGCCCACCGCGACCCCACGACGTCCGCGGCTCCGCTCGTGACCAGCGCGGTCGCGAGGGTCAGCGCCTCGTCGTGGTCGCGGGTGCTCAGGTCGGTCTCGCAGGCGCTCAGCACCACCAGCGGACCGGCGCTGTCCGGCGGGACGTCGGCGGCGGCATCCAGGATGCCGGCCACGGTGAGCCGGCCGGTGTCCCGGTCCGCGCCCGGAGCGCCGGCCAGCCGCAGCGCGGAGTCCGTGGGCCGCGGCGCGGCCCGGGCGTGACAGGCCAGGTGCACCACGGACGCCGGTGCCGTGCCGCCGGGCAGCACCGCGAGCAGCTCCGCCGGTGTGCCCGCGGCGTCCGGTGCCTCGTCCGTGCCGAGGAACTCGCCGTAGCGCAGCGCCCCGGGGTAGCACGCAGCCCGCAGCGCCTCCGCCTCCACCTCGGCCCAGGGGAGGGTCAGTTCGGGGTCCGCGACGAGCACCTGCCGCCCGTCGGCGGGGGACATACGGCGCCGGCCGGCCGCGGCGAGGAACCCTGCGCCGGAAGGGGCGTAGCTGATGACGGCTTCCTCGCAGGCGTACCGGTGGCCCTGCCCGCCGGCGCTGCCGGTCCGGGCGGCGTGCCACGGTACGACGCCGAGCAGGCCGCAGGGCACCAGCACGATCCGCGGCGGCCGGGCCGACGGCCGCCGCGCGGACGGCGATGGGCGCACCGCCGAGAGCACGGGCCCCATCACCGCGGGCCAGGCCCAGTCGCACAGCTCACGCAGCGTCACCTGCCAGTGCCCGTCGTAGGCGGACTTCCAGCTCACGTGCAGGTGCGGATCGGCGAGCGCCCGGGAACGCCGCGCCGCGGCGTCGAGGTACCGCTCCAGCGGTTCGCTGCCCGGCCGGATCAGTTCCGGCAGCGGCAGCATGGCGGGTGCGGCGCCGGGACGCAGGATCAGCGCGTGCCCGGGGAACGACCCGTGGGGCAGGGGCGTGCCGGGCACCAGATAGACCAACGCGTCGGTGCCCGAGGCGGCCAGGCCCTCGGTGAGCGCGGCCACGTCCGCCGTACCGGCCATCTGCCGGACGCCCCGCCCCTGCCCCGGCCGGGCACGGACACCCAGCGCGGCGAGCGCCTCCCGCCGCAGGGCACTGGGAATCGGCGGACCGCCGGCTGGGCGGGTCGGCGATCCGGTGGGCGGCAGGCTGCCGGCCGGTCGGAGCGGTGCATCGGGGGTCCGCGGGATGCCGGCCGGATGGAGCGGGATGGCATCGGGATCCAGGCGCGGTGGGCCGGTGCGGACGTGTGCCCGCCATCGTCGGGCCAGCTCGGGGTGGCCTGCCGCGTCGAGGAGCCGGGGGATGCCACGCGACGCGACGGCGGCCTGGTGCACCAGGCCACGCCCCTTCTCCAGATCGGCCACCGCGTCGGCCGGCCGCCGCAGGATGAGGGCGGCCCACGCCAGCCGCTCCGCCAGCAGGTCACCGTTCAAGGCGGCGGACAGACCGTGGTCGGCGCCCGTCTGGAGCAGGACGTCCGCGGCCAGCTCGTCCAGCGCCTCACGGCTGACCTCCAGGAACGCCTGTTCGTCCGCGCGGGCGTGCGGCCCCGTCCGGGTGGCGGCGCGCATCATGTGGGCTTCCGCCAGCTTCGTCAGGACGTCCACCCGGCGGTGTTCGCCCCTGCCCTCCGCAAGGAGCGTGCGGGCGCGGGTCAGTTGGGAGATGGCGCCGTCCAGCAGCACCGGATGGTTCAGGCCGCGTTTGACGGAGAGGAACAGCCGCAGGCCGAGCGCGGCACACCGGTCGTACTCCTGCTGCCGGTACGCCGCCGGGGCCTGCTGTTCACGCCGCGCCTGCTCGACCGCGCGCCCGAGGTCCGCCAGCTCGGCGGCGACGTCCAGCGGCTCGGGCACCGCGCCGCGGGAGGCCTGCCGCCCGTCCCCGCCCAGCTGCTCCAGCTCCTCCAGTCGCCGCGCCAGCTTGCCGCGCCAGGTGCTGTCCGCGGGCAGCGCGGTGTGCCGGGCGCGCAGCTCCTCGATCAGCGGCGGCAGCGCCCCGTGGTCACCGGTGCGTTTCGCATGGCTCAGTTCGAGGTCCGCCGTGGACAGGAGCAACTCCAGGGTGAACGGGGCGTCGAGCGGCAGCGAGCCGTCGCGGCGCAGCCGCGCGCCCAGCTCCCGCAGGGCGGCCAGGGAGCTGTCCGCGTCCTGGAAGCTGCCGCCGTGCAGCGCGACCTGCTCCAGGACCTCGGCCAGGTCCACCCGCAGCGTCACGACCCACCAGGAATCCGGCGGGCTGCCGTCGATCGCCTCCTTGAGCAGGGCCGCCGCGTCGTCCAAGTAGCCGGTGTCACCGGTCCGGTAGGCCAGCAGCCGTTCGACGTGGGCCGCATGGTGCCGCTCGTACACACCGAGCGTGAGGGCGAAGTCCCGCAGGGCACCGTTGAGAAAGGCGGCCAGTCCGGGCTCCAGGGTGAGGCCGAGCGGCCAGTCGTCCAGACGGTCGCGGCTGTCGTCGGCCGGGTCCGGCGCCGGCCGCTCCGCCAGGCTGAAGTCGGCCGATCCGTCCGCCAGGAGTTCTAGCACGACCAGCAGGTGGGCGTGGAGCCTGGCGACCCGGCCCCGTTCCGGTGCGTCCGGCGGGAGCGCGTGGAGCGCCCGCAGCACCAGGTCGGCGGCGCGGCGTACGCCGTCGGTCCCGGCCGCGCTGCCGGCGGCGGCCCGGCGCAGCAGTGCCACGGCCTGCGGATCCTGCTCCAGCACCGGGGGTTGAGGGCCGCGGGCCCGGGGCTCCAGCGCTGCGCGCAGCCAGACCAGGATGCGGGTGAACTGCGCCGTGCTGCGGGCGCCGGCCAGGTCCACCAGGCCGCGGACGGCGTCGAGCAGCGCCTCCTCGGGGTCGTCGGGGTCGGGAGGGCCGTCGGCGTCGTCGGGGTTGCCGGCGTCGTCGGGGCCGTCGCCGTCCCGCGCGGCCCCGGCGGCGTCCGTGGCCCTCGTGTCCGTGGCCCCCGCGTCCGTCGCCTCCGCCCCGGCGGCCGTCGCCTCCGTACCGGCCGGCGGATCCGCCAGGTCCACGCCGGGGGCCAGCATCCGCTCGATGACCTGTCCGACGTTCGCGGTCTGCCGCCGCAGCTCCGCGTCGAGCGGGGCCGCGGCGATACGGCCGACGACCTCCTTGGCCTCTTCGAGGTCCCGGCGCAGCGACTCGGTCAGCACCCCTTCCTTCTTGCCCGCCGTGAGCAGCGCGTCCCGCAGGACGGTGGTGGTGCCGTCGGCGCGGGGCACGGCCCAGGGCGTGAGCAGGAAGACCAGGATCATGCGGGCCTGCACGGCCAGCCGGTCGTCCGCCGGCGCACGGCGGTCCGTCCACCGCAGACGCCGCAGCGCCTCCGCCCGGTCCGCGGCGTCGGACTCGGACGGCGCGTGCTCCCTCCTGCTGTTGCAGCGCACGCCGAGCACGAGACCCAGGACGACGAAGGCGAGGGAGAAGTCCTCCCCGTGCTCCGCCAGCGCGGCCTCGACGCGGCCCAGCCGGTCGATCACCGGGCCCGACGCCTCGGTGAGCTCCTCCTCCGTGCCGGCGCGCCACAGCCGGCCGACGTCGTCGAGGACGCCGGCCAGCTCCCGCTGCCGCTCCGCCGCCCCGGCGCCGTCCTCGTCCCGCCGTACCCCGCCGCCCATCGGCTCCCCCGCCGTGCGCCCGCCTCGTCCCCGCATCATGCCCGGCGAGGGGGCCGGTCCACCACCAAGCGGGCCCACGACCGCAACCCGGCCCGCTCGCCCACGCGTTCCCATCGCGACCGCGAAGGTTTCCGGGTACATGCGGGGTAAGGATCACGCGCTCAGGCAGAGGGCGGTGGCCATGGACGAAGGTCCCCGGAGCGGGCAGCCGCGGTCCGACCGGGCCGGGCCCGTCACGGCGTCGGGCGCGTACCCCGGCAGTCCCGCCGACATCGTCGAGGCCCGTGACCTGGCCCGTGACTTCCTGACACGGGCCTGGGCCGATCACGGCCGGCCGGTGTCGGACCGGGCGATGGACGTGGTCCAGCTGGTGGTCAGCGAGCTGGTGACGAACGCCTGCAAGCACGCGCCGGGGCCGTGCCTGGTCGACCTGGAGCTCTCCGGCGGCAGCGTCCGGATCACCGTCCGGGACAGCGCGCCGGAGCTCCCGGTGGCCCGGGCCGCCGATCCGGGCCGGGTGGGGCAGCACGGCCTGGAGATCGTGACGGCCGTGTGCCAGGGCTTCGAGGTGCACCGGGAGCCGCTGGGCGAGCGGACGACCGCCTCGGTGGTGCTGGCGGACGGAGTGCCGGCGGACGGCTCCGCAGGCGACGCGGCCGGCCGGGCTCCGGCGCCGTGACGGGCGGCCCCCCGCCCCGCTCGTGCCGGTCGCCGCGAGGCACGTCCGCCCGAACGCGGTGACTATGTAGGAGGTAGGAAGCAGACAGGCAGCCAGGCGCGACGCGGCGCGCGCTCCCACCGAGTGGGAGAGGAGCACGGGGCATGGGCAGCACGGACACCTCGCGACCCGGCCGGGGCCGGCCCCTGGCAGGTGCCGGCACGTCGCCCACCGGCCTGCTCGATCTGCTGAGCGTGGCCGCGGTGGTGCTGGACACGGGCGGACGCGTGGTGTTCTGGAGCCCCCAGGCGGTCGACCTGTTCGGCTACAGCGCCGAGGAGGCGCTGGGCCGGTTCGCGGCGCAGCTGCTGGTCCACGAGGAGCACCGGGACGAAGTGATCGCGCTGTTCGCCGAGGTCATGGAGTCCGGCACCGACTGGGCCGGGGCCTTCCCGGTCCGGCACAAGAACGGCAGCACCCGGCTGGTCGAGTTCCGCAACATGCGTCTGCTCGACGACCTCGGCGACACCTACGCCCTGGGGCTGGCCGTGGACCAGGCGATGCTGGCCCAGGTCGAGCGGGGCGTCGCCTTGTCGGCACGCCTGGTCACCCAGTCCCCGATCGGCCTGGCCATCCTGGACACCGACCTGCGCTACCTGAACGTCAACCCGGCGCTGGAACGGATCCACGGCATGTCCGCCGCCGACCATCGCGGCCGGCGGGTCAGCGACGTCCTGTCCTTCCTGGACGGCGAGGCCATCGAGGGCCGGCTGCGCCGGGTCCTGGAGACCGGGGAGCCGGTGACCGACCGGTACATCGTCGGCCGTCCCGCCTCCGATCCGCAGCGCGACCACGCCTGGTCGGTGTCGTACCACCGGCTGGAGGACGCCGCCGGCCGGGTGCTCGGAGTGGCCACGTCCGTCATCGACATCACGGAGCGCCACGAGGCCGCCATCGCGGCGACACAGGCTCGCAACCGGCTGGCCATGATCGCCTCAGCCTCCGCCTCCATCGGCACGACCCTCGACGTGTCGAAGACGGCGCACGAGCTGGCCCGTGTCGTCGTACCGGACCTGGCCGACGTCGCCTCCGTCCACGTTCTGGAGAGCCTCCTGCGCGGACGCATCCCGTCGGCCGCCGGCCCGGCCCGCTTCCGCACCGTCGCCGTCGCCGCGGACCGGGCCGACGAGGCCGACGTCGTCGCCGACCCGCCCGGAGAACTGGCCCGCTACGAGAGCGACCGGCTGCTCACCCGGTGCGTGCGCACCCGTCGGCCGGTCATGGTGGCCGAGACCACCGGCGGGGACCTGCGGCGCATCGCCCGCACCGACGAGGCCGCCTCCCGGCTGCAACGGGCGGGGGCGCACTCCTACCTCGCGGTGCCGCTGCTGGCCCGCGGCGAGGTCCTGGGGGCCCTCTGCCTCCTGCGCACCGGCACGCCCGCCCCCTTCGACGAGGACGACACGCTCCTCGCCTGCGAGCTGGCCGGCCGGGCCGCGACCTGCATCGACAACGCCCGCTGGTACCAGAGCGCGCGCAACACCGCCCTCACCCTCCAGCGCCGGCTGCTGCCGCAGCTGCCGTCCCGCCTGCCCGGCCTGACGATCGCCTGCCGCTATCTGCCGGCCGGAGCCGTCAGCGAGATCGGCGGTGACTGGTTCGACGCCATGCGCCTGCCCGGCGACAAGACCGCGCTGGTCGTCGGGGACGTGATGGGCAGCGGTATCAACGCCGCCGCCAGCATGGGGCAGCTGCGCAGCGCCACCCGCGCGTTCGCCGAGCTCGACCTGGACCCGGCGGAGGTGCTCCGGCACCTCGACCGCCTGACCGAGGACGTCGAGCACACCATCGCCACCTGCGCCTACTGCCGGTACGACCCCGAGCGCGGCGAGTGCCGCATCAGTCTCGCCGGCCACCTGCCCCCGGCCCTGCTGCGGTCGGGCCGGCCCGCGGAGCTGCTCGACCTGCCGTCCGGTGTGCCTCTGGGGGTCGGCGGGACGGCGTTCGAGACGACGGTCTTCCCCTTCCGCCCCGGTGATCAGCTCGCTCTCTACACCGATGGCCTGGTCGAGACCCGCAGCGACCCGATCGACGCCCGCCTCGGCACGCTCCTGCGGGCCCTGACCGCGACGGCCGACCAGGATCTGAGGGAGACGTGCGACCGGGTCCTGGAAACGCTCCGGCCACCCGGGGGCGACGACGACGTGGCCCTGCTCGTGGCCCGCGCCGAGCCCTGACGGGGGAGCACCCGAGACGAGACCCGACGCGGGCCACCGGACGCGGGCCGGGGCGTACGACACCCGGCACGGACCGCGCTCGCCCGCCCGCCCCGGCGCACGCGACGGGCGCGGGCGACCGGGCCGGGGCGTGCCCGCCGGTCACCGCCCGCGGGTCAGCCGGCCCACTACAGCGGACGCTCACCGGTGTCGGGCGCCCGGAGCCGGCTGAACGATTCCCGCTCCAGCCGGCGGACGTGTTCCCGGGTCAGCCCCACCTGCTCGGCCACCTGCTGCAAGGTGCGGCTCTGCCCGTCGTGCAGCCGCCCCCGGCGGCGTGCACCCCGGCCTCGATGCGCCGGGCCGGCGCCACCTCTTCCTCGGCGGTGAGCAGCGGGGTCGCGGCGATCTGGGCCTGATACCGGCCCAGGAGGTCAGGGTGCTCGCCGGTGTCCGGGACCCGGCTGCGCGGGCGGCGGCCCTCCGATTCCTGTCGATCTGCTGCCGATCGCTTCGGCTCGCACCTGTCGGTCAGTACGGGTGGGAGCTCAGGCGTTCGATGGCCTCCAGGACGCCCTTGCGCTGGGCGTGCGTGCGCTCGTACCCCTGGAGGACTTGCAGGTCGGACTCGGACAGCAGGGGCAGGCGCTGCTCGATCTCCTCCACGCTCAACTGGCTGAAGCCGACGATGGGCAGGCTCTCCTCGCTGCTCACCGCTCCCTGGACCTGCTCGGCCGCGGCGGTCACCTCGGTCCTCTCTCCCGCCGGCTCCTCGGGCGGCCCGGGGCGCTGCCCGGGGTGTGCCGCGTGGCGCAGCAGGTCGGCGACGGCCAGCAGCGGGCGGGCGGCCCGGTGGGCGAGGCCGCCGTTCGCCGTCTGTTCCACGCGGAAGCCGTCCCCGGCGGAGGCCACGGCCCGGGCCTGCCGGGCGAGGCTGTCCTCCAGCTGGTCCAGCAGCTCCCGGTCGTGGTCGCGCATCTCCAGGAACAGGTCGAGCGTGACGCGGTCCTGGGCCTGGTCGGCGAGGACCTCGCCGGCCTGGCTGGTGGCGAGGGCCCGGGCCGCGGCGGCGTACTCGTCCTCGGTGTTCCTCAGCAGCTGCCGCTCGTCGACCGTGCCCCGGCCGCGCATCACGCCCGTCACGGCCTTCTGCCCCAGGGTCAGCGGGAGCGTGGCCGTCCTCACCGTGGTGCGGGCGGCGAAACGCGCCATGTCGGTCACGCCGCCGAGCAGACCGCGGGGCCGCAGACCGCTGAGGTGGAGCTCGATGCTGTGAAGCCGGTCCTGCATGTCGTCGGCCTGGCGTTGCAGCAGCTGCCGGTGGGGGCCGGGCGGAGCGGCCTCCGCATCCGCCCGCAGCCGGTCGCGCGCTGCGGCATGGGCATGGTGGGCATCCTCAAGTGCCGGGATCAAGGCCTGCGTCATCGCCATGAGGGGGTGCTCCTGCGGGGTTCGGGCGGCGTTAAGCCGCGCGGGAGTACGGCTGCCCGGCCGGCCGTACTCCCGCGGCCGGGCACCTTCGGTCATCCTGCGAGATCCGCGCCAAGATCACTCGTCGGGAGCGGGGCCGCCCCCGGGCGGGAAGGCTGCCGGCGCCCGGCCTTCTCCGTGCCGGCACGGGCCCGGGGAGCACTTCAGGCGGTTCCACCGTCCGGGTGAGGACAGCGGAGGCACCGGGGCGGCGCGGAGCCAGGACCGGCTCGGGTCCCGCGGCTCCGCTGCCATCGGCGTCGCACACAGCGCGCCAGGTCCGCGACTCCGCCGCACCCCCGGACCGCCCCACCCGGCCCGGGGCACGGCCCGACCCCGGCACCCCGGAGCACACGGACGGCACCCCCGACCGGTGGGGTTTGGCCGTACCGGGTACTACACCCGCGTCACCCTTGGTCCGGGCGCTGGGTGAGGGAGGTGAAGCGGGCCACGTCGATGTTGCCGCCGGAGGCGATGATGCCGATCCGTCGCGGTGGGCCGGCGACGCGTCCGGCCAGCAGGGCGGCCAGGGACGTGGCCCCGCTGGGCTCCAGGACGATCTTCAGCCGTTCGAAGGCGAAACGCATCGCGGTGACGATCTCGTCGTCGCTGACGAGGGCGATCGAGTCCACCAGGCGCTGGTTGACGGGGAAGGTGATCTCGCCGGGCGTGGGCAGGGCCTGGCCGTCGGCGATGGTGCGGGGGACCGGGACGGTGACGCGCGCCCCGGCCTCCAGGGACCGCCTGGTGTCGTCGCCGGCTTCCGGTTCGACCCCGATGACGCGGATCCCGGGATGCAGCGCCGTCGCGGCGGTGGCGCTGCCGGCGATGAGCCCGCCGCCTCCCACGGGCACCAGGAGGGCGTCCAACGGGCCGGTCTCCTCCAGGAGTTCCAGCGCCGCGGTGCCCTGGCCGGCGATGACGTGAGGATGGTCGTAGGGCGGGATCAGCGCCAGGCCGCGGTCCTCGGCCAGGGCGTGGCCGAGCGCGGTACGGTCCTGGGTGTAGCGGTCGTAGGTGACGATCTCCGCCCCGTACCCGGCGGTCGCCTCCCGCTTGGAGCGCGGGGCGTCCTCGGGCATCAGGATGACGGCGGTGGTGCCCAGTTCGCGGGCGGCGAGGGCGGTGGCCTGGGCGTGGTTGCCGGAGGAGTAGGCCGCGATGCCCTTCGCCAGCTGGTCCGGGGGAAGCTGGGCGGCGGCGTTGTAGGCGCCGCGGAACTTGAAGGCCCCGATCCGCTGGAAGTTCTCGGCCTTGATGAACACCTCCGCTCCGACCAGGGAGTTCAGGGTGCGGGAGGTGAGGACCGGGGTGCGGTGGGCGATGCCGTCGAGGCGGGCGGCGGCCTCGCGGACGTCGGCGAACGAGACGGGCAGGGGGGCGGCGGCCATGGGAGTCCTCGCTGTGTCCTCGGCAGGGGGAATGGGGCGGGAGGGGGTCACCAGCCGGTGACGCGCGGCCAGTACGCCTCGACGGCCGGCGCGGGCCCTGCCGTGCCCCGGGTGCCGTCGACGACGTGGTAGCCGTGGTGCTGGGCGGCGGTGGCGCAGGCGTGGTTGGGCAGGACGCGCAGGCGGGTGCCGATGGGCAGCTCGGGCAGGGCTGCGCCGTTCCGGGC
The DNA here is from genome assembly GCF_000720135.1 of Streptomyces sp. NRRL S-1022. GTDB lineage: Bacteria > Actinomycetota > Actinomycetes > Streptomycetales > Streptomycetaceae > Streptomyces. The sequence goes on along the minus strand of NZ_JOIU01000004.1, from coordinate 243,610 downwards.
GGTGAGGGTGCCGTGTTCCTGGCTGGCGGCGGTCATGACCAGGTCCGGGATCAGGGTGCCGTCGAGGTCGGTGACCAGGCCGTAGCCCTGGTCCTGCGGCTGGGCGGCGGTGCCGCGGTCGCGGGACATGGCCATCCAGCCGCCGTCGGTGACGATCCAGCCGTACTCGGGGCGGTGTCCGATGACGGTGACCACGACCGACAGGGCCAGGTCGGTCAGGTCGCACACGCCGAGGCCGGCCATCACCAGGTCGAAGAACACGTGGTTGCCGGCGCGGAGTTCGGTGACCCCGGTGAGGTCGTCGGCGGCGTGGGCGGTCGGGGTGGAGCCCACGCTGACCGTGGTCACGGGCAGGCCGGCCGCGCGGAGCCGCTCCGCGGCGGCGACGGCGGCGTCCCGTTCGGCCCGCGCCGCCGCACGGCGTTCCCCGGCGGTGTGGCAGAAGTACGACTCGCCCGCATGGGTCAGTACGCCGTCCAGGCAGCCCGCGTCGTGGAGGACGCGGGCGATGCCGACGAGCCCCGGGGCGTCGGGCCTGAGACCGCCGCGGTGGCCGTCGCAGTCGATCTCGACCAGTGCGGGCAGGGCGACACCGGCCTCCCGGGCGGCCGAGGCGACGAACGCCGCCTGCTCGGTGCTGTCCAGCAGGACGCGCAGAGTGACCCCGCGCCGCACCAGGGCGACCACCCGGGGGAGTTTGTGCGGTTCGATGCCGACGGCGTAGGTGATGTCGCGGTGACCGGCGTCGGCGAACGCCTCGGCCTCGGCGAGGGTGGAGACGGTGACGGGGCCCGGGCCGCCGTCGTGCAGGAGGGCGGCCGCGTCGAGGCTCTTGGCCGTCTTCACGTGCGGGCGCAGCTCGACCCCGAGGCGGTCCGCCCGCGCCCGCAGCCGGGCGGTGTTGCGGCGGACCCGGTGCACGTCGACGACGGCGAACGGGGTGTCGGGGTCGGCCAGCGTCCGGACGGTGCGGGAGACGGCGGTGGACATGGACGAGTGCCCCTTCACTTCGTGTAGTTGTAGACCGTGGCCCGGGACACGCCGAGCAGGTCCGCGATGGTCTGCGCGGCGTCGCGCGAGTCGAAGTAGCCGTCGCGCTGCAACTGCCGTACGAGCGCCTTCTTGTCCTCCCGGCTGAGCGAGCGGGGGGTGGCGGCGCGCTCGGCGGCGCGGGCCTCGACCGCCTGGCGCAGCTCGCGCGCGTTGCGGTCCCGCAGGGTCTCCAGCGGCTGGTCGCGGTGCTCGGCGTCCGTGGCGACGAGGTTGGACAGGGCGAGGGTCACCGGGGACAGGACGGACACGTCGAGGTTCAGGCACAGGGCCGCGACGTACTCCCCGGCGGCGTTCTTGATGCCGATGGACGTGGACTTCGCCGGGCGGCCGTCGGGGAACCGGTTGGGATAGTTCTGGATGACGCTGGGGTACTGCGGGTCGGCGATGCGGGCCAGACCCAACTCGGTGGCGGAGTCGCCCACCTGACGGCCCGACAGGTTGTTCTCGATCGCGCGGATGGCGTGGTCCGGGTCCCGCAGGTCGTGCAGCACCACCTCGCACAGGCCGGGAAACATGCGGCCCAGCGCCACGGCGATCTTCTCGGCCTCCCGGACGAGGTGCTCGTCCGCGCCGTCCCCGTCCCCGCCGGCGTCGCCCACGCCACCCCTTCCGTAGACATGTAGTCCATCTTTGGATTCGCAGTCTAAGTAGTGGGGTGGGAGAGCGTCAACCGACGGTCAAGAGGGCAGGCGGAACGCACACCGGCGCGGAACCGGCCCGCGCCGTCAACTACCTTCGTGACCAAGACTGTTCCGCACAGCACGCGTCCAGGACGTTCCACCGAGGGGGACACATGGCCGACCGGTCCAGCGCAGAGCACCGCCTGTGGCTGCGCAGCTTCCATCAGCCGGCGCCGGGTGCGCCGCGGCTGCTCTGCCTGCCGCACGCCGGCGGCTCCGCGGGCTTCTACCACCCCTTCTCCAAGGCGCTGTCGCCCGCGGTGGACGTGCTCGCGGTGCAGTACCCCGGCCGCCAGGACCGCCTGTCGGAACCCCCGGTGGACTCCGTCCGGGAACTCGCGCGGGGCGTGTTCCGCGCCCTCGACGAGCGGGACGACACGCCCGTCGCCCTGTTCGGGCACAGCATGGGCGCCATGGTCGGCTTCGAGCTGGCCCGGCTGCTGGCGGACGCCGGCCGCCCGCCCGCGGTGTTCTTCGTCTCCGGCCGCCGGGGCCCGTCCGTCGAGCGGGACGAGAGCGTCCACCTGGGCGACGACGCGCGGCTGATCGAGGAGGTCGTCAAGCTCGACGGCACGCACGCGGCCGTGCTGCAGGACGAGGAGCTGCTGCAGATGATCCTGCCGGCGCTGCGCGCCGACTACCGCGCGGTGGAGACGTACCGGCGCACCCCCGGGCCGCGCCTGGGCTTCCCCTTCGTCGCGCTGACGGGCGACGAGGACCCGCGGGTGACTCCCGAGGAGGCCCGCACCTGGTCCCAGGAGACCGACGGCCCCTTCGAACTCCACGTGTACCCGGGTGGCCACTTCTACCTGGTGGCGCAGCAGCAGGCCGTCCTGTCCCGGATCGAGGCCACGCTGCGGCGGTTCGGACCCGGCGCCGGAGCGGCGGCCTGATCCCCTGCCCACCCGACCGCCGGCCGGCCTCCGCCGGACCCGCGGCACGGGCGGCACCGGTGCACCGGTGCCGCCCCGGCGGTGTGCGTCAGCCGAGCACCTTGGCGGACTCGATGACCACGGGCTCCGTCGGGACGTCCTGGTGGCCGCCCCGGCTGCCCGTCTTGACCCCCTTGATGGAGTCGACGACGTCCTGGCCCTCGGTGACCCTGCCGAACACGGCGTAGCCCCAGCCGGTCGGGGACTTGGCCGAGTAATTGAGGAAGGCGTTGTCCGAAACGTTGATGAAGAACTGCGCCGTCGCGGAGTGCGGGTCGTTCGTCCGCGCCATCGCCACGGTGTAGTTGTTGTTCTTCAGCCCGTTGTCGGCCTCGTTCTGGATGGGCGCCTGGGTGGGCTTCTGGGCCATGTCCGGGGTGAAACCGCCACCCTGGATCATGAAGCCGCTGATTACCCGGTGGAAAATCGTGCCGTCGTAGTGGCCGCTGCGCACGTACGACAGGAAGTTCTCGACGGTCTTCGGCGCCTCGGCGTCGTTGAGTTCCAGCACGATCCGGCCGAAGTTGGTGTTCAGCTCGACGGTCGACATCAAATATCTCCTTATATCCGGTGGGGCTTGCCCACGCCTAGGCTACGGAATATACGACCACACGGCACACGCACCGTGGCGCGGCGCCCCGTGCCCCGAACGGCCGTCCGGGTGCGTCACCGCAGCGGGGGAGTGTCTCCGGGCGCCGGGGGCAGGGCCAGGTGGGCCAGGTCGCCCGGCGGCGGTGTGGTCACCGGCCACAGCGGCGGGGCCTCCCCGTCGGCGAGCGCGGCCGGAGCGTCGGTGAGGTGCATGCGCTCGCGCAGCCGGCCGTAGAAGTCCGTCGGGCCGAGCCGTACCGCCTTGAGCCGGCGCGGCGCGGCGTACACGCCGATCCAGTCGCCGGGACTCAGCACCCCGCGCAGCTGCCCGTCGATGCTGACCACGGCCTGCCCGGACCGTTCCAGCACCCGCAGCGCGATGGGCTCGTCCGGTGCGGCCACCACCGCGCGGTTGAACACCATGTGCGGGGCGACCGGGGTGAACACCAGGGCCTCCGCACGGGGCGAGACCACCGGACCGCCCGCGGCGAAGCTGTACGCCGTCGACCCCGTGGGCGTGGCCACCAGCAGCGCGTCGGCCGAGTAGTAGGCCAGGAGCCGGCCCGCCAGGTAGACCCCGACCGACACCTGCCGGTCCCGGGCCAGCTTCTCCACGACCACGTCGTTCAGCGCGGTGACGTTCAGGGCGACCCCCCAGTCGCCGCCCGCCTCGCAATCCGTGCGCACCCGCGGCGGGGGCAGCATCGGCCCGCGGCCGTACCGCAGCAGCGCCTCCATGTGGGCGGGCACCTCCAGCCGGCACGACGCCCGCAGGGTGAGCAGCATCCGCCGCTCGATGCCGATCCGTTCCTCCCGTACGGCGTCCAGCGCGGCCCGCACCTGCGGGGCGGGCACCTCCGTGAGGAAGCCGACCCGGCCGAGGTCCACGCCGAGGACCAGGGCGTCGTTCTCGGCCGCCAGCCGGGCCCCGCGCAGGAACGTGCCGTCGCCGCCCAGGGTGACGATGAGGTCCGGGTCGCCCGCGCTGTCGACCTCCTCGCGGGCGCTGTGCCGGGCGCCCTCCTGCCACACGTCGATGTCCCGGCATCCCACCGCGTGCTCGGCGCACCACGCGCGCACGGTCCGGGCGGCGGCCACCGCCTCGGGGCGCCCGCCGTGCACGACCAGGCCGACACGCTTCACCGTCATACCCGCACACCCGCCTCCCGGTCGGCTCCGTACCGAGCGTCGTCCTCGTCGTGGACGACGCCATCCTCGCCGCGGACCCCGCCGGCCCGGCGCGCGCCACGCCGCCCGGCGGCCACCGCGCGGCCTTCCGTGCGCGTCCGGTCTGGTTTTGTCACCGGTGTGTCACAGCGGCCGCACCGGGGAACCCGGGGTCCCGGCGCCCGCTCTGTCCCGTTGGGCACCGGCGCCCTGCCGGTCGCCCTGACCACGCACCACCGACAACCGGGGGACCTCATGCACCACCGACACACCAGCCGCGTCACCGCCGCGGCCCTGGCCGCCGTCGCCGCCACCCTGTCGCTGACGGTCTGTCAGACGGCGAGCGCCACCGCGGCGCGCACGGCCCCGACCCCGAAGGCCCCCGCTGCGACCGTGGCGGCCGCGGCGACTCCGCGGGCCGCCCACGCCACCGGGTCCACCGAGGCCGCCCGGTCCGCGCCCGCCCACGACACCTCCCGCTCCACGCCGGCCTGCACGGCGAAGGCGCTGGAGGCGTCGGCCTACCAGGCCGCCGTCCGGCCCCGGGGCACGGGCACCGGGGCCGCGGTCGTCCAGTTCACCAACGTCTCCTCGGCGGCGTGCGTGCTGCGCGGCCACCCGACGGTGGCCGGGGCGGGCAACGGCTCGCCCCAGCGGTCCGTGCCGCTGAAGGTGACCCCCAAGGGCACCGCGGCCACCGTGCGCCTCGCGCCGCACGGCAAGGCGTGGCTGAAGCTGACCTTCGTACAGGTGCAGGGCGAGGCGGACGGGTACTGCGTCTCCGGCGCGACCCCGTCCGTGTTCCCGACGCTGGTGGTCGGCCTGCCGGGGGCGGGCAAGCACCAGGTCGCCCTGGACGACGGCCTTTTCGCCGAGTGCGACAACAAGGTCACCGCGACGGCGGTGTCGGCGGTGAAGCCCGCCTGACCCTTGTGCGCGCCGGGGACCGGGGTCAGTCCCGGTCCCCGGCGAGGAACGGCTCCAGCAGCTCCAGCAGCGCCTCCGGGCGGTCGAGCGGGACGATGTGGCCGCAGTCCGGGATCACCCGGCCGGTCAACCGGTCCGCGTAGGGTCGCAGTTGGCGTTCCAGCGCGCGGCCGGCCGGGTGGGCGCCGATCGTGAGCGCGGGCACGGTGAGGCGGGCGCCGGCCACCGCCTCACGGATCTGCCGGGCGGTGACCGCAAGGGCCCGGTACGGCCCGAACGCGGCGCGCAGCGCCCCGCCCCCGGCGTAGGCGCGGACGAACTCCGCCCGGACGTCCGGCCGTACGCCCCGGCCGAGGGTGCCGCGCTCCAGGAACCAGTCGACGTACGCCCCCTCACGTCCCACGAGCACGGTCTCCGCGAGGCCGGGTTCGGCATGGAAGCCGAACCACCACGGCGGCCCGCCCGCCAGGAACTCCCCGGCGCCCGGGAGGTCGCCCAGCAGCGACTCCATCAGCACCAGCCGCCGTACCCGGCCGGGCCGCCGCATGGCCAGCAGGAACGCGGGCGGGGCACCGAGGTCGATGCCGGCCACGGCGGCCGGGCCGGCGTCGAGCGCCTCCAGCAGGGCCTCGGCGTCGGCGGCGAGCGTCCCGGCGTCGTACCCGCCGGCCGGCCGGTCGCTGGCGCCGAAGCCCCGCAGGTCCGGTGCGATCACCCGGTGGCGGCGGGCCAGCGGGCCGATGACGTCGGTCCACAGCCGCCAGGTGTGCGGGAAGCCGTGCAGCAGCAGGACGGCCGGCCCCCGGCCGGCCGTGGCGACGTTGAGCCCGACGCCGTTGACGGTGACCCGGCGCAGCCGCACGCCCGGGACGGAGAGGACGGTCATGAACGCTCCCATGAGTAACCGATGGTGACAAGGGAACGTTAGGTAACTAGTCTCGGCGTCACCAGACCGCACTTTCCCGTGAGTTGGTGAGCCTCAGGTGACCTCCCAGGCCAAGGACGCCCCCGCCGTGCGCGGCGACCTGTTCGACCCCGCGTGTCCGACGCGCCGGCTGCTCGACCGGATCGGCACGAAGTGGACGTCGATGGCGGTGAAGGTGCTCGCGCAGGCGGCCCCGGACGAGGTGCGCTTCGCCGAGCTGCTGCGCCGGATGCCCGGCGTCTCCCAGAAGATGCTGTCCGTGACCCTGCGCAGCCTCGTCCGGGACGGACTGGTGGCCCGCCGGGTGGAGCCGTCCGTACCGCCCGGTGTCCACTACCGGCTGACGCCGCTCGGCCTGTCGCTCGACGCCGTCCTGGCCGCCGTCCGGGACTGGGCCGAGGAGCACATGGCCGAGGTGGACCGCGCCAACGAGCTGAGCGACGGTCAGCAGGACCGGCCGGGATCCGCCGGGGTGTGACCTTCTTCCTTGCGGCCCCCGCCCCGTTGCTGTGAGTCTCCCGTCGAACGATTTTCCGAGGAACTGTTATCGGCACCGCACCCGGCGGTCTCCCAGGTAACGGACAGCATCGTTCGGCGTCGAGGACAGGGAAGTTCTGATGAGGACACAGCACACGGTGGACACGGCGGCGCTGGTGACCGCCGCCCGAGCGGGGGACCCGGCGGCCCAGGACGCCCTGGTCAGCGCCTATCTGCCGCTGGTGTACAACATCGTGGGCCGCGCCCTGAACGGCTCCGTCGACGTCGACGACGTGGTCCAGGAGACCATGCTCCGGGCCCTCGGCTCGCTCGGTGACCTGCGCAGCCCGGAGAGCTTCCGCTCCTGGCTCGTGGCCATCGCCATGAACCGGGTCCGGGCCCACTGGCAGGACCGGCAGCTCGCCCCGGACGCCGTGGAGGAGACCGCCGACGTCGCCGATCCCGGCGCCGACTTCGTGGACCTGACCATCGTCCGCCTCCAGCTGTCCGGCCAGCGCCAGGAGACCGCGCGCGCCACCCGCTGGCTGGAGCCGGACGACCGCGAGGTGCTGTCGCTGTGGTGGCTGGAGTGCGCCGGTGAGCTGACCCGGGCCGAGGTCGCCGCGGCCCTCGGGGTGACGCCGCAGCACACCGCGGTGCGGGTGCAGCGGATGAAGGCGCGGCTTGAGGCGGCCCGGGTGGTGGTACGGGCGCTCGACACCCGGCCCGCCTGCCCGGAACTGCACGGGGTGCTGGCCGCCTGGGACGGCCTGCCCTCCGCCCTGTGGCGCAAGCGAATAGCCCGGCACGCCCGTGAGTGCGCGCGCTGCGGCGGCCTGTGGAGCGGTCTGCTGCCCGCCGAGGGGCTGCTGGCCGGGCTGGCCCTGGTCGCGGTGTCGTCGGCGCTGCTCACGACGACCCGGTCCGCCGTGACCGGCATGACCGCGACCGGCTCCGCCGCATCCGTGCCGGCCCACGCCGGAGCCGCCGGTCTGACCGCGGACGCCGGCACCGGCGGACCGGCCGGCGCCTTCGGACCGGGGCAGGGTGACCCCGCGACGGACCAGGGCGCCGCCGTCGCCGGTCAGGAGGCCGCCGTGGACCACGGCGCCGCCGGCGGTGGCACCGGCGAACCGGTCGGGCTCCGCGGCGCATCCCGCCGTCGTACGGCCGGCCGCGGTGAGGCGCGGCGACGGCGGCGGGTACGGCGCCGGGCCGTCGGCGGTGCCGTCGTGGCGGCCTGTGTGGCGGGCGGCGGCCTCTGGTACTTCGGCACCGACTCCGGAGAGCCGCAGACCAGGCAGGCGACCGCCGCGCGGACCGCCGGCGCTCCCGCCGTGGACCTCGCGCAGCCCAGCGCCGTCGCGACCTCGGCGTCGCCCTCGCCGTCCGCGTCGCCGTCCCCCTCGCACACCAGGAAGCCGCGCCCCGCCAAGAGCCCCCGGCCCACGCGGAGCAGCAGCACGCCGAAGGCCGCGCCGGCCGCCCCGACGACCCCGGCCGCCTCCCGGGCCCCGCAGGCCCAGCCGGCGCCCGCTGGCACCGTGGCACAGGTGGTCGCGCTGGTGAACAAGGAGCGGGCGACCGCCGGTTGCGGCCCGGTCACCGAGGACCCGCAACTCGACAGGGCCGCCCAGGGCCACTCCGACGACATGGCCGCGCGCAACTTCTTCGACCACACCAACCCGGACGGCGCGGGCCCCGGCGAGCGCATCACCGCGGCCGGCTACCGCTGGTCCACGTACGGCGAGAACATCGCGAGGGGCCAGCAGACGCCGCAGTCGGTGATGGACTCCTGGATGAACAGCCCGGGCCACCGCGCGAACATCCTCAACTGCTCGTTCAAGAACCTCGGCGTGGGCGTCCACGACGGCTCCGGCGGCCCGTGGTGGACCCAGGACTTCGGCACCAGGCTGTGAGCCGCTGCCCGGAGTGGGCCCGAAGGCGCGGCGGAACACGTCGATGAACGCGCCGGCCGAGGACCGGCCGCAGCGGCGCGCCACCGTGGTCACCGGCGTCCTCCAGGCCGGCGGAACCAGCGCGTGGTGCAGCCGCAACCTGCCGGCGGTCGCGGCGGTCGCCGGTGTCCTGGTCGTCCCCGGCCCCGCCCTGTACCCGTGCGTCGCCCTGGCCGCCGCCGGGCTGTACGTGCCGTTCTCCCTCCAGGTCACCCTCGGCCAGGACCACCTGCCCACGGGGGTCGGCCTCGGCCCGACCGTCGGCGGACTGGCGTGCTCCCTCGGCGGGCAAGTGGCCGACGCCACGTCCCTGCGGACCGCCCCGGCCCCGCTGCTTCCGGTGCCGGCGCTCAGCCGGCCGCTGTTCCGCGCCCTGCCCGGACCGGCGGGCCCCGGCGGCCGGGACGGGACGCCGGCCGCCGCCGCTCAGCGGGCCGTGCCGAAGTCCTGGGTCCAGTAGCTGCCGGGCTGGGCGAGACCCACACCGATCTCCTTGAAGCCGCAGTTCAGGATGTTGGCCCGGTGGCCCGGGCTGGACATCCAGGCCGCCATGACCTGCCCGGCCGTGCCGTACCCGTAGGCGACGTTCTCGCCGTAACTGCTCCAGGCGTAGCCGGCGCGCGTGATGCGGTCGCCCGGAGCGGAGCCGTCGGATCCGGTGTGCGACATGTTCTGGTGGGCCGCCATGTCCTCGCTGTGCGCCTGCGCGGCCTTGGTCAGCACGGGGTTGAGGGTCAGCGCCTGGCAACCGGCCTTGCCCCGTTCGGCGTTCACCAGCCGCAGGATCTCGGCGGTGACGCCGGACGCGGTGGCCGCCGGCGCCGGGGTGCTCGGCGTGGCCGCCGGTTTCGGGGTGCCCGGCGCGGCGGGGGCCGTGGACGCGGCAGCGGTGGCCTGGGGGGTGCCGGGTACCGCGGTCCGCCGGGACTGGTGGACCGTGACCTTCTTCCGCGTGTGCTTCCCGGCGTGCTTCTTCGCGTGCGGGTGCACGGTCACGCGGACACTCGGCGGGGCGCCGGCCGGGGCGCTCGGTGACGCCGTGGCCCCGGGCGCGGGCGGCACGGTGGCCAGGGGCGCGCCGGTGGTGTCGGCATTGCTCGGGTAATCCCCCGGCGCGTACTGCCACTGCGCCGCGGGTGCGGTCGTCGCGACGGTCTGCGCCGGGCCCTCCGGGCCGTACGGCCACTCGGTGCAGGCCAGGGCGACGGACGGCACGCCCACGGCCCCAACGGCGGCGGCAGCGATGACTATTCGCCGGTAGTGCTTCGTTTTGCGGTGCTGGCCCATACGTCAACCTCACTCGGTGATCGCCGAGCGCTCATTGTTGGGATGGGTGCACAGCGGGCGCAAAGGGCCCTTCTACTACCTTGCCTCGTAGACCGGCACGCCCCTTGTCAGAGCAGCCGGGAGATGCCGACTTCGCGACCGCGACGTTTGCGCGACACTGGCGGACCGTCATGAACGGGCATCTGCCGGGGGATGCGGTGCCGTGCCGAGTGGAGGGTCCGTCGTGACCCGGAGCATGACTCGTGCCCACGGCAAGACGGACAAATCCTATATGTCGCCGGAGTGGCGCCTACTATCGGCGCCGCTTAGTTGCCGAGGCGGCTGTGACGGATGTCACCTCCCGCCGGGGACGAGGACCGCCGGGTGATCGGTGCGTGGAACGGCGGCCGAGCCGAAGGCCCGGCCGCCGTACACCCGTGTCCGGCCGCCGTCACTCGTTCCTGAAGACGGCCTTGCTGACCTCGGCGGGGTTCTGGAACTCCTTCTTCCCGAGGTGGGATATCCGCTCGGTGACCTCCTTGGGCGCGTGATTGTCCTCGGCGACCTTCCGAAGCTGATCGGAACTGGCCGGGTACTCCGCGCCGGACAGAGCTTTCTGCAGATCAGGTGGGGTGATACCCGCCATGGCTCCTCCAGGCGGTGAGTTGGATCAGGGTCATCGGGCCGGCGCCGCATGCTGCGCCGGACTGGTCAGGTACCCCTCCCGCACAAGCGGATTCAGGAATTCCATGAGTGATGGGTCCGGGGACGCACGGGTACCCGGCCGCTTCGGACACCCGCGCGCGACACGTGCCGGACGACACGGGAGGCTCCGATGAGCGAGAACACCCCTTCTCAGGCCGAGGGCGAACCGGAGGAGGCCGCCCCCGAGCAGCAGCCGCCCCGCACCACCCCCTCACAGGCGGAAGGCGCCGACCCCGCCGACGAGGACGCGGACGGGAACACCGCCGAGGACGACCCGTAAGGAAGCGCGATGAGCACGGCACACCCCAGCGTCACCGAGGTGCTGGGCGCGTTGAAGGACGTGACCTACCCGGCGGGCAGGGACCGCCTGGTCGCGGCGGCCCGGCAGGCGGGGGCCTCCGAGGAGGTTGTCGAGGCCCTGCGCGGCCTGCCCGCCGAGGAGTGCACCGGGCCCGCGGACGTGGCCCGCTCGGTCCGCGTGGACCCGGACACGGACCCCGGCCGCACCGCCGCGCGGCGGGCCCGGCGCGGCGGCAGGCCGGGCTTCTCCCAGCACCTCCGGGAGGAGCCGAAGACCACGATCCACGAGGAGTTCGACCGCTGACCGGCCCGACTCGTCCCGCCTTGACGGCCCCTGGGGCCCGACCTAGCGTGAACCGGACACTCCGGACCGGCAGGACAGGTGGCTTCGGCGATGACGCATCCGCACGATCCCCCCGGCAGCGGATCCGCCGGCCGCCCCCTCCAGGTCGAGGCGCACGGGCTGGATGTGATCGCGGACACGGAGCGCCGGGGCACCCCGCGCTCGCTGTTCTGGCCCTGGTTCGGGGCCAACGTCTCCGTGCTCGGGATCAGCTACGGCGCCTTCGCCCTGGGCTTCGGCCTGTCCTTCTGGCAGGCCCTCACCGCCGGCGTGCTCGGCATCGCCGTCTCGTTCCTGCTGTGCGGCTTCGTCGCGGTCGCCGGCAAGCGCGGCTCGGCACCCACCATGGTGCTCAGCCGGGCCGCCTACGGGGTACGCGGCAACCGGCTGCCGTCCGTCGTGTCCTGGATGCTCACCGTCGGCTGGGAGACCGTCCTGACCGCGCTCGCCACGATGGCCACCGCGACCGTCTTCGGCCGCCTCGGCTGGGGCGGCGGCACCGGGACCAGGGTGGCCGCCCTCGTGGTGGTGGCGGCGCTGACCGTCGTCGGCGGGGTCATGGGCTTCGACCTGATCATGCGGCTGCAGACCTGGATCACCCTGATCACGGGCATCCTCACGATCGTCTACATCGCCCTCGTCGCCGACCACGTCCACTGGAGCGCGGTCGACGCCCTGCCGGCCGGCTCGGTACAGCAGTTCATCGGGGCGCTGGTGTTCATGATGACGGGCTTCGGCCTCGGCTGGGTCAACGCCGCCGCCGACTACTCCCGCTACCTGCCCCGCGGCTCCTCCAGCCGGGGAGTGATCGGCTGGACCGCCTTCGGCGCCTCCCTGGCACCGCTCGTCCTGCTGCTCTTCGGCCTGCTGCTGGCCGGCTCCTCCGGCACGCTGAGCAAGGCGATCGCGGCCGACCCGATCGGGGCGCTGACCACCCTGCTGCCCACCTGGTTCCTGGTGCCGTTCGCCGTCGTCGCCGTCCTCGGCCTGGTGGGCGGCGCCGTCCTCGACATCTACTCCTCCGGCCTGGCACTGCTCTCGGCCGGCCTGCGCGTGCCCCGCTACCTGGCCGCGCTCTTCGACGGGGTGCTGATGATCGCCGGCGCCGTCTACATCGTGTTCTTCGCCGACGACTTCCTCGGCCAGTTCATGGGTTTCCTCACCACACTCGGTGTGCCCGTCGCCGCCTGGGCCGGCGTCATGCTCGCCGATCTGGCGCTGCGCCGCCGCGACTACGACGAGGGCGACCTGTTCCGCCCGCACGGCCGCTACGGCGACGTCCCGCTCCTCCCGCTGCTCCTCACGCTCGCCGCCACCGCCGTCGGCTGGGGCCTGGTCACCAACACCGCCGCGAGCTGGCTGACCTGGCAGGGCTACCTGCTGGAACCGTTCGGCCTCGGCGGCAGGACCGGCGCCTGGGCCTACGCCAACCTGGGCGTCCTGGCCGCGCTGGCGCTCGCCTTCCTCGGCTCACTGCCGGCGGGCCGGGGCCGGGTGCGGTCCCAGGAGGCCCAGGCACCGGGCCCGGTGCTCGACGAGGGTGTGCTCAACCCATGAGCGCCGGTCATCTCGCCGTCATCGACATGCAGCACGTGTTCGCCGACCCCGACAGTCCCTGGGCGGCCCCCCGCTACGCCGACGCGGCGGCGGGCGTGCGCAGCCTGCTGCCGGCCTTCGCCGGCCGGGTCACCTTCACCCGGTTCCTGGCCCCCGAGCGGCCGGCCGGCGCCTGGCGCGCCTACTACGCGCAGTGGCCCTTCGCCCGCCGGGGGCCGGACGCGGACCTGTGGGCGCTGACGGACGAGTTCGCCGCGCTCGCCGACCATGTCGTGGACACCACCACGTTCGGCAAGTGGACCCCGGAACTCGCCGCCCGGGTCGGCCCGGACGGCCGCCTGGTCCTGGCCGGCGTCAGCACCGACTGCTGTGTGCTGTCCACCGCGCTGGCCGCCGCGGACGCCGGCGCCGAAGTGCTGGTCGTGGCGGACGCCTGCGCCGGCGTGGACGACGACTCCCACCTCAGGGCCCTGCGGGTCATGGAGCTGTACCGGCCGCTGGTCCGGGTCACCACCGTCGCCGGCCTGCTCGCGCGGACCGAGCCGTGACCGGCAGCCGCCCGGCCGGTGAGCGGCTGCCCGGCGAACACGCGTGACCCAGCCTTCGGCGAGGCCCGTGCGGGCGGCCGTACGAGCAGGACACGCCCGTGTGCGCGGGGCACCCCCTCCCCACCGGACCTCCCTCCGATCGTCACGCATGCCCGGCACCCCACCGGGTACGCGTGGCGGGAGCCCGCCCGGGCACCAGCCCGCCCCGGCGGCCCGTACGACCACCGCAACCTGGGGACCAGCCATGGAGACACCCGCACACGAGGCCCAGCCGACGCCCGCCCAGCAGGCACTGGACGCGCTGGCCGAGAACGCCGAGGACCAGGCCGCCCTGGACACCCTCGCCCACAGTGACGTACTCGTCCCGGTACCGGACGACGCGGTGGACGGCGAGGGTGCCGACGCCACGACGGTGGCCCTGCCCGTCCTGGAACAGCCCGGGGGCGACCACGTCGTCCCGGTGTTCACCTCGGAGGGCGAGATGGCCGAGCTGCTGCCGTTCGTCTCGCGCTACCGCCTGATCCCGCTCGCCGCGCTCGCCCAGGGGTGGCCCGCGGAGGACCTCTCCCTCGCCATCGACGGCAGCTCCGCCCACGCCCTGACCCTCACCTCACAGGGAGTGCGCACCCTGCTGGCCCGCTGACCGGACGACGGGCGACCGGCGAGCGATCACGCACCACCCGCGCCCGCGTACCGCCCGGACCCTTCCCGTCGCAGGCCGGCCCGGATCTGCCCCCGCCGCCGGCGGTCACCGCCCGCCGCGGCGGGCAACCTGCCGGAGCCGGATCCGGGCGAGCGCGAAGGAGTCGATGGTCGTGAGGGCCGTCCTGCGGGGCACCGCCGCCGGGGGCGGTCTCCCGCGGTGGAACTGCGCCTGCGCGCTCTGCACCGCCGCGCGCGAGGGCGGACTGCCCGCCCGGACCCGCGAGTGCGCCGCCGTCACCGGCAACGGCCGCGACTGGTGGCTGCTGAACGCCTCACCCGGCCTGCGGGCCCAGCCGGCCGCCACCCCGGCCCTGTGGCCAAGCCCCCGGGACACCCCGCTGCGCGGCGTGCTGCTCACCGACGCCGCGGCCGGCAAACACGGCCGGCCCGGCCGAGCTGCGCGCCGCGGCGGGCGTGAAGATCTACGCCGCGCCGGCGGTGCGCGCGGTCCTCGACCCCCACGCCTCCTGGGAGTGGGCCGACGGGCTGGCCGACGGCGGCTTCGTGCCGGCCGGGGGTCTCGTCGCGACCGCGCACCCGGTGGGTGCGACGGTACCCGCCGGGCCGGGGTGGACGGCGTACCGCGTCGAGGACCTGGCGAGCGGGCGCGTGCCGGTGTACGCGCCCTGCGTCGGTGCGTGGAGCCCCGTCCTGGACGAGCTGTGCGCCGACGCCGACTGCGTTCTGCTGGACGGCACCGGCTTCAGCCCCGGCGAGACGGCCACGGTGGCGCGCCCCGCTGCCCGGCAGGCCGTCCCGGGCCGTCTTCCGGTCGGCGGCCCGGACGGCTCCCCGCGGCACTGGCCCGTCATCCCGGCCCGCGCCGCATCCACACCCACCTCGCCGACGGCAACCCGCTCGACCCCGCCTCGCCCGCACGCGCACGCGTGACGGAGTACGGCGCCGAGATCCTGCCGGACGGGACCGAGCTGGTGGTCCAGGGGCCGCGGAGCGGGGCCGGCCCGGTCCGAGCGAGGGGCCCTAGTCCTCCTGCCCGGCCAGCATCCGGCGCAGGACCGCGCGCTGGACCGGCAGCACCTCGGCGTGCAGCGTGCGGCCCTTGGGGGTGAGGGCGACCCACACCCCGCGCCGGTCCTCCACGCACACCGAGCGCTCCACCAGACCGTCCTTCTCCAGCCGGCCGATCAGCCGGGACAGCGCGCTCTGGCTGAGATGGACCCGGCCGACCAGGTTCTGCACCCGGCACGAGTCGCCCTGCACGGGCGACTGGGCCGCCAGGATGTCGAGCACCTCGAAGTCGCTGGCGCCGAGTCCGTGCGGATGCAGGGCCCGGTCGATCTCGCACATCGTGTGCGCGTGCACGGTGAGGATGTCCCGCCAGCGCTCTTCGAGCCGGGTGTCGGCCGTCGTGACTGCCATAACCGCACCGTAGCACCGATCCAGCCAATCGTTGAGTGTGCAACTAGTGGCTCGGGGGACGGCGTCCGGTCCTCAGGCCGAAGGGTCCTGCAGCAGCCCCACGAGGTTGCCGTCGGGGTCCTTCACGAAGGCGATCAGCCGGCCGCCGCCGACGTCCTGCGCGTCCTGGAGCAGCTCGGCCCCCGCCGCGAGCAGCGCCGCGAGCCGCTCCCGCAGATCCGTCACGTGCCAGTACGGCACCGGGCCCGTCATGCCCTTGGCGTGCCCGTTCGGGTCGAGGCCGACGTCCTGGCCGGCGGCCTTGAAGCCGACGTAGTACGGCTCGTCCGCGTACGGCTCGACGCCCAGCAGCGCGCCGAACAGGGCCTTGGCGCGCGCCAGGTCCTTCACGGGGTAGATGATCGTCTGCAGGCCGGCGGTCATGTCGCTCACTCCTTCACGGCGCGGAACCCGACGGGTCCCCGTCGGTGCTCCCACGCTAGGCCCGGGACACCCGCGACGGCTTCTCCGATCCTGACCGGTCGTCGCCGTCACTCGTTGCGCAGCACCTCGGCGACCGTGAGGCGGGCCGCCCGGCGGGCGGGCACCAGCGCGCCCAAGACGGCGATCACCACCCCCGCGAGCGCCGCCGGGGCCAGCACGGGCGCGTGCCAGACGTCCGTCATGGAGGGGGGCAGCGTGATGTCGACCCCGGCCGCCATGCGCGGCACCACCACCCGGTGGGCGGCGATGCCCAGCGGGACACCCAGCAGCGACCCCAGTGCGCCGAGCACCGCCATCGACGTCACCGTCATCACGGTGACCTGGCGCGGGGTCATGCCGATCGACTTCAGCATGCCGAGGTCCCGGCGCCGGTCGTGGGTGTTGAGGACGGCAGTGTTGAAGACGCCCAGCGAGGCGACCAGGGCGAGCATG
Organism: Streptomyces sp. NRRL S-1022; assembly: GCF_000720135.1. Taxonomy (GTDB): domain Bacteria; phylum Actinomycetota; class Actinomycetes; order Streptomycetales; family Streptomycetaceae; genus Streptomyces. The sequence goes on along the minus strand of NZ_JOIU01000004.1, from coordinate 227,181 downwards.
AGGGTGAGGGCCGTCGCGGAGCCCACGATGGTTCCGGTCACGCTGTTCGAACCGCTCGGCTGGACGAACAGCCCCGGATCGGCCGCCTCCACCGCGCGGGCGTACGCCTTCCGGTCCGTGCCCGCGCGCAGCTTGACGTGGTAGGCGATGGGCCGAACGCCCGGCATCAGCGCGGTGACCGTCGGCCAGTCGCCGACGACCAGCCGGTCGTCGGTGTCCATCGTCTCGCCGACGACGGTCACCTGTTCCTCGCGGCCGTCCTTCCGCAGCCGCAGACGGTCCCCGAGACGGACTCCGTTGCGGCGCAGGAACGGCGACCCGGCCACCACCTCCCCGGTCCGGTGCATCCAGCGGCCCTTCGTGAGCACGCTGTCCAGCGACGGACCGCCGCGCCGGCCCTCGAACATGACCACCTGCGTGCTGCCGGCCAGGACCGCTTCGTCGTCCGACCGCACCGTCACATGACTCGCTCCCGGCAACGATCCGAGCAGCGCCTGGAGTTCACGGTCGCCGTGCACCGGCCGCACCTCGGTGCCGTGCCGGAACGCGCCCACGTAGACGGTGACGTCGTAGGTGGGGCGACCGCCGGTGCCGTAGCTGCTCAGCGTCGCCGCCAGACCGGTCGCGAACGTGACCGTCGTCACGCCCAGGACCACCGCGACCAGCGTGAGCGCGCTGCGCGCGGGCCGCGCGAACGGCAGCCCCATGCCGAGGCTCACCGACCGGGGCAGCCGGGCGCCCGCCAGGCGCCGCTGGATGCCGAGCGCCCGTCCGGCCCGCGGGGCACTGCCCGCGCTGATGGCCCGCGCCGCCGACAGCCGCCGCGCCCGCACCGAAGGCCCGAGCGCGGCCAGCACGCACAGCAGGGGCATGCCGAGCAGGGCGAGCAGGTTCACCCAGGGCGCGATCCCAAGGGTGCCGTGCAGCACACCCGAGGCCGGCCCGCTGAAGACGAACCGCAGGAACGGCCGCGCCAGCAGATTGCCGGCCCAGGTGCCCAGCGCGCAGCCCAGGACGGCCGGCACGGAGATCATCAGCAGGTAGACGCCCAGGACCTGGCCCGGCGTGAAGCCCACCGCCTTCAGGATGCCGATGTGCCGGAACCCGGAGACCACGGCCCCGCCGACCACGTTGGCGACGATGAGCACCGCCACCAGGATGCCGAGGACGCCGAACGCCATCAGATACGGCGCGTACGCGCGCGCGTTGCTGCCGATCCGGTGCTTGAGCGACAGGTACGTCTGGGATCCGGCGAGCGCCCCCCGGGGCAGCCCCGCGGTCACCCCGGACAGCTCCGCGCGCAGCCCGTCCTGCGTCGACGCGTCCCGGAACCGGAACAGCATCTGCCGGCCGGTGGGGTGCAGCGCCCCCATCTGCGCCGGGGTGACCCAGGCGTCCGCCGTGTGGCTCAGGTCGAACGCGAACCCGACGATGGTGAGCTTCGGACCCGACGGCACCCGGAACGTCCTGCCGAGGTCGTCGGCGGTCCAGTCGCGCTGCCGGTTCAGCACCATCTCGCCCGGCCGGGCCGGCCACCGGCCCGCCCACAGGTCCACCCGGTCCACCGGGCCGCCCGGACCGGAACGCCCCACCACCGTGATCTCGCCGCCGAGACCGAAGTCCGCCGCACCGCGCGGAACGCCGAGCGTCGCCTGCGGGAACGGCCCCGCCACCGCCTCCACCCCCGGCCGCCGCGCCGCGCGCGTCACCTGGGCGTCCGACACCTTGCCCCTGTCGAACGCGGCCACGACATGCGGCCCGTGCAGTCTCTCGAAGGCGTGGTCGAACGGCGCCGAGGCGGCGTCCACCAGACCCAGCGCCACCACCAGCGACCCGGTCGACACCAGCGTGACGAGCCAGATCACCAGCGTCTGGAGCCGCCGCCTGCGCACGGCCGCACGCGCGGCCAGCCACACCGCACTCATACCGACGGCTCCAGGGTGTGCTCGCCGGTCACCCGGCCGTCGGCCAACAGCACCAGACGGCTCGCGCAGCGCTGCGCCAGGTGCTCGTCGTGCGTCACGATGACCAGGGTCTGCCCGATCTGGTTCAGATCGATCAGCAGGTCCATCACCTGCTCCCCGGCCCGGCTGTCCAGCGCGCCGGTCGGCTCGTCCGCCAGGAGCAGCGCGGGCCGGTTCATCAACGCCCGGGCCACCGCCACCCGTTGCCGCTCACCGCCGCTCAGCACCGCCGGATAGGCGTTGCGCCGGCCGGCGATGCCCAGCTCCTCGAACAGCTCCAGCGCCCGCCGCCGGGCCTGCCGGCCGGCGTACCCGTCAGCCGGCCCGCCAGCGCCACGTTGTCCAGGGCCGACAGGTCGTCGATGAGGTTGAAGAACTGGAAGATCATGCCGATCCGGCGCCGCCGGTACAGCGCCAGATCCTTCTCGCTCAACTCCCCGACGTCCTCCCCGTGGACGACGACGCGGCCGGCCGACGGCCGGTCGAGGCCCGCGATCATGTTGAGCAGCGTGGACTTGCCGCACCCCGAGATGCCCATCACGGCGACCGCCTCCCCGGCCCGGATGTCCAGCGACACCCCGTCGAGCGCCACCGTCTCGCCGTACTCCTTGCGCACTCCGTCGAGCCGTACGACGGCGTCTTCCGATCCCACCTCTGTGACCATGGGCAGGACGCTAGACGGCGGCCGCAGCCCGGGGCATCCCTCCCCGGACGGCACTCGTCCGCCCGGCTCATCCCGGGGATGCAGTGCACTGGATCCCCAGGCCGATGCGGCTGTCGGTGCCGTCTGCGAGAGTGGGGCCATGGGGGAGGACGACATGCTGACGGTGGTGCTCGCGGTGGCGTGCGCGGCGGTCCTGGGGCTGACCGCGGCGCTGGTGCGCACCCGGCACCGCTGGCAGGCGGCGGTGGGGGAGCGGGGCTGGCTGCTGGAACGGGAGCGGGAGAGCGCCGCCGAGGCCGCGATCGCGGCCGAACGCGACCGGATAGCCCGCGAGTTGCACGACATCGTCAGTCACAACGTCAGTCTGATGGTCGTCCAGGCGAGCGCCGCCCGCGAGGTGCTCGGCACGATGCCGGACGAGGCGGCCACCGCGCTGCGGGCCGTCGAGGACGCGGGCCGGGGCGCGATGACCGACCTCAGACACCTGCTGGGCCTGCTCGCCCCCGCGCAGGACGGCACGGACGGCGACCCGGGACCGGCCGCGGATCCGGCAGCGTATCGGGGCGCGACACCGGTGCGTACGCCGCTCGCGCCGCAGCCCGGCCTCGACCGCCTCGGCCCGCTGGTGGACCGGATATCGTTCGCCGGCCTGCCCGTCGAGGTCCGCGTCTCGGGCGAGCCGCGGTCGCTGCCGCAGGGCGTCGACGTGACCGCCTACCGCATCGTCCAGGAGGCCCTGACCAACGCGCTCCGGCACGGCGACGGCGGCAAGGCCCAGGTGACCGTGCGCTACGCCGACCACGCCCTGCGCGTCGAAATCCTCAACACCGGCCCCAGCGTGCTCACCGGGACCGCACCGGCCGGCCCAGGACGGCATGCCCAGGGCACCGGACGCGGCCTGCTCGGCCTGCGCGAACGGGTCGCCGTCTACGGCGGCGACCTCGACGCCCGGCGCAGACTCGGCGGCGGCTTCCGCGTCCGCGCCCGCATCCCCCTGGACCGGCCGTGACCGCGGACGCGCCCGGGCGGGCGCCCCGCGTCCTGATCGCCGACGACCAGACGCTGATCCGGACCGGCTTCCGGCTGATCCTCACCGCCCGGGGCATCGAGGTGGCCGGCGAGGCCGCCGACGGCGCCGAAGCGGTCACCGCGGTCCGCGAACTGAAGCCGGACGTCGTCCTCATGGACATCCGCATGCCGGTCATGGACGGCCTGGAGGCCACCCGGCGCATCCTGGCCGACGCTCCCGGCTGCCGGGTGCTCATGCTGACCACCTTCGACCTGGACCGGTACGTGTACACGGCCCTGTCCCTCGGGGCCAGCGGCTTCCTGCTCAAGGACGTCACCCCGGAGCACCTGGCGGCGGCCGTACGGCTGGTCGGCACCGGCGACGCCCTGCTGGCCCCGCAGATCACCCGGCGCCTGGTGGAGCGGTACGCGGCCGAGGCCGGGCGGACCCCCGTACCCGTGCCCGAAGGGCTGGCCGCCCTCACCCCCCGCGAGCGGGAGGTGCTGACGCTGATGGGCCGCGGCCTGTCCAACGGCGAACTGGCCGCCGAGCTGACCCTGAGCGAGGCCACGGTCAAGTCCCACGTGGCCCGCATCTTCGCGAAGCTCGGTCTGCGCGACCGCGCCCAGGCGGTCGTCCTCGCCTACGAGACGGGACTGGTGACACCGGGCGACAGCCGCGCCGGCGCGCGGAGGGGAACTGAGTAGCCGTACTCATGCCCGGCCGCCGCGCACACCCGAGACTGCATCCATGAAGCCACTCTTCAGCGCAACACCTTCTGCCGGCCGGGCGGTTCGGCTCACCCGGGTCCGGAACCGGGCCGTGCCGCTCGCCCTGTGCGCGCTGGTCCTGGCCGCCTGCGGCAGTGAACGGGCGGGCGGCGGGCAGACCGGGAGCGACGGTGCCGGCAGCCGGTCCGTGACCGCCCGCACGCACTCCGAGGGACCGGAGTTCGTCCGGTTCATGGACCTCCTCACCTCGCTCGCCGAGCCGTGCGTGCCCCAGCCACCGGCCACCGTCCCGCCCGAGCCGTCCGAGCCGGGGAAGCCGCGCACCGCGCCCACCCGGCTGCCCACGCTCCCGGGCAGGCCGGCCCCGCAGACGTCCGGGACGCCGGCCGACCCCCGCGAAGAGGTGGCGCTGACCGGCGTGGAGAAGTGCGAGGCCCGCGTCCACGCCCGGCGGATCGGCGACGCCCTGGCCAGGACACCGGACCCCACCCCCGGTCAGGTCCGGGACGCGCTGCACGGCCTCGGTTACCCGGACGAGCGCATCGACGGCCCGGACGAGGCGGGCCGGAGTACGACGTTCACGCTCGACCTGCGGATCATGGGCGGACGGCTCTGCCTGGACGGAACCGTCACGGGCACCCGGACCACCGTCACGCCGTACGGCGGCGCGTCGCAGGTCGGGTGCCGGGACGTCCGGCGGACCGAGGCACCCGCCGTCACGTCGAGTCGCGCCTGACCAGCTCCGTCGGCAGGATGACCGCCGCCGGGTCCTCTCCGCCCATCTGGGCGAGCAGCACCCGGACCATCTCGTTGCTGATCCGGTCCCAGGGCTGCCGGATCGTGGTGAGCGCCGGGGTGGCGGCGGTCGCCGCCGGCGAGTCGTCGAAACCGCCGACGGCGATGTCGTCCGGCACCCGCCTCCCGGCCCGGTGCAGGGCCGCCAGCACGCCCTGCGCCATCAGATCGGAGGCGACGAACACGGCGTCCATGTCCGGTGCCTGCGCCAGCAGCCGCTCCGCGCCCGCCTCCCCGCTGGCCCGGCTGTAGTCGCCGGAGACGACGAGCCGCTCGTCGGCCGCGAGGCCCGCCTCGGCGAGCACCTCCCGGTACCCGGCGAGCCGCTCCACACCACCGGGGGTGTCCAGCGGGCCGGTGACCACGCCGATCCGGCGCCGCCCCAGCGACAGCAGGTGCCGGACCATGTCCCGGGCGCCGTCCCGGTCGTCGGCGGCCACGTAACTCACCTTCGAGCCCAGTCCGATCGGCTTGCCGCAGGCGACCAGCGGCACCCCCGCCTCCCGCAGCTCCTCGGCGACCGGATCACCGGAGTGGCTGGAGACCAGCAGCACCCCGTCGACGTGCCCGGCGGTGATGTACCGCGTGATGCGCCGCCGTTCGTCCTCGGTCCCGGCCAGCATCAGCAGCAGCGGGACGTCGTGCGCGGCCAGCGCCTGGGTGCAGCCGCGCAGCAGGACGTTGAAGTTGGGGTCCTCGAAGAACCGCTCCTGCGGCTCGGTCAGCAGGAAGCCCACCGAGTCGGAGCGGCCCGTGATCAGCGAGCGGGCGTGCCGGTTCACGACGTACCCGGTCCTGCGGATGGCGGCGTTGACCGCCTCCTGGGCGGCGGGGCTGACGTAGTGCCCGCCGTTGAGGACACGCGAGACGGTGCCGCGCGAGACGCCTGCCTCGCGCGCCACGTCGTGGATCGTCGGCGGTCTGCGCCGGCCCCCCGAATTGCCCATGGTCATGACTTTACGGCCCCGGACAGCAGATCCAGACTCCAGAACCGCTGGACGACCAGGAAGAGGGCGATCAGCGGGAGCACCGCGAGGAACGCCCCGGTGATCACCAGGGTGTACAGCGCGGGGGTGTTGGAGCCCTGCTCCAGCAGTGTGTACAGACCCAGGGTGAGCGGGAACTTCTCGTCGTCGCTCAGCATGATGTACGGCAGCAGGAAGTTGTTCCAGATCGCGACGAACTGGAACAGGAACACCGTGACCATGCCGGGGATCATCATCGGCAGCGCGATCCGGGTGAAGATCCGCCACTCGCCCGCCCCGTCCATCCGCCCCGCCTCCACCACGTCGGCCGGCACGGCGGCGGACGCGTAGATCCGGGCGAGGTAGACGCCGTACGGGGAGAGGATCTGCGGCAGCAGCACGGACAGGTGGGAGTCCGTGAGGTCGGCCTTGGCCAGCAGCAGGTACTGCGGGATCGCGAGGATCACCGGCGGCATCAGGACGCCCGCGAGCAGGACGTTGAACATCGTCTCGCGGCCCCTGAAGCGGTAGGTCGCCAGCGCGTAGCCGCTGAACGCCGACACGGCGGTGGACAGCACCGCGCCGAGACCCGCGTACAGGGCGGAGTTGCCCATCCACGTCCAGTAGACGCCGCCCCGGTAGGAGTCGAGGTCCTTGATGTTGTCGGCGAAGCCGGTGCCGGGCAGGAACGTGAACGTGGAGAACAGCTCGTGGCCGGACTTGGTCGACGCGATCACCACCCAGGCGACCGGCAGCAGCGTGTAGACCGCGCCGAGCAGCAGCGTGACCGTCGGGACCAGCGCGGTCCGGCGGCGCAGCGGCGGGCCCTGCGCCGTACCCGGGGTGGTGCCGGCGGCCGGTGCGGCCTTGCGGACGGCGAGGGTGCTCATCCCGCTGCCTCCTGCTTGTTCCGTCGGTTCGCGGCCCGCAGGAAGCCGAACGACAGCAGCAGCGTGACCACGGCGATCAGCGTCGCCTCGGCCGCCGCCGAGTAGATGTCGTTCCGGCCGAAGGCGTCCTGGTACACCTTCATCAGCGGGCTCCAGGTCGTGTTGACCGAGTTGGTCAGGGGCTTCAGGGTGGTCGGCTCGTTGAACACCTGGAGCGTCGCGATGATCGAGAAGAAGAAGGTCAGCACCAGCGAGGGTGCCACCATCGGGATCTTGATCCGCAGAGCGATCTGCACGGGGGTGGCGCCGTCCAGCTTCGCCGCCTCGTACACCTCGGCCGGGATGGACCGCAGCGAGGTGTAGATGACGATCATGTTGAAGCCGGTGCCGCCCCAGACCGCGATGTTGGACAGGGCGAGGTACAGCGGACCGCCGTCCAGCAGGTCCGGCTGCGGCATCCCCAGCTTGTCCAGCACGAAGTAGAACGGGCTGACGTCCGGCAGGTACAGGAACCCCCACAGCAGCGCGGCCACCACGCCGGGGACGGCGTACGGCAGGAAGATCGCGAGCCGGGTGAACGGGGCGAGCCGCACCTTGTCGGAGTCCAGCATCAGCGCGAACAGCAGCGCCAGGCCCAGCATCACAGGGACGACGATGCAGCCGTAGCCGAGCACGCGCAGCGCGCCGTTCAGCAGCTCGCTGTCCTGGAAGGCCTCGGTGTAGTTCTCGGCACCGGCCCACACCTCCTTGCGCGCACCCGAACCCAGGCCGAGACCGGAGACGTGCACCTTGCGGAAGCTGAGCCAGACCGCGTAGCCGATGGGCAGCGCGAAGAAGAGGGCGAACAGGATCACGGCGGGGAGGAGGAAGCCGTACGGGGCCCCCTTGACCCCGTACGACTTCCGGCCGGCGGGGCTGCTCACCGAGCGACCTCGAAGCCCTGCTTCTTCATGTCGGCGACCGTGTCGTCCTGCATCTTCCCCAGGGCGGCGGCGAAGTCCGACTTGTTCCTGGCGGCGGCGCCGAAGGCGTCCTTGAAGGACGTGTAGGCGACGTTCACGTTCGGGCCCCACGCGGACGGCGCGGTGGTCTTCGCGATGTCGGCGGCCTTGGTGTAGAAGTCCGGCTGGTTGGCGAAGTACGCCGGCGGGTTGGAGAAGGCGCCGCTCAGCTGGGCGGAGGTGGAGGCCGGGTAGATGCCGCCCTCCTTCGCCAGCGCGTTCAGGGCGTCGTGGTCGGTGTTCAGCCAGGACGCGAACTCGGCGGCGGCCTCCTTGTGCGCGGAGTCGGTGGTGACCGCCGTCGAGGAGCCGCCCCAGCTGCCGGTGACGTCCTGTTCGGCCGACCACTGGGGGAGCGGGGCCATGGCCCACTTGCCCTTGGTGTCCGGTGCCGCCGTGGTCAGCGTGCCCGGCGCCCACACGGCGCTCACCCAGGCGATCTGCTTGCCGGTGTCCAGCGCCTTGTTCCAGGACGGGGTGTACATCGGCTGGTTGTCGATGACGCCCTCCTTGACCAGGCCGCCCCAGAACGTGGCGACCTTCCGGGTGGCGGCGTCGTCGATGCCGACCCTCCACCGGTCGCCGGAGGTGGTCCACCACTTGGCGCCGGCCTGCTGGGCGAGCCCCGCGAAGAGGCCGGAGTCGTTGGCGGAGAAGGTGGTCAGGTCCTTGTCCGGTGCCTTCTTCTTGAGCCGGCGGGCGGTCTCGGCGAACTGCTCCCAGGTGGTGGGGACCTTGAGGCCGTAACTCTTGAACAGGTCCTCGCGGTAGTAGAACATCATCGGGCCGATGTCCTGGGGCACCGCGTAGACCGCGTCCGTGCCGAGCGTGGTCTGCTGCCAGACGCCCTCGGCGAACTTCGCCTCGTCGTCGCCGACTTCCTTCGAGATGTCGGCCAGGGCGTCGTTGCTGACCAGCGTCGGCAGCGCCTGGTACTCGGCCTGGACCAGGTCCGGGGCCTTGTGCGCCTTGTGCGCGGTGAGGATCTTGGTGACCAGCGTGTCGCCGGACGCCTGCTTCTTCACCGTGACGGTGATCCGGTCCTTCTTCCCCGGCCCCTTGTTCCACAGGTCGACGACCTTGTCCATGCCGGGTGTCCAGGTCCAGTACGTCAGCGAGACGGGACCCGACTCGGCCTTGCTGTCGTCCCCGGAACCGCAGGCGGCGAGGGCGGTGGCGCCGAGGGACACGGCGACGGCGGTTGTCACGAGGCGACGGCGCTTCGTGTGCGGCATGGTTTCTCCCCTGACCTGGGCCCCCGCCCGCTGCGGGGACCTGCCATGCAGATGTGCACGTTCACATGAGCGGGGCGCTCAGTGCGCTGGAGCCCCTGCCATGCTTCTGTGAGCGTTCACAGTAGAGAAACATCCCGGACACTTGTCAATGGTTGTTGCTGTGCGGTTATGTTGGGCTGGCACCGCCGATGCTGTGTGTGCACGTTCCCAAATGATCGATTCCTCGGGAGACAGTCATGTCGGACACCAGCCCCAGGGGCCTCACCCGGCTCGCCTATGGTGGGGACTACAACCCCGAGCAGTGGCCGGAATCCGTCTGGCTGGAGGACGTCCGGCTGATGCGGGAGGCCGGCGTCACCATGGTGAGCGTCGGCATCTTCTCCTGGGCCCTGCTGGAACCGGCGCCGGGGGAGTACGACTTCGGCTGGCTCGACCGGGTCGTCGGCCTGCTGCACGAGAACGGCATCCGCGTCGACCTGGGCACGCCCACCGTGGTGCCGCCCGTCTGGTTCTACCGGGCACACCCCGAGGCCCTGCCGGTCACCGCCGAGGGCGTGCGCTACGAGTTCGGCTCGCGCGGCGCCATCTGCCACAGCAACGCCGACTACCGCGCCGCCGCCGCGAACATCACCACCCGGCTCGCCGAGCGCTACGGCGACCATCCGGCGCTCGCGATGTGGCACGTCCACAACGAGTACGGCGTCCCCGTCTCCGCCTGCTACTGCGACTCCTGCGCCGACCGGTTCCGCGTATGGCTCGCGGACACCTACGGCAGCGTGGACGCCGTCAACGAGGCCTGGGGCACGGCCTTCTGGGGCCAGCGCTACACCGACCTCGCGGTGATCAACCCGCCCCGGGCCACCCCGACGGTGGGCAACCCCGGCCAGGCGCTGGACTACAAGCGGTTCGCCGACGCCACCATCCGGGAGAACTTCCGCGCGGAGCGGGACATCCTGCACCGCCTCTCACCCGGCGTGCCGGTCACCACCAACTTCATGACCGCCCTCAGCCAGTGCGACTCCATGGACTACTGGGCCTGGGGACGTGAGGTCGACCTCGTCACCAACGACCACTACCTGATCACCGACGGCCGCCGCACCCATGTCAACCTCGCCATGGCCGCCGACCTCACCCGTTCGGTCGCCGGCGGTGCCCCCTGGCTGCTGCTGGAGCACTCCACCTCGGGCGTCAACTGGCAGCCCCGCAACCCCGCGAAGGCGCCGGGACAGATGGCCCGCAACTCCCTCGCGCACGTGGCGCGCGGCTCCGAGGGCGCGATGTTCTTCCAGTGGCGCCAGTCCCGGCGCGGCGCCGAGAAGTTCCACTCGGCGATGCTGCCGCACGGGGGCACCGACACCCGTGTCTGGCGCGAGGTCGTCGCACTCGGCGCCTCCGTCGGCGCGCTGGGCGAGATCCGGGACACCCGCACCGAGGCCGACGCGGCGATGCTGTGGGACTGGCAGTCCTGGTGGGCGCAGAACCTGTCCTGGCGCCCCAGCGAGGACCACGACCCGCGCGAACGCGCCGACTCCTTCTACGAGGTCCTCTACGACCGCCACCTCACGGTCGACTTCGCCCACCCGGAAGCCGACCTGTCGCGCTACCCCCTGGTCGTCGTCCCGGCCCTGTACCTGATGACGGAGGCCGCCGGGCACAACGTCCGCGAGTACGTCGAGCACGGCGGCACGCTCGTGGTGTCGTACTTCTCCGGGATCGTGGACGAGCACGACGCCGTCCACGAGGGCGCCCACCCCGGCGTGCTGCGTGACGTCCTCGGGCTGGCGGTGGAGGAGTTCTCGCCGCTGCTGAAGGACGAGCGGGTGCGGCTGACCGGCCCGGACGGCTCCGAGCTGACCGGGGACGTGTGGACGGAGTTCGTCGTCCCGCGGGGCGCCGAGACCGTCTGGACGTACGCCGACGGGCTCACCGCGGGCCGCCCGGCCGTCACCCGGCACCGGCTCGGCCGCGGCACCGCCTGGTACGTCTCCACCCGCCTCGACGCCCAGGGCCTGGACGCGGTCCTCGGCTGGGCTGCCGACGACGCCGGCGTCGCCCCGCGCGCCGGCCTGCCCCGCGACGTCGAGGTCGTGCGCCGCCGCGGGGAGTCGGGCACCTACCTCTTCGTCATCAACCACACCGCCGGCGACACCAAGGTGCCGCTGGACGCGCCCGGCACCGAACTGCTGACGGGCGAACGCGCCGCGGGCCGCCTCGCGGTCCCGGCGGGGGCCGTCCGGGTCGTACGACTCGACGGCTGAGCCGGCTCCCCTCCGCCCGTGTGTGCCACGAGAGCCGCGGGCGGAGGGGTTCTCCTCCAGCCCCGCTGGAGGACACCCCTCCCCAGATACGTCGAAGGGACGACGGACGATGAAGTTCCATCCCAGACGCACCATCAGAGCCCTGCTGCTGCCGCTCGCGGCCGGGCTCGCCCTCACCGCCCTGCCCGTCCAGGCCGCGCACGCCGCGAGCACCCTCACCAACGGCGGCTTCGAGTCCGGCGGCGCGGGCGCGGCCACCCCCGCCGGCTGGTCCGAGTACGGCGACACCGGCGCCTCGTACACCGAGTCGGGCGGCCACGGCGGGAGCTACCGCCTCTCCCACTACTCCTCCTCCGCCTACAAGGTGGAGACGTACCGGTACCTGTCCGGGCTGGCCAACGGCAGCTACAAGCTGACGGCGTGGGTCCGGTCCAGCGGCGGGCAGAAGGCCGCGTACATAGCGCTCAAGAACTGCGGCGGTTCCGAACAGCGCACCGATCTGCCGATATCGTCCAGTGGGTGGATCCGGATCGTCACGCCGGTCAATGTGACCAACAACCAGTGCACCATCAGCGTCAACAGTGACGCGAGCGCCGGCAACTGGATCAACGTTGACGATCTGACCTTCACGTCCGGCGCCACCGGTACATCCATCCACGGCGCCGACATCTCCTCCCTCGCCAAGAGCGAGGCCAAGGGCGGTGTGTACAAGTCGAGTGCCGGAACCGCCGGGGACGCCCTCTCCATCCTCAAGTCGTACGGCATGAACTACGCGCGGCTGAAGGTCTGGGTGAACCCGGCCGACGGCTTCAACGACAAGGCGCATGTCCTCGCGATGGCCAAGCGCATCAAGGCGCAGGGCATGAAGCTGCTGGTCGACTTCCACTACTCGGACAGCTGGGCGGACCCGGGCCAGCAGAACAAGCCGGCCGCATGGGTGGGCCATACATACAGTCAGCTCAAGACGGACGTGTACACCCACACGTACGACGTCTTGAACGCATTGAAGGCTCAAGGCACCACCGCCGACATGGTCCAGGTGGGCAATGAGATCAATGGCGGCATGCTGTGGTCCGAGGGGTCCACGAGCAACTGGAGCCAGCTCGCCGGGCTGCTCAACTCCGGCTACGACGCCGTCAAGGCGGTCAACTCGTCCACCGTCGTCGCGCTGCACCTGGCCAAGGGCGGGGACAAGGCCGGCACCGAGTGGTGGTTCGACAACGCGGTCGCGGGCGGCGTGAAGTTCGACGCGATCGGCCTGTCGTACTACGGCTACTGGCACGGCCCGCTCTCCGACTTCCAGACCACCCTGGACGACGCGGCCTCCCGCTACGGCAAGCCGGTGTTCGTCGCCGAGACGGCCTACCCCTTCCGTCTGGACAGCGACGACTCGCTCACCAACCAGATCGACACCACCGGCGAGCTGGTCTCCGGCTACCCGGCGACGGTGGCCGGCCAGACCAGGTGGATGAACGACGTGGCGAGCATCGTGGAGGCCGTCCCGAACGGCCGCGGTCTCGGCGTCTTCTCCTGGGAGGCGACCTGGACCGCCGTCAACGGCAACGGCTGGGACCCGGCGGACGCCACCTCCGGCAACGGCTGGGAGAACCAGGCCCTGTTCGGCTACGACGACAAGGCCCTCTCCTCGATGACGTGGTTCAGCCACCGCTGAACCGCCCCGACGGGGCCCGGTCGCACCAGGCGGCCGGGCCCCCGCCGTGTTCCCGGGGCCGTGGGACACCTGCCGGGGCGCACGGCCGTCCGGTACCGGACAACGGCCGCCGAGTCCCGGACGGGACGGCGTCGCCCGCGCGACAGTGGGAAGACTGCGTACCAGGGGGCCGGGGACGGGAGGGCGGACGGATGACGGGGACTCCCTCGGACCGGATGCGGGAGACCATCCTGGAGTGGCTCAAGGATCCGCCGGCCCACTTCCCGGCGGCGCGCCGCGGCGACCCCGCCGAGAACGGCGTCACCGCGCGGGCCGTCGCCGACAAGCTGGGCGTACCGCGCCGGACCGCCCTCGCCCACCTGGACCTCCTCACCCGTCTCGGTCTGCTGCGCACCCGCCGGATCCGCTGCCGCACCCACTACCGGCGCGACGAGATCCGTATCGCCGAGGTGGCCCGGATGTTCGAGAAGGGCTGGTGATCGCCCACGGCCGCGGGGGACGGTGGGCAGGGGCAGGGGCAGGGGCAGGGGCAGGGGCAGGGGCAGGGGCGCCCCGGCGGAGAAGGGACGCACATGGACCGAACGACGGCACTCGTGCCGCTCCACTACGTCTCCCTGGGCGGCCACGGCCCCGAGGACGTCGTCGCCGACCCGCACGGGCGCGTGCTGACCGGAGTGGCGGACGGACGCATCCTGCGCGTCCACCACCTCGGAGACCCGCGCACGGCCCGCACGGAGGTGCTGGCCGAGACCGGCGGCCGGCCCCTCGGGCTCGAACTCCTGCCGGACGGCGACCTGTTGGTCTGCGACGCGGAACGCGGCCTGCTGCGGGTGGACACCGGGAACGGCACCGTCCGCGTCCTCGCGGACTCGGTGGCGGGGGAGCGGCTGCGCTTCTGCAGCAACGCCGTCGCCCTGCCCGACGGCACCGTGTACTTCACCGTCTCCAGCCGCCGCCACCCCCTTGGCCGCTGGATCGGCGACATCGTCGAACACACCGGTACCGGGCGCCTGCTGCGGCTCGCCCCCGGTCGCCGGGAGCCCGAGGTCCTGCTGGACGGGCTGCAGTTCGCCAACGGGCTCGCCGCGAGTGCCGACGGCTCCTTCCTGGTGATCGCCGAGACCGGCTCCTGCCGCCTCACCCGCTTCCGGCTCACCGGACCCCGCGCGGGCCGCGCCGAGCCCTTCGCCGAGCTGCCCGGCATGCCGGACAACCTCTGGCGCGAGGACCCCGACGGCCTGGTCTGGGTCGCCCTGGCCAGCCCCCGCGTCCCGCCACTGGATCTGCTGCACCGCGCCCCGCGGGCCGTCCGCCGGGGTGCCGCCCGGGCCGCCGTACGGGCGCCGTACCGGCCGAGCGGGACCGCCGCCGTGGTCGCCGTGGACGACCGGGGCCGGACCGTCCACCACCTCACCCGCCGCCGCTCCGGCTTCCGCATGGTCACCAGCGTGTGCGCGACCGGTGATCACCTGGTGCTGGGCAGCCTCTGGGAGTCGGGTGTGGCGGTCTGCGCCCGCCCTCCCGCGCGCTGAGGCGGCGGTACCCTGGTCCCGGCCTTGATCGCCCGCCGGGGCAGGGGCCGAACAGGAGACGTGACCAGGATGACGGCCCCGGAGGCCGAGACCCGCGGTGTCCGCCCCGCGCCGGCGCGGCGGACCGAGTGGCGTACCCAGGCGCCCGTCGTCGCGGCCGTGGCGGCCGGCGGCGCGCTCGGCGCGACGGCCCGCTACGCCCTCGCGCTGGCCTTGCCGACGCCCGCCGGCGGCTTCCCCTGGGCGACCTTCTGGACGAACGTCTCCGGCTGCGCCGCCATGGGCGTGCTGATGGTGCTCGTCACCGAGGTGTGGGCCGCCCACCGCCTGCTGCGCCCGTTCCTCGGCACGGGCGTCCTCGGCGGCTTCACCACCTTCTCCACCTACGCGGTCGACATCCGCGGGCTGGTGGACGCCGGCCGCCCCGGCGCGGGCCTGGCCTATCTCGCCGCGACCCTGTGCGCGGCCCTCGCGGCGGTGTGGCTGGCCTCGGCCGCCGCCCGCCGGCTGCTGACCGGGAGGCGGGCATGACGTTCCGTACCGACCGAGCCCTCCGGCTCACGCACGCCGCCGGGCTCGCCGGGGCCGGCGTCTTCCGGGGTGTGGGGGGCTTCGGCGTCTCCTCCCGCATCCACACCTCCCGCCTGCTGTCCCTGAGCCAGGACCTGCCGGTCGCGGTGGCCGTGGCGGACGCCGAGGAGCGGGTACGGGCGTCCCGGCCGCGGCTGGAGGAGCCGGCCGGCGGGGGCCTCGTCACCGTGGAGGAGTGCCAGATCGTCCGGTACGGGGAGCCCGCCCCCGGTCCGGACGAAACGGACCCGGAGGGTAAGAAGTCGTTGTGAACTGGCTGCTGGTCATCGCGGGAGCCGTCGTCGGCGCACCCGTGCGCTATCTCACCGGCCGCGCCGTGCAGGCCCGCCACGACTCGCTCTTCCCGTGGGGCACCTTCGTGGTGAACGTGGCCGGCTGCCTGGTCCTCGGCCTGCTCACCGGGGCCGTCTCCGCCGGAGCCGCGGGGCCGCATCTCCAGCTCCTGCTGGGTACCGGGCTGTGCGGCGCGCTGACCACGTACTCGACTTTCTCCTACGAGACCCTGCGGCTGACCGAGGCCGGCTCCGGCCTCTACGCTGCCCTGAACACCGTGGCCAGCGTGGCGGCGGGGCTCGCCGCGGCCTTTACCGGGGTCTCACTCGCCGGCTTCCTGTGGGCCTGAGGCTTGCCACCCGGCCGGGCACAGTAAGTACTGTCTACAGCAATGTCGACCAACTCTCCTCAGAACTGGATCCCATGAGCGCCATCTCCGTCGGTCAGGCCGTCGTCCTCGGAGTAGTCGAGGGGGTGACCGAGTTCCTCCCCGTGTCCTCCACCGGCCACCTCAAGATCGTCGAGGGGCTCATGGACATTCCCGTCGACGACAAGTCCGTCGTCGGCTTCTCCGCCGTCATCCAGGTCGGCGCCATCGCCGCCGTGCTCGTGTACTTCTTCAAGGACATCAAGCGGATCGTCTCCGCATGGTTCCGCGGCCTGACCAACCGCGAGGAGCGCTACCACCACGACTACAAGTTCGCCTGGTGGGTCATCGCCGCCACCGTCCCGATCGTGGTGGTGGGCCTGGCCGCGAAGCCGCTGATCGACGGCCCGCTCGCCTCGCTGTGGGTGGTCGCCGGCTCGCTGATCGTCGGGTCGGGTGTGATGTGGGCCGCCGACCAGATGGGCCGGCACAAGCGCGGCGAGGACGACACGTCCTTCAAGGACGCGATGTGGGTCGGCTGCTCCCAGATCCTCGCCCTGCTCTTCCCCGGCTTCTCCCGCTCCGGGGCCACCATGTCCACCGCGCTCATCCTGGACCTGGACCGCGTCGCCGCCACCCGGCTCTCGTTCTTCCTGGGCATCCCGGCCCTGACCGGCGCGGGACTGTACGAGCTGAAGGACGCCCTCGGCGCGGGCGTCGGCGCCGCCCCGCTGGCCGTCGGCACGATCGTGTCGTTCGTGGTCGCCTACGCCTCCATCGCCTGGCTGCTCAAGTTCGTCGCCAAGCACTCCTTCAACGCCTTCGTGATCTACCGGATCATCATCGGCGCCGGCCTGCTGGGCCTGCTCGCCACCGGCACGCTCAGCAGCTGAGCGAACGCCGCTGATCACCCACGGGGTGCGGATGCCTGCATTCAGGCACCGCACCCCGTGAATGTTTCCTTACCTCATGTCTTGACACCCCCCGCCCGCACCCCGCAGGATCGCTCCCGTGAACCTGTCAGACAGCCAGACAGGTGGTCCGGTCCCGCGGCGCGTCAGCGCCATGGAAGCGGTGCTCGACCACCTCCGTGCCGCCATCGAGCGCGGCCGGTACGCCATCGGCGACAAGCTCCCCTCCGAGGCCGAGCTGTGCCGCACCCTGGAGGTGTCCCGGCCCGTGCTGCGCGAGGCGCTGCGCGCGTTGCAGACGATGGGCCTCACGGTCTCGCGGACCGGCAAGGGCACCTTCGTCGTCGCGAACACCGTCGAGGACCCCACCTTCGGCGACTACGCGGCCAGCGACCTGCTGGAGGTGCGCCGGCACATCGAGATCCCGGTCGCCGGTTACGCGGCCCTGCGCCGCACCCCGGAGAACCTGGACCACCTGGCCCACCTGCTCGACCGCATGGAGCGGGAGACGGACACCACCGCCTGGGTCGCGATGGACACCCTCTTCCACCTCGCCGTGGCAGAAGCCGCCCAGAACCCGGTCTTCCGCCGGGTCATCGAGGAGATCCGCGACGCACTGGCGCGTCAGTCGGCCTTCCTCAACGAGCTGGGCGGACGCCGCGAGCAGTCCATCCGCGAGCACCGGGCGATCGTCGAGGCGCTGGTGGACGGTTCCGAACACGACGCGGTGGAGGCCATGAGCCACCACCTGGACCGCGTCGAGACGACCCTCACCGACATCGTGCGTCCCCAGCGGACGGACCCCCCTACGGAAGGCGGACCCGAGGCGTGAGCGAGCAGCACCTCGAAGACGAGACGCGCCCCTCGTCCGGCCATGTCGACGCCGGAGACGCCGGCTACAGCAAAGGCCTGAAGCACCGGCACGTCAACATGATCGCCATCGGCGGTGCCATCGGCACCGGCCTCTTCCTCGGCGCGGGCGGCCGGCTCGCCGACGCCGGGCCCTCCCTGTTCATCGCGTACGCCGTCTGCGGTGTCTTCGCCTTCCTGGTCGTGCGCGCCCTCGGCGAACTCGTCCTCTACCGTCCGTCCTCCGGGGCCTTCGTGTCGTACGCCCGGGAGTTCCTGGGTGAGAAGGGCGCCTACACCGCGGGCTGGATGTACTTCCTGAACTGGGCGACCACCGGCATCGCCGACATCACGGCCGTCGCCACGTACACGCACTACTGGGGCATGTTCTCCGACATCCCTCAATGGTTGATCGCATTGATCGCCCTCGCGGTCGTCCTGACGGTCAACCTGATCTCGGTCAAGATATTCGGTGAGCTGGAGTTCTGGTTCGCGATCGTCAAGGTCGGCGCGCTCGTGGTCTTCATGTGCATCGGCATCTTCCTGCTGGTCACCCAGCACCCGGTCGCCGGCCATCACCCCGGCCCGTCCCTGATCACCGACAACGGTGGCGTCTTCCCCAACGGTCTGCTGCCCATGCTGCTGATCATCCAGGGCGTCGTCTTCGCCTACGCCTCGGTCGAGCTGGTCGGCGTCGCCGCGGGCGAGACCGAGAACCCCGAGAAGATCATGCCGAAGGCGATCAACTCGATCATGTGGCGCGTGGGCCTGTTCTACGTCGGCTCGGTCGTCCTGCTGTCGATGCTGCTCCCGTGGAACAAGTACTCCGCCGGCCAGAGCCCCTTCGTCACCGTCCTGTCCCACATCGGCATCCCGGCGGCCGGCGGCGTGATGAACCTGGTCGTCCTGACCGCGGCCATGTCCTCGCTGAACTCCGGCCTGTACTCCACCGGCCGCATTCTGCGCTCCATGGCGATGAGCGGTTCGGCTCCGAAGTTCACCGGCCGTATGAGCCGCAGCCAGGTCCCGTACGGCGGCATCCTGCTCACCAGCGGTATCTGTGTCCTCGGCGTGGCCCTGAACTACGTCGTCCCCGCCGACGCGTTCGAGATCGTCCTCAACTTCGCGGCGATCGGCATCCTCGCGACCTGGGGCATGATCATGCTCTGCCACCTGCTCTTCTGGCGGAAGACCCGCAGCGGCGACCTGACCCGGCCGTCGTACCGGCTGCCGGGCTCCCCCTGGACCGAACTCGTGACGCTGGCGTTCCTCGCCTCCGTCCTGGTCCTCATGTACGCCGATGGCGGCGCCGGACGCACCACCGTGCTGTGCCTGCCGCTGATCGTCGCCGCACTGGTCGCGGGCTGGTACGCCATCCGCGCCCGCATGTCCCGCACGTCCACCGGCGCCGACGCGTGACCCGCGTACCGGCCGACCCCGACCCCCTGATCAGGCAGTGATGTACAGCAGTTCCCCCGCCGACGCCCCCGTCGTCCGCGAACCCCTCCACGCCCCCGTCGCCCACCTCGTCCGCGGCGGGGTCGTCGAGGGCGTCCACCACGGCTCCGTCGTCGTCCTCGGCGCCGACGGGCAGGTGCGGTTCCAGCTCGGCGACGTGGAGGCGGCCTTCTACCCGCGCTCCGCCCTCAAGCCCGTCCAGGCCGTGGCCATGCTGCGGGCCGGGCTGCCGCTCGACGGCGCCCTGCTGTCGCTGGCCGCCGCGAGCCACTCCGGCGAGGAACGCCACCTCGCGGGCACCCGGCGCATCCTCGAACTCGCCGGGCTCACCGAGGACGACCTGCGCAACGTGCCCGACATGCCGTTCGGCCCGGCAGTCAGGGACGCCTGGGTCCGCGAGGGCCGGCAGCCCTCCCGCCTCGCCCAGAACTGCTCCGGCAAGCACGCCGCCATGCTGTGGACGGCCCGCATCAACGGCTGGTCCCTGGAGGACTACCTGGACCCGGCGCACCCGCTCCAGCAGGCCGTGGCCGAGACCGTCGAGGAGCTGACCGGCCAGCGCGTCGCCCGGGTCACCGTGGACGGCTGCGGCGCCCCGCTGTTCTCCATATCCCTGCACGGCCTCGCCCGCGCCCTGGCCCGCATCACCTCGGCCGCACCCGGCACCCCCGAAGCCCGGGTCGCCGACGCGATGCGCGAGCACGCCGAGATGGCCTCCGGCGCCGGCCGGGACGTGGCCGCGCTCATGCGGGCCGTGCCCGGGCTGCTCGCCAAGGACGGCTTCGAGGGCGTACAGGTCGCCGCGCTCCCGGACGGCACGGCCGTCGCCGTGAAGATCGCCGACGGGGCGAACCGGGCGCGGATACCAGTGGCGGCGGCCGCGCTCGCGCGCGCGGGCGTGGATCCCGGGCTCCTCACCGAGTTCGCCGGGGAGCCGCTGCTCGGCGGCGGGGAGCCGGTGGGGTGTGTGCGGCCGGTGCGCGCGCTGGATCCGCTCCCGTTCACCGCCCGCGCGTAGCTCCCGCCGTCGCGCGCGGTTCCCTCGCGTCCGCGTCCCTTCCGGATGCCCTCACCTCCGTACCTCAGAAAGAGGACCCGTACTCCCATGACCGCCGCCACCCGCAGCGAACACGATCTGCTCGGCGACCGTGACGTCCCCGCCGACGCGTACTGGGGTGTCCACACCCTGCGCGCGACGGAGAACTTCCCCATCACCGGCACCCCGATCTCCGCGTACCCGCACCTGATCGACGCCCTGGCCGCCGTCAAGGAGGCCGCCGCGCTCGCCAACGAGGAACTCGGGCTGCTGGCGCCCGAGAAGGCCGCGGCGATCGTCGCGGCCTGCCGGGAGATCCGCGCCGGCAAGCTGCACGACCAGTTCGTCGTGGACGTCATCCAGGGCGGAGCCGGCACGTCCACCAACATGAACGCCAACGAGGTCGTGGCGAACCGCGCGCTGGAACTGCTCGGGCACACCAAGGGCCAGTACACGTATCTGCACCCCAACGAGGACGTCAACCTGGGTCAGTCAACCAATGACGTCTACCCGACCGCCGTCAAGATAGCGACGGTCTTCGCGGTACGTGGACTGCTCAAGGCGATGTCCGTACTGCAGGACGCGTTCGCCCGCAAAGCCGTCGAGTTCCGTGACGTGCTCAAGATGGGCCGTACACAGTTGCAGGACGCCGTGCCGATGACGCTCGGCCAGGAGTTCTCCGCGTTCGCCGTCATGATCGAGGAGGACCGCAGCCGGCTCGCCGAGGCCGTCGAGCTGATCCATGAGATCAACCTCGGCGCCACGGCCATCGGCACCGGCCTCAACGCGCCCGCCGGCTACGCGGAGGCGGCCCGCCGTCACCTGTCCGCCATCACCGGCCTGCCTCTGGTCACGGCCGCCAACCTGGTCGAGGCCACCCAGGACTGCGGCGCCTTCGTCCAGATGTCCGGCGTCCTCAAGCGGATCGCGGTCAAGCTCTCCAAGAGCTGCAACGACCTGCGCCTGCTGTCCTCCGGCCCGCGCGCCGGGCTCGGCGAGATCAACCTGCCGCCGGTGCAGGCCGGTTCGTCGATCATGCCGGGCAAAGTCAACCCGGTCATCCCCGAGGTGGTCAACCAGGTCGCCTTCGAGGTGATCGGCAACGACGTCGCCATCACCATGGCCGCCGAGGCCGGGCAGCTCCAGCTCAACGCCTTCGAGCCGATCATCCTGCACTCCCTGTCGGAGTCGATCACACACCTGGAGAGCGCCTGCCGCACGCTCGCCGAGCGCTGCGTGTCCGGCATCACCGCCAACACCGAGCGGCTGCGCGCCACCGTGGAGAACTCCATCGGCCTGGTCACCGCGCTCAACCCGCACATCGGCTACACGGCGGCGACCGACATCGCCAAGGAGGCCCTGCGCACCGGCCGCGGCGTCGCCGAGCTGGTGCTGGAGAAGGGCCTGCTGCCCGCCGAACGGCTGACGGCGCTGCTCCGCCCGGAGGTACTCACCGGCAACGGAACCCCCAAAGTGATCTGACGCCACGGCACCCGCGCGCCGCCCCAGGCCGGCACGCGGGTGCCGTCACACCCACCGTCACATCCACTCCCGACCCCGCCGCCCCCTCGGCGCCCCGGCGCCGGCGGTGCGGCATGATGGCGATCATGTCCTCGCAGTTCCAGCCGGTCCTCGACAACATCCTGGCGGAGATCGAACGCACTCCCGGACGCGGCCGGTCCGCCGACTACATCCCGGCGCTCGCCGCCTGCGATCCCCGCCGTTTCGGCATGGCCGTCGCCGAACTGGACGGCACCGTGTACGGGGTGGGGGACTGGCGGCAGCCGTTCTCCACGCAGTCCATCACCAAGGTCTTCACGCTCGCCCTGGACCTGGCCCGCGAGGGCGACGAACTCTGGGAGCACGTGGGCCGCGAGCCCTCCGGCAACCCGTTCAACTCGCTGGTCCAGCTGGAGTACGAGGACGGCATCCCGCGGAATCCTTTCATCAACGCGGGTGCCCTGGTCGTCACCGACCGCCTGCAGACCCGTACCGGAGACGCGGCCGGCGAGCTGCTGTCCTTCCTGCGGGCCGAGAGCGGCAACCCCGCGCTGGACTTCGACCAGGAGGTCGCCGCCTCCGAGACCGCGCACGGTGACCGCAACGCCGCCCTCGCCCACTTCATGGCGTCCTACGGCAACATCGACAACGAGGTGCCGGTCCTGCTCGACCAGTACTTCCGGCAGTGCTCCATCGCCGCCTCCTGCGCCGACCTGGCCCTCGCCACCGGCTTCCTCGCCCGGCACGGCATCCGCGCCGACGGCAGCCGGCTGCTCAGCCGCAGCCAGGCCAAGCAGGTCAACGCGGTCATGCTGACCTGCGGCACCTACGACGCGGCCGGCGACTTCGCCTACCGCGTCGGTCTGCCGGGCAAGAGCGGGGTCGGCGGCGGGATCATCGCCGTCGTACCTGGCCGGTGCACGCTGTGCGTGTGGAGCCCGGGCCTGGACGAACGCGGGAACTCGGTGGCGGGCGTGGCGGCCCTGGACCGCTTCACGACCCTGACCGGCCTGTCGGTGTTCTGAGAGACGCCCCGGAGCCGGCCGGCACCCACCGCGCGCCGGCCGGCACCCACCGCGCGTCGGCCGGCACCCATCACGCGCCGGCCGCACGCACCTCGGCCAGGACCGCCGTCGCCCCGGTCACCGGCGCGCCTCGGCCGGACCCGCCTGCGCCCTCCGGTCACCTGGCCACGACAGCCCGGCCCGGTGCCGGCAGGCGCCGACCTCGGCCGGCACCGCCTGCCACGCTCCCGGTGCCGGCACGGCCTTCCTCGCCCCCGACGGCACCGCCTGTCACGCTCCCGGCGGCGGCCTGGCCTTCCTCGCTCCCGGCCTCGGCACGGCCGGCGCCCTGCCGGCCGGTCAGCCGCGGGTCGAGCGGCCGCCCTTGATGCGCAGGGCCAGTGCCACGGCTCCCGCGCCGAGCCCGGTGAGGCCCGCGACGACGGCGGTACCGGACCAGTCCGAGCCCTCGTCCTCCGGTGCCACGGCCGCCGCCACCGGCTTCGCGGACGCCGGTGTAGGGGACGGCGGGCGCAAGCCGTCCAGCGAGCCGACCGGATCCACCTGACCGGCCGCCGCGAAGCCCCAGTCGAGCAGGGCACGGGCCTCCTCGTAGACGGTCAGTCCACCGCCGTCCTGGGGGTTCAGCACGGTCACCACCAGGGTGCGTCCGCCCTGCCGGGCCGCGGCCACCAGGGTGTTGCCGGCGTTGCTGGTGTAGCCGTTCTTGATACCGATCAGCCCCGGATACGGCGCCACCCCGTCCTCGCCGGTCAGCAGCCGGTTGGTGTTCTCGATGGCGTACGGCGACCCGTCGCCGGGGAAGAGCGCCTGGGCGGTGGAGCAGTACCGGGCGAAGTCGGGATTGCGCAGGCCCGTCCGCCCGAACACCGCCAGGTCGTAGGCGGAGGACACCTGGCCGGGGGCGTCGTAGCCGTCCGGGGAGACCACATGGGTGTCCAGGGCGCCCAGTGAGCGGGCCTCGTCCTGCATCCGGCGGGCCGTGGCCTCCCAGCCGCCGCTCAGCCG
Organism: Streptomyces sp. NRRL S-1022; assembly: GCF_000720135.1. GTDB lineage: Bacteria > Actinomycetota > Actinomycetes > Streptomycetales > Streptomycetaceae > Streptomyces. The sequence continues at coordinate 203,447 of NZ_JOIU01000004.1, read as the reverse complement.
TGCCAGCACGTGCACGGCGTCGTTCCCGGAGCTGAGGAAGACCCCGCGCCACAGGTCCGCCACCTGGTAGGTGTGCCCCTCCTCGACACCGACCAGGCTGCTGCCCTCGCCGACGTCCGCCAGTTCCTCGTAGCGCACGGTGTGCTGCTGTGTGCCGGGCAGTCCCGGCAGGACGGTGACGGCGAAGAGGGTCTTCAGGGTGCTCGCGGGCGGCAGCTCGCGGTGCGCGTCGTGTGCCGCCAGCACCTCCCCGCTGCCCGCGTCGGCCACGAGCCAGGAGAGCGCCGAGACCTCCGGCGGTGCGAGCGTACCCCGGTGCGGCCGGACCTGGACGCCGGAGCGGTAGAGCAGGGACGGCCCGGGCGTCGTGGCCCGGGGGCGCGGCGGAGCGGGCTCCCCGGCCCGGGGCCCGGCGGCGGCAGCGGCCGGCGTGAGTGCCAGCAGGCCCGCCACACAGAGGGAGCAGGCCGACACAGCCGCGCGATGACAGAATCCGGTGACCATACGATCAACGTACGAACATACTCCGCGTGCACCACGCTGCCCGGGCCGTTCGGGTTGCCGGGCAACCCGGATGCCGCACCCGGCGGCCTTCGGGCCGCGGGTCAGCCGGTTCAGGCCGCGGGTCAGCCGACCGGCAGGGTGGGCAGGATCCGCCGCAGGAACGTGGCATTGTCCGGCGTGGCGCGCAGCCGTTCCAGGAGGGTCTCCAGGGCGGACGGCCCGGCCCCCTGGGAGCGCAGGGCGCGGCGCAGACCGGTCGCGGCCGTCAACTCGGCCGGTGTCAGGAGGAGTTCCTCGCGCCGGGTGCCGGTGGTGTCGAGGTCCACGGCAGGGAAGACGCGGCGGCCGGCGAGTTCCCGGTCCAGGCGCAGCTCCATGTTGCCGGTGCTCTTCAGCTCCTCGAAGAAGTAGCCGTCGGCGCGCGAGCCGGTGTCGACCAGGACCGTGGCGAGGACGGTGAGCGAGCCGCCCTCCTCGGCCTGGCGCGCGGCGCCGAAGAACCGCTTGGGGCCGAGGAGCGCACCGGCGTCCACACCGCCGCTCAGGGTACGGCCGCCTGCGGCGGAGGCGTTGTTGTGCGCCCGGCACAGCCGGGTCAGCGAGTCCAGCAGGACGACGACGTCCTCGCCGGCCTCCACCAGGCGCTTGGCCCGCTCCAGGACGAGGTCGGCGAGAGCGATGTGCTCCTTGGGCGACCGGTCGAAGGTGGAGGCGTACACCTCGCCGCGCACCGAGCGGCGCATCTCGGTGACCTCCTCGGGCCGCTCGTCCAGCAGCAGGACCATCAGCCGGCACTCGGGGTGGTTGCCGGCCACGGCGGCGGCGAGCTGCTGGAGCAGGACGGTCTTGCCGCTCTTCGGCGGAGCCACGACGAGGCCGCGCTGGCCCTTGCCGACCGGCGCGAGCAGGTCGGTGACGCGTCCGGCGAGGCCGGCGGCGGGGTGTTCGAGGCGCAGGCGCCGGTGCGGGTGGAGCGGGGTGAGGTCGCGGAAGTGCCGTCGGGAGCACGCCTCGCCGGGGGCGCGCCCGTTGATGCGCGCCACCTCGGTCAGGGCCCGCTGGGCACCCCGGACGCCCTCGACCAGGTCGCCCTTGCGCAGTCCATGGCGGCGGATCAGCGCCGGCGCGACCTGCGGATCGGCGGGGGAGGGGAGGAGGCCCGCGGCCCTCAGGTGCCCCTTTCCGTGCGCGTCGATGTCGAGGACACCGGTGACGAGCGGGGCGGCCGGGGCCTGCCGGACCTCGGCAGGGTGTTCGAGGATGGTGGTCATGGTGGGAGTCCTTTCGCGGACGGATGTCGCGGACGGAGCAGAGACGAGGAAAGAAGAGGAAAGAAGGGGTGAGGCCGCGAGCGGGAGGCGTCTGCGACTGCCTCCGGGCGGCGGGAACGGCACCTCGGCCACGGCGGGGAACGCTCGTGCCGAGGTGGTGCCGGGAAGCTGACGCGCCGCGAGCCGGACATCCGGGTGACGGCGGGCGGATCAGCGTGAGGAAGGGAAACTGGCACCGGCGGCCACGATGGGCGTGCACGAGTGCTGTCGGCACAGTACCACGCCGATGGCGACCCGTGTCCGTGATTCCCTCAACGCATCGCCGCACCGGGCCATTCCCGGGGTGGGAGGATCGAGCGTCTTGTCAGGGGAACGTCAGGAGGAACCCGTGGAGCCGGTGGAACCCGCAGGACATGGAGGATCCGTAGGACCTGTAGGACCTGTAGGACCCGTGGAACCCATGGAACCGGTGGCACCCGCGGACGCCCCGCCCGCCCGCACCCCGCCGTCCGCCCGAACCCCGCAGTCCGTCCGCACCCCGCACCGCCTCGATCCCGCCGGTGGCTGCCCGCACGCCGACAACGCCCGGCTGCTGGCCCGGGGTGCCGTGGCCCCGGTCGAGCTGCCCGGCGGGATCGAGGGGATGGCCGTCCTCGGGCACGAGGCGCTCAAGGAGTTCCTGCAACACCCCGAAGTCGCCAAGGACGCACGCCACTTCACCGCGCTGCGGGAGGGGCGGATCGCCGAGGGCTGGCCGTTGCGCACCTTCGCCACCGTCCCCGGCATGACCACCGCCGACGGCGCCGACCACCGGCGGCTGCGCTCCCTGGCCGCCCGCGCCTTCACACCCCGGCGGGTCGCGCAACTCCAGCCCTGGATCGAGGAGTTGACCGACACCCTGCTCGACGGTCTGGAGCGCGCCGCCGCCACCGGTGACGGGGTCGCCGACCTGCGGCGGCACTACGCCCTCCCGCTGCCGATGGGTGTGATCTGTCAACTCCTCGGCGTGGACGAACGGTTCCGGGACCGGCTGCACCACCTCGGCAGCCGGGTCGTGGCCACCGGCACCCCGCCCGCCGAGGCCGTCGCCGCCAACCGCGAACTCCTCGCCGTCCTGGGCGAGATCGCCACGGCGAAGGCCTCCGAGTCCGGCGACGACCTCACCAGCGCGCTCATCGCGGCCCGGGACGAGGGCGGCGACCGGCTGAGCCAGCAGGAACTGATCGGCACCCTGCTGCTGATGATCATCGCCGGGCACGAGACCACCCTCAACCTGATCACCAACGCCGTGCGCGCCCTGTGCGCCCACCCCGAGCAGCTCGCCCTGGTGCGCGCGGGCGAGGCGAGCTGGGCGGACGTGGTGGAGGAGACGCTGCGCTGGGACGCGCCCGTCAGCTACTTCCCGTTCCGCTACCCCGTGCGGGACCTGATCGTGGCCGGCACGCTCATTGCCGCCGGCACCCCCGTGCTCGCGGGCTACTCCGCCGCCGGCCGTGACCCGGCGGCGCACGGCCCGGACGCCGGCCGCTTCGACCCGACCCGCACCGCCCGGCCCGGCGCCGTACGCCACCTGTCGCTCGGTCACGGCGCCCACTACTGCCTGGGCGCACCCCTGGCCCGGCTGGAGGCCACGGTCGCCCTGGAACGGCTGTTCACCCGCTTCCCGGCGCTCCGACTCGCGGTGCCCGACGCGGACTTGCCGCCACACGCCGGATTCGTCGGCAACAGTGTCCGGACCCTGCCGGTACGGCTCGGCCCGGACCGCCCGGACCGCCCGGGCCGCCCGGACCGCCCGGATCCCGGTGCCGGCCGTACCGCCATGGATCCGTAACAGATGTCCACACACCATAACGATCCCGGACGTCCGGGGACTTGACCGCCAACTGTGTAATATCTTCGCGGCATGTCCACGCCACCGCAGTCTCCGCAGCCGGCCGACCAGCCCGCGCAGCAGCCCCAGCAGCAGGCCGTCCCGCCCCAGCCGACGGCCTATCCCTACCCGAACCCGCAGTCGCCCCCTGCGGGCGCCTTCTACGCGCAGCCGACGCTGGTCGGCCAGCCCGCGCCGGGACAGCCGCAGCAGGTGAACCCCTACGCGATGCCCCAGTACGGGCCCGTGCCGCCCGTCCCGCCGGCCGGCGGGGGAGGGGCCGGCCGGGCGGTGCTGTGGGCCGCCGTCGGCGCGGTCGCGGCCTCCGCCGTCTGGGGGGCCGGCGTCCTCCTCCTGGGCGGGAAGGGCGACAGCGCGGACCTGCGCGGATATGCGGCGCCCTCCAACATGTGCTCCAGCGCCGACTACGGTTCCTTCAAGGACGAGTACACCCAGGACGACTCCTCGCCGACCCGCACCTCCCTGGAGGACAAGGCGCTGGAGGAGAGCTACTGCAGCCTGAGCCTGAAGAAGTCGGGCTCCTCGTACGCGGACGCCTACCTGACCATCCAGCTGGACCTGCACAAGAAGACCGACCCGGGGCCCGAGTTCACCGCCACCTGGAAGAACTACGGGAAGAGCCACACCGGTTACGACGTCGACACGGTCGAGGGCATCGGGGACGAGGCCTACCTCATCAGCCAGGACACCACCAGCGGCTCCCGCTACGCCACGCTCGCCGTCCGTGACGGCTGGGTGACGTACCTCATGACCTACAGCGCCTACCTGACCTCCTACGACGCGGACAAGAACCCGCCCGCGCTCACCGACGTCACCGACTGGCTGAAGACCGACACCAAGGCCACACTGCGGCAGCTCCGGGACTGACCGGCCCGCCACCGCGCCGGACCCGCTGCCGTAACCCCTCGTACCCGCCGGTCGCCCGTCGGAGTGGTGCTGCCCCGCGGTGCGGCCCGCGGCCCCGGGCGGTGCGGCACAGTGGGCGGGTGCCTCGTCGACTTCTCCCGCTGTTCGCGGCGGCGCTGCTGGGCCTCGCCGGCTGCACCACCGTCAGCTCCGCGCCCGACACCGCCCGCTCGCGGCCCTCCCTCGCACCAGGGGCGGCGGTGCGCCCCTCGGTACTCCAGGAACCGCTCCGGGCGCCGTCCGGGACGTCCGCGCTCGTGCGCACCGGACGCGCGCGTCCCGGCGAGCACCGCGCGGCGACCGCGCCAGGGCGGACCGGACCCGTGCGCGGCCCGGTGGCCGCGCCGCGCCCCCGGGCCGCGGCCCCCGCCGCGCCGCCGGTGCGGCACCCCCGCCCCGGGCGCCGGACCCCGGTACGACGGCATGCCCCGCGCCCCCGCCCGGCCCCCCGGCTGCCCGCCGACGCCCGCATGCGCGACCTGTGCCGCCAGGCGGACGGCGTGGCCGATGCCCGGATCGTCCGGCTCTGCCACGACACCTTCGGCTGAGGAACCCGCGGGACCAGCGGAGCCGACCGGCATAGGCTGACGTCATGTTCGGTCCCCAAGGCCCCACGCTCCGCGAACTCGCCGTGCAGGCACTGTCGTCCGTCGAGCACGGCTACGACCTGCTCGCCCCGAAGTTCGACCACACCCCCTTCCGGACCCCCGACGGGGTGCTGGACGCGGTGGCGACGGCGCTGGCACCCCTCGGCCCGTTCACGGACGGACTCGACCTGTGCTGCGGCACGGGCGCCGGGACGCGCGTGCTGACCGGACTGTGCCGGCGCAGTGTCACCGGGGTCGACTTCAGCGCCGGCATGCTCGACATCGCCCGACGCCGGGCGCGGCCCGCGGACGGGCCCGGCATCGGCTGGGTGCGCGGCGACGCCCGGGCCCTGCCGTTCACGGCCGCCTTCGATCTCGTCGTGTCCTTCGGGGCGTTCGGCCACTTCCTGCCGCGGGAGCTGCCGGGCCTGTTCGCCCAGGTCGGCTCGGTGCTGCGGCCCGGCGGCCGGTTCGCCTTCCCGGTGTTCGCGCCGCCCCGCCCGGCGCACCCCGGCTTCTGGCTGCTGCTCGGCTTCGACACGGTGATGCGGGTGCGCAACGCGCTGTGGCGGCCGCCGTTCGTCATGTACTACCGGGCCTTCCGGCTCGGCACCGTCCTGCGGGAACTGGACCGCGCGGGACTGGAGGCCGAGCTGGGCGTCCTGCCCGGGTACGGCCGGCGTGCCGACGGCAGCCCGCGCGCCCGGCTGGTGGTGGCCCGCCGGCCCGGGAACCGGCCCGCGCGGCTCAGCCCGCCGCAGGCAGGGTGAACTCGTAGACCAGCGCGTCCTGTTCGGCGTTCACCACCAGATCGGTGATCTCCAGCGGGCGCGCGTACTGGTCGTGCACGCGCCGGGTCACGCGCACCGAGGAGGCGTCACCGACCTGGGTGATGGCGTCCCGGTGGTGCAGGGTCAGCCCGGCCTTGCGCATCCAGTCGTAGGCCCGCCGCAGCTGCGCGGGAGTGGCCCCGTCGGCCCGGTCCCGGTAGCGGGCCAGTTCCGCCACCTCGGCCAGCACCACCGCCGAGAACGACGTCACCGCCGTCCGCAGCGACCGGCCGTCCGGTGTCACCGACCGGTACCGGTGGACCAGGGTCGGCCGGTGCGGGGCCAGGTCAAGCGCCCGCGCGTGCTCCGGCGGCGGCGCCTCCCAGGTCACCGTGGCCCGGTCGACCGCACTGGGGTCCGCCGACCGGGCGCCCACCGGGAAGGTGAGCGACTCCGGCGTCTCGACCGGCCGGCCGGGCAGCGTGGCGTGGCTGCCCCGCCGGTCGGTGGCGACCTGACCGCTGCGGCGCAGCACCTCCAGCGCCTGCCGGACGGTCTCGCGGCTGACCCCGAAGTGCGCGGCCAGGTGCCGTTCGCCCGGCAGCCGTTCGCCGGGCGGAATGGTGCCGGCGCGCAGTTCGTCGAGCAGCAGCGCCGCGATCCGCCCGTACAGGGGCCGGTCGTCGCCGGACGGGGGATCGTGCGGGGTGGAGCGGACCATGCCGCGCCTCCTGTCGTGACAAAACGTAGTCGTGCGGGCTCGTTGCGCGACCACAATTAGCATTGGTCTAAACCACGAGGGAAGGGCGGTCCGCCGTTTCGACCGAAATCCACCTGCGCGCACGCGGCTCACCCGTCGCCGCGGAACCCGCTCACAGGGCTCGGTAGAGGGCGTCGACCAGCGCGGTTTTCCGTGGATCATCGGCGATGTGCGGGCCCATGCGGTTCATGACGTAGCCGAGCGAGACTTCTGCCTCCGGGTCGGCCAGCCCGCAGGAACCGCCGAATCCGTCATGGCCGAAAGCCCGCGGATTGGGGCCGTACGCCCCGTGGGGCCCGCTCAGCCACAGACCGAGCCCGGCCTCGGTCTCCCCGTCGAAGCCCCCGCCGATCACCAGGTCGCGGCAGCTGCCCTGGCCTTCGCGCACCCGCTCCGCGGCCTGTGGGGACAGGAACCGCCGGCCGTCGAACGTGCCCCGCCCGGCGAAGACCCCGTACAGCGCCGCGACCGCGCGGGCGGTGCCGTGTCCGTTGGCCGCCGGGATCTCCGCCGCCCGCCAGCCGGCGCTGTTCGCCTCCGCCGCCCCGACGACGGGGTTGGCCAGCGCGGCCAGCACCACCGGGCTGAACGCCGCCGTGCGGTCCCCGGCCGCCGCGGCCGCCGGATGCACCAGCTCGGCCGCCCGGCCCGACTCCCGCGCCGGCAGGCCGACCGTGAAGCCGATCCCGAGCGGTCCGGTCACCTCCCGCTCCAGGAAGGCCCCCGGCCGTAGCCCCGAGATGCGTCGAACGACCTCCCCGACCAGATGGCCGTACGTCAGCGCGTGGTACCCGGACCGGGTGCCGGGCTCCCACCAGGGCTCCGTGGCCGCGAGCCGCTCGGTGGTCAGCTCCCAGTCGTACAGGTCCTCCAGGGTGTGCCGCTTGCGCAGCCCGGCCAGGCCGGCGCGGTGCGACAGCAGGTGCCGTACGAGCACCTCGTCCTTGCCCGCGGCGGCGAACTCCGGCCAGTACGCGGCCACCGGCGCGTCGAGGTCGAGCAGACCCCGGTCGGCGAGGATGTGCGCGCACAGGGCCACGGGCCCCTTGGTGGTCGACCACACGTTCACCACCGTGTCCCGCTCCCAGGGCCGGGTGCGGGCCGCGTCGGCCCAGCCGCCCCAGAGGTCCACCACCGTCCGTCCGGCGACGGTGACCGCCACCGCGGCGCCGAGTTCCTCCCGCTCGCGGAAGTTCTCCTCGAACGCCTCCCGTACCGCGGCGAACCGCGGATCGCAGTGACCGTGGATCCCCGCGGACGGCCGCGGTGTCCGGGGTGTCTGCCGTGTCTCCTGCGCGGTCATGTGGCCTCCGTCGTCGTCGGCGAGCCCGGGTCGCGACCCTGCGGCCCGGGCGCTCCGAACGTACCGACTGGTCGGACCGGAGGGAAGTCCGCGCGGCCGACGGGGACGTCTCAGGCGTACGACCCCAGCCAGCGCACCTGCGCCGCCTCCTGGAAGGGGCCGCCGCCCTCGTGGTCGTTGAAGTCGTACACCTCGATCGCCTTGTCCTCGTGCGCCCACGCGTTGAACGCGGCGAACACGGTCGACGGCGGGCAGGTCTGGTCCTCCAGGGCCGCCGAGAACAGCGCCGGCGCCCGGCCCCGGGCCGCGAAGTGCACCCCGTCGAAGTAGGACAGTGTGCGCAGCACGTCCGCCGAGCGCCCGCGGTGCGTCTTGAGGAACAGGCCGATCTCCCGGTACGGATGACGGTCCGTCAGCACGGCCGCGCGCGGGAAGTCGCACAGGAACGGCACGTCCGGGGCGACCGCCACCAGGTCGGGGACCAGGCCGCCGACGGCCAGGGCGATACCGCCGCCCTGGCTGCCGCCGGTCACCGCGGTCCGTGCCGCGTCGGTCAGCGGGTGGGAGCGGGCCGCCTCCACCGCGCGCACGGCGTCCGTGAACACCCGCCGGTAGTAGTAGTTCTCGGGCGCGTCGATGCCCCGCGTCATGAACCCGGGGTACGCGGGCGCCGCGCCCACCGGATCCGGCGTGCCGCCCCCGCCGCCCCAGGCGCTGCCCTGGCCGCGGGTGTCCATGGCGAAGTGCGCCCGGCCCGTCGAGGCCCACAGCAGGTTCTCGTGCGGCAGGCCGCGCCCCCCGCCGTAGCCGATGAACTCCACCACCAGCGGCAACGGTTCGGTGGCGCCGGCCGGCAGCCGCAGCCAGCCCTTGACGGGGTGGCCGTCGAACCCGGCGAACGTCACGTCGTACACGTCGACCGTGGCCAGGCCGGTCTCCACCGGTTCGAAGCGCGCGTCCAGTTCGTGCTCGCGGGCCTGCTGGAGCGTCTTGTCCCAGAAGGTGTCGAAGTCCTCGGGCGCGGTGGACCGGCTGCGGTACGCGCGGAGTTCGCCGAGAGGGAGATCGAACAGGGCCATCGACAACCGCCTTCGTGAAGGGGAGACTGCGTCGCCTCACCGTACGTGGGCGGTCGGACGGCTCGCCAGGGCTTGAGGGGGTCGCGTCCCCTTCGTCCCCGGGATTACGGTGCTGGTCAAACGATGAGTAAGCGCTTGCTCCCTGGTGGGTGGGCGAAGCCCCGCGCTCCTCGTGGCCGGGTGTCACCCCGTCACGTGCGCGGCTGGGTCCAGCGCGGTCCCATCCGGGCCCACTCCCGCTCCCACTCGGCCAGCCGGTGGCGCAGCGCGATCCGGCGCTCCAGCGCGTGGGCGAGGAGCACCACGGCCGCCGTGCCGCCGGCCGCGGACAGCCCGACGGTCACCGCGTGCTGCCGGACCGCCAGGTCGTCCGGTGGCGGGGCGACACTGCGGCCCCGGGCGTCGAACCACACCGTGACCGGCTCACCCGCGCGCGTCCCCGCCGGCACCCGGGCCCACGCCGTCCGTACGCCCTTGCCCGGCTCGGTCCAGCGGACCTGGGTGCGGTACGGGTGCCGGCGGTCGCTCTGCACGTCGGAAAGCCGCTCGGGCGTCTCGCCGATCACCACGGCCCGCACCGGACGGCGCTCGGCCCGCTGTGCCGTGGCGCGGGCACTCGCCCGCTCGTGCGCGTGCAGGCCGGCGGCCACCCCCGCCAGGGGCGCGACCACGAACAGCAGGACGGCGACCACGAGCACCGTCCACGCTTCCACGACGTCCGACCGGCGTCGCAGCGGATTGTGCCGCCAGCGCCAGCCACGCACCCGGGCACGCATGTCCACCTCCTCGGCACCGCCGGAGCCGGAGAGCCGGAGGAGCCGGGTCGCCGGTCCTACCGCCCCCACCGCTCGCGTACACGAGCGTCCACACCCGTCTCGTACCCCGTTCGGCGCACCTCGCGCACGCCGTGAACCGACAGTTCCAGCCCATGTGGGGCACGGCATCCGCCGTGCGCCCCACGATCGCGCGCCGTGTGTCGCCGTGTGCCGCCGCGCGACCCGGGCGCCCGGGCGAGCCACCCGGTCCTCAGCCGAACCGCTCGATCCGGATCCGCTCGACCGGCTGGCCGGCGGCGACCAGCAGCCGGGAGGCATGTTCGGCGAACCCGTTGGTTCCGCACACATAGGCCTCCCATCCAGGAGCGGGCTGCTCGGCCAGGAGCGGCGCCACATGTGCGGCGGTCATACGTCCCACCGGCACCCCGGGCGGAGCGCTGCGGGTGAACACGGGTGTCGTCTCCGCACCCAGTTCCGCCGCGTAGATCAGTTCCTCGGGGCTGCGCGCCGACACCAGCATCCGCAGCGGGACGGCGAGGCCGCGCGCCCGGTGGTGCCGGACCATCGACATCAGCGGTACGACACCGGAGCCGGCCCCGAGCAGCAACGCGGGCCGGTCGCCGGGCCAGGCGAAGAAGCCGCTGAGCGGGCCGCGCACCTCGACCGTGTCGCCGGGCCGGGCCACGGTGTGGAACCACCCGGACACCTCGCCGTCCGGCACCTGGTCCAGGGTCAGCTCGATGTGGCCGGAGTCGTCCGGCGCCGACGCGATCGAATAGTGGCGCTGCGCCACATAGCCGTCCGGCGCCGTCAGCCGCAGCATGAGGTGCTGGCCCGGCAGGTGTCCCGCCCACTCGGGCACCGCCAGCCGGAACGTGGCCGCGCGCGGCGTCTCGCGCCGGATCTCCGTCAGGGTGGCCGTCTGCCACACCGCCGCCGTCTGCCGGCCCACGGCGATCCGCTCCGGCACCGCGAACCCCGTCGGGGGAGTCGTCGTCTCAGTCACCGGAGTACCGCTGCTCCTCCCAGGGGTTGCCGCGCGCGTGGTAGCCGTTGCGCTCCCAGAAGCCCGGCTCGTCGTGGTCGAGGAGGGTGATGCCCGCGATCCACTTGGCGCTCTTCCAGAAGTAGAGGTGCGGCACCACCAGCCGCGCCGGGCCGCCGTGCTCCGGCGGCAGCGGCTCGCCGTCGTACTCCCAGACGATCCAGGCGCGCCCGCCGGTGAGGTCGGCGAGCGGCAGGTTCGCGGTGTAGCCGGTGTGGGAGCGGGCGACGGCATGGGTGGCGGACCCATGGGGCCGGACCACATCGAAGAAGGCGTCCAGCGAGACGCCGCCGAACCGCACGCCGAACTTCGACCAGCCGGTCACACAGTGGATGTCACCCTCGTACGCCGACGCGGGCAGCGCGTGCGCGGCGTCCCAGTCCCAGGTGTGCGAACGCTCGACCAGGCCGTCGATGCGGAAGGACCAGTCGGCGGGCGCGAGGTCCGGGGTGACCTCGGCGGACAGGACGGGCCAGTCGCCGCGCGCGTCGTACTGACCGGGCGGCAGACCCGGGTTGTGGACGCGCGGGCGGCCCGAGAAGCCTCGCGTGACGTTCATGGTTCAACCGTACGCTGTCGTTCCGGGTGCTCCGCCCCTGGTCCGCGCCCCCGTCATTGCGGCCGTGTGAACTCTGCCCGGGGCCGGGAATACCGGCCCGGCGCCACTCCTTGCCGATCGGTGCCGGTTCCCGCGCGCCGACGACGGCGCGCGGGGACGCGCCGGTGACCGCGCGAGGAAAGTGAGGGAACGAGGATGCCCCATGCGTACGTGTCCAGGACCGTGATCGAGGTGGCCGCATGAGTGTCGTGAGCAGCCCGGGCGGCCCCGGCCGGGCCGCCGCCGGCGTCCCGCACGTCCTCGACAACCCGGCCCTCGCCTCGCTGACCGGCCCGCACGCCCGCTTCGCCGAGCGGCGCGGCCGGGTGCTGCGCTACCAGGTCGACGTCTCGCCCTGGCTGGCGCTGCCCGAGGAACCCGACGCCCGGGACTGGGCGGACGTGGCCGCGCTGGCCGGACCCGGCGCCGAGGTGGCGCTGCCCGGTTTCGGCGGGGAGATCCCGGAGGGCTGGGAGATCACCTTCCGGGTCGACGGGGTGCAGTTCGTGGACGACGGCCTCGCCGCCGCACCGGACGCGGAGGCGGTCCGCCTGGGACCGGCGGACGTCCCCGAGATGCTCGACCTGGTGGCCCGCACCCAGCCGGGGCCGTTCCTGCCGCGCACCGTGGAACTCGGCACCTACCTCGGCATACGCCGTGAGGGCGCGCTGATCGCCATGGCGGGGGAGCGGCTGCACCCGCCGGGCTGGACCGAGATCAGCGCGGTCTGCACCGATCCCGCCTTCCGCGGCGAGGGCCTGGCCACCCGGCTGGTCCTCGCGGTCGCGCACGGCATCCGGGAGCGCGGCGAGACGCCGTTCCTGCACACCAGTGCCGAGAACGCCACCGCGATCCGGCTGTACGAGTCGCTCGGCTTCCGGCTGCGCCGCCGCACGGCGTTTCTCGCGGCCCGGGTGCCGCAGCGGCTGGCGGACGGCCGTGCGGCGGTGCCGGTGCCGTGATCCGGCGGCTTCCTCAGGCCGGGTCGGTGCCGCCCGGCTGCGCGTTGTACCGCTCCAGGTAGGCCGCGAACCGGACCAGGTCCTCCTCCGGCCAGCCCGCGAGGCGCTCCCGGAAGGCGGCCCGGCGGCTGCGGGTGACCTGGGCCAGGATCTCCTGGCCGGCCTCCGTGAGATGCAGGACCTGGACCCGGTGGTCCTCCGGGTCCAGCCGGCGCTCGATCAGCCCGGCCCGCTCCAGGGCCGCCACCTGGCGGCTCACCGTGGACTTGTCCAGGGCGTAGTGCGCCGCCAGGTCCGTCGCCCGGCAGCCGCCGAGCTCCTCCAGGTGACCGAGCAGGGTGTACGACACCAGGGACAGCTCGGGGTGCATGCGGCCCGCCGAGGCACGGGCCCGGCGGGCGAAGATGGTCATCTCGCGCTGGATCGTCTCGACGGCCGACTCCGCTGCGTTCACGGGAATACCTCCTCCGGCGGTGTAGTTGTATAGTACAACTTGAACTGAAAGTTGTATAAGCCAACCTTTGGAGGTCCCGCGCGATGAGGTCACCGGCACTGCGTCATGTGCTCACGCACCTGATCACCCCGCTGCTGATGTGCATCGGCATGGGGCTCGCCTACATGGGGGCGTTCGTCACCCCGGAGCCGAACCACCTGCCGGTCGCCGTCGTCGGCACCGCGCCGCAGGCCAAGGTCTTCGCGCAGACGGTCAAGGACACCGCGGGCGACAAGCTCGACGTCCGCACGGTGGTCACCCGTGGGGACGCCGTCCGGCTGCTGAAGGCACGCGAGGTGACCGGCGCCTACGTGCCGAGCGCCAAGAGGCCCGAGCTGCTGGTGGCGAGCGCCGCGTCCGACATGGGCGCCACCGCCGTGGAGAAGGTCTTCACACCGGTGGCCGCCCGGGAAGGCGTCCCGCTGAAGATCACCGATGTCGCCGAGCCCGTCGCCGACGACCCCACCGGCCAGGGCCTGTTCTTCCTGCTGATCGCGGTCAGCATCGGCTCCTACGCCTCCGTCGCCGCCCTCGGCGCCGCGGGTGCCGCCCTCGCCATGCGGGTCCGCGCCCTGCTCGCGCTCGGCGTCTCCGCGGTGGTCGGCGGCATCGGCACGCTGCTCGCCGGGCCGGTGTTCCACCTCGCTCACCACGACCTCGCGGGCGTCTTCGGCATGGCCTGGCTGTACTCGGCGGGCATCCTCCTCATCGGCGTCGGCCTGCACACCTTCCTGAAGCGGTGGACCACGCTCGCCATGATGGTGCTGTTCGTCATGCTGAACTTCACCAGCTCCGGCGGCCTGTTCCGGCCCGAGCTGCAGAACGGCTTCTTCGGCACCCTGCACGCCTTCTGGAACGGCGCCGGCTTCGTCGAGGGCGTCCGCAGCCTGCTCTACTTCGGCGACGACGGCCTCGGCCGCTCGGTCGGGACCCTCGCCGTCTGGCTCCTGGCCGGTCTGGCGGTGACCGCGATCGCCGCGGTGTACGAGCACACCCGCCGCCCCCGGCAGCCGGCCCCGGACCCCGGCACCGGGCGGGACACCGGAGCGGAGACCGCGCGGGCCGCCGAGGCGGAGGCCGAGGAAGAGGCCGAGGAGACGGTGGGCGTCTGACCCGCCGGGGCCTGCCGTGCGGCACCCGCCGACCGGGCGCTGCCGAAGGCGCCCGGCGGGCCGGCCCCGCCGGGCGCCCCACGGCCGGTGCCCTCCCGGGCCGCCGCCCGGCGATCGCCGGGCGCACCCGCCCGCGGTGGGCCGCCGCGCCTCGCGGGGCCTCTTCCCCGCCGAACTCCGCACGCCACGGCGGCCGTCGCCCGCCGTGGCCCGGGAGCCTGCGCGAGCCGTGCGCTAAAGTGGCCGTCCTGCCGCGGTGATCGCGGCCCTGATGGCGAGGAGGTGAGTCCCATTACCGCTGTGTCGGCTGGGGTGCTCGCTCCTCGTGACGGCGCGGTGCACCGGCAGCGGTGACCGCGGGAGCGCCCCGAACGTTCGCGCTCCGAAAGGCCCCGCTCCCATGCCCACTCCCGCACCGTTCCCCCCGTCCACCGCCGTCTCCGCGTTGCGCGCCGCCGGGTGCGTCTTCGCCGAGGACGAGGCCGAGTTGATCCTCGCCACCGCCCGTACGCCCGAGGAGGCGGCCCGCATGGTGGACCGGCGTGCCGCCGGGCTGCCGCTCGAACACGTCCTCGGCTGGGCCGGGTTCCACGGGCTGCGCGTCACCGTCGATCCGGGCGTCTTCGTGCCCCGCCGCCGTACCGAGTTCCTCGTGGACCAGGCGCTGGCCGCCCTGCCGGACGCCACCGTGGTCGTGGACCTGTGCTGCGGCTCCGGCGCGCTCGGCGCGGCCCTGGCCGCCGCCCTGCACACGGCCGAGGTGCACGCCGCCGACGTCGACCCGGCCGCCGTCCGCTGTGCCCGCCGCAATCTCGCCCCCTTCGGCGGCCGGGTGCACCAGGGCGACCTGTACGACGCCCTGCCCGCCGGCCTGCGCGGCAGGGTGGACATCCTGACCGCCAACGTGCCCTACGTACCCACCGCCGAAGTGGCCCTGCTGCCGGCGGAGGCCCGCGACCACGAGCCGCTGGTCGCGCTGGACGGCGGCGCCGACGGCCTGGACGTGTTGCGCCGGGTGGCCGCCGGTGCCCCCGGGTGGCTCGCGCCCGGCGGCTGCCTGCTGACGGAGACCAGCGAGCGCCAGGCCCCCGCCGCCGCACAGGCCTTCGCGGACGCCGGTCTGACGCCCCGTCTGGCGGTGGACGAGGACCTGTACGCGCATGTGGTGATCGGTGTGCTGCCGCGGTGACGCACCCCCGCCGGGCGCTACGGCAGTTGCTGGGCCCGGGCGATCAGCAGGGCCACGTCGTCGTGGTTGTCCGGGTGGTGCAGGGTGCGCAGGAGGAGGTCGCAGGTCTCCTCCAGGGGGCGGGCCGGGTCGTCGAGGAGCGAGAGCATGAAGGCCAGCCGCTCGTCCAGCGAGTGGCGTCGGGTCTCCACCAGTCCGTCGGTGTAGAACACCAGCTCGTCGCCGGGCGCGAAGTCGACCGTGACGGTGGAGAACTCCACCCCGCCCACCCCCAGCGGCACCCCGGTGGGCAGATCCAGCAGCTCGGGCGGGCGGCCGGGCCGGACCCGGGCCGGCGGCAGATGGCCGGCGTTGGCGATCCGGCACTGGCGCAGGTGCGGGTCGTGGACGGCGTACACGCAGGTCGCGATGGAGTGGTCCAGCGCCGACGTGGTCTTGTCCAGGTGCTCCAGCAGCCGGGCCGGGTCGAGGTCGAGGGCGGCCAGGGTGGTCGTCGCGGTGCGCAGCCGGCCCATCGTGGCCGCCGCGCTGATGCCGCTGCCCATCACGTCACCCACGACGAGCGCGGTCTTGCCCCCCTCCAGCGGGATGACGTCGAACCAGTCCCCGCCGACCTCGCTGGTGGCACCCGCCGGCTGGTAACGGGAGGCCACCTCCAGGGCGGTGGTCACCGGAGGATGGCTGGGCAGCAGGCTGCGCTGGAGGGTGAGGGCGGTGTTGCGGGCGTTCTGGTACCAGCGGGCGTTGTCGATCTGCACGGCCGCCCGGGCGGCCAGCTCCCTCGCCAGCAGGACGTCGTCCTCGTCGAAGGGCGCCGGATTGCGGGTGCGCTTGAGGTCGAGCGCACCCAGCACCTCGCCGCGCGCGATCAGCGGCACCGCGAGGTACGAGTGCAGGCCGGCGCGGCCGAGCAGGACGGCCGCCTCGGGGGAGCGGGCGATGCGCGGCAGGTCCTCGTCCTTGACCTGCCGTACCAGCACCGCCTCGCCGGTGCGCACGCACTCGGTGACCAGGCGGTCGGGCGCGTACCGGGCGATCTGGCCGGGCGGGTCGGCGGCGCGCACGGCCTCCGAGCCGCCCGCCGGACGCACCGCGAGGGCCCGGATCACCGCCGCCTCCGAGGGGCCCAGCGTGCTCTGCCGGCCCTCGACCACCGCGTCCAGCAGGTCCACGGCGGCCACGTCGGCCAGTTCCGGTACGGCGACGTCGGCCAGCTCGCAGGCGGTGCGTTCGAGTTCTAGCGTCGTACCGATCCGGGCGGAGGCGTCCGCGACGACCGCGAGCCGGCGCCGGGCGGCCTCCGCCTCGACCGAGGCCCGGTGCTGCTCGGTGATGTCGACCACCGAGACCGCCACGCCCAGCACATGGCCCATCGCGTCCTCAAGCCGGTAGAGCGAGTGCGCCCAGGTGTGGTCGGCGTCCGGGTCGGCGGGCGTACGGCCGACCAGCGTGTCGTCGATCACGGGCAGGCCGGTCTCCAGCACCCGCCGGGCACCCGCCTCCACGGAGGTGGAGTCCAGCATCGGCAGCACCTCGCGCAGCGTGCGGCCCACGTGCTCGGCCGCCGGCACCCCGTTGATCTTCTCCATGGCCGGGTTGACCGAGACGAACCGCAGGCCGGTGTCGAGGACGGCGTACCCGATCGGTGACTGCTTCACCATCCGCTCGGACAGCGCCACCTCCTGCTCCAGCCGCCGTACGGTCGACTGGTCGGCGGCGAGCCCGAGCGCGTACACGTCCCCCTGGTCGTCCAGCAACCGCATGTTGCGGAATTCCACCAACCGGGTGCTGCCGTCCTTGCGCCGGATCGGGAAGCCGCCCGCCCAGCTCTCCCCGGTGCGCATCACGTCGGCGAAGAGCTTGCCGACCAGCTGGATGTGGCGTTCGTGCACCATCAGCCGGGCGGCGTACTGGCCGAGGGCCTCCTGCGCGGTGTAGCCGAACAGCTCCTCCGCCTGCGGGCTCCACAGGACGATCCGGCCGTCGGTGTCCAGCACCACCGAGGCCACGCCCAGGACGTCGAGCAGTCCGCCCGGCGGCACCGGTCCGCGCGCCGGCTCGCCGTTCTCCGGCGCCGGAGCCTCGGCTGCACTCATGCCACGCACCGCCTTCGCCCGTCCGCACGGCACGTCGTCCCCCGTGCCGACTCCCCTTGTTCTACCGCGCTCACACCCGACTCTCCGACCCCGTCGCCGTCCACCTCCACCATCCCTCACCACGGCGGCGGACGTCCGCCGAAGCCGCCGCGCCCGCGGGGCCTCCTGCCCAGACCGTACAGCGCGGTCCCGCGGGCCGTGAGAGTTCACGCCCATGTTGCGCGGTTGGTCTGTACATGACTACCGCGCCACGCCAGACTGTCCGCCGTCCGAGTGCCCCCCGCCTCCGAGGAGCCGGCCATGCCCGCGTCCGCACGGCAACGCTGTCACGCAGTCCTCGCCGGACTCGTCACCCTCGCCACCGCCGCCGTCGTGTCCCTCGCCGCGCCCGTGCCGGCCGGCGCGGCCGACCTCTGGACCGAGACCGGCTCCGACCGCGCCGACCCGCTGACCGAGAGCCAGGGCCTGACCTCGGTCGAGGTCCCCGCGAACAGCCCCAACCACTACACCGGCATCGGCACCATCCCCCTCGGCGTCTCCAGCCGCGGCTGGAACCACGTCGGCGACCCCGACGCCTCGTACAACGGCTACTACATCGAGCCCTACCAGCGGGACTCCGGCAACTCCAAGATGTTCCGCGTGCAGGCGCCCGGCGGTGCCTGGACGGAGTACGTCCACACGCTCGGCGCGGGCGAGGCGCTGAACAACTCGTGGGACGCCATCTCGCCCGACGGCCAGTGGATGCTGTCCGGCGAGTGGGGCACGATGACCCGCCTGCTGGTCTTCCCGACCCCGGGCGTCAACCCGTCCACCTCACCCTCGGCGAACCTCCCGCAGGCCTCGGCCGTCCGCCTGGACCACGCCGTCCGCGACGTCCAGGGCTGCGACTTCTCCGGCCCCACCACCCTGCTGTGCTCCTCCGACGACCCGGAGGGCAGCCTGTTCGGGTTCACCAAGCCGCTGCTCCAGATCGACCTGTCGGCCGCGCCGAACGGCACCGCCGACGTCTCCGGCCATGTCACCGCGCTGCGCCAGCTGCCGCTGCGCAGCTCCTGCTCGGGCGCCTTCGAGGCGGAGGGCATCGACTACGACCGGCGCAGCGCCGTCCTGCGCGTGATCGTGGTCTCGCCCGGATTCTGCGTGCTCACGGACAGCAAGACGTACAAGTTCGCACGCGGCTGAGGTGTGCCCGGCGGTCCGTGGTGCTTTCCTTAAGGATGAACGCTGTTCGACGGGGTACCCCGTTCCACCACAGCGCGGCCACGAAAGGAGCGATCAATGACAGACACGGAGCGGTCGCATCCGGAGACCGTCACGGTGGAGATCAGCGGATCGAAGGAGGACGCCCGCCTCGTCTTCGACGCCCTGCGGACGTGCTTCGCCTCCGACCGGGGCGCGGACGAGGAGCCCCAGCAGCTCCACGAGACCCGGCCCATGGTGTGGCTCGGGACCTACGACGTCGCCCAGGCCCGCGGATCGGGCTGCCCGCCGGTGCGCCTGGACGCACCCGTCCAGGCGGACGTCCAGGGCGGTTACTGGGCCGTCGACCGGTTCCGCACCACCCTGGACTCGATGTTCACCGTGGAGGAGACCTGTGCGGCCTCCGGTGATCAGGAGCGTGACCTGCACCTTCGCCTGGAAAGCCGATGATTTCCACCGGTTTGTGCTGATGTGCTGAGGCAACGCCCCGGCCGACCCGATGTCGGCCGGGGCTTTCCTCTTGTCCGGGCCACCGTGTCCGGTGTCACCGCCGCCCGGTTGTGCAACTAGTTGCATAAAGAGTCGGGCTTCCTCTACAACAGAGGCGACGACACCGCGCACGGAGGCCCCGATGAGCCGTTACCCGCACCTGATGACCCCGCTCGACCTGGGCTTCACCACGCTGCCCAACCGCGTCCTGATGGGCTCGATGCACGTCGGCCTGGAGGAGGCCGAGCGCGGCTTCGAGCGGATGGCGGCGTTCTACGCGGCCCGCGCGCGCGGCGGGGTGGGACTCATCGTCACCGGCGGCATCGCCCCCAACGACGAGGGCCGGCCCTACGAGGGCGGGGCCAGGCTCACCACCGAGGCGGAGGCCGAGCAGCACCGGACCGTCACGGACGCCGTGCACCGCGAGGGCGGCCGGATCGCGATGCAGATCCTCCACTTCGGCCGGTACGCCTACCACCGCGACCTCGTCGCGCCCAGCCCGCTCCAGGCGCCGATCAGCCCCTTCATGCCCCGCGAGCTGAGCGACGCCGACGTCGAGCGCACCATCGGGGACTACGCCCGCGCCGCCCGCCTGGCCCGGCAGGCCGGCTACGACGGCGTCGAGATCATGGGTTCCGAGGGCTACCTGATCAACGAGTTCACCGCCGCGCAGACCAACCGGCGCACGGACCGCTGGGGCGGCTCGTACGAGAACCGGATGCGGTTCCCCGTCGAGATCGTCAAGCGGGTGCGCGAGGCCGTCGGCGAGGACTTCATCGTCATCTACCGGCTGTCCATGCTGGACCTGGTACCGGGCGGCTCCTCGCTGGACGAGGTGATCGCGCTCGGCAAGGCCGTCGAGGCCGCCGGCGCCACGATCATCAACACCGGCATCGGCTGGCACGAGGCCCGCATCCCCACCATCGCCACCTCGGTACCGCGCGGCGCCTACACCTGGGTCACCAGGAAGCTCATGGGCGAGGTCTCGGTGCCCCTGGTGACCACCAACCGCATCAACACCCCCGAACTCGCCGAGGAGCTGCTGGCCGGCGGCTGTGCGGACATGGTCTCCATGGCCCGCCCGATGCTCGCCGACCCCGACTTCGTCGCCAAGGCCGCCGCCGGCACCCCCGAGGCCATCAACACCTGCATCGGCTGCAACCAGGCCTGCCTCGACCACACCTTCAGCGGCCGGATCACCTCCTGCCTGGTCAACCCGCGCGCCTGCCACGAGACCGAGCTGGTGCTCGCGCCGACCCGGCTGAAGAAGCGGGTCGCCGTCGTCGGTGCCGGTCCGGCCGGCCTCGCCTGCGCGGTCTCCGCCGCCGAGCGCGGCCACGCCGTCACCCTGTTCGACGCGGCGAGCGAGATCGGCGGCCAGCTCAACGTCGCCCGCAAGGTCCCGGGCAAGCAGGAGTTCGACGAGACGCTGCGCTACTTCCGCCACCAGCTCGACGCCCACGGCGTCGAGGTACGCCTGGACACCTGGGTCACCACCGAGACCGTGGCCGGCTACGACGAGGTCGTCGTCGCCACCGGCGTCACCCCCCGCACCCCCGACATCCCCGGCGTCGACCACCCCCGCGTCCTCGGCTACCTCGACGTCCTGCGCGACGGCGCCCCCGTCGGCGACCGCGTCGCCGTCCTCGGCGCCGGCGGCATCGGCTTCGACGTCGCCGAGTTCCTCACCGACGGCGGCGACAAGGCGAGCGAGGACCCGGAGACCTACTTCCGGCAGTGGGGTGTCGACATGGACTACCAGGCGCCCGGCGGCCTCGCCGCCCCACAGCGCCCCGCTCCGCCCCGCCAGGTCCACCTGCTCCAGCGCAAGACCACCAAGGTCGGCGCCGGCCTCGGCAAGACCACCGGCTGGATCCACCGCACCGAGCTGAAGCACCGGGGCGTGACCATGGTGCCGGGCGTGCGCTACGACCGGATCGACGACGCCGGCCTGCACATCACCGTCGGCGACGAGAGCACCGTCCTGGAGGTCGACACCGTGGTGCTCTGCACCGGCCAGGAGCCGCGCCGCGACCTGTACGAGGCGCTGCTGGCCGCCGGGGTCAGCGCCCACCTGATCGGCGGCGCGGACGTCGCGGCCGAACTGGACGCCAAGCGGGCCGTCAAGCAGGGCACCGAGCTGGCGGCGGCGCTGTAGGGGCCGCACGCGCGTCCCTAGGATGAGCCCATGTCACTCCCGCACGCGATCCTCACCGCCCTGCTGGAAAAGCCTTCGTCGGGCCTGGAGCTGACCCGCCGGTTCGACAAGTCGATCGGCTACTTCTGGTCCGCGACGCATCAGCAGATCTATCGCGAGCTGGGGAAACTGGAGGCCGAGGGGTTCATCCGCACGCTGCCGGCCGCACAGCCGGCCCGCGGGCAGAAGAAGAGCTACGAGGTCCTGCCCGCGGGCCGCGCCGAGCTGGCCCGCTGGACCGCCGCCGCGCAGGAACCCAGGACCCTGCGGGATCCGCTGCTGCTGCGGCTGCGCGCGGCGGCCGTGGTCGGCACCGCGGGCCTGGCGGCCGATCTCCGCCGCCATCTGGAGCTGCACCGGCGGCAGCTGACCGAGTACCAGGAGATCGAGCAGCGCGACTTCCCGCCGGACCGGGACGCCCCGGAGGACCGGTTGCGCCACCTGGTCCTGCGGGCGGGCATCGACCTGGAGACCTTCTGGACCCGCTGGCTCAGCCAGGCCCTGGCGGAGTTCGACGGACTGCCGGACCCCGACTGAAGGGTGGTCAGAGGCGGTACGGCCTGGAGCGGCGGCGCAGGAACCAGCCGGTGGCGACCAGCCCGGCGCCGACCATGGCGCCGCCGAGACCCAGCGTCAGCGGGCCGTAGTCACGGGCGGCGCCGCCGAGGCCGCCCATCACGCCCCGGGACGGAGCGGGGCTGGAGGTCGCGGAGATCGTCGGCCGCGTGGGCGCGGAGACGATCACCGACTGACTGCCGGCGGTGCTGCCGCTGGAGCAGACCACCACGACGGTGTACGTCCCCGGGCTCACCGACGACCAGGCCGCGGACTGGCTGACGGAGGTGCCGGACAGCGCCACCTGCCGGCCCTGGGCGAAGTTCGCCTGCCGGCTGGTGAGCAGGGCCGCCGTCCCCCAGCTGCCGTTGATCTGCGCGCACGCGCTGGTGACCACCGAGACCGTGGAGCCGGTGGTGCTGACCGAGATGCCCGAGGCCGCCGCGGACGGCCCGGCGAGCGCGGCCGGGAGCGCGGCGGCGGCCGCCAGGGTCAGGCCGGAGCGGAGCAGGAGTCGCGAGTTGTCCATGGTCTGGCCTCCGGCGGCACGGTCGGCGGTACGTCCCATGCGCCGCCGAGGGTCGGGAAACGTCCGTGCTGCCTCAACCGCAGCCAACGCCGCCCCGGGGCGCACCGCATGCGGGCGGGACCCGGCCGGGTGACGGATTCCTCCGTCCGGCGCACGCCGGCCACCGGGCCGGTGCGCCGGTCAGCCGCCCGTGGTCACCTTCCGCTGCGCCGACCAGCCGCCCCAGGTGCCGTCCGGCAGCCGCGCACGCAGCCGTACCCGGTGTTCCTCCCCGGCGGCGGTGCCGGTGTAGAAGCTGTGCCGGGCCCGGCCGCGCGGCGGAGTGCCGCCCCAGACGAGCGAGGTGGCCGTGGTGCCGTCCACCTGGATCTGGTACTCGGTGATCACCCCGTCCGTGCGCGGCGGATCCCAGGCCAGGTCGATGTAGTAGGCGCCGCCGGAGCGGTGGGTGGTGGCGGTGAACCCGGTGGGCGCGGGGTCTCGGCCGTCGTCGCTGCCCGGCGTGGTGAGGCGGACCGGCGGACCGGCGGGGGAGAGGTTGTCGGCGGCGTCCCGGGCCCGGACCGTGAAGACGTACCGGCTGCCGGGGCGCAGCCCGGTGACGACGGTGCCGGTCTGGTTCCCGCCCACACTGTGGATCTTCACGCCGCCCTGGTAGACGTCGTACGACAGCACACCCCGGTCGTCCCGGGAAGCGCCCCAGGCCAACTGGACCGCGCGGCTGCCCACGGCCCGCCCGTCGGTGGTCGGCGGCCGGGTCGGTGCCGAGCGGTCCGCCGGCGTCGCGGCCGGCGTCCGGGCCCGCACCGCCCGGCTCGGCGGGCCCAGCCGGCCCGCGGTGTCCCGGGCCCGCACAGTGAAGGCATACATGGTCGACGGCCTGAGCCTGGTGACGTCCACCATGTGCTGCGAACCCGGTACTTCGGCCACCTTTGTGGTGTCGCGATAGACCTCGTAGGTACGGACCCCGGAGGTCCCCGGCGCCGCGTTCCACATCACGTGCACGCTCGTGGCGCTGCCCGCCGCCGCGGTGATCCCGGCCGGAGCGCCCGGCACCCGGCCCTCGTCGCCGTCGTCGGCCCGGCTCCACCCGCACGACGCCACCAGCAGCAGCGAACCACACAGCAGCACGAGCGGAACGGGAACGCGTCGCACGGCCCTGCCTCCCCGACGGCCTCGGCATCACGTAAAGGTCCGGACCAATATGGCCCGGCGGGTGCGGCCGCAGCAAGGGGGCCGCGGTGGTGACCGTCCCCGGGGGTTACGTATGCTGAGCCTCCCTACGGCTGAACCACCCCGGGACACAGGGGAGTTCACGCCTGTGGCGCGGACACGCTGTCGTCGCCGATCCCGCGCCGGCACGGGTGGCCGGGGGTCCGGACGGATACCGGCCGGACCCCCGGCCCCTGTTGTTCCCCCTCCCGGCCCTTCTCTCCCGCACTGTCCCCTGACAGGGTGTCAGGGGCGTGCTCCATCCGGCCCTTTCGCGGTGGCTTCCGTGGCCGGGCGCCCGGACCGGCCGCACAGTGGGCTGGTTGTTCCCCCTGTCCCCGACGAGAGGGCCCCTCACCGTGCGTTTTCCGTCGCTGACACTGGCCGCGGCCGGTGCGGCACTGCTCGCCCCGGCGGCACTGCCCGCCGCGGCCACCGCCCTGCCGGCCACCGCCCTGCCGCCCCGCGAGCGGCTCGTGGCCGGCGGCGAGGGCGCGGTTTCCGCCGCCGACCTGCTGGCCCGGACGGGCACGTGCACCGAGCTCTCCAAGGGCCGCTACCGCACCGATGCCGACGGCCCCGCGACCGTCCCCGTGTGCGGCACCCGCGACGCCGTCTTCTGGAAGGCCGACATGGACATCGACTGCGACGGCCGCCCCACCACCCACTGCAACAGCAGCACCGACCCGATGTTCGCCGCCATCACCGCCTTCCAGCAGTCCGACGGCCGCCAGCTGAGCGCCGAGACCCTGCCCTACGTCGTCGTCCCGGCGCCCAGCTCCCGCTGGGACTACCGCGCGTACGGCGTGCGGGGCGGCTCCGTGGTCGCCGTCGTCCACGGCGACCGGGTGCAGTACGCGGTCGTCGGCGACACCGGCCCCAGCGACCTCATCGGCGAGGCCTCCTACGCCACCGCGGCCGGTCTCGGCATCGACCCCGACCCGCAGGTCGGCGGGGTGCCCTCGGACGTGACCTACATCGTCTTCCGCGACTCGCGAGTCAGCCCCATCGAGGACCACGCGGCGGCGGTCACCGAGGGCGAGCGGCTGGCCAGGCTCTTCGTCACCGGCGACTGACCGGCCCGGTCGGGGAACCCCTCACACCTTCCGGTAGCCGTACGCCTCCACCGCCGCGGCCTCCACCGCGTCCAGGTCGGCACCCGTCGCGGCGGTGACCACGGCGGCCACCGCGCCCTCAAGGAACGGAGCGTCCACCAGACGTGCGCCGTCCGGCAGTTCGTCGCCCTCGGCCAGCAGCGCCTTCACCGTGAGCACCGCGCTGCCCAGGTCGGTGAGGACCGCCACCCCGGCCCCTCGGTCCACCGAGGCCGCCGCGGCGGAGATCAGCTCGGCGCTGGTGCCGAGCCCGCCGTCCTCGGTGCCGCCGGCCGGGGCGACCGGCACCGAGAGGGCCCCGCCCGCCAGGCCCTTCGCCAGCGCGGCAACCGAGGCGGCCACCTCCGCGCTGTGCGACACCAGCACGATCCCGACCGAATTCCCCTCACTCACCGCCCGCCTCCGCCGTGTCGGCCAGCGCGGCGATCAACAGCGCCGACGAGGTCGCCCCCGGATCCTGGTGGCCGATGCTGCGCTCACCCAGATAGCTCGCACGGCCCTTGCGGGCCTGCAACGGCGTGGTGGCCAGCGCACCCTCCTCGGCGGCGGCCCGCGCCGCGGCGAACCCGGAGCCGAGCGCGTCCACGGCCGGCGCCAGCGCGTCGATCATGGTCTTGTCGCCGGGTGCCGCCCCGCCGAGCTTCATCACCCCGTCCACGCCCTCCCGCAGCGCCGCGGCCAGCTGCTCCTCACCGACCTCGGCGGCATCCCCGAGCGCCTTGCCGGTCCGGCGCAGCAGGGTCCCGTACAGCGGACCCGAGGCACCCCCGACCGTCGAGATCAACTGCCGCCCGGCCAGGGTCAGGACGGCCCCCGGGGTACCGGGCGCCTCCTTCTCCAGGGCAGCCGCCACGGCCGTGAACCCGCGCTGCAGATTGCTGCCGTGGTCGGCGTCCCCGATGGCCGAGTCGAGGGCGGTGAGCCGGTCCGCCTCGCGGTCGACGGATGCGGCGACCGCCCTCATCCAACGGCGGAAGAAATCGGCGTCGAGCACTGGAACTCCTCGCGTCATAGGGCTGTTGACCGTACGGCCGGATCGACGGCCGCCTGCTCCGCCGTATCACATTCCCCAGCGCAGCGCCGGGGTGTTCACCGGCGCGTCCCACAACCGCAGCAGCTCCTCGTCCACCTGGCACAGCGTCACCGAGGCACCCGCCATGTCCAGGGACGTGACGTAGTTGCCGACGAGGGTGCGGGCCACGGGGACACCGCGCTCCCGGAGCACCCGCTGCACCTCGGCGTTGAAGCCGTACAGCTCCAACAGCGGGGTGGCGCCCATGCCGTTGACCAGGACCAGGACGGGACTGCGCGGCGGCATGTCCTCCAGGACGGCGTTCACCGCGAAGTCGGCGATCTCGCCGGACGTCATCATCGGCCGCCGCTCGCGGCCCGGCTCGCCGTGGATGCCGATGCCCAACTCCAGCTCACCGTCCGGCAGATCGAAGGTCGGGCTGCCCTTCGCCGGGGTCGTACAGGCGCTCAGGGCCACGCCGAAGCTGCGGGAGTTCTCGTTGACCTGGCGGCCGACGGCCTCCACGCGCTCCAGCGGCTGCCCCTCGGCCGCTGCGGCGCCCGCGATCTTCTCCACGAACAGCGTCGCGCCGGTACCGCGCCGGCCGGCCGTGTACAGGCTGTCGGTGACCGCGACGTCATCGTTGACGAGCACCTTGGCGACCTGGATGCCCTCGTCCTCGGCCAGTTCGGCCGCCATGTCGAAGTTCAGCACGTCACCGGTGTAGTTCTTGACGATGAACACCACGCCCGCCCCGCTGTCCACGGCGGCCGCGGCGCGCGCCATCTGGTCGGGCACCGGCGAGGTGAAGACCTCCCCGGGACAGGCGGCGGAGAGCATGCCCGGTCCGACGAACCCGCCGTGCAGCGGCTCGTGCCCCGAGCCGCCGCCCGAGACCAGCGCGACCTGCCCGGACACGGGGGCGTCGCGGCGGACGATCACCCGGTTCTCCACGTCCACGTTCAGTTCGGGATGCGCGTTCGCCAGGCCGCGCAGCGCGTCCGCCACCACGGTCTCCGGCACGTTGATCAGCATCCTCATGGGTGTCTCCTCGTATCCGGCCGTTCCCGTCTACTTGGAAGTATCGGCCTTGCGGCTGGGAAGGACACCTGTACGCGTGCGGGCTCACGGTGTGTAGCGGCACGTACCTGCCCCCGGCCCCCGTTCCACGGCTCCGCTTCGGCCGGGCCGGGCGGGGAACCCGGTGCCGCGGGACGGAGGCCGCCGGCCGGCGGAGGAGGTGCCGTTGCCGTGGACGACTGGGAGATGTGGGACATGCACGACAAGGTACGGCTGTCACCGAGCGAGCGGCTCGCGTTGTTGCAGATCGAGGCGAACCTCCGGCAGGACCGGCGGTTGGCGCGCCGCATGGGGGCCGTCCGGGACCGGATGTGGCTGCCGGCGTCGGTGCTCCTGCTGGCGGCCGCTTCGGCGTTCGTCGCCGTCATGGGCATCCGCACCTCGGAACCCGCGCTGCTGTGGTGCTTCGCGCTGCTGTGGCCGCTCACCCTCTTCCAGGCGTTCCGGCTGTTGTGCCGGGCGACCCACCCCCGGCACCGCTCCGGCACCCGGCCCGCCCCGTGGCTGTGAGGCGCTCCGCCGTACGCCGGCACCGGACGACTGGACGGCGCCACCGAACGGGGGCCGGGCGTGCGCCCGGCCCCCGTGGGGGAGCACCCTGTCAGCTCTCCTTGCCCCGCCCCGACAGCGCGTCGCGCAACCGGTCGACCAGACCGGCTCCCGGCGCCAGCATCTTGTTGGCCGGGGGAGTGTCCGGCGCCGCCGGGTGCGGACGGGTGGGGGCCATCTTCTTCGCCCGGCGGACCTTGTCGCCGAGGTCCATCAGCGCGTCCGGGGGACAGACCGCCTCCAGCTGAGGGAAGAGGTTCTGCTCCTCGTCCGCCACATGGGACCGGATCTCGGTCATCAGCTGGGTCATGAGCGTGTCGAAGCGGGGATCGTCCGCGTCACAGCCTTCCAGGTCCTTCATGAGCTGCTCGGCCTTGGCGTGGTCCTCCAGCTCCTTGTCGGCCAGGGCGCCCCCGTTGGGCACGTGCTTGCGCACCGCCGGGTACAGGTAGGACTCCTCGGCGACGGAGTGCCGGACCAGCTCCATCGTGGCCTGGTCGCAGAGGGTCTTGCGTTCCGCGGAGCCGGGCGGCAGCGCCTCGATGCGGCCGAAGATCTCCTCGACCTCGCGGTGATCGGTGGTCAGCTCCTGGATGACGTTTCCGCCATGACCCATGGTCGTTACCTCCTGCGTCCGCGCGGCGGCCCGAAAGCGGCCGGCCGTCGCCGCGCCGAGTGCCCCGGCCACGGCGCGCTACACGGTCCGCCGGGCCCGGTCAGCGCATCGAGTGGCGTCCGGCGGCCGTCCGGCCCGCTCCGGAGAGCGCCCACCGCCACCAGTGGTCCAGGATGCCCGGACACGCCGCGTCCGCCGCCACCAGCGCCGGCCGGCCCGGGGTGCGGGCCCGGGCGCTGACCCTGGCACCGGCCAGTCGTCGGCGGCCGGCCGGATGTCGGCCGGCACCCGCGCGCAGTCCTGGCCGGCCGGTGATCCGCTCGCCGGCCTACGGGCGCCGCCGGCCCTTCGACCACCGACACCCAGGCCGCGAGTCGTCTCAAAAACCGGAACCGTGCACGGAGGGAGGCCACTTGGGGCCAGCGCGGCGGACCGCGGACGCAGAGCAGCGTGTCGTACGCCCGCGGGCCGAGCGTCTCCATGGCCAGTCGGCCTGGCCGGAAACCCCGGAATCGGGTTCCACGCCGTGCCGAACCGGATGCAGGCCCGCGTCAGGCCGCGGCCGAGTGCCGCTGGGCGAGCACGTCCCCGGCGGTGGCCGCACCCTCCAGGAAGCTGAACCGGCCGGTCAGCAGCCGCTCGCGTCTCCCCTGTGGTGATCGGGGCTGCTGAGTCGCGCGAGTACCCCTGATTCCGGACAATGAAGAATCCAACGTGTGAAACCAACTGGCAGGGGAACCCAGCTGCCAGTGCCGTCCAGCCAGTGGCGGCCGACCAGGGCGGTCCCGCGTGACGACGGGACCCGAGCCCTGTCCTCCCTTCTTCAACGGGCCGACGACGTCGGACCCGGCGACGCGGCACGCGCCGGACGCCCCGCGTCGATTCCTCCCCGAGGTGCGCGGACGACGCAGGTCCAGACACGGACGAAGCGGACGCGTGGACCCAAGGACGACGAAGGAAGAGCCCCCATGACTGGTGACACACCGTTCTCCTGGCGGCGCGCCCTCGTGACCGGCGGCGCCGGCTTCCTCGGCTCCCACCTGTGCGAACGCCTGCTGGATTCAGGCGTCGAAGTCGACTGCGCCGACAACCTGGCCTGCGGGCGGCGCGAGAACGTCGCCCCGTTCCAGGCCCGGCCCGGCTTC
This sequence comes from Streptomyces sp. NRRL S-1022, assembly GCF_000720135.1. Taxonomy (GTDB): domain Bacteria; phylum Actinomycetota; class Actinomycetes; order Streptomycetales; family Streptomycetaceae; genus Streptomyces. The sequence goes on along the minus strand of NZ_JOIU01000004.1, from coordinate 174,406 downwards.
CGGTACGTGCACTGCGACGTCTCCGCGGCGCGCTGCCCCGAGCAGCTGCCGGGCCCGTACGACCTGGTCCTGCACTTCGCCTGCCCGGCCTCGCCCGCCGACTACCTGCGCATGCCGCTGGAGACCCTGGACGTGGGCAGCCTCGGCACCCGCAACGCCCTGGCGATCGCGGAACGCGACGGCGCCCGTTTCCTGCTCGCCTCCACCTCGGAGGTGTACGGCGACCCGCTGGTGCACCCGCAGCACGAGGGCTACTGGGGCAACGTGAACCCGGTCGGGCCGCGCAGCGTGTACGACGAGTCCAAGCGGTTCGCGGAAGCCCTGGTGACGGCGCACGCCGGCACCAACGGCACGGACGCCGGGATAGTGCGGCTGTTCAACACCTACGGCCCGCGGATGCGGACGCACGACGGGCGCGCGGTCCCCACCTTCATCTGCCAGGCCCTCGCCGGCGAACCGCTCACGGTGACCGGCGACGGCAGCCAGACCCGCTCGCTGTGCTACGTGGACGACACCGTCGACGGCATCCTGCGGGTCGCCGCGAGCAGGGCGGTGCGGCCCGTCAACATCGGGGGCGGCGACGAGATCACCATGGCCGACTTGGCCCGCCGGGTGGTCGCCCTGACCGGCTCCCGGTCCCCGATCGCGTTCATAGACCGGCCCGTCGACGACCCCGGGCGGCGCCGCCCCGACACCACCCTCGCGCGCGAACTGCTCGGCTGGTCGCCGCAGGTCCCCTGGGAGGAGGGCCTGAAGCAGACGATCGCCTACTTCGCGGCCCAGCCCCCGCCACCGGCCCCGCACCCGGAGGAACCGGCCCCGCAGTCCTGACCCCCGCCCCTCCCCGGCCCTGGAGACAGCGCATGCACGTCCTCGGAATAAATGCACTCTTCCACGACCCCGCCGCCGCCCTCCTCACCGACGGCCGGATCGTGGCGGCGGCGGAGGAGGAGCGGTTCTCGCGCCGCAAGCACGGCAAGCGGCCCGTTCCCTTCTCCGCCTGGGAGCTGCCCGAGCAGTCGGCCCGCTGGTGCCTGGAGCAGGCCGGCCTCACCCCGTCGGACCTGGACGCCGTCGCCTACTCGTACGACCCCGCACTGGCCCGCCCCGCCGACGAGATGGGCCTGCACGACCCCTGGGACCACCTGCGCCAGCAGTACGCCCGGCAGGCGCCGGAGTTCCTCGCCGAGGCCCTGCCCGGACTGGACCCGGCGAAGGTGAGGTTCGTCCCGCACCACGTGGCGCACGCGGCTTCCGCCGGGGCCGTCTCGCCGTACCCGGACTGCGCCGTCCTGGTCCTGGACGGCCGCGGCGAGTGCGGTTCGCATCTGGCCGGCCGCTACACCGGCCGGGAACTGACCGTCCTCGGCACCCAGCGGCTGCCCGACTCCCTCGGCCTGTTCTACGAGGACCTCACCCAGCACCTCGGATTCCTGCGCAGCAGCGACGAGTTCAAGGTGATGGCGCTCGCCTCCTACGGCACCCCGCGCTTCGCCGGCCGGCTGCGCGAGTACGTCCACGCCACCGACGACGGCGGCTTCCGGGCCCGCCCGGTGCCCTGGGACGAACTGGTCCCGCCCCGCCCGGCCGGCGGCGCCTGGGACCGGGACCACGCCGACCTCGCGGCCAGCGCCCAGCTCTGCCTGGAGGAGACCATGCTCGGCCTGGCCCGGTGGCTGCGCGAGCGCACCGGCGAGGACGCGCTCACCCTGGCCGGCGGGGTCGCCCTCAACTGCGTGGCCAACACCCGGCTGTGGCGCGAGAGCGGCTTCAGCGACGTGTGGGTGCAGCCCGCCGCCGGCGACGCCGGAACGGCGCTGGGCGCGGCGGCGCACGTCGCCGGTCAGAAGGACACCCTGGAGCCGATGCCGACCGCCGCCCTGGGCCGCGGCTGGAGCGACGCCGAACTGCGCGCCTGGCTGGACCGGGCGGCCGTACCGTACGAGGAGCCCGCCGACATCGCCGAGACGGCCGCCGAGGCGCTGGCCGCCGACCGGATCGTGGCCTGGTTCCAGGGGCGCAGCGAGTACGGGCCGCGCGCGCTCGGCCACCGGTCGCTGCTCGCCCACCCCGGCAAGGCGGAGAACCTGGAGCGGCTCAACGCGGTCAAGGGGCGCGAGGAGTTCCGGCCGGTCGCGCCCATGGTGCTCGCCGAACGCGCGGGGGAGATCTTCGACGGACCGCTGCCCAGCCCGCACATGCTGTTCGTGCACGGGGTGGCCGCAGGCTGGAAGGCCCGCATCCCGGCCGTGGTGCACGTCGACGGCACGGCCCGCATCCAGACCGTGGACCGCGCCCAGGAGCCGCTGGTGGCCCGGATGATCGAGGGCTTCGAACGGCGCACCGGGCTGCCGGTGGTGGTCAACACCAGCCTGAACACCGCCGGGCGGCCCATGGTCGACGATCCCCGGGACGCCCTGGAGTGCTTCGGCTCGGCACCCGTGGACCTGCTGGTGCTCGGCCCGTTCGCGATCCGCCGCGGGAAGGCGTTCGCATGACCGGCGCCCCCGCCTACACCGTAGTCGTCCCGACGATCGGCCGGCCCTGCCTCGCGGACTGCCTGCGCGCGCTCGCCGCGGCCGACGGCCATCCGCCGCACGAGGTGGTCGTCGTGGACGACCGGCCCGGAACCGACGGCGGTCTGAACCTGGAAACGGCCGGGCAGCTGCTCGACCGGGTGCGCACCCTGCGCACCGGCGGCAAAGGACCGGCCGCCGCCCGCAACGCCGGCTGGCAGACCGTCCGTACGCCCTGGACGGTGTTCCTGGACGACGACGTTCAGGTGCTGCCGGACTGGTCCCGGCGGCTCGCCGACGACCTGCGGGCGGCCGGCCCCGAGGTCGGCGGCGTCCAGGGGCAGTTGCGTGTCCCCCTGCCCCTGGACCGCCGGCCCACCGACTGGGAACGCACCACCAAGGGCCTGGAGAACGCCGCCTGGGCCACCGCCGACATGGCGTACCGCACCGAGGCACTCAAGCGGACCGGCGGTTTCGACGAACGCTTCCCGCGGGCCTTCCGCGAGGACGCCGACCTGGCCCTGCGGGTGCAGCGGGCGGGCTGGGACCTGGTCCGGGGCGCACGCGTCACCCGGCACCCGGTCCGGCCGGCCCACTGGTGGGCCTCGCTGCCCGCGCAGCGGGGCAACGCCGACGACGCCCTGATGAACCGGCTGCACGGCCGTGACTGGTGGGACCGGGCGCAGGCGCCCCGCGGCCGGCTGCCCCGCCACGCTGTGGTCACCGGCGCGGCCCTCGCCGCCGCCGGCTGCGCCCTGACCGGGCGGCGCCGGGCCGCGCGGGTCTGCGCGGCCCTGTGGACGCTGGGCACCGCCGAGTTCGCGCTCGCCCGGATCCTGCCCGGCCCGCGCACCACCCGCGAGATCGCCGGGATGCTCGGCACCAGCGTGCTCATCCCGCCGCTGGCCGTCCGGCACTGGGTGCGCGGAGTCGTCCGCCACCGGCACGCCGAGCCCCTCGGAGGTGCCGGGTGAGCAGACTGTCTGCCGTACTGTTCGACCGCGACGGCACCCTCGTGGTGGACGTGCCGTACAACGGCGACCCCGGCCGGGTCCGGCTGCTGCCGGGCGCCGCGGCGGCCGTCGCGCTGGCCCGGGCGCACGGCCTGGCCACCGGCGTGGTCAGCAACCAGTCCGGCATCGGCCGCGGGCTGCTCACCACCGAGCAGGTGCTGCGCGTCAACGAGCGCGCCGACGAACTGCTGGGCGGCCTGGACACCTGGGTGTTCTGCCCGCACGCCCCCGACGCCGGCTGCGCCTGCCGCAAGCCCCGCCCCGGCCTCGTCCTCGCGGCCGCCGGACGGCTGGGCGTGCCGCCCGCCGAGTGCCTGGTGATCGGCGACATCGCGGCCGACGTGCTGGCCGCCCGCGCGGCCGGCGCCCGAGGCGTCCTGGTCCCCGACGCGGCCACCGCTCCCGCCGAGGTGGAACGTTTCGCCACGGAGAGCGCCCCCGACCCCCTCACCGCGGTCCGCGCCGCCCTCGCCGAGGCGGGGATCCCGGTGCGGCGGCACGCCTCCGGTCCGCCCGCGGCCGCCCGGCCGCGGCCGGCTCCGGCGGACGCGGGGACCCGCGGCCGCCCGCCCGCCCCCTCCCCGGACGCGGTCTCCTCCTCGGTCGCCCTGGAGGCGGTCTCCTCCCCGGACGCCGTCTCCTCCCCGGGTCCGGTCGCCCACGAGCGGGTCCGGCGCGCGGTGCCGGACGCCGTCGGGCCCGCGGGGAGGTGGCCGGCGTGAGATCCCTCGTCGTCCGGCTCGACAGCTTCGGTGACGTGCTGCTCGCCGGGCCCGCCGTGCGTGCCGTCGCCGCGGGCTCCTCGCACGTCACAGTGCTCTGCGGTCCCCGGGGTGCCGACGCGGCCCGGCTGCTGCCCGGGGTGGACGAGGTGCTGGTCTGGGAGGCGCCCTGGGAGGGGTTCGACCCGCCTCCGGTCAGCCCGGCCGACATCGACGGGCTGGTGGGGCGGCTGCGCGCCGGGGCGTACGACACCGCGCTCGTCCTCACGTCGTTCCACCAGAGCCCGCTGCCCACCGCCCTGCTGCTCCGGCTCGCCGGCATCGGCCGGATCGGGGCCGACAGCGTCGACCACCCCGGCCGGCTGCTCGACGTACGCCACCGGCGGCAGGAGGGCCGGCACGAGGCCGAGGCGGCCCTCGACACCGCCGCCGCCCTCGGCTTCCCGGCCCCGCCCGGGGACGACGGCCGGCTGCGCGTGCTGCCACCCCCGGACACCGGCGGCCTCACCGGCAACGGCCCCTACGTCGTCCTGCACCCCGGCGCCAGCGCCCCCGCCCGCGCCTGGAGCCCGCACCGCTGCGCCGAGGCGGTCACGCTGCTCACCGACGCCGGACACCGCGTGGTCGTCACCGGCGGCCCCGCCGAGACCGGCCTCACCCGCCAGGTCAGCGGCGGCCTGGCCGTCGACCTCGGCGGCCGGACGTCCCCCCGCACCCTCGCCGGGGTCCTGCGCATGGCCGACGTCGTGATCAGCGCCAACACCGGCCCCGCCCACCTCGCCGCCGCCGTCGGCACCCCGGTCGTCTCGCTGTTCGCACCCGTCGTACCGGCCGGACGCTGGGCACCGTACGGCGTCCCCGTCATCCTGCTCGGCGACCAGTCGGCGCCGTGCGCGGACACCCGGGCCCTCACCTGCCCGGTGCCCGGCCACCCCTGCCTGGACGAGGTCACCGGACAGGACGTGCTGCGCGCGGTGCACAAGCTCATCCAGGAGCCGCAGTCATGAACATCCTCGTCTGGCACGTCCACGGATCCTGGCTCACCGCCTTCGTGCAGGGCCCCCACACCTACCTGGTCCCGGTCACCGGCGACCGCGGACCCGACGGCCTCGGCCGGGCCGTGACCTGGGACTGGCCCGAGTCCGTGCGGGAACGCACCCCGAAGCAGCTGTGGTACTGCGACATCGACCTGATGGTGCTGCAACGCCCGCACGAACTCGGCCTGGCCCTGCGCTGGACCGGCCGCCGGCCCGGCGTGGACGTGCCCGCCGTGTACGTCGAGCACAACAGCCCCGACGAGACACCCGAGCGGCAACTCCACCCGCTGGCCGGGCAGTCCCGGATCCCCGTCGTGCACGTCACCCACTTCAACCGGCTCATGTGGGACAACGGCCAGGCCCCGGCCGAGGTCGTCGAACACGGCATCATCGACCCCGGCCCGCTCTACACCGGCACCGAGCGGCGCGCGGCCGTCGTGGTCAACGAGCCCGTGCGCAGGGGCCGTACCACCGGCACCGACCTGCTGCCCCGGTTCGCCCGGTCCGCCCCCCTGGACGTCTTCGGGATGCGCACCGAAGGACTCGCCGAGCACCTCGGCCTGCCCCCCGGCCGCTGCCGCGCCCGGGACCTGCCGCAGCACGAAATGCACCGGGAGATGGCCCGCTGCCGGGTCTACCTGCACCCCGTGCGCTGGACCTCGCTCGGACTGTCCCTGCTGGAGGCCATGTTCCTCGGCATGCCCGTGGTCGCCCTGGACACCACGGAGGTCCGGGAGGCGATACCCGACGGCGCCGGGGTGGTCTCCAACCGCCTCGACGTCCTGGAGGACGCCGTACGGACCTTCCTCGCCGAACCCGAGCGGGCCCGCCGCACCGGCGCGGCGGCCCGGGCCGCGGCCCAGGCCCGCTACGGAGAGCGGCGCTTCCTCGACGACTGGGAGCGCCTGATCAAGGAGGTCACCCGATGAGCCGCATTCCGCACACGGCCGGACGTGTCGCCATGGTCTCCGAGCACGCCAGCCCGCTGGCCGCGCTCGGCGGACCGGACGCGGGCGGCCAGAACGTGTACGTGGCGCAGACCGCCCGGCAGCTCGCCAGAAAGGGATACCGGGTCACGGTGTACACCCGGCGGGACTCGGCGGGCCTGCCGGACCGGATGACCCTCATCGACGGCGTACAGGTGGTGCACGTGCCCGCCGGACCGCCCGCGCCCGTCCCCAAGGACGAACTCCTGCCCCACATGACCGAGTTCGGCGCCTTCCTGGCCCGGCAGTGGGCCCAGAACCCGCCCGACGTGGTGCACGCCCACTTCTGGATGTCGGGCCTGGCAGCCCTGGCCGGCGCCCGCGACCTCGGCATCCCCGTCGTGCAGACCTACCACGCGCTGGGCACGGTGAAGAAGCGCTACCAGGGCGACGCCGACACCAGCCCGCCGCAGCGCCTCGCCGTCGAGGAGGCCATCGGCCACGAGTGCACCCGCATCATCGCCACCTGCAGCGACGAGGTGGCCGAACTCAAGGCCATGGGGCTGCCCGAGGACCGGATCAGCGTCGTCCCCTGCGGCGTCGACCCCGACCAGTTCACGCCCGGCGCCCGCACCCGCCCGCCCGGCGCCCGCAAGCGGCTGCTGGCCGTCGGCCGGCTCGTGCCCCGCAAGGGCTTCGACCGCGCCATCCGCGCCCTGGCCGGCGTCCCCGACGCCGAACTCCTCATCGCCGGCGGCCCCGAGGCCGACCTGCTCGGCGCCGAACCCGAGGCCGCACGCCTGTACGGCATCGCCGGCGAGTACGGCGTCCAGGACCGGGTCACCCTGCTCGGCGGGGTCGGCCGGGCCCGCATGCCCCGGCTGATGTCCAGCGCCGACCTGGTGCTGTCGCTGCCCCGCTACGAGCCCTTCGGCATCGTCCCGCTGGAGGCCATGGCCTGCGCCACGCCGGTCGTGGCCACCGCCGTCGGCGGCCAGCTCGACACGGTCGTGGACGGCACCACGGGCGTCCTGGTCCCGGCCGACGACGACCACGACCTCGGCGCGGTCGTCCGTACCCTCCTCGCCGACCCCGACCGGCTCGCCCGGTACGGCGCCGCCGGCCGCTCCCGGGTGCTCAGCCACTACACCTGGGACCGGGTGGCCGACGGCGTGGCCGGGGTGTACGGCGCCGTGTCCTCCATCCGCTCGCTCTCGGGAGTCGTCCGATGAACACCGTCACCGACACCACCCACTGCGACGACCTCGCCAAGGCCCTGGAGGCGTTCCGCGAGCACTCACCGCTCATCGAGCGCTGGGGCACCGGCCTCGCCCGGCGGCTGGGCTCCGGGGCCCGGCTGCTCGTCGCTGGCAACGGCGGCAGCGCCGCCCAGGCGCAGCACCTCACCGCCGAACTCGTCGGCCGCTACCGGGACGACCGCCCGCCGTTCTCCGCGGTCGCCCTGCACGCCGACACCTCCTCCACCACCGCGATCGCCAACGACTACGGCGTCCAGGAGGTGTTCGCCCGGCAGACCGCCGCCCACGGCCGCCCCGGAGACGTGCTCCTGCTGCTGTCCACCAGCGGCGCCAGCGCCAACCTGCTGGCCGCCGCCGACCGCGCGCACCGGCTCGGCATGACGGTGTGGGCGCTGACCGGCCGGGCCCCCAACCCGCTGCAGCTCGGCGCGGACGAGGCACTGTGCGTCGACGCCCCCGTCACCGCCACCGTGCAGGAACTCCACCTGGTCGCCGTGCACATGCTCTGCGAGGCCTTCGACCAGGCCGTCGAGCGCGGCGAGGCCGGCAAGCCGGACGGTGCGCACGGCACGGACGGCAAGCCGGGTGCCGACGGCAAGCCGGGTGTCGTCGGCCGGCTCGTCGGCCGGGCCCGCACGGTCGGCCGTACCGCGCCCGGCGCACCCGTCGCCCCGAGGAAGGGACACACATGACCGCCGCGCGGACGCCCCTGGTCGTCGTGGGCGACGCCCTGCTCGACCACGACCTGTGCGGCCGGGCCGAGCGGCTCGCCCCGGACGCCCCCGTACCCGTCGTGCACGGCACCCGGCGCAGTTCCCGCCCCGGCGGCGCCGCACTCGCCGCCTGCCTCGCCGCCGCCGACGGACGCCCCGTCACCCTGGTCACCGCCCTCGGCTCCGACGCCGCCAGCGACACCCTGCGGGAGCTGCTGGCCGGCCGGGTCGGCCTGGTCGAGGTGCCGCTGGAGGGCACCCTCAGCAGCAAGACCCGGGTACTGGCCGGGGACCGGCCGCTGCTCCGCCTCGACGACGGCGAGGGCCGCGCCCGCGAGGCCACCCGGGAGGCGGTGTCCACGGTCGCGGCGGCCGGCGGCATCCTCGTCGCCGACTACGGCCGCGGCACCGCCGACGTCCTGCGGGACGCCCTGACGCACGCGACGGCACCCGTCGTCTGGGACCCGCACGTGCGCGGCCGGCCTCCCGTCCCCGGAGTCCGCCTCGCCACCCCCTCCGCGCAGGAGGCCCGCGCCTTCGCCCGGCAGCTGGACGACACCGACGCCGGCGAGGCGGCCGGCCTGCGCACCGCCGCCCGGGACGCCCGCGTCCTCGTCGAGGCGTGGGAGGCCCAGGCCGTCGCCGTGACCCTCGGCGAACGCGGCGCCCTGCTCTCGCACGGCGAGACCCCGCTGCTCGTGCCGACCCCGGCCGCCGCCACCGGCGACCCCTGCGGCGCCGGCGACCGGTTCGCCGCGGCCGCCGCCGGGCTGCTCGCCGACGGCGACCTCACCGAGGCCGCCGTACAGGCCGCCGTGCACGCCGCCACCCGGTACGTCGCCGAGGGCGGCGCCCGCGCGGTCGCCGTCCCCGACGAGCCGGAGACCGCCGCGGAACCACAGGCCGACGGCGACACCACCGCCGACGCCGTGCGCACCGCCGCCCGGGTGCGCGCCGCCGGCGGCACCGTCGTCGCCGCGGGCGGCTGCTTCGACCTGCTGCACGCCGGACACGTCGCCCTGCTCCAGGCCGCCCGCCGGGCCGGCGACTGCCTCGTGGTGTGCATCAACTCCGACGACTCGGTACGCCGCCGCAAAGGCGACGGCCGCCCCCTCGTCCCGGCCGCCGACCGGGTACGGGTGCTGCGCGCCCTGGAGTGCGTGGACGCCGTCGCCGTGTTCGACGAGGACACCCCCGAACGCATCCTCGGCGAACTCCGCCCGCACATCTGGGCCAAGGGCGGCGACTACGCCCGCACCCCGCTGCCCGAACAGCCCCTGGTGGAGAGCTGGGGCGGCCAGGTGCTGCTGCTGCCCTACCTGGACGGCCGCTCCACCACCGGCCTCGCCCGGCGCGCGGCCCTGACCCCCGCTGCGACCGGAGGACGGACGAGGTGACCGCACGCGACCGCACGACGCACGGGGTGACCGCCGCCGCGCGGCACCCCGGACACCCGCCGCGCGTCCTGGTCCTGCGCGCGCTGGGCCTCGGCGACCTGCTGGCCGGCGTGCCCGCGCTGCGCGGTGTCCGCCGGGCCTTCCCCGGCCACCGGGTCGTCCTCGCCCAGCCGCCGGGCCTCACCGAACCCGCCCTGGCCACGGGCGCGGTGGACGAGGTGTTCCCCGCCGAGGCACCGGGCCGCGGGGTACCCGACCTCACCCACTGGCGGGGGCCGCCCCCCGACGTGGCGATGGACCTGCACGGCAACGGTCCCGAGAGCCGCGACGCGCTGGCCGCCCTGCACCCGCGCCGGCTGCTCGCCCACGCCTGCCCGGACGGCCCGGCCTGGCAGGGGCAGGCCAACGAACGCGACCGCTGGTGCGCCTTCCTGCACGCCTACGGCATCCCCGCCGACCCCCTGGACCTGCGGCTGCCGCCGCCCGCCACGCCGTCCCCGGCCCCCGGCGCGGTCGTCGTGCACCCCGGCGCGGCCTCGGGCTCCCGCCGCTGGCCGGGGGAGCGGTTCGCCGCCGTCGTACGGTGCCTGCATGCCGCCGGGCACCGCGTGGTCCTCACCGGCGGCCCCGGCGAGGACGCCCTGGTCCGCTCGGTGGCCGAGCACAGCGGCCGGCGCGGCGGCGACGTGCTGACCGGCGGCCTGCCGTTCGGGCAGCTGTCCGCGCTGGTCGCCGGGGCGTCCCTGGTCCTGAGCGGCGACACCGGCCTCGCCCATCTCGCGGTGGCCCACGGCACCCGCTCCGTCACCCTGTTCGGGCCGGTCGCCCCCCGCCTGTGGGGCCCGCCGCCGAGCCCCGACCACGTCGCCCTGTGGAAACCCGGCCCGCCCGGCGACCCGCACGGCCGCACCCCCGACGCCCGCCTGCTGCGCATCCGCACCGACGAGGTCGCCGCGGCCTGCCTGACGCTGCTGCGGGACGTCCGCGGCCGGCAGCAGAGCGGAACGGAGGCGGCGCATGTCCACTGAGCACGCCCCCGGCCGCGTCCGCCGCCCCACCGCACCGGGCGATCCCCGCGTCACCGTCGCCGTCATCACCCGCGACCGCAGCGCCAGCCTGCTGCGCACCCTGGACGCGCTGGCCGAGCTGCCCGAGCGGCCGCCGGTCATCGTGGTCGACAACTCCCGCGACGACACCACCTGCCGTGCCGTGGCCGGCCACCCGGCCATCACCCGGCTGCTGCGGCCCGCCGCCAACACCGGCGCCCTCGGCCGCAACCTGGCCGTCCGGCACGCGCGCACCCGCTACGTCGCCTTCAGCGACGACGACTCCTGGTGGCAGCCCGGCAGCCTGGCCCGGGCCGCCGACCTCCTCGACCGGCACCCCCGGCTCGGCCTGCTCGCCGCCCGCACCCTGGTCGGCGAGGAAGCCGCCGAGGACCCCCTCAACGCCGTACTCGCCGCCTCCCCGCTGCGGCCCGAACCGGACCTGCCCGGCCGCCCGGTGCTCGGCTTCCTCGGCTGCGCCTGCGTGGTCCGACGGGAAGCCTTCCTGAGCGCCGGCGGCTACCACCCGCTGCTCTTCTTCGGCGGCGAGGAGACCCTGCTCGCCTACGACCTCGCCGCCGCCGGCTGGGGCGTGGCCTACGAACCCTCCCTGTGCGCCCGCCACCTCCCCGAGAACCACGGACGCACCGGCCGCTCCTTCCTCGTCCGGCGCAACCACGTGCTCACCACCTGCCTGCGCCGCCCCTGGCCGGTCGCCCTGCGCGCCTTCGCCGACCTCGCACTGGCCGCCGCGGCCGGCCGGCCCGGCGCTCGCCGCGCCCTCCGGGAGAGCCTCGCCCGGTTCCCGGCCGCCCTCGCCTGCCGCCGGACCCTGCCCCCGCACGTCGAGGACGCCGCCCGCCTGCTCGACCGGGAGGCGTCCGCACACCCGGCGGAAGCCCGATGACCGGGACCACCCCCGGGATCCGCACCCGGACCGGCCCCGACGACCGGACGACCGTCGTCCTGATCACCCACGACCGCCGCGCCGAACTCATGCGCACCCTCGCCCTGCTGCGCCGGCTGCCCGAACACCCGCCCGTGATCGTCACCGACAACGCCTCCACCGACGGCACCGCCGAGGCCGTGGCCCGCGGCTTCCCCGAGATGACCCTGCTGCGCCCCGGCCGCAACCTCGGGGCGGTCGGCCGCAACCTGGCCGTCCAGCGGGTGCGCACGCCCTACGTCGCCTTCTGCGACGACGACACCTGGTGGGAGCCCGGCAGCCTGCGCCGGGCCGCCGACCTGCTGGACGCCCGGCCCCGGCTCGCGGCCGTCACCGCCCGGATCGTCGTGGAACCGGAGGGCACCGAGGACCCGGTCGTGCGCGAGCTGCGCGAGTCCCCGCTGTCCGGCCCCGACTGGCTCCCCGGGCCCGCCCTCGGCTCCTTCCTCGCCGCCGCCACCGTGCTGCGCACCGATGCCTTCCGCGCCGGCGGCGGCTTCCACCCCGGCCTGTGGCTCGGCGGCGAGGAGGAACTGCTCGCCTGCGACCTGCTGCGCCAGGGCTGGTGGCTCGCCTACGCCGAGGAACTCACCGTCCACCACCACGCCTCCCGGCTGCGCGATCCCACGGCCCGCCGGGTCCTCGGGCTGCGCAACACGCTGTGGTTCACCTGGCTGCGCCGCCCGCTGCTGCCGGCGCTGCGCCGCACCGGGCACCTCGTCCGGACCGTGCCCCGGGACACGGCCTCCGCCCGCGCGTTCGTCCGCGCCACCGCCGGACTGCCGTGGGTGCTGCGCCAGCGCGACCCGGTACCGCCGGAGCTGGAGCACCGGCTCGCCGCACTGGAGCGGGCCCGCCGGGACTCACCCGCACGGCGGTACGTCGGGTGACCGGGAGGTGACCAGGAGGTGACCGGCAGGGCGCCGCGACACGCGCAGGGACGTCGTTGCATCCGGGATCCGGGCGGGGGCAGAGTGAGGTTCCGGTCAAGAAACGGCCGGCCGAGCTCCTTCCTCCCCGCCCAGGAAGCGCGTGCCCCCATGGAAACCGGTCAGCCGTCACCTGCCCGCGTCCGCCCCGGCGGCCCGGCCCCGCTGCTCCTGCAGACCGTCCACGAGCACCGCGCCGGGATCGGCGGCATCAGCGTCCTGAAGGCCCGGGGCACGGTCGACGCGGCCAACGCCCGGCGGTTCTCCGAGGCCGTCGCCGAGCACGTCGTCCTCGCCGACCAGGCCGGGGAGCACCCCCTGCTGGACCTGAGCGAGGTGTACCTCGCCTGCGCCGACGCGGTGCGCTCCCTGGACCGGGGGACCGGGCCGCTGGCCCGCTCCGGCCGGGCACTGCCCGTCGTACAGCCCCGGCCGCACGTCCGGGAAGCCCTGACCGCGGCCGGTCTGCCGGGGATCCGGGTGCACGCCTCCCTGGCGGGCGCGCTGGACGGCCTGAACGGGCGGCCCGGGCTGGACCGCCTGGACGGCTTGGACGCGCCGCCGGCCGGTCGGCCGGCCGGCGGCCCGGGGTAGCCGGCCGCCGCCCCGCCGCCGCTCCCGGCCCGGTGCGGTTGAGGGCCGTGTGCCCACCGTGCAAGGTGGTGCCAAGGTCAGGAGAAGACCTGGCGACAACTGCGGCACGTCCAGTCTGGGTGATGCGATGAAACCTTCTTCCGGCCGCACGGCCCCTACGGCTCCCCTCGTCATCGAGTCCTCCGTCGTCGAGGGACTGCCCGCCGAAGGCGCCCTGCTGCTGCGCATGTCGGGAAGCCTCGACGCCCACGGCGCCGAGGCCTGGTCGGAGGAACTGCGCGGTCACCTGGAACAGGCGGACCGCGCCGGACTGCGCCCCGTGCTCGACATGGCGCACGTCCAGCTGGGCGGCGCCGCCGTGCTGCGCACGCTCAGCGAGACCACCCGGGCCCGCACCGGACGCCCGGACCTGATCATCGTCCGCGCCCGGCCCGGGGTCCGCGAGGCGGTGCACCTGGCCCGCCTCGACGGCGTCCGGCTGTACGCCACCCTCGACGAGGCGCTGCGCGAGCTGGCCCGCGCCGCCTCCCGGGTGGAGGAACTGCCCGCCTGGCACTCCCCGATGGCGGACCCGCTGCGCCCCTCCTACGACGACCTGCACAAGGAGGTCCGCGCGCTGCGGGCCCGGGTGCGCACTGCCCCGGTGATCGGCATGGCGCAGGGCACGCTCATGGTCCGCTACGGCCTGCCGGACTCCGGCAGCGCCTTCCGGGCGCTGCGCGAGGCCTCGCAGCGGTTCAACGTGCCGCTGCGGGTCCTGGTCTCGGCCGTGGTGGTGGCCCGGCCCCCGGACGGCGAGGTGTGGTTCCCCGGCCGCCGCCCCCTGCCGGTGCCCCAGCTGCGGATCCTGGCCCGCGGCGGCTGGGACCCCCGGTACCGGCGGCAGATGACCGAAGCCGTGCTGCGCGAGGCGCTGGCCGTCGGCCAGGCACCCGCCGGGTACGTGCAGTTCGTGGACCCGGCCGTGCACGCCCTGATGCTGGAGACCCACCACGGCTGTGCGGAAACGTTCCTGGACCACCTGGTGCGCGGCCGGGGCGACGGCACTGCCGACGCGGCGGCCCGCGTCCGGGGCCGCCCGGTGGGCGTGCCCGACGTCTCCGCCGACCCGCGCCTGTCCGACGACTGCCGGCACACCCTGCTGGCCAACGGCACCCACGCCGTGCAGAGCGTCCCGGTGCTCTCCTCCGCCGGCACGTGCACCGGCGTGATCACCGTGCTCTGGCCCGACGCCGGCCACCGGCCGACCGCCGCGCAGGCCGAGGCGCTCGCCCTGCTGGCCGCGGACACCTCGGCCTGGCTGAGCTGGTACCACCGCACGGTGCTCCTCGACGCGCTGGAACACCTGCACGGGATGCTGGCCCGCCCTGTCTCCTGAGCCTGCACGGGACGCTGGGCCGCCCCGCCCCCGAGCGGTCCGCACCCGGTGTGCGTCAGCCGCGCCGCCCAGGGCACCCGGGCCCGGCACGGGAACACGCACCACCGGAGGGAGTCCGGCGCATGAGCAATCCGCAGCAGCCCGAACAGCGGCGCAGTGACAAGGGCGGCGCCACCCCGCAGGACAGCGGCGAGCTGAAGGCCCGCCAGCGGGGCGGCGGCGACGCGGGCACCCGCCCGCACGGCACGGACAAGGGCGCCAAGGGCGGGGGAGAGGGCGGCGAGGTGCCCCCGGCACAGCAGCCCGACCACCCCTGACCGGCCCCGCTCCGCAAGGCCGAACGGCCCCCCGCGGGCCGTTCGGCATGTCCGGGGAAGGACGGGCAGGCGCTACCCTCCGGGGTATGCGGATCTCCGTCTCCTCCGACATGGACGAACCCGTGGCCCGGCAGCTGGTCGCGGAGCTGCGCCGGCGCGGTCACGACGTCCGGGAGCACGGAGCGCTGCGGCCCGGCGCCGACGCGCAGTGGGCGGCCTGTTCCGCGGCCGCCGCCCGGGAGGTGGCCGACGGCGCCGCCGATCAGGCGGTGGTGTGCTGCTGGACCGGCACCGGCGCGTCCATCGCGGCCAACAAGATCCCGGGCGTGCGCGCCGCGCTGTGCACGGACGCCGTCACGGCCGACGGCGCGCGCCGCTGGAACGACGCCAACGTCCTCGCGCTCAGTCTGAGGCTGACCTCGGAACCCGTCCTCAAGGAGATCCTCGACGCCTGGTTCGGGGCCGAGCCCAGCCAGGATCCGGAGGACCGGCAGAACGTGGCCCGCGTCGGCCGCCTGGACGCCACCCGGACGACGTCCTAGGCCCGGGGCGTACGGCGGTCCGGCGCGGGCCGGTTGCCGGAGGTGGTGGGGTGGGGGCGGTCAGTGGGCGCCGAGTCCGCCGCCGCCGAAGGAACCGCTGGAACCCTTGCTCCAGCGCGGACGGTCCTGCGACTCGCTCGGCCTGCTGTCCATGTTGCTCAGCTCGTAGGGGGTCATCGGGCGGTCGCCCTTGGCGGTCCGGGGGACCTCCGCGGACTCCCTGTTCTGCCGGATCTCGTGCACCGGACCCTCCGGCGGCAGCTTCGGCTGCTCATCGGGGCGTGGGCGCGGGGACTCGTTGGACCTGACGCGGGAGGTCATCCAGAAGCCGCCCGCGAGCAGCGCGAGCAGGCCCACGGCCACGATGAACAGGAAGAGGCTCATCAGACCGCTCGCCGCGGCCAGCTGCATCGATGCGGTGTTCATAGAACAGGAATACCCCTCTAGAACCGGACGAATCCGGACACTATGGGTTACTGCGTGAGGCGCGAGTGGCCGTTTCACGGTGTTTGCCGCCGTCCGCCCCGGCTACCCGCACGGTGTGACAACCCCGACTTCGCAGCAGCAGCTCTACCGGTTCCTGGAGGACCGCTTCACCTGCGCCCAGGCGTGCACGGAGTGCGCCCGGGCCTGCGCCGTCCGCGCGAGCCTCGTCGACCCGGACGGCACCGAGCGGCAGGAGCGGGTGCGCCGACTGGGCATCATGTGCGCCGAGGTGTGCGACGCGACCTGCCGGGTGCTGTGCGAGGAGGGCCGGCAGGACGAGGAGGCGATCCGGGTCCGGGTCGACTGGTGCCGCTCGGTGTGCCTGGAGTGCGCCCGCGCCTTCGACGAGCACCCCGGCGCCGAATCCGCCGCGGACACCTGCCGGGCCTGCGCCGCCGCCTGCGCCGACTTCCTGGAGACGCTCAAGTGAGGGCCCCTGCCCGAATCCGCCCGGGCCCCGGCATTCACAATTCCTGAAACACGTTCTACGGTGTGCGCCGTCAGGACCGCCCTTGGGGAGCCTGGAGGCGCCGTGCACCTCGACCACACGCCCGAGCAGCAGCGGCTGCGCACCGAGCTGCGCGCCTACTTCGCCGAACTGGTTCCGGACAACGCCTACGCCCGGTACGCCGACCCGGCCGCGCAGAAGCGGTTCTACCGCGACACCGTCCGCCGCCTCGGCACGGACGGCTGGCTCGGTGTCGGCTGGCCCGAGGAGTACGGCGGGCGCGGGATGACGGCGATGGAGCAGTTCATCTTCTTCGACGAGGCCGCACAGGCCGGCGTGCCCCTGCCGCTGATGGCGCTGAACACGGTCGGGCCGACGATCATGCGCTACGGCACCGACGAACAGAAGGCGTACTTCCTGCCCCGCATCCTCTCCGGCGAGATCGACTTCGCGATCGGCTACAGCGAACCCGGCGCCGGCACCGACCTCGCCTCGCTCAGGACCCGCGCCGTACGCGACGGCGACACCTACCTCGTCAACGGCCAGAAGATCTGGACCACCAACGGCGACACCGCGGACTGGGTGTGGCTGGCCGTGCGCACGGACCCCGCGGCCCCGCCGCACAAGGGCATCACCCTGCTGCTGGTGCCGACCTCGGACCCCGGCTACTCCTGCACCCTCATCCGCACCCTCGCCTCCCACGACACCACCGCCAGCCACTACGAGAACGTCCGCGTTCCCCTCTCCCGCCGCGTCGGCGCCGAGAACGAGGGCTGGCGGCTGATCACCAACCAGCTCAACCACGAACGCGTCACCCTCGCCGCCCACGGCACCATGGCGATCCGCGCCCTGCACGACGTGCAGCGCTGGGCGATGGAGACCAAACCCGCCGACGGCCGGCGGGTCATCGACCTGCCCTGGGTGCGCCGGCTGCTCGCCCGCACGCACACCCGGCTCGACGCGCTCAAGCTCCTCAACTGGCAGATGGTCTCGGCCGTCCAGGACGGCACCCTCACCCCGCAGGACGCCTCCGCGGTCAAGGTCTACGGCTCCGAGGCCCGCCGGGACGCCTACGCCTGGCTCATGGAGATCGTCGCCGCGGCCGCCCCGCTGAAGGAGGGCTCGGCGAGCGCCGTCCTCCACGGTGAACTGGAACGCGGCTACCGCTCGGCGGTCATCTTCACCTTCGGCGGCGGCAACAACGAGATCCAGCGCGAGATCATCTCCTGGATCGGCCTGGGAATGCCCCGGGTACGGCGCTAGCCCCCTGCGACTGAGCCTTGTTGGCACAAAAGAGGGATGGTTGGCATCGAGATCATCGGTTGTTTCCCGAGGAGGACCGCTCTGCGAAGGCTGGGGCCGCGGTCGAGCATCCTTGGGAGCGTGCGGCCCCAAGTAGCATGCCATCATCCGTCCCACGGTGGCTCGAAGAGACGATGACTCCGGTCGCTCGGATCCCGGCGACCGACCGCGTCAATCCACCGCAGGTCCTCGGGTGCCTGATCAGCGATCCAGTACGTGAGAAGGCGCATGCGTGCCAATTGATCAAGGGTCGTGAGGAGGGTGGAACGGTGGATCCCGCACTCCCGCGTCAGGTGTGAGGCCGGGCGGGCACGGCAGGCGACGCGTAGGTCCGAGTCGGCGGCCTGCAATCGGTCCGGGCGAGCCGGGTGATGCGCGAGTAGGGCAGGGCCCTCCACTCGGACCTGCGCCGGGCGTTCTCCAGACGGCAGCATGCGTGGCCATCCGGCATCCGCGAGTTCACGGACCGCATCCGAGGCCGGTTCGAGGCGGAGGCTGCGGAGCACTCCGTCATGTTTGCGCCGTGGGTGTGTTCCGCAGGAGATGGTCGAACCCCAGGGGAGGGCGTCCGAGGAGTTCGGTGACGTCGTTCGTGGCGCGGTTGTAGCGGTTCTCGCGGTGCAGCCTTGCCATGGTGGCGATGTGCTCGAAGACGTGGGGTGGCAGGTCCTGCTTCTTCAGGTCTTCCTCCAGCCACTCCTCGTACGGCACGTCGACGTAGGTCACGGGACGGCCGAGGGCTGCGGAGAACTCGGCGGCGATGGCTGCCATGTCGCGGGCGCGCGCCCCGGTCAGTTCGTAGACCCGGCGGGACGGCGAGGACGGGGCGAGCAGGAGGTGGGCGATCACCTCCGCCACGTCGGCCGCGGCGACCGGGGAGGTCCGGGCGGAGCCGAACGGGAGGCGGATGGTGCCGTCCCGCAGGGCCGAGGCGACGGCCACCCGGGCGAAGAGCGGATTCTCCATGAACACCGTGGGCCGCACATGCACGACCGGTACCCCCGACCAGTCGAGAACGTGCTCGGACAGCCAGTGCAGTCGCTGCTGGTGGGATTCGCCGGCGCTGGTGAGGCTCATCTGGGACACCGTCATCTGCGAGATGCTCACCAGCAGATCAAGGTCACCACTGTCCCGGACGGCCGCCGCGACCGTCGTAGCGGCCTCCAGGTACGTCGGTGACACACCCATCCCGAAGTAGGCCCGGCGGCAGCCCGCCAGCGCCTTCACCACGTCGGCGCCACGCGTGAGGTCGCCGACCACCACCTCCACCCCGCCCAGGGCCCGCAGCGCCGCGGCCCGCTCGTCTTCGTGATGCAGCAGAGCCCGCGCCGGCACACCATGCGCCCGCACATGGTCCAGGACCATGCGTCCGACCCCGCCGACCGTGCCACCCACGCCCGTGACAAGGATGGGCCGTACGTCCATGTCGATCACCTCCTGTCTCTCGGACCGGTGTGTTCGTCCGGCCCGCTCGCGACCGTCCGGCCTTGGGCCCTGTCGGTCGCCCGCAGGCCCGCAGGCCCGCAGGCCCGCCGGAACGCGCCCGAGCCATATGTGCCCAAAGGCCCTCCTGGCGTACCGGGCTCCGGAATGGAGACGGTGGCGGTGATGACCCGGGGGTTCCGGCGGTGGCGAGGGACGGCCCCGGCTCCGCCGAGGCCCCGGGTGGTTCCCACCGCTTCGAAGCCCATCGCGCTGCGCCCCGCGCCGCGAGGTCGCTTACCGCGGATGCCGCACTTCCTGTTGCACCGTTCGAGCGTGGCCACGCCACTGGAGACGGCGACGTCCCGCCATCATGCGAAACTCCCGCCCCCGCGTCCCACCCCCTTGCTTCGCCTATCGAATCTCGATAGATTTCCATCGCGTTTCGATGGAAGGATGGGTCATGGGAAAGCTGACCGTGTGCGCGCTGCGCGCCGTGCTCGTGGTGGTGCTCGCCGGCACCGTCTTCGTTCAGGCAGGGATGGTGTGGACATTGGCCAGCGGGAGTGACCCGGAGGACGGGTCGCTCCCGCTGACCGCGCTGCGCGTGGTCACGATCCTGGGCATGGTGGCGGTCCAGATCGCCGTGGTCTGCGTATGGCGGCTGGTTGCGATGGTGCGACGCGGAACCGTGTTCTCCCACGCCGCCTTCCGGTACGTGGACGGCGTGATCGGCGCGATCGTGGCGGCTGCCCTCGTGTGGTTCACGGTCACGGCCCTCAATGCGCCGGGCCAGCGGGACGACCCGGGCGTCACCGTCATCATGGGCGGGGTTGGCGTGGCCATCCTGGGGGTCGCGCTCATCGTGCTCGTGCTGAGGATGCTGCTTGCCCAGGCCGTGGCGCGCGATGTCGAAGCATCGCGGATGCGGGCCGAGTTGGACGAGGTGATCTGATGCCGATCGCCGTCGACATCGACGTGATGCTGGCCAAGCGGAAGATGTCCGTGGGCGAGCTCGCGGACCGCGTAGGGATCACGCCCGCCAACCTGGCGGTGCTCAAGAACGGCCGGGCCAAGGCGGTGCGCTTCGCAACGCTCGCCGCGCTCTGCGAGGTGCTCAAGTGCCAGCCGGGCGACCTGCTGCGCTGGGAGGCCGAGGACACCACAGGCGAATGACGTGCCCTTCCAAGGTCATGGACCTACCCCCCGACGAACGTGACGGTCTCGTCGAGCGGTGCCCGGCCCGTATGGACGTAGCCCACCGTGCGGGCCTCGAAGCCGATCGACGTCCCGCAGAGCAGGATGAGCTCGTCCGGGGGTGACAGGATCTCCGCGACAGTCCTGCGGTACACCGACCACGCCATCTGCGGGTAACTGTGCAGCCCTTCGGCGCGCAGCAGCAGCATGAGCGTCTGCAGATACATGCCGACGTCGGACCACTGAGGCCGGCCCATGTCGCGGTCGGCGTAACAGAACAGGGCGGCGGGCGCACCGAAACAGTCCCAGTTCGCCGCAGCTGCCCGCTGGCGCGCCTCCCAGTCCTCGCGCTCGATACCGAGTGCGCTGTAGCGCTCATGGCCGAAGGCGGATCGGCGCTCGTGTTACGGAGACTTCAGTGCGGGCGGGTACATCTCGTACTCCCGCTCGTCCCAGGGGTGGCAAGCGGCCACCCGCTCGCCGGCGCGCTTCTTGAGCTCGGCCAGCGGCCCACCGGTCACGACGCAGGAGCGCCACGGTTGGAGGTTCGATCCGGACGGCGCCCAGGCCGCGGCCGACAGCACCCGCTCCAGCACACCTCTCGGGACGGGCTGGTCGGTGAACCCGCGCACCGCCCGTCGGCTCGTGACCGCCTCATAGACATCCACGAGTAGTAGTCCAGCTCCGGCACCTGGTCCACGCCGACGATCGAGAGGATGACGAAGTGGCCGACGCCGCCCTTCCGGGCCGCGTCCAGGAGGTTGTCCATCGAGGTACGGAAGAACGCGAGCGAGGCTTCGTCGAAGGTCGGGGAGTTGGTCCGTGCAGCGACGCGCCCCCTGATCGCTGTCGGTGACCCGATCGGCCCTGAGCGTCTGGCGGACGACGTCTCGCACCGTCATGGCCCTCGGAGCGGCGTATTTCCGTATGCGAAGGTGAGTGGAAGGCTTGTGGTATGGCCTCTCGACCGTGGCCGGACCTCCGGCGTTCGTGGCAACCGGGTCGCGCACCCGCGCTGATGGTGATCCCCTTGGGGCTGATCGTCACGGTCTGTGTGGTGGACGTACTGGCTCCGCCGCACATCCACCTCGGACCGCTGCTGGTGGCGGCGCCGGCGATCACGGTGGCGTTCGCGGGGGCCCGCATGACGGCACTCATGGGAGCGCTCGCGGTGGCGGCCCAGGTGCTGATCGGCGTACTCAGAGGGGTCCTGCCCACCGCCAACATCGAGGCGCAGATCACCGCTCTCATCGTCGTCTCCGCCATCTGTGTCGGCATCTGCGTCGTGCGGGACCGACGCGAGCGCCAGCTGCACCAGGTGCGGTCCGTGGCCGAGGCGGCGCAGAGCGTGCTGCTGCAGCCACTGCCCGCCCGCAGCGGCCGCCTGAGGATCGCCGGCCTGTACATCCCCGCCGAGGAAGAAGCCGCTCTGGGCGGAGACCTGTACGCCGCCGCACGTACCGACCACCACAGCACCCGGCTCCTCATCGGCGATGTGCGCGGCAACGGGCTGGCCGCGATCAACAACGCCGCCCTGCTGCTGGGCGCCTTCCGCGCAGCCGCCCATCGGCAGGCCACCCTGCCCCGCCTCGCCGTCCACCTGGACGCCGCGTTCCGCTGGGACACCAGCCAGTGGCGGCCACAGGCAGAACAGGACACCAACGAGGACTTCGCCACTGCCATCCTGCTCGACATCCCCGACCACGACCCGGTCGTCCACCTCATCAATTGCGGCCACCCGCCGCCGCTGCTCCTGCGCGGGAATCACATCACCCCCCTCGTGCCCGAGGCGAGCCACCTTCCGATCGGACTCGGCGGTCCCTTCGGTCTCGCCGCCTACGACGTCCAGACGTTCCCGTTCGAAGTCGGCGACCTCCTGCTTCTCTACACGGACGGCGTCATCGAAGCACGCAATGCCGACGGCGTCTTCTACCCGTTCACCGAACGGGCGCCCGAGTGGGCCAAGGACGACCCCGACGAACTCCTGCGCCTTCTCCAGGACGATTTACTGGCCCACGTCCACGGACACCTCGAAGACGACGCGGCCGTAGTCGTCATCCGGCGCCTGGCAGTCTGATCCCCGGCCACGGGAAAGCACGGGATTACCGGCTCAGAGGTGATGGGGTCCCTCACGTCATGCGGGGCATTGCCCGGCTGCACAACCTCCTTGAGGGATGGACGAGTGGACCGCGCTGGGGTGCATGAGGATACCGAGCGGCGAGACCGTATGCTGCAGCAGACGAGACGGGCTCTGGTGGTGCCTCGTGGCCGCCCGTGGAAACCGGGCGGCCCATTCCCTACCGGGGGGCCGACGAACGACCAGGAGGTTGACCGGTGATCACTCTGACCGCGGTCGGAGGAGTGGCCCTGGTCGAACTGGGCATGGCCCTGACTCCGGGACCGAACATGATCCACCTCGCCTCCCGCGCGATCACCCAGGGCCGCAGAGCGGGCCTGGTCAGTCTCAGTGGGACTGCCGTGGGGTTCGTGTGCTATCTACTGGCTGCGGCTGCGGGCCTGTCCGCGCTGTTCGCCGCCGTGCCGGTGGCGTTCATGGTGGTCAAGCTTGTCGGGGCCGCCTACCTGGCCTACCTCGCCTGGGGCATGCTCAGGCCCGGCGGCCGCTCGCCCTTCGCTCCGACCCAGGACCTGTCTCCGGTCTCCGACGCCCGCCTGTTCTCGATGGGGCTGCTGACCAACCTGCTCAACCCCAAGATCGCTCTTATGTATGCCGCTCTTCTGCCCCAGTTCCTGGACCCGCAGGCAGGTCCGGCCTGGGGGCAACTGCTCCAGCTCGGTGGTGTGCAGATCATCGTGGGGATCTCCGTGAACGCTCTGATCATGTTGAGCGCAGCGCGGGTGTCGGGGTTTCTGGCCGTCCGGCCCCGCGCCATGACCGCCCAGCGGTTCGCGGCAGGTGGCCTGCTCGGCGTCTTCGCGCTGCGCACCGCCCTGTCCCGCACCCCTGTCTCCGCCTGAGAGGGGCCCGCGCCCACCGTGACGCCAGTTGTGCTGTGACTGCCGATACGGTGGCTTGTCCAGCCCACCACCCGGTTCTCCGATGGCCGGCCCCACGGCCTCAGCGCGTGTGACCACTCGAAGCCGCCGTCAAATCTGCGCTCTTGCCCCTGAGCGGAAGCAACTTCTTGCGGACCGCGCCGATTTGTGTCTGAGTGCTTATCTGGGGATGGGCGCCCACTCACAGCCCACTCCAGCGGAGGAGCCGAATCTCATGCGCGGACGCGGGCCGGTGGGGGTAGGGCCACTTCCTACATGTCCTCGTTGGCCTGGTCGTCTCGGAGGACGAAGAGCGGCTTGGTGCCGTGTGCGGGTGTTTCGGCGAACGCGACGGCCTCAGCGAAGCGTTCGAGCGGGAACGGTCGGCCCTGGGGAATGCTCAGCACCTCATCAGCGACGAGCCGGCGGACCTGGGACAGTGCGCGCAGCGCGTCCTCGGGTGAGGCGATGCCGAACCAGCGGTTCAGCCAGAAGCCACGGACAGTTTTGGTCTCGTAGATGACCGAGCGCGCCTGCAGCGGGATCGTCAGCGCCGCCGGGTCGGTCTGCCGATGGGTCGAGAGCGCGCCGTAGACCACGACTTCTCCGCCAGGGGCCAGTGCCTGGGACACCTGGGCGCCCACGGGTCCGGCGACACAGTCGACGGCCTTCCGCACGCCGGCCGGTCCCGCTATCTCGGCCACACGGCGCGACAAGTCCTCGTCCTCCGTGCAAATGACCGCGTCACCGCCGAACGCCTTGATCTCCTCCACGGCATCGCGCCGCCGCACGACATTGATGGTGCGAACTCCCAGATGCCTGCACAGCTGAATGATGAGCCGGCCGACGGTGGACCCCGCCGCCGTCTGCAACAGCCATTCACCCGGCTCCGCGTCGAGCTCGCGCGTCACGAGGAGCAGCGCGGTCAACGGGTTGACCGCGAGCTGGCAGGCGCTGAAGTCGCTCAGACGGTCAGGCACCGGAAGAAGCCGGCGCGTATCGGCAACGAGGTATTCCTGCCAGGTGCCGACCGCATGGCCCCCGGGCACCGCCGGGATCGCAGCAAACACCACGCGCTCGCC
Organism: Streptomyces sp. NRRL S-1022; assembly: GCF_000720135.1. Classification (GTDB taxonomy): domain Bacteria; phylum Actinomycetota; class Actinomycetes; order Streptomycetales; family Streptomycetaceae; genus Streptomyces. The sequence goes on along the minus strand of NZ_JOIU01000004.1, from coordinate 150,137 downwards.
GACCTCCGGTCCCGCGGTGTCAGGGCCCAGGGCCGTGACACGACCCACACACTCCATGTGCCCCCCGACAGCCGGAAAGTCGAGAGAGAAACCGTAGCGGCCACGAAGCACATGCAGATCACTGGCGTGAATCGGAGTCGCGCTCACACGCATCAGCGCCTGGCCGGCTCCCGGCGCGGGAACGGGCCGGGATTCCAGCCGCAGCACATCAGCGGGCTCACCCGCCTCCACGGCCACCAGCGCGCGCAGGGTAGGAGACATGAGCGACCTCTCGTCCCTCAGCACCCGGAGAAGATCCGTCATGGTCGGGCGTAGCGTGAATGTTCAGCTCAGATCGGCGTGTGGCTCGGAAAGTGAAACCGAGTACCTCGGCGCGAATGCCGTCGAGGCGTGCACGACCGGTACGCAAGCCCGTCAGAATTCAGTTCAGTCACGACGATACCGCTCCTACGCCACGATGAAGCCACAGCCGGAACGGTGTCCCCCACCCGAGGCGCTAGTCACGTCACGCTGGGTCGCCGACTGCCAGTGATCACTGTGGAGGACGGCCAAGGCTCCGGCACCGCGATGGTCGTACCCCTCGACCTGCCGGATGGCTGGGTCACTCCGAAGAACGGGTTCGCACGGCCGGACCGGCCTGCGCCGGCATTCACGTACAGGCAGCCATGGACGTGGCGCGTCACAAGTGCTCGAAATAGCGGGTCCACCAGGTCGCGCGTCCTTGGTACGGGCCGTAGCCGGCGTAGCAGGGCCCTTCCTCGGCAAGGTCCGTCACGCCGTCGTAGGGCCGGTGCAGGAGCCGTGGGGGGGATCAGCGTGTAGCCGAATTCGGTGAGTGCGGCCTCGATCCGGCCACGGTCGGCTACCGACAGGGCACCTCCCCGAACGGCTTGGTCCAGGTCGTCGTGGCTGTCGGGCATCGGGGTGGTGACCACCGCGAGGTTGCCGTAGTTACTCAGCCGCACGCCCACGGGGATGCGCGCCTCGGTCGCCTCGGCCAGCAGAGTGATCTTGAAGTAGTAACTGGCGTCTTGTATCTGGTCGTCAAGTTTGCACGGGTGTCCGAAGGCTTCGTCCAGCCGGTCCTTGAGCCGGATCGCTCGTGCCCTGGCCAGCGGGTAGTCGAAGCCTTCGGGGAACTCCAGGTGGTCCGGCGCGGGAAGCCGATCCAAGGTGTGCAGCAGGTCCAGCACCTGAGCGTCATCGTTCATCGCGTCCACTCCGACTGGTTACTCCTCGGGCTCCCAGGCGATCAGCTGCTCGAACACCTGCTGGTCGCCCTGGATCTTCAGGTCGCTCAGCGTGAGGCGGCCCCAGACGAAGAGGAGCAGCTGCTCGGCCGTGCCCGTGGCTGAAGCGGAGGCGGGCGCGGCGTCGTCCGTGAGGGGTGCGGGCCAGGCGCCGGTGCCGTCCAGCGCGAGGAGCCAGGAGCGGCCCTCGGTGGCGTGGTAGTGGATGGTGGCGGCCTCGTGCGGCCAGGCCGCCGGGGTAGAGCTGCAGGTGTCGAGAAACTCGGCCACGCCGTCGATCGCGACCTCCGCCGGCATCGGCTGCACGGCGCCTGCGGCGAGCTGGGCGTCGTAGGTGTGCACCAGCACCTCGTGCACCCGGCGCCGGGCAACGCCCCAGGCGTTCGCCGGCGACACGCCGGCGCCCCACCACGTCCAGCACTCGCGCTCCGGGCCGGCCTCGCGCAGCGCACTCAGCAGCAGCTCGTTCGACTCGGCGTACCAGGCCAGCAGCGCCTCAAGCTCGCGGGGCACCTCCGCGGCGTCCTTGGCCGGCGGAGCCTCGGCCGGGCCCGCGGCGACGATCGCGGCCCACCAGCGCTGGCCCGTACCCAGGTGCTGCACCAGATCGGACACCGTCCACTCGGGGCAGGACGGCACCGGCGCGTCAAGGCTGGGCGCGGCGGCAACCGCACTCCGGAACGCGGCCGACCGCTCGTCGATCAGTTGCAGCAGGGCGGAGTACTCAAGACTGTCTGTCACATCGCTTACCTATCAGGTCAGCTGAGCCGACCGCACCCTATTTTGCAGGCCGTCGGCTGCGGGAGTCGGAGCACCTGGTTGACAGCCTGGTCGCAGCCATGTGCCCGTCCTGGCTGGCTCGTTGAACGAGTCATGGGGAGGGGGAACGGTCCTCCGTGGATGGTGCGGGACGACCTGTGGGGGCGGATCGAGCCGTTGCTGCCGGTCAGGCAGCGGCGTCCGCGCCATCCCGGCCGGCTGCCACTGGACGACCGTGGCTGCCTGCAGGGCATCCTGTTCGTGCCGGGAAGCTGGACTGGTCCCGGGCGGTGATCGACGGCTCCCACCACCAGGCCCGAGGGGCGGCCCGGAACCGGGCCGACCCAGCTGCTGCCCCTGCTCGACGCGATCCCGCGGATCCGCGGAGTGACCGGTCGCCCCCGTCACCGGCCACGGCAGTTGTTCGCCGACCGGGGCTACGACTTCGACAAGTACCGTCGGCTCCCGTGGAAGCGCGGCATCAAGCCGGTCATCGCCCGACGCGGAGTTCCGCACGGCTCCGGCCTGGGCGCGGTCCGCGGGGTGGTCGAGCGGACGAACGCGTGGAGCCACGGCTTCCGACGGCTACGGATCCGCCGGCTGATCCGCGACGGCGTCCACGAGCCGCTCCTGAAGCCCGCCTCCTTCGGTTGTGCCCCAAGGCCGGTCACCCGGAGGACTGGCCGGAGCCCGTCAAGCGGGCGCGGTTCTCCGCGAGGACTTCCTGCACCTTGCGTTCCACCTCCGCCGGATCGACGCCCAGGGCGCGGCCCATGTGGATCGACCACACCTCCGAGCGCACATTGGTCTCGAAGTCGAGATCGGCGCGGATGTTCTCGCGAGCGGCCTGGCGGTTCTGGCTCACCATGACGAAGGCGGAGAGGAAGATCGCCTCCAGGCTGACGATCATCGTGAGCAGCCCGAAGGGGAAGGGATCCCAGACGGCCTCCTGACCGAACACGCCTTCGTTGCACACGATCCAGACCGTGAACCACGCCGCGTGGATGTAGACGAACTGCATGGTGCCGGCGAAGGCGGTGATCGCGTCCGCGATCCGGTCCTCGGTGCCACGCATCCGCGCGAGCACTTCTTGCTCGCGCCGCAGCCGCACAGCCAGGCTGCCCGGACCCCTCGGACGGCCCTGACCACCGGGGCCGCTCGCCGCACCGTCCATGCCCATTCCCGACCACCGTCCATGTGCACCAGCCGACAGCGTAGGGCCGGCGGGGTGCGAACCTCGCGACGACCTTCTCTGGACACTTCCGAATACGTCGCGTGGTCGAACGGCACCGGGAGGGCGGAGGGCGGCGGTGTTCAGGCTGTGAGTCCTTCGATGGCGACGAGGAGGTGGCGCGGGCCGCGCGGGACCGCGTTGGCGCGGTAGGGCGGCGGATCCTCGACAAACCGGGAGAACTCGACCCGACGGAGCAGTTCCGGCACCGCGGCATGGAGTTCGATGCGGGCGAGTGGTGCGCCGAAGCGGTAGTGGATGCCGGTGTGGAAGCGCAGGTGCCCGTTGTCCTTGCGGTCGGGATCGAACCGGTCGGGGTTCGCGAAGCGTTCGGGGTCGCGGGGTGGCGGCGGCCGGCATGAGCCGGACGGGTGAGCCCTTGGGGATCGTGGTGCCGGCGACGTCGATATGGGCCAGGGCGGTGGTCCACGGGACGAACTGGACGGGAGGCTCGTGGCGCAGCACTTCCTCGATGAGCGGGACGGCCAGGTCCGGGTCCTGTGGGAGCTGTTCCAGAACCCGGATTCGGGCTCTCGGGTCAAACCGCCTTCCGCAGGTTCACCGAGTGGTCCGAAGCCCGGGTATGGACGGAACTGCGGCAACTGCTCAGTGACGCGGCTGGAGAGCAGGACGACCTGGACTGGTCGCGACGCGCCGTCGATGCCGTGAGCACGCGCGCAGACTCAAGGGAGCGCGGACGGCGCTGAATCTCCGCACTTGCAGCCTGAGCGGGAAGCGAACTCGCCGTAGCTGTGCAAAGACCGCGACCGTGCTGGAACATGTCCCGGTGCGGGAACTGCAAGCCTGGTCACACCCCGTGACCACCGTCTTCGGTCGCGCGGACGCTGTGGCCGTCGAGGGGGCGGCCCAGGTGCCGGCGGAAGAAGGCGGCGGCCTCCCCGCCGACGCGGACTCGGGCGGTGGGGTCGGCGGGTTCCGGGGCGAAGAAGTCGTCGTGGCGGACGTCGGGGCCGGCCGAGACGCCGCTCGCTGTGGGGATGTGCTCCAGGTACGGCCTGGTGTCGACGTCGTACGGGTTGACCGTGTCCGCTCCACCCCAGCGGATGCCCACAGGCACCCGCACGGCGGCCAGGCTTTCCGGGGTCACGAGACCGCCGGCTCCGGGGGCCACCAGGAAGACGGCCCGCACTCGGGGATCCGAGAGGTCTGCTGCGGCGGCATCCAGCGTGCGCCGTGACGACTCGTCCAGGGGATGCTTCTTCCGCAGTGCCTCCAGGGCGCCGGGGAACTCGGGGATCTCCGGCAGAGGGACCGTTCCCGTCAGTACGGCCCACAGGATCCGCGGATCGACACGGGCCCCGGCAAGGGCCGCCGCGGTGTAACCGCCCAGGGAGAAGCCCGCCACACCGACCGGACCGAGTGGCTGTTCCCGGGCGAGCGCTTCGAGGGCGAAGGAGACGTCCCGGGGCCGTTCCCATATGTGGAGAAAGCCCTCCGGCTCGTAGCCGTCGACGTGGTTGTTGCCGTGGTGATCAAGGGCGACGACCCGGAAGCCCGCTTTGTGCAGCGGTCGTACCAGCCATTCCATGGTGCTGCCCGAACCTCCGGTGCCGTGAGAGACCACGACCAGCGGAGCCGGTGCGGCCTGTGGGCGGCCCGGCTCCCACAGGTAGAGACGGACAGGGCGCGGACGCGTCGGATCCCGCAGGCCGCGTCGGGACTCGTCGTGCAGGACACGTATCAGCGGCCGTCCCTGTCCAGAGATCGTCATGACGACATCGTAGGGAGGTCGCCGGGCCCAGGTGCCGGTCTTCCCGCCGGCGGGGGCTTGCTCGTTTCGCGCCCCGGCGAGGCCGGGACGGAGCGGCGACCGGGCCGGCACCCGGCCGCCACCACCGCTGCCCGGCCGTCCTGGCGCAGGCCACCGGCGGCGTTCCTCGGCGGCGTTCCTCGGCCCGGCCGGCACCGACCGGGAGAAGACAGCCGTGGACGAGAGGCTCGCCAGGGGCGCCATGACGGACGGGGCGCCGTACCCGATCAGGGAGCCGGGACACCCCGCCGCCCTCGGTGGAGGCCGCGGCGGGAATGATCCAGCCGGGCCTGGGCAGGGATGCCCCACGGACCGGTGGCGACAAGAGGTGACGTCCAGTGGCTGTGGTCCCAACCGCCGGCCGGGGCGACCCGGGGCTGTTCACCCCCGCGTCCGTGACCTGGCAGATGCACGGCGACCCCATGATGTGGGTCGCCGGCATCCGCGCGCTCTACCTCCAGGCCCTGCACCCGCGCGCGGTCCGCGGTGTCACGCAGAACTCCGACTTCCGGCGGGACGCCTGGGGGCGGCTGATGCGGACCGCGGACTTCGTCGGTACCACGACCTACGGCACGACCGAGGCCGCCGAACGGGCCGGCGCCCGCGTCCGGAGGATCCACCGCATGCTCACCGCCACCGACCCGGACAGCGGGGAGCGGTACGGCGTCGACGAGCCCGAACTGCTGCTGTGGGTGCACTGCGCGGAGATCGACTCCTACCTGCACGTCCTGCGCCGCTCCGGCTTCCCGCTCAGCGACGCCCAGGCCGACCGGTACATCGCCGAACACCGGGTCAGTGCCCGGCTGGTGGGGCTCGACCCGGAGAGCGTACCGGCCGGCCGGGCGGAGCTGGCCGCGTACTTCGACAGGGTCCGCCCGCGACTGGCCGCCGGGCCCGAGGCACGCGAGGTGGACGACTTCCTGCTCCGCCCGCCGGTGCACCCCCTGCTCCTCCCGGCACGCGAACTGCTCTGGCGGCGGGTGGCGCTGCTGGCCTACGCGGCCCTGCCGCCGTACGCCCACGAGCTGTACGGCAGACCGGCCCCCGCGCCCGCCGCCGTCACCCGCAGGCTGCGCGCCACCGGCACCCTGCTGCGCCGCGTACCGGACCGGCTGCGCTGGCAGCTCCCGCCGAAGCACATCCTGCGCGCCATGGCGCGCCTCGGCCCGGACGCCCGTCCGGCACCGGCGAAACCGCGCTCGTGACCGGCGCCGGGCCCGCCTCTGGCCGCCGCGGATCACCGCGTGCTACGAAGGACCATGTCCGCGAACGAGACACCCCGCGCGTACGACGCCGTCATCGTCGGCGCCGGCCACAACGGCCTGGTCGCCGCCGCCTACCTGGCCCGGGCCGGCCGCTCCGTGCTGGTGCTGGAACGGCTGGACCACACCGGCGGCGCGGCCGTCTCCACCCGCCCCTTCGCCGGGATCGACGCCCGGCTGTCCCGCTACTCGTACCTGGTCAGCCTGCTGCCCGAGAAGATCGTGCGCGACCTCGGGCTGGACTTCCGCGTCCGCGCCCGCACCATCTCCTCGTACACCCCCGTGGAGCGGGCGGGCCGGCCCACCGGCCTCCTGGTCGGCGGGGGCGAGCAGCGCACCCGGGAGGCGTTCGCCCGGCTCACCGGCGGTGACCGCGAGTACGAGGCCTGGCAGCGCTTCTACGGCATGACGGGCCGCGTCGCCCGGCGCGTCTTCCCGACCCTCACCGAACCGCTGCCCACCCGCGACGCACTGCGCCGCCGCATCGACGACGAGACCGCCTGGCGGACCCTGTTCGAGGAGCCGGTCGGCGTGGCCGTCGAGGAGACCTTCGCCGACGACCTGGTACGGGGCGTCGTCCTCACCGACGCGCTCATCGGCACCTTCGCCGACGCCCACGACCCCTCCCTCGCCCAGAACCGCTGCTTCCTCTACCACGTCATCGGCGGCGGCACCGGCGCCTGGGACGTGCCCGTGGGCGGGATGGGCGCCCTCACCGACGCGCTGGCCGCCGCGGCGCGCACCGCGGGGGCGCGCATCGCCACCGGGCACGAGGTGCTCCGGATCGACACCGACGGGCACACCGCCGAGGTCGCCTACCGCACGGCCGACGGCGAGGGCGTCGCCGCCGCCCGGCACGTCCTGGTGAACGCCTCCCCCCACGAACTGGCCGCCCTCACCGGCGACGTGGCGCCCGAACCCGCCGAGGGCGCCCAGCTCAAGGTCAACATGCTGCTGGAGCGGCTGCCCCGGCTGCGCGACCCCGACGCCGACCCGCGCGAGGCGTTCGCGGGCACCTTCCACATCGCCGAGGGCTACGCGGAACTGGCCACCGCCCACGCCCAGGCCGCCGCCGGCGAACTGCCCACCACACCGCCGTCGGAGATCTACTGCCACTCCCTGACCGATCCCACCATCCTCGGCGCCGGCCTCGCCGAGCGCGGCTACCACACCCTCACCCTGTTCGGCCTGCACACCCCGGCCCGGCTCTTCGACCGCGACAACGACGCCGTACGCGAGGAACTGCTCAAGTCCACCCTCGCCCAGCTCGACGCCCATCTGGCCGAACCCCTCGCCGACTGCCTGGCCACCGACGCCGACGGCCGCCCCTGCATCGAGGCGAAGACCCCGCTCGACCTCGAACGGGACCTGCGGCTGCCCGGCGGCAACATCTTCCACCGGGCCCTGTCCTGGCCCTACGCCCAGGAGGACAGCGGCCGTTGGGGCGTGGAGACGCGGCACGCGAACGTCCTGCTGTGCGGGGCGGGCGCGGTGCGCGGGGGCGGGGTGAGCGGGGTGCCGGGGCACAACGCGGCGATGGCGGTGCTGGAGCACACCTGACCGGCCGCCCCCGGGCCCCGTGCCGGCTCCCGGGCCGGCCGGCAGGGGCCGCGGTCACCCCGCGCGACCTCCCGAGGGAATCTGACGGAGCATCAGAAAAGCTCTTCCGTCGTCCGGCCCGCTGCGGCATCCTGCGCCCATGCAGACGGAGCTGAGCAGGAAACTGGGAATCGAGCACGCCGTCTTCGGCTTCACGCCGTTCCCCGCCGTCGCCGCGGCCATCAGCCGGGCCGGCGGCTTCGGCGTGCTCGGCGCGGTCCGCTACACCGCCCCCGACGACCTCAAGCGCGACCTCGACTGGCTCGACGCACACGCCGGCGGCCGGCCCTATGGGCTGGACGTGGTCATGCCCGCCAGGAAGGTCGAAGGCGTGACCGAGGCGGACGTCGAGGCGATGATCCCCGAGGAGCACCGGCGGTTCGTGCGGGACACCCTCGCCGCGCACGGGGTACCGGAACTGGCCGCGGGCGAGGCCTCCGGGTGGCGTATCACCGGCTGGATGGAACAGGTCGCCCGTACCCAGCTCGACGTCGCCTTCGACTACCCGATCCGGCTGCTGGCCAACGCGCTCGGCTCCCCGCCCGCCGACGTCGTCGCGCGCGCCCACGACCGGGACGTCCTCGTCGCGGCCCTCGCCGGCAGCGCCCGGCACGCCCGCAAACACCAGGAGGCGGGCCTCGACATCGTCGTGGCCCAGGGCTACGAGGCCGGCGGCCACACCGGGGAGATCGCCACCATGGTGCTCACCCCTGAGATCGTCGACGCCGTCGCCCCGCTGCCCGTCCTGGCCGCGGGGGGCATCGGCAGCGGCCGGCAGGTGGCGGCCGCGCTCGCACTCGGCGCCCAAGGTGTATGGCTCGGCTCCCTGTGGCTGACCACCACGGAAGCGGACCTCCACTCGGCCGCCCTCACCCGCAAGCTGCTCGCCGCCGGCTCCGGGGACACCGTCCGCTCCCGTGCCCTCACCGGGAAACCCGCCCGCCAGCTCCGTACCGAGTGGACCGACGCCTGGGACGACCCGGCCGGCCCCGGCACCCTGCCCATGCCGCTGCAGGGGCTGCTGGTCGCCGAGGCCGTCTCCCGCATCCAGAAGTACGAGGTCGAGCCGCTGCTCGGCACCCCCGTCGGCCAGATCGTCGGCCGGATGACCGCCGAACGCGGCGTCCAGGAGGTCTTCGACGACCTCACCCGCGGCTTCGAGGAAGCCGTGGACCGCGTCAACCGCATCGCCGGAAGGAGCGGCCAGTCGTGAGCGAACCCGCGAACACACCCCCCGCCGGTTTCTGGGCCCAGGCCGCCCGGGACCCCGGCCGAACGGTCCTGATCGCGCCGGACGGCGAGGAGTGGACGGCCGGACGGCTGCACGCCGCCGCCAACCGCCTCGTCCACGGCCTGCGCGCCGCCGGCCTCCGGCGCGGGGACGCCTTCGCGGTCGTCCTGCCCAACGGCGCCGAGTTCGTCACCGCCTACCTCGCCGCCAGCCAGGCCGGCCTCTACCTCGTCCCCGTCAACCACCACTTCGTGGGCCCGGAGATCGCCTGGATCGTCGCCGACTCCGGTGCCAAGGTGCTCATCGCCCACGAACGGTTCGCCGGCCCGGCCCGCCGTGCGGCCGACGAGGCCGGTCTGCCGGCCGGCCACCGGTACGCCGTCGGCACGGTCGAGGGCTTCCGGCCCTACGGCGAGCTCCTCGACGGCCGGCCCGGCTCGGCGCCCGAGGACCGGGAGCTCGGCTGGGTCATGAACTACACCTCGGGCACGACCGGACGCCCGCGCGGCATCCGCCGCCCGCTGCCCGGCAAGCGCCCCGAGGAGGCCTACCTCGGCGGCTTCCTCGGCATCTTCGGCATCAAGCCGTACGACGACAACGTGCACCTCGTCTGCTCGCCGCTGTACCACACCGCCGTCCTTCAGTTCGCGGGCGCCTCCCTGCACATCGGGCACCGTCTGGTGCTGATGGACAAGTGGACGCCCGAGGAGATGCTCCGTGTCATCGACGCACACAAGTGCACGCACACCCATATGGTCCCCACCCAGTTCCACCGGCTGCTCGCGCTCCCGGAGGAGGTACGGCAGTCCTACGACGTCTCGTCCATGCGGCACGCCATCCACGGGGCCGCGCCCTGCCCCGACCACGTGAAACGCGCGATGATCGACTGGTGGGGCGACTGTGTGGAGGAGTACTACGCCGCCAGCGAGGGAGGTGGGGCCTTCGCCACCGCCGAGGACTGGCTGAAGAAGCCCGGCACGGTCGGCAAGGCCTGGCCCATCAGCGAACTCGCGATCTTCGACGAGGACGGCAGGCGGCTGCCGCCCGGTGAACTCGGCACCGTGTACCTGAAGATGAACACCGGCGGCTTCTCGTACCACAAGGACCAGGCCAAGACGCGGAAGAACCGCATCGGCGACTTCTTCACCGTCGGCGACCTCGGCTACCTGGACGAGGACGGCTACCTCTTCCTCCGCGACCGCAAGATCGACATGATCATCTCCGGCGGGGTGAACATCTACCCGGCCGAGATCGAGTCCGCCCTGCTCGCCCACCCCGCCGTCGCCGACGCCGCCGTCTTCGGCATCCCGCACGACGACTGGGGCGAGGAGGTCAAGGCCGTGGTCGAACCCGCCCCCGGCCACGAGCCCGGCCCCGGACTGGCCGCCGCGCTCCTGGACCACTGCGCCGGGCGGCTCGCCGGATACAAGCGGCCCAGGAGCGTCGACTTCATCGCCGACATGCCCCGCGACCCCAACGGCAAGCTGTACAAGCGGCGGCTGCGGGACCCCTACTGGGAGGGACGTCCACGTCCCGTGTGAGACGGGTGTGGTCCCGCCCCATGGAGGACGGGACCACTGGTTCAGCGTTCGCGCACGTGGACGACCTTGAGCGCGGGGGAGGACAGGATGTCCTTCTCGCAGAAGCGCGGTGTCACCCACTGCTGCCGGGAGAACAACCGCGTCTGGTCGCTGTAGTGCGGCGAGGTGGGGTCGGAGGACTGGGAGTACGTCAGCAGTGTGCGCGCCACCGGGCAGCGGCTGCCGTTCCAGCCCACCGCCTGGATGTGGCTGGACCCCATCACCACCTCCGTGTACCCGCCGTGCGCCGGGTCCCACACCGGCTCGACCTTGTTCCACACGCCCAGCGCCTCGGTGCCGCCCGGAACGGGCATCCGCTCACCGCCCCGCACGACGAACTGATGCTCGCCGAGCGGGGCGTCGAGCGGAATGCCGGCCCCGCGCAGCTCGGTCACCGCGTCCGCGAGGGCCGTGGCGAAGCCCGGCGCACCGGTGTCGAGCGTGTGCGGGGTGTGCACCGGGTCCGCCGCCGAGAACGGCACCTTCCACCGCTGGGCGTTCGGCACCAGCGCGCCGATCCGCCGCCAGAAGCGGTCGAAGAGCAGCGCTCCCCGGCTCCCGGTCCCTGCGGTGCGGTCCCACCCGGCGAGCACCGGGCACGCCGCGGAGACGTCGACCTCCTTGCCGTCCTTGTTCCTGGCGAGACCGCCGGGCAGCGCGGCGCACCCACGGGCCGCGTCCCCGGCCGCCAAGGCGCCCACGGTCACCCGGTTCGCGAACTGCTGCCGTTGCAGGTCCCGTACGGTCAGGCCGCCCCGCCGCGCCATCGCCGCCACCGCGTCGAGGGCGCCCCGGGTGCGCGGCGAGCGGACGGTGCCGACGGTGCCGAAGATCCGCTCGTACCCGGTGAGTGGACGGTCGGCGTTGGCCAGCCAGGCGCTGTCGTTGGAGTTCTCCGCGTACGGGGCGTCCTTCAGCGTCGGCATGCGGGCGGGCCCGAAGGTGCCCGGCTGCACGGCGTCGGCGTCCCGGCCCGGAGCGCAGGCACCGCGGGAGCCGTCGAGGACCGCGAGCCCCGCCGCCGGGTAGGTGGCCCTGCCCAGATCCGTGGAGCAGCGCCCCGCCAGGTCGTCGGTGATCCGGGGCAGCACCTGCGACTGGCTGAACAGCGAGTGCCCCGAGGAGTCCGCGGCGATCGTGTTCACCCAGGGCAGGCCCTGGTGCCGGGTGAGCGACGCCAGGACGTCCGCCGTGCCGCGTGCCTTCCCGAAACCGAGGGAGGTGTCGGCGAACCGCATGTTCGCGGCGTTGGGGTCGTTCAGCGCGAACGCCGTCGTGGTGGTCCAGGGCAGCGGGAGGTCGCCCCCGCCGGAGGCGACGACCGGGCCGTAGCGGGTCCACCACTGGGTGCGGGTCACCGGCGGGCCGTCCTCGACCGGGACGGTCACGGTCCGCCGCGTCATCCGCTCCGGCCGTCCGTCGACCAGGTAGACGGTCGGGTCGGCCGGATCCAGCGTCAGCTGCGTCAGGTTGAAGGGCACACCGGTGGAGACCGTGTGGCTCCACGCCACCCGGGAGTTGTAGCCGATGGAGACGGTGGGCGAGCCGAGCAGCGCGGCGCCGGCCACGTCCAGTTCGCCCGGGATGGTCTGCTGCACCTGCCAGAAGCGGCGTCCGCCCTGCCAGGGGTAGTGCGGATTGCCCAGCAGCAGGCCGCGGCCGTCGGCCGTGGTGTCGCCGGCGAAGGCGACCGCGTTCGAGCCCATGTCCGCGTCGGCGGCCCGCCGGCGCAGGGCCCGTATCAGGGCCTGGGCGTCCGGCGCGGACCCGGCGCCCCGGGCCCGGGCCGTGGCGGCGGGCGGCTGCGCCCCGGTGATGCCGTCCACGGCGTCGCCCTGGCCGCCGATCACTGCGAGGGCGTAGAAGCGGGCCGCCACGTCCACGGTGCCGACCGGGCGCACCCAGGCGGCGCCCTTGCAGGCCGGGTCGGTGGTGCGGTGCTGCCGCAGCCAGGCGTCGTACCCGGCCGCGTAGCCCCGCATCAGGTCCCTGACCTGCCGGCTCGGGCCCAGCGGAGCGGGCTCGGCGAGCAGCTTCTCCACCGTGCCCGCCTCCCGGACGCCCCGGAAGTACAGATCGCTGGAGAGGTTGTCGCCGGCCGAGGACAGCGAGCCGTCGGGCGCCGCGTGCGGCCCGAAGTACCGTGAGCGTTCGCCGCGCACGGTCACGAAGCCGTCGGCGAGGACGCACACCTGGTCGGCGGCCTGCGCCCAGCCGGTGCCGAATCCGAGGTCCGCGTAACTGCGGGCGCGGATGTGCGGAATGCCGTACTCGGTGTAGCGGATGACGGCCGACAGGCCGCCGTGCGACGGGTGTTCCTGGCGGCTGGGCCGCTCGGCCGCGGCGGCGGGCAGCGCGGCCGAGGCGGTGAGCAGGGCGACGGCGGCGACGGCCAGTCGTCTGAAGCGATTGCGCACGTGGTGCCTCCCAACATCATTGAGGGAAGGAGCGGTTGAGCGTACCAATCGGTATGTGTCCGGGTCTCCCGGGTGCTTGACCTGCCCCGGTGACGGACCGAGGATCATGAGTCATGACGCACGGACAGGGCAGCACGGTTGACGGGGTGCTGCGGCGCAGCGCCCGGCGCACCCCGGCGCGGACCGCGGTCGAGTACGGCGACCGCGCCTGGACGTACGGGGAACTGGACGAGGCCGTCTCCCGCGCGGCGAGCGTCCTGCTCGGTCAGGGCCTCACCGCCGGCGACCGGGTCGGCTCCTACGGCCACAACTCGGACGCCTACCTGATCGGCTTCCTGGCCTGCGCCCGCGCCGGCCTCGTGCACGTGCCGGTCAACCAGAACCTGACCGGCGACGACCTCGCGTACCTCGTCGGCCAGTCCGGCAGTTCCCTCGTCCTCGCCGACCCCTCCCTCGCGGGCCGGCTCCCCGACGGCGTCCGCACGCTGCCGCTGCGCGACGCCGAGGACTCGCTCCTGGCCCGGCTCGCGACGGCACCCGGCTACGACGGCCCCGAACCGCGCACCGAGGACCTGGTGCAGCTGCTCTACACCTCGGGCACCACCGCGCTCCCCAAGGGCGCGATGATGACGCACCGCGCCCTGGTGCACGAGTACCTGAGCGCGATCACCGCCCTCGACCTGAGCGCCGGCGACCGCCCCGCGCACTCCCTGCCGCTGTACCACTCCGCGCAGCTGCACGTGTTCCTGCTGCCCTACCTGGCGGTCGGCGCGACCAACCTGATCCTCGACGGGCCCGACGCGGACCGGCTGCTCGACCTGGTCGAGGCGGGCCGCGTGGACAGCCTGTTCGCGCCGCCGACGGTCTGGATCGGCCTCGCGGGCCGCCCGGACTTCGCGACCCGGGACCTGTCCGGGCTGCGCAAGGCCTACTACGGCGCCTCGGTCATGCCGGTGCCGGTCCTGGAACGCCTGCGCGAGCGGCTGCCCGGGCTGGGGTTCTACAACTGCTTCGGCCAGAGCGAGATCGGCCCGCTGGCCACCGTCCTGGGGCCCGACGAGCACGAGGGCCGGATGGACTCCTGCGGCCGGCCCGTCCTGTTCGTCGACGCCCGGGTGGTCGACGAGGACGGCAAGGACGTGCCCGCCGGTACGCCGGGCGAGATCGTCTACCGATCGCCGCAGTTGTGCGAGGGCTACTGGGACAAGCCGGAGGAGACCGCCGAGGCCTTCCGCGACGGCTGGTTCCGCTCCGGCGACCTCGCGGTGCGCGACGCCGAGGGCTACTTCACCATCGTGGACCGGGTGAAGGACGTCATCAACTCCGGTGGTGTGCTGGTGGCCTCACGCCAGGTCGAGGACGCCCTGTACACCCATGAGGCGGTCGCGGAGGCCGCGGTGATCGGCCTGCCCGACGAGCGGTGGATCGAGGCCGTCACCGCGGTCGTCGTCCCGCGCGGCGAGGTGACGCAGGAACAGCTCATCGCGCACGTCAAGGAGCGGCTCGCGCCGTTCAAGGCGCCCAAACGGGTGCTGTTCGCCGACGAGTTGCCCCGCAACGCCAGCGGCAAGATCCTCAAGCGCGAGCTGCGCGACCGCTTCAGCGGCTAGCCGGGCCCGCGCAGGGCACGGGCGGCCGGGCCCTACAGCGTCCGGCCCAGCTCCGCGACGAGGCCGGCGATGCGCTGCTCGTCCCGCTTGCAGTGGGTCCACTTGCCGACCCGGGTCGCGCGGACCAGGCCCGCGCGCTGGAGTTCCGCCAGGTAGGCCGACACGGTCGACTGCGCCAGCCCGGCCTTGGCCTGGATGTGGCTCAGGCACACCCCCACCTCGGCCGGGTCGGCGACGGCGGCCTCCACCGGGAAGTGCCGCTCCGGCTCGCGCAGCCGGCGCAGCATCCGCAGCCGCATGGGGTCGGACAGCGCCCGCAGAGCGCTGACCAGGTCGGGGTCCGGCGCGGTGGCGGTGTCCGTCATGGCTGCGGAGTACAGGCGCCGCCGACGTTTCGCAGTACGTCGATACGATCGCGCGGGCCGGCGGGAGCGGCACCCGGACCGGCCGGGGCCGTCCCGGGCGGCCTAGCCCTGTCCGCCGTCCCGCGGCCGCAGGTCCACGATGCGGCGGATCTTGCCCACCGACCGCTCCAGCGACTCCGGTTCCACGATCTCCACACCGACCGACACGCCGATGCCGTCCTTGACCGCAGCGACGATGGCCCGGGCCGCCGCCTCCCGCACCTCCGGCGGCGCGTCCGGGCGGGCCTCGGCCCGGACGGTCAGCGCGTCCAGGCGGCCCTCCCGGGTGAGCCGCAGCTGGAAGTGCGGCGCCACCCCGGGTGTGCGCAGCACGATCTCCTCGATCTGGGTCGGGAACAGATTGACCCCGCGCAGGATCACCATGTCGTCACTGCGCCCGGTGATCTTCTCCATCCTCCGGAACGCCCGGGCCGTGCCGGGCAGCAGCCGCGTCAGGTCCCGCGTCCGGTACCGCACGATCGGCATGGCCTCCTTGGTCAGCGAGGTGAACACCAGCTCGCCCCGCTCACCCTCCGGCAGCACCTCGCCCGTGACCGGGTCCACGACCTCGGGGTAGAAGTGGTCCTCCCACACATGGAGGCCGTCCTTGGTCTGCGCGCACTCCTGGGCGACACCGGGACCGATCACCTCGGACAGCCCGTAGATGTCGACGGCGTCGATCGCGAACCGCTCCTCGATCTCCCGCCGCATCTGCTCGGTCCAGGGCTCCGCCCCGAAGACGCCGACCCGCAGCGAGGTGCCGCGCGGGTCCACGCCCTGCCGTTCGAACTCGTCCAGCAGGGTGAGCATGTAGGAGGGGGTCACCATGATGACGGACGGCTCCAGGTCCTGTATCAGCTGCACCTGGCGGGCCGTCATGCCGCCGGAAGCGGGGACGACCGTACAGCCGAGGCGCTCGGCGCCGTAGTGGGCGCCCAGGCCACCGGTGAACAGCCCGTAGCCGTACGCCACATGGACGACGTCTCCCGGCCGGCCGCCGGCCGCCCTGATCGACCGCGCCACCATGTCGGCCCACATGGAGAGGTCGTTGTCGGTGTAGCCGACCACCGTGGGGCGTCCAGTGGTGCCGCTGGAGGCGTGCAGCCGGCGGATCCGCTCCCGGGGCACGGCGAACATGCCGTACGGGTAGTTCTCCCGCAGGTCGGCCTTGGTGGTGAAGGGGAAGCGGGCGAGGTCGGCGAGCGAACGGCAGTCCTCCGGGTGGACGCCGGCCTTGTCGAAGGAGTCCCGGTAGAACGGCACGTGTGCGTACGCGTGCCGCAGGGTGGCGCGCAGCCGCTCCAGTTGCAGCGCCCGCAGTTCCCCGGGCCCGAGCCGTTCGCCCGCGTCGAGCAGGTCCGTCACATCGGCCATCGCGACGTCTCCCTCACCAGCACACCTGTTGCCCGACCGATCATTCGGTCGATCCGTCCGGGGTCAGTAACGCAGGCCACGCGGCCCCGGGCAAGAGGGCGGCGAGGATTTTCCGTACCGCAAAGGCGTTGCGCGGGGGCGGGGCCGGCCCGATGATCACCTGCATGCCGACCTTCACCGCCGCCGACGGCACCCGGCTCGCCTACCACCTGCGCGGCACGGGTGAGCCGCTCGCCGTGCTGCCCGGCGGCCCCATGCGGGCCTCCGCCTACCTCGGCGACCTCGGCGGGCTGACCGCGCACCGGCGGCTGGCCCTGCTCGACCTGCGGGGCACCGGCGACTCGGAGGTCCCGGCGGACCCGGCGACGTACCGCTGCGACCGGATGGTCGACGACGTCGAGATGTGGCGGGCCCACATGGGCCTGGAACACATGGATCTGCTCGCCCACTCGGCAGGCGCCGCCCTGGCGATGCTCTACGCGGCCCGCCATCCGCACCGGATACGGCGGCTGCTCCTGATCACCCCCAACCCGTCCGCCCTGGGCCTGCGGGCCACGCCCGAGGACCGGCTGGCCGCGGCCCGGCTGCGCGCCGACGAGCCGTGGTTCGCCGGGGCGTTCCCCGCCTTCCGGGCCTGGCTCGCCGGCGAGGCGGAGTTCGACGACGTCTTCCTGCCGTTCTTCCACGGCCGCTGGGACGCCGCCGCCCGGGCGCACACGGACGCCGAGCCGCGGCAGACCAACGACGAGGCGGGCGAGCGCTACTTCGCCGGGGGAGCCTTCACCCCGGACGCGACCCGGGCCGCCCTCGGCGCCCTGGCCGCGCCGGTCCTCGTGTACGCGGGCGGGCTGGACGGCGGCCCCCGCCCCGGCCTCGCCCGCCGCACCGCCGAGGCCTTCCCGCACGCCGAGTGCACCGTCCAGCCCGGCACCGCCCACTACCCCTGGCTGGACGACCCGGAGTGGTTCGTGAGCCGTACGCTCGCCTTCCTCGACCGGTGACCCGTCAGCGGCCCGGCCGTGGGCCGTACGCCGTGAGGAACCGGTCCCGGAACGCGTCCATCGCCCAGACGGGGGCGTCCGCGGCCGGCCGGAGACCCTCGGTCCAGCCCCAGCCGGAGATCCGCTCCAGCACCTCCGGGTCGTGGGCGACGATCGTCACGGGCACGTCCTTGCGGGGGCTGCTCCCGGTGACCGCCGGCACCGGCTGGTGGTCGCCGAGGAGGACCAGGACGGTGCGCTCGTCGCCGTGGCGCCGCAGGAAGCCGATGACGCTGCGCAGGGAGTACGCGATCGCGTCCCGGTACCCGGCGCGCAGGCTCCGCGGGTCCTTCCACACCTCGTCGGCGCCCTTGCCGTCCCGGCCGAGGCGGCGGAAGACCGAGCCGTCGCCCAGGGTCCGCCAGTCGGTCGTGCGGGGCACCGGCGCCCACGGATGATGGCTGGACGTCAGGACGATCTCCGCCATCAGCGGCCCCCGGTCCCGCCGCCCGGACTCCAGCCGCCACAACGCCTCCAGGGTGAACTGGTCGGGCACCTGCGACCAGCCGAAGCCCGGCCCGTGGTAGCCGAGGCGGTCCCGGTCGTAGACGTGGTCCAGGCCGAAGAACCCGCCCTCCGGCCACGCCCGGTCGATCCCGGGCATGATCCCGGCCGTCCGCCAGGCGCCGGCCTTGCGGAAGGCACCGGTGAGGGTGGTCCGGTCGCTGGCGGTGAGGGTGTGGAACCGCTGCTGGTCGCTGATCCACAGCCCGGACAGGAAGGTCGCGTGCGCCAGCCAGCTGCCGCCGCCGGTCACCGGGGAGCGCAGCCAGCCGCTGCGCGCCCGGAACCCGGCCGCCCGCAGCGCGGCGGTGCCCTCGCCCAGGACCGCGCCGACCCGCGGGGCGACGGCCGGGTCCTCCAGGGCCGTACGGCCGTAGCTCTCGACGAAGGTGACCAGCACGTCCTTGCCGCGCAGCCCGGTCAGCAGCCGGCCGGGCGGGGTGTGCGCGAAGGCGTCGTGGGCGGCCCGGCGCCGGAAGACCCGCGCGTCCGCGAGGGACGTACGGACCTGCCGGACGTGGTCGCCGACGAGGTCCGCGTCGGCCGCTGCGGCGACCGGTACCCCGCCGGAGCGCAGTCCGAGCGTGACGCAGGCGGTCCAGGCGAGCGCCAGCACCAGGGTGACGCGGACGGCGTGCCCCCGGTGACGGGCCGTCACGGTCGCCAGGCGCACCGCCGCCAGCGTGGTCAGGGCGAGGACGGCGAGCGCGAGAGCGAGGACTCCGGTCGCGGCCGGCAGCGCGCCGCTCCGGCCGGACGTCTCCCGCAGGTAGTCGGCCGCGTTGCCCAGCAGGCTCCAGTCCAGCACCGGGTCGAACGGGCGCAGCAGCACTTCCTGAAAGCCCATGTCGAGGCCCTTGAGCAGGGCGAGCAGCCCGGTCAGGAAGCCGCCGGCGGCGGCACCGGCCCGCCTCGCCCGGGGCGGCAGCACGAGCGGCAGCGCGATGAGCGCGATCCCCTCGACCGGCAGGCGCAGGAACGCGGCCGGGGTGAGGCCGTCGAGCCGGTCCGGCAGCAGCAGCGCGCCCAGCAGGACAGCGGCGGCCAGCACGGTCGCCCCCACGGCCGCGCAGCGCGCCGGCCGCCCGGTCCGCCCGGTCCGGCGGGGTCCGGCGCCCGCCGGTGCCTGGCGCGGGGCAGCGTCCCCGGCCACCCCTCCGCCGCCGTCCGGCGCCGCCATGCCGTCCGGGGCCGCCGTGCCGTCCGGCCGCTGACCAGGCGTGAGGTGGGGCACCCGAGGGTCCTTCCGTGCGGTCGTCACTGTCCGTAGCTGAAGTGGTCCGACTGTGCGCACAGAGTAATCGTCCGCGTGGGTCCCGGCGGGGCGGGACACCCGGTCTACGGCCACTCCGCCGCGACTGCCACCTCCCGCGCCCACCGGTAGTCGGCCTTGCCGCTCGGCGACCGCTGGACGGTGTCCGTGACGACCAGCTGGCGGGGGACCTTGTAACCGGCCAGGCGGGTACGGCAGTGGCGCTGGATGTCGGCGAGCGAAGGGCGCGGTGCCCCCGGGCGCAGCTGCACCACGGCCGCCACGTGGTTGCCCCACCGGGCGTCCGGCACCCCGGCGACCAGCGCGTCGTACACGTCCGGATGCGCCTTGAGTGCCTGCTCCACCTCCTCCGGGTACACCTTCTCGCCGCCGGTGTTGATGCACTGCGAGCCCCGGCCGAGGACGGTGACCACGCCGTCCGCGTCGACCGTCGCCATGTCGCCGAGCAGCACCCAGCGCCGTCCGTCCTTCTCGAAGAACGTCTCGGCGGTTTTCACCGGGTCGTTGTAGTAGCCGAGCGGCACGTGGCCGCACTGCGCGACCCGCCCCACCTCGCCCGGTGCCACCGGCTCGCGCGTCACCGGGTCCACCACACGGGTGCGGGAGTTGACCCGGATGCGGAAGCCGCGCTCGGGGCCCGCGTCCTCGGTCGCGGTGCCGTTGAAGCCGGACTCGGAGGAGCCGAAGTTGTTCAGCAGCACCGCGTTCGGGAGCAGCTCGCGGAACTGCCGGCGCACCGTCTCCGACATGATCGCGCCCGAGGAGGAGACGCTGAACAGTGCCGAGCAGTCCGTGCCCTTGAGCGGCCCGGCGAGCGCGTCGATCAGCGGCCGGAGCATCGCGTCCCCGACCAGCGACATGCTGGTGACCCGCTCCCGCTCGACGGTCCGCAACACCTCCTCCGGCACGAACCTGCGGTGCAGGACGACCCGTTGGCCGAAGTAGAAGCCGATGAACGCGGTGAGCGTCGACGTGCCGTGCATCAGCGGGGGAGTGGGGAAGAAGGTGATCCCTGAGCCGCCGGCGGCGACCCGCTCGGCCAGCTCCCGCGGCGCCTTCACCGGCTCCCCGGTCGGTGCCCCGCCGCCCAGCCCCGCGAAGAACAGGTCCTCCTGGCGCCACATCACCCCCTTCGGCATGCCCGTCGTCCCGCCGGTGTAGATGATGAACTGGTCGTCCCCGGAGCGCGCGGGGAAGCCCCGCCCGGCCGGTCCGGCGGCCTCCGCGGCGGCGAACGGTACCGCCCCGGGCACCGCCTCCGCGGCCGGGGTGCCCACCCGCAGCAGGTGCCGCAGCCCCGGCGCCCGCGGCAGCGCACCCGCGACCCGGTCCTCGAACTCCGCGTCGAAGACCAGCGCGACCAGGTCCGCGTCCCGGTACAGGTAAACCAACTCCTGCTCGACGTAACGGTAGTTGACGTTCACCGGCACGATCCTGGCCTTCAGGCAGGCCAGCACCGTCTGCAGGTACTCGACGCCGTTGTACAGGTGGAGGCCGAGGTGCTCGCCGGGCCGTATGCCGCTGTCTATCAGGTGGTGCGCGACGCGGTTGGCGGCGGCGTCCAGTTCGGCGTACGTCAGCCGGCGCTCCGCGCCCGTGCCGGGATGGTCGAGGTACACGAGCGCCTCGCGGTCCGCGGCCACGTCGACGACCGACTCGAACAGGTCGGCAAGGTTGTACTCCACCGCTTCCTCCTGACCCCGGCACGTCCTGGCGACGAGAGGCCCATCCGTCGGCCCGCCGGTCATCAGAGCAAAGGGGGCGGCAAGTGGGAAGGGGCCCGCGCCAGAAAATCTGACTGTATGTCAGAAAACCCTTGAAGTGCCCCCTCCCCTCCTGCAACCTGTTCTCGTTCCGACCGAGGGGAGATGGCCCATGGGTGGGACGGAACACCTCACCGTGCAGCGGGAAGGCGCCACACTGGTGCTCACGCTCGACCGGCCCGACGCCAGGAACGCGCTCTCCCTGGCGATGCTGGTCGGCCTGTACGACGGCTGGCTCGAAGCAGACGCGGACGACTCGGTCCGCTCGATCGTCCTCACCGGGGCCGGCGGCGCCTTCTGCGCCGGCATGGACCTCAAGGCGCTGGCCGGCGACGGCATGCAGGGCCAGCGGTACCGCGACCGGCTGAAAGCCGATCCCGACCTGCACTGGAAAGCGATGCTGCGCCACCACCGCCCCCGCAAACCGGTGATCGCCGCCGTCGAGGGCCACTGCGTCGCGGGCGGCACCGAGATCCTCCAGGGCACCGACATCCGGGTCGCCGGCGAGTCCGCGACCTTCGGCCTGTTCGAGGTCAGGCGCGGCCTCTTCCCGATCGGCGGCTCCACCGTCCGCCTCCAGCGCCAGATCCCGCGCACCCACGCCCTGGAGATGCTGCTCACCGGACGCCCCTACAGCGCCCGGGAAGCCGCCGGCATCGGCCTGATCGGGCACGTCGTCCCCGACGGCACCGCCCTCGCCAGGGCCCTGGAGATCGCCGGGCGGATCAACGCCTGCGGCCCGCTCGCCGTCGAGGCCGTCAAGGCGTCCGTGTACGAGACCGCCGAGATGACCGAGACCGAGGGCCTCGCCGCGGAACTCGCACGCGGCCGGCCCGTCTTCGACACCGCCGACGCCAAGGAGGGCGCCCGCGCCTTCGCGGAGAAACGGCCGCCCGTCTACCGGCGTGCCTGACGCTCCGCCGGGTGAGCGGCCGGCACACGCCGTTCGCCCGCCACGGGCCGCCGTGGGCCGGTCGCGCCCACGCGGCGGCACCGCTCGTGTCCCCGCCCCGCGCCCCTACGGGCGCGCGCCCTCACCGCCGACCTCCCAAGAGGCAGCCGATGCCGGAAATCCTCAGAGCCCCCCTCGTGGTCGAGTTCCCCTTCACCCGCTCCCTCGGCCCCGTCCAGAGCGCGTTCCTCACCGGCCTGCGCGAACGGGTCGTCCTCGGCGTGCGCACCACCGACGGACGCACCCTGGTGCCGCCCGTCGAGTACGACCCCGTCACCGCCGAGGAGCTCCGCGACCTGGTCGAGGTAGCCCCCACCGGCACGGTCACCACCTGGGCCTGGAACCACGAACCCCGTCGCGGCCAGCCCCTCGGAACCCCCTTCGCCTGGGTCCTGGTCCGGCTGGACGGCGCCGACACCGCCCTGCTGCACGCCCTCGACGCCCCCGGCCCCGACGCCGTGCGCACCGGAATGCGCGTCCGCGTGCGCTGGGCCGCGGAGCGCTCCGGCGCCATCACCGACATCGCCTGCTTCGAACCGTACGACGGCGAGGCGGACCGGCCGGCGGGCCACGGCCGCGCGTTCCCGGACGCGGTCACCGGCATCGTCGCCCCCGCCCGGCTCGACTACACCTACTCCCCGGGACGCGCCCAGTCCGACTACATCCACGCCCTCTCCGAGCGGCGCACGGTCGGCGAACGCTGCCCCTCCTGCCGCAAGGTGTACGTCCCGCCCAGGGGTGCATGCCCCACATGTGGCATCGCCACAGCCGAACAGGTCGAAGTGGGTCCCCGCGGCACGGTCACCACCTTCTGCATCGTCAACATCAAGGCCGCGCATACGGCGAATCTCGACATAGAAGTCCCCTATGTCTACGCCCACATCGCCCTGGACGGCGCCGACCTCGCCCTGCACGCCCGCATCGGCGGCATCTCCTACGACCAGGTGCGCATGGGCCTGCGCGTCGAGCCGGTGTGGACCGAGGGCGCCCGCTACCCCGACCACTACCGGCCCACCGGCGAACCCGACGCGGACTACGAGACGTACAAGGAGCTGCTGTGACCAGCGAGGAAGCCCCCGGCCCCCGGGACATCGCCGTCGTCGCCTTCGCGCAGACCGTGCACCGGCGCTCCACCGCGGAGTCCTCCGAGGTCGAGATGCTCATGCCCGTCCTCCACGAGGTCCTGGCGCAGACCGGCCTGCGGACCGCCGACATCGGCTTCACCTGCTCCGGCTCCAGCGACTACCTCGCCGGCCGCGCCTTCTCCTTCACCCTCGCCCTCGACGGCGTCGGCGCCTGGCCGCCGATCTCCGAGTCGCACGTCGAGATGGACGGCGCCTGGGCCCTGTACGAGGCCTGGACCAAGCTGCTCACCGGAGACGCCGACACCGCGCTCGTCTACTCCTACGGCAAGTGCTCACCCGGTTCCGTCCGGGACGTCCTCACCCGCCAGCTCGACCCGTACTACGTCGCCCCCCTGTGGCCCGACGCCATAGCCCTCGCCGCCCTTCAGGCGCAGGCACTCATGGACGCCGGACACACCGACGAACGCGCGCTCGCCGCCGTCGCCGACCGCAGCCGGGCCGACGCCACCGCCAACCCGCACGCCCAGCTCAGGGGTCGCGTACCGCACGGTGACCACGTCGTACGGCCCCTGCGCACCGGCGACTGCCCGCCCGTCGGAGACGGCGCCGCCGCCGTGATCCTCGCCGCGGGGGACCGGGCCCGCCGGCTGTGCGCGCGGCCCGCCTGGATCCGGGGCATCGACCACCGCATCGAGGCCCACGCCCTGGGCGTGCGCGACCTCACCGACTCGCCCTCCACCCGGCTCGCCGCCGAGCGCGCGGGCGCCTTCGAACGGCCCGTCGACACCGCCGAACTGCACGCGCCGTTCAGCTCCCAGGAGGTGGTCCTGCGCCGGGCCCTCCGCCTGGACGACGGCGTGCGCGTGAACCCGTCGGGCGGCGCCCTCGCCGCCAACCCCGTCATGGCCGCCGGGCTCATCCGCATCGGCGAGGCCGCCGCCCGCATCCACCGCGGCGCCTCCGACCGCGCCCTCGCCCACGCCACCTCCGGCCCCTGCCTCCAGCAGAACCTGGTCGCCGTACTCGAAGGGGATCCACGATGAGCAAGGAACCCGTCGCCGTCGTCGGGATCGGCCAGACCAGGCACGTGGCCGCCCGCCGGGACGTGTCGATCGCCGGACTCGTCCGGGAGGCCGCCCGGCGCGCGCTCGACGACGCCCAGGCGACGTGGGCCGACATCGACGCCGTCGTCATCGGGAAGGCACCGGACTTCTTCGAGGGCGTGATGATGCCCGAGCTGTACCTCGCCGACGCCCTCGGCGCCGTCGGCAAACCCATGCTGCGGGTGCACACCGCGGGCTCCGTCGGCGGCTCCACCGCGCTGGTCGCCGCCAACCTGGTCGCCGCCCGCGTCCACGGCACCGTCCTCACCCTCGCCTTCGAAAAACAGTCCGAGTCCAACGCCATGTGGGGCCTGTCCCTGCCCATCCCCTTCCAGCAGCCCCTGCTCGCCGGGGCCGGCGGCTTCTTCGCCCCCCACGTCCGCGCCTACATGCGGCGCAGCGGCGCCCCCGACTCCATCGGCGCCCTCGTCGCCTACAAGGACCGGCGCAACGCCCTGAAGAACCCCTACGCCCACCTCCACGAACACGACATCACGCTGGAGAAGGTGGTGGCGTCACCCATGTTGTGGGACCCCATCCGCTACTCCGAGACCTGCCCGTCCTCCGACGGCGCCTGCGCCATGGTCCTCACCGACCGCGCCGGAGCCGCCCGCGCGCCCCGCCCGCCCGCCTGGCTGCTCGGCGGCGCCATGCGCAGCGAACCCACCCTGTTCGCCGGCAAGGACTTCGTCTCCCCGCAGGCAGGCAAGGACTGCGCCGCCGACGTCTACCGGCAGGCCGGCGTCACCGATCCGCGCCGGGACATCGACGCGGCCGAGATCTACGTGCCGTTCTCCTGGTACGAGCCCATGTGGCTGGAGAACCTGGGCTTCGCCGCGGAGGGCGAGGGCTGGAAACTCACCGAGTCCGGGGCGACCGCGCTCGACGGCGACCTGCCCGTCAACATGTCGGGCGGGGTGCTGTCCACCAACCCCATCGGCGCCTCCGGCATGATCCGCTTCGCCGAGGCCGCCCTCCAGGTGCGCGGCCAGGCCGGGGAGCACCAGGTGGACGGCGCCCGCAGGGTGCTCGGGCACGCCTACGGCGGCGGCTCGCAGTTCTTCTCCATGTGGCTCGTCGGCTCCGAGCCGCCCGACTCCTGACCGGCCGCCCGGGCGTCCCGGCCGGCCGGGACGGAAGGCCGTCCCCGCGTGCCCTGT
This sequence comes from Streptomyces sp. NRRL S-1022, assembly GCF_000720135.1. GTDB lineage: Bacteria > Actinomycetota > Actinomycetes > Streptomycetales > Streptomycetaceae > Streptomyces. The sequence continues at coordinate 124,769 of NZ_JOIU01000004.1, read as the reverse complement.
CCGCCGTAGCGACCGGTCGCTAGGCTGACCGCGGACGACGAACCGGGAGGAGCACGGACGTGGCCGAGACCACCACCCAGCAGCACCCGCTCGCGGGCTGGGACAAGCCGGAGCTGGATCTCACCAAGGCGGAGTGGCAGTCCAGCAGCCGAGGTCTGGGCGATGTCCAGATCGCCTTTGTCGAGGGCTTCATCGCGATGCGCAACAGCGGCCGGCCGGAGAGTCCGTCCCTGATCTTCACCCCCGCCGAGTGGGGTGCCTTCGTCTCCGGCGCGCGGGAAGGCGAGTTCGACCTCACCTGACGCCGCGCCGGCCGTACCGGATCTCACCTGAACCGGGGGTGTTGCGAGCGGATTTGCGGACACGCGATCAGCAGCGCCCTGCCGGGGCCCCGCCTGAGCGAGGCTGGCCCCAGCAAGGGAAAGGTCGTGTTCCGGAGGTGAGAAGGATGAGCGCTGCGCCGGTCATCGCCGCGGTCGACGGGTCCGCCGACAGCCTGCGCGCCCTGGACTGGGCCGTGGACGCAGCCCGCCGCCGCACGGCACCGCTGCGCGTGGTGCACGTACGGCAGTACGCCGCCTGGGGACAGGCCGACGTCCTGGTCGCCGCGCCGCCCGAGGCCGAGGGCGATCCGGTGCTGGACGAGGTGCGCACCCGGCTCGCGGACCGCGCCGGGGCCCCGGCCGTGGAGTACGTCGCCCTGGAGGGCGTACCGGGCGCCGTCCTGCCCGAACTGGGCAGCGACGCCCAGCTGTTGGTGCTCGGCTCCCGGGGACGCGGCGGCTTCGCCAGCCTGCTGCTCGGCTCCAACGGCCTCGCCGTCGCCCGGGACGCCGAGTGCCCGGTGGTGGTCGTACCGCAGCCCGGCCGCGAGGTGCACGGCGAGGCGCCCGCCGAACCCGGGCCCCGGGTGGTCGTCGGCCTGCACGCCGACAGCCCCGACGAGGCCGTTCTCGCCTTCGCCTTCGCCGAGGCCGCCCTGCGCGACGCCAGGCTGCAGGTGATCGCCGCCTACCCGTGGCCCGTGCAGACCTGGTCCGCGCCCGGCCAGCTGGTGCCGCCCGCGATCGACCAGGACGCCGTCGCGAACGAGACCCGCGCCCTCGCCGAGGGCTTCCTCGCCCCCCACCGGGAGCGCCACCCCGACGTCCGCGCCGACGCCCGGGCGCTGCCCGGCGACGCGGCCGGCCTCCTCGTCGCCGCATCCAAGGACGCCGACCTGGTCGTGGTCGGCCGGCACCGGCGGCGGCTGCTCGCGCCGGCCCGCATGATGGGTTCGGTCACCCAGGCCGTGCTGCTGCACGCGGCGAGCCCGGTCGCGGTGGTACCGCCGGCCCCGCCGGAGGAGTGAGACCCGGCGACCGGGGGTCGTAGCAGACCGCGCGGCGCCCGGCAATCCGCCCGGTGCCGACCGACGCACCGACGGCTGTGGGGCACCGCGCCATGGTGCCCGGACACACCCGAACCTATGGTTCCGCCACCCCGGTCCTCCAGGCGCCGCCCGCGCGCGGGAGCGGCCGGGACCGTGTGTCCACCCAAGGAGCCGCCATGCCACCGTCCCCGTTCCGCAGGGCACCCGGAGCACGGCCACGTGCCCGCCTGCTGCCCCGCCTCGCCACCCGCGTCCTGGCCGTCCTCGCCGTCGTCCTCGGCACCGCACTCGCCGGCCCCGCACCCGAAGCCCGCGCCGCCGTCACGCTCACCCGGGTCACCGACTTCGGGTCCGACCCGGGCGCCCTCACCATGTACGTGTACCGGCCCGTCACCCTCCCGGCCCACCCCCCGGTCGTCGTGGCCCTGCACGGCTGCACGCAGAGCGCCCAGGTGTACGCCGACAACTCGGGACTGCCCCAACTCGCCGACCAGGACGGCTTCCTGCTCGTGCTCGCCGAGACCGGCACCGCCAACAACCCGAACAAGTGCTTCAACTGGTTCCAGACCGCCGACAACCGGCGCGGCCAGGGCGAGGCCCTGTCCGTCCGGCAGATGGTGAGCCACGCCGTCACCGCTTACGGCGCCGACCCGCGGCGCGTCTACGTCACCGGCCTGTCCGCCGGCGGCGCCATGACCGCGGTCATGCTCGCCGCCTACCCCGACGTGTTCGCGGCGGGCGCGGTCGTCGCCGGCCTGCCCTACGACTGCACCCGGGACACCAGCCCCTACACCTGCATGAATCCCGGCGTCGACCGCAGCCCGGCCGACTGGGCCGGGCGGGTGCACGACGCCTACCCGTCGTACACCGGGCCGTGGCCGCGCACGGCCGTCTGGTACGGCGACCAGGACACCACCGTCGTACCGCGCAACGCCGATGAACTGCGCGACCAGTGGACGGCCCTGCACGGCCTGTCCCAGACACCCACCAGGACCACCACCATCGGGCCGGACGCCACCCGGCAGGACCAGTACCTGGCCGCGGACGGCACGGTCGCCGTCGAGGTCGACCGGGTCCCCGGCATCGGGCACGGCACCCCGGTCGACCCCGGCACCGGCGGCGAACAGTGCGGCGGCACCGGCGCCCCCTACTTCCTGGACTCCATCTGCTCCAGCCGCTGGATCGCCCGGTTCTTCGGCCTGGACACCAGCAGCCCCGGCGACCCCGGCCCGGGCGACCCCGGCCCCGGTGGCGGCAGCGCGGCCTGCTGGACGGCGAGCAACTACGCCCAGGTACAGGCGGGCCGCGCCACCACCAGCGCCGGCTTCACGTACGCCAACGGTTCGCACCAGAACATGGGCCTGTACAACACGTTCGTCACCCACACCCTGAAGGAATCACCCACGGGCTACTTCACCATCGCCGACACCGGCTGCCCCTGACCGTGTGCCGGGGACACCCGACCGGGCCGCCATGGTGGCCGACTACGGCTAACGGGCCGTCATCATGGCGGCTCCACACATGTCCGGAACCATCACACCGCCCCTAGCCTCCAGCGCGTCCCCAACCCGCCGGAGGAACCGCATGCCCCCGCACCGCACACCCCACCGCCCATCCCGCCGCCGCGCCCGGCGCACCGCGCTGGGCGCGCTCTCCCTCGCCGCCGTCTGCACGCTCCTGATCACCCCGGCCACCCCTGCCACCGCGGCACCCGCCGGCCCGGGGACCCCGGACGCCCACTGCGCTGGCCGTGCCCGGCTGCACGTGCCCGGCGCCGCCCGCCAGCAGGCCGACTGCCTGGCCGAGCTGACCACCGCCGGGACCGTGACCTCCGGCCACACCGACCCCGCCGACTACGCGGGGCTCACCCCCAAGGACCTGCCCACACCCACCGGTGTCCCCGGCATCCAGATCGACGGCTACTTCCCGGACACCTCCGCCACCAACAACAACCACGGCTGGCAGCACGACTCCCAGTTCGTCATCCGGCTGCCCGACCACTGGAACGGGGGACTGGTGGTCGCCGGCACGCCGGGCAACCGCGAGCAGTACGCGAACGACCGGGCGATCGCCGACTGGGTGCTCGCCTGCGGCTACGCCTACGCCGCCACCGACAAGGGCAACACCGGCACGGCCTTCTACCGCGACGGCCGCCGTCCCGGCGACGCCATCGCCGAATGGAACACCCGCCTCACCCAGCTCACCCGCGCCGCCCGCGCGGTCGTCACCCAGCGCTACCACCGTCCCCCGGCCCGCACCCTCGCCACCGGGATCTCCAACGGCGGCTACCTGGTGCGCTGGCAGCTGGAGAACCACCCGGAGCTGTACGACGGCGGAGTCGACTGGGAGGGCACCCTCTGGCGCTCGGACGGCCCCAACCTGCTCACCTCCCTGCCGGCCGCCCTGCGCCACTACCCCGCCTACGCCGCCGGCGGACCCGGAGCCGCCGAGGCCGCGGCGGCCCTGCACCGGGCCGGCTTCCCGGCCGGCTCCGAGTTCCTGTGGCCGTACCACCACCAGGTCTACTGGGACCTCACCCAGCGCATCTACCGCGAGGAGGTCGACCCCGGCTACGACGGCGGCGCCGAGGCCGGCAGCCCGTACTGCGCCTCCGGCACCCCCGGCTGCGACGCCGACTACGACTACGCGGCCCGGCCCGCCGCCGTCCACCGGGCGGTCGCCCGCATCGCCCTGACCGGCCGCATCGGCAAACCCCTGATCACCCTCCAGGGCACCCTCGACGTACTGCTGCCGATCAGCCAGGACGCCGACGTCTACGCCCGCATGGTCCACGAGGCCGGCCGCGGCTCCCTGTTGCGCTACTACCGCATCGAGGACGGCACCCACACCGACTCCCTGGCCGACGTCTTCCCCGGCCGGCTCCGCCCGATGGTGCCCTGCCACCGCTCGGCGTTCGAGGCCCTGGAACGCTGGATCAGGGGGGACGGCGTCCCGCCGGCCGACCGCACGGTCCCGCGCCCGCCCGGCGCGACCCCGGACACCCTCCTGACCAGCTGCCCCCTGGTCCCGGAGCAGGGAACGCGGGGGAACGACCGGCCGCACCGCACCCGCGGGTGAGCGACGACCCCGTCACGGCACTTCCGCCGCAGCCCACGTACCATGGCCGCATGTCGTTCCTCCGCCGCCGCAGCGCGACCCCTGCCGGACCCGACTTCGACGTGCTGGCCATGGACCCGGGCGACTGGCCGGGCAATCTCGGCGCGGGCCTGCTGCCCGCCCCCGACGGCACCTGCCAGGGCGTTTTCCTGCGCTACGACCTGTTCGGCGGACGCGGCCCCGCCATGATCATCGGCAACCTCCCGGAAGGCTCCCCCGCGCGCGAGGTCGCCGAGGGAGAGATCCCGTTCGAGGTGGGCCAGCTGCTGCTGGCGCTGGAGAACGACGAGGAGGTCACGGTCGTCGGAGTCGAGGACACCCCGGTGCTCCAGGGCGACAACCTGCTCATCGTGCGCCGGCTGAAGCTCTCCGAGAGCCGGATCTCCTGCGTCCAGTTCGACCGCAGCGACGGCGTCCTGGTGACCATCGCCGCCTGGGACCGCCCGATCACCGACGACCTGTACGCCCTGCTGAAGCCGCTCCCGGCGGAGCTTTTCCAGCAGGGCTGAGCCGGCTGCGGCCGGGCTAGCGGGCGGCTGCCTCAAGCGTCACGTCCGCGGCCCGGACGAACGCGATCCGGTGGCCGTACTGGATCTCGTAGTACAGGTCCTGGCCCGCCACCACCCGGTGCGAGTCGGGGGTGAAGGTGACCGCGTAGTAGTACTCGCCCGGCACCTCGTCACCCGCCACGTACTTCTGCCCGGCGGGGATCGTGTAGGGAAGCGGCACCACGGACTGCGCGGGGACGCCCGCCGGGTAGGCCTCCTTCTCCGGATAGGCCCGGCCGTACACCGGGACGCTCGCCAGGCCGTCCCGCGGCCTCACCACGAGCCCCCTCGCCGGGACGGCCGTGGGGTCCTTCACCGGGTTGCGGAACCAGGCCTTCTGGCCCAGGTACCAGATGGCCGTCCAGTCGCCCCAGCGGTCGGCCACCGCGTAGCTCTGGCCGGTGGAGACCCGCGAGGACAGATCGTTGACCCCGTCCGTCGGGTCCGTCTTCAGACCGATGTCCTTGATCAGCGGCGCGGTCACGTCGTGGTCCGTGTAGAGCCGCACCTCGCTGGAGCCGTGCGCCGCGCACGGCTCGCCCCTGGTGGTGCAGCCGGTGTACACGGGCTGGTTGGAGGCGTAGTCCGGCAGGATCGTCAGCACGCCCGAGTGCGGGCCGGCCGTGCGCCGCAACGGCTGCCCAAGCAGCCGGAAGTAGTGCCGCCAGTCCCAGTACGGCCCCGGGTCCGTGTGCATCCCCGGCACGCTGGACGCGGTCGGCCCGGGCACGTTGTCGTGGCCCAGGATGTGCTGCCGGTCCAGCGGGATGCCGTACGTCCTGGCCAGGTACCGCACCAGCCGCGCCGAGGACCGGTACATCGCCTCCGTGTACCAGGCGTCCGGCGAGGCGAGGAAGCCCTCGTGCTCGATGCCGATCGACTTCGCGTTGACGTACCAGTTGCCCGCGTGCCAGGCCACGTCCTTCGCCTTGACGTGCTGGGCGATCAGACCGTCGGTGGAGCGAATCGTGTAGTTCCACGACACATAGGTGGGATCCTGGATCAGCTTCATCACCCCGTCCCAGGCGCCCTCCGTGTCATGGATGACGATGTACCTGATGCTCTGCGACGCCGGACGGTCGCCGAGATCGTGGTTGCCGTAGTCGTTGTCCCCGAACTCCGCGTAGGGCGCCGGGACCGACTCGCAGGACACCGACCGCGGGCACTCGGTGCCGTCCGCCGGCAGCGTGCGCAGACCGGCCCGCCGCAGCTGGGCGGTGTCGGCGGTCAGCCGCGGCTGGGCGGCCAGGGTCACCAGCTGGCCGTCGTCCGTGGTGCGCTCCTCGCCCGTGCGCAGCACGTCGTACACATCGTCGGCGTACCTGGCCGCCGTCGCCGTGTCGTCGGCGCCGGAGAACCGCGCCACCGCTCCGTACCACTGCGCCGGGTCGGCACTGAGCGGCTCACCCAGCTCCTTCTGCGCGGCGGCGAGCAGAGCGGCACCGCCGGCCACGTTCGCCGCCGGGTCGGTGCGCAGCTCCTCGGCGGGGAGACCGGTCAGCTCGGCGGCCTTCGGCAGTGTCCTCAGGCGGGCCGGGACCGCCGACTCGGCCGGCACCTCGACGGAGGGGTGCAGCGCCGCACGGGCGGTGTCACCGCGGGCGTCCTCCGTGCCCTCCGCGAAGTGCTCCGCGGTGGCGATCGCGGTCCGGGCGTCGGTGAGGTGCATCGGGCCGTAGCCGCCGGTCACACTCGGCGCGCCGGCGTGCCGGTCCCAGCGGGACTGCAGGTAGGAGACGGCCAGCAGAACGCTCTGCGGCACGTGGTACTCGGCCGCCGCGCCGGCGAACGCCTGCTGGAGCCGGTGGGTGGCGGAGTCCGCGGCGGCGGGGTCCGGGGCCGGGGCCGAGCCGAGCAGCGGCAGCAGCAGGGCCACGGAGGCCAGCGGTACGGCGGTCCGCCGCAGACGTCTGTGGCCGGGGGCGGGCGTGGGGTCGGTGGCGGATCCTCGCAAGGCGGCCTCCTGTGACGGGCGGAGCATGGCGGGGCGTGCGGCGCCAGAGCTGGGTCAGTGGTACCCGCTGGCCGACGATCCGTCAATGATGCCCTCAGGAAGGCGACTTCCCACGTCACGCAAGGTTTTCGGCGAGTTTCGCGGCGGCGGTGCGCGGGCCTGCGGGGCGTCACTGGCATACACCAGTGGCCGTCGACGCCGGCCCGTACGAAGGTCCGCGGTGCGCCGCCGCTCAGGGCGCACCGCGGAGCCGTCGTCCCCGTCAGCGAGTGCCGACCGCCGCACGCACGGCCCTGCGGGCCATCTGGCAGTCGTCGTGCAGCCGCCTGAGCAGCAGCCGCTGTTCCTCGCCGGACGGCGCAGCACCCGGGTGGGCCGTACCCGGTGCCGCCGGGGTCACCTCGTGCATGGAACGCTGCACGGCCGTCTCGTACGTACGGATCTCCCGGGTCAGCAGCAGCATCAGGTTCACCAGGAAGGCGTCCCGGGAGGCCGGGCCCGCCGACTGGGCGATCTGGCTGATCTGGCGCCGGGCCACCGGGGCGGCGTCCCCGAGGACCAGCCACAGCGTCGCCAGGTCGTACCCCGGCAGATACCAGCCCGCGTGTTCCCAGTCCACCAGCACTGGACCGGCCGGGGACAGCAGGATGTTCGAGAGCAGGGCATCGCCGTGGCAGAACTGGAGCATGCCGTGCCGGCCCACCTCGTGCGCGATGCCGTGCAGCAGCTTCTGCAGGTCGCCGAGGTCCCGGTCGGTGAGCAGGCCCAGTTCGTGGTACCGGGACATCCGGGCCGCGTAGTCCAGGGGCATGTCGAACGTGCCCGCCGGGGGCCGCCAGGCGTTCACCCGGCAGATCGCGCCGAGCGCGGCCCGGATGTCCGCGCGCGGCGGGGCCTCCGTGGGGTGCCGCTGGAACGCCGCGGTCCGGCCCGGCATCCGCTCGATGACCAGCGTGCAGTTGTCCGGGTCCGCCGCGATCAGCCTCGGCACCCGGACCGGCGGCCGGTGCCGGACGAACGAACGGTATGCGGCTATCTCCTGACGGCTCCGCTCCGCCCAGGCGGGCGAGTGGTCCAGAAGACACTTGGCGACGGCCGTGTTGCGTCCCGTCGTCCCCACGAGGAGGACGGACCGTCCGCTGCGCCGCAGGACCTGGACCGGGGCGAACTCCGGGCAGATCCGGTGCACCGCGGCGAGCGCGGTGCGCAGCTGCGCACCCTGGGGGCCGGACAGGTCGAGCCTCCCGCTGAGCGGTGGGGTCCCGGGCTGCCCCGGGATCCGCCGGGGCCGGCCCGCGCCCAGCACGGGACTCCCCGGACGCGCCGCCGGATCGAGGTACGGCCCGCCGCCCGCCGGGCGGGGTCGCGGCGGCCGGGGCGGGGCGGACACGGAGGACGATGCTGCGTACATGGGAGATACAGATCCCTTCGTGTGCCTGCGGTGCCTGCCTGTGCGTCTCACGCCCCACCCGGCCCGGCCGCCCGGACACACCCTGGGGAATGTGTCCGGCCGTATGCCGTCGTGCCGTCACGCGCCCTCGGACGGAGGGCGGCGACCGGGTCGGGGTGGCGCGTTCCTACCTGACACCCGATGACCAGTGGCACACCATCTGGCGGACCCTGGCGAACCCTGGCGAATAGTCGCCCGGCAACTTGCACCGGGCTACTGTCAACTCAGCCGAGAACCTGGGGGCTTACGTGAGCGGACAACCCAACACCCGCCTGGCGGACCTGTTCGGCCTGGCCGGCTGGTCGAAGGGCGAACTCGCGAGACTGGTCAACCGGCAGGCGGCGGCCATGGGCCACCCCCAGCTGGCGACCGACACCTCCCGGGTGCGGCGTTGGATCGACATGGGAGAGATCCCGCGCGATCCGGTACCGCGGGTGCTGGCGGCTCTGTTCACCGAGCGTCTCGGCCGTGTCGTGACCATGGAGGACCTCGGTCTGGTACGGCACGGGCGTGCGGTGAAGCGGCAGGCCGACGGGATCGAGGAACATCCCGAAGGTGTGCCGTGGGCGCCCGAGCGGACCGCCGCGGTCCTCACCGAATTCACGGGAATGGACCTCATGCTCAACCGACGCGGCTTGGTGGGCGCGGGTGCCGCGCTCGCCGCGGGATCCACACTCAGCAGCGCCATGTACGACTGGCTGCACACCGACCCCACCCTGAGGGCCGACGCCCCTGTCCTCGACGACCCCCTGCACGCCGACCCCGCCGGGTTCGACCGGTACGAGGCCGCCCCCATCGGGTCGCAGGAGATCGAGGAACTGGAGCGCTCGGTCGAGGTGTTCCGCGCCTGGGACGCGGCCCGTGGCGGCGGGCTGCAGCGCAAGGCGGTCGTGGGACAGCTCAACGAGGTGGGCGGCATGCTCGCCTACCACCATCCTCCCCATCTCCAGCGGCGCTTGTGGGGCGTCGCCGCCAACCTGGCCGTCCTCGCGGGCTGGATGTCGCACGACGTCGGCCTGGAGCCCACGGCGCAGAAGTACTTCGTCATCGCCGCCCATGCCGCGAGAGAGGGCGGGGACCGGCCCCGCGCCGGTGAGGCGCTGTCCCGGGCGGCCCGCCAGATGGTGCACCTCGGCCGTCCCGACGACGCCCTGGACCTGATGAAGCTCGCCCAGTCCGGCGCCGGCGACCGCCTGCAGCCGCGTACGAAGGCGATGTTCCACACCATCGAGGCCTGGGCGCAGGCGTCGATGGGCAAGGCCCAGGCCATGCGCCGCACGCTGGGGCAGGCGGAGGACCTCTTCGTCTCCGACCGCCAGGACGTGGAGACGCCGGACTGGATGCAGACCTTCAAGGACGAGGACCTGTACGGCATGCAGGCCCTCGCCTACCGCACACTGGCGGAGTTCGACCCCGATGCCGCCGCGCACGCGCAGTACTACGCGGAGAAGGCCCTCGCCCTGCGTGTCGACGGACGGGAGCGGTCGAAGATCTTCGACCACCTCTCCATGGCCTCGGCCTGCTTCATCGCCGACGACCCCGAACAGGCCGACCGCTACGCACGACTGGCCCTGATGTCGATGGGTTCGAACTCCTCCCGGCGCACCTGGGACCGGCTGCGGCAGATGTACCGGCTGACCGCGGAGTACGCCGGCTATCCGAAGATCCATCAGTTGCGGGAGGAGATCAGGCTCGCGCTGCCCAAGCCGAGGGGCAAGGCGGACGGCAGCAGCGCACAGGCATAGGGGGCCCGTGCGCCACCCGACCCGCCGGGTCGGTCAAGTCATGCGGTGACCTTGGCGACGAGCACGCACGCGTCGTCCTCGCGCCCCGCTCCGCCGAACTCCTCCACGACGGTTCGCACACAGTCCTGCGCGGTGCGCGCCGCGCCGAACCGTGGGGCGAGCGAGAGGAGCCGGTCCGCAGCCGCCGTCCTGCTGTGGCCCGACATCAGTCCGTCCGTGTGCAGGAGGAGCAGGTCGCCCGGTTCCAGGGTGACGACGGACTGTCCGTAGACGGCGCCCGAGGAGGCGCCGAGGAGGACGCCGTCCGGTGCGTTCAGCAGGCACCCCGTTCCCTCGCGGTACAGCAGGGGGGCGGGGTGTCCTGCCTGCGCCCAGACCAGCGTGCGGGTCTCGGGCCGGTAGCGGCAGCAGACGGCGCTGCCGAGGGCGGGCTGCACGGTGGTGTCGAGTAACTGGTTGAGCATGGTGAGCAGGTGGCCGGGGTCCGTGCCGGCCATCGCCATACCGCGTACGGAGCCGAGCAGCATGGCCATGCCGGAGGCGAGGGACACGCCCTGCCCGGTGAGGTCGCCGACGCTCAGCAGGGTCTGGCCGTCGGACAGTTCCAGTGCGTCGTACCAGTCGCCGCCGATCGGGGTGGACTTCGCGGCCGGCAGGCGGTGGGCCGCCAGGTCCAGGGCCACCGGGCCCTGGTGCGGGAGCCGCAGGGAGCCGCGCCATGGCGGTAGCACGGCTTCCTGCAGCTCTGCCGCGATCCGGTGCTCGGTCTGCTCCCGCCGGTGCTCGCGGTGCAGCGAGTCACGGGTCTCGCGCACCGTCTGCTGGGTGCGGCGCAGTTCGCTGACGTCGCGCAGCACGGCCCACATGGAGGTCGTGCCGCCGTCGGCGCCGAGCACGGGTTCGCCCATCATGTGCACGGTCCGCAGGGTGGAGTCGGGCCGTACGACGCGGAACTCGCCGTCGATCGGTCTGGCGTCGACCAGGCAGTCCGTCAGCATCGCGGTCAGTTTCGGCCGGTCCTCGTCGAGGATCAGGCTGGGCAGTTCGTCCAGGGTGAGGGCCGGGCGGGCCGGGTCCAGGCCGAGGATCTGGTACAGCTCCCCGGACCAGGTGGCCTCGTCGGTCAGCAGGTTCCATTCGGCGCTGCCCACGCGGCTGAGCAGCGAACCGCCCGGGGCGGGGGCGGGCCGGCCGGCGGGCGGTTCGGCGGGTTCGGCCGGGGCGGGGGAGGGGCCGTCCCGCAGCTGAGCCAAGTGGGCGTCCAAGTCGTCCAGTTGGTGCAGGGCGAGGTCGTACAGGGCGCGCTGCCAGCGTTCCTCGGGGTCCGCACCGTCGCTCCGGGTGTCCCGCCGAACGGCGTCCACGTCACCCTTGAGCCGCCGCGCCTGCGTTATCAGCGCTTCGACCGAGCCGCGCCCTGGCGGCTGGGCGGCTGGGCGGTCCGCGGAGACTGGGGACGGCATGACGCACTCCGATGGGATACGGGACGGCGCAAAGGACGGGGGGACCGCTACGACTGTGGCACAGCCGGCGACAGGCTGTAAGGGATTTGGCAACACACGATACGGTGGTGCTTCCGGCATATGCCAGAGTCTTCCCGGAGCGTTCCGCGGGTACGAATGACGTACGCGCGGCAGCGGTCAAGTCGTAGTGCGGCTGGCCGAGTTGATGCAGGCGAGGGGCTGCCTGCCGGTGATGAAGCGTGTGTTCGACGCTCCTGTGTTCCATAGTGCCGTGGAGCGGCCGGTACCTGCCGAACTCTGACCGGAATTGACGGCATGCGACGGGGTCGTGCGGACTCCTTAAGGGCATGGACATCACCGTCGAACAGCTCGCCGAAGCACGGCTCGTCACCGCCGAGGACCGGGAGGTCCCGGTGCCGGCCACCCTGCGCTACACCGCCGAGGATCCCCTGGCCGTGTTCGTCGACTTCCCGGCGGAGGCCGCGCTGCACGGCGAGGAGGTGACCTGGACCTTCGCGCGCACCCTGCTCGACCAGGGGCTGCGGGCCCCCGCCGGCCACGGGGACGTGCAGATATGGCCGTACGGCGGGACCCGGACGGTCCTGGAGTTCCACTCGCCGCACGGCATGGCACTGCTGTTGTTCCAGGCCTCGGCGCTGCGGCGCTTCCTGGTGCGCACCTACGCGGTGGTGCCGAGCGGTCAGGAGGACGTGGCGGGCGTGGTGGAGCGGGGGCTCAGCACGCTGTTCGGCGGGGTGTGACGGCGCACCGGTCCCGAACCGGCCCGCGCGGTCCTTCGAGGCGGCCGGCCGGGGTTCCCGCCGGTGCCCTTCACCGTCACCGTGCGGCGTACAGGGCGGGCCGCGGGGCCGGCTCCACGGCCACCCGGCCGCCGGTCCGCAGCGCCCGGACCCCGGCCTCGGCGACCAGCGACGCCGCGTAGCCGTCCCAGACGTCCGGGCCGGTGACCTCGCCGCGCCGGGTCGCGTCGACCCAGGCCTGCACCTCGCGGTCGTAGGCGTCGGCGAAGCGGACGAGATAGTCCTGCGCCACCTCCTCGCGGGCGCCGCCCCCGGTGGTGACCACCATGCCGTGCCCGTCGCCGATCCGGGCGCTGCCCGCCTCGCACACGGCCTCGCAGCGCACCTGGTAGCCGAAGCCGCAGTTCACGAAGACCTCCACGTCCACCAGGGCGCCCCGCTCCGTCTCGAACAGCACGAACTGCGGATCGAGCAGGCCCTCGGGCGCACCGGCGGACGGCGTGGGCCGCAGCACGGTGACCGCCGTCAGCTCCTGCCGGAGCAGCCAGCGGGCCGCGTCGATCTCGTGCGAGACCGAGCTGTCGATCAGCATGGCGCTGGTGAAGCCGGCGGGGGAGGAGACGTTGCGGTGCGTGCAGTGCAGCATCAGGGGCCGGCCCAGGGTGCCCCCGTCCAGCAGGGCCTTCAGACGCCGGTACTCGGCGTCGTAGCGGCGCATGAAGCCGATCTGTGCCAGCCGGCGGCCGATCCCGGCCTCGGCCTCCACGACCCGCAGGGCACCGGTGGAGTCCGGCACCATGGGCTTCTCGCACAGCACCGGCAGCCGGCGGGCGAAGGCGGCGAGCAGCGCCTCCTCGTGCGCGGGGCCGGGGGAGGCGATGAGGACCGCCGCCACGCCGGGCGCGTCGAGGGCGGCCACCGGATCGGTGTGCACGGTGACCCCCTCCAGGCCGGCCACGGCCGCCTCGGCCCGTGCCCGGTCAGGGTCGGCCACTGCCGCGACCCTGGCGCCGCTGACTACTTGGTCGAGCCGGCGTATGTGATCGGCCCCCATGTGTCCGGCGCCCAGTACCGCCACACCCAGCAGCTCACCCATGCGCGCGCTCCCTTACGCCGACGATCACGCCGTAGCGTACGCCGACGCGGGAGCGCAGCCTTCCGGTGTTCCAGGGCCGGTACCGCGGGGTCGGTACCACCGTGTCAGTACCGCAGCACCCCGGCGATGCCGTCGGCGTCGACGAGCGTGCCGTCGGGCACGAAACGGACCTCGGCGCCGGTCTCCAGGCACTGCTCGACGATCTCGTCCACGATGTCGTCGCGGGCGTCCAGGTCGCCGGGCTCGGCCGGTACCAGGTGCTCGCCCAGATCGCGGACGGTGGCCCGGAAGTTCTCCTCCACGGCCAGCAGCCGGACCCGGCCCTCGCGGGCGCTCTGCCACAGCTCGTCCAGCCCGGCCGCGTACGTCCGGTGACCGCGCGCCGAGGTCAGCTCCCGGACCACGGCCGTGGCGTCCTTGCGGGACTCCGCCTCCAGCACCGGCCGCAGCGCCTGCCAGACGGCCTCGGGACCGGCGTGCGCGAGGCCGCCGTGCGGGACGTGGACGGCGCACTTGGCGGCGCTGCCGACCTCGTCGAGCAGGGACAGCCCCGCCTGCTCGCCGGTGACGTACAGCGGCCGGGGCTGCTCGCGCAGGACCGCGCTCATGGCGGCGTCCGCCTCGCGCAGGAACTGACGGGTGCCCTCGTCGCTGAAGGTGCTCGGCAGTCCGCCCGTGCGCATCTGGCGCTCGGGGTCGAAGTTCTCCTGCCGGCGCTCCAGCGGGAAGCCGCCCGAGCGGTCCTGCACGACCCGGTCCTCGCCGCCGCTCCACAGCGTGACGTGGTCGGCGGAGATCGACAGCACCCAGAACGGGCGCTCGGCGGCCTGTGCGGCCACCAGGTTGCGGGTCAGGAAGGTGTCGGACAGCACCACGCGCTCGGGGACGGCACGCGCCAGGGACCACACCTGGTGCTCGCCGGGGGCGGCGAAGATGACCAGGCCGTCCTCGGCGTGTGCCAGGTCCACTTCCGCCAGCGCCCGGTCGAGCTGCGCGACGACCTCGTTGCGCCGCTCGCGGGTGACGGCGGGATCGGTCTCCAGGCGCCGGCGGGCCTCGGTGACCACGTTGCGCAGCCGGACGGGGTCCTGGCCGTTCTCGGGTTCCCGGCGGTGCGTCGGGGTCAGCACGGACACCGCGGGATACGGGCGCGGGCGCCGCAGTTCGGCGAGGGTCGCGGGACTCAGTGCGTGCTCCATGACAGAACGATAGGTCCGATTCACGGGTACGGCATTCGGGGTAATCCGGATCGGGAGCCGCCGCGGGATCCCCCGGGCGGAAACGGTGACGCGGGGGCCCGGCGCCGGATACCGTACCGGCCGGTAACCGGACCGCAGCACAACCCCAGGAGGCCACCATGCCGCAGCTCGAAGTCGACGGAGCGGCCCTGACGTACGACGACGAAGGGCCCCGCGACGCGGCGGACGTGCCGCTGGTGTTCGTGCACGGCTGGACCGCGAACCGGCACCGCTGGGACCACCAGACGGCCCACTTCTCGGCGCGGCGCCGGGTGATCCGGCTGGACCTGCGCGGGCACGGGGAGAGCAGCGGTGCCGGGGTGCCCACCATCGCCCACCTGGCCCGGGACGTCGTCGCGCTCCTCGACCACCTCGGGGTGGAGCGGTGCGTGCCGGTCGGCCACTCGATGGGCGGAATGATCGCGCAGACCATCGCCCTCGCGCACCCGGCACGGGTGGAGCGGCTGGTGCTGGTCAACTCCATCGGCAGGATGGCCTACAGCCGCGGCCGGGGCCTGCTGATGGCGGCCTCGACCCTCGTGCCGTTCAAGCTGTTCGTGGCCGCCAACATCCAGCGGGCCTTCGCGCCCGGCTACCCGCGCGAGGAGATCCGGGCGCACATCCGCGCCTCCGCCGCCACCCCGCGCGAGGTCGTCATGACGCTCTACGGCGCGATGCGGGCCTTCGACGTCCTGGACCGGGCCGGCGAGATCTCCGTACCGACCCTGATGGTGCACGGCTACCACGACGTCCAGCTGCCGGTGCGGCAGATGCTCCGGCTGGCCAAGGCCTACCCCGACGCCGTCGTCCGCGTGCTGGACGCGGGTCACGAGCTGCCGGTGGAGAAGCCGGCCGAACTGACCGGGGCGCTCGACTCCTTTCTGACCCCGAAGCCGTGACGCGCCGGTGTCTTGAGGAAGACTTTGCTCGTGGCCGGTTCCTGTCGCCCCCGGCGCGGTAGCGCGCGCGTCCGTGGATTTTGCTGAGGCAAAACGCGGCCGGAATCGAGGGCCGGCCGGCCGTGCCGTGTTACGTCCGCGTTGACACGCCCGAACGCCTGACGGAGGCTCGTCATATAGGTGCCCAATACAACTGGTTTGCCCGGCCGGCCCTCCCGGCACCACGGAACCGCAGGTGAGCGAGGGTGCGGCGGGCGCCCGGAGGCAGGAGGTAGCGCATGTGCGGCATCACCGGATGGGTTTCCTTCGACCGTGACCTCACGGCCGAGGCCACCACATTGCATGCGATGACCGAGACGATGGCCTGCCGGGGCCCGGACGACCGCGGCACCTGGGCGGAGGGCCCCGCCGCCCTGGGGCACCGCCGGCTCGCCATCATCGACCTCCCCGGCGGCCGCCAGCCGATGTCCCTGCACACCCCCGAGGGCACGGTCGCCCTCGTCTACTCCGGTGAGGCCTACAACTTCACCGAACTGCGCCGGGAACTCGCGGACCGGGGCCACCGGTTCACCACCGACTCCGACACCGAGGTCGTGCTGCACGGCTATCTGGAGTGGGGCGACGCGGTCGCCGAACGGCTGAACGGCATGTACGCGTTCGCCGTGTGGGACGGCCGGCACGGCAAACTCGTGATGATCCGCGACCGCATGGGCATCAAGCCCTTCTACTACCACCGCACCCCGGACGGCGTGCTGTTCGGCTCGGAACCCAAGGCGATCCTCGCCAACCCGCTGGCCCGGCCCCGTGTCAGGCTGGACGGCCTGCGCGAACTGTTCGTCATGGTCAAGACGCCCGGACACGCCGTCTGGGACGGCATGCGCGAGGTGGAGCCCGGCACGGTCGTCACCGTCGGCCGCACCGGCCTGTCCACCCGCGTGTACTGGCGCCTGGAGACCCGCCCGCACACCGACGACCGCGACACCACCATCGCCACCGTGCGCTCGCTCCTGGACGACATCGTGCGCCGCCAGCTGGTCGCCGACGTGCCGCGCTGCACCCTGCTCTCCGGCGGCCTCGACTCCTCCGCCATGACCGCCATCGCCGCCCGGCAACTCGCCGAACAGGGCGAGAAGGTGCGCAGCTTCGCCGTCGACTTCGTCGGCCAGGCAGACAACTTCGTCGCCGACGAACTGCGCGGCACCCCCGACACCCCGTTCGTGCACGACGTGGCCAAGCTCGCGAACACCGACCACCAGGACATCGTGCTCGACGCCGAGGCCCTCGCCGACCCCGCCGTGCGCGCCCAGGTGATCCGGGCCCGCGACCTGCCCTCGGGCCTCGGTGACATGGACAGCTCGCTGCTGCTGCTCTTCCGCGCCATCCGGGAGAAGTCCACGGTGGCCCTGTCCGGGGAGTCCGCCGACGAGGTCTTCGGCGGCTACCTCCAGTTCTTCGACGAGGAGGCGCGGCGCGCCGACACCTTCCCGTGGCTGGCGACCATGGGCCGCCACTTCGGCGAGGACGCCGACGTGGTGCGCGCCGACCTCGCCAAGACCCTCGACCTGGAAAGCTACGTGGCCGACGGCTACCGCACCGCCGTCACCGGCATCGACCGGCTCGACGGCGAGAGCGACTTCGAGTACCGGATGCGGCAGATCAGCCACCTGCACCTGACCCGCTTCGTGCGCATGCTGCTCGACCGCAAGGACCGGATGAGCATGGCCGTCGGCCTGGAGGTGCGGGTGCCGTTCTGCGACCACCGGCTGGTCGAGTACGTCTACAACGCCCCGTGGGCGCTGAAGTCCTTCGACGGCCGGGAGAAGAGCCTGCTCCGGGAGGCGTCGGCGGACGTCCTGCCGCGCTCGGTGTACGACCGTGTGAAGAGCCCGTACCCGTCCACGCAGGACCCCCGGTACGCCCGCGCCCTCCAGGAGCAGGCCAAGGAGCTGCTCGCCCGGCCCGCCCACCCCGTCTTCGACCTGGTCGACCGGGACCGGGTCCGGGCCGCCGCCGAGCGCGAGGCGCCGGTCAGCACCCAGGCGGCCCGGCGCGGTCTGGAACGCACCCTGGACCTGGCGGGATGGCTGGACCTCTACACGCCGGAGCTGGTCCTCAGCTGAGCCCGATGGCGCGGTCCGCGGCCGCCGCCGACTTCTGCCACCACGTCGTCACCGGCTCCCAGACCAGGACCCGCCGGCCGGTGCCGAGCTGCCCGGCGGTGAAGGAGCGGCCCCAGTGCGCGGCCGACGCGGCCACGGTGACCGCGTCCACCCGGCGGGCCTCGGGGTCCGCCGGGTTCGCGATGGTCCGGACGTCGGCGTAGGCCGTGCCGCGCCCCGCGAGCCGGTAGGTGCCGGTGCCGCCCTGCGGCACGGGCAGCGCCGCCCCGTCCAGGTCACCGAAGGTCACCGTGGGCACGCGGTCGACGACGCAGGCGCGCGTGCCCCGGTTGGTGACGCCGACCCGCAGCACGGTCGGGTGGCCGGGCACGGCCTTCGCCCGCAGCGTCAGCGACTTCTCGGCGCAGCGGACGGGGCGGTCGGGGCCGGCGGCGGCCTGGCTCTGCGGTGCGGTGAGCAGCAGGGCCGCCACGGCGGCCGCGGCGGCGGGTACGGCGAGGGTGGTGCGCATACGCATGACGGTGTCCCCCTGGAGTGGTCGTGTGCGGTCGTGCGGGATACGGCGGCCTGGGCGCGCCTGCTGAGTGGGACGACCGGGGTGACCGGAAGGTTGCCCCGGTTCGCGGCTGTCACCCGGTTGCGCCACTTCTGTCACCGGCCGGTCGGGTACGGCCGTCAGGCGGTGCCGCCGGAGGTGACGCCCTCGCCGGCCGCGTCCGCCGGGCAGGAGCTGCCGCTCGCGGGCAGCGAGCCGTACAGCAGGAAGTCGTTGACCTCGCGGTGTACGCACGTTGAGGAGGAGTAGCCGGTGTGGCCGTCGCCCTTGTTGTCGAGCACCACCGCCGACGGGCCGAGCCGGCGGGCCGTCTCCTCGGTCCACCGGAACGGTGTCGCCGGGTCGCCGCGCGTGCCGACCAGCAGCATCTTCGCCGAGTGCACGTCCCGCACGTGGTCGCGGACGAAGTCGGTGCCCCGGGGCCGGCCGTAGCACATCAGCAGCTGGGTCAGCCGGTAGCGGCCGAACACCGGCGAGGCCTGGTCGTAGGCGGCCTGCAGCTCCCGCAGGTCCCTGGTGAGCCGTGCCGCGGTGGGCCGGTCGGGGTCGTCCGCGCAGTTGACCGCCATCAGCGCGGCCGGCAGGTTGTCCGCCGGGACGTCCTGCGCGCCGACCAGGCCGCCGTCGCCGCGGTGCCGGCCGGCGGGCAGGCCGATGCCGCCCGTGGCGAAGGCCAGCACGCGCCGGGTGTCGCCGTCCTCGATCAGGGACCCCAGCGCACGCTCCAGCGAGGGCCACAGCTCCTTGCTGTACAGCGCCTGCCCGATGGCACCCACCAGGTCCTGGCCGGAGAACCTGCCGCCGAAGTCGGTGGGCACCGGGTTCTCGTCGAGCGAGCGCACCAGCCGGAGCACCTGGTCGCCGGCCGCGCGCCGGTCCTGCCCGAACGGGCAGGCGAGGTCCGTCGTGCACCAGTCCAGGAAGTCCTCCAGTGCCGTCTGCTGCCCCTCGGCACCCGCCACCCCCTGCTCGGCCAGCGACTCGGTCAGCGTGTCGACGCCGTCGAGGGTGATCCGGCCGACCTTGCCCGGGAACTGCGCCGCGTAGACCGCGCCGAGCCGGCTGCCGTAGGAGAACCCGAGGTAGTTGAGCTTGTCGTCGCCGAGTGCCTGGCGGATGACGTCCAGGTCGCGGGAGGCGTTCACGGTGCCGATGTGGGGGAGCACCGGGCCGGAGTGCCGGGCGCACTGCTCGGCGGCCTGCCGCAACCGCGCGAGCAGTGCCTGCGGGCGGCCGAGGTCGGCGTTCTCCTCCGTCACGCCCGCGGCGACATCGCTGCCTTCCCCGCAGCTGACGGGGGAGGACCGGCCGACTCCGCGCGGATCGAAGGTCACCACGTCGTAGCCGTTGGTCAGGTCCATGAACTGCTTGCCCCCGGTGGCCAGCTCGGGGATGCCGGCGACGCCCGGGCCGCCGAAGTTCAGCAGCACCGAGCCCCGGGACGTGCCGGTGGCGCGGTAGCGGGCCAGTGCCAGGTCGAGGGTGCCTGCCTGCGGGCGTGCGTAGTCCAGCGGGACGGTGACCTTCGCGCACTGGAGGTCCTTCGGCATGTCCGGGCCGCGGCAGGCGGCCCAGGCCGGCTTCTGCCGGTAGAACCGCGACAGGTCGGGCTGCGGACGGTCGGCGGCAGCCGCGGGCAGCCCAGCTCCGAACAGGGCCAGGGCGAGGGCCGAGGCACCCGCGCAGCGCCGCACGGCGGGCCGTTTGGACAGCTTGGCCAGCATGGTCGCCTCCCGGGGCGCATGCCCGCCACGGACCGGGGGCCGTGCCCTCGGATCACCATAAGCGGGCCCCGTACGGCCCGCCTCCCGGCGAGCGGGACGCCGTCCGCAGGCGTACACTCCGCCTCCGCCATGACCTGTTGGTGATCATTGGTCGGCTTTGCGTCCTGTTCGATAACAGTGCCGCTCGATGGGGTGAAAGACCGATAAGCCATACCTCGGATGGTTCGCCTGCGTTTTAAGTGGTGCGGGTACGTACCCGTGATGACGTCTGGAAGGCAGGAACCTATGAGACGGGCTACCCGAAACGGTGTGATCGCCGTCGTCGCCGCGTCCGGCGCGATGGCCGTGGCGCTGCCGGTGTCCGCCGCTTTCGCGGCCGGCGGTGCCGACGCCGAGGCCGTGGCGGCCGACTCGCCGGGGCTGATCTCCGGCAACGGCATCCAGCTGCCGGTGCACGTGCCGGTGAACGTCTGCGGCAACACGGTGAACGTCGTGGGACTCCTCAACCCGGCCGCGGGCAACGCGTGTGCCGACACCGGCGGCGGCAAGAGCGGCGGCGCGGGCCGGGGGGCCGCGTCGGCCACCTCCGGCGGGGCGGCCGCGCACGGCGCCACCAGCGACTCGCCCGGCGTCCTGTCCGGCAACGCTGTCCAGCTCCCCGTCGACCTGCCCGTGAACGTCACCGGCAACAGCGTCGACGTGGTCGGCATCGGCAACCCGGCCCAGGGCAACCAGGCGGTCAACGGGCCCGTCGAGGCCCCGCGCCCGGTGCCGAAGCCGCGGGCACCCAAGCCCCCGGCCCACCACACCGCCCCCCGCATCCCCCACACCACCCCGCGGACGACCACGTCCACGCTGGCCCACACCGGAGCGGACCTGGCGGCCCCGGCCGTCGCCGGCAGCGCCGCGCTCCTGCTCACGGGCGCGATCCTCTACCGCCGCTTCCGCCCCGCCGGCCCCTGCTGACGCTCCCCACGGCCCCCCGGCCGTCGACCCGGCGGGGCCGCAGCGCCGGTGCCCCCGGCTGCCCGGACCGGTCGATCGGGCCGACGTCCCCGGACGTCGGCCCGATCGTCGGACCCGGACGCTTACCGGAGCCGAGCCGGGCTCCTGAGAGCAGGACCGGCGCTCACGGACCTCTTTGCGGCGCGCGGGTGTTCGGGCCCGACGCGGTCGGCGTGCCGATGCCCGGGGACGGACGGCCGGCCGTCGCACCGCAGCGGTCGCGCCCGCGCCGGAACGCCCGCGCCGTGCCCCCGCATCGGCTGATCTCCCCGTGGCGCGCCCCCCGTTGATCCGGAAGGATGCTGCGGGCGGTGCGGCCGAGGCCCGTGCCGTACGGCACCGACCCCGACGGAAACGGAGCGTATCGATGACCTCTGCGGCCCCCGCCCCCCAGGACCTCGTCGTCACCCAGGCCACCCTCGCCGACTGGCCGGTGATCAGCGGGTGGGCGGCGGCGGAGGGCTGGAACCCCGGGCTGTCCGACGGGCCCGCCTTCTTCGCGCAGGACCCCGAGGGCTTCTTCCTGGGCCGGATCGACGGTGAGCCGGTGTCCGCCGTCTCCGTCGTCAACCACGGACCCGACTTCGCCTTCCTCGGCTGCTACCTCGTCCGCCCCGGCCTGCGCGGCCGCGGGCACGGGCTCACCACCTGGAAGACGGCCCTGGCGCACGCCGGGAACCGGACCGTCGGCCTCGACGGAGTCGTGGCGCAGCAGGACAACTACCGGCAGTCCGGGTTCCGGCTCGCCCACCGCACCATCCGGTTCACCGGCACCGCCCCCGAGCGCGCCGTGCCCGCCGGCGTACGCCCCGCCACCCGCGCCGATCTGGCCGCGCTCACCGCCTACGACAGCGCCTGCCACCCCGCCGACCGGCCCCGCTTCCTCGCCGAGTGGCTCACCGCACCCGGCCACCGGGCCGTCGTCCGCGAGGACGGCGGGCGCCCGACCGGGTACGGCGTGATCCGCCCCGGTCACGACACCCTGCGCCTCGGCCCCCTGTTCGCGGACACCGCCGACGACGCCCGGGCCCTGTTCGACGCCCTGACCGCCGACGTGACCGGCCGCGGGATCGCGATCGACGTGCCCGAGCCGAACGCGGCCGGCGTCGCCCTGGCCGAAGAGGCCGGACTGCGGCCCTCGTTCGAGACCGCCCGCATGTACACCGGTCCGGTGCGTGCCCATGCCCGGGAGCGGGTGTTCGGCGTGACCACGCTCGAACTCGGCTGACGTTCAGGGAGCTTCGCCGTGGCAGCGACGGTGCAGCTCCCGCACCTCGTCCACCAGCTCCGGCACCGGCCCCTCCACGGTCACGGCGGGCGCGACCTCCCGCGCGGGCAGCGTGCGCACGGGCGGCGCGGGGACACCCCACTCGGCGAGCCGGCCGGAGAGCTGCTCGGAGGAGACGGCGTACACGATCCGGCCGAGCCCCACCCAGGCGTGTGCCGCCGCGCACATCGGGCAGTGCTCGCCGGAGGTGTAGACGGTAGCCGCCGCCCGCTCCCCGGGCGTCAGACGCGCCGCCGCCCAGCGGGCCAGCTCGAACTCGGGGTGCCGGGTGCGGTCGCCGCCCGCCACCCGGTTGCGGTCCTCCGCCAGCACCGTGCCGTCCCCGGCCACGAGCACCGACCCGAAGGGCTCGTCACCGGCGTCCAGCGCCTCGGCCGCCAGCTCCACACAGCGGCGCAGGTACCGCAGTTCACCGTCCCGTACCATCGGCAGACCTCCTCGTCCCATGATCTCCGGCAGGGCACGCCACGGCCACCGTGACCGGTCCGGCCAGTGCGTTCGTCTCCGGGGCAGCGGCGGCGGCCCGCCGGTCCGGGAAGGCGTGCCGGCGGCCCGCCGCGACCGTCGCGAAGGCCAGCAGCACCGGTGGCAGTGCGGTCCAGGGCAGTGCCCCCGCGCCCGCCGCGTCCAGCGCCAGCCCGCCGGTGAGGGAGCCCGCGGCGATGCCCGCGTTGTACACCGTGGTCTGCAAGGAGGTCGCCGCGTCGGCGGCGGCCGGCCCCGAGGCGTCGACCAGCGCGGTCTGGATCAGTGTAGGCGCCCCGCCGAAGGCCGTGCCCCACAGTGCGACCGCGCCGAGCAGCAGCCCGTGCGCCCGGGCACCCAGGCCCAGCACCACCAGGACGGCGGCCACCAGGGCGAGCGCCCCGAGCAGGGTGCGCCGCGGATACCGGTCGACCAGCACTCCGGTGAGCCAGATCCCGGCGACCGTGGCGGTCCCGAACACCCCGAGCAGCACGCCCGTACGGCCGTACCCGGCATGGGCGGCGAACGGGGCGACGTACGTGTACATCACCTGGTGTCCCAGCAAGAGGAACAGCGTCACGGACAGCACCGGGCGGATCCCGGGGAGCGCGGCGACCCGGACCAGGGGGACGCGCGCGTGCGGCGGTTCGCCCGGGAAGGCGGGCACCCGGAGCCGTACCCAGCCCACGAGCAGCACGGCGAGCACGGCGAGCGTCGCGAACGCCGCCCGCCAGCCCACCGCACCGGCCAGCGCGGTGCCCGCGGGCACCCCAAGCGCCAGGGCGAGCGTGATCCCGCCCAGCACCACCGCGATGGCCCGGCCGCGCCGCTCGGCCGGCACCATCCGGGCCGCGTAACCGGCGAGCATGGCCCACAGCAGGCCGCCCGTCGCCCCGGCCAGCAGCCGGGCCGCGACGGTCAGCGGATACGACGACGACACCGCGACCAGCGCGTCACCGGCGGCGAAGCCGAGCAGTGCGCCGCACAGTACCGGCCGCCGGGGCAGGCCGCGCAGCGCCGCGGTGAGCGGGACGGCGCCCGCGAAGGAAGCGGCGGCGTACGCGGTGACGAGGAAGCCGATCCGGGACTGGGCCACCCCCAGCGGGGGCGCCATCGCGGGCAGCAGGCCCGCGGGGAGGAGTTCGGTCAGTACGGCGGTGAACGCGGCGCAGGACAGGGCGAGCAGCCCCGACCAGGGCAGCCGACCGCCCTCGGCCTGGGAGGACAGCATCATGCGACCATGGTCGGAGCTTCACATCAGTGTGAAGGTCAAGCGCGGAGCGGGGAGGCCGGCATGCGGATCGGTGAGCTGTCCTGCCGTACGGGCGTGCCCACCAGGCTGCTGCGCTACTACGAGGAACAGCGGCTGCTCGACCCGGAGCGCACCGGGAACGGCTACCGCAGCTACCCCGAGTCGGCGGTCGCGCAGGTGCGGCAGATCCGCGGCCTGCTGGACTCCGGGCTCACCACCGGGATGATCCGGGCGGTCCTGCCGTACCTCAGCGGTCCCGGCCACCTCGTGCCGTCGCCCGAGTCCGTGCCCGCGGAGACGGCCGCCCTGCTCCAGGAACACATCGACCGCATCCAGGCCCGCATCGACTGCCTCGCCCGCAACCGGGACCGGCTCACCGCCTATCTGGCGGCGGTACGGCCGGACGACCGCCGGCGCGCGTAATGCGCTTGGCGCGCGCGGGCGTTCGTGCTGAAGTGACGCCATGGATCACGCCGCCGTGCTCGCCGTGTACGACCGGGACCTGCGCGAGGGCGCCCGGCCCGACGGGCCCGGGGCCCGGATCGAGCGGGCCGGCCGGGTGGTGCGTCAGGTCGCGGACCCGCCGGGCTGGAACGCCGTGCTCTGGTCCGGCCTGGACGCGGCGGACGCGGACCGGGCCATCCACGAGCAGATCGACCGCTTCACCGGCCTGGGCCGGGACTTCGAGTGGAAGCTCTACGGCCACGACGGGCCGGCGGACCTCGCCGGCCGGCTGGTCGCCGCCGGGTTCCGGGCCGAGCCCGCCGAGACGCTGATGGTCGCCGAGGTGACCGGGCTCGCCCTGGACACCGCACCGCCGGACGGCGTCTCCTGCGTGGCGGTCACCGATGCGGCCGGCGTGGAGCTCGTGGTCGCCGCGCACGAACGGGCCTTCGGTACCGACGGCACCGCGCTGCGGCACCGGCTGCTCGCCCGGCTGGCCGCCGACCCCGGCACGGTCGTCGCCGTGGCCGCCCTCGCCGACGGGGAACCCGTCGCCGCCGCCCGCATGGAGCCGGTGCCCGGCACGCCGTTCGCCGGCCTGTGGGGCGGCGGCACGGTCGCGGCCTGGCGGGGCCGGGGCGTCTACCGGACGCTGGTCGCCCATCGCGCCCGCGCCGCGGCCGACCGGGGCTACCGCTACCTCCACGTCGACGCCTCGGCCATGAGCCGCCCGATCCTGGAGCGCCTCGGCTTCCACGCCCTGAGCACCACGACGCCGTACGTCTACGGGACCTGACTCAGCGGCGGGCCTGGGCCCGGTCCAGCGCGGCCACGCCCACGGCCGCCAGGGCGATCTGGATGAACCACTCGATCCAGTCGGGTCCCTTGGTGTCGGCGACCCCGAACCCGGCGGCGATCGCCGAGCCCAGCAGCGCGGCCACGATGCCGACGACGAGCGTCCACAGGACTCCGATGTGCTGTCGTCCCGGAATGACCAGCCGGCCCAGTACACCGATGACGATGCCGATGACGATGGCGCTGATGACGCCCGAGATCTCCATGGCCGCCCTCCCTTGACGCTTCTGCGGTCGAATCCCGCTGAGGTGGTATGTGCCCGCTGTAAGCGGAGCCACTCCGTTCCGGTTGCCGCCGGGCGCCTCTGTTCACCGGGCCTTCATGCCATGTACCTTTCAACCAATCGACGCGTGTAGAACGCTTCAAGCCGGCTCTACGCGCGCAGACTTGGCGCCCCCACCGCCTCTTCCCCACCCCACACGGAGGTTCGACGGATGCTCGGATCCAGAAGATCCCGCCGCAGGTGCAGCACCGCCCTGGCCGGCCTCGGGCTGCTCTTCAGCGGAGCCGCCCTCCAGATCGGCACCGGCACCCCCGCCCACGCGGCGACCCCGCACCGCATCCTGTTCGACAACGCCCACGCCGAGACGGCCGGCAACGCCGACTGGATCATCTCCACCAGCCAGCCCGACCCGCTTGGGCAGGACTCCGCCCCGTCCGCCGAGACGGACTGGACCGGAGCCCTGTCCTCCTGGGGCGTGGCGCTCCAGAAGACCGGCGGATACAGCCTGAAGACCCAGCCGTCCGGCTCCGCCCTCGCCTACGGCGGCACCTCGGCGACCGACCTGTCGCACTTCGACACGCTGGTCCTGCCGGAACCCAACACCCTCTTCACCAGCGCCGAGAAGACGGCGATCATGAACTTCGTCAAGAACGGCGGCGGACTGTTCATGATCTCCGACCACACCGGAGCCGACCGCAACAACGACGGCTACGACGCGGTCGAGATCTTCAACGACCTGATGACGAACAACAGCGTCGACTCCACCGACCCGTTCGGCTTCTCCATCGACTCGCTCAGCATCAGCTCCGACCACCCGTCCGCCATCAGCGACAGCACCGACCCGGTGCTGCACGGCTCCTTCGGCACGGTCACCAAGAGCCTGATCGCCAGCGGGACCACCGCCACCCTCAAGCCCGCCGACAACCCCGGCGTCAAGGCCCTGCTCTACCGCACCGGTTACTCCGGCAACACCGGCGCCTTCTTCGCCACCAGCACCTTCGGCAGCGGCCGGGTCGCCTTCTGGGGCGACAGCTCACCCGTCGACGACGGCACCGGCCAGTCCGGCAACACGCTCTACGACGGCTGGAACGACACCAGCGCCACCAACGCGGCCCTCGCCCTCAACGCCACCGAGTGGCTGGCCGGCGCGAGCGGCAGCGGCGGGGGCGGCGGCTCGACCTCCTGCACCGCAGCCCAGCTCCTCGGCAACAGCGGCTTCGAGTCCGGCAGCAGCGCCTGGAGCGCCACGAGCGGGGTCGTCACCAACTCCACCGGTGAGCCGGCCCGTTCCGGCTCCTATTACGCCTGGCTGGACGGGAACGGCACCGCCACCACCGACACGCTCGCCCAGACGGTGGCGATCCCCTCCGGCTGCTCGGCCAGGCTCGGCTTCTACCTGCACGTGGACACCGCGGAGACCTCGACGGGCACCGCCTACGACACCCTCAAGGTCCAGGTGCTGAACGGCTCCGGCACGGTCCTGGGCACCCTGGCGACGTACTCCAACCTCGACGCCGGCTCCGGCTACACCCAGCGCAGCTTCGATCTGAGCGGCTACGCCGGGCAGACGGTCACCCTGAAGTTCACCGGTACCGAGGGCTCCAAGTACCAGACGTCGTTCGTCGTGGACGACACCGCGCTGAACGTGAGCTGACCCGTGGCGGGGGTGGGCCGGCCCGGTCCGCCCCCGCCACGTCAGGCCGCCGGCACCGTCCGTTCCGGCGTGTTCCACCCGGAGACCCGCACGCCCGGTGCCGAGCCGTGCAGATCGGAGGTCCGGTAGGTGGCGGTCAGCGTCACCGACTCGCCCGGCCACAGGCTCACCTCGTTGTCCGACCAGCGCACCGGCAGCACCGGCTTGCCCTGCGCGTCCACGAGGTGGACGTCCGTGAGCAGCGCCGGCGTCGTCCCGCTCCCGCTGTGCCGCAGGCTCACCGTCGTGGTCGACATCCCGTCCGAGGATCTCGTGGCCGCCGTCGCCGACACCGGGACGCGGTCCATCGAGGCGAGCCCCTTGAGGTCGGCGTAGCCCGTCGTCGGCGTGTAGTACCAGGTGGTGCGGTTCCAGTCGAGGGTGTCGGCCTTGGCGGACAACCAGTAGACGTTCCGGCTCACCTCCGTGCCGTCCGCGTCCGTCAGCACCAGCCGGAGCAGGTACGTCCGCGCCAGTCCGGCCACCGACGACGGCAGGGTGAGCGCGGTGCCGTGCGCCCCGCCGCCGTCCGCCGTCACACCGGTGACGGTCCTGTCGTACCGCTGCGTGCCGTCGGGATCGAACAGGGTGGCCCGGGCGGTCAGGCCGCGAGCGGGGGCGGGCCGGTTGTTCACGACGACGACCGAGCGGTCGTCGTACGCGTACTGGATGTGCAGCGGCTCGTTCGCCTTCTTGGCCCCGAAGTAGGAGCCGTTCTGATCGAGGTAGCGGTCCGTGAGCTGCCAGTGCAGCGAGGTCCAGCCGCTGTTGAACATCCAGTGGATCACCCCGGTGGCGGGCCGGTCCGGGTCGCCCGCGTTGCGGCCGTAGGCCTCGAACTGGGCGCGGACGTTCTCGTACTGGGCGAGCTGGGCCTTGCGCACGTAATCGGTGAGGCTCGTGGGAGTGCCGTAGCGGCCGGCGAGGGCGTCGTCGTAGATCCGGAGCGTGCCGAAGACGCTGGACGGCGAGCGGTGGTACTGCCGGGCGTCCGGGTCCTTCCACAGGGTGTCGAGTTCGGCGGGGGTCATCATCCGGCGCAGGCTGTCGAGGGTGGGGATGCTCGGGCCCGCGCTGGTCTCGGAGTTGAACCCGGTGGCCCCGCCCTCGCGCTTGGCGTACCAGTAGCCGGGCGGCACCCAGTCGTAGGGGCCGGTCATCTTCATGCCCGAGGCGCCCAGTTCCGGGGAGGGCCGGTCGGAGGCGGAGGGGACCACGGGGGTGGGCCAGTCGGCGGCTCGCAGGGCGTCCAGGTAGTTCTTCTCGATCGTCGCGTCGGGGGCGAAGTCGCTGCCGATGAGGAAGGACAGCACGCTCGGGTGGCCGCGCAGCCGGGCGGCCTCGGCGGCCATGGACGCCTTGGCGACCGGATAGTCCGCCTCGGTCCAGCGCTCGCCCTTCTCCGTGCCGTTGACCTGGCCCTCCCACTTGCCGCAGCACTCCCAGCCCGGCAGCACCAGCAGCCCCAGGCGGTCGGCCTGCTCGAAGAACTCGTCCGGCTCCAGGTGGCCTTCCAGGCGGAGGGTGTTCAGACCCAGGTCGAGGGCGTACCGCAGACGGTCCTCGACGTAGGCGGGGTCCCAGCGCAGGAACGCGTCCGGGGACCAGCCGCCGCCCTTGATCAGCAGCGGGCGGCCGTTGACGCGGTACTGCCGGGCCCCGTCGTGGTTCAGCGGGGCCCGGACGTCCCGGATGCCGAAGGTCTCGTGCGCGGTGTCGGAGACCGCGCCGGCCACGGTGGCGGTGAGGTCGAGGCCGTACAGCGGCTGGCCGCCCATTCCGGCCGGCCACCACACCTCCGGGTCGGTGAGGTGCAGGCCGGGGGTGTCGGCGGGGGAGAAGGTGACGGTCTTCGTCTCGTGCGCGGCGAGCGACACCGCCTTGCCGAACGTCGTCCCGCCGATGCTGCCGCGGACCTCGACCGTGACGGCCGCGCCCGTGTCGTTGCGGGCCCGTGCCCTGACCGTCAGGTCGGCCGAGTCGAGCGACGGCACGGCCAGCCGGGTGACCACGTGCGCGTCCCGCAGCGCGACCGGGCCGCCCCTGCGCACCACGACGTCCCGGACGAGGCCCATGTTCCGGTCGGGCGGTGGCTGGATCCAGTCGAGCCAGCCGGTGGTCAGGTCCTGGTCCGGGTCGTTGGGCCGGATCCGGAAGGCGACGGTGTTGGTGCCGGCCCTGACCAGCGGGGTGATGTCCAGCTCGTGGTGGGTGTACGTGCCGGTGACGTCCGCGGCCGAGGCCACCTGCCGGCCGTTCACGTAGACGTCGGCGGCCGAGACGACCCCGCTGAAGTCGAGGGAGGTGCGGCGGGTGGTGTCGTCGACGCTGAAGTCGGAGCGGTACCACCAGGGGACGTCGAAGTCGGCCCGCGGGATCCGCTGCTGGTTGGTGGAGCGGAACGGGTCGGCGTACACGCCGTTCGCCAGCAGCGCGGCCAGCACCGTGGAGCGGGGGCCCGCCGGATACCAGCCCTTCGCCGGATAGCCGGGGGAGGACACGGCCGCCGCGGAGTCGCTCACCTTCGCGGTGGACTGGAGGGCGTAGCCGGTCAGCGGGGTGCCGGTGCCGGCGGCGGAGGGCACGTGGGTGATCCGGGCGGGCCGGTGCGGCTCCGCCGTGTCCCTGGGGGCGACGGCCCAGCCGCCGGTGGCGAGGGAGCCGGCCAGGGCGAGGAGCGCGGCGGTGGTGGGGAGCCGGCGGGCGGCGCGAGGGAACACGGCGGTCTCCAGCCTCGTAAAGTTAGGAAACTTTACAAATCAGGGTCACGCTAGGGGTGGCCCCGGGCCGTGTCAACGACCCGCGCCGCCGGGGCCCTCGGCCCGGTCAGGTTCCGCCGTCCGGCGTTCGAACACCAGGTCCCGGGCCGTGTCCAGGGCCGTGGCCACCGCGCCCAGCAGGACGGCGTCCGCGCCCAGCCGGCTCGGCGCGATCCGGGGGCGCAGCGGGGTGAGGGCGCGCAACCGCTCCCGCACGGGCCGCAGCAGCAGGTCGACGCTGTCGCCGACGCCGCCGCCGAGCACCACCAGGTCCGGGTCGAGCACGGCGGCGGCCGCCGCCACGGTGTGCGCGATCCGCTCGCCCTCCAGCTCCACCGCCCGCACGGCGGCCGGATGACCCTGCCGGGCCGCGTCGAACACGGCCTTCGCGGTGAGCCGGCCGTGCATCCCGAACTGCCGCGCGGCCTCCACCACCGCAACCCCCGACACCGCGTCCTCCAGCCGCTCCGGCTGCTGCCGGCCGTGCCACGGCAGGAACCCGATCTCGCCGGCCAGCCCGTGGGCGCCGGTGAACAGCCGCCCCTCGCCGACGATGCCCATCCCGAGACCGGTGCCTATCAGGATGTACGCGAAGAGCCGGCTGCCCGCGCCGACGCCGTACGTGTACTCGCCGAGCGCGGCCAGGTTGGCGTCGTTGTGCACCGCCAGCGGCACGGCCAGCTCCGCCCGGATCCGGTCCACCAGCCCGGCCCGCCCCCAGCCCGGCAGATGCATCGCGTACCGCACCCGCCGCTGCTCGCCGTCGTACACCCCGGGCGTGCCGATCACCCCGTGCACCACCTCCGCCGGGTCCGCTCCCGAGTTGGCGATCACCTGCCGGGCGGTGGTCACGACCAGGTCGGTCAGGGCGGCGGAGGCGCGGGCCCGGTTGCGTACGTCCGCCCGGGCGACGACGGTGCCGTCCAGGTCGGCCACCGCCACCCGCAGCCAGCCCCGGCCGATGTCCACCCCGAGCGCGTACCCGGCGGCCGGATCGGGGGCGTAGAGGACCGCGGTGCGGCCGCGCTCCGGGGCCTGGGTGCCGACCTCGTGCACCAGGCCGGCCGTCGCGAGCGAGGCCAGGGCGCTGGACACCGTCGGTTTGGACAGGCCCGTCTCCCGCGCCAGCTGGGCGCGCGAGGCGGCACCGAGCGCGCGCAGCCGGTCCAGGAGCAGCCGCTCGTTGGTACTGCGCAGGCGCCGGCGGCTCCAGGGCTGTTCCTGCTGCTCTACGGGGTCACTGGCGGGCATCGCACCATTCTCGTGCATCCGTGCCGCACACTTGACGCCCTTAGTAAGGGTCCTTAACTTTATCGGCCTGTCCGCCCCCCGTCCGGGTGCGTCGCGCGCCCGCCGCGTCAGGAGTCCCCATGTCCGGTACCCCGCCGCCCCCGGGTGGTCTCGTCCGCCGGGTCGGCCTGTTCCAGGCCACGGCGATCAACATGAGCCAGATGTGCGGCATCGGCCCGTTCGTCACCATCCCGCTGATGGTCACCGCGTTCGGCGGCCCGCAGGCGGTCGTCGGGTTCGTCGCGGGCGCGGTGCTGGCCCTGTGCGACGGGCTGGTCTGGGCCGAACTGGGGGCCTCGATGCCCGGTTCCGGTGGCAGCTACGTCTATCTTCGCCAGGCCTTCCGGTACCGCACCGGCCGTCTGATGCCGTTCCTGTTCGTGTGGACGGCGATGCTGTTCATCCCGCTGATCATGTCCACGGGTGTGGTCGGCTTCGTCCAGTACCTGGGCTATCTCGACCCCGGCCTCGGGCGGAGCGCCGGCGACCTGATCGGGCTCGGCGTCATCGCCCTGGTGGTGCTCCTGCTCTGGCGCGGCATCGAGCACATCGCCCGCATCACCGCCGTGATGTGGGCCGTGATGATCACGTCGGTGCTGCTGGTGATCGTCGCCGCCGCCACTCACTTCAGCCCACACATGGCCTTCACCTATCCGGCGGGAGCTTTCAATGTGATGAGCAACCACTACTGGCTGGGCTTCGCCGCGGGCCTGACCATCGGCATCTATGACTACCTCGGCTACAACACCACCGCCTACATGGGCGCCGAGATCAAGGACCCCGGCCGTACGCTCCCGCGCTCCATCCTCCTGTCGATCCTCGGCATCATGGCGATCTACCTGCTGCTGCAGATCGGCACCCTCGGCGTCGTCGACTGGCGCCGGATGGCCGACCCGCACGACATCGCGTCCACCTCGGTGGCCTCCGCGGTGCTGGAGGAGACCTGGGGCAGGGGCGCGGCCGACACGGTGACCGTGCTGATCCTGGTCACCGCGTTCGCCTCCGTCTTCACCGGCCTGCTCGGCGGCTCGCGGGTGCCCTACGACGCCGCCCGGGACCGGGTCTTCTTCCGGCCGTACGAGAAGCTGCACCCGAGGCACCGGTTCCCCGTGCTGGGCCTGGCCACCATGGGCGTGATCACCGCCGTCGGCTTCCTGATCGGCCGCCACACCGACCTCGCGACCCTGATCCAGCTGCTCACCACGGTGATGGTCATCGTGCAGGCGCTGGCCCAGATCGTCGCGCTGACGGTGCTGCGCCGGCGCCGGCCCGACCTGCCCCGCCCGTACCGGATGTGGCTGTACCCCCTGCCGAGCGTCCTGGCCTTCGCCGGCTGGTGCGTGATCTACGGGTACGCCGACGAGAACTCCCCGGGCCGCCGTCCCGTCGAGTGGTCCCTGGCCTGGCTGGCCCTCGGCTGCGTGGCCTTCCTGGTCTGGGCGCGGCGGGAGAGGGTGTGGCCCTTCGGGCCGAAGGAGACGGACGAGGAGGCCGGCGAGGTGCGCACCGCCCTGGCCGGCCGCGGGCACGCGTAGGCCGGTCCGCCCGGGCGGACCGGCCCCGCCGTTTCCCTTCCCTCCTCTTCTCGGTCTCCTCTTCGAAAGCTCGGATGGGCGTCTACGGCCTCGGGGCGCTCTTCGCCGCCGTACCGGCGCATATCAGACCGAGGGCGAGGGCCAGGGCTCCGATGACGATGTTGTTGACGACGACACCCGCGTCCGGGGCGCTGCCCACGATCCACGGAGCGATGATCATCCAGATGCCCATGGCGCACATCGCCCAGCTCAGGCCGTACATACGCTCGGGCGCCCGGCTGAATCCCAGGGCCAGCAGGCCTATCGCGACGCCTATGATCAGGTTGTGCGTCGCGAGAGCGGGCTGGCTGAGCGTGTAGTGCAGGATCCACGGGGACGCGGCACAGTACAGGCCGAGCAGGAACGCCGGCCCGTCGACGAGCGCCACGTCCCGGCCGCCGAGCATGCGGGCGTAACGTTCCCGCATCTCGGACACATCGGGGTGGCTGGATATGTCACCCCTGTGCAAGTTGGCCATGAGTCGTCTCCTTTGACTTCGGGCCAGACCGCGTCTGTGCGGTGTACGGTAAGCGCTGCATGCCCCATTTTGCTCTTATTTCACCCTTATGTGTAGAGGTGCGATCTCTCCGGGACGGGGTGGCATGTCCTCGCGGAGCGCGGGCAAGCGCTCCGGTACAAGCTGTACATTCCGTCGGTTCAGCGACGCAGGAGGTGGCCGCCGTCATGAGTACGAAGGTGTTGGAGCGTTTCCCCGCCGGGGCTCCGCGCGGATCGTGGCCCGCGGAGGAGTTCGCGGCCGCCCGGCGCGCCGAGGGGGAACCGGCGACCGTGGTGATGGACCTCAAGTCGGACGCGTTCCTCGTGGTGGTCGAACCGCAGGAGGAGGACGGCCGCGCCTGACCGCCGCCCGCCTGCCCCCTGGCCCTCCGCCTGCCCCCTAGCCCTCCGCCGGCTACCGCGCCCGGCGCAGCACCCGGCCGTAGCCGCTGCGCTCGGGTACGCGGGCCGAACTGTTCCGTGTGCAGAAGCCCCGGCCGCGCCTGGCGGTTCAACCCGTGAGGGTGTTGAGCCAGCCGGTCAGCAGACGGTTGATCTCCTCGGGGCGTTCCTGCTGGATCCAGTGGCCGCAGCCCTCTACGAGGTGGGAGGCGGTCAGGCCGGGGAGGGTGGTGGGGAAGGCGTCGATAGCGTCGGACATCCAGGTGGTGGAGGCGTCCAGGGCGCCGCCGATGAACAGGGACGGCTGCTTGATCGGGGCTCCGCGGTGGGGGGCGAGGTCCTCCCAGTCGCGGTCCACGTTGCGGTAGCGGTTGAGGGCGCCCGTCAGACCCGTGCGCTCGAACTCTCCGGCGTAAACGTCGAGGTCGTCCTCGGCCAGCCAGGCCGGGAGGATGCCGGCGGGAAAACGGTCACGCAGCTGGCCGCCGTGGGCGACGAAGTGCGGGTCGGGCTCGCCCTGGGCGGGCATGGTGTCGGCGGACAGGGCGGCGTAGAAGCCCGCGAGCCAGCCCCGCACGTCAGGCTCGATCTCCGTCTCGGCGCGGCCGGGCTCCCGGAAGTAGGAGACGTAGAACTCCTGCCCGGGGCCGCCGATCTGGCCGAAGATGTCGGTGGGGCGGGGGCCGCCGGGTGGCGCGTAAGGGACGCTCAGCAGGGCGACGGCCCGGAAGACCTCGGGGTGGAGCAGGGCGGAGGTGGCTGCGATGTTGGAGCCCCAGTCGTGGCCGACGATCACCGCGTTCTCCTCGCCGAGGGCGTGCACGAGGGCGACGTTGTCCTCCACCAGGTCCAGCATCCGGTAGGCATCGGTCTTTGCAGGCTTGGAGGAGCGGCCGTAGCCGCGCACGTCGAGCGCCACCGCCCGGTAGCCGGCCGCGGCGAGAGCCGGGAGCTGGCGGCGCCAGGAGTACCAGGACTCGGGGAAGCCGTGCACGAGCAGGACCAGCGGGCCGGTGCCCTGCTCGACCAGGTGCAGGCGCCCGGCAGGGGCTTCGACGGTGCGGTGGCGGAGTGCGGCGGACGGCTCGGGCTGCATGGGGTCTTCTCTCGGTTCGCGGGTGGGCGCAGGTACGCATCGATCATGCGGCG
This sequence comes from Streptomyces sp. NRRL S-1022, assembly GCF_000720135.1. Taxonomy (GTDB): domain Bacteria; phylum Actinomycetota; class Actinomycetes; order Streptomycetales; family Streptomycetaceae; genus Streptomyces. Next base: position 89,829 of record NZ_JOIU01000004.1, on the reverse strand, counting down.
CAGCGACCGTCCACCGCGATTACCCTTGCCACTCTGGCAAACTTGCAGGACAGGATGGTGGAGCGGCACGTCCGGAAGGGGGCAGAGCGGGTGACAGGTGACGACGTGGCCGACACGCTGGCGGCGATGGGCCCCCGTCTGCGGGCCGTACGCGAACACCGCGGCTCCACGCTCACCGGCGTCAGCTGCGCGACCGGCATCTCCGCGAGCACGCTGTCGCGGATCGAGACCAGCCGACGCAAGCCCACCCTGGAAGTGGTGCTGCGGTTGGCGAAGGAGTACGGCGTCTCCCTGGACGAGCTGGCCGGCACCGCTCCCGCCGCCGAGCCCCGCACCTCCGCGCGCCAGCGTTTCGGCGACGACAAGGCGGTGCTGCCGCTGACCCGGTACGTCGGGGGCCTGCACGCCCACAAACACGTCCTACCCGCCGTCCAGGAGCCGCCCGCGCGGCCCCGGCAGGTCTCCCACGACGGCTGGGAATGGCTGTGCGTCCTGTACGGGCGGCTGTGGCTCGCACTCGGCGACCAGGACCTCGTCCTGAGTGCCGGGGACGTCGCCGAGTTCGACACCCGCAATCCCCATGGGGTCGCGAACGCCGGCCCCGGCGGCCCGGTCGAGTACCTGATCATGTTCGGGCCGCAGGGAGAGCGCCTGCGACCGCGCACCCCGCCCGCCCCCAGGGCCCGGTAGCGAGCAGCGAACGAACGGCTCGACGTCCCCGACACGCCCAGGATGTCAGGCTCTTCCTCGTCGTCCTCAGCGGCGTCGGGGTCGCGGAAGGGGCGCAGGCCCCGGCCGGGGCCGCTGGCCTTGATGTTGAACAGGTAGCGGCCCAGGGGCCGCCGTTACAGATCGCGCGGGTCAGGCGGTGGCGGGACTCCTGCACGGTAAGCTGCCGGTTCATGAGCCGCCGGTAGGTGTCGTCCACCGGGTCGACCAGGGCGAGCAGGTGCAGGGTCTTGTCGATCCGCCCGTACTCGGCGAACGCAGCCCCCAGCGGGGTGGGGTGGCCCTCACGGCCGAACATCCGCAGCAGGTCGTAGGCCCGGACCGGTTCGTGATGAGCGCCCCGGCGACCCGGAGCATGTCCGGCCAGTGCGTGGCGATCCGCTTGAGGTTGACCTTGTTGCAGGCGACGGCCTCCAGCGGCCCGTACCCGGCGGCCGGTGTCTCCGCGCCGTCGGGCAGGCCGGGCCGCCAGAACCGCTGGTCTTCCAGGTCCCGGAAGCGCGGGGCGAAGCGGAAGCCAAGCATCTTGTACAGGCCGAAGGTCATGTCCGGGTATGTGGACCCACCCCGACGGCGGGCAGGCCGCCTCCACGGCCACCGCCCCACATCTGGGCCGGCTCGATCCCGAGCGTTTGCGCTCCAGCAGGTCGACACCCAGCTCCCGCCCCGGATTGCGCACGGTCTCGCTCAACGCGGGCTGGGAGAGCCGCAGTTCGTCGGCCGCCCGGCGCGGTGAGCCGAGCCGGGTCACCGCCGCGATGTATTCCAGCTGTTCGGTCCGCACCTTCGGAGAATGCGCGGCAGGGCGCGGCGGGTCCAAGGGTTTCCCTGTCACACCTTCGTGAAATTCAATGGTCCGCGATACGAGACCGGTGGGGTTTTCCTTGACGGCCTTCACCGGCTGCTGTCACGATCGACGGCATGATGATGCGACTGGACCTCACGCGGCGACGCCATGTCGACCTCGCGCGCGTCTCCAGCGCCTCCTGTTGCCCCGCGGCCTGAACCCGCCGAGTTTCCCTCTCCTCTTCCGGGTTTCCCGGCACGCCTGAATTCCCTCTTCTTTTCGCCCCGGGATTTCGCGTGCCCGAAATTCGTCGTGTTCGCCGTACCGCAACGGGAGTTCCGCATGCCCGCAGCACCCGCGAAATTCGCCTATCGGGTCCCCTACGCCGGCGGGGGACTCGTCACCAGCAGGATCGAGCAGCGCACCGACCGGGGACACGAGTACCACCGCAGGCTCGCCGTCCTCGCCGAGGACAACGGCTTCGAGTACGCCCTCAGCCAGGTCCGCTACATGGCCAGTCACGGCGCCGAGTACCAGCGCGAGTCCACCGGCTTCAGCCCGCCCTGCTGCTCGCCACCGAGCGCCTCGAGGTCATCGCCACCGTCCACCCCGGTCTGTGGCACCCGGGCGTCCCCGCCGAACTCGGGGCCACCGCGGACCACCTGTCGAACGGCCGCTTCGCCGTGAACGTCGTCTCCGGCCGGTACAAGGACGAGTCCACCGCGCTCGGCGAACCCTGGCTGGAGCACGACGAGCGCTACCGCCGCTCCGAGGAGTTCGTCACCGCCCTGCGCCGGATCTGGACCGAGGGCCACGCCGAACTCGCCGGTGACTTCAACTCGCTGAATCTGCACCGCCATTGGCGGGACGCCCGCACCCGCACCCTGCACGACCCGGCCCGCCGGAAGATCCAGCACATCGGCCGCTACGTGCTCAACGGAACCCGGCCGCCCCGGCACGGCCTGCTCTGATCGGAGACCCCACGTGTCCCTCGCCTTCCACTGGTTCCTGCCCACCAACGGCGACAGCCGCCATGTCGTCGGCGGCGGTCACGGCACCCCGGCGACCGCGTCCGGCCGGGACCGGCCACCGACGGTCGCCTACCTCAGCCAGATCGCCCGGGCCGCCGAGGACCTGGGGTTCGCCGGGGCGCTCACTCCGACCGGCGCCTGGTGCGAGGACGCCTGGCTGACCACCGCCATGGTCAGCCAGAACTCCGAGCGGCTGAAGTTCCTGGTGGCCTTCCGGCCCGGCTTCGTCTCGCCGACCCTCGCCGCCCAGATGGCCTCCACCTTCCAGCGGCAGACCGGCGGACGGCTGTTGCTGAACGTCGTCACCGGCGGCGAGAGCCACGAGCAGCGGGCCTACGGCGACTTCCTCGACAAGGACGCGCGGTACCGCCGTACCGGTGAGTTCCTGCACATCGTGCGGGACCTGTGGGACGGCAAGAGCGTCGATCTGCACGGCGAGCACCTGCGGGTCGAGGAGGCGAAGCTCAGCCGGGTGCCCGATCCGGTGCCCGAGGTGTACTTCGGCGGCTCCTCGCCCGCCGCCGGCGAGGTCGCGGCCCGGTACGCCGACGTGTACCTCACCTGGGGCGAACCGCCCGCGCAGGTCGCCGCGAAGATCGCCTGGATCCGGGAACTCGCCGCCGGGCACGGCCGTACCCTGCGCTTCGGCATCCGGCTGCACGTCATCACCCGGGACACCTCGGCGCAGGCCTGGGCGGAGGCGGACCGGCTGCTCGCCGGCTTCGACCAGGAGACCGTACAGGCCGTGCAGGCGGGCCTGTCCCGCAGCGAGTCGGAGGGACAGCAGCGCATGCTCGCCCTGCACGGCGGCAGCCGGGAGAGCCTGGAGATCCACCCCAACCTGTGGGCCGGCATCGGGCTGGTCCGCGGCGGCGCGGGCACGGCCCTGGTGGGCAGCCACGACGAGGTGGCCGAGCGCATCCGGGAGTACCACGCGCTCGGCATCGACGAGTTCGTCCTCTCCGGCTACCCGCACCTGGAGGAGGCCTACTGGTTCGGGGAGGGCGTCCTGCCCCGGCTCGCCGCGCAGGGCCTGTGGACCCACCCCGACGGCGGGCAGGCCGCCTCCGCGGCCCCGGTGCCGTTCGCCGGCTGAGCGGGAGCAGGCCGACGGGCCCGGTGGTCCGGGCGTGTGCACCGGCCCACCTGCCCACCGACAACGCCTCGTACAGCGACATCGTGTTCGGCATCTTCCGTATCCTGGGCTGCAACTTCAGCCCCCGGTTCAAGGATCTGGACGACCGACGGTTCTGGTGCGCGTCCCTTCCCGGCGTAGAGACCGGCACGTACGGGCCGCTGGAGCCGCTGGCCCGGAACCGGGTCGACCTGAACCAGGTGATCACTCACTGGCCGGACATGCTCCGGGCCGCCGGTTCCCTGGTCACCAACCAGGTTCGCGCCTACGGCCTGCTGCGGATGTTCGGACGCGAAGGCCACCCGACCCCGTTGGGGCAGGCATTCGCCGAGTACGGCCGGATCGCCAGGACCGAGCACCTGCTCCGTGTCGTCGACCCGGTCGACGACACCCACCGTCGCCAGATGAACCGCCAGCTCACCGTGCAGGAGTCCCGGCACAAGCCGGCCCGCGACGTGTGCCACGGCAAGCGCGGCACCATCCACCAGGCGTACCGGGACGGGATGGAGGACCAGCTCGGCTCACTGGGCCTGGTCCTCAACGCCGTGGTGCCCTGGACCACCCGGTACATCGACGCCGCCGTCGCCCGGCTCCGTGCCGAGGGACACGAGATCCGGGACGCGGACATCGCCCGTCTGTCCCCGCTCAAGTACCGCAACCTCAACGTCCTGGGCCGTTACAGCTTCACCGCCTCCACCCCGGACCGGCGGCGCCCTACGCCCGCTTCGCGACCCGGACACAGTGAGCCTTTTCCAACCTCATCCCTGTACTGCTCATCGGCCTGCTGACGACTGAACCGATCTGTAGCGGGGTCGTGACCAGCAGATCCGCAGTCTGTCCCGGCGGCCCAGACGCTTCGCCGAGCATGGTCAGCGGCGCTGACAGCCGGGTTAGCAGGGGCTTAGCCCTCCGGCAGCTCCCATGAGGCGAACCAGTGGGGGAACGGTCCGGCGGAGGGCGGGAAGGCGAACGGCGGGGTGCGGTCGGTGAGCAGGCGTAGCACGAACTCGCCGGTGCCGCAGTCGAAGCGCTGCCACTCACCGTCCAGGTACTGCACCAGAACCGGCCAGTCGTCGGGATCGGCCGGTCCGGTCAGCCAGTGGAAGGTCAGCTCCTGCTCGGAGGTTCCCCATATGAGCACGCCGCCGGGCGCGGGGTGGACCGGGTATGGCCGGTACAGGTCGGCGTACCACGCCATGTCCTGGCCCCAGGAGACTAGATCCGTGCCCAGCGCACCCGGCACCAGCAGGTCCAGGTACTCGTCGAAGCTGCCCGCGCCGAAGGCGTCGACGATGTCCTTGTAGTCACCGGGCAGCGCGGTGCCCAGCGCTGCCTCCGTCGCGGCCCAGTCGACGCCGCACCGATCGGGCTCCGTCCACCCGGTGGCCTCCCGCAGCAACGCCACCCACCCGACCCCGGGCGGGCGGGTGAACGCGCGCCGGGCGAGGATCACGACGCGGCGCGGGCCATCGGTGGTGGCCGTCACGCCGTATCCGAACCAGTGCTCGGCCAGCACCCACCCGCGCAGCTCCAGCAGCCCGCCCTCCCCGCCGATGGGGAGCCCACCCTCCCCGCCCACCGGCGGACCGTCGGGCACCCCTGCCGCCCTACCCCCGACGACCCAGGCGCGTACCGGCAGACCCGCCCCGTCAACCACGTCCGCAGCGACGCGCTCCAGCTCGGCCAGATCCTCCGCGTCACTGGGCACACAGACATGCCCTGCCCCATGAATGGGCAGCGGGCAGTGCAATTCGGGCGCGCGCCAGGCGTCGTTCAGACGGGCGCGCAGAGCTGATGCGTCCACGCGGCCAAGTGAACAGCACGGCACTGACATTGAGCCTTTTCAACCTGCATCAGCAGTACGCCGTTGGGCTGACAACAGGATGGAGCCCCTGGTAGGTGGGTTTTCAACCAAGATCACTAGTCTGTCAGGAGCTTCCGCGTGCTTGTCTACCCGTCCGGTATCGACCTGTCCAGCCGCTCTCTGCAGTACCTATCCGGTCTCCTCGCAGGCCACCGTCGACGGATCGGCTCCCGCTGGCGTCGCCTGACCTGTGGCCGGCAGGCCGTGCTCGTCCTGGCCCACCTGTGCTGCGGCGACACCTACGCCCGCCTCGCAGCAGGTTTCCGCGTCGGAATCGCGACGGTCCACCGGTACATACGCGAGGCCGTGGACCTCCTGGCCGCTCTCGCGCCCACGCTGGAACAGGCCATAACGACGGTGCGGAAGAAGGCGTACGTGATCCTCGACGGCACCGTACTGCCGATCGACCGCATCGACGCCGACCACCCGTACTACTCGGGGAAGAAGAAGCACCACGGGATGAACGTGCAGGTACTCGCGGATCCAGCCGGCCGTCTGATCTGGGCCTCGGACGCGCTACCCGGAGCCGTGCACGATCTGACCGCGGCCCGGACCCACGGCATACCCGCCGCTCTCGCCACTGACGACGTCAAGTGCTGGGCTGACAGGGCGTATCAGGGCGCAGGCCCTACTGTCCGCGTCCCGTTCCGGGGCAAGAACCTGCGCGGCTGGCGTCGTCGTCACAACCGCGATCACGCCAAGATTCGCAGCCTCGGCAAACGCGCTATGGCCACCCTCAAATGCTGGCGCCTCCTGAGGAAGCTCCGCTGCAGCACCACCCGGATCACCGCCGTCGTCCGTGCCGTCGTCGCACTCGAACTCGCCGCCTGATCACGATGGAAAAGGCTCAGTGGAACTCGACGAGGGCGACGAGGGGTAGCGCGAGCAGTCCTTTTTGCGCCCGACGATACTTTCAGCGCTTGACCTTGACGCAACGGCAGGGTTTCTACTGGCGGCATGCGAATCGGAGAGATCGCCGCGCTCATGGGGCTCACCACCCGGGCGATCCGGCACTACCACCATGTCGGGCTGCTTCCGGAACCGGAGCGGCGCCCCAACGGCTACCGGGCCTACAGCGTCCGCGACGCCGTCCTGCTCGCCAGGGTGCGCCGACTCACCGAACTCGGCCTCGGCCTCGATGAAGTGCGCGACGTCCTCGCCGACGATGCCGGGCGCGAACCGACCGAGATACTGGAAGAACTCGACGCCGACCTGGCCCGCCAGGAAGCCGACATCAAGGAGCGCCGCCGCCGGCTCAGCGCCCTGCTCGCCGAGCCGCCCGGCGCGACCGGGCCCGTCTCGCCCGCCCTCGCCGCACTGCTGGCACAGGCCCCCCGAACGGACTCGCCGAGCGCGGCCAAGGACCGCGAGTACCTCACCCTGCTGGATGCCACCAGCACCGGTAGCCAAGAGATGCTCGGGCTGCTCGGGACGCTGGTCGCCGATCCCGCGGTTGTCGAACTCTATGAGCGCCTCGACGGGCTCGCCGAAGCCCCCACCGACGATCCGCGGATCGCACCCCTGGCAGCTGACCTGATGGCAGCCGTCCCCGAGGAACTGTTCGCCGCGATCCCCAAGGACGGGGTGGTCGTGACCGGGTTCAAGGAGGCGCTGCTCGCCGAGTTCACCCCAGCGCAGGCGGAAGTCGTGGGCCGGCTCATGGAGGCTTTCGTGGAAAAGGGGCGGGGATGAGCGGCCGGCCAAGGGCCGTACGGGTGGCGCGGGTCGCGGTAGCTGCCGTGCTGCCGGGTGAACTGGCCCTGGTGGCCTGCCTGGTGGCCGGTGTCCGGCCGCCCGGTTGGGTGCTGGCAGGCGCCGAGGCGCTGGTGTTCGCGGTGCTGCTGCTGGAAGCCGGGGTGCTGCGCTCTCTGTACGTCGCCGCGCGCGCCCGCGGCGCGGACCGCAGGGCGGCGCGGCAAGCCGCCGTACAGGAGGCGGTGCCGGTGACGGTCCGCCGCCTGGTACTCCACGAGCTGCGCGCCCTCGCCTCCCTGGGGCGGTGGGTCCGGCGTCGCACGCACGGGGTACGCCCGGGGGACCTCGCTGCCGCGTACACCGGGCCCCAGACCGCGATGATGTACGGGCTGCTCTTCGTGATGGTGACCGAGACGGTGGGCCTGGCCTTCCTCATCCCTTGGCCGGCAGTCCACCGGATGATCCTGGTACTCGACCTGTACGGCGTCGTCCTCGTACTGGCACTGCACGCCGCCTGCGTCACCCGACCGCACGTCGTGCGCCCCGACGGTTCTCTGCGGATCCGCTACGGAGCCCTCTTCGACCTCGCCGTACCGCCGGACGCGGTCGCCTCGGTCCGGGTCGACCGGCGCTATCCCGAGGGCCGCCTTATCACCCTCTCCGAGGACGGGGTCCTCGACCTGATCGTGGGCAGCCAGACCTCGGTGACCCTGGAGCTGAACCGGCCACTCCCCTTCACCCGCCCGCTCGGCGCAACGGAAGAGGCCCACACCATCCGCTTCCATGCCGACGACCCGCGCGCACTGGTCAGCGCACTCCGTCAGCCCGCCTGAGCACACAGTTCGGTCTTCGCCGCGACGTGGCGCCGGGCAAGGCGCTCCGATCGGTTGCACGTTCGATTTCCCCCGAGGAGATCGACCTCCGCGACCGACTCCAGGGCCAGCCCCACCCGAACGCGGAGATCCGCAGCCAGACCTCGTGATCGATCCCAGCGCCAACGGCTGTACCGGTGATCCCAAAGGCCGGAGGGTCTCCGCCGTCTCGCGCAGCACGGCGGGCGGCGCGCCCGAGCCGCCGTACTCGGCCGGCGCGGCCCCCGAGCAGTCCCGACCGCTTCACCGCCTCGATGTGACCGGCGGGCACCCGGTCCTGGTCGTCGCTCTCAACCGGGCCGTCGCGGTCGCGGAGACCGAGGGGCCGGCGGCGGCCCTTGAGCTGGTCGACGGGCTCGGCCTCGGCTCCTACCACGTGCTGCGCGCCGTCCGCGCGGACCTGCTGCGCCGGCTGGGACGGACCGCCAAGGCGGCGGCGGAGTACGGCCGCGCCGCCGGGCTGGCCCCGAGCGGGGCGGAGCGGGCGTTCCTGGAGCGGCGCGGGGCGGCGGCGAAGGGCGACCGGCCGCACGGTGACCCTTGTCACCCGGGGGAGTCCCCGGAATGAACTTGAGGACCTGAAAGGTTGGTGTTTACATCTGACCTGTCCGTCCCAGCCGGGCCCGCCGGCCCGCGCACCCCAGCGAGGCACCCGTGACCCACTCCCAGCCCGAGCAGCCCGCCGACGTCGTGGCCCGGCTGCGCGCCACCTTCGCCACCGGCCGCACCAAGTCCGTCGAGTGGCGCACCGGCCAGCTGCGCCGGCTCCGCGCGCTGCTCACGGAACGCGGTGCCGACCTCGCCGCCGCCCTCCGCGCCGACCTCGGCAAGAGCAGCACCGAGGCCTACCGCACCGAGATCGACTTCACCGTCCGGGAGATCGACCACACCCTGGACCACCTCGCCGACTGGCTGCGCCCCGAGCCCGCGCCCGTGCCGGCCCACCTGGGTGCCGACGCCACGGCCTGGACGCAGTACGACCCGCTGGGCGTCGTCCTCGTCATCGCGCCCTGGAACTACCCGGCGCAGCTGCTGCTGGCCCCCGTGGTCGGTGCGCTGGCCTCCGGCAACGCGGTCGTCGCCAAGCCGAGCGAGCTGGCCCCCGCCACCTCGGCCGCGCTGGCCGAGCTGATACCGGCCTACCTGGACACGGACGCGGTCGCCGTCGTCGAAGGCGGGGTCCCGGAGACCACGGCCCTGCTGGCCGAGCGCTTCGACCACATCTTCTACACCGGCAACGGCACCGTCGGCCGGATCGTCATGCGGGCCGCCGCCGAGCACCTCACCCCGGTCACCCTCGAACTGGGCGGCAAGTCCCCGGTGTTCGTGGACCGCGGCACCGACCTGGACGTGGTCGCGGACCGGCTCGCCCGGGGCAAGTTCCTCAACGCCGGGCAGACCTGCGTCGCCCCCGACTACGTGCTGACCGACCCGGAGACCGCGCCCGCCCTGGAGGCCGCACTGGTCCGCGCGGTCGAGGGCCTGTTCGGCGGCGACCCGGCGGACTCGCCGGAGTACGGCCGGATCGTCAACGAGCGGCACTTCGACCGGCTCTGCGCGCTGCTCGGCTCGGGCCGCACCGCCGTCGGCGGTGTCGGCGACCGGGCGGCCCGGTACCTCGCGCCGACCGTCCTCGCGGACGTCGACCCGGCGTCGCCCGTCATGCAGGAGGAGATCTTCGGCCCCATCCTGCCGATCGTCACCGTGGCGGGGCTGGACGAGGCGATCGCCTTCATCAACGACCGGGACAAGCCGCTCGCCCTGTACGTCTTCAGCGAGTCGGACGAGACCCGGGAGCGCATCGCCGCCGAGACCTCCTCGGGCGGCCTCGGCCACGGCCTGCCCCTCGCCCACCTCACCGTCTCCGACCTGCCGTTCGGCGGGGTGGGGGAGAGCGGCATGGGCAACTACCACGGCCGCTACTCGATCGAGACGTTCAGCCACCGCAAGGCGGTCCTGGCGAAGCCGCTGAGCTGACCCGGCCGCGGGCCGCTTCCGTACGACGGCGCGACCGGGCCGTGCGGCAGCGGCCGAGCCGGCGCTCCGGCCCAGCGGAGAGGAACCGGCGCGGCTGGGCGAGGCCCGCAGGCGGACCGTTCGACGGAAGGGCCCGGGAGGTCCCTTGGGGGCGTCCGGGCAGGGCTCCGGCCGGCCGTCCTCGGGCGCTCCCCCGGCCGGCGGACGGCGAGCGGATCCAGGCGACTACCATCGTGTAGACGGAGCCGGGACCGCAGAAGAGGACGGGGTGGGGAACGCTTCCATGACCGACGCCAAGGACGAACGCCGGCCGGCCGGCGAACTCGAAGCGAGCGTCATGGCCGTCCTCTGGGCCGCCGGCGCGCCCCGGACGCCCGGACAGGTCCAGCAGAGCCTGGGGGTGGACCTCGCCCGTACGACGGTGACGACGATCCTCACCCGGCTGCACGACAAGGGGGTCGTCGACCGGCGCCGCCAGGGCCGCGGGTTCGCCTACTCTCCCGCGCGGGACGTCCCGGACGCGCACGGTCTCACCGCCCGCCGGATGCACAGCGAGCTGGACCGGGACAGCGACCGGGAGACCGTCCTCGCCCGCTTCGTCGCCCAGCTCGGCCCGGACGACGAACGCGTCCTGCGGGACCTGCTCGAAGCCGACGGCCGATGACCCCCCTGCTGCTGCTCCCGCTGCTGCTGCCGTGCGCCCTGCCGGCCCTGGCCCGCCGGGCCCTGGGCCGGCTGAGCCCGGTCGTCGCGCTGTGGGCCGTCACCGGCTGCGCCGTGCTCCTCGCCGGCTGCTCGCTCGCCGTGCTCGCCGCGTTCGTCCTCGTCGGGCTGCTCGAACTTCCGCCGTTCGCCGCGCTCGGCGAGCTGGTCCACCCGCTGCGCACCGCCTCCGCCGTCCTCGTCGTCCCGGCCGCCGTCGTCTCGGCCGGCGCCCTCGCCGGCTCCGGCTGGACCCTGGTCCGCACGGCACTGCGCCAGAGCCGCGCCTACCGGGCGGCCCGGGCCGAGGCCGCGCGCCGGCCCGCCGCAGGCGACCTGTGCGTGGTGGACTCGGCCCAGCCCGACGCCTACGCGCTGCCCGGGCGCCCGCACCGGGTCGTCGTCACCACGGCGATGCTGCGCAGCCTGGACGGGCCCGAACGGGAGGCGCTGCTCGCGCACGAGCGGGCGCACAACGCGGGCGGCCACCACGTCGCCCTCGCCGCCGCCGAGCTCGTGGCGCACTGCCATCCGGCGCTGCGCCGGGTCCGCGACACGATCCGGCTCGCCGCCGAACGCGCCGCCGACGAGGCCGCCGCCGCCTCGGTCGGCGACCGGCGCCTGACCGCCCGGGCCATCGCCCGCGCGGCCCTCGCCGGCCAGGCCGCGCGGTCCGCCCGCCCCGGTTTCGCCCCCGGCGCCGCCAGCGGTCCCGTCCCGCAACGCGTCCAGGCCCTGCTGGCCGGCCCCCGGCCCCCGCGCCCCCGGGCGGGCCGCGCCGTGGCCGCGCTCCTCGCCGCCTGCACCGCCCTGTCCTGCGTCGCCTCGGCCACCGCGACGGCCGACGTCCACCACCGCGTGGAGGTCGCCCAGGGGGAGGAAAGCCCCTGACGGGGTGGCCGCCGCGGGCCGGGCGGCGCCGCCACGGCCGGATGTCCCGCCCCGGCACGCCCCCTCCATGACGCGCGTAGACAAGGACTGGCGTTCGGTAGGTTTTACGTATAACCTCACCGGCTAACCAGTCCACCCGGAAGGTCAGCATGCGTCGCCTCGCCCTGGTCACCCTCGTCGTGCACGACTACGACGAGGCCGTCCGCTTCTACACGGAGGCTCTCGGTTTCCGTCTCGTCGAGGACGCCCCGCGCCCCGACGGCTCGCGCTGGGTCGTCGTCGAGCCCGGGGACGGCTCGGGCACCGGTCTGCTGCTGGCCCGCGGCAAGGACGCGGAGCAGCGGGCCCGGGTGGGGGACCAGACCGGCGGGCGCGTCGGCTTCTTCCTGCACACCGACGACTTCGCCCGCGACCACGCCCGGATGACCGCGGCCGGCGTGACCTTCCTGGAGGAGCCGCGCCACGAGCCGTACGGCACGGTCGCCGTCTTCCAGGACCTGTACGGCAACCGCTGGGACCTGCTCCAGCCCGCCGGCCACTGACCCACCACCGCATCACCTGCCGAGGAACGAAACGCCCATGACCGCGTCCCGCATCGACACCGAGACCCTCCGCCGGCTGCCCAAGGCCGTCCTGCACGACCACCTCGACGGCGGCCTGCGCCCCGCCACCGTCGTCGAGCTCGCGGACGCGGTCGGCCACACCCTGCCCACCACCGACCCCGACGAGCTGGCCGCCTGGTACGTCGAGGCCGCCAACTCCGGCGACCTGGTCCGTTACATCGCCACCTTCGAGCACACCCTCGCCGTCATGCAGTCCCGCGAGGGCCTGCTGCGCACCGCCGAGGAGTACGTCCTCGACCTCGCCGCCGACGGCGTCGTCTACGCCGAGGTGCGGTACGCGCCCGAGCTGAACACCAACGGCGGGCTGACGATGCGCGAGGTCGTGGAGACCGTCCAGGAGGGCCTCGCCGCCGGCATGGCGAAGGCCGCGGCGGCCGGCACCCCGGTCCGCGTCGGCACCCTGCTGTGCGGCATGCGGATGTTCGACCGCGTCCGCGAGGCGGCCGACCTGGCCGTCGCCTACCGGGACGCCGGTGTCGTCGGCTTCGACATCGCCGGCGCCGAGGACGGCTTCCCGCCCGCCGACCACCTCGCCGCCTTCGAGCACCTGCGCCGCGAGAACGTGCCCTTCACCATCCACGCCGGCGAGGCGCACGGCCTGCCCAGCATCCACCAGGCCCTCCAGGTGTGCGGCGCCCAGCGCATCGGCCACGGCGTCCGTCTCACCGAGGACATCCCCGACCTCGCGGCCGGCAAGCTCGGCCGCCTCGCCTCCTGGGTGCGCGACCGCCGTATCGCCCTGGAGATGTGCCCCACCTCCAACCTCCAGACGGGCTGCGCCACCTCGATCGCCGAGCACCCGATCACCGCCCTGAAGGACCTCGGCTTCCGGGTCACCCTGAACACCGACAACCGTCTGGTGTCCGGTACGACCATGACCCGCGAGATGTCCCTGCTGGTGGAGCAGGCCGGCTGGACCGTCGAGGACCTGCGCACGGTCACGGTGAACGCCCTCAAGAGCGCGTTCATCCCGTTCGACGAGCGCAAGGCCCTCATCGAGGACGTGGTCCTGCCGGGTTACGCGGCCGCGCTCTGAAGCAGCCCCCTGAGGTAGGCGGCCTGTCCGACGTGCTGGAGGTCGTCGGACAGGACGCTCACCAGGCGGACCCCCAGCGTCACCGGGGGGTCCCAGCGCTCGTCCACGACGCGTTCCAGATCCTTGGCGGCCAGCCCGCGCAGGGCGCCGAGCGTCTGCTCGTGGACGGCGTCGTAGTACCCGGTCAGCAGGTCCGCCGACTCGACCCGCACCTTCGCGACCTTGGCCGGGGTGTGCCCGTAACCGGTGTCGTGCCGGGGCAGGTCGAGGCCGAACCGCTTCTCCCAGCCCTGGGAGAGCCACACCTGGTCGAGCTCGAACGCGTCGGCGACGTGGTCGTCCTGCACCCGGGTGAGGTGCCAGACCAGCCAGGCGAGGGAATTGGCGTCGGGGGCCGGGCGGTGGTGCAGTTCGTCCGGGCCGAGTCCGTCGAGGGCGGCGTGGACGTCTTCCTGGATGCGGCCGTAGCCGTCGATGAGGATGTCCTTTGCATGCATACCGTCCACCATCGCAAACCGCCGCCGCTCACGCGTCCGGAATCCAGCTTCCGTGGAAGCCCAGCGGCACCCGCCCGGGCAGATGCACCCGGGCCACCGGCTCGCCCGTGAAGTCCTGCGCCGCGAGGATCACCAGGTCGGTCGCCCGACGGTCGGGATCGTAGACGTACGCGAGTGCGTACCCGTCGTCCTCGGCGGCCCGGTGGTCCGCCGGATCCCGGGGCACGAACACCGCCTCGCCGGCCGCCGCGCCCCGGGGCAGCCGGTGCAGCCGGGTCGTTCCGCGCAGCAGGTCGTGCTTGATCAGCGCGTTGGAGAAGGCGCGGTCGGGCGGGTTCCCGTCGGGGGAGAGGTACGCCAGCGTGAACTCGGCGCAGGCCGCCGAGTAGCCGTAGCGGTGCCGCCGGGACACCAGGGCCTCGTTCACGCGCGGGAACTCCTGCGGCCGGTCGTCCAGCACCCGCTGCCGGACCCGGCCCCGCTCCACCTCCACGGTCCAGCGTTCCAGTCGCGGGGTGCCCACCGCGTGCGGCCCGCCCGAGCCGCGCCCGGCGACCTCGAACGGCGCCGGATACGTCGTCAGGTCGACCACCACCGACGCCCCCTCGTCATAGGCGTTCAGAGTGTGCGAGTAGAACACCGGGTCGATCGGGAACCAGCGCACCGGCCCGCCCGAGCGCGGCATGACACCCACGCGGGCCGGGTGCCGGGGGTTCCAGAGGTACGGCACCGGGTCGCCGCGCCGCGCCGCCGCCGGGTCGAAGGTGACCGGGATGTCGATGACGACCACGTGCCGCGCGGTGAGCGCGAAGTCGTGGATCATCGGCGCGTCCGGCATCGGTATCCGCGTGGTGCGCGCGACCCGGCCCGACGGGTCGACCACCAGGTGCCGGATGTGGTCCCAGGCCGGGTAGTAGGCGAGGGCGTGCAGTTCGCCGGCGTGGGCGTCGAACTTGGTGTGCGCGGTGAACGCGCCCTCCAGGGTGCCCCGGAAGTCGTACGGGCCGACGGTGTTCAGCTCGCCGTCGAGTTCGTACGGCGCCGGGCCGCTCTCCTGGAGGGCGAGGATCCGGCCCCGGTACGGGATCACGTGGGTGTTGCACGCGAAGTCGTCGGGAGGCACCGGGCCGGGGTACGGCTCGCCGAGCTTCCGCGCGACCTGTGCGGACCGCACCCAGCGGTTGCGGTACCACTCGGCCCTGCCGTCGCGCAGGCGCACCCCGTGCACCATGCCCTCGCCGAGCATCCAGTGGTGCGCCCGCGGGTCCTCCAGGCCCAGCACGTTGGGCCCGTTGCGCAGCAGGCGGCCGTTCAGCTCGCGCGGTATGCGGCCGGTGACCGGCAGGTCGTAGGCGGTCAGTTCCTCCGTGACCGGCGCGAAGGCGCCTTCCAGGAAGGGAAGGTGACGGGGTGCCGGTGCGCTCGTCCCCCGAGCCGCCGCGGGGCGGCCGGCCGTGCCGGCGAGGGCGCCCGCCGCCGCGAGTCCGGCCGTGCCGCGCAGCACGGTCCGCCGGGTGTGTTCTGCCATCGTGGGTGCTCCTGACCGTCGTCGGCGTGACTGACGGTCATGAGTCTGCTGCGGCGGCCGGCCGGAATCAGGAGGGCTGGACCCCGTCCCGGGGTGGTGTCAGACCCCCTGTTTCGAGCAGGGTGACGAGCGCCCGGGCGGCCGGACTCGTGGCCCGGTCCGGCGGCAGCAGGGCGACCGTCTCGTACTCCACCTGGTCCATGCCCTTCAGCGGGAGCGCCGCCAGCGCCGGCCGCTTGTGCCGGAAGTGCCGGGGCACGACGGCGATCCCCAGGTTCTCGTCCACCAAATCCAGCAGGCTGTGCACGTCGTTGACCTCCAGCGCGACCGTGCGCCGGACACGGGCCGCGGCGAACGCGGCGTCGGTGGTGCGGCGCGGACCCCAGTCGGGGTGGAAGTCCACGAAGACCTCCCCGGCCAGGTCGTCCGGGCCGAGCACGGCCGGGGCCGCGGCCAGCCGGTGGCTGGGGTGGCACAGCACGGTCATCGGCTCGCTGGTCAGCGCCACCGAACGCAGCTGGTCGGTGTCGGCCTGGGTGCGGTAGGCGAACGCCAGGTCGAGCCGCCCGGCCGCGACCTCCTCGGCCAGCGCACCCGAACCGGCCTGCCGCAGCCGGATCTCCACATCCGGGTGCCGGCCCCGGAAGGCCGCCAGCAGCCGGGCCACGTGCACCCCGGCGATGCACTGCTCCGTGCCGAGGGCCAGCGTGCCCCGCAGCACGCCCTGCACCGCGGCCACCGCCTCGTGCGCGGAACGCACCTGCGCCAGGATCCGCTCGGCCTCCACCAGCAGCGCCCGCCCCGCCTCGGTGAGCGTGACCCTGCGGGTGGTCCGCACGAACAGCGGCGCCCGCAGCTCCCGCTCCAGGGCCCGGATGGACGCGGACAGGCCCGACTGGGACACCATCAGGCGCTCGGCGGCCCGGGTGAAGTGCTGGTCCTCGGCGACCGCGACGAAGTGCTGGAGATGGCGCAGTTCCATGATTGAGCAGCCTAACCGCTGAATCCCATCGGATTCTCCTGTTGGACCACTGCCCGCCGTGCGGGGAAGAGTGGAACCGGTAGATCGTGCGCCCACCCCTCTGGAGTCGCGTTGTACACCGCACACCCCGACCGTTATGCCGACATGCCCTACCGGCGGACCGGACGCA
Organism: Streptomyces sp. NRRL S-1022; assembly: GCF_000720135.1. Classification (GTDB taxonomy): domain Bacteria; phylum Actinomycetota; class Actinomycetes; order Streptomycetales; family Streptomycetaceae; genus Streptomyces. Next base: position 73,311 of record NZ_JOIU01000004.1, on the reverse strand, counting down.
GCGGCCTGAAACTGCCCGCCCTGTCGCTCGGCCTGTGGCACAACTTCGGGCCCGACCGGCCCGTCGAGACCCAGCGGGCCATCCTGCGCCGCGCCTTCGACCTCGGCGTGACCCACTTCGACCTGGCGAACAACTACGGCCCGCCGCCCGGCGCCGCGGAGTCCGCCTTCGGCGAGGCGCTGAAGGCGGACCTCGGCCGCCACCGGGACGAACTGGTGATCTCCACCAAGGCCGGCTATCTGATGTGGCCGGGCCCGTACGGCGAATGGGGCTCGCGCAAGTACCTGCTGTCCTCGCTCGACCAGAGCCTGCAGCGGATGGGCCTGGAGTACGTCGACATCTTCTACTCGCACCGCTTCGACCCGGACACTCCCCTGGAGGAGACGATGGGCGCCCTGCACACGGCGGTGCAGCAGGGCAAGGCCCTCTACGTCGGCGTCTCCAACTACTCCGCCGAGCAGACCCGCGAGGCCGCCCGCATCCTCGGCGAACTGGGCACCCCGCTGCTCATCCACCAGCCGCGCTACTCGATGCTCGACCGGCGCCCCGAGGACCAGGGCCTGCTCGACGCCCTGGACGAGCTCCAGGTCGGCTCCATCGTGTACTCCCCGCTGGAGCAGGGCCTGCTCACCGGGCGCTACCTCGATGGCATCCCCGAGGACTCGCGGGCGGCGAGCGACAGCCCCTTCCTGAACTCGGACGCGGTCACCGAGGACCTGGTCGGCCGGCTGCGCGCGCTCGACGAGATCGCGAAGTCCCGCGGCCAGACCCTGGCCCAGCTCGCCCTCGCCTGGGTGCTGCGCGGCGGCCGGGTGACCTCCGCCCTGGTCGGTGCGAGCAGCGCCCGGCAGCTGGAGGACAGCGTCGCGGCCATCCGCAACCTCGACTTCGACGCCGGGGAACTGGCGCGGATCGACGCTATCGTCCGGCCGTAGTGCCGCACGGGCGGGACAGGGCCGGGTCAGGCGCCCGCCGGCACCCGGTCCAGGAACCCCAGCACCTGCCGGATGCGCCCCTCCCCGTCCAGGGTGACCACGTCGAACCCGGCCACCGGCGCCGAGCCGTCGGCCGGGTTCACCAGCTCCCAGCCGAAGCGCGCGGTGTCGTGGTGGCCGTCGGCCGTGCCCAGCGGGCGGAACACGAAGCCCGGGAACTGCTCGTGGACGGCCGCGATGACGGCCGCGATCTGGTCGTGGCCGCGGACGTCCGCGAGCGGGTCGGTGTAACCGCCGTCCGCGGTCCACGCGGCGGCGACGGCCTTCGCGACGGCCTCCGGCTCGGTGGCGTTCCAGGCCTCGAAGTAACGGGCGGCGGCGGTCTCGTAGCGGTCGGTGTGCACGGTCATGGCGAAGCATCCTCCATCGAGGTCGTCTCTGCTGGTCAGGTTCCGGATCGCGGTGTCGCCGATCCGGTGTGACCACCATGCGGGAGGAGGGGCGGCCGGGTCGATTACCTCCGGGGTCATGCCCGGGTGGCCGTACGGTCCGCAGCATTCCGGCCAGAACGGGCACGGAATATGCCAGGAGACTGGCCGGAAAGACATGGTGACAGTGATTCAGTAGTGAACATACTCGACGGTGAGGACTTCACTTCCAGCGATGTTCCGCTCACGCACCGCACATGAGCCGCTCCGAAAGCGAGGCCCTCCGGCAGGCGATCGACGCGACGGGGAGTGCGCATGCACGACGAATTCCTGTGCCATGTCACCGCGTACGGCACCTGCGGCGGCCGGCGCGTCGGAGTGCCCCTGGGAACCTACCGGGCGCCCACCCTGGCCCTCGCCCTGTGGTGGCTGCGCGACCGTGCGACCTGGATCGCCGACCGCCTCGACCCGCAGCCCGGGGCGGAGCACTTCCCGCCCGGCTCGCTCGTCCCGGTCGCCGGCACCGTGCCCGACGTGCCGGCCGTGCTGCGTGCCTGGTGCGGCGACCCCGGACGGCAGGAGCTGGTCGCCGACGAGCTGGCCGCCGGCCGGCTGGTGCGGATCGCGACCGGGGACGACACCACCGAGTACGAGCTGCTCGCGGAGTCCGTCGACGCGCTGCGCATGCAGCGGACCGTCCCGGCCCTCGTCGTGCCCGTCGCCTGACCGGCCACCCGCGCCCGCCGGACGGGACGCGCGGATAGCGGAATCGGTAGAATTCCGGCATGCGTGCTGGTGATGCCGTCCGTGCTCCCGGAGTGCGCGGCCGCCCGGCCGCCGCGCCGGTGCGAGCCGGTCCCGCGGCGGAGGCGGACGGGCGATGACCGCCCCCGGCTTCCGGCCCACCCACGTCGTCCCGCCGCGCGGCCTGCCGGCCTGGGAGGCCCCGGACCCGGCACGGCCCACGGTGCCGCTGGACCCGCTGCTGCCGGTGCAGCTCGTGGAGCGCCGCGGGGACTGGGGGTACATCCGCTGCGCCAACGGCTGGGCCGCCTGGGTCGACGGCCGCCTGCTCGTCGCAGTACCCGACGACCCGCCCGCCGGCGGCGGAACCGACGAAACCGCCGATCCGCGCCCCGTGCTGGCCCGGGCCGAGCAGGCACTGGCCGACTACCGGGCCGCTGTGGCGGACCTGGCGGCCGGCGCCCTGGACGGCGAGACCTTCGAGTCCCGCACCCAGGGCATGCGGATCGGGCTCGTGGTCGACGGCGCGTCCATGTGGGTGTACGACGCGGAGGAAGGGCGGTGGCTGTACGGCGACGGGCGGCGGCTGAGTACCTACGCCACCGACCGGCCGGTGGACGGCACGGACGACACCGGACGCGCCCCTACCCGGCTGGTCGCGCCCGAGGGTGAGCGCTGATGGCCGGCGACACCGGCCTGTTCGCCGGCCGCCCCTCGGCGGAACTGGTCGGCCGGCAGGTGGCGGGCTACCGGATCGAGAGCGAGATCGGGCGCGGTGGCATGGCGGTCGTCTACCGCGCCCACGACCTGCGCCTGGACCGTACGGTCGCGCTGAAACTGCTCGCCCCCGAACTGGCCCGCAACGACACCTTCCGCAAGCGGTTCACCCACGAGTCCCAGGTGGCCGCGGCGATCGACCACCCGCACATCGTGCCGGTCTTCGAGGCCGGCGAGACCGACGGGGTGCTGTACATCGCCATGCGGTACGTCCCCGGCAGCGACCTGCGCCACCTGCTCGACGTGCGCGGTCCGCTGGCACCGCCGGACGCGGTGCGGATCGCCGCCCAGGTGGCCTCAGCCCTGGACGCCGCCCACGAGCACGGCCTGGTCCACCGGGACGTCAAACCCGGCAACATCCTGGTCGCCGAGGGCACGGACGGGGACCACCCCGAGCACGTGTACCTCACCGACTTCGGGCTCACCAAGAAGTCGCTGTCCCTGACCGGGTTCACCAGCGTCGGCCAGTTCGTCGGCACCCTCGACTACGTGGCCCCCGAGCAGATCTCCGGCCGTCCCGTCGACGGCCGCTGCGACGTCTACGGCCTGTCCTGCGTCGTCTACGAGACCCTCACCGGCCGCCCGCCGTTCCAGCGCGAGGACGACATGGCCCTCCTGTGGGCGCACCAGTATGACGAGCCGCCCGCGCCGAGCGGGGCCCGGCCCGGCCTCGCCCCCGCCGTCGACCCGGTCTTCGCCCAGGCCCTGGCCAAGAGTCCGGACGCCCGCCACGACACCTGCATCGCCTTCGTCGCCGCCCTGCGCGTGGCCCTGACGGCCGGGCCCGCGGCAGGCCGGGCGGAAACCGCACCCCGGCCCCCGGGCTGGGCCGGCCCGGTGCTCGGCTTGCGGGCGGGCCGGTATTTCGGCACACAATAGTGTCAATGTGCAGCCAAATGCACCAGAAGGTATCGGGCGGAACTGTCTGAACGAAGCCGCGCATCGCGACGGGAACGCAATGCAACGGGGGAGCACGTGCGCGACGGGAAGCAGGGCTCGTGAGCGTCGAACCTCCGTCTTCCGGCCGCCCCACCGGGCCGCCCTCCGGCCCGCTGTCGGGCTCTTCCCGGCCACCCGCCGGCCCGCCGCCCTCGCAGCCGCCGCCCGGCGGCTCCGGCGGCAAGGAGCCGCACGGTCCGTGGTGGAAGTCGGTGCCCCGGGTGGCGGCGCTCACCGCGGCCCTGGCCGCCGCCGTGGTCCTCGGGGTGTTCTTCACCCGTCCGGGCGGCGGCGGATCCACCGGGCGTGGCGAGGTCTTCCTGGAGGCCGCCAACAGCACCGGCCAGGACCCCTTCACGGAGTCGACCGCGAAGGAAGGCACCACCCCGACCGCGCCCGGCGGAACGACCACCCCGCCCGGAAGGGCGACCACCGCGCCGGGCGAGGGCACCACGTCCCCCGGGAAAGGCACGACATCCCCCGGGAAGGGCACCACGCCCCCCGGGAAACACACCACGCCTCCCGGACCGGGCACCACCACCCCGGGGCGGACCACTCCGGTCGCGCCTCCGCCGACCGGTCCGTCCGAGGTCCGCGGGGTGCAGGGCGGGGCGCCGGGCCTGTACAGCGGTGTCCGCCGGACGGCCAGCTGCGACGTCGAGCGGCAGATCAGGGCCCTGCAGGCCGACCCGACCAAGAACCGGGCGTTCGCCTCGTCGATCGGCGTCCAGCCCGGCGGCGTCTCCTCCTACCTCCGTTCCCTCACCTCGGTGCAGCTGCGCGCCGACACCCGCGTCACCAACCACGGGTACCGCGACGGCACCGCCACCGGCTACCAGTCCGTGCTGCAGAGCGGCACCGCGGTCCTGATCGACGGACACGGCGTGCCCCGGCTGCGCTGCGCCTGCGGCAACCCGCTGAAGGAGCCGGTCGCCCAGCACACCGCCCCGCGGGTGGTGGGCCAGCGCTGGTCCTCGTTCCAGCCCACGAACGTCGTCGTGGTGCAGCCCGCCCCCGTGATCGTCAACGTCTTCGTGATCTACGACTCCCGCCACCACGAGTGGCTGCACCGCCACCGCGGCTACGACAGCGTCCGGCACGACCAGCGCGGCAAGCCCCCGCGGAACACGCATCCGTGGGCTCCGGTGCCGTGCGTGACCGGCAAGGGACCCGGGTCACCCTGCCCGCCGACGTCGCCCCGCGTCAGCCCCTCGGCGTCCCCGACGACACCCTCGTCCTCGACGTCCCCGTCACCGTCGACGCCGCCGTCCTCTTCGGCCTCTTCGTCGTCGCCGTCCTCGCAGTCGTCGTCGCCGTCCGATTCCAAGTCGTCCTCGCCGTCCGGGTCGAAGTCCTCGTCACCCACCGAGAGCAAGTCGTCGTCGCCGTCCGAGTCCACATCGGAGTCGTCGTCGCCGTCGTCGCCGTCCGAGCCGAAGTCCTCGTCACCCTCCGAGCCCAAGTCGTCCTCGCCGCCGGAGTCGAGGTCGGAGTCGGAGTCCTCGTCGCCGTCCGAGTCCAAGGCCCCGTCACCCTCAGAGACGAAGTCGACCGCCCCCTCGTCGCCGGAGACCAGCGCACCGTCGAGCGAGAAGAGCCCGGCCTCCGCGACCCCGAGCGGCGAGACGCCGTCGGCCCAGCCTTCGTCCGCCGAGACGTCGGCGCCGTCGGCGGGATCGCCGTCGATGCAGAGCCCCGCTGCCACGCCCGCGTCCTCGCAGGCGTCCGCGCCGGCCGCGACCGAGACCGCGGCCCCGCAGACCAACGAGCAGTCCCAGGCCCCGGAGCAGTCGCAGGCACCGCAGGAGCAGCAGCAACAGGATCAGCAACAGCAACAGCAGCAGCAGCAGGACCAGCAGCAGGAGCAGCCTCAGCAGCAGGGCGGGTCCTGAGCCGCGCCCCGGGCCGCTCCGGGGCACCGCAGTGACTCTCGCCACTGTGCGCGCTCGGCGAACGGATCGGGTGGACTGGAGGGCCGGGCTCGGGGTACGAGGACTGGTGCACCATCGACCGGCCGGACCGGGTTTCCGAGAGAGACAGTATGACCGAGCACCTGGGCGGGGCAGTGATACCGACTGGTTTCGACGTACCCGTTGAGCCGCTGCGGCGCGCGGCGCACTACACCGGCGAACCCGGATGCATCGCCGACGCGCGCGCCTTCGCATCCCAGTTCCTCCAGCAGCTGCGCACCGAGTGGTGCGCCAGCGCCGACGGCCGCGCCGACGGCGAGCTGCTCTTGATGGTGAGCGAGCTGGTCACCAACGCCGACCGGCACAGCGACGGGCCGTACATCCTGGAACTGGAAGGGACGGACACCGCGGTGGTGGTGTCCGTGTACGACAGCAGCAACGCCCTGCCCCGCCGTTTCCCGAAGGACCCCCAGCGCATCGGACGGCACGGTCTGGAGATCGTGCACGCCCTGGCCTCACGGGTCACCGTCGAGCGCGTCCCCGTCGGTAAACGCGTGCGAGCGGTCTTCGATCTCCGGCGGGACTGAGCGCGACGCCGGGTGTCAGGCGCAGCCGAGCTCGCCGAGCATCCCCTCGCGCAGCCGGCCGATGATCCGCTTGATCAGCCGGGAGACGTGCATCTGGGAGCAGCCGAGCTGCTCGCCGATCTCCGCCTGGGTGGCTTCCTCCACGAACCGCAGGTGGATGATCCGGCGGTCGCGTTCGCTCAGCTCCGCCATCAGCGGGGCGAGCGCGTGGAAGTCCTCCACGAGCCGCAGCCCCTCCTCCTCCACGCCGATGAAGTCGGCGAGCACCGCTTCGCCGCCCTCGGGGCCGTCGCCGGTGAGCGCTGCGTCGAGGGAGGCGGAGTTGTAACCGTTGGAGGCGAGCTGGGCCTCGACCACCTCCTTCTCGGAGATGTTCATCAGCGTCGCCAGCTCGGCGGTCGTCGGGTCGCGGTCCAGCCGGCTGGACAGCTCCTCGCGGGCCTTGGCCAGCTCGACCCGCAGCTCCTGGAGCCGGCGCGGTACGTGGACCGCCCAGGTGGTGTCGCGGAAGAACCGCTTGATCTCGCCGACGATGTACGGCAGCGCGAACGACGTGAACTCGACCTCGCGTGCCAGTTCGAACCGGTCGATGGCCTTGATCAAGCCGATCATGCCGGTCTGGACGATGTCCTCCATGTCGTCGCCGCGGCCCCGGAAGCGTCCGGCCGCGAACCGCACGAGCGACATGTTCATCTCGATGAGGGTGTTGCGCGCGTACTGGTACTCGTGCGTGCCCTCTTCCAGCTCGGTCAGCCGGCGGAAGAACTGCCGGGACAGCTCCCGGGCGTCCCGCGGGGCGATGGACGCGGGGTCCACGATGCCGGGCAGTGATCCCTCGCCAGTCCTGTCCTGCTCGGTCTGCTCCCCGACCTCTGCTTGCGACCGGATACCGGCGGCGGTCTTCATTGCCTCTCCCACGAAAGTCACGGTTCGACGTCTGCCTCTACAGCTCGTGTCGGATTCCCGGTACGGCTCTCATGCCCCGGGTACCCGGCGATCGGCGGTGTATGCGTGCCGTCGAGGCCCTCACGGCGCGAGTACCCGCGGTGACGCGGTGCATGCACTTCCCCTCCGGCACTGGCCGGAAACCGCCGGTCGAGGCCCCCGGCCGGCCCGGGTTTCCCCCAGGGCGCAACGCCGGACCCTTGTCCCCGGTGGTACCGCTCGTAGGCTGACGGGATGAGCGATCCGGTGAGCGACGCATCCCGAGTGGTCCCGCTGCCCGCGCCCAGGGAGCCCCTGTGGCGGGATCTGGTCGGCGAGGTGCTGCGCCGCGAGCGGCAGGCGCAGGACCGCACGCTCAAGGACGTGGCCGACGCGGCCCGGATATCCCTGCCCTACCTGTCCGAGATCGAGCGGGGCCGCAAGGAGGCCTCGTCCGAGGTGCTCGCCGCCGCCGCTCGGGCGCTCGGCCTGGGGCTCGGGGACCTGCTGTCGCTGACCCACGGCGAGCTGGCCCGGCGCACGGCCGTGCACACGGCGGGGCGCCGGCCCGTCGCCGCACCGCACCGGCCGTACCGCGGGCTCTGCCTGGCCGCCTGACCCGGGGCGGCGGCCGGGTGCCCCGGCATCACTCGTCCGGGTGATCCGGCACCGGGCCGATGAGTTTCGTGCGACGGCGCGGTCGATACCCATGACCGCGTTCCACGCACCGCTCCACGCCCCAGGAGGCGCTCATGACCACCGACGGCTTCACCACGTGTCTCTGGTTCGACGGCCAGGCGGAGGAGGCTGCGCACCACTACGTGTCCGTCTTCAAGGACTCCCGCATCGGCCGCGTCGTCCGGTGGCCGGAGTCCGGTCCCGGTCCGGCCGGTGCAGTGCTGACCGTGGAGTTCACCGCCAACGGCCAGAAGTTCGTCGCCCTCGACGGCGGCCCCCAGTTCACGTTCAACGAGGCGGTCTCCTTCCAGATCCTCTGCGCCGACCAGGCCGAGATCGACCACTACTGGACGAAGCTCACCGAGAACGGCGGCGAGGCCGGCTCGTGCGGCTGGCTCAAGGACCGGTTCGGCGTCTCCTGGCAGGTCGTCTACGCCCCGCTGCTCGACATGATCGGCGACCCGGACCCGGAGAAGGCCGCTCGCGCCCTCAAGGCCATGATGGGCATGGGCAAGCTGGACGCCGCGGCCCTGGAGCAGGCGTACGCCGGCGGACAGCCGTAAGGTCCGGCCGTCTCACCGCGCCCCGGTCTCGGCGAGGATCTCGGCGATCACATGCCGGGAGTTCTCCGCCAGGGCCGGGTTGGTGTCCCAGTAGTACGGCAGCTGGATCAGCGAGATCGACAGCGCCCAGCCCCGCCCGCGCGCCCACTCCGCCTCGCCGGCGCCGACGGCCTCGCGGAAGATGTGCCGGGCGGTCGCCGGCAGCAGGTTCCAGGCCACGATCAGGTCCACGGCGGGGTCGCCCACCCCGGCGGTGCCGAAGTCGATGACCGCGCTCAGCCGTCCGCCGTCCACCAGCACGTTCCCGGGGGACAGGTCGGCGTGCGCCCAGGCCGGCGGACCCGGGTGCGCCGGAGCCCGCAGCGCCTCCTCCCACCGGGTGGTCACGGCCGCTGTGTCGATCCGGCCGGTGAGCCGGGCGAGCGCCGCCCGGGTCGGCCCGTCCCGTTCGGCGAGCGGCACGCCCCGGCCGGCCGCCGGCCCGTCGTGCGGGTCGATCCGGCGCAGCGCGCGCACGAACCCGCCCAGCTCCTCGGCGAGCCGCTCGGGTTCGGCCACGGCTCCCGCGACCGGATTCCGCCCCTCCAGCCAGCGGTACACGGACCAGGGCCACGGGAAGCCGTCATCGGGTTCGCCCATGCCCAGCGGCTCGGGCACGGGCACCGGCAGCAGGGGAGCGAGCCGGGGCAGCCAGTGCTGCTCGTGTGTCACGTCCGGCACGGCGGAGGGGCGCCGGGGGAACCGGACCACGAGGTCGTCGCCCAGACGGAACATGGCGTTCTCGGTCCCGGAGGACGCCAGACGCCGTACGGGCAGCGCGGCCCACCGCGGGAAGCGGCGGCCGATCAGTCGTCGGACCAGCGGGGCGTCGAGGCAGACCTCGTCGGTGTGCATCCGCGGGTTGCTGTGGAAGGCACTCATCGAGGTCCATCCCAGCGCCCGGACGCCCCCGCTGTCGACGGGATTTCGCCGGGCTCAGACCCGGTCGGCCACGATGAGCAGGTACTGGAAGCTGCCGTTGCGGTAGGCGGACAGGAACGTGTCCTCGATGCCCGTGACCAGGTGGTCGGCCTCCTTGCGCAGTTCCCAGTACGGGATGGTGGCCTGCGTCAGGTCTTCCACGTGCACGGGCACCAGCCGGTTGCGGGCCATCGCGCGGAAGTACGCCGAGCGCGGGTGGATGTCACAGATGTAGTGCGCGTTGATCAGTGACACCTCGCGGGAGGCCTGCCCGTACGTGTCGTTGTAGCACCCGGTGATCACCACGTAGCGTCCGCCGCGGCGCAGCAGCCGGGCGTGCTCGGCGAAGAGCAGGTCCAGCTCGACGTACATGGTGGACTCGTTGTTCCAGGAGGCCGCGTACGCGCCGGTCTCGAAGCCGGTGTCGAGCATGTTGCGGTGGTGGTAGCGCACCTTGCCGTCGATGCCCCGCCTGCGGGCCTGCTCATTGGCGAACTCGGCCTGCTTGGCGGAGATCGTGACGCCGTCGGCGTGGCAGCCGTAAAGCAGGTGCGCCACCACGCTGCCGCCGCCGCGGCCGCAGCCGGCGTCGAAGACCCGGTCGGTGGGGGAGAGCGGCCCGAGGTGGGAGGCGAGCAGTTCGGCCTGGGCGTGTTCGAGCCGGTGCAGCTCGGTGGTGATGCGCTCCCGCCGCAGCGCGCCGTCCGGCTCGTCCAGCACCGAGTGGTCGGCCGCTCCGACGCCGTAGTGGTGGTGGTAGAGGTCGTCGATCTTGCCGAGTTCGAGGTTGACCGGGTTCTCCTCGGCGTTCCAGTAGTCGGCGACGCGGCTCTGGTAGGTGGACTGGGCCGGTACCGGAACGGATGCGGTCCGGGTGACGGGCACGGTCGTCAACGGTTGCTCCTTGGTGCGCGGGTGGCGGTGGTTCGTTCCGACGACGGGTGGTTCACCAGTAGTCGGGCAGGTGGTAGCGGTGGGAGTTGGTGGCGTGCCACTCGTGGTTGCCGGACACCCAGGCGGCGAGCCCCTGGGCGTAGCGCTCCACGACGGGCGAGGTGCCGGACAGGACGGCGGACTCCTCCTCGAAGGCCTCCATGATCCGGTTGTGGATCTCGACGGACTTCAGATAGGCGGCCTTCAGTCCGCAGCGTTCGTTGGCGGCGACCACCTGCGGCAGGTTCAGGTGGGTCGGGTCGCTGGCCAGCTCCTTGGTGAAGGAGTACAGGTCGTTCACGATGGTGGTGGCGTTGCCGGCCAGCGCCGTGATCCGCTGGATCTCGGGGCGGGCGTAGACCTGTTCGGGCAGTTCGTAGCCGTCCACCGCGTCGACGATCGACAGACAGGGCCGGAAGTTGTTGAACTGCCGCATCACCAGGTACTCCCACACCCTGGGCGTGTACCGGGTCTCCGCCCAGGCGGCCTCGGCCAGGTAGCCCAGGTGCAGCCGGGCGATGTCGTGCACGAACCGGTCGGTCTGGCTGGGCGTGGCGAACGTCGCGTAGTCGGCGAGGGCGAAGTGGTACGAGCGCAGGGGGCCGTCGGCGCGTACGCCCTCGCGCCACTCCTCCTCCAGCTCCGGGATGCCGTGGTAGGGGTCGATCGCCGACTGGGCGGCGATGAGCCGCCCGCCGAGGCCGCGGCGGGCGCCGCCCCGGCCCTCGTCCTCCTCGCAGTAGCAGGAGTCGACGACGTTCTCCGCGAGCAGCAGCTTGCCGGCGGCCGTCAGGCGGTCCAGGTCGAGGGCGCCGGGATGCTGCAGGACGACGGCCCGGCCGACCTGGAAGCCGGAGAAGTCCCCCTTCCATGCCGCGGGGAACAGGTCGAGGCCGCGCGCCCAGGCCTCCAGCCGCCGGTCGACCTCGGCGGCCTTCGCCGGGTCGGCGGGAACGGCCGGCCGGTGGTGCAGCCCGGGGATCGTCCCGGTGCGCCGGTCCCTGCGCATGCTGCGGGCGATGTCCGGAGGCCCGGGCAGCCGGTACGCGTGGGTGTGTGTGCTCATCGCGTGCTCCCGGCCGTCACTCGGCGGTCCGGCCGACCTGGACGTTCTCCAGGATTCCGGCCGCGTCGGGCACCAGGATGGCCAGCGAGTAGTAGGCCGTGACGAGGTAGTTGCTGATCGCGGCGCTGTCGATGCCCATGAAGCGGACGTTCAGGCCCGGCTGGAACTCCTCGGGGATACCGGTCTGGTAGAGGCCGATCACGCCCTGGTCGGCCTCGCCGGTGCGCAGCGCGATGATGCTGCTGGTGTGGTTCCCGGTGACCGGGATCTTGCTGCACGGGAAGATCGGCACACCGCGCCAGGCGGGCACCTCATGACCGTCGACGTTCGCGCTGCCCGGCACCAGTCCCCGTTTGTTGCACTGCCGGAAGAAGGCCGCGATCGCCTTCGGGTGGGCGAGGAAGACCTTCGTCTTGCGCCGCATCGCCAGCAGTTCGTCCATGTCGTCGGGGGTCGGCGGTCCCGTCAGGCTGCTGATGCGCTGGCCGTAGTCGACGTTGTGCAGGAGGCCGAACTCGCGGTTGTTGACCAGCTCCCACTCCTGCCGTTCGCGGATCTCCTCGACGGTCAGCCTCAGCTGCTGGGCGGTCTGGTCCATCGGGTCGTTGTAGAGGTCGGCGACCCTGGTGTGCACCCGCAGCACGGTCTGCGTGAGCGACAACTCGTATTCGCGCGGGGTGAGTTCGTAGTCGACGAAGCCGCCCGGCAGGGTGGGTTCGCCGACGTGTCCGGCCTGCACGGGCAACTCCGCCTCGCCCTTGCGGTTCATCGGCCGGCGCTGCCGCTCGACGTACGCCCGCAGGTGCGCCGCCAGGGAGGGCACCCGCGCGGTGAACTCCTCCACGACCGCCCAGGGCAGCGCCAGCACGACACCGGCGGTCTCCGCCCGGACGGAGGTCAGCCACAGCGGATCGGACTGGCCGACCGCCTCGTCGCCCACCTGGTCGCCGTCGGTGACGACGCCGACGATCTCCTCGTCGCCGTACTTCCCGATGGCGTAGCGGGTGAAGCGGCCGTGTGCCACGAGGTAGGCCTCGGTGACCGGCTGCCCCGCCTCGAACAGCACCTGGCCCGGGCGCACCTCCCGGGGCTGGAAGCGGGCGGCGATCTCCCGCAGCACGTCGGCGTCGGGATAGCCGCGCAGGATCGGCAGCTCGGTCAGGGTCTCGGGAACCACCCGGACGTCGTCGGCGCCGTTCTGCTCGAAGTGCACGCGCCCGCGGCCGGTGCGCAGTTGCAGACGCCGGTTGACCCGGTAGGCGCCGCCCTTGACGTCCACCCACGGCAGGGTCTTCAGCAGCCACCGCGAGGTGATGGCCTGCATCTGCGGTTCGGACTTGGTGGTGGTCGTGAGCTGCCGGGCCGCGCGGGTGCCCAGGCTGGTGGGCTGGGCGTCGGCCGGCGGCCCGGGATCGGGTTCGTCGACTGCGGAACCGGTGGCGATGTCCGGAGTGGACACATTCCCTCCTGCAAACAGGCGGACGGGGCGGTGCGGACGGGATCGGTCGGTGGTGCGCGCGATGCCGCTGTGCTCGAAACAGCCAAACAGGACGCCTGGTGTTCCGGTACAGCGTGAAAGGGGCGGGTTTGATCACCGTGGGGCTCAAACCTGCGTGAGGGGTGTTCCGCGGCGGTGGTGCCGGCCCGTGCGCCGATCTTGTGCTTCCGCACCCGGCTTTGCCGAGGTTTGCGGCCCCGGATGTTCGGCGCGCGGGGCGACGGCGGGGTGGCTAGCGTGAGGTAGCGGGGCAGAGCAGCCGACCGAGAGGGCTTCGATCATGGCCGTGCAACCCGAGGGAACGCCCTGTTGGGCCGATGCGATGTTCAGCGACGTCGAGGGAGCCAAGCGGTTCTACGGTGACGTCCTCGGCTGGACCTTCGGCGAGTCGTCGTCGGCGTACGGCAACTACACGCAGGCCTACGCGGACGGCAAGGCCGTGGCCGCCGTCGTCCCGCCGATGCCCGGCCAGGAGGGGCAGTCGCAGTGGTGTTTGTACTTCGCCTCGCCGGACGCCGCGGCCACCGCGGAGAAGATCCGGCGAAACGGCGGCGAGGTGCTGCTGGAGCCGATGCAGGTGGGCGAGTTCGGCACCATGTGCCTGGCCCGGGAGCCCAGCGGGGCCGTGTTCGGCGTGTGGCAGGCGGGCACCCACGAGGGTTTCGGGACGACGGCGACACCCGGCGCCTTCTGCTGGGCCGAGGTCTTCACCAGGGAGCCGGAGCAGGCGGACGCCTTCCTCTCGGCCGTCTTCCCGTACCGGATGAAGGAGCTTGAGGACGACGCGGTCGACTTCCGGATGTTCGACGTCGGCGAGGACACCGTCCTCGGCCGGATGCGGATGACGGACGACTTCCCGCCGGAGGTGCCGGCGTACATCAATGTCTACTTCACCGTCGACGACTGCGACGCGGCCGTCGACCGGGCGGTCAGGCTCGGCGGGATCCTCCGCTTCGGGCCGATGAGCAGCCCTTTCGGCCGGTTCGCGGCGCTGAGTGACCCGCAGGGCGCGAACTTCTCGGTGATCGACATCGCGACCACCGAGGGCGAGATGCCGAAGGTGAGGGAGGTCTGACCGGTCCCGGAACGGCCCTGCCCGCGGCCATGGCATGATCGAGGACATGCGTGAACGTGTGGTGGCCGCGTGCGACGGGGCTTCGAAGGGGAACCCCGGGCCGGCCGGATGGGCGTGGGTGGTCTCGGACGGCGACGAGCCGGTCCCCGCGCGCTGGGCGGCGGGCCCGCTCGGCCGGGCCACCAACAACGTCGCCGAGCTGACGGCCCTGGAGCAGTTGCTCGCGGCCGTCGAGCCGGACGTGCCGCTGGAGATCCGGATGGACTCCCAGTACGCGATGAAGGCCGTCACCACCTGGCTGCCCGGCTGGAAGCGCAACGGCTGGAAGACCGCCGCCGGCAAGCCGGTCGCCAACCAGGACCTGGTGGTCCGCATCGACGAGCTCCTCGGCGGCCGGTCCGTCGAGTTCCGCTACGTGCCCGCCCACCAGGTCGACGGCGACCCGCTGAACGACTTCGCCGACCGCGCGGCCAGCCAGGCGGCCTCCGTCCAGGAGCCGGCCGGCAGCGCGCTCGGCTCGCCGGAGCCCCCGCCGTCGCCCGACACCCCGAAGGCGTCCGGGGCACCGCGCGGGAAGGCGCCCCGCCGCACCGGCGGCACCGCGTCCGCGCGCTCCGGCGGTGGCGCGTCCGCGCGCACGATCAAGGCGAAGTTCCCCGGCCGCTGCCAGTGCGGCCGGCCCTACGCGGCCGGCGAGAAGATCGCCAAGAACGCGCAGGGCTGGGGCCACCCGGAGTGCCGTACCGCCGAGGTCTGATCAGACGTCGAACGTGTAGAACTTGGTGTGGTCCAGGAGGTCCGCCGGGCGCACGGTGTTCCACGGCTTCATGGTGTCGTTCAGGTCCACGACGTCCGGCGTGCCGCCCGTCGGCACGTAGCCGGCGCCCGGGTGCCGCCGCTGCCACTCCGACCAGAGCTTGTCGATGTAGGCGTGGTGCAGCCAGAACACCGGGTCGTTGGGGGAGACCCCGGTGGCCATCTGCCCGCCGACCCACACGTGCACCCGGTTGTGCAGGTTGACCCCGCGCCAGCCCTCCAGGTGGTTGCGGAAGCCGTCCGAGGCGCTGTTGTACGGCGCCATGTCGTACGTCGCCATCGACAGCACCGACTCCACCTCGGCGCGCGTGGGCAGCTCCTTGACGCTCGTGCCGAGCGACCGGCGCAGGAAGGTACGCGTGTCCACCCGCACGTTGACCGGCCAGTTGCCCGTGGACGCGGCGAACGGGCCGTCCATCACCCGGCCGTCGGTGCTGCGCCCGGTGCCGCCGAGGAAGTCCGGTGCCCACAGCGAGGCGCGCACCGTGCGGTCGGTGCTCCAGTCCCAGTAGGGCAGGGCCACCGAGGAGTCCACGGACTGCAGCGCCTGCTCGAAGTCCAGCAGGAATCTGCGGTGCCAGGGCAGGAAGGAGGGGGAGCGGTGGCCGGTCCGCTCGCCGGTGTCGGTGTCCGACATGATGAACTCGTTGTGCGTACGGACGAAGTCGTCGTAGCGTCCGCTGCGCTTGAGTTCGAGGACGGCGGCGACGAAGCGCTTCTTCTCGTCGGCGGTGAGGGTGGCCTGGTTCTTGCGTACGGTCATGGTGCGCGGTGCTCCGGAGATCCTTGGCGTGGCGGTCAGTTGGCGGGGAAGGGCAGCAGCGGTGCACCCTGCAGCTCGTCCACCGCGGCACGGGCGGCGGCGCGCGGGGTGGACACCGGGTCGTAGTGGCTGACGACGCTGATCCAGCTGCCGTCGGCGTTCTGCATCACGTGCAGCTGCACGCCGTCTATGAACACCGCGTAACCGCCGCCGTGTTCGTGGTGGTGTCCGCCGCCGCTCGCCGGACGGCCCTGTATCCGGCGGCCCTTGTAGACCTCGTCGAAGGAGTCGGGGGTGGGGGACATGTGGTGGCCGGCGGCCGACGCGGCGGGCGCGGCGAGGGTGGCGGCGACCGAGGCCGTCGCGGCGACGGCGGCTGCCGTGGTGAGCGCGCGGCGCCGGGTGATGTCGGGCATGCGGGTCCTCCTCAGGAGTGGTCCGGTGGGTGACCATGCATGCCTATCGGGACGCTCCGGAGCGGAAGAAATCACCCGGAACCGGTTGGCTACGATCCGGACAATTAACCACATGTCGTACAGAGTTGAACTAAGATGATCTTGCTTCGGCAGTGGCCCGATCTGCTCCGGAACGGGCAATTCCTTGCCGGGGCGCCCGCGTTTTCGATGATCCTTCCCGATCGCCGTCCATCCGAGTGGTGCGGCTCACCACGCCAAACTGGCGCGATTGAACGGAGCGCCGGCTGCTACCCTCCGATGTCGTCCGACTGCGTTCAGTGACTGTCAGGGGTGCGTGTGAAGGTCGTCTGCGTCGGAGGCGGGCCCGCGGGCCTGTACCTCGCCATCCTGCTCAAGCGGCAGGATCCGTCCCATGACGTCACCGTCCATGAACGCAACCCGGAGGGTTCCACCTACGGCTGGGGTGTCACCTACTGGCGCGGACTCCTCGAAAAACTCCGTGAGCACGACCCGGAATCGGCCCGCGCGATCGAGGAGCACTCCGTCCGCTGGACCGACGGCGTCGCCCGCGTCGGCGACCTGACCACCCGGCACCGGGGCGACGAGGGCTTCGGGATCGGCCGGCACCGGCTGCTCGGCCTGCTCGCCGACCGGGCCCGCGCGCTGGACGTCCGCCTGCGGTTCGAGAGCGAGCTGACGGAGCCGCCCGCCGGCGCGGACCTCGTCGTCGCGGCCGACGGCGTGCACAGTGCCCTGCGCACCCGCGCGGCCGGCCACTTCGGCACCCGCGTCACCGCCGGCCGCAACCACTACATCTGGCTCGGCACCACCAAGGTCTTCGACGCCTTCTCCTTCGCCTTCACCGAGACGGAGCACGGCTGGATCTGGGCCTACGGCTACGGCTACAGCGGCGACCACAGCACCTGCGTCGTCGAGTGCTCCCCGCAGACCTACACCGGCCTCGGCCTGGACCGGGCCGACGAGGCCGAGGGGCTCGTCGTGCTGGAGAAGCTCTTCGCCGACGTCCTCGACGGTCACCCCCTCGTCGCCCGCCCCGGCGCCTCCTGGCTGACCTTCCGCACCCTCACCAACCGGACCTGGCACCACGGCAACCTGGTCCTCGTCGGCGACGCTGCCCACACCACCCACTACTCCATCGGCGCCGGCACCACCCTCGCCCTGGAGGACGCCATGTGCCTGGCCGGCGCCCTGCGCGAACACGCCGGCCTGCCCGAGGCCCTCGCCGCCTACGAGCGCCGGCGTCAGGCCGAGCTGCTGTCCGTGCAGAGCGCGGCCCGCTACAGCGCTCAGTGGTACGAGAACCTGCCCCGCTACATCCACCTGCCCCCGCACCGGATGTTCGCCCTGCTCGGCCAGCGCCACTCCCCGCTGCTGCCCCACGTCCCGCCGCAGCTCTACTACGGCCTGGACAAGGCCGCCGGGCAACTGGAGCCGCTGCGCCGGCTCAAAAGCTGGCTCGGCCCCCGCGCCGCCCGCGCCCTCCACGCCCGCTCCACGGCCCGCCGGGGCTAGGACCCTCACCCGGCGGCCCGCGAAGCAGAACCCGAGGAAGCCGCTCCCCGTTCGGGCGAAGAAACGTTGGTGAATACCCATTCACTCGATAAGGTGAATGAGTATTCACCTCGTCACCGTGCCGCCCGCAGGAGCGCCGATGGACCAGCCAGCCCCCATACCCCCGCCGCCCCGGCTGCGCGACCGGCTCACCGTCCCGGTACTGGCCTCGGGCGGCATCCTCATGGCGGTCATGCAGACCGTCGTCGTCCCGCTCCTGCCCGACCTGCCACGGCTCACCGGCGCCTCGGCCGCCACCGTCTCCTGGACGGTCACCGCGACCCTGCTCGCCGGTGCCGTCCTCACGCCCGTGCTCGGCCGGGCCGGCGACATGTACGGCAAGCGCCGGGTGCTCACCGCCGCGCTCGCCCTGATGACCGTCGGCTCCGTGATGTGCGCGCTGTCCTCCGACATCGGCGTGCTCATCGCCGCCCGCGCGCTCCAGGGCGCCGCCGCCTCCGTGGTCCCGCTCTCCATCAGCATCCTGCGCGACGAACTCCCGCCCGAGCGCCGCGGCTCGGCGGTGGCTCTCATGAGTTCCACCGTCGGCATCGGCGCCGCGCTCGGCCTGCCGCTCGCCGCGCTGGTCGTGCAGTACGCCGACTGGCACACCATGTTCTGGCTGACCAGTGCCCTCGGTGCACTGGGTGTCGCCGCGACCTGGTGGGCGGTGCGGGAGTCGCCGCTGCGCGAGCCCGGCCGCTTCGACGTCACCGGCGCGCTCGGCCTCGCCGCCGGGCTGGTCTGCCTGCTGCTGGGCGTCTCCCAGGGCGGCACCTGGGGCTGGGGCAGCGCCCGGGTCCTCGCCCTGTTCCTCGCGGCCGCCGTCGTCCTCGTCCTGTGGTGCCGTCAGCAGCTGCGCGCCGCCCGGCCGCTGGTCGACCTGCGGCTGGTCACCCGGCCACGGGTGGGGCTGTCCCATGTGGCGGCCCTGCTGACCGGGTTCGCCTTCTACGCCAACTCGCTGGTCACCGCCCAGCTGGTGCAGGCACCGAAGGCCACCGGGTACGGCCTCGGCCTGTCCATCGTCGCCACCGGACTCTGCCTGCTGCCCGGCGGCGTCACCATGCTGCTGTTCTCCCCGCTGTCGGCCCGCATCTCCGCCGCGCGCGGCCCGCGGATCACGCTCGCGCTGGGCGCCGCGGTCATCGCCTGCGGATACGCGCTGCGCATCGCCGACAGCCGCGACCTGTGGATGATCGTCCTGGGCGCGTCCGTGGTGGCGACCGGCACCACGCTCGCCTACTCCGCGCTGCCGACCCTCATCCTGCGCGCCGTACCGGCCGCCCAGACCGCCTCCGCCAACGGCGTCAACGTCCTCATGCGGACCATCGGCCAGGCCGTCTCCAGCGCGGCCGTCGCCGCCGTCCTCGTCCACCACAGCAGCCCTCTCGGCGGCGTCCCCGTGCCCAGCCTGCACGGTTACCTGCTCGCCTTCGCCCTGGCCGGCGCCGTCGCCCTCGCGGCCTGCGCGGCGGCCCTGTCCATCCCCGGCGACGGCCCCGCCCGTCGCACCCGGCGGGACCGCGGCGCCACCCGGGGCACCCGCGACGAGGCGATGGAGGGAGCATGAGGACCATGACCACTCCACCCGGTCAGGCGCCCGCCCCCGCACGCCGGGACGCCGAGGCCACCAAGGCCGCCATCCTGAAGGCCGCCCGCCACCTCCTGGCCCGGCACGCGCACGCCGACATCACCCTCAGGGCCGTCGCCGAACGCGCCGGGGTCAGCCCGCCGCTGATCCTGAAGTACTTCGGCAACAAGGACGCCCTGTTCGCCCGCGTGATGTCCTTCGACACCGACGCCGACGACCTGCTGGACGCCCCGCTGGACGACCTCGGCCGGCACATGGTCCGGCACGTGGTGTCCAGCCAGCGCGAACGGGGCGCCGACCCGCTGCTGCGCATCGCCTTCGCCCCGCTGCACGGCGACCACGGCGAGGTGCTGCGCGCCAACTTCCGCGCCCAGGTGACCGAACGCCTCGCCGCCCGGCTCACCGGCCCCGACGCGGGCCTGCGCGCCGAACTCGCCGTCGCCGCCCTCGTCGGCCTCGGCGTGATGTACGGCGTCGCCCGCGGCCCGCACCTGCGCGGCACCGGCACCGACGCCCTCGCCGACCGGTACGGGCCCGCCGTACAGGCACAGCTCACACCCGGACGGTGCACTCCACGGGGCGCGACGGAGCCGTACCGGATGACAGACTGACGCCATGGACGAACGCGTGATCGGCAGGTCGGGTCAGTGGGCATCGGTGGTCGGCCTCGGCACATGGCAGCTGGGCGCCGACTGGGGCGCCGTGGACGACAAGGAAGCCCTGTCCGTCCTGGAGGCGGCGGCCGAGGCCGGGGTCACCTTCTTCGACACGGCCGACGTGTACGGCGACGGACGCAGTGAGGGCACCATCGCCTCGTTCCTGCGCGGCCGCCCCGATCTGCACGTGCTGGTGGCCACCAAGATGGGCCGCCGGGTGGAGCAGGTCCCCGAGAACTACGTGCTGGACAACTTCCGTGCCTGGAACGACCGCTCGCGCCGCAACCTCGGCGTCGACCGCATCGACCTGGTGCAGCTGCACTGCCCGCCCACCCCGGTCTACTCCTCCGACGCGGTGTTCGACGCCCTGGACACCCTGGTCGAGGAGGAGCGCGTCGCCGCGTACGGGGTGAGTGTGGAGACCTGCGCCGAGGCGCTCACCGCGATCGCCCGGCCGCACGTGGCGAGCGTGCAGATCATCCTCAACCCGCTGCGCATGAAGCCCCTGTACGAGGTGCTGCCCGCCGCCCGCGCGGCCGGCGTCGGCGTCATCGCGCGCGTCCCCCTCGCCTCCGGGCTGCTGTCCGGCAAGTACACCAAGGACACGGTGTTCGCGGCCGACGACCACCGCACCTTCAACCGGCACGGCGAGGCCTTCGACCAGGGCGAGACCTTCTCCGGCGTCGACTACGGCACCGGCGTCGAGGCCGCCGCCGAGTTCGCCGCGCTCGCCCCGGAGGGGTACACCCCGGCCCAGCTGGCGCTGCGCTGGATCATCGAGCAGGACGGCGTGACCACGGTGATCCCCGGCGCCCGCAACCCGGAGCAGGCCCGCGCCAACGCCGCCGCGGCCAAGCTGCCGCCGCTGCCCGCGGGGACCTTCACCGCGATCCGCGAGCTGTACGAACGGCGGGTCAAGGACCAGGTCGAACACCGCTGGTAGCCGCGGGCGAGCGCACCGTTTGAAGGAACGGCCGCGCGGTTACACGCAACCGCATGACGGAGGCAGAACGGCGCAGAGGACGTGACGAGACCGAGGAGGAGCGGGCCGACCGGATGTGGGGGGAGCTCATCCAGGAGGTCCGGGTGGCGCAGACGGGGGTGCAGATCCTCTTCGGATTTCTGCTGACCGTCGTCTTCCAGCCCAAGTACACCCAGCTGACCAGCACCAACCAGGCCATCTACATCGTGACCGTCGTCCTGGGCGCCTGTGCGACCGGCGCCCTCATCGGACCGGTGTCCCTGCACCGCCTGGTCTCCGGCCGCCGGGTCAAGCCCCAGGCGGTGCGGCTCGCGTCCCGGTTGACCTTCGTCGGCCTGGTCCTGCTGCTCGCCACGATGACGTCGTCCCTGCTGCTGATCCTGCGGGTGGCCACCCACGACGGCTACGTGCCGTTCCTGGTGGCGGGCGTCGTCGCCTGGTACCTGCTGTGCTGGTACGGCCTGCCCCTGTGGGCCCGCCGCCGGCACACCTCCCGGACGGACCGCTAGGGCCTTACGGACCGGCGGGCCGCCAGGGCCCTCAGCTGCCGGTCGTGCAGCCTGCCGAGCAGCAGCACGGACAGCACCGCCCCGATCAGTGCGCAGCACATGTCCCACTGGGTGTCCCACACATCGCCCTGGGTGGCGAGGAACGCGTCCGCGCCGTGCCCGCCGATCTCGGCCGCCAGCCACTCCAGCAGCTCGAAGCAGGCGCTGAAGGCCAGACAGGCGCACACGGTGAGCGGCGCCAGCCAGCGGCTGCCGCGCAACGGCGAGGTCCGGCTGAGCAGTTCCCGCACCAGCACGGCCGGGACGAAGCCCTGCATCAGGTGACCGAAGCGGTCGTACGGATTGCGGTCCAGGCCGAGGGTGTCGCGCACCCAGTCGCCCGCCGGCACCTCCGCATAGGTGTAATGACCGCCGACCGCGAGGACCAGCGCGTGCACGGTCAGCAGCCCGCACAGCAGCCCCGTCAGCGGGAAGCGCCGCCAGGCGAGTACCACCAGCGGCAGGCCCGCCAGCGCCCACACCGTCTCCAGGAACCAGGTGGTGCGGTCGCGTGCGCCCCATGCCGACAGGACCAGCCCCGCGGCCACCACGCCCGCGAACAGGACGGGCGGTACGCGGCGCGGCGCGTGGAGCGGGGCGGGGTGCACTGCGGTCACGGCGGGCTCCTTGCCTGAGGACGGCCTCGGGTGTCTTGGGAGCCCCATCGTGCGGCCGGGCGCGGGCCGCGGGCATGAGTACGGCTACTCAGCCGTGGAGAGGATCTCCGCCAGCAGCTCGTCCGCGGGGAAGCGCTCCTGGCCCGGCCGGACGACCTTGTAGGTCTCGCGCAGGAACGCGGCGATCGCGGGTGCCCAGGCGAACACCACCGCATGGTGCCGGCCGCCGTCCGGGCGGATGTCCCCGAGGAACTCCAGGCGCAGCTCGTGCCAGGGACCGGTGGCCTCGGGCCGCATCCGCACGTCGCCGACCCCGACCGGCCGGGCCAGCCCGTCGCTCAGCATCTGCCGGTCCAGCCGCCAGCAGGCCAGCACCCGGCCGTCGTGGGTGAAGACGGCGGTGACGGCGAACGGGTCGTCGGCGTCGTAGCTGAGGTGGGCCAGCACCGGACACCGGCCGGTGCCCTGTGACAGCAGCTGCACCACCAGGGTCTTGTGCACGAACGAGTTCACGCGGGGGGCCTCCGACAACAATGGGCGTAGGGCCCTCTAGTACCCCCGAAGTGCCCGGGATGCTCACCCAAGTGACTGATTCCCGAAATCCCGCGTGCACCCGCGCCCCATCACACCGGCGGCGGCCCGTCAGGCGAACGCCTCCCGCAGCGCGGGCAGCAGGGTCTTCGCCGACCAGTCCAGGAACTCCGGCTGCGCGTCCCCGCCGATCTGCACCAGGGCGACCTCCCCGAACCCGGCCTCCGCGTAGGGCCGTACCGCCTCCACGAACGCGTCCACGTCGTCACCGCACGGAATGGCGGAGGCGACGTCGTCCTCGGTGACGAACTGGGTGGCGGCCTCGAAGGAGTCCGGGTGGGGCAGCTCGGCGTTCACCTTCCAGCCGAGGCCGAACCAGCGGAACTGCGAGTGGGCCCGCTTGATCGCCGTGTCCCGGTCGGGGTCGTAGCAGACCGGCAGCTGGCCCACCCGGGGCTTGCCGCTGCCGCCGTGCCGGTCGAAGGCCTCCAGCAGGCCCGCCTTCGGCTCGGTCGCGATGACCAGGTCGGCGAGATGCCCGGCGAGCTTGCAGGACTGCTCGCCGGAGACGGCGATACCGATCGGCGGCGCCTGCTCCGGCAGGTCCCACAGCCGGGCCGACTCCACGTCGTAGTGCTGCCCGTGGTGGGTGACGTGGCCGCCCTCGAACAGCGCGCGGATGATCTGCACCGCCTCTTCGAGCATCTCGTGGCGGACGTCGACCGGGGGCCAGCCGCCGCCCACGACGTGCTCGTTGAGGTTCTCGCCGGCACCGAGGCCGAGCCGGAACCTGCCCTCCGACAGCAGCTGCACGGTCGCGGCCTTCTGCGCCACGATCGCCGGGTGGTAGCGCAGGATGGGGCAGGTGACGTAGGTCATCAGGGGGATCCGCGACGTGGCCTGGGCAGCGGCACCCAGCACGCTCCAGGCGTACGAGGCGTGCCCCTGCGAACGCAGCCACGGGAAGTAGTGGTCGGAGATCACCGAGAAGTCGAAACCGGCCTCCTCGGCGCGCACCACGTGGTCCACCAGGTCCCGGGGACCCGTCTGCTCGGTCATCATCGTGTATCCGATTTGCACCATGAGAAGCGAGTCCCCGGCTCGGCGCCCGGAAAACGGCCGGCGGGCACAGCTCAGCCCTTCGGCGGCCGGAACGTCCCCAGGAAGGTCTTCAGCGCCAGCCGGTTGGCGGTGTCGTCCCAGGCCGCGGCCGGGGTGGTGAAGCGCAGGGAGAAGCCCCGCGTCCCGCCGAGCAGGAAGCCCCGCCCGAAGGTGTGCGTCCGTGTGTCCCCGGACCCCGCGAGCCACTCCAGGTCGGCGGCCCTGCGCCCCTGGTAGGTGGCGGCCCGCACGGCACCCAGCCGGCGGTAGCCGGGCAGCCGCGCCAGGCCGGGCTCGACGTCGTCCCGCCAGACGGCGACCGGGTCGGGACCCACCCGCTCGCTGTAGGTGACGGCGAGCGTCGGCGAGTCGCCGCCCCGGCCGAAGGTGACGCGGTAGGCGAGGCCGGACACCCGGGAGGTGGCCAGCCGCTTCCAGCCGTCGGGCAGTGCCACCGAGAAGCCCTCGGGGGCGCTGTACCCGCGGTAGCCGGCCGGCAGGGCGGAGGAGGAGGCCGGGGCGCTCGGCGTGGCGGCCGGCGCGGGGGCGGCCGGGGTGCCGCCACCGGTGTGCCGGCCGGCGGGCGTGGCGGGGCCGGTGGCCCGGGGCGGCGCCGCGGCCGTGCCCGTGCCGGGCAGCGCGCCGGCCGCGGCCAGCACCGCCGCGGCCACCGTGACCAGGGCCAGCGGGGCGCCGACGGCGACCGCCATCCGCCTGCCGCGCAGCGGTCCGGCGGACCGCACGCCGCGGTAGGCGCCGCGCAGCCGGGGCGCGGGGGCCGGCTCCCGGTCCGCGTCGGTGTCCTCGCTCAGCGCCCGGTTCAGCGCCTCCCGGACCACCGGCCGGGACAGCCGCTCCCGCGCGTCCTTGCGCAGCAGCCCCTGGACGGCCTGGGTGAGCGGGCCCGCGCGCAGCGGGGTGCGCAGCGGAAGCCGGTCCACCGCCTTCAGCGTGGCGTCGGGCCGGCCGCGGTCCCGGAACGGCGGGCGGCCCTCGACCGCCGTGTACAGCAGCGCGCCCAGCGCCCACAGGTCGGCGGCCGGGCCGATCCGCTCGTCCCTGGCCTGCTCCGGGGAGGCGTACGACGGTGCCGTGAGCCGCGGGACCAGGGTCGCGCCCGCCAGGCCGAACCCGGTGACGACCACCGGGCCGCCGTCCCGCACGAAGACCTGGCCGGGGCTCAGCTCCCCGTGCGTGATGCCCTCGTCGTGCGCGGCCTGCAGCACGTCCAGCAGCTCCAGGCCGAGCCGGGCCGCCCGCACCGGATGCAACGAGCCTTCTTCGGCGAGGACTTCGGTCAGGGGGGTGCCGTCGATCCACTCGGTGACCGTCCACAGGGTGCCCGCCTCCACCACGGCGTCGACGACCGCGGCGACCTGGCCGGGGCACAGCGGCCGCATGGTCTGCGAGGTGCGGACGACCCGGGCGGTGACGCGGCGCGCGGTGTCCTCGGCGGCGGGTCCCGGCAGGGCGGTCTGCGCCACCAGGCGGGGCTGCTGCGCGGTCACGTCCTCGGCGTACCACCACAGGCGGTTCGTCTCGCGGGAGAAGACCTCCAGGAGCCGGTACCGGCCGGCGACCAACTCGTGTGCGGAGACGTGCGCCTCGACCATGGTCATCCCTCGCTGAAACCCTGCATCGTCTTTCCCGGAGGTACGCAGGGCGCGCGGGGGTGCGTTCAGCGAATCCTCGATTCACGCCCCTTCTTGCCTTTTATTCAAACGCGGGGAGGCGCTCCGCGGTGCCGGGACGGGTGCCACGGGACAGGTGTCCCGGCCTCACAGCAGCCCGAAGGAGGCGGCCCAGCCGGCGAGCTCGCCCGGCGCGGTGTTGCCGCCGCACACCACGAGCCCGACCCGGGCGCCGGCGCCGGCCCGCTCGACCACCTGCCGGGCCGCCGGCAGCAGACAGCCCGCGGCCGGCTCGGCCCACACCTTGGCGTGCTCGGCCAGGTCCAGGCAGCCCTGCACCGCGTCCCGGTCCGGGACCACCAGGACCTCCTCGACCAGCGCGGACACGTGGTCGTACGTCAGCTGCGACACCGAGGGCGCGCTCAACGTGGTGACCAGGGACGACAGCGGCACGGCTACCGGACCGCCGGCCTCCAGCGCCCCCGACATCGCCTCGGCCCCCGCGGTCTCCACGCCCCACACGCGTACCCCGGGCCGCAGGGCGCGCAGGGCCGCCGCCACACCGGCGATCAGACCGCCGCCGCCCACGCTGACGACCACATCGGTCAGCTCCCCGGCGTCCTCGGCCAGCTCCAGGCCCACCGTGCCCTGCCCGGCGATCACCACCGGGTCGTCGAACGGGTGGACCAGCGTCAGGCCCTCGTCCCGCAACCGGGTCACCAGCCGGAAGGCGCTGTCCATGCCGTCCGTCAGCCGTACCGACGCCCCGGCGTCCTCCGCCAGCTCGATGGAGCGCGCGGGTGCGGTACGCGGCATCACCACGGTCGCCTTCACGTCGAGGGCCGCCGCCATCACGGCGAGCGCGATCCCGTGGTTGCCGCCGCTGACCGCGACCACGCCCGCCGCCCGTTCGGCCTCGCTGAGCGACAGCAGCTTGGCGGTCGCCCCGCGGGCCTTGAACGAGCCGGTGCGCTGGAGCAGTTCGAGCTTGGCGGTGACCGGGACGCCGAGCAGTGCGCCGAGGCCGGGGCTCGGCACCGTCGGCGTCCGGACGACGTGCCCGGCGATCCGCTGTGCGGCGCCCTCGATGTCCGCGAGGTCGATCACGGTGCTCCACCTTCCCGCGCGGGTCGGGAACCGCGCCGTTCGCACCTTGACCCGCCGGGACGCCGTTGGTCAACGCCGTCTCGGCGCACGGCTACAGCGCGCGGCCCACCAGCAGGTCCAGCAGCCCGGTCAGCTCCTCGACGGGGCCCGCGGCCAGCGGCGCGGCGGCGAGCAGTTCCCGTGCGGCGGCCGTGTGGGCGCGGGCTTCGGCCAGGGCCGCCGTACGGCCCCCCGCCGCCTCGATCAGCGCGGCGGCCTCCTCGGCGCGCTCGGGGGACCCGAGCAGCGCGGGCAGGTGCCGGGCCGCGGGGGAGCCGAGCGCGGCCAGCACCGGGAACGTCTTCTTGCCTTCCCGCAGATCGCCGCCGACGGACTTGCCGGTGACGGCCGGGTCGCCCCAGAGGCCGAGCACGTCGTCGACCAGCTGGAAGGCGATCCCGAGGTGCCGCCCGGCCCGGTCCAGCACGAGGGCCGTGTCCCGGGGCGCGCCGCCGAGCGTGGCGCCCAGCGCGGCGGCGCAGCCCAGCAGCGCGCCGGTCTTG
The DNA here is from genome assembly GCF_000720135.1 of Streptomyces sp. NRRL S-1022. Lineage (GTDB taxonomy): Bacteria > Actinomycetota > Actinomycetes > Streptomycetales > Streptomycetaceae > Streptomyces. Next base: position 46,418 of record NZ_JOIU01000004.1, on the reverse strand, counting down.
CCCTCGGCCATCACCTGGTACTCCCGCGCCGTCACCCGCTCCGGACCGGTCCAGGGCCGGGTGGTGAACAGCAGGTCGTCGGCCTGCCCGCGCACCAGGTCGGCGAGGGCCGCCGAGAGCAGCCGTACCGCGCCGGGTGTCTCGGTCGCGGCGGCGACGGTGTCCACCGCCAGCGCGAACAGGGCGTCCCCGGCCAGTACGGCCGGGCCCGTGCCGTAGGCCTGCCAGACGGCGGGGCGGCCGCGCCGGCTCGCGTCGCCGTCCATGATGTCGTCGTGCAGCAGCGAGAAGGCGTGCACCAGCTCCACGGCGACCGCCGCCGGGACCCCGGCCCGGCCGTCGGCGCCCGCGGCCTCGGCGCCGAGGACCGCGAGCGCCTGCCGTACGCCCTTGCCGCCCGGCGCGCCGGCGGGCGCCCCGCCGACCTCGCACCAGCCGAAGGAGTACGCGGCCATCTCGGCGACCCAGGGGTGCAGCCGCCCCACCGCCGCCCGCAGTTCCGGCCGCACCAGCTCGCGGCACCGGGCGAGAGCGTGCCGGGCGGACTCCCGCACCGGCGAGACGGGCGCCGTCACCGTACGGCCTCCGCGTCGAGGCCGAACTCCCGCTGGGCCCGGGCCACCATCTCCCGGGCGTGCCGCAGCCCGCTGCGCTCCAGCGTCCGCGCCAGGTCGGCGAGTTCGGCGGCGGTCTCGGCCCGGTCGCGGCCGAGCCGGGCGAGGGACTTGGCGAGACCCAGCCGGGACAGCGCCTCGCCGCGGGGTTCGCTCATCGTCCGGAACTCCGTCAGCGCCAGCTCGTACCGCTCGCGGGCCTCGGCGTAACGGCCCGCGCGGTACAGGACGTTGCCCTGCATCTTGTGGTTGTAGGCGAGTGCGCTGGAGAGGTTCATCTCCCGGCAGGTCGCCTCCGCCTCGGCCAGCAGCTCCAGCGCCCGCTCGGTGGCGCCGTCGCGTACCGAGAGCACGTCCGCGAGCCCGCGCAGCGCCCAGGCGTGGCCGCGCCGGTCGTCGGCCCGGCCGGCTATCTCCGCCGCCTCCTCGAACAGGGCGTACGCCCGGTCGTGGTCGCCGGTGTTGCGGTGCATCTGGGCGATGCCCTCCAGGGCCCACACCGTGTGCCGGGCCTCGCCCCGTTTGCGGGCCTCGGCCAGCAGCTGCTCGTGCAGCCGGCCGACGGCCGCGTAGTCGCCCTGGATCCGGCCGGTCTCCGCGAGGCCGGCCAGCGAGTAGCCGCGCACCACCACGTCCCCGCCCCGCTCGCCGAGTTCGGCCGCGAGCCCCAGCAGCCGCCAGGCGAGCGGGAACGCCCCGCGCTGCCGGGCCAGGGTGCCCCCGCTCCACAGCGCCCAGGCCATGGCGGCGGTGTCGCCGGCCTCGCGGGCGGCGCGGTAGCTCGCCTTCCAGGCCCGGTCGGCCTCCTGTACGTGGCCCAGCCGGCGGTGGGCCTCGGCGACGGCGAGCCCGCAGCGCGCCGCCTCGCCGGGGTGTCCGGCCCGTTCGGCCTCGTGCAGCCGCTCGGTGGCCTCGGCCAGCACGTCGACCAGCGAGGAGTTCACGGACAGGGTGGTCAGGGCGCCCTGGTACTCCGGGGCGAAAGCCTTGCCGTACATGCGTACCCTTCTATACACGGAGTGTATACATACCGTGTATAGCATCTCGGAAGTATGCCCCGGCCCGAGGGGCCGGGGCCCGGTCTGTTGTCGATCAAGACGCCGGTACGGCGTCGGGGGTTGCCCGTGCGACACGGATCACAGGCAAGGTCAGTGCTGCTGGGCCTTCTGGGGCGTCACCTCGCTCGGCCGCACCACCACGAACCCCTCGCCCTGGAGCATGAGCTGCACGGCCTCGCCCGAACCGCCGCGCAGCATCGAGCCGATGGACTGCGAGCGGTGCAGGGAGGTGCGCAGGTGGGCCGTCCAGCCCACCACCGCGTCCGTGTCGACGTACACCGGCGCCTGCGCGGACACCGGGATGACCAGCGGGTTGCCCTCGCACACCAGGCCGAGCCGGCCCTGCCCGCTGAACACGCTGTTGAACAGGCCGCCGCCGGCGATGCCGGACCCCTTCACCGTCTTGATCTCGTACGCCAGCGAGGCGTCGAAACACAGGACGTTGCGGCCGTTGACGGTGAACTGGTCGCCGGACTCGACCTCGACGATGAAGCAGTTCTGCGCCTCGTGCGCGAACCAGGCCTCGCCCTGCCCGCGCACCGCCATGAGGGGCAGTCCCTCACCGGTGACCGCCCGCTTGAGCATGCCGCCGACGCCCTGCCCCTTGCGCTCGAACCCGAGATCGCCGCGGTAGGCGACCATCGCGCCCTGCCGGGCGTACATCTCGCCGTTCACCACGTACCTGATGCACTTGGCGTTCTCCACGTACATGCCCGGCTGCACGGCCGGCTGCACCACGTGCTGACTGGAAAAGAGATCACCCTTCATGCCGGGCATGGTGTCCCGGAAGCCGGCGTTCCGCCAAGATCACGGAACGGACTTCACGCCGCCTGCCACAGCGCCGGCACCGCCGGGGGCTCCCAGCCCGGCTGGGAGGTGTGCGGCTGGAGGCAGACGTACGCGCGCGCCGCGTACGTCGCCCAGTCGCCCGCCCGGTACGCGGTCCCCGGCGTCCAGGTGTTCTCCGGCGAGGAGGGACCGGGTCCCGGGCCGGGGTCCTGCGGGACGTCGATGACGAAGTCGAACGCCGCCTCCCGGCCGCCGCCCCCGTCGCGCACCGTCATCAGCAGGCGGGAGTCGAAGATCGTGTCGGTGCTGTTGCGCGGTTCGTTCGGGAAGTACAGCTGCGTGGTCAGGACGGGCCGGTGCGGCGCCTGCACCTTGACGTGGAGGTGACGGGTCCGGCCCGGATACAGGCCCGGCACGATCGTGGTCAGCGCGAAGGAGCCGCGGGAGTCGGTGAACTGGTGGCCGCGCAGCCGGAAACCGGTGTTGTCGTACGCGCCGTTGGTGTCGGCCTGCCAGAAGTCCAGCAGCACGCCGGACAGGGGGAGGCAGGCCCGGCCGAAGACGTAGCCGGTCACGGTGAGCCGGGTGCCCGGCAGGCCCGGTTCCAGCAGACTCGTGCGCTCCGGCGAGTTCGGTTTGAAGTAGGGGCCCTCGATCTGTTCCGGAGTGGGGTGGTCGCCGTCGTCGCACGGCGGGGTGAGTTCGGGCGCCGCGCCGCCCGCGACGAACGTGCGGGCGAGCGCCGGGCCGCCGATCAGGGCGACGGGCACCGCGGCGGTGGCGGCGAGGGCCGCGCGCAGCACCGTCTTGCGGTGGACCAGCCGCTGGGACCTCGGCTCCTCCTGCGCCCCGGCGCCGTCCCTGCCTGCTCCGTCCATGTCTCCTCCTCGTGGGGGGTCGGATGCGCAATGAAACTAAGTCCGCACGGACGGGAGTTCGAGGGACTGGTCGTGGCGGCTGTGGTGTTTTCGGAAGTCACCGGGGCTGCTGCCGGTCTCCCGCCGGAAGAACCGGCTGAAGTAGGCGGGGTCGGCGAAGCCGGTGCGGGCGGCGACCTGCCGCACCGACAGCCGGGTGTGCGCGAGCAGTTGCTGTGCCTGGTACACCCGGGCCTCGATCAGCAGCCGTCCCGGCGGGCGGCCGGTGGCGGCCCGTACCGCCTGCGTGAGGTAGCCGGGCGTCACGCCCAGCCGCCCCGCGCACTCCCGCACGCTCCAGCCGGCCGCCTCCGGGCGCGCGATCAGCCGGGTGAACTCCTCGGCCACGGCGGCCGGCCGGCCCAGGACCCGCGGGTCGCGGCCGGCCCCGCCGTGCCGCGGCAGCCGGGCGGCGCGTACGACGAGGACGTGCAGCAGCGAGCGCAGGACGCTCTCGTGGCCCGGGGCGCGCTGCCGGTGCTCCGCGACGAGTTCGGCCATCAGCCGCCCCACGGACCGGTCGTGTTCGGCGTCCAGCGCGAACCAGCCCCGTTCCCCGAGCCGCCGCAGCACCTCGCGGTCCCCGGGGTGGTCGACCAGGAAGTCGTCCGTGAACAGCGCCAGGGTCCCCTCCGGGCCCTGGCCGCCCTCCCAGTGGTGCACCTGCCCGGGCAGCACCACGGCCAGGTGCGGGGGCCGGACCGGCCAGCGCACCAGGTCGACGACGTGGGTGCCGGAACCGGCGCTGACGTGGATGATCTCGTAGAAGGTGTGCCGGTGCGGGCGGCTCCACCGGGACAGCGGTCCCACCGCCTCGAAGGAGCCCGCGGCGAACGGCGGGTGCCCGGGCCCGGCCACCTCCAGCCGGTGCAGGGGTACGTCCCCGGCCGCGGTCGGCAGACCGGGGGTTCCCGGTGGGACGGTGGTGGCGCGCATTGCTCGTGCTCCCCTCTCCTGGCGTGCCGGACGGGCTCGCCGCTTGTCGCGGGCATCGACCAGATACCGTACTTTGGTCTGGACCAACCTCTTGCCCCATGCCGTCCGGCGCCGCAAGCTCCCCTCATGGAGCTGGAGTTGCGGCATCTCAGGACCCTTCGGACCATCGCGGAGGCAGGCAGCCTGACCAGGGCGGCGACCGCGCTCGGACTCGCGCAGCCCGCACTGAGCGCGCAGCTCAGGCGCATCGAGCGAGCCCTGGGCGGCACCCTGTTCGAACGGGGGCGGCACGGGGTGCGGGCCACCGCGCTCGGTGAGCTGGTCCTGGAACGCACCCGGCTCGTGCTCCCCGCGGTCAGCGAACTGCAGCAGGAGGCGGCCGAGTTCGCCCGCGGACGCGGGCAGGGGGAGCGGCTCCGGCTCGGCGGCACCCACGGGCCGCTGCTCGGCGCGCTGGTGGACCGGCTCGCCGACGCCGCCCCCGGCACCAGCCTGAGCACCCGCGCCTCCTGGTCGGAGCGGGAACTGGCCGGGCTGCTCGCCGAGGGACGCCTGGACTTCGCCCTCACCGGTGCCTGCGGCTCCGCGCCCCCGCCCGACGCCACCCGCCTGGTCTGGGAGGAGATCGCCGTCGACCCGGTCTTCGTCATGCTCGCCGACACCCATCCGCTCGCCCGGGGGCCGGAGATCGACCTCACCGCGCTCGCGGACGAGGCGTGGGCGTGCGTCCCGGGCGACGGCTGTTTCGGCGACTGTTTCACCGCGGCCTGCGCCCGGGCCGGCTTCACCCCCCGCCGCATGTACGAGACGGACACCGCGTCCTGCGTCCACCTGGTGCAGGTCGGCCGGGCCGTCGGCCTGTGCCGGGCCACCTTCCCGTCGACGCCCGGCCTCACCACCCGCCCGCTCGCCGGCACCCCGCTGGTCTGGCGGCACCTGCTGGGCTGGCGCCCGGCCGGCCAGCGGCCGGGCACCGCGGCCACGGTGCTCGCGCAGAGCCGCAAGGCACACGAGGACGCGGCGGCGCGCAGCGACGGCTACGCCCACTGGCTCGCGCACCGCGCGGAACCGGCGGCCAGGGCGCACCGCCGCACCGGGCGCGCGTCCTGACGGCGCGTGGCCGAACCGCACGCCTGCCATAACACCGGGGCAGGGGGTCGGCTGACGTCTTACGGACGCGGTCGGGGGCTCCGTACGGTTTCCGGCACTCCACCGAATCCGAGGAGACCTCCCCATGCTCCAACGCCCCCTCACAGCCGCGTGCGCCGCCGCCGCGGCGGCGGGTGCCCTGCTCGTGGCCGGGCTCAGCGGCTCCGCGAGCGCCCGGCCGTCCGGCGTCCCGGCCGCGCCCACGGCGGCCGGGACGCTGCGCACCGACGCCGCCCCGCCCGCCCTCCTGCGGGCCCTGGAACGGGACCTGGGCCTGACCCGGCAGCAGGCCGAGCGCCGCCTGGCCAACGAGGCGGAGGCGGGCGCCACCTCCGGCCGGCTGCGGGCCGCACTGGGCGCGCACTACGCGGGCTCCTGGGTGCGCGGCGCGGAATCGGACACCCTGACCGTCGCCACCACGGACCCGGCGGACGTACCGGCGATCCGGGCCCGGGGCGCCGCCGCGCGTGTGGTGGACCACTCCCTGACCGCGCTCGACGCCGCCAAGGCACGCCTGGACCGGGCCGCCGCCCGGCGCGCCACCACCGACACCCCCGTCTGGTACGTCGACGTCCCGTCCAACGCGCTGGTGGTGCGGGCGGTACGCACCGACGCCGCACGCTCCCTGCTGGCGGCGGCCCACGTCGACGCCTCCCTCGCCCGCATGGTGAAGTCCGCCGAGCACCCCCGCCCGCTCTACGACCTGCGCGGCGGCGACGCGTACTACATCGACAACAGCACCCGCTGCTCGATCGGCTTCCCGGTGACCCGCGGCAGCCAGCAGGGCTTCGCCACGGCCGGCCACTGCGGCCGGGCCGGCAGCACCACCACCGGCTCCAACCGGGTCGCACAGGGCACCTTCCAGGCGTCCGTCTTCCCCGGCAACGACATGGCGTGGGTGGCCGCGAACGCCAACTGGACGGCGACGCCCTACGTCAACGGCTCCAGCGCGCAGGTCACGGGTTCGACACAGGCCACCGTGGGCTCCTCCGTGTGCCGTTCCGGCTCGACGACGGGCTGGCACTGCGGGACGGTGCAGCAGCTCAACAGCAGCGTCACCTACCAGGAGGGCACCGTCACCGGGGTCACTCGCACCTCTGTGTGCGCCGAACCGGGCGACTCGGGCGGCTCGTTCATCTCCGGCAGCCAGGCACAGGGCGTCACCTCGGGCGGCACGGGCAACTGCACCAGCGGCGGCACCACGTACTTCCAGCCGGTCAACCCGATCCTCCAGTCGTACGGCCTCACGCTGAAGACGACCGCGACCGGTCCCGGCGACCCCGGTGACCCGGGCGACCCGGGCGGCACCTGGGCGGCCGGCACCGTCTACCAGGCGGGCGCCACGGTGACGTACGGCGGCGCCGCCTACCGCTGTCTGCAGACCCACCAGGCCCAGCAGGGCTGGGAGCCGCCGAACACCCCCGCGCTGTGGCAACGGCAGTGAGCGGCTGCCCCCCCGGGGACCGCCGGCTGCCCGGACGTCCCGACCGGAGCGTCCGGGCAGCCGGCAGCGCCGCGCGCGTGACTAGCGCCCGGCCGCCTGCGGCTTGCCGCAGAACGCCGATTCCAGGGCACCGGCCAGCGTGTCCAGCACCTTGCCGTTGTTCGACGTGGTGGCCACGGCCGTCAGGCTCCGCCCGCCGTCCTTCGTGCTGAACGCGTACGTGTAGTACCCCTGCACCGCACCGGTGTGCCCGTACACCGACACCCCGCAGGTCAGGTCGCGCCGCCGCAGCCCGAGTCCGTACGCCGTCGTGCCGTTCAGCTTGGTGAACCGCTCCATCTCCGCCAGCCGCGCCGCGGACATCAGCTTCCCCTTGAGCAGGGCGCTGTAGAAGACGTCGAGGTCGTGCGCGCTGGAGATGATCGCCCCCGCGCTCTGCGCCCAGGAGACGGTCTGCGCGGTCGCGTCGACCAGCGGCGCGCCCGCCGTGTCCGGCGTCAGGTAACCGCGGGCGTACCGGCCCGGGATCGCGGTGTCCGGGTGGACGTAGAACGTGTCGTTCAGCTTCAGCGGCCCGATGATGCGGTTCTGGTACGCCGTCCCCACCGGCTGCCCGGTGAGCTTCTCGATGAGGAGCCCGGCGACGACGAAGTTGGTGTTGGAGTACGAGTAGGCGGCACCCGGGGCGTTGGTGCGCGGCTTCTTCAGGGACAGGGCGACCAGCTGGCGGTAGGTGAAGACCTTCGAGCGGACCGCCTCGAAACCGGAGACGCTGCTGGCGAACATGTCGTTCGTGTAGTCGTACAGCCCGCTGCGGTGGCTCAGCACGTGGCGTACCGTGATCCGGTCGTCGGGCAGCAGGCCCGGCAGATAGCGGTTGACCGGCGCGTCGAGGGCGAGCCGGTTCTCGTCGGCGAGCTGGAGCAGTACGACGGTGGAGAAGGTCTTGGTGACGCTGCCGATCCGGAACCGGTCGTCGGTGCTGATGGCGCGTCCGGTGGCGCGGTCGGCGACGCCGCGGGTGAGCCGGTACGTCGTGCCGTGGTCGTCGATCCGGGCCAGCGCGCCCGGCGCGCCCTGGGCCACCGCCGAACGCAGCACCGCGGCCACCCCCGCGGTGTCCGGCGCCGGCAGCGCCGCGACCGCCGGGGTGTCCGGACCCCCGGTCGCCGCCTGCGCCGGGACCGCGAGCAGCGACAGCGCGACCGCTCCGAGGACCGCGCCCCGTCCCACCGTTGCTGAGACCATCCCCTACCCACTCCCATCGGTCCGGGTGTTGATGCGACATCGGTCACATCCCGCCCTGGGAACCTAGGGGATGGAGGCATCGTCTCCACAGCCGACACACAGTTGGTGATCCCGCGATCACTCCGTGGCGCCCATTCGTAAAGGATTGCCCTAGAAGTTCGCGAAATGGATCATTCCGGCTTTACGTGCCCATGACTGATCCGCAAGGGTGGGCCCCGGGGGTCATACCAACCCCCGTGGCGCGCAACTGCGCCATGTCTCAAGGCGGTTGGTCACCCCGGCCGCCTTCGAACGAAGGAACCCTGATCAGATTGCGTAGACCGCACATACGCACCGTGGCGGTCGCCGTCGCGGTGGCGACGGCTGCCACGGGCCTGGCCGGTACGGCCTTCGCGGGTCCCTCCACGGGGGTGGAGCGGTCCGCCGCCTCCGCCACGAGCGCCACGGTGGTGGTGGAGGCTGCGCGTACCGCGGCCTTCGCGCACGCCTCGGCGACCGGCGTGTCGAAGGGTGACGTCCTGCACGCGCAGGACGTCATGATCGACCCCGAGGGTGCCCGGCACGTCCGCTTCGTCCGCACGCACAACGACCTGCCGGTGCTCGGTGGCGACCTCATCGTCCACCTCGACCGGGGACTCGGCTACACGGGCGTGACCCGTGCCGCCGACCACGCCGTCAAGCCGGCCGCCGTCAAGGCCAAGCTGACCGCGGGCCAGGCCGCCGCCAAGGCCGCGAAGGCGGCCAAGGGCGACGCGGGCAGCGCCCAGCTCGTGCTGGACGCCCGCGACGGCGCCTCCGCGCTGGCCTACCAGGTCACCGTCACCGACAAGGACAACTCCCGCACGGTCGTCGTCGACGCGGTCACCGGCAAGGTGCGCAGCAACACGCCGACCCGGGACGAGTTCCTGTCGCCGAAGCTGCTCGACGCCCTGCGCGAGCGCGGCGAGACCGTCGACCCGGCCACCGGCGCCGGCTCCGCCTCCATCCCGTCCGGCCTCGTCGGCTCGGGCGCCACCGGTGCCGCGGCCTACCCGTCGGCCGCCAAGGGCACCGGCAAGACCCTCTTCGTGGGCACCGTCGGTCTCACCACCACGCAGACCTCGCGCGGCCACTACCAGCTCAAGGACCCGAACCGGTACGGCACCGAGACGCGGGACGCCAAGGGCTCGTACACGGAGAAGTTCAGCGCCGGTTCGAAGCTGACCAACACCACCAACGTGTGGGGCAACGGCAAGACCACCAGCCGGGTCAGCGCCGCCGCCGACGCCCAGTACGGCATCACGAAGACGCTCGACTTCTACAAGAGCACCTTCAAGCGCAAGGGCATCGCGAACAACAGCAAGCCCGCGCAGGCGATGGTCCACTGGGGCAAGAAGGTCGCCAACGCCTTCTGGGACCCGACCTGCAACTGCATGCTGTACGGCGACGGCGACGGCGACATGTTCAAGAAGCCGCTCGTGGTCCTCGACGTCACCGGTCACGAGCTGACCCACGGCGTGGTCGAGGCGACCGCCAACCTGCAGCCGACCTTCGTCGACTCCGACGGCAACCAGTACGGCGAGCCCGGCTCGCTGAACGAGTCGCTCGCGGACATCTTCGGCTCGAACGTCGAGTTCTACGCCAAGAACACGAAGGACACGCCCGACTACCTGATCGGCGAGAAGCTGGGCCTCGCGCAGAAGTTCCTGCGCCGCCTGGACCACCCCTCGCTCGACAAGCTTGAGGGCACCATCGACTACTGGTCGGCGGACACCTACTACACCGAGGTGCACGCCGGTTCCGGTGTCTCGTCCCACGCCTACTACCTCCTCGCCGAGGGCAGCGGCAAGAAGACGATCAACGGCGTCAACTACAACTCGCCGACGTACCACAACATCGCGGTCAAGGGCATCGGCCGCACCAAGGCGACGGCCATCTACTACCGTGCGCTGACCCGCTACATGGTCTCCACGACCGACTTCCACCAGGCGCGCATCGCGACCCTGAAGGCGGCCAAGGACCTGTACGGCGCGAACAGCACCGAGTACAAGACGGTCGACAAGTCCTGGTCCGCGGTCAACGTCACCGCCGCCAACACGCCGCGCGCCCACCACTGACGGACGCCGCAGCACACCCGCACCACCGGATGCCCCGCCTCGCGCGGGGCATCCGCACGTCCGGGGGCGGCCCCGCCGGCGTATCACCCCGACCCGGCCGGCTCCGGTGCGATCAGGCCCCGGCGGTAGGCCACCGCCACCGCCTCCGTACGGCTCGCGGCACCGAGCTTGGCGAGGATGTTGGACACGTGCACGCTGGCCGTCTTGCCGGTGATGAACAGCTCCTCGCCGATCTGCCGGTTGCTGCGCCCCCGCGCGAGCAGCCGCAGGACGTCCCGCTCCCGCGCGGTCAGCGGAGCCGGATCGGCGTACGACGTCCCGGCCCCGAGGCGGCCCCGGCGGACCAGCGTGTCGATGTCCGCCAGCAACGGCGCCGCGCCCAGCCCGGCCGCCGTCTCCCGGGCCAGCCGCGCCTGTTCCGCCGCCTCCGCCCGCCGCTCCACGGCCAGCAACGCCCGCGCGTACCGCAGCCGGCACCGCGCCTGCTCGTAGCCGTCGCCGTACCCGAACGCGGCGACCACCTCCGCCCAGGCCGCCGGGTCCGGTCCCGACACCACGGTCGCCCACTCCGCCTCGGCGCGGGCCAGCCAGGCCTGTCCCTCCGGCCCCTGTACGCGGCCCGCCTCGTCCTCACCGGCCGTGGCCCGCGCCAGCTCCACCAGCTCGGCCGCGAGATCCGCCCAGCCGGCCGGGTCCGAGTCGGTCCCGTCCGTCCGGCGTGAGTCCGTGACCCGGTCGGCGACCGCCGCGAGGCACATCGCGGCCAACCGGACCGCGACACCCGGCCGCCGCGTCGTCCCGTCACCGAGGGCCGCGACCGTCGCGCGCAGCCGCGCGACCGCGCCCTCCGCGTCGCCGTTCCGCGCGGCCGCGTCGGTGAGCACGATCCCGGCGACCAGCGTGCCCATCCAGTCGAACGGCCCCTCCAGCAGCGCCCGGGCCCGGTCCACGGCGCTCTCCTCACCGCGGGCCAGCGCCACGTACAGGGCGGGAGCGATCGCGAAGGCGCCGCCCGCCCCGGGCAGCCCCGGCTCGGCCTCGGCCGCCGCGCGCAGGCACTCGTCCCAGCGGCCCAGCGTGTACAGGACCAGCAGCTGGAGGTAGCGCAGCTCCAGCGGATACACCGCGGACAGCAGCCCGGCCCGGCGGGCCCGGTCCAGGCCGTCGGCCAGCACCGGCAGGCACTCCGCCAGGTCACCGGACTCGAAGGCGCCCATCGCCAGGTGGAACAGCGCGCGCGTCTCCACCGGCGCGTTCCCGGCGTCGCGGGCCAGCTCCCGGGCCCGCCGCAACCGCTCCCGGCCCTCCGGGGAGCGCCGGCCACCGCCCTCGGTGACCGCCAGGGAGATCAGCAGATCGGCCTGGGCGCCGGTCACGCCCAGCTCCTCGGCGACCCGCAGGGCCTGCCGGCCGACCCGCAGCGCGGTCGCGTCCTCCCCGATGTGCCGGGCCGCCGCGACATGCGTGGCCGCCGCCCACACCCAGGTCCGCGACGGCGGATCGGCGGGGATCATGCCGAGCGCCTCGCTGCTGTAGCGGAACGCCGCCGTCAGGCGGTCCACGGCCAGCAGGTTCCCGGCCAGCGTGTAGCGGACCCGGGCGGCCAGCTCGCCGTCGGTGTCCTGGCCGACCCCTTCGAGCGCCGTCCGGGTCAGCGCGACCGCGCGGTGGAACTCGCCGGCGTGGGCCGCGGCGGCCGAGGCGCGCAGGGTCAGGGTGACCCGGTCCATGCCCTCCCCGGCGGGCCGGGCCGGCGCGGGCACCGACGGCCACAGGTCCAGGGCGGCCTCCAGGTGCCGCAGCTCCTCGGCGGGCGCGCCCAGCCGCCGGGCGTGGTCGGCGGCCTCCACACAGGCCCCGAGCGCCGCCGGCAGGTCGTGGCTCTCCCGGGAGTGGTGGGCGCGCTCGGCCGCGGTCTCCGGGGCGCGGCCGACGGCCGCGAGGAGCCGCGCGTACGCGCCGTGCAGCCGGGACCGCTCGCCGGGCAGCAGGTCGGCGTAGACCGCCTCACGGGTGAGGGCGTGCCGGAAGGTGTAGGTGCCGTCGTCCCCGGGGAGCAGCAGCTGGCGACCGACGGCCTCCCGCAGGGCCGCCTCCAGTTCGTCCTCGGGCAGCCCGGCCGCCTCGCGCAGCAGGGCGTCCCGCACCCGGCGGCCGGCCACGGCGGCGGTCCGCAGCACCTGCTGCGCGGTCTCGGACAGCTGCTCGACCCGGATGAGCAGCAGGTCGGCGAGCCCGCTGGGCACCCCGCCCGAGCAGGTGCCGGCCGCGAGGAGCTCCTGCGCGTAGAAGGCGTTCCCCTCCGCGCGGGCCACGATGCCGCCCACGACGGCGTCCGGCAGCGGACGGTCCTCCAGCGCCCGCACCAGCCGGGCGACCTCCGGGTCCGGCAGGGGCCGCAGCTCCAGGCGCTCCACGGCCGGCAGCCGGACCAGTTCGGCGAGCAGGGGCCGCAGCGGGTGGCGGCGGTGCAGGTCGTCGGCGCGGTAGGAGGCGAGGATCGCCAGCCGGCGCTCCGGGGCAGCGCCGGGCCGGTGCGGCACGCCCCGGCTGAGCAGGAAGCGCAGCAGGTCCCGGGAGGACTGGTCGGCCCAGTGCAGGTCCTCCAGGACGAGCAGCAGCGGGGCCACCCGGGCCAGGTCGGCCAGCAGCCCGGCGACGTCCTCGAAGAGCCGGAGCCGCCCGTCCGGGCCGCCGGCCGCGTCCGGCCCTGCGCCCAGCAGCCGGTCCGCGGCCGGATGCGCGGCCAGCACGGCCGTGAACCGCTCGTCGGCGGCGAGCACTCCGAGGATCTCGGTGAACGGCAGGTAGGGCAGGCCGACGTCCCCGAGGTCCACGCAGTGCCCGGTGACGACGGTCGTGCCCGCCCGTGCCGCCCGCCCGGCCACCTCGTCCAGCAGCCGCGTCTTGCCGACCCCGGCGTCCCCGGCGAGCAGCACCGCTCCCGCGGCTCCGCCCCGGGCACGCTCCAGCACGCCCGTGAGCCGGGCCAGTTCCTCGTCCCGGCCGATCAGCGGCGCTGTGGTGAAGGCGGTCTGCGACACGGCCTCATCCTGTCACGCGCCGCCGACGGCGCCGCCGCGGGCCGTGCCGCCCGCCGCGGCCTCAACGCAGCGTCCGCGCCCAGTCGTCCGGCACCCGGCCCGCGGGACCCGGCGCCGGCTGGTCGGCGGGATGCCCGGCGGGGGGCGCGAGTTCGGGCCCGGAGGAGTACAACTCCTCGGTGGCGTAGTTCCAGAACCAGCCCTCGCCCGGCTCGAAGCTGCGGATCACCGGGTGCCCGGTGGCCCGGTAGTGGGCGGTGGCGTGCTTCGCGGGGGAGTCGTCGCAGCAGCCGATGTGCCCGCACTGCGCGCACCGGCGCAGGTGGAACCACCAGCCGCCCGCCTCCTCGCACTCCGCACAGCCCGTGCCGCTGGGCGGGACGCCGGGGTCGATTCCTTCGATGTCGGTCATTCCGGCTCCTCGTCGGGTGTCTCGGCGGTCAGGGGCAGCAGCACCTGGAAGCGGGTGTCGCCGGGCACGGACTCGACCCGCAGGGTGCCGTGGTGCTTGTTGACGACGATCCGCCAGGAGATGTCCAGGCCGAGCCCGGTGCCCTCGCCGACCGGCTTGGTGGTGAAGAACGGGTCGAAGATCCGGTCCTTGATCTCCGGCGGCACACCGGGACCGGTGTCCCGGAACTCCACCAGCAGCAGCTCGTGGTCGAGTGCCGTCCGCACGGTCAGCGTGCCCTGGCCGCCCGCGCCGTTCATGGCCGAGACGGCGTTGTCGACGAGGTTCGTCCACACCTGGTTCAGCTCCGCCGGGTAGGCCGGCACCGCCGGGAGTGTCCGGTCGTACTCCTTGACGACCTCGATGCCCGGTCCGATCTTCCCGGAGAGCATCAGCAAGGTGCTGTCGAGGAGTTCGTGCACGTCCACCACCCGGTACGGGGCCCGGTCCAGCTGCGAGTACTGCTTGGCCGCGTCGACCAGGTGCGAGATGCGGGTGGTGGAGTCCTCGATCTCGCTCATCAACAGCTCGGTCTCGACCGTGTAGTTGAGCCAGCCGACCGCGTTCGGCAGGATCTCCTCGCCCACCGCCGCCGCGACCTGCTCCAGCCAGTCCACGTCGAGTCCGGCCTGCACGAAGGTGGGCGCCACCTGCCAGCCCTGGGTGAAGCCGTGGTCCTCCAGCCAGTCGCTGAGCGCGTCCTCCCGGTCGCTGGCCTCCAGCGGGCTGAGCACCGGCGCCTTCGCCACCCGTTCCGCGGTGCGCTCCTGGATCTCGACCAGGCTCGCCAGGCAGTCGCGGGAGAAGGGGCCCTCGGCGATGAGGGCGAGCTTGTGCCGCATCTTCGCGACCCGCTCCCGCAGGGTCGCGGTGGCCCGCACCGCCGCGGCCGCGGGGTTGTTCAGCTCGTGCGTGAGCCCCGCCGACAACGAGCCCAGCGCCAGCAGCCGTTCCCGCTGCCCGATCATCGCCTGGGTGTTCTTCGTCCCGAAGAACAGGCCCTCCAGCAGGTGCACGGCCATCGGGAACCATTCGCGCATCACGTCCGCGAAGAGGTCCGCCGGCAGCACGAAGAACCGCGTCGGCTCGGTGACCCGCATGGAGTTGTTGTAGACCTGCCGCACCCGGTCGCCGAGGTACGCCTGCATCGCGCCCGCGTACACCCCGGGCTGCGAGGTCCGGGTCACCTCCACGTCGTCACCGCCGACCCGGCGCGACAGCACGACCGTGCCCTCGATCATCACGAAGAAGCAGGTGGCCGGGTCGCCCTCGGTGTACACGGGGCCGGGCTGGAACAGCTCCACCCGGCCCTGGGCGCACAGCCGGCCCAACTGCTCGGCGCTGAGCTTCTCGAAGAGGAACAGCGAGCCGATCTCCTGCGGGCTGCACGCCACGATCTGCCCGCTCATGACTGCTCCAGGTACCGGTGGACGAGCATGACGGCCATGGCTCCCTCCCCGACGGCGGACGCGACACGCTTGGCGGACTCGGCGCGCGCGTCGCCCGCGACGAACACGCCGGGAGTGCTGGTCTCCAGGTGGTACGGGGGCCGGTCCAGCTCCCAGCCGGCCGGCGGACGCCCCCCGGCGGCCAGATCGGGCCCGGCCAGGATGAAACCGCGCTCGTCGCGCAGCACCGTCCCGCCCAGCCAGTCGGTCAGCGGGGCGGCCCCGATGAACACGAACATCCACTGCGCGTCGACCAGTTCGGTCTCCCCGGTCACCGTGTGCCGGAGCGTCAGCTGCTCCAGGTGGTCCGAGCCGTGGGCCCGGTCGACGACCGTGTGGCAGCGCACCGAGATGTTCGGGGCCTCGCCGATCTGCTGGATCAGGTAGTGCGACATGGACGCCGACAGGTCCGGGCCGCGTACCAGCAGCGTCACCGACTTCGCGCCCCGGGACAGGTACATCGCCGCCTGGCCCGCCGAGTTGGCGCCGCCGACGATGTACACGTCCTGGCCCTGGCAGGAGGCGGCCTCGGTCAGCGCCGAGCCGTAGAACACCCCGCAGCCGGTGAGGTCGGTGCAGCCGGCGGCCTCCAGCTGCCGGTACTGCACCCCGGTCGCGAGGATCACGCTGTGCGCCGCGATCGCCGAGCCGTCCGCGAACCGTACGACCCGTGCGGCGCCGTTGACCTCCAGGGCCGTCACCTCGCGGGCGGTCAGGATCTCCGCGCCGAACCGGGCCGCCTGCCGGCGCGCCCGGTCGGTGAGCTGGGCGCCGGACACCCCGTCGGGGAAGCCGAGGTAGTTCTCGATCCGGGAGCTCTGCCCGGCCTGTCCGCCGGTCGCCGACCGCTCCACCAGCACGGTCCGCAGGCCCTCGGAGGCGCCGTACACGGCCGCGCCGAGCCCGGCCGGCCCACCGCCGATCACGATGAGGTCGTAGAAGTCGGCCGTCGGTGTCGTCGCCAGGCCGACCTGCGCGGCCAGCTCCGGTGCCTCGGGCTCGACCAGGACCGTGCAGTCCGGGGTGATCACCAGCGGCAGCCGTTGCCCGTCCTGTCCGGCCGCCGCCAGCAGCCGCTGCCCCTCCGGCTCCTCCACCGAGTACCAGCGGTACGGCACCTGGTTGCGGGCCAGGAACTCGCGCACGTCCGAGGAGCGCGCCGACCAGCGGTGCCCGACGACCTTGGTGCTGGGCACCGGCTTGTAGGCGCTGCTCCGCCACGCGTCCAGCAGGTCGTCCAGGACCGGGTAGAGCTTCTCCTCCGGGGGGTCCCAGGGCTTGAGCAGGTAGTGGTCGAGGTCGACGACGTTGATCGCGTCGATCGCCGCGTTGGTGTCCGCGTAGGCGGTCAGCAGCACCCGCCGCGCCCCCGGGTACACGTCGAGGGCCTGCTCCAGGAACTCGATGCCGTTCATCTGCGGCATCCGGTAGTCGGCCAGGATCACCGCCACCAGGTCCCCGCGCAGCTTCAGCTCGCGCAGCGCCTCCAGCGCGGACTCGCCGGACTCCGCGCGCACGATCCGGTACGACTCGCCGTAGCGCCGCCTGAGGTCGCGGGCGACGGCGCGGGAGACCCCCGGGTCGTCGTCCACGGTCAGGATGACGGTCCGCGCGGTCTCGGCGGCCTGTGCCATACGTCTCCCCACCCGAGTGTCGGATCCCCGCCCGGCGTCGTGGGGACCACCGCGCCGGTTCCAGGCCATCGTATGTTCGGCCGACCGGGTTCCGCTTGTCCGACGGAGACCACCGCTTGCCCCACAGCGACCATCGGGCGCGGCTGCTTGCCGGGAACCGGCGCGGCGGTCCCGCGGAGAGATCATCATGACCGTGTGCACCGGCGCCCGGCAGCGGGCACCGGTGTCCCGAGGACGCGACGACGAGGAGATCACGGATGACACACCCGATCACGGCAGGGGTGGACGGCACGGAGGAGAGCCTGGCCGCGCTGGACTGGGCGGCGAGAGAGGCCGTGCGCCGGGGCCTGCCGCTGCGCGTGGTGCACGCCTGGCGGTACGCCGAGGCGCTCGCCACCGCCGACCGCGACACCCAGCACGGGTGGGTGTCGGAAGGGGTGACGGAGGCCGTGCGCGCCGTCTCCGGGCGGCATCCGGGCCTGACGGTGACCACCGACGTGGTCGAGGGCGCAGCCGCGCAGGCGCTGGCCGGGGCGGCGGCCGGGTCCGAGATGCTGGTGCTCGGTTCACGCGGCCACGGACCCGTCGTCGGGTTTCTGCTGGGCTCGGTCGGCCAGCAGGTGATCGCGGAGGCGGAGCGGCCCGTGGTGCTGGTGCGGGCCGGGGACCAGCCCACGGCGGAGGCGGCGGGCCGGGACGTCGTGGTCGGTCAGCACGGCGGCCCCGAGGACAGCGCGGCGGCGCTGCGGTTCGCCTTCGAGACGGCGGCGGCCCGCGGCGCGGCCGTCACCGCCGTCCGCGCGTGGACGCTGCCGCCGGTCTTCGCCTACAGCCCCGGTTCGCTGAAGCTGCTCGACGACGCGGGCGGTCTGGAACCGTACGAGCGGCAGGCGCTGGGCGAGGCCCTCCAGCCCTGGCGCGAGCGGTTCCCCGAGGTGTCCGTCGCCGAGCACGTGGAGATGGGCAGCGCCGGACAGGTGCTGCTGTCGCTGGCCGGCCGGGCCCAGCTGATGGTGGTCGGCCGCCGGGCCCGCCGTACGGCGGTCGGCGCCCGGATCGGCTCGGTGGCGCACGGGGTGCTGCACCACGCCGAGTGCCCGGTGGCCGTCGTCCCGCACGGGTGAGCTACTCCGGCGTGGTCGGCTCCAGGGTGGTCCGCGCCTTCGGCAGGACGTGGTCGATGTAGTCCTCGACGGCGGTGTCGAGCCCTATGTCGTGCTGCGCGCGCTCGGACAGGTACCAGCGGTGTTCGAGGAGTTCGTGGTAGATCTCGGCCGCGTCCATGGAGCCGCGCAGCTCCGGCGGCACCGCCCGCACGGTCGGCCGGAACACGTCCCGCACCCAGCGGTGCGCGAGCACCTCGGGCCGGGCGGCGAGGGGGTCGCCGGGCGCGTAGTCGTCCTGGGTGGCCATCCAGCTCTCCAGGTCGTTCAGCAGCCGCCGCGCCTGATTCTCCTCCGTGTCCAGGCCGGTCAGCCGCAGCAGCTGCCGCTGGTGGTGGCCGGCGTCGACGACCTTCGGCACGAAGGTGACTGTGTCGCCGTTCGAGGAGTGCTCGATCTGCATCTCGGCGACGTCGAAGCCGAGGTCGTTCAGGCGGCGGATCCGGCGCTCGATGTAGTGGTACTTGCCCGCCGGGTACACCGAGGTGCGGGTCAGCTCCTGCCACAGCCCCTGGTAGCGGGTGCAGATCTCGTGGCCGAACTCGACCGGGTCGACGGACGGGTGCAGCGCGCCGGACGCCTCCAGGTCCAGCAGCTCGCCGCTGATGTTGACGCGGGCCAGGTCCAGGTCGTAGTCCCGCTGCCCGGGGCTGAGCCGCGGGTGCAGGTCGCCGGTCTCGGCGTCGACCAGATAGGCCGCGTAGGCGCCCGCGTCCCGCCGGAACAGGGTGTTGGACAGCGAGCAGTCGCCCCAGGCGAAACCGGCCAGGTGCAGGCGGACCAGCAGCACGGCGAGGGCGTCCATCAGCCGGTGCATGGTGGCCGGGCGCATGGTCGTCTCGAACATCGACCGGTACGGCATCGAGCCGCGCAGGTGCCGGGTGATCAGCACCGGCTCCAGCGGGGCGCCGGAGGCGTCGGTGCGGCCGGTGACCACGGCGAGCGGGTCGACGGCGGGGATGCCGAGCCGGTCCAGGTGGCGCAGCAGCTCGTACTCGCGCAGCGCGGGCCGTTCGGCCAGCTCCTTCACGGCGACCACCTCGTCCCCGGCGTGCGCGTAGCGCACCACGTGCCGGGAGATGCCGCGGGGGAGCGGCACGAGGTACTCCTCGGGCCACTCCTCCAGCGGGGTGTCCCAGGGGAGGGCGAGCAGCAGCGCGGGGTGCTCCGGGTTCGTGGCGTTGATCTGCAAGGCCATGACCCGAACCCTAAGGCCCCGCGTGCCTGTTCGAGGAGCCCGTCGGCGCCCGGAGCCGCTAGGCGGCCCGCTCCCGGGCCCGCTCGGCCGCGGCCCGCACCGAGCCGTGGTGGACGGGGCCGTGGCCGGGCAGCAGGGTGTCGCCGGCGAGGGCGCCGATCACGTCCAGCGAGGCCACGACCCCGGCGCGCTCGTGGTGGAAGAAGTCGTGCAGGATCTGCGGGCCATCGACGCGCGAGGTCGCGTGCCCGCTGACCAGGGCGTCGCCGGAGATGACGATGCCCGCTGCGGGGAGGTGGTAGACGCAGTGGCCGTCGGTGTGGCCGGGGGTGTGCACCGGCACGGGCCGGCCGGGCAGGTCCAGCGGCCCCTCGCTCGGGAACGGCTCGGGCGCGGTGACCGGGTTGTGCCGGGTGCCGCCCACCTGGATGACGTGCCGCGCCCAGGAGACCACACCGGGCCGCCAGGCGTTGCGCACGACGTCGCCGATGGTGGCCTGCTGGAGGAAGTCCCGCCGGGCGTGCGGCACCTCGGCCGGGTGCAGGTACACCGGGGTGCCGTGGGCGGCCCGCAGGTACTCGGCCGAGCCCAGGTGGTCGTTGTGCGCGTGGGTGATCAGTACGGCGGCGACCGCCTCCGGCGAACTGCCCACCTCGGCCAGGGATTCCAGGACTCCCTGGCGGTCTCCCGGATAGCCGGTGTCCACCAGGGTGACGGCGTCCCCGTCCTTCAGGATCACCCAGTTGACGTGGTGGCCGTGCACCAGGTAGATGCCGTCGGCGACTTGGTGTACCTCTGCCCGCATGTTCTCTCCGAGCCCGTGTCCGACTGGTCGTGGGGGACAGCCAACCAGATCCGTCCCGGCCCCGTGCAAGGGCCCGCCCGCTCAGTGCACGCCGTACGGCCGGAACTGGACGCTGATGCGCGGGCCGGCGGCCCGGCTGGTCTTGGGGACGCAGTGCTCCCAGGTGCGCTGGCAGGAACCGCCCATCACGATGAGGTCGCCGTGGCCGAGGGGCCGGCGCAGCGTGCCGCCGCCTCCGCCGGCCGGGCGCAGCAGCAGGTCGCGGGGGGCGCCGACGGAGAGGATCGCGACCATGGTGTCCTCGCGGGCACTGCGCCCGATCCGGTCCCCGTGCCAGGCCACGCTGTCCCGGCCGTCGCGGTAGAAGCAGAGTCCGGCGGTGGTGAACGGCTCGCCCAGCTCCTCGGCGTAGTGCCGGGACAGGGCGGCGCGGGCCTCGTCCAGGACCGGGTGGGGGAGCGGGTCCCCGGCGCCGTAGAAGGCCAGCAGGCGGGGTACGGCCACCACGTTGTCGTACATCCTGCGCTGCTCCGCCCGCCACGGCACGTCCGCCGCCAGTCGTCCGAACAGCGTGTCGGCCCCGCTCAGCCAGCCGGGCAGGACGTCGATCCAGGCACCGGCGCCGAGCACGGTCCGGCGCAGCCCGTCGAGCGGGCCGAGCCGCAGCTCGTCGGTCTGGTCGAACAGGGAGCCCTGGAGGTGCGTGGCCATGAGGCCAGCGTACCCCTTAATCGAAAGTACGTTCCCATGCGATCAAGGGGGCGAGGTCACATCCCTTTCGATACATCGCCGTATCGGATACATTCGCGTATCCAACCGGGGGACCGGCGGGACCGGACGCGAGGAACGGCACACCGATGGACGACACACCGAAACGCGTCACCCGGCGCCGGGCCCGCACCCGGGCCAGGCTGCTCGACGCCGCGTTCGCCGTCTTCGCGGCCAAGGGCTTCGGACGGGTCTCCATCGAGGAGGTCTGCGAGGCCGCCGGGTTCAGCCGGGGCGCCTTCTACTCGAACTTCGCCACCCTGGACGAGCTGTTCTTCGCCCTGTACCAGGACCGCGCCGACCTCATCGCCGCCCAGGTGGCCGACGCGCTCGCCCAGGACGGGCCGGACCTGGACGTGCCCGCCTCCGTGGACCGGGTCACCGAGGTGCTGCTGCTCGACGTCGACTGGCTGCTGGTCAAGACCGACTTCCTGGTGCACGCCGCCCGTGACCCGGCCGTCGCCCGGGCCCTCCTCGACCACCGCGCCCGGCTCCGGCGGGCCGTCGCCGACCGGCTCGCGCGGGCCCGCGGCCACACCGAACTGCCCGCCGTGCTCGGCGACGCCGACGGCGCCGCCCGCGCGGTGGTCGCGGCCTACGACGGCGTGACCACCCAGCTGCTGCTGGACCGGGACGTCGACGCGGCCCGCGGCTGGCTGCGGCACCTGCTCACCGCGCTGCTGACCGAGAGCGGCGCCACCCCCGCATGACTCGAACACGGAAGGACACGGACGCCATGGCCGCCAAGGACGCGGACGTCATCGTCGTCGGAGCGGGCCTCGCCGGCCTGGTCGCGGCACACGAACTCACCAGCCGGGGCCGCCGGGTCGCGCTGGTCGACCAGGAGAACGCCGCCAACCTCGGCGGCCAGGCGTTCTGGTCCTTCGGCGGGCTCTTCCTCGTCGACTCGCCCGAGCAGCGCCGGCTCGGCATCAAGGACTCCCTCGAACTCGCCTGGAACGACTGGCAGGGCAGCGCGCAGTTCGACAGGCTCGCCGACGAGGACTCCTGGGCGGTGCGCTGGGCCCGCGCCTACGTCGAGTTCGCGGCCGGCGAGAAGCGGTCCTGGCTCCAGGGCCACGGCATCGAACTGCTGCCCACCGTCGGCTGGGCCGAGCGCGGCGACCTGCGCGCCGACGGGCACGGCAACTCCGTGCCCCGCTTCCACATCGCCTGGGGCACCGGAACCGGCGTGGTCGAGCCCTTCGTGCGCCACGCCCGGCAGGCCGCCCGGGACGGCCTGCTCACCTTCCACCACCGCCACCGGGTGGACGAACTGGTCATCGAGGACGGCACGGCACGCGGCGTACGCGGCACCGTCCTGGCCCCCGACGACTCCCCGCGCGGTGCGGCCTCCCACCGCGACCGCGCCGGCGACTTCGAACTCGCCGCCCAGGCCGTCGTCGTCACCACCGGCGGCATCGGCGCCGACCACGACATCGTCCGCCGCCACTGGCCCGAGCGGCTCGGCACGCCCCCCGCCCGGATGGTCACCGGCGTCCCGGCCTACGTCGACGGCCGCATGCTCGACATCAGCGCCGATGCCGGCGTCCGGCTCGTGAACCGCGACCGCATGTGGCACTACACCGAGGGTCTGCAGAACTGGGACCCGATATGGCCCGGCCACGGCATCCGCATCCTGCCCGGCCCGTCGTCCGTCTGGCTCGACGCCCTCGGCCGTCGGCTGCCCGACCCCTGCCTGCCCGGGTACGACACCCTCGGCACGCTCAGGTACCTGCGCACCACCGAGGACATCGCCGGGTACGACCACTCCTGGTTCATCCTCACCCGGAAGATCATCGAGAAGGAGTTCGCGCTCTCCGGCTCCGAGCAGAACCCCGACATCACCGCCAAGGACCGGGGGGCCGTGCTGCGCGACCGGCTCCTCGGCAAGGGCGCCCCCGCGCCCGTCCAGGCCTTCCTCGACAAGGGCGCCGACTTCGTCACCGCGGGCAGCCTGGAGCAGCTGGTCGACAAGATGAACGCCCTCACCGGCGAGCCGCTGCTGGACGCGGCCGCGGTGCGCCGCCAGATCGAGGCCCGCGACCTGCAGATCGCCAACCCCTACAGCAAGGACGCCCAGGTGCAGGGCATCCGCAACGCCCGGCGCTACATCGGCGACCGGCTCGGCCGGGTCGCCACCCCGCACCGCCTCCTCGACCCGGCCGCGGGCCCGCTCATCGGGGTCCGGATGCACGTGCTGACCCGCAAGACCCTCGGCGGCATCCAGACCGACCTGGACTCCCGGGCGCTCGGTGCCGACGGCACCCCCATCGAGGGGCTGTACGCGGCCGGCGAGGTGGCCGGGTTCGGCGGCGGCGGGGTGCACGGCTACAACGCCCTGGAGGGCACCTTCCTCGGCGGCTGCCTGTTCTCCGGCCGGGCCGCGGGCCGGCACGCGGCCCGGCACACCGGCTGACCTCAGCCCTCCAGCAGCTCCGCGAGGACGTGCGCGTGGCTCTCCCCGGTCTTCCTGGACGCCGTGAGGAGGGTCACCGTGCCCTTGCGGGCCGACTTCCTGAGACGGTCCAGCAGTTCGGCGGCCGGCGGGGCGCCGAGTTCCTCCTCGTACCGGCTGCGGAACTCCTCGTAGGAGCCGCCGCCGTGGTACCACGCGCGCAGTTCGGTGGACGGGGTCAGTTCTTTCGGCCACTCGTCGACCTGCGCCTCGTCCTTGGCGAGTCCGCGCGGCCACAGCCGGTCGACCAGCACGCGCAGGCCGTCGTCGGGCTCGGGCGGTTCGTAGATCCGGCGCACGCGCACGCTCACGGTCGGGCCCCTCTCGGGTCTGCGGACGGTGCCGCGAGCGTACTGCGCCGGGCCCCGCCCACCCGGCGGCGACGCGGCACGACTTGACCGGAACAAGGGGGAAACCGGGAGCACCCGGCGCCTAGTCTGACGGCCAGTCGATCACCGGCCCCGAGGAGCGCACGTGACGCCACCGCGCAGACAGACCGCCCGCCGCCGTACCGCCGTTCTCGCCACCGTCCCCGTCGCCGTGGCGGCGCTCCTCGGGGCCACCGGACCCACGGCGGCCGGCACCACCGGCGCCCCCGGCGCGGGCGACCCGTACTTCCCGCTCAGCGGCAACGGCGGGTACGACGTCCGCCACTACGACCTGACGCTCGGTTACGACACCGGCTCACGGCGCCTGGACGCCACGGCGGTCGTCACCGCCCGCGCCACCCGGAAGCTCACCCGGTTCGACCTCGACCTCAAGGGCCTGAAGGTCACCGCCGTCACCGTCGACCGCACCGCGGCGGCCTTCCGGCGCGACGGCCAGGAGCTCGTCGTCACCCCGCGCCACGCCCTGCGCGCGGGCCGGGAGTTCCGTGTCACGGTCGCCTACCACGGCACCCCGAAACCGGTCACCGACCCGGACGGATCGGCGGACGGCTGGATCCCCACCGACGACGGGGCGTTCGTCGCGGGCGAGCCGCAGGGCGCGATGACCTGGTTCCCGGTCAACGGCCACCCCAGGGACAAGGCGTCGTACGACTTCACCATCACCGTGCCGAAGGGCCGCACCGCCGTCGCCAACGGCGTCCTGCTCGGACGGCGCACCGCCCACGGCAGGACCACCTTCCGCTGGCGCGAGACCCAGCCCATGGCCGCCTACCTGGCCACCGCCACCATCGGACGGTTCCGGGTCGAGCGGTACACCACCCGCGACGGCATCCAGGTGTACAACGCCGTCGACGCCCGCGAGGCGCGCGCCGCGGCGCCCGTCCTGAAGCAGCTGCCCGCCGTCCTCGCCTGGGAGAGCAGGCTGTTCGGGCCGTACCCGTTCCGGGCGGCCGGCGCGGTCGTCGACCACGCCCCGGACGTCGGCTACGCCCTGGAGACCCAGACCCGGCCGCTCTACGACCGCGCGCCCGACCTCGACACCCTGGTCCACGAGAGCGCCCACCAGTGGTTCGGTGACTCCGTCACCCTCACCGCCTGGAAGGACATCTGGCTCAACGAGGGCTTCGCCACGTACGCCGAGTGGCTCTACACCGAGCAGCACGGCGGGCGCAGCGCCCAGCGGACCTTCGACGCCCTCTACGCCCGGCCCGCGAGCGACGGCCTGTGGGCCTACCCGCCCGGCGACCCCGGCAACGGCGCCCGCATCTTCGGCACCCCCGTCTACGCCCGCGGCGCCATGGCCCTGCACGAACTGCGCCGGGCCGTCGGGGACCGCGACTTCCTCCGGATCCTGCGTGCCTGGGCCACCGCGCACCGCGGCGGACACGGAACCACGGCGCAGTTCAGCAGGCTTGCCGAGAAGACCTCGGGGAAGCAGCTGGACGGGCTGTTCCGCACCTGGCTGTACACGCCGGGCAAGCCGGACAGGCCCTGAACACCGGCGGGTTCGACACCGGACGGCGCCGGTACTGACCAGTTCCAAACAACCGTCCACCACGATCGGATCATGATCCAACGCAGAACCGCCGTCGCCCTCCTCGCCTCCCCGCTGCTGCTCACCGGCTGCGGCGGCGGAGCCGAGGCGACCGAACGCCACACGCCGGCCCGCGGTCCGGCGCCGGCGCCCACCCCCGGGACGTCCACGCGGCCGGAGCCGAAGGGCATACCCGGGCTCGGGCCCGAGCGGACCGCGGCGATACCCGGGCGCTGCGAACAGGCCGTCGTCGTCACCGGCCGGGGCCGCAACTCCCCGCTCTGCACGGTCGTCCTGCACCAGCGCACCGACACCGGCTGGCGGGCCGGACCCGCCTGGCCCGCGCACAACGCGCTGCACGGCTGGAGCGCCCGCCACCTGGCCGGCGACCTGCGCTCCCCGCTCGGCGTCTACACCCTGTCCGACGCCGGCGGCCTGCTCCCGGACCCCGGCAGCAAGCTGCCGTACCACCGCTCGGGCGGATTCCACTCGCCCGGCACCGGCTTCGAGGGCGAGCCGCTGGAAGGCTCCTTCGACTACGTCATCGCCATCGACTACAACCGCAGGCCCGGCACCTCGCCCCTGGACTGGACCCGCCCCCTCGGCGCGGAACGCGGCGGGGGAGTGTGGCTGCACGTCGACCACGGCGGACCCACCCACGGCTGCGTCAGCGTCGCCAAGGCGCACATGAAGGAGCTGCTGCGCACCCTCGACCCCGGCCGGCACCCGGTCGTCGTCATGGGCGACGCCGACTGGCTCGCGCACTGAGCCGCCTAGGATCCGAACTCGTGTGCGCACATGTACTGGTCGCCGAGGACGACGAGAAGCAGGCCGAACTGATCCGCCGCTCGCTGCTGGCCGAAGGCCACACCGCCACGGTGGTCCACGACGGAGCGGCGGCGCTGGACGCCGCCCGCCGGCTGCGGCCCGACCTCGTCGTCCTGGACCTGATGCTCCCCGTCCTCGACGGCTTCGGCGTGTGCCGGGCGCTGCGCCGCGGCGCGCAGCAGCCGGACATCCCGGTGGTCATGCTGACCGCCCGCTCCGCCGAGGACGACCTGCTGCTCGGCCTCGACGTCGGCGCCGACGACTACCTGACCAAGCCCTACAGCCCGCGCGAACTGATGGCCCGTATCCGTACGGTCCTCAGGCGCAGCGGCCGGGGCGTCGGCGCCCGGGGCGAGGATCCGGCCGTACGGGCCGCGGGGATCAGCGTGGACCCGGTACGGCACGAGGTGCGCTGCGACGGGGCACCGGTGGAGTGCACGCCGGCCGAGTTCCAGATCCTGCTGGCCATGGCGGGCGAACCGGAGCGGGTGTTCACCCGGCGCCAGCTGCTGCAGTGCACCCGCGGCTTCGACCGGGCCTCCACCGAACGGGCCGTCGACGTGCACATCATGAACCTGCGCCGCAAGATCGAGCCCGACCCGCGGCGCCCGGTCCGCCTGCTGACCGTGTTCGGCGTCGGCTACAAGCTGACCGGCAGCCGCCCGTGAACCGCGAACGCCCCGGCACGGACTTCGCGGAGGACGGGGAAGCGGCCGGGCGGCGCCGGCCCGCGGCCGGGCGGCGGGCGAACGGCAGGCGGCGGATCCCGTGGCGCAAACGGCTGGTCGTCCGGCTGCTGTTCGTCTCCGCGCTGATCGCCGTCTGCTCGGTGGCCGCGACGGCCTGGCTCGCGGTGACCACCACCACCAGCGCCCTGAAGGAGGAACAGGGCCAGGACCTCGCAGCCGACAACCGCATCCTCGCCCGGCTCAGCGGCTACGCCGCCACCCACGCCGACTGGAAGGAGGTCCGGGCCGCCCTGCGGGAGCTGGCCGCCCGCACCGGCCGCCGGATCGCCCTCACCACCCCCGACCGCACCCTGGTCGCCGACTCCGCGCCGCGCGGCACCCCGCTGCCGCCCCGGCCCGCCGCCACCGTCGACCCGCTGCGCACCGACACCTACACCGAGTCCGGCGCCCAGCTGAGCGGCATCGATCCGCGCGTGGTGGGCCCGTACCGGCTCGCGGCGAAGGACCGCGCCCTGCTGGACGCGCTGGCCGCGAAACGCAAGCGGTGCTACGAGCGCCACGGCCTCCAGGTCACCGTCGTCCGCACCGCGAGCGGCCGGCCGGTGGTCAGCCCCGCGGACGCGGTCGACCCCGCCGAGTACGGCGCCACGGTGTGCGAGGACGGACGGCTCAACACGCCCACCCCGACCGAGCGGAAGGCCCTGACCGCGCTGTCCGGCCTGGCCCGGCCCTGTCTGCACCGGGCCGGAGTGGACCTCGGCGGGCGGCTGTTCCTCACCTTCGACCCCGGCGGCAAGGACCCCCTCGGCGGCGGCTACCTGGTCGCCAAGTCCGCCAGGCTCGGCACCGGCGAGACCGCGCGGGCGGCCCAGCGGTGCCTGACCACCGCCCGCCGCACCCAGCTGGAACCGTATGTCGCCCCGGTGGCGGAGCTGTTCCTCGGCATCGGCGACCAGAACCCGGCCCGCTTCGACATGTCACCGGCCAACAAGGCCAAGGTGGTCGGCGTGGCCGGTCTGGTCCTCGCCGTCACCGTCGCCGTGACCGCCGTGGTCGCCGTCCGGCTGGTGCGGCCCCTGCGGGCGCTCACCCTGGCCGCGCAGCAGCCGCCCGAACTGCATGTGCGGGTGCCGGTGACCACCCGCGACGAGACGGGCATCCTCGCGGAGGCGTTCAACGGCCTGACCGAGCGGCGCGAACGCCTGGAGGCGCAGCGCAAGGCCATGGTCAGCGACATCGCGCACGAGCTGCGCAGCCCGCTCACCAACATCCGGGGCTGGCTGGAGGTGGTCCGGGACGGTGTCGTCGACCCCGATCCGGCCCTGCTGGACTCGCTGCACGAGGAGGCCCTGGTCCTCCAGCGGATCATCGACGACCTGCAGGACCTCGCCGCGGCCGACGCCGGCACCCTGCGGCTGCACCGCGAACCGCTGCGCGCCGGTGACCTGCTCGAACAGGCCGCCGCCGCCCACCGGGTCGCCGCCGACGCGGCCGGGGTCACCCTGCGCACCAGGACCGACGGCGCCGCCTGGCTGGACGCCGACCCGGTGCGGATGCGGCAGGCCCTCGGGAACCTGGTCTCCAACGCGCTGCGGCACACCCCCGCCGGCGGCACCGTCACGCTCGCGGGCCGCCGGGACGGCGCCGACGTCGTGCTCGCCGTCACCGACACCGGCGCGGGCATCGCGCCCGAGGACCTGCCGCACGTGTTCGAGCGGTTCTGGCGCGCGGAGAAGTCCCGCAGCCGCCGTACCGGCGGCAGCGGGCTGGGCCTGCCGATCGTCCGGCACCTGGTCGCCGCCCACGGCGGTACGGCGGAGGTGGCGAGCGAGCCGGGGGAGGGCGCGGTGTTCACCCTGCGCCTGCCGGCCGGTCCGCCGCCCGGCGACGAGTCCTGAGCGCGCGGCCCGTGATCCTGATCCGGTTTCCGGCGCAGGCCGGGGGTACTCCGGTCGCGCACCACGCAGCACAGGGAGGTCATGTCATGAGCGCACCGGAGAATCTGCCGGTTCTGGCCACGCTCTCCGAGGTGGCCCACCTGCTGGAACGGCGGCCGAGCCTGTACGTGCGCTGGTCCAAGGGGCCGGGCGTCGACCTGGACAGGGTCTCCAGCATCGACGAACTGACCGGTGTCCCGATGCCCGGACTGTCCGCCAACCCGCTCGACGTGGAGGAGTGGTGGCAGGACCGGTCGGTCGAGCTGTGGGTGGCCCGCCGCCTGTACGACTACGCGCACCTGCCGCACGACAAGGGCCCCGGCGTCCGTCCCTGGGTCCTGACGGGCCGGGAGACGGGCCGGGGCCCCGACAACGAGCCGCTCGTGGCCGACGTCGAGCCGCTGTGCTGGATCGCCGACGAGGTGATCGACGCGGCCCGGGACGAGGTGGCACGGCAGGAGCGGGAGTGGGGGACCCTGCGCCGCGGTGGACGCTGAGCCCCCCCGGGTGCCGGTCAGCCGGAGCGCGGGCGGGAGCGGGCGCGGCGCCTGAGTGCCCGCCGCTCCAGTTCCGTCGTACCGCCCCAGACGCCGATGCTCTGGGCCGTGTCCAGTGCCCAGTCCAGGCACTGCTCCCGGACCGGGCAGCGCCCGCACACCGCCTTGGCCTGCTGGGCCTGTACCTGTGCCGGCCCGGTGGTGCCGATCGGGAAGAAGAGGTCGGGGTCCTCGTGGCGGCACGCGGCATGTTCGCGCCAGTTGTCCATGGGGGTCTCCTGGTTCGGATCGAAGTCGTCCGTGCGCTGTCGGATGCGTTCCGCATTCGGTCTCCGCATTCGGGTGACCGGTCACGGCGCCGTGAAACGGCTCAACCGATGGGAGATCGGGAAGAAGAGGGCGGGACCGGCCGCTCGGGCGGGGGCGTACCCGGTCAACAGGCCGGGAAGCGGGGCGCGATGAGCACGGGACCACCCGACCGGGCACCGGCCGAGGACAGTTGGGACGGACCGGCCGGCCCACCCGCAGACCACCGGGCCACCGCGCGGCCACGACGTTCCGCCGGCCCCCGCCGAGCGCCCGTCGTGTGACGGTTCACCGGGAGCCGGGAGCCGGGAGCCGGGAGCCGGGAGCCGGGAGCCGGGAGCCGGGAGCCGGCCGGCGAACCGGCGCTCGGTTGCCTGGCCGCCGGCCGGGGGCCGCCGCGCTGGACCTTCGGACTCGGCGCCGCACTCACCGGCCTGTGCTGGTTCGCCGCGCTCGGCTTCGGCGTCCGGCTGCCCGGCCGGTTTCCTGGCCCGGCCGGGCGCCTGGCGGGTGCTGGACGGCCTGGTCGCCGCCACCGTGCCGGCCCTGGGCGCGCCCCCGGTCGCCGGCCCGAGCGGAAATCGTTCGGTGTGCGCCGAGGCCCCTGGAATAGTTAGGCTCTCGAAGCGAAAAGATGTATCGAGCAACCAGGACATCCGTGGACGCGACCGAGAGCAGCAGCACCGAAACCGACACCGACGCCCCGGCGGCGGATCCGCCCCGGCGCGGCTGGCGCCGCTGGGCGATGGACACCCGCCCGCTGCGCATCCCCGCCTACCGGCGGCTGTGGTCGTCGACGATCGTCACCGCCGTCGGCAGCCAGCTCACCGCCGTCGCCGTACCGAAGCAGATCTACGACATCACCCACTCCTCCGCCTGGGTCGGCTACGCCAGCCTCGCGGGCCTGCTGCCGATGGTGGCCTTCGCGCTGTGGGGCGGGGCGGTCGCCGACACCGTCGACCGCCGCAGGCTGCTGCTGGTCACCAACAGCGGTATCGCGGTGACCTCGCTGCTGTTCTGGGCGCAGGCCGTCACCGGGCTGGAGTCCGTCGTCGTCCTCATGGTGCTGCTCGCGCTCCAGCAGGCCTTCTTCGGCCTCAACTCCCCGGCCCGCACCGCCTCCATCGCCCGCCTGGTCCCCGGTGAGCAGCTGGCGGCCGCGAACGCGCTCGGTTCGACGGTGATGCAGACCGGCCTGGTGGCCGGCCCGCTGCTCGCCGGGGCACTGATCCCGGTCATCGGGCTGCCCGAGCTGTACCTGATCGACGCGCTGGCGCTGTGCGTGACCGTGTGGGCCGTGTTCCGGTTGCCCGCGCTGCCGCCACTCGGCGAGGCCGCCCGCCGTGCCGGCCTGCGCGAGATAGCCGCCGGGTTCCGGTACATCTCCCGGCACAAGGTGCTGCTGCTGTCCTTCCTCGCCGACATCGTCGCCATGGTGTTCGGCATGCCCCGCGCCCTGTTCCCGCAGCTGGCGGCGCAGACGTACGGCTCCTGGGGCGAGGGACTCGCGCTCGGTGTGCTGTTCGCCGGCATCCCGGTCGGCGCGGTGCTCGGCGGACTGTTCTCCGGGGTGTTCTCGCGGGCCCGCCACCACGGCTGGATGGTGATCGGAGCGGTCGTCGGCTGGGGCGTGGCCGTCGCCGGGTTCGGGCTGAGCGGGAACCTCTGGGTCGCCGTGGCCTTCCTCGCCGCGGCCGGCGTCGCCGACATGGTCTCGATGGTCTTCCGCGGCGCGATCCTGCTGTCCGCCGCGACCGACGAGATGCGCGGCCGGATGCAGGGGGTGTTCACGGTGGTCGTCGCGGGCGGGCCGCGCCTGGCGGACGTGCTGCACGGCACCGCCGGCTCGGCTTTCGGACCGCGGGCGGCGGTCGCGGGCGGCGGCGCCCTGGTGGTCGTGCTGATGCTGGCGCTGGCCGCCGCCGTCCCGGCGCTGCGCCGCTACCGGATCTGACCGCCTACAGCGGCCCGCTGCGTCGCCGCATCGTGTACTGCTCCATCAGCTTCCCGCGGGTCGTCTCCAGCCGGCTGGCGAGGACCTCGGCCACCGTGCGGACCAGCGACAACCCGAGGAGCGGGTCCTCCACACACAGCCCGAGCACCGACGGTCCGTCGAACTCGTAGGCTCGTACGTCGGTGAAGGCGACCGCTCCGAAGTCCCACTGGTACGGCGGGAACAGCCAGGACCAGCCCAGCAGGTCGCCCGCGCCGAGCGAGGCCACGGTCACCCGCTGCCGGGAGGTGACCTGCTGGTCCAGGTGGACCGCGCCGGAGCGGATCACCCAGAACCGGTCGGCGGTGCCGCCCGCCTCGAAGATCCGGGTGTCCTCCCGGAAGGAGACCTCCTTGGCCAGCTCCATCAGGCGCTCGCGCTGCGTCTGGGGGAGGGCAGTGAGCAGTTTGATCGCTTTGGTCATGGCGCGGGGCTCCTCGCCGACGGCGGTGTGCGGTGGGGATGCGGCTCTTCCCTCCCATTTCAGCCGTTACGAGCGTCCCGGGCACCTCGAAGGGGTGGGTGTCCGCCTGCGTGTCGCGCTCCGGGCAGCAAAAAGCCCTGGCTGGACGGGGGAGGCCAGCCAGGGCCGTATGCGGTGGCGTCAGGAGGGGGGGAAGGACGGTTCCGCACCGCTCCGCGCCACGTATGGATGAACAATAAACCATCTGTCGTACTTTCGGGTAACCGAAACCGGGTCAGGTGACCTGCTTCACTCCGTCCGCCCGCACCGGGCCCCCGCCCGGCGAGACGATCTCCTCCAGCACCCGCAGCACCACCTCGTACGCCCGGGCCCGGTCCGTCGCCTCCCGCGCGCCCTCCGGGTCCGTCGCCGCCAGACTCAGGGCCCGCTCCCGCAGGGCCCGCTCCTCCTGCGCCGCATGTTCCCGGCCCCGCCGGATCCGCCGCAACAACTCGTCCGCGTCCACCACATCCGTCATGCCGAGCGGGTACCCGCTCGTACCGCCGTGATGACAGCGGCACCCACGGTGTTTGACAGTGCTCCGAAGGGTCAGCCGAAAGAGGAGAGAACCTTGCAATCCGGGCACCGTCAGGGGAGGAAGGGGAGGAAGGGATGCTCGACAAGCATCGGACCAGCTCCACCGCCGTCTCGCCGGAGGCGCGCCGCCGGGTACCGTGCCGGCCGGCCGAGGCCCGCAGAGCGGTCGAGCGGGTCATGACCGAACGGTGCCGGGACCGCGCGCTGCCGTGCGCACCCGAGACCGTCGAGGACGCCCTGCTGGTGACCTCGGAACTGACCACCAACGCGCTGCTGCACGGGGGCGGTATCACCGGCTTCGACGTCGACGTCGACTCCGGCGGGGTCCGCGTCTCGGTGAGCGACCGCAGCGGGGAACTGCCCGTGGCCGCCCGGCCCGGCGACGAGCAGGCCTCCGCCCGGCCCGGCGGCCGCGGCTGGCCCATCGTGTGCCGGCTGGCCCGCGACGTCCGGGTGGCGGAGCTGCCCCGCGGCGGCAAGTGCATCACCGCCGTCGTACCGCTGCACTGAGGCGGTCGGCGCACCGCCGGACCAAAGCGGTCCGAGAAGTTCCGCTCGGCCGTGTTTGCCCGCGAGGTCGAGGGGCAGGCGGAGTTTCGTGCTTCGGACCGGAGGCGCGCGCCCAGCGGGGCAGACAACCGCTGCCTGGGCCGCTTCCGGCGGCCCAGACGGCTCCCCCGCGGGCGAAACCCTGACACCACCGTTCGGGCCAAGACCCGGAACCGCTGTTCCGGCGGTGCCCTGAAACCACGTTCAGGAGCGATTCCGCATGCTGACCGACATGTCGACAAGCCGTCCCGGCGCCACCGCCGGCGGCGCCGCGACCCCCACCCGGCGCAACCATGACGACGCCCCCGATACCGCGGAGCTGTTCGCCCGGCTGGCGGAACTGGACGACGGTCCTGAGCGGGACGCCGTACGCGACGAACTCGTCTGCGCCTGGCTGCCCATGGCACACCGGATCGCCGGCCGGTTCCGCGACCGCGGCGAGTCCGTCGAGGACCTGCGCCAGGTGGCCGCCCTCGGCCTCGTGAAGGCCATCGACCGCTTCGACCCCTCGCGGGGGGCCTTCGAGAGCTATGCCGTGCCGACCATCACCGGAGAGGTCAAGCGTCACTTCCGCGACCGGATGTGGGCCCTGCGGGTGCCGCGCCGGGTGCAGGAACTGCGCAACCGGGTGCGGGTGGCCCGACGTGAGCTCACCCAGAACCCGGGAAGCCCCGAACCCACCGTCGCCGACATCGCCGCCCACACCGGACTCACCGAGGAGGAGGTGAACGCGGGCATGGAGGCGCTGGAGAGCTTCAGCACCCTTTCGCTGGACGCCGAGCTGTCCGCCGGCGACGACGGCTACAGCCTCGCCGACACCCTCGGCGAGACGGAAACCTCTTACGACGTCGTGGTCGACCGCGAGGCCGCCAAGGAAGGACTGCGCCGGCTGCCCGAGCGGGAGCGGGCCATCCTCTACATGCGTTTCTTCGAGGACATGACGCAGAGCCGGATCGCCGACCGGCTCGGCATCTCCCAGATGCACGTCTCCCGCCTGATCAGCCGCAGCTGCGCCCGGGTCCGCGACGAGGTGCTCGGCAGCCGCCGCCCCGGCGGCGCCGACCAGCGGTGAGCGGTCAGCTCCCGGGCTGCGCCGGCCCGCCGGCCACACCCAGCGGCCGGGCGAGGCCCGAGACGGCCTCGTCCAGCCGCTGCAGATGGCGCAGCACCCGGTCGGTGACCCGGCCGTAGCGCGGGGTGCGCAGGGTGCCCGGCTGAAGCATCGACGCGATGCTCGGGCCGGTTTCCAGCTCCGCGGTGGACCGCGGGTCCGTGAGGTGCGCGGCGATCGCCTCGATGTTGTGCACGATGCGCGCGCACGCCCCGCGCAGCCGCGGATCCGCCGCGATCGCCGGATGCGTCGGCAGCAGCTCGGCCGTGGCCGCGAGGGACCGCCCGTGGTACGCGCAGGTCTCCAGCAGCGCCACCACGTACCGGGCCGTGTTCCGGCGCGTGCGCAGCGGAGTGATCGGATGCGTCAGCGGCTGGGTGGCCGCGCGCAGGTCGGCCAGCGCCTGGTCCAGCTCGCGCGCCTCCTCCACCAGATCGCCGCCCGTCCCGCCGCTCAGCTGGTCGACGGCGCCCCGCGTCACGTCCGCCAGCCGCTCCAGGACCGCCACGAGCAGTTCGTTGGTGCGGTGGTGGGTACGGATCGGCAGCACCACCGCCGCCGCGATCACCCCGCAGGCCGCGCCGAGCGCCGTCTCCTCGATCCGCAGCACCAGCACGGACATGCTGTAGGTGTTCAGCAGTGTGTAGAGCAGCCCCAGCATGGCCGTCACGAAGAACGACATCAGTGTGTACGACAGGGGCGCGGTGTAGAACATCGCGAAGACGAACAGCAGCACCAGCGCGAACGCCGTCCACGTGTGGTGCCCGACCAGCGCGGCCAGCCCGATGCCGGCCACCACGCCCAGCACCGTGCCCAGCAGCCGCCGGTAGCCCTTCACCAGGATCTCGCCGGTGGACGCGGTGTTGATGAAAACGATCCAGCAGGTCAGCACCGCCCAGTACCAGCGCTGGCTGGACAGCAGCTCGCCGCCCACGATGGCCAGCGTGGAGCCGACCGCCACCTGGAGGGCGGCCCGGGTGGTGGGCCGCTGCAGACCGGCCGGCTGCGGCTCCTCCGGCTCGTTGTCCTCGCTGATCTCGATCGCTGCGTCCTCGGCGTCCAGCTCCTCGCGCGAGCGGGCGGTGGCCGGGGTGTCGTCGGACTCGTCCTGCGGCCCGTCCAGCGCGACCCGCAGGCCCAGCACGGCCCTGGCGGCCTCGCCGACGCCCCGGAAGGCGTCCTGCACGGCCGGGGAGGCCGCGGGCAGGTTCTCCTCCTCGCGGTAGCCGAGCAGCCGGTTGCGCACCTGGGCGAGCGCGGTCCCCGAGGCCTCCCCGGCCGGCCGCAGCATCAGCAGCCGCAGCGCCTGCAGATCCCGGTGCAGCGCGGCCGACGCCTCGTCCCGCACCGGCAGCTCGCCGCCGGAGGGCAGCGGGGCGCCCGGCAGGTGCAGCGTGAGAGTGTCGGTGCGCCGGGCGCTGCGCGCGGTGAGCAGCAGCAGGCCCAGCCGCTCGGCGGCGATCTCGGCGTCCGCGACCCGGCGCTGGAGCAGCCGGGCCACCGCCGGGTCCGAGGTGCCGTCCTCCAGCCGGCCCTGGATCATCAGCGCCGTCTCGTGCAGCCGCGCGGTGCCGGTGCGCAGGTCCTCCAGCAGCTTCTCCGCCTCGTCGGGACCGGCGTCCAGCAACTCGGCCTGGATGGCGACCAGCTGGGCGAGCCGGGCGCGGAAGGCCCGTCGCAGCCGGTCCAGGGTGCCCGCCGGTGTCTGCGGCAGCAGGACGAACCGGGCGGCGGCGCTGCACCCGAACGCCACGCAGAGCACGCCGTACAGCGGGGGCAGCGCGGACGCGGTCGCGCCCACGAACAGCGACAGGAAGTAGACCTGGAAGCCGATCAGCCCCAGCGCCGTGCCGCGGTCACCGAACCGGCGGCCGTAGACGGCGCAGAAGATGAGGACGACGAAGAACAGGTCCCCGGCGATCACGCGGTGGTTGAGCAGCGCGCCCAGCGACACCGAGGCCAGCGCCACCGGCAGTCCCACGGCGAGCGTGACGGCCTGCGGCCCGCGCTGTTTCTCGCGGATGGCGAAGGTGGCGACCATCGCCGCCATGGCCCCGGCGACCAGCTGGGGCACCGGGACACGCAGCGCGGCGAGCACCGTGAGGGTCAGGGCGATGGCGGCGACCGTGCGCAGTCCCGCGGTGAGCCGGAGCAGTCCTGGGTCCGACGCCGCCAGCCGGTCCCACATCCGTACCCGTCCCGACCGTGCCGCTGCCCTCACGCTGTCGTGCTCTCTCCCGTGCCGGTATTCGATCTACGACCCAGCATCGCACGTGGGCCCGGACTGGCGGCCCTCGGCCGGCGTGGCCGCCACCAGCGCGTTCGCGTGCCCGTGGCCGAGCCCGTGTTCGGACTTGAGCCAGGCGACGAGTTCCATGTGCTTCGTCAGCGGCGAGGAGCGGATCAGCTCCTGCCACTCGCCGACGGGCGGCCGTAGGTCTCCTCGATCGACGGGAAGTAGCTCGCCGGGCCCTTCACGGTCTTCTCGCTCATGCCGGGTGTCCCTCCGTGACGTGTTTCCTGATCACCGGGTAGGACCGCCGACCGGGTGGGGAATGATCGGCGGTCTCCGGTGATCCGGGTCACATCACGGCTGGTCGACGCCCGCGCCCTCCACCCGGGCCCTGACCTGTTCCGGCGTCAGGTAGGAGTCGGTGTACTCGAAGTCCTTCAGCCGGGCGGCCTTGCGGGCCTGGAAGCCGGTGCGCACGAAGTCGTCGCCGGCGACCGCGTTCAGCAGCCAGTTGGTCATCACCCGGGTCTTGGCGACGTTGGTGCGCAGCGCCGACCAGTGGTAGCCGCGGGCCACCGCCTGGGCGGCCAGCCCGCGCAGCTCGATACCCAGCGGCTTGGACACCGCGTCCTTGCCGCCGAGGTCGACGACCAGCCCCAGGTCCTTGTGCACGTACGGCTGCAACGGCTGACCCCGCAGCGCCGCGATGACGTTGTCGCCGACCTTCCGGCCCTGCCGCATGGCGTGCTGCGCGGTGGGCGGGCACACCGCGCCCTCCTGCCCCTTGGCCAGGTCCGGCACGGCCGCCGAGTCACCCAGCGCGAACACCCCGTCGTGGCCGGGCAGGCACATCTCCGAGGTGACCGCCAGCCGGCCCTTGACGGTCTCCGCGCCGAGCGTGGCGATGAGCGGGCTGGCGACCACACCGGCCGTCCAGATCAGGGTGTGCGTGGGCACCACCCGGCCGTCGGTGAAGGTGACCTCCTCCGGACCGGCCTTGTCGATGGAGACACCCAGCGAGACGTCGATGCCGCGGCGCCTGAGGATCTCCTGCGCGCTGCGGCCGAGCTTGTCGCCCAGCTCCGGCATGAGCTTGGGCGCGATGTCGATCAGGTGCCACTTGATCAGACCCGGGTCCAGCCGGGGGTAGCGCTGCACGGCCGCGTGCGTCAGCCGCTGCAGGCAGGCCGCGGTCTCGGTGCCCGCGTAGCCCCCGCCGACCACCACGAACTGCAGCCGCGCCGCCCGCTCGGCCGGGTCGTCGCTGGCGTCCGCCAGGTCGAGCTGGGAGATCACGTGGTCGCGGATGTAGGCGGCCTCGGCGAGGGTCTTCATCCCGAAGGCGTACTCGGTCAGGCCCGGGATGTCGAAGGTGCGGGTCACGCTGCCCGGTGCCAGCACGATGTAGTCGTAGGGCTCGTTGACGATCTTGTCGGTGATGGTGCGGACGACGCACACCTTCGCCTTCAGATCCACGCCGATCGCACCGCCCGGGATGATCCGGGTGCGGTACTTCTTGCTGCGGCGCAACGAGACGGCGATCGACTGCGGCGTGAGCACGCCGGAGGCGACCTGGGGCAGCAGGGGCAGGTAGAGCTGATAGGCGAACGGCGTCACCAGCGTGACGTCGGCCTCGTCCGGGGCGAGTTTCCGCTCCAGGCGGCGGACGCACTCGACTCCGGCGAAGCCGGCGCCAACCACCAGGATCCTGGGTCGTGTCACGGTGTCCATCCCTTTCTGCGGCTCCAGGCGGTCCGACTCGAACGCTGTTCGCATGCCCTGGATCGCTCAGCCGACTCCGATACCACCGTGCCTCCAGCCGTTCCGCCGACTGGGTACGGCAGGCAGACGAACGCGTGGGGACCAGCATGCCCCCACCGGGAGGCGGAGTAACCGGCTGGCGCACACCTACACGTCGAACATCCTCACCAGGGCAGGAACGCGTGAACGTCCTTGCCCCGCTCGTGCACCACGACGCTGACCTGGGTGCACAGCGTGTGCACCAGGTGCCAGCCGATCCCGCCACCACCGGTACGGGGGTGGAAGGGCCGTGGTTCCGGCTTCGTCGTGCTCGTGTCCCGCATCGTCACGTGCACCCCGTCGAACGTGCGGCGCATCCGCAGGTCGAACGGACCGGGTGCGTATTGAATCGCGTTCGCGGCGAGTTCCGTGACGACCAGCAGGATGTCGTCCCAGTACTCGTGCGCGCCCGGAGGTGCCTCCCGGGCGAGCGCGCGGAGGAAATCCTCCGCCGCGAGCCGCGCACCCGTGACATTGCGCAGCTCACCCGGGAAGGAGAACGTACGTTCGTACTTCTCCTCCGAGGGTGGCGTGTCGTCCCAGCGCCGCTCCGTCACCATCTCGCATTCCCCGGTCCCGGCCGGTCAGGGGCCGGGCTCGGACCCTGCGACCAGGACGGTCGTCGTTGCTGATCTCTTGCTGGGCTGCGGGTTCCCCCAGCCGGGCAGGCTACCCGTCCCCCCTTGGACCAGCTGTGCGTACGGCGCACCTCCTCACCGGAAGACATCGTCCGGTTCGTCCCACTCGGCCGGCTCCGGCGGACCCGGCCGCGACCGGGAGCGCGCCTGGTACATCGCCTCGATCTCGGCCGCGTAGTGCCGTACGACGGCGTCCCGGCGCAGCTTCATGGACGGGGTGAGCAGCCCGTTGTCCGGTGCGAACGATTCCTGCAGGACCCGGTAGACCCTGATGGACTCCGCGCGGGAGACCGCGCTGTTGGCGGAGGCCACGGCCCGCGCGATCTCCTCCCGCAGCGCGTTCTCCTCGCGGGTATCCCGGCCCGCGCTGTCGCCCTGGAGCGCGAGGGCGGCCCGCCAGTGCGCGAGGAACTCCGGGTCCAGGGTGATCAGCGCGCCCACGCACGGCCGGTCGTCGCCGATCACCACGGCCTGGTGGACCAGGGGATGCATCCGCAGCCGCTGCTCCAGCGGGGCCGGCGCCACGCTCTTGCCGCCGCTGGTGACGATGATCTCCTTCTTGCGCCCGGTGATCGTCAGATAGCCCTCGCCGTCCAGCCGCCCGATGTCCCCGGTGGCCAGCCAGCCGCCGCGCAGCACGGCCCGGGTCGCCCGCTCGTCGCTGATGTAGCCCTGGAACACCGAGGGGCCGCGCACCAGGATCTCCCCGTCGTCGGCCACCTGGATCTCGGTGCCCGGCAGCGGCCGGCCCACGGTCCCGGACTTCTCCCGGCCCAGCGGCTGCATGGTGATCCCGCCGGAGGACTCGGTGAGCCCGTAGCCGTCGTGCACGAACACGCCGATGCCCTCGAAGAACAGGCACAGTTCGCGACTGAGCGCGCTGCCGCCGGAGGTGCCGCGCACCACCCGGCCGCCGAGCGCGGCCCGCAGCCTGCGGTACACCGTCCGCTCGTACAGGGCGTGTTGCAGTCTCAGCTCCAGACCGGGACCCGGCCCGGTGCCCAGCCTCCGGCGCTCCTCGGCCGCGGCGAACTCCCGCGCGGTCTGCGCCGCCCGCTCGAACAGGCCGCCCCGGCCCGTCTCCTGGGCGGTGCGCAGGAAGGTCTTGTAGAGCTTCTCGAACAACGACGGCACGCCGTACAGGTACGTCGGCCGGAACGTGGTCAGGGCCGAGGCCAGCGCCGTCCCCGACAGCTCCGGCTCGTGCGCCATGAGCACCCCGCCGCGCACGCACATCAGCATGATCATGATGCCGTAGACGTGCGAGAACGGCAGGAAGGCCAGTACGGACGGCTGCTCGCCGGGCGGGGCGGCCGTGTGCACCCAGCCGGCCAGCAGCGTGTCGCACGGGTGGGCCAGGTTGCGGTGGCTGAGCGCGCAGCCCATCGGGCGGCCCGAGGTGCCGGAGGTGTAGACGACGGCCGCGGTGGAGTCCGGCAGCACGATCCGGCGCAGCGACTCCACGGTGGTGAACGGCACCACCGCGCCGCGCTCCACGAGGCCGGCCAGGGCCCCCGCGTCCAGCTGCCAGACGTGCCGCAGCCGCGGCAGCCGGGTGCACACGGTGCCGACGGTCATGACGCCCTGCTCGTCCTCCACGACCACGGCCACACAGCCGGCGTCCCGCAGCATCCACTCCACCTGGTCGCGCGCGGAGGCCGGATGGATCGGCACCACCTCGGCGCCCACGGTCCACAGCGCGTGCGCCAGCACCGTCCACTCGTAGCGGGTACGGGCCATCAGGGCCACCCGGTGGCCGGGCGAGATCCCGGCGGCGATCAGGCCCTTGGCCAGGTCGACCACCTCGTCCCGCAGCTCGACCGCCGTCACCTCCGCCCAGCCGGTCGCGGGCGGTCCGGCGCGGCGCGCCAGCACCGGAAGCGTCGGATCGAGGTCCGCCCGCTCGAAGACGCTGTCGGCGAGGCCGCCGGTGAGCGGCCGGGTAGCGGCTGGAGCGAGGGCGACGTCCCGCATGCGCTGCTCCTGGTGTACGGAGGGTCACTCCGCCGAACGGCTCGGTGTCGGCGGTGCTCGAATGTAGCCCAGACAAGCGCGTTCGGTGACGGGAACGAGGAATCGTGATCGGCTGATGATGTGGGCGTGTCCTGGGGACTCGGGAGGCATGAGTCATGTGAACCCTGATCCGGAGCCCGAACGCACCACCGG
Organism: Streptomyces sp. NRRL S-1022; assembly: GCF_000720135.1. GTDB lineage: Bacteria > Actinomycetota > Actinomycetes > Streptomycetales > Streptomycetaceae > Streptomyces. The sequence goes on along the minus strand of NZ_JOIU01000004.1, from coordinate 5,528 downwards.
GCTGGAGCCCGGCGGCGGTGTCCCGCCCGGTGAGACACCGCCCGCCGAGAGCAGCATGCCCGAGGCCGGTCCCCGGGAGACGCACAACCCGACAAAGGGCTGGGCTAAGGCCCCGCTGACGCTGATCCTGGCCCTCGTGATCCTGATCGCCGCGTTCTTCCTGGTCTACGCCCTGGTCCTGATCCTCTGAGCAGCCGGGGGCGGGACGTTCAGCACTGGGTGCGGCGCACGCACTCGGTGACGACGTCCCGCAGGCTGCCGGTGCGCTCCAGCAGCCCGCGCTGCTCACGTGCGCCGTTGCCCGTCCGCAGCAGCTCCGCGACGGCCCGCTCGGCCCGTTCCGCGTCGCCGCTCTCGGTGAGCGCGTCCCCGGTGTACTCCAGCAGGGAGCGCAGCACCTGCGGGGCGGGCCGGGGCCGCAGGGTGACCGGGTCGAGGAGGTCCTCCTCGATGCCGTACCGCGCGGCCTGCCAGTCGGCCAGCCGCAGCAGGCTCACCCCGGGGTCGGGCGCGGGCAGGCCGGCCCGCCACTCCCGCGCGGTCGTCTCCACGAGCGCGCGGACGAGGGTCGCGAACAGTACGGCGTTCTCCGCGCCCAGGCACACGTCCGCCACCCGGATCTCCACCGTCGGGTAGCTGGCCGACAGCCGCGCGTCGAAGTAGACCATGGCCTCGTCCAGGATGACCCCGGTGGCCACCATCTCGGCCACGCGGCGGTGGTACTCCTCGGCGGACCCGAACGGCTCGGTCGGACCGGCCGAGGGCCACCGGTTCCACACCCGGCTGCGGTAGCTGGCGTACCCGGTGTTGCGGCCCTGCCAGAACGGGGAGTTCGCGCTCACCGCACGCAGGACCGGAAGCCACGGGCGCAGCCGGTCCAGGACCGCGACACCCTCCTCGTCGGACTCCACCGACACATGCACGTGGCAGCCGCACACCAGTTGGTCCCAGGTGGGGACGCCGTACCGCTCGGCCAGCCACTGGTACCGCTCGTTCACGCTCAGGGCGGGGCTGACCGGCAGCGGGGAGGTGGCCAGCGCGGCGACCCCGCAGCCGATCTGCCCGGCGTGCCGGGCCGCCTCCTTGCGGCAGCGGACGATCTCGTCGCCGAGGGCCGCCATGTCCGACTGCGGATGCGTGGCGAACTCCAGCATCTGCCCGAACAGCTCCTTCTCGAACACCTCCTGCCCGGGGTCGTCCTGGGCGGCACGCGCGAGGACGGCCGCCGCCAGGGCCTTCGGGTCTCCGCTGTCCGGATCGACGAGGAGGAGTTCCTCCTCCACTCCGACGGTGCGCACCTGGTGCCGCCCTTCTGTCCGTGCCGCTGGGGGCAGTCGTGGGTTCCGTACGACCGACGACTGCCCCCCGGACGGCCCTCGACACCTGCGGCCTTCAGCGCACGGGCACCATCCACACGGTGGCCAGCGGCGGAAGCGTCAGCCTCAGGCAGCCGTCCTCGGGCCGGACCGGCCCGCCGGCGCCGACACCGCTGCCGCCGTAGCGGACGTCGTCCGTGTTCAGCGCCTCCTGCCAGGCGGGGATCCCGTCCGGGACCCACAGGCGGTAGTCCTGCCGGACCACCGGGGAGAAGTTCGACACGGCGAGCAGCGGGCCGCCGTCGGCGGCGAACCGCAGGAACGCCAGGACGTTGTCCTCCGCCGCGTCGCACAGCACCCACCGGAAGCCGCCCGGGTCGGTGTCCCGCTGCCACAGCGCCGGCGTCGCCCGGTACACCTCGTTCAGGTCGCGCACCAGGCCCTGCACGCCCCGGTGGTCGCCGGCGGAGTGGTAGTCGTCGCCGAGCAGCCACCATTCCGGGCCGTGCTCGTGGGACCACTCCGCCCCCTGGGCGAACTCCTGCCCCATGAACAGCAGCTGTTTGCCCGGATGGGCCCACATGAAGCCGAGGTACGCCCGGTGGTTGGCGCGCCGCTGCCACCAGTCGCCGGGCATCTTCGACACCAGCGCCTGCTTGCCGTGGACCACCTCGTCGTGGGAGATCGGCAGCACGTAGTTCTCGCTGTAGGCGTACACCATCGAGAACGTCATCTCGTCGTGGTGGTACTTGCGGTGCACCGGTTCCTTCTGGATGTACTCCAGCGAGTCGTGCATCCAGCCCATGTTCCACTTCAGCCCGAACCCGAGCCCGCCGCTGTCCGTCGGCCGGGTCACCCCGTCCCACGCGGTGGACTCCTCGGCGATGGTCACCACGCCCGGGCAGCGCCGGTACACGGTGGCGTTCATCTCCTGGAGGAAGGCCACCGCGTCCAGGTCCTCCCGGCCGCCGAACACGTTCGGCTCCCACTGTCCGGAGTCCCGCGAGTAGTCCAGGTAGAGCATGGAGGCGACGGCGTCCACGCGCAGCCCGTCGATGTGGAACTCCTCGCACCAGTAGACCGCGTTGGCGACGAGGAAGTTGCGCACCTCGGTGCGGCCGTAGTCGAACTCGTACGTCCCCCAGTCCGGGTGCTCCGCCCGCCGGGCGTTCCCGGGCTCGTACAGCGGGTCCCCGTCGAACCGGGCCAGCGCCCAGTCGTCCTTCGGGAAGTGCGCCGGCACCCAGTCCATGATCACGCCGAGGCCGGCCCGGTGACAGGCGTCCACGAAGTACCGGAAGTCGTCCGGGGACCCCAGCCGGGGCGTCGGCGCGTAGTACGAGGTGACCTGGTACCCCCACGAGCCGCTGAACGGGTACCCGGCCACCGGCATCAGCTCCACGTGCGTGAAGCCCATCCGCTTGGCGTAGGCCGGGAGTTCCTCCGCGAGTTGCCGGTACGACGCCCCCGGCCGCCACGACGGCAGGTGCACCTCGTACACCGAGAAGGGTGCCTGGTGCACGGGGGTGTCACCGCGGTGCGCCATCCACTCCGCGTCGCCCCACTCGTACCGCGAGGCCGTCACCACCGACGCGGTGTCCGGCGGCACCTCCGTGCCCCGCGCCATCGGGTCCGCCTTCAGGAACCGGTGGCCGTACCGGGAGGTGATCTCGAACTTGTACCGGGTGCCCTCGCCGATCCCGGGCAGGAACAGCTCCCACACCCCGGACGCGCCGAGCGAGCGCATCGGGTACTGGGTGCCGTCCCAGAAGGTGAAGTCCCCGGCCACCCGCACGCCCTGGGCGTTGGGCGCCCACACGGTGAAGCGGGTGCCGGCCACGCCCTGGTGGACCATCGGTTCGGCTCCGAGCGCCCGCCACAGCTGCTCGTGCCGGCCCTCCCGGATCAGGTGCAGATCCAGCTCGCCGAGGGCGGGCAGGAAGCGGTACGGGTCGTCCACCTCCTGCTCGCCGTCGTCGTACGTCACCAGCAGGGTGTACGCCGGGACCTGGGCGCAGGGCAGGACGGCGGCGAACAGACCGTCGCCCTCCGACCGCAGCGCGGTGCGCTCGCCGTCGATCACGACGCTCACCGTCCGGGCGTTGGGGCGCAGCGCCCTGAACAGCGTGCCGCCCGGCACCGGGTGGGCGCCCAGCAGGGCGTGCGGATCGTGGTGCGCGCCGGCCAGCAGCCGGCCGCGGTCGGCGGGGTCGAGACCGGCGGCCGCGGCCGGCCTCGGGCCCGCGGCCTCGGGACGCGTGGTGCGCAGTGCCATGGGGTCAGCCTCCCCACACGGCGAGTCGCTTGATCGCCGCCATCGGTACCGGCAGCCAGTCGGGCCGGTGTCTCGCCTCGTACAGCACCTCGTAGACCGCCCTGTCCGTCTCGTGCGCGCGCAGCAGCGCGTGCTTCTTGCGTGGGTCCCAGCCGGCGCGGGCCGCGTAGCCCGCGCAGAACGCCTCCCGGCAGCGGCGCGCCCACTCGGGTCGCCAGGGGCGGCGCTGCCGGGCCGCGTAGTCGAAGGAGCGCAGCATCCCCGCGACGTCCCGCACCGGGGACTGCGGGGCGCGCCGCTCGGCCAGCGGCCGGGACGGCTCGCCCTCGAAGTCGATGACGAACCAGTCGCGGCCGGCCCGCAGCACCTGGCCGAGGTGCAGGTCGCCGTGGATGCGCTGGGCCGGCGGCCCGGTGTCGCAGGTGGCGAGCGCCCCGAACGCGGCCTTCAGGCCGGGGACGAAGGGCTGCAGTGCGGGCACGGCGTGCGCGGCGGCGTCCAGCCGCGCGCACATCGCCTCGGCCGTACGGCCGTTCTCGCCCGGCCCGGCCGGCGGGAAGGCCTCGGCCAGCGCCAGGTGCACCTCCGCCATGGCCCGGCCCAGCGCACGGGCCTCGGTGGTGAAGTGGTCGCCCGCGGCGAGCGCCCGCAGCGCCAGCGTCCAGCCGTCGGTGGCGTCCGGCAGGAAGGGCTGGAGCACACCGAGGGTGGCGGGGCGGGAGCCGGTCGTGGTGAACCAGGCCACCGGTGCGGGCACCCGGGTGCAGCCCTGTGCGGCCAGCGCGGCCGGCACCTCCAGGTCCGGGTTGACGCCCGGCTGGATCCGGCGGAAGAGCTTCAGGATGTACGCGTCGCCGTACACGATCGAGGAGTTGGACTGCTCGGCGTCCAGCAGCCGCGGTGGCAGCCCGCCGGGTACCAGGGCCGCCGGGTCCGCCTCGAACCGCAGCGGACCCGCCGTGCCGGGCTGCCGCACCCGCTCCAGCAGCAGGTGTGCCGAACGCGGGTCGTGCAGCGCGTCGTACACCGCGAGCCCGGCCAACGGGCCGTCCTCGGCGCGCCCGATGAACGCCTGCTCCAGCCGTGGGGCCAGGTGCGGGCGCAGCCCCAGCAGCAGCTGGTAGCAGTCCCCGGGCGGGGGAGTGCCGCCGGGGGTGGGCACCGGCACGTGCGAGGCGTGCACCAGCAGGTGCAGACACCCCGGGAACAGTTCGGTCACGGACAGCACCGTCAGATCGGTGACGGGCCGGTCCTTGCCCGCGAACCAGCGTTGCCTCGGCAACCACTCGCGCAGCAGCGCGCCGAGCGAGACCAGCGGGCCGTCCGTGCCGACGGCGGTTCTCGGTCGGGGAGTGATGGTCTTCGGCATGGTGACGCGTCCTTTCCTCGGCGCCGTCGGATCAGCGGCGGCGGCCGATGCGGGATGCGACTCGGGTGAGCCGGAACCAGTAGAAGCCGTGGCCCTGCAGGGTGAGCAGATAGGGCAGTTCACCGATCGCGGGAAAGCGCACACCGCCGATCAGCTCGACCGGGTGCCGGCCGTCGTAGGCCCGCAGGTCCAGCTCGGTGGGCTGGGCGAAGCGGGAGAAGTTGTTCACGCACAGCACGAGGTCGTCGCCGTACTCGCGCAGGAAGGCCAGCACCGCGGGGTTGGAGGACTGGAGTTCCGTGAACGAGCCGAGTCCGAAGGCCGGGTTCTGCTTGCGGATCTCGATCATGCGGCGGGTCCAGTGCAGCAGCGAGGAGGGCGAGGACATCGACGCCTCGACGTTGGTGACCTGGTAGCCGTAGACCGGGTCCATGATGGTGGGCAGGTACAGGCGTCCCGGGTCGCACGTCGAGAAGCCGGCGTTGCGGTCGGGTGTCCACTGCATGGGGGTGCGGACGGCGTCGCGGTCGCCGAGCCAGATGTTGTCGCCCATGCCGATCTCGTCGCC
>NZ_JOIU01000003.1 GCF_000720135.1 Streptomyces sp. NRRL S-1022 | reverse complement strand
GGCGACGAGATCGGCATGGGCGACAACATCTGGCTCGGCGACCGCGACGCCGTCCGCACCCCCATGCAGTGGACACCCGACCGCAACGCCGGCTTCTCGTCCTGCGACCCGGGACGCCTCTTCCTGCCCACCATCATGGACCCGGTCTACGGCTACCAGGTCACCAACGTCGAGGCGTCGATGTCCTCACCCTCCTCGCTGCTGCACTGGACCCGCCGCATGATCGAGATCCGCAAGCAGAATCCTGCCTTCGGACTGGGGTCCTATACCGAGCTGCCGTCGTCGAACCCGGCGGTGCTCGCCTTCCTGCGCGAGTACGAGGACGACCTCGTGCTGTGCGTCCACAACTTCTCCCGCTTCGCACAGCCCACGGAGCTGGACCTGAGCCGGTTCGGCGGGCGGCACCCCGTCGAGCTGTTCGGCGGGGTCCGGTTCCCCGCGATCGGCGAGCTGCCGTACCTGCTCACCCTCGCGGGGCACGGCTTCTACTGGTTCCGGTTGCGCGCGGAACCCACGTAGCGCGGTCCGGTGGGGCGGTGCCGCGTTTCCACCGCCCCACCCGGGGCACGCAGTAGTAACACCCCGACGACCCCCGGGGAAAGGACGTGACGCCCATGGCGGATACGGTCACCTCTTCCGGCACCACCCCTCTCCTCACCTCGCTCGACCCCTTGCTGCGCGCCTGGCTGCCCCGGCAGCGCTGGTTCGCGGGCAAGGGACGTCCGGTCACCGGGTTCACCCCCGTGTCGGTCACCGAACTGCTGCCGCCCGACGGCCGACTGGGCCTCTACCACTTGCTGCTGCGCGTCCAGCAGCCCGCCGTGCCAGGCGCACCGCCGCACCCGGGCGACTGTTACCAGCTCCTGATAGGCGTGCGCGAGGCGCTGCCGCCCCGGCTGGCGCCCGCGCTCATCGGCCATGTGACGGAAGGCCCGCTCGCCGGACGCACGGTGTACGAGGCCCTGCACGACGCCCGGCCCGCCGAGGTGCTGCTGGAGGCCCTGCGCACCCGGTCCCGCATCGGCGCGCTGCGCTTCGAGCGGGAGTCCGGGCAGGAGATACGCCCGGGCCTGGTGGCCCGGCTGATGACCGCCGAGCAGTCCAACTCGTCGGTGGTCTACGGAGATACGTTCATCCTCAAGCTGCTGCGCCGGGTGGTGCCCGGCGTCAACCCCGACCTGGAGATACCGCTGGCCCTGGCCCGCGAGGGCTGCCCCCGGGTGCCCGCGCCGACGGCCTGGCTGAACGCCGACGTGGACGCGCAGTCGTACGTGCTGGCCGTGCTCCAGCCGTTCGTGAGCGGTGCCGCCGACGGCTGGGAACTGGCGCTGCGCGAGCTGGCCAAGGGCGAGGACTTCGCCGCCGAGGCCCGCGCGCTGGGCCGGGCCACCGCCGAGGTGCACACCGCGCTGGCCCGTGCCCTGCCCACGGTCACCCTCGGCCACGTACAACTGCAGTCGCTGGTCGACGGCATGACCGAGCGGCTGGCCGCGGCCGTACAGGCGGTGCCGGCGCTGCGGCCGTACGAGGACGGGCTGCGCTCGGCGTACGCGGCGCTGGCCGACCTGGCCGCCGAGGGCCACACCTGGACCGCCCAGCGGGTGCACGGCGATCTGCACCTGGGGCAGTGCCTGCGCTCGCCGTCCGGTGACTGGTCGCTGATCGACTTCGAGGGCGAGCCGGCCCGGCCGCTGGCCGAGCGGCGCATGCCGCAGCCGCCGGTGCGGGACGTGGCGGGGATGCTCCGCTCCTTCGACTACGCGGCCCGCTCGGTGACCCCGCCCGCCCCGGACTGGGCGCACGCCTGCCGGGCCGCCTACTGCTCCGGGTACGCGGAAGTCGCCGGCCGCGATCCGCGCACCGACCCGGTGCTGCTGCGCGCCTACGAGACCGACAAGGCGGTCTACGAGGTCGTCTACGAGGCCCGGCACCGCCCCGACTGGCTGTCCGTGCCGCTGACCGCGGTGCGCCGCCTCGCTCTGCCCGACCAGGAGGCTCGTCCGTGACCCCCAAGGCCAACAAGCCGTCCCCGGCCGACAAGGAAGCCGCGGCCAGGAAGAAGGCCGCCGCCCGGAAGGCGCCGGTCCGGGAGGTCCCCGCGCAGGCGCCCGCGCCCGCCGTGGACGTCCCGCCGCAGGTGCCGGCGCCCGCCGTGCCGGTGCCCGCGCAGGCGCCGGCGCCCGTCGTGGAGGTCGCCGTGTCCCCGGCCGTCGACGCCGGCGACCGGGCGCGGCTGCTGGACGGCACCCACCACGATCCGCACTCCGTGCTGGGCGCGCACCCGGTGCCGGGCGGCGTGGCCTTCCGCGCGTTCCGCCCGTACGCGCAGGCGGTCACCGTGGTCGCGGACGGGCTGCGGGCCGAACTGCACGACGACGGCGACGGTTTCTTCTCCGGCCTGCTCCCGCTCGCCGAGGTCCCGGTCCACCGGCTGCTGGTCACCTACGACGGCACGGTGCACGAGACGGAGGACGCCTACCGCTTCCTGCCCACCCTCGGCGACCTGGACCTGCACCTGATCGGGGAGGGCCGGCACGAGCAGCTGTGGCGGGCGCTCGGCGCGCACGTCACCACCCACCAGGGGGTCACCGGCACCCGGTTCGCGGTGTGGGCGCCGAACGCGCGGGGCGTGCGGGTCACGGGCGGTTTCAACTTCTGGGACGGTACGGGCCACCCGATGCGCTCGCTCGGCGGCACCGGGGTCTGGGAGCTGTTCGTGCCGGGGATCGGCGAGGGCGAGCTGTACAAGTTCGAGATCACCCGCCCGGACGGCTCGCGCACCCTGCGCGCCGACCCGCTGGCCCGCCGTACCGAGGTGCCGCCCGCCACCTCCTCGATCGTGTGCGCCTCGCACCACGAGTGGGGCGACGGCGAGTGGCTGGCGCACCGGGCGGACACCCCGGTCCACGAGGCGCCGTTCTCCGTCTACGAGGTCCACCTGCCCTCCTGGCGGCCGGGCCTGACGTACCGCGAGCTGGCCGAGGAGCTGCCGGCGTACGTGAGCGAGCTGGGCTTCACGCACGTGGAGCTGATGCCGGTCGCCGAGCATCCCTTCGGCGGTTCCTGGGGCTACCAGGTCACCGGGTTCTACGCGCCGACGGCCCGGCTCGGCACCCCGGACGACTTCAAGTACCTGGTGGACCGGCTGCACCAGGCCGGTATCGGGGTGCTGATGGACTGGGTGCCGGCGCACTTCCCGCGCGACGACTGGGCGCTCGCCGAGTTCGACGGGCGCCCGCTGTACGAGCACCACGACCCGCGGCGGGCCGCCCACCCCGACTGGGGCACGCTGGAGTTCGACTTCGGGCGGCGCGAGGTGCGCAACTTCCTGGTCGCGAACGCCGTGTACTGGTGCGAGGAGTTCCACATCGACGGGCTGCGCGTGGACGCGGTCGCCTCGATGCTCTACCTGGACTACTCGCGCGAGCCGGGCCAGTGGGCGCCGAACGAGCACGGCGGCCGGGAGAACCTGGACGCGGTGGCCTTCCTCCAGGAGATGAACGCCACCGTGTACCGGCGCTGCCCGGGCGTGGTGACCGTCGCCGAGGAGTCGACGGCGTGGGACGGTGTCACCCGGCCCACCCACCACAAGGGCCCCAGCGGCTTCGGCGGGCTCGGCTTCGGCCTGAAGTGGAACATGGGCTGGATGCACGACTCGCTGCAGTACATGAGCCACGAGCCGGTGCACCGGGCCTACCACCACCACGAGATGACGTTCTCGATGGTGTACGCCTACAGCGAGAACTACGTGCTGCCGATCTCCCACGACGAGGTGGTGCACGGCAAGCGGTCGCTGGTGTCGAAGATGCCGGGCGACTGGTGGCAGCAGCGCGCCGGGCTCCGCGCCTACCTGGGCTTCATGTGGGCCCATCCCGGCAAGCAACTGCTTTTCATGGGACAGGAGTTCGCCCAGGGAGCCGAGTGGTCCGAGGTGCGCGGGCCCGACTGGTGGCTGCTCGACCCGGAGTACGGTGCCGAGGCGGACCACCGGGGCGTGCGGGACCTCGTGGCGGACCTGAACGCGGTGTACCGGGCGAGTCCGGCGCTGTGGCAGCGGGACACCGACCCGGCGGGCTTCGAGTGGATCACCGGGGACGCGGCGGACGACAACGTCTTCGCGTTCCTGCGCCGCGACGCCGAGGGCACCCCGTTGCTCGCGGTCTCCCACCTGTCCCCGGTGGTCCGCCACGACTACCGGCTCGGGGTGCCGGACGACGTCCCCGCCTGGGTGGAGGCCGTCAACACCGACGCGGCCCGCTACGGCGGCAGCGACGTCACCCGTCCGGACGTCGTCAAGCCCGAGCCGCAGCCCTGGCACGGCCGGCCGGCGAGCATCCGGCTGACCCTGCCGCCGCTGGCGACGGTGTGGCTGCGTCCGGCCTGACCTGCCCTTCGCCCTCCGCCCCACGCCGCGTCCACGCTCGGCGCCCGGTGGGGCGGAGGGGGAGGACATGCGGCGGATCGTCGTGGCGCCGGGGACGGTGGCGGCGGCTCTGACGGGCCCGTTCAGGAGCCCGGGGGCGGCAGCACCCGCAGCCCCCGCAGGGCCGCCCCCCCGCCGTCACTCGCTGCCGGCCAGGCCCGGCGGCAGCGAGCCCGTGTGCAGCACGCCGAGCCGCTGGGTGGCCCGGGTGAGGGCCACGTACAGGTCGCTGGTGCCGTAGGCGCCCGGCTCCACCACCAGCACGGCGTCGAACTCCAGGCCCTTGGACTGGCGGGGGTCGAGCAGGACGACCGTCCGCGTCAGATCCGGTTCGGCGCCGGCCGTGACGCCGTCCAGGCGGGCGGCCAGCGAGCGGTGCAGGGCGCGCGGGGCGATCACCGCGAGCCGGCCCTCCGCCGGGGCGAGTTCGGCGGCCGCCTTGGCGACCGCGCCGGGCAGGTCGTCGGCGACGTGGCGTACCCAGGGGCGTTCGCCGGTGGAGCGGACCGAGCTGGGCGGTTCGAAGTCCGGGTGCTCGGCGCGGACCACGGCCGCCGCCAGGTCCATGATCTCCGCCGGGGTGCGGTAGTTGACGCCCAGCCGGGTGTGCTCCCAGCGGTCCTCGACGTAGGGCGCGAGGATGTCCGCCCAGGAGCCGACGCCGGCCGCCTCCGCCGTCTGGGCGGGGTCGCCGACCAGGGTCATCGAGCGGGTGGGGCTGCGCCGCATCAGCAGCCGCCAGGCCATCGGCGACAGCTCCTGCGCCTCGTCCACGATGATGTGCCCGAACGCCCAGGTGCGGTCGGCCGCGGCCCGCTCGGCGGCGCTGCGGTGGTCGGCCTCCTCCTGCCGCTCGGCGAACCGCTCGGCGTCGATGATGTCGTGCGCGGACAGCACCTCGGAGGCGTCCGGGTCGTCGGCCTCCTTGTCCTCGAACTCGTAGGTCCGGGAGGCGTAGGAGACGTCGAGCACGCCCTGGGCGTACGCCACCTGGGTCTCGCGTTCGCGTTCGGCGCGGGCCCGGGCCGTCCGGTCGTCCTCGCCGAGGAGTTCGGCGGCCTCGTCCAGCAGGGGCACGTCGGCGACGGTCCAGGCGCGGGTCACCGGGCGGCGGACCGCGTCGGCGTCCTCCTCGGGGAGGTGGCCGTCCGATGCGGCGAGGAAGTCGGCGACCAGCCGCTGCGGGGTGATCCGGGGCCACAGCTGGTCGACGGCGTCCCAGACCTCGGGGTTCTCGGCGAGTTCGTCGCGGATCTGGGTGATGTCGGAGGCGTCGAGCAGGCTGCTGCCGTCGTAGGGGTCGGTGCCCACGCGCTCGGCGTACAGCTCGGTGAGCGTGTTGAGGATGTGCCCCTCGAAGTGCTCGCGGGCCGCGTTGTGCGGCAGCCTGGCGGCGCGGGTGCGCTCGCGGGCGACGCGCACCAGGCCCTCGTCCAGCATGAGCACCTCGCGGTCGTGCTCGATCGCGATGACCGGGTCGGGCAGGGCCTGCCGGTCGCGGACGACGGCGGCGAGCACGTCGGCCATGCCGGCACGGCCCTTCACGGCGGCGGCCTCGGGGGTGTCGGCGGCGGTGGCCCGCACGCCGGGGAACAGCTCGCCGACGGTGGCCAGCAGCACGCCGGTCTCGCCGAGGGAGGGCAGCACCTCGCCGATGTAGCCGAGGAAGGCCGGGTTCGGGCCGACGATGAGGACGGCCCGGCGGGCCAGCAGCTCCCGGTGCTCGTACAGCAGATAGGCCGCCCGGTGCAGGGCGACCGCCGTCTTGCCGGTGCCGGGGCCGCCCTCCACGACCAGCACGCCCTGGTGCGGTGCCCGGATGATGCGGTCCTGGTCGGCCTGGATGGTCTGCACGATGTCGCTCATCCGGCCGGTGCGGGCCGAGTTCAGCGCGGCCAGCAGGACGGCGTCGCCGCTGGGGTCCTCGTGCCCGGTGCGGGTGGCGTCGCCGAGGTCGAGGATCTCGTCGTGCAGCGAGGTGACGGTACGGCCCTCGGAGGCGATGTGCCGGCGGCGGCGCAGGCCCATCGGAGTGTGGCCGGTGGCCAGGTAGAAGGGACGGGCGACGTCGGCCCGCCAGTCGATGAGCACCGGGGTGCGCTCGGCGTCCTCCTCGCGCAGCCCTATCCGGCCGATGTGGTGCTCGGTGCCGTCGGCGAGGTCGATGCGGCCGAAGCAGAGCGAGCCGTCCACGGCGTTCAGCGCGGCGAGCAGCCCCGAACGCTCGGCGACCAGGATGTCCCGCTCCAGCCGGGCCTGCATGGGCTTGTCGCCCTGGGCGAGCGCGTCCGCGACGGAGGTCTCGGCGTCGCCGCGCAGCACGTCCACGCGCGCGTACAGTCCGTCGATGAATTCCTGCTCGTGCCGGATTTCATCGTCTGGAAATTCGGTGTTTGACAATTCCGCTCCCGCCCGGATATACTCTGCTCAGTAAACGTCATTCGTGGCCCTCGAAATGAAAGTCACGAATCACTGAATATACGCACAGGAATCCCCCGGGCGCAATTACCCGGGGGATTTTCTGTGGGCGGGGCCGCTTTAGAGCACGTCCTCCAGCTCCTCCAGGAGGCGCCGCTTGGGCCGCGCCCCCACCATCGACTTCACGGGCTCACCGCCCTGGAACACCATGAACGTCGGCATCGACAGCACCTTGTACGCGTTCGTGGTCTCCGGGTTGTGGTCCACGTCCAGCTGGACGACCTTGAGCCGCTCGCCCTCCTCCGCGGCGAGGGCGCTGAGCACCGGCGCCATCTGCCGGCACGGCGGGCACCAGTCCGCCGTGAACTCCACCAGCACCGGCAGTTCCGACGCCAGCACCTCCGTCTCGAAGTCCGCGTCCCCCACCTCGGGCACACCCGTCGCCTTCGTCACCGCTCCTGCCCTCCCAGTTCGCACAGGGGTTCCGGACCTCCCGGAACCAGCGCCTCGACGGCCAGCTCGTCCCGGGCCCGCTCGGCCCGCGCCAGCTGCCCGGCGACCGACTCGCGTACCGCGGACAGCTGGCCGATGAGCGCGTCCAGCTCGGCCAGCTTGCGCCGGTAGACCACCAGCGCGGCCGGGCAGGAGTCGCCCTCGGGGTGCCCGGCGCGCAGGCACTCCACGAACGGCCGGGTCTCCTCCAGGTCGAACCCGAAGTCCTGCAGCGTGCGGATCTGCCGCAGCAGTCTGAGGTCGTCCTCGTCGTAGGTACGGTGTCCGTTGCCGTCACGCCGGGCCGGCAGCAGCCCCCTGGCCTCGTAGTACCGCAGGGTGCGTGTCGTGGTCCCGGCCCGCGCGGCCAGCTCGCCGATGCGCATGACCACGACGGTAGGGGTTGACGTCGGCGTCAACGCAAGAGCGGCGGAGGAACGGGGCCTAGGCGTGCACGACGCCCGCCGACTCCTCCACCTCCAGCAGGGACGCGCTGCGCCGCTCCTCGTCGAACTTCCGGCGTCCGCCGCGCAGGCCGAACAGCCGCTTGGTCAGGGCGATGTAGAGGACGGCGAGGATGTTGAGCACCAGGGTGGCGATCTTCAGCCAGCTGATGTGCTCGGTGAGTTCGTAGACCTCCAGCGGCAGGAAGGCGGCCGTCGCGACCACCGTCAGGTACTCCGCCCAGCGCTTGGCGTACCACAGGCCGACCGCCTCGATCAGCTCGACCAGCGCGTAGGCGAGCAGCAGGCCGGCCACCAGCAGCAGCGTGGAATGCCGGTAACCGAACGCCTTCTGCACGGAGCCGACGACCGGTGAGTGGTCGAGGTCGTAGTGGAAGTGCCGGAAGACCGGGCGGAAGACGTCCAGGTACTCGTCGAACAGGCGGCGGACGGCGTCCTGGCTGTTGCTGAACTTCCACACCGCGGCCGCGACCAGCACGATGAACACCCCGCGCACGGCCCGCTCGACGGCGAGGAAGCGCAGGACGAACAGGTCGCGGATCACCTTGCCGCGCGGCACCAGCGGCGCCTCGGCGGCCGGTCCCGAGCCGCGCGGCTCGCCGAGCACGAAGTCACCGCAGCGCAGGCACCGCCAGACCTCCCCGAGCGCGGTCTGGGCGTGCAGCCTGATCCGCAGCCGGGGGTCGTCGGGCGCGTAGGTCACATGGCCCTTGCGCGCGCAGGTCCGCCGGTCCCAGTCGATCGTCATCCCCCGTGCCTCCACACCTTCGGCGGGTCTGTCCGTACAGGCACCCATCATCGGGCACCACACGTACGGACGCCGTACGCGAACGTGCCGTTCCGGTTGATCCGGAACGGCACGTCGACGGACGGGGCTGCGAGGTGCTCAGTCGGCCGTGCTGTGGACCGGTTCCCGCTCTTCGGCCTCCGCCTCCGCCTGCGGCGCCTGCGCCTCGCGGCGCGGCAGCAGGACGGCCACCAGGACCGTGCCGACGCCGAGGATCACCGCGCCGACCAGGCTGGTGTGGGCGACCGCGTCGGAGAAGGCGGAGCCGACCGCGTCGGCCATCTGCCGGGCACCGGCGGCCAGTTCACCGGCCTGCTGCTTGAGCTGCGCGGCCTGCTGCGGGTCACCGGCCTGCTGGGCCCGCGCTGCGGCCTGCTGCGCCTTCTCGCCGATGCCCTGCGCGACGGCGTACCCGGCGCCGACCGAGTCCTGCGCGGTGTCCAGGGCGCTCGCCGGGAGCTTGCTGCCCGCGGTGGCGTCGGAGAGGTGGTCGCCGTAGGAGGTGGCGAGCAGCGAGCCGAGGATGGCGATGCCGAGCGAGCCGCCCAGCTCCAGCGAGGTGTCGTTGACGGCGCCGCCGACGCCCAGCTCGGACTCCGGGAACGCGCCCATGATGGCGTCGGTGCACGGCGAGAGGGCGAGGCCGATGGCGAGGCCCAGGATGACCAGGGGCGCCACGAAGTCGCCGTAGGTGGAGCCGGCGTCCACCCGGGTGAGCAGGGCGAGGGCGGTCGTACCGCCGACCATGCCCGCGCTGACGGTCCACTTCATGCCGACGCGCGGGGTGAGGTACCCGGTCAGCGCCGAGCCGACGAAGACGGCACCGGCGAGCGGCAGCATGCGCACACCGGTCTCCAGGGCGTCGTAGCCGAGGACGAACTGCAGGTGCTGGGTGAGGTAGTAGAAGGCGCCGAAGACGGCGAGGAAGAACAGGGCGACGGCGAGGTTGGAGCCGGCGAACCGGCGGCCGGCGAAGCGGCGCACGTCCAGGATGGGGCGCGGGTGGCGCAGCTCCCACAGGACGAAGGCGACCAGGCCGACGCCGGCGGCGACGGCCGCCCCGACGGCCTTGGCGTGCCAGCCGAAGTGCGGGCCTTCGATGATCATGTAGACGAGCGCGCCGGTCCAGAGCACCGACAGCAGTCCGCCGACGTAGTCGATGCGGTCGTGGTGGCCGGCCTTGGACGGCGGTACGAGGACCAGGGCGCCGACGATCGCGACGGCCGCGATGGGCACGTTGATCAGGAAGGTGGAGGCCCAGCCGTGGTCGCGCAGCAGGGCGCCGGCGACCACCGGCCCGGCGGCGATGGCGAGCCCGGCGGTGGCGGTCCACAGCGTGATCGCCTTGGCCCGCTCGGCGCGCGGGAAGGTCGCGGCGAGCAGGGAGAGCGTGGCCGGCATGATCAGGGCCGCGCCGACGCCCATCACGGCGCGGGCCGCGATGACGGTCGCGGAGCTGTCGGCGAGGTAGCCGAAGACGGCCCCGCCGCCGAACACCAGCAGGCCGAGGACGAGCGCGCCGCGCCGGCTGTACTTGTCGCCGATCGCGCCGAGCAGCAGCATCAGGGCCGCGTAGGGGACGGTGTAGCCGTCGATCACCCACTGCAGGTCGGCGCTGGAGAGCCCGAGGTCCTTCGTCATGTCGGGCGCCGCCACGGTGAGGGCGGTGTTCGCCATCACGATGATCAGCAGGCTGAGACAGAGCACCAGGAGCGCCCACCAGCGCCGGGCGTAGGGGCGGTCCGTCCTGTCGACCGGTTCGGTCATGACGAGTCGCATGGCAGGGGTCGCCTTCCTCGGGTACGCGACGAAACTTGCACAGTGGCGTGCAATTGCACAACCATGTGCAATGTACGTCGTTGCACAGCACTGTGCAAGTCGAGCCGGGAAGGGTGCGGGGAGGCACAATGGCCGCCATGACCACGGGTAACACCAGCCGCGCCGACGCAAACCGGCGCCGCATCCTCGACGTCGCCCTCGCCGAACTGCTGCGCGATCCCGATGCCTCCATGGACCAGATCGCGCGCGCGGCGGGCGTCGTACGGCGCACGGTCTACGGCCACTTCCCCAGCCGGGAAGCGCTGATCAGCACCCTGGTGGACGGGGCCGTGGAGGCGCTGGTGGACGCGGACGCGCGCGCCCGCGCCGGCGTCGGCGACCCGGCGGAGGCGGTGGCCCGCTCGGTGCTCGCCCTGTGGCCGATCGCCGACCGCTACCGCCTGCTGATCGCCCTGGCCCAGCGCACGGTCACCGTGCAGGGCATCCGCGACCGCCTCGCACCGCTGCGCGAGGACAAGGTCCGCCTCCTCCAGCGCGGCCTGGACGAGGGCGCCTTCGCCTCCCCGCTGCCCGCACCGGCCCTCGCGTACGTGCACGAGCAGATGCTGTTCGCGGTCATGGAGGCGGTGAACGACGGCCTCCTGGCAGCGGAGGAGGCGGGCCGCTCCGCCACGGTCGCCGTGCTGACCGCGGCGGGCGTACCCGCCTCACGGGCCACCGAGCTGGTGGCCGGGGTGTCGTAGCGCCGCCCTGGGTTCCCGGGGAAAACAGAAGCCGGGCGGCCGGCGCCAGGGAAGGTACAGGGAAGGTAGAAGCGGGCGGCCGGCCTCGGGGAAAGCAGAAGCCGGACGGCTGGGCCGGGGGCAAGCAGCAGCCGGACGGCCGGGCCTGGGGGAACGCAGAGGCCCGACGGCCGGGGCCGGAAAGCAGGAGCCGGCCGTCGGGCCCGGGGAAAGCAGCAGCCGGACGGCCGGGCCCGGGAAAGCAGAGGCCGGGCGGCGGGCCCCGGGGGGAACGCAGGAGCCGGACCGCCGGCCTCGGGGGAAAGCAGAGGTCCGGCGGCCGGGCCCGGAAAGCAGGAGCCGGGCGGCCGGCTCCGAAACCAGAAGCCGTACGGCTGGGCCCGGGGAAAGCAAGAGCCGGGCGGCTGGGCCACGGGGGGAGACCCAGCCGCCCGGCGGCGGGGGCCGGACGCCCGGCCCGGGTTCAGGCGGGGCCGGACGTCCGGAGCTCGTAGGCCGGCTCAGGCCTTGGCGAGTTCCTTCTCGCCGTCCTCCTGCGCCCCGGGGACCGCGGCCGCGTCGGGCCGGTCCTCGTCCAGCAGTGTGGTCTCGTCGAAGGGCAGCTCACCGGCCAGCACCCGGTTCACCCGGACCATGTCGATCTCCTTGGTCCACGTGCCCACGAGCACCGTCGCGACCGCGTTGCCCGCGAAGTTCGTCAGGGCCCGCGCCTCGCTCATGAACCGGTCGATGCCGACGATCAGACCGACCCCGTCGACCAGCGCCGGCTTGTGCGACTGCAGGCCGCCGGCCAGCGTGGCGAGCCCGGCGCCGCTGACACCGGCCGCGCCCTTGGACGCCAGCAGCAGGAAGAGCAGCAGCGGGATCTGCTCGCCGACCGACATCGGCGTGCCCAGCGCGTCCGCGATGTACAGCGACGCCATGGTCATGTAGATCATCGTGCCGTCGAGGTTGAAGGAGTACCCGGTCGGCACGGTGATGCCGACGACCGGCCGGCTGACGCCCAGGTGCTCCATCTTGGCGATCAGGCGCGGCAGCGCGGACTCCGACGAGGACGTCGACAGGATCAGCAGGAACTCCCGGCCGAGGTACTTGAACAGGGAGAAGACGTTCAGGCCCGCGACGATCCGCAGCAGCGCGCCGAGCACGACGAAGACGAACAGGAAGCAGGTGACGTAGAAGCCGAGCATCAGCACGGCCAGGCTCTTGAGCGCGTCGATGCCCGCCGAGCCGACCACGGCCGCGATCGCGCCGAACGCGCCGATCGGGGCGGCCCACATCACCATGGACAGGATGCGGAAGACCAGCCGCTGGATGTGCTCGATGCCGCGCAGCACCGGCTGTCCGGCCGAGCCCATGGCCTGCAGCGCGAACCCGGCGAGCAGGGCCACGAGCAGGGTCTGCAGCACCTGCCCCTCGGTGAAGGCGGACACGAACGTGGTCGGGATGATCGACAGGACGAAGTCCACCGGCGGCAGCGCGTCGGGCGAGACCTGGCCGTGTCCGGTCGCCTTGATCGCGTTGGTGATGTGCAGCCCGTCACCGGGGTGCAGCACGTTGCCGACGACGAGCCCGATGGCGAGCGCGACGAGTGACATCACGAGGAAGTAGCCGAGGGCGATACCGCCGACGGCTCCGACCTTCGCGGCCTTCCGCACCGATCCGATGCCGAGCACGATGGTGCAGAAGATGATCGGCGAGATCATCATCTTGATCAGGTTCACGAACCCGGTGCCCAGCGGCTTCAGCTCCACCGCGGCGTCGGGCCAGATCAAGCCCACGGCGATGCCGAGCGCGACCGCCACGATGACGGCGATGTACAGGTAATGGGTCCGGTCCCGCTTCACGCGGGCTGCGGCAGGTGCCGTACCGGGAGTGCTGGCGGCCACGACTGCCCTCCTTGACGTCTTCGTCGGCGTAACTACCGGCGTGCGGCTCACGTCCGGGCGTTATCGGGGAATGCCGTGACTATCTCCCGGCCTGTGAGGGCGGTCACCCTTCCGTTCATTTAGTTCACGCTCAAGCGGAGAGGCACACTGCTGACATGCGTCTGCCCGCCCTCCCCCGGCCCCGCAGCCTGGCCGGCCAGCTGTTCGCCATGCAGGCCGTGCTCATCGCGGTGGTCGTGGCCGGGTACGCGCTGTTCACCTACGTCAGCGACCAGCGGCAGGCCGAGGACGCCGCCGCCCGGCAGGCGACGGCGGTGGCCCGGTCCATCGCCGACTCCCCCTCGGTCCGCGTGGCGATCCGCACCGCCGACCCCACGGCCCGGCTGGAGCCGTACGCCCTCCAGGTCACGCGGGACGCGAACGTCGACTTCGTCACGATCATGAACCCGTCCGGCATCCGCTGGACCCACCCCGACCGCAACCAGATCGGCCGACGCTTCCTCGGCAACATCGGACCCGCCCGGCACGGCCGCACCTTCACCGAGACCTACACCGGCACGCTCGGGCCGTCCGTCCGCGCGGTGACCCCCATCACGGACAACGGCCGGATCGTCGGCCTGGTCAGCGCCGGCATCAAGGTGGAGACGATCAGCGCCCGGGTCCAGGACCAGGTCGCGGCCCTGCTCGGGGTGGCCGGCGGGACACTGCTGCTCGGCGCGGTCGGCACCTACGTGATCAACGCCCGGCTGCGCCGCCACACCCACGGCATGAACGCCACCGAGCTGAGCCGGATGCACGACTACCACCAGGCCGCACTGCACGCCGTCCGGGAAGGGCTGCTGATGCTGGACGGCCGGTACCGGGTGGCCCTGATCAACGACGGCGGCCGGGAACTCCTGGGCGTCGGCCCCGAGGAGGAGGCGATCGGCCGCTCGGTGGCCGGCCTCGGCCTGCCGGCCCCGCTGACCGGCGCGCTGCTGTCCTCCGAGCCCCGGGTGGACGAGGTGCACCTGACCGAGTCCCGGGTCCTGGTCGTGAACACCTCCCCGGTGTCCGGGGGCGAACACCGGGGCACGGTCGTGACCCTCCGCGACGTGACCGAGCTCCAGTCCCTGATGGGCGAACTGGACTCCGAGCGCGGCTTCACCCAGGCCCTGCGTTCCCAGGCGCACGAGGCCGCGAACCGCCTCCACACGGTCGTCTCCCTCATCGAGCTGGGCCGGGCCGAGGAGGCGGTGGAGTTCGCCACGGCCGAGCTGGAGCTGGCGCAGGCCCTGACCGACCAGGTGGTGGCCGCGGTGAGCGAGCCGGTCCTGGCCGCGCTGCTGCTGGGCAAGACCGCGCAGGCGAACGAGCGGGGCGTGGAGCTGGTCGTCTCGCCCGACAGCCGGCTGGACGACGGACTGCTCCCGCAGAGCGTGTCCGCCCGCGACCTGGTGACCATCCTCGGCAACCTGATCGACAACGCGGTGGACGCTGCACAGGGCAGCGTGCGGGCACGGGTGACCGTGACGGCGTACGCTACGGCCGCCGAAGTGGTGCTCCGGGTGTCGGACACCGGCCCGGGGGTCGACCCTGACCACGCCGACCTGGTATTCCAGCGGGGGTTCTCCACCAAGCCGGCCGGACCCGGCGGGCGGGGACTCGGGCTGGCCCTGGTCCGGCAGGCGGTCCACCGCCACGAGGGCACGCTGACGGTGACGGAGTCCGGCGAGGACGGCGAGGGCGGAGCGGTGTTCGAGGTGCGGTTGCCGTTGCGCACACCCCTGGGCGGCGGCAGATGACGAACGACCGGCAGCCCATCCGCGTCCTCGTCGTCGAGGACGACCCGGTCGCCGCCGACGCGCACGTGATGTACGTCGGCCGGGTGCCGGGTTTCGTCGCGGTCGGGAAGGCGCACACGGGCGCGGAGGCGCGCCGCATCCTGGACCGCACGGCGGTGGACCTGCTGCTGCTGGACCTCCACCTGCCGGATGTGCACGGCTTGCAGCTGGCCCGGTCCCTGCGGGCCGCCGGCCACCACGCCGACGTGATAGCGGTGACCTCGGCGCGGGACCTGGCGGTGGTACGGGAAGGGGTCTCGCTTGGGGTCGTCCAGTATGTGCTCAAACCGTTCACATTCGCGACGCTGAGGGACCGGCTGGTGCGGTACGCCGAGTTCCACGCGGCGGTGGGCGAGGCGAGCGGCCAGGACGAGGTGGACCGCGCGTTGGCCAGCCTCCGGGCGCCGTCACCGGCGGCCCTGCCGAAGGGGCTCAGCGGGCCGACGCTGGAGCGGGTGACGGCCGCGCTGCGGGAGGCCGCGTCGGAGGGGCTCACCGCGGCCGGGGTGGCCGAGGCGGTGGGCATCTCGCGCATCACCGCGCGACGGTACCTGGAGCACCTGGTGGACGCGGGGCGGGCGGTACGGAGTCCGCTGTACGGGCAGGTGGGGCGTCCGGAGCTGGTGTATCGGTGGGTGCGGCAGGGGCGGTGAGGGCGGCGGCGCGGGCGCGGGCTTCGGCGGCTTCCTGGGGGGCGTTGGCCCGGGTGTACGCGTCGGCGGCCTGCTGGTAGTGGGCGCGGGCATCCCCGACGCGACCGAGGGATACGAGAGCGAGAGCGATGTTGTCGAGACTCTGGCCGGCTCCGTACCAGTGCTCCAATCCCAAGCAGAAATCCAGATCTTTGCGGTAGGCCTGCAGGGCTTCGTCCACTCGCCCCACCGCTTCGAGAGCGTTGCCGAAGTTGTTCCACACGGAGGCCTCGATCTGACGGTCACCGATGGTCCGAGACAGGGTCAGGGCACGGGTGTAAGCGTCGATGGCATCCGCCACTCGGTCCGCTTCCTCCAACGCGAGACCGAGGTTGTTCAACGCCATCGCCTCGCCCTCACGGTCATGTGACTCACGGCACAGATCACGACTGCGGGTGTGTGCGTCCACAGCGTCGTCTATGCAGCCGAGATCGCGCAGGGCAAGGCCGAGATTGTTCCACGCCGCCGCCTCACCCTCGCGATCGCCATGGCTCTGGCACAGGTCGCGACCACGCAGTGTGGCGTCCATCGACTCCTCGGACCGGCCCGCGACCACCAAGGCGTTGCCGAGGTTGATCAACGCCATGGCCTCGTTCTTCCCGTCACCCGCACCATGTGCCGTCTCTTGAGCGGCGCTGCTGACGGTGATCAAGTCGTCCAGGTGTCGCCGCCACTCGAAGTAGGTGCCCAGACACAGGGCCAGCTTCACCGCCACACGCGCGTACCGCTTCGCCCGCCCCCACTGTGCCGCGGCCACCAGCCCCGCGCGCTCCCTGTCGAACCAGGCCAACGCTTCAGCGCGGGTGGCGAATCGCGCCGGCTCCTGCTTACCCGGGAGCCACCGCAGCCGGTCGTCCGCCGCATCCGCCCAACGGTAGTAATGCGCGAGAAGCCGATACCGCGCCGCATCCACCGCCTTCGCGTCTCCGGTCAGCACACCCGCCCCGAACTCGCGGACGAGGTCGTGCATTCGCCAGCACCCCACGTTGTTTCCCCGCTCCACCAAGTGGGCTCGCGCCAGTGCTCTCAGGTCGGCCAACGGCGGCTTCTCCTCCCCGGCCAGCACAGCACTCACCTCTTCGCTCACCTCCGGCCCCGGCGCGAGGGCGAGCAGGCTCAGCAGGCGGGCCTGGGCGGCCGGGAGCCGGCGGTACGAGAGGTCGAACGCGGCGCGCACGCTGCGGTCCCCGTCGTCCAGCGCGGCCAGCCGGTCGTACGACGTGCCCAGTTCGTCGGCGAGTTCCGCCACCGGCTTGCCCGGGTCCTCCGCCAGCAGCGCCACCGCGATCTGCAACGCCAGCGGCAGATAACCGCACAGTCCCGCCAGCCGCGCCGCCGCCTCCGTGTCCCCCGCGACCCGGCCGTCATCCGGGTCGGCGATCCTCAGCGCCCGGTCGAGGAGTTCGTACGCCGCCTCGGGCGTCAGCTGGTCCAACGGCACCAGGCGGGCACCCAGTTGAGCCAGCCGGTCCCGCGAAGTGACCAGCACCCGGTGCTTCGAGCCCCCCGGCAGCAACGGCCTCACCTGCTCCGGCGACGACGCGTTGTCGGCGACGATCAGCACCGCCACCCGCTCGGCCAGCACCGACCGGTACAGCCCCGCCCGTTCGTCCGCCGTGGCCGGAATGTGCTCGGGATCCACGCCCAGCGCCCGCAGCAGCGACTGCAACGCCTGGTCCGCGGTGACCGGAACGTCGTCGTACCCGTGCAGGTCCACGAACAGCATCCCGCCAGGGAACCACCCGGCCTCCCGCGCCGCGTACGCCGCCTGCACCGCCAGCGCCGTCTTGCCGATGCCGCCGAGCCCGGACACGGCGGTGACGAGGACGGCCTGCTCGGCGTCGGTGGCCGAGGGATCCAGTGCGGCTCTCAGGCGCGCCAACTCCTGTTCCCGGCCCGTGAACCCGGCAGCGGGCGGCGGCAGCGCGTCCAAGGCGGTAGGCGCCGGCGCCTGCTGCCGGTACTCCGCCTTCCCGATGACCGGCCCCCGGAAGTCCCCGCCCCGGAAGTCGACGACATCGCTCACCCGCCCCCGCCCCCCGCCCCGAACGGCACGGCGTACTGCACCAGGTACACCCCCAGTCCCACGACCGCGACCGCCTCCAGCACGGACACGACCACGAGGCCGGCCGAGACGTCACCGCCCGCCCAGTACACGACGAGCGCGCTCAACGGCACGACGCAGAAGGCCAGCAGGTCGACCACGCACTGCACGGCCTTCCGGGAGAAGCGCCGGGCGTCCCCCCGGTGCGCGGTCTCCCAGCGGAAGACCTCGCCGCCCTCGGCGTGGGCCAGCGCGGCGAGCCGGGGCCCCAACTCGTCCCGCACGTACGCCCCGATCGCCGAGATCTTCTGGTCGTTGACCAGGTACGTCCAGCCCAGCACGACACACACCGGCGGCAGCGCGAGCAGCATCGCCGGCTGCCTGGCCTGCGCCGCGGCGGCGATGACGGCCGCCACCACCGTGAGGGTGACGTAGAGCAGGTTGTCCCGGAACCCGATCCGTGTCTTCTGCTCGTCCTTGACCGTCTGGTACTCGCTGAGCAGCAACTGCCCCACGGTGACGTCTCGTTCCGGCACGCAAGCCCCTTCCCCCGGCAGTACCTTATGAGTGTGCCGGAGACTCAATCCACTGTTCTGGTCCTGACCGCACTGCCCCTGGAATACGCCGCTGTCCGGGCGTACGTCCCGGAGCGCGAGGAGCTCGTCCACCCCAAGGGGACCCGCGTCGAGAAGGGCCGGCTGCCGGAGAGCGCCTGGCACCTGGCGATCGGCGAACTCGGGGTGGGGGCCGAGCGTGCCGCCGCGCTCACGGCCCAGCTCATCGACTGGCTGCACCCCGAGGCCGTCCTGTTCGTGGGGGTCGCGGGGAGCCTGAAGGACGACATCGGGATCGGCGACGTCGTCGTGGGCACCCAGGTCTACGAGATCCACGGCGGCAAGCAGGCCCACGACGGTTTCAAGGTCCGCCCGAAGGCACTGCCCGGCTCGCACGCGCTGGAGCAGGCGGCGCGTTCCGCGGCGCGGGACCTGCCGGAGGTACGGGTACACTTCGCGCCGATAGCCACCGGTGACGTCGTACTGGCCGACTCCAGGTCCGACATCGCCCGGCACCTCGACGCCCACTACAACGACGCGGGCGCCATCGAGATGGAGGGCTCCGGAGCGGCCCTCGCGGCCCACCTGAGCGGACAGGTGGACGCGCTCGTCGTGCGGGGCGTCAGCGACCGCGCGGACCGCGACAAGCGGCGGGCCGACGCCGGCGGCTCGCAGCAGCGGGCGGCCGCGCGCGCGGCGACCGTGGCGGTCGAGCTGCTGCGCAAGCACCAGCCCCGCCCCAGCGGTCCCGGCGACTCCGAGGAGGGGCCCCAAGCACGCTACGGGGGCGACCACATCGACTTCCGGGGCGGCACCTTCCACGGACCCGTCACCGGTAAGCAGGTCGGAGGCCGGTAGGGGCACGGCCCACGGCCCGGTCCCCCGCGCGACCGCCGCCCTGCCGGCCCGTCCCCTGGGTTTCACCGGCCGGTCGGCCGAGCTGGATCGCCTGCTCCCCCACCTGGCGCCTGCCGAGGACGACACGACGGCACTCCCGCTGCTCATCTTCGCCGTCACCGGCATGGGCGGCATCGGCAAGACGGCGCTCGCCCTGGAGGCGGCGCACCGGGCGCGCGCGAAGGGATGGTTCCCGGGCGGGACGCTCTTCGTGGACCTGCGCGGCTACGACGACGACCCGGTCACGGCCGACCAGGCTGTCCTGGCCCTGCTCGACGCGCTCGGGGTACGCGACCGGGACCTGCCGCCGACGACCGAGCGGCAGTACGACGCGTACCGCACCCTCCTCGCCGACCGGCGCGACCGCATGCTCCTCATCCTGGACAACGCGTCGGACCCGTCCCAGTACGTGCCGCTGCTCCCCGGCACGGACCAGCACCGTGTGCTCATCACCTCCCGGGACCGTCCCGACGCCCTTCCGGTACGGCTGATCGACCTTGAGACGCTCGACCCGGATGACTCGGTCGCCCTGATCACCCGTGCCCTGCACGACACCGACGAACGCGACGACCGCGCGGCGCGCGAGCCCGCCGCACTGCGGGCGCTGGCGGATCTGTGCGGTCACCTGCCCCTGGCGTTGCAGATCGCCGCGGGCATGCTGCGCCGGCGCCGGTACCGGGACATCGCGTCCGTGGTGGCCGGTATCCGGGACGCCGGAGACGCGACCGCCGTCCTCGACGACGGCAGCCCCGGAGCGGATCTCTACGGGCGCTCACTCGTCCTGCGCCCTGTGCTGGAGACCTCCTACCGCCGCCTGCCACCCGACCAGGCCCGCCTGCTGCGTCTGCTCTGCCTGGCTCCGGGTGCGGAGACGGGGACGGAGGCGGTCTCGGCCCTCGCGGACCTCGACGCGGAGTCCGTCCTTTCGCTGCTGGAGGACCTGGCCGCCACCCATCTCGTCACGCCGGTGCGGGGCGGCGACGGCGCCGCTTCCGGGGTGCGGTGGCGGCTGCACGACCTGGTGCGGGGGTTCGGGGCCAGTGTGGTGGCGGGGGATGCGGGGTTGCGGGAGGAGGGGGAGGCGGCGCGGGAACGGGTGCTGACGTACTACTGGCGGTGGGCGAAAGCGGCGGATGATCGATTGCGGTGGATCCCGGGGCTGATGGAGCCGGAGCGGTTCGGCGAGCGGGGGCAGGCGTTGGCGTGGCTGGACGCCGAGCGTGCGGGTCTGGTGGCCGCGGTGGAGTGGGGACTGGAGGAGAGGTTCGCGGAAGAAGCGGTGGCCTTGGCATTCTCTCTGGGGGAATACCTCAGCTGGCGGCGCCACTTCGACGACTGGATCACTGTCGCGGTGGCGGCGCGGGAGGCCGCCCGCCTTGCCGGGGACCGACTGGGCGAGGCCATCGCATGGGATCACCTCGGCCTCGCCGTGCGGGAGGCGGGGCAGGTGGAAGAGGCGATCGACGCCCACACCCGGGCCCGCGACCTGTACCGGACCGCCGAGGACCACCGCAGCGAGGCCGACGCGTGGAACAACCTCGGCCTCGCCCTGCGAGAAGCAGGCCGGGCGGAAGAGGCGATCGACGCCCACACCCGGGCCCGCGACCTGTACCGGACCGCCGAAGACCACCGCAGCGAGGCCCGCGCGTCGAACAACCTCGGCGTCGCCCTGAAAGAGGCGGGCCGGACGGAGGAGGCGATCGAGGCCCACAGCCGCGTCCTTGACCTGTACCAAGCCACTGAGGACCGCCAGCGCGAGGCCATGGCGTGGAACAACCTCGGCCTCGCCCTGCAACAGGCAGGCCGGGCGGAAGACGCGGTCAAGGCGTACGGCAGGTCTTTGGGGCTCCGCGCGGAGTTCGAGGACTGGCACGGCGAGGGGAGGACTCTTTACAACCTGGCCCTCACTCACCAAGCCGCCGACCGCCCCGCCGAGGCCCGCGCCGCCTACCTCGGATCCGCCGACGCCTTCACCCGAGCCAACGCCCCCGACCGAGCCGCCCAGGCCCGCGCCCGAGCCGCCGGCCTACCGGATTGACCCGCACACGCATTGACCCGGCCGGACCACCCCTCTTACCTTCACGGCAGCAATCTCCGCGCCACCCCCACGTGTGCTCAGGAGGTCATGCCCGTGCGCCCCACCGCCGCCACCCTCACCGCCCTCGCCCTCGCCGCCACCGCCCTCACCGCCTGCGGCAGCGGCTCCGGCAGCGATCCGGACACGATCAAGGTGTCGTACAAGCAGTCCACCGACAACTCCGTCAAGGTGATGGACACCTACCTCGCCGGGATCAAGAAGCAGTTCGAGCACGAACACCCGGGCAAGAAGGTGGAGTTCGTGCCGATCAAGGCACCGGACGCCGAGTACTACACCAAACTCCAGCAGATGCTGCGCTCGCCGCGGACCGCGCCGGACCTGGTCTACGAGGACACCTTCCTCATCGACTCCGACATCACCAGCGGGTACCTGAAGCCGCTCGACCCGTACCTCGCCAAGTGGCCGGACTGGAAACAGTTCGTCGGCA
The DNA here is from genome assembly GCF_000720135.1 of Streptomyces sp. NRRL S-1022. GTDB lineage: Bacteria > Actinomycetota > Actinomycetes > Streptomycetales > Streptomycetaceae > Streptomyces. The sequence continues at coordinate 251,677 of NZ_JOIU01000003.1, read as the reverse complement.
CGGCGAAGGCGGCGGCGAAGGGACAGGACGGGAAGACGTACGGCGTTCCGGACGGGACCGACACGCGCGGGCTCTGGTTCGACAAGCGGGTGTTCCGGAAGGCCGGGCTGCCCGCCGACTGGCAGCCGAAGACGTGGGACGACGTCCTCGCCGCCGCCCGGGCCGTCAAGCGGAAGGTCCCCGGGGTCGTCCCCCTCAACGTCTACACCGGCAAGCCGGCCGGAGAGCGGTCCACCATGCAGGGCTTCGAGATGCTCCTGTACGGCACGGGCGACGGCACGCGGGATCCGCTCTACGACGGCGGCAGCAGGAAATGGATCACTGGGTCCCAGGGATTCAAGGACTCGCTGAAGTTCGTGGAGACCGTCTACAAGGACAAGCTCGGCCCCGACGTCTCCGACGCCCTGGACCCGAACTTCAACACCACCGTCAACGGCGAACTGCTGCCCCGGGGCAGGCTCGGCATCGCCCTCGACGGCTCCTGGCTGCCGCAGGCCTGGCTGCCGGGCAGTGGGCACGAGTGGCCGGACTGGTCGAAGCAGTTGGGGCTCGCCGCCATGCCGACGCAAGCCGGGCAGGCGCCGGGCAGGGTGAGCATGTCCGGCGGCTGGACCTGGTCCGTCCCGGCCCGGGCGGCCAACCCCGGCCTCGCCTTCGAGTTCGTCCGGACGATGCAGACGGAGGACAACGCCCGGAAGTGGTACGTCGCCAACTCCGGTATCGCCGTACGGAAGGACGTCGCCGCCGATCCGGCGTACGCGAAGGCCCAGCCCGGCATCAGGTTCTTCACCGATCTCGTCGCGAGCACGCACTACCGGCCCGCGTACCCGGCGTACCCGAAGGTGTCGACCGCCGTGCAGGAGGCCATGGAGGGGGTCACGACCGGTGACCTGTCCGTGGCGGAGGCGGCGCGCGGCTACGACGCCACGGTCGAGGACGTCACCGGCGGCCGAGTGGTCCGCAAGTGAGGCGCGGGAACCCGGCCGTACGGGCCCTCCCCCTCGCTCCCGCCCTGGTCCTGCTGCTCCTCTTCCTCGCGGGGCCCATCGCCTACTGCGTCTGGATCGCCTTCACCGACCTCCAGCTGACGGGTCAGGCCCACTCCTCGTTCGTCGGATTCGCCAACTTCCGCCGGGCGTTCCGGGACGACGCGTTCCTGAACGCGGTGTGGCTGACCCTGGTGTTCACGGTGCTGTCCTCGCTCGTCGGGCAGAACACGCTGGGGCTCGCGCTGGCCTCGCTCATGAAGCGCGCGTCGAAGCCCGTCCGGACGGTGACCGGTGCCGTCGTCGTCACCGCGTGGGTGCTGCCGGAGGTCGTCGCCGGGTTCCTGCTGTACGCGTTCTTCCGGCGTGAGGGCACCCTGAACGCCGTCCTGGACTGGCTGCACCTGCCCCGGCAGAACTGGCTGTTCACGCTGCCCATCCTGGCCGTGTCCTTCGCCAACGTCTGGCGCGGGACGGCGTTCTCGATGCTCGTGTACTCCGCCGCGCTGGACGAGATCCCGGCCGAGATCACCGAGGCCGCCGAGGTGGACGGGGCCGGCGGGTGGCGGCGGCTGTGGCACATCACGCTGCCGATGATCCGGCGTTCCATCGGCACCAATCTCATGCTCAACACCCTCCAGACGCTGTCCGTCTTCGGGCTGATCTGGGTGATGACCCGGGGCGGGCCCAGCGACCGGAGCCAGACGCTGCCGTTGTTCATGTACGAGCAGGCCTTCCAGAACAGCATGATCGGATACGGCACCGCGGTGGCCCTGCTCCTGCTGCTCGTCGGCTCCCTGTTCTCCGTCGTCTACCTGCGGCTGCTGCGGACGGAGGTCTGATGGGCAGGAAGCGCTCCGCGCGGCGGGCCGCCGCCGATCTCTCGCTGCTGGCCGTGGCCGCCGCCTTCGCGCTGCCGCTCGCCTGGGTGCTGCTGTCCGCCGTGGATCCGCACGCCGGCCTGCGGGTCCGGGTCCCGGACGGGGTCACCCTGGCCAACTTTCGGGCGGTCCTGACCCCGGACATCACCTACACACCGCTGCTGAACAGTCTGGTGCTGTGCGGGGGCGCCACGGCGCTGACCGTCGGCTGCGCCGCCCTCGCCGCCTATCCGCTGTCCCGGTTCCGGTCCCGGCTGAACCGGCCGTTCCTGCTGACGATCCTGTTCGCGACGAGCCTGCCCATCACGGCGATCATGGTGCCGGTGTACGCCCTGTTCGTCCGGGTGAACCTGATCGACACCCTCCAGGGCACGGTCTTCTTCTTCGCCGCCTCCCAGCTGCCGTTCGCGATCTGGCTGATGAAGAACTTCATGGACGGCGTGCCGCGGGAACTGGAGGAGGCGGCCTGGACGGACGGGGCGTCGCCGGCGCAGTCCCTGCTGCGGATCGTGCTGCCGCTGATGGGGCCGGGGCTGGCCGTGGTGACCGTGTTCTCGTTCGTGATGATGTGGGGGAACTTCTTCGTCCCGTTCATGCTGCTGCTCACCCCGGACCGGATGCCGGCCTCGGTGAGCATCAACGACTTCTTCGGCAACCGGGGCATGGTCGCCTACGGTCAGCTCGCCGCGTTCTCCGTCGTCTACTCGACGCCGGTGATCCTCCTGTACGTCCTGGTGGCCCGGCGGCTGGGCGGCGGCTTCGCCCTGGGCGGCGCGGTCAAGGGGTGAGGGAAAGGGTGTTCCGTCCGTTACCTACCGAACGGCCGGAACTGTACGTTCGCACAATCCGTGGTCCTGGCGGAACGGACCGTAGCCCTCCGGGGTGCGGCCCCCTAGCTTGTGCCGGGTGCGTGAACCCTCAGCTCCCCTCTTCAACGCTCCGGCCGCCCGCAGGCTGCGCGCCGCGCTCGGCATGGGCCCCGAGCACGTCGCGTACGGCATGCGGGTCTCGTACGGGCTGCCCTACGTCACACCCGACCTCGTGGTCGCCTGGGAACGCGGTACGGCCGCGCCGAGCCACCCGGAGCTGACCGCGCTGGCGGGTGTGCTGTGGTGTGCCCCGGGCGAACTGTTCGGCCGGCCGCGGACCCTGCGCGAGCACCGCATCGCCCGTGCCGTCGCACCCGAGGACGTCGCCCGTGCCGTCGGCGTGGACGTGCGGTCGTACCTGCGCATGGAGGAGAGCGGGCAGTGGCGTGGCAACGAGCGGCAGTCGGCCGTGCTCGCCCAGGTGCTCGCTCTCGCCCTGCCCGACTTCGTCGCCGTCACCGGACGGGAGACGCGGCTCACCGAACTGCTGCGCAGTGCGGTGACCACGCGCTGGCAGGCCTATGTGCGGCCGGTGCGCAAGCTGGCGCCCGTGGCGCCGGAGGCCCTGGAAGGGGCGCTGCAGGAGCTGCACGAGGACTACCAGGGGCACATGGCCGCCACCCTCAGCTGGGGTGGCGGCAGCAGGAGTGCCAGCGAGTCCGGGCGGGAGTTCCTCGACCGGCTCGTGGAGCACTTCTGGGCGGCGGTGGAGAAGCGGACCTGACGGATACGGCCTAGAAGACCGACTCGGCCTCGTCCATCCGGTCCTTCGGCACGGTCTTCAGCTCGGTGACGGCCTCCGCGAGCGGCACCATGACGATGTCGGTGCCGCGCAGGGCGGTCATCCGGCCGAACTCGCCGCGGTGCGCGGCCTCGACGGCGTGCCAGCCGAAGCGGGTGGCGAGGACGCGGTCGTACGCGGTCGGGACGCCGCCGCGCTGGATGTGGCCGAGGATGACCGGCTTGGCCTCCTTGCCGAGGCGCCGCTCCAGCTCGTAGGCGAGGGCGGTGCCGATGCCCTGGAAGCGCTCGTGGCCGTACTGGTCGATCTCGCCCTTGCCGTAGTCCATGGAGCCCTCGGCGGGGTGGGCGCCCTCGGCGACGCAGATGACGGCGAACTTCTTGCCGCGGGCGAACCGCTCCTCGACCATCTTGACCAGGTCGGCGGGGTCGAAGGGCCGCTCGGGCAGGCAGATGCCGTGGGCGCCGGCGGCCATGCCGGACTCCAGGGCGATCCAGCCGGCGTGCCGGCCCATGACCTCGACGACCATCACGCGCTGGTGGGACTCGGCGGTGGTCTTCAGGCGGTCCATGGCCTCGGTGGCCACGCCGACGGCGGTGTCGAAGCCGAAGGTGCGGTCGGTGGAGGAGATGTCGTTGTCGATGGTCTTCGGGACGCCGACGACCGGGAGGCCGGCGTCGGAGAGCATGCGGGCCGCGGTCAGCGTGCCCTCGCCGCCGATCGGGATCAGCGCGTCGATGCCGAACTCCTCGACCATGTCGGCGGCGCCCTCGCAGGCCTCGCGCAGCCGGTCGCGCTGCAGCCGGGAGGAGCCGAGGATGGTGCCGCCGCGGGCCAGGATGCCGCTGACCGCGTCCAGGTCGAGGGCGCGGTAGTGGCGGTCCAGCAGACCCCGGTAACCGTCCTCGAATCCGATGACCTCGTCGCCGTACTGCGCCACCGCCCGGTGCACGACCGACCGGATCACGGCGTTCAGGCCGGGGCAGTCGCCGCCTGCGGTGAGAACTCCGATGCGCATCGTGCTGTGTCTCCTGCTCGCTGTCGGTGCCGGTGAGCCGGTCTCGATTCTTTCACGTCCGCCGGGCAGGTGAAGTCTTGACGGGCGCCTTATCCGTAGGCGGGGGTATTGTCAAGAGGGTTCTGCTCACCTTGGTGGGCGATTTTTATGCCGCAAGGCGACACAAGCGACAAGAGGAACGGAGTGGACACGTGACGCGCAGCGTGTACGTGACCGGGATCGACCGCGGTGACGGCCGCCAGGTCGTGGAGCTGGGAGTCATGGAACTCCTGACCCGGCAGGTCGACCGGGTGGGGGTCTTCCGTCCGCTCGTCCACGACGGCCCCGATCGGCTGTTCGAGTTGCTGCGGTCCCGCTACCGCCTCTCCCAGGACCCGGCGACCGTCTACGGCATGGACTACGACCGGGCGTCCGTGCTCCAGGCCGAGCAGGGCACCGACGAGCTGGTCTCCGCCCTCGTCGACCGCTTCCACCTGGTGGCCCGGGACTACGACGTCGTCCTGGTCCTCGGCACCGACTACGCCGGCACCCAGCTGCCGGACGAGCTGTCCCTGAACGCCCGGCTCGCCAACGAGTTCGGCGCCTCCGTGATCCCGGTGGTCGGCGGCCGCAAGCAGTCCGCCGCGTCCGTGCTGGCCGAGACCCGCAACGCCTACCGCGCCTACGACGGCCTCGGCTGCGACGTGCTGGCCATGGTCGCCAACCGGGTCGCCCGCGAGGACCGCGACGAGATCGCCGGGCGGCTCGCCGACCGGCTGCCGGTGCCGACGTACGTGCTGCCCGACGAGCCCGCGCTGTCCGCGCCGACGGTCGCCCAGATCGCCCAGACCCTCGGCGCCAAGGTGCTGCTCGGCGACGACTCCGGGCTCGCCCGCGACGCGCTGGACTTCGTGTTCGGCGGCGCGATGCTGCCGAACTTCCTGGGCGCCCTGACCCCGGGCTGCCTGGTCGTCACCCCGGGCGACCGCGCCGACCTGGTCGTCGGCTCGCTCGCCGCGCACAGCGCCGGCACCCCGCCGATAGCCGGCGTGCTGCTCACCCTGAACGAGGTGCCGAGCGAGGAGATCCTCACCCTGGCCGCCCGCCTCGCCCCGGGCACCCCGGTGCTCTCGGTGGCCGGCAACAGCTTCCCCACCGCCGAGCAGCTCTTCTCCCTGGAGGGGAAGATGACCGCGGCCACCCCGCGCAAGGCGGAGACCGCGCTCGGCCTGTTCGAGCGGTACGCCGACACCGCCGGCCTGGCCCGCCGGGTCTCCGCGCCGAGCAGCGACCGGGTCACCCCGATGATGTTCGAGCACAAGCTCCTGGAGCAGGCCCGCTCCGACAGGCGCAGGGTCGTCCTGCCGGAGGGCACCGAGGAGCGGGTGCTGCACGCGGCCGAGGTGCTGCTGCGCCGGGGCGTGTGCGACCTGACCCTGCTCGGCCCGGTCGACCTGATCCGCAAGAAGGCCGCCGACCTCGGCATCGACCTCGGCGACAGCCAGCTGATCGACCCGGCCACCTCCGAGCTGCGGGACGCCTTCGCCCAGCAGTACGCGGCCCTGCGCGCCCACAAGGGCGTCACCGTCGAGCTGGCCTACGACGTCGTCTCCGACGTCAACTACTTCGGCACCCTGATGGTCCAGGAGGGCCTGGCCGACGGCATGGTGTCCGGCTCGGTGCACTCCACGGCGGCCACCATCCGCCCGGCCTTCGAGATCATCAAGACCAGGCCGGACTCCTCGATCGTCTCGTCGGTGTTCTTCATGTGCCTGGCCGACAAGGTGCTGGTCTACGGCGACTGCGCGGTCAACCCGGACCCGGACGCCGAGCAGCTCGCGGACATCGCCGTCCAGTCCGCGGGCACGGCCGCGCAGTTCGGCGTGGAGCCGCGGATCGCGATGCTGTCGTACTCCACCGGTACGTCCGGGTCGGGCGCCGACGTCGACAAGGTGCGCGAGGCCACCGAGCTGGTCCGCGCGCGCCGGCCGGACCTGAAGATCGAGGGGCCGATCCAGTACGACGCGGCCGTCGAGCCGTCCATCGCCGCGACGAAGCTGCCGGACTCCGACGTCGCCGGGCAGGCCAGCGTGCTGATCTTCCCCGACCTGAACACCGGCAACAACACCTACAAGGCCGTGCAGCGTTCGGCCGGCGCGATCGCCGTCGGCCCGGTCCTGCAGGGGCTGCGCAAGCCGGTCAACGACCTGTCCCGGGGCGCGCTCGTCCAGGACATCGTCTCCACCGTCGCCATCACGGCGATCCAGGCCCAGAACTCCGCCCAGTCCCCGAACGAGAAGGCGTCCCAGCAGTGACCTCCCCCACGCGTGTCCTCGTCCTGAACTCCGGCTCCTCCTCGGTGAAGTACCAGCTGCTGGACATGCGGGACAGCAGCCGGCTCGCGGCGGGCCTGGTCGAGCGCATCGGCGAGCAGACCTCCCGGATCGCGCACACCTGCCTCACCACCGGCGGCACCCGGGAGCACACCGGTCCGATCGCCGACCACGACGCCGCCCTGAAGGCGGTCGCCGAGGAGCTGGGCCGCGACGGCCTGGGCCTGGACTCCCCCGAACTGGCCGCGATCGGGCACCGGGTGGTGCACGGCGGGATGTTCTTCACCGAGCCCACCGTCATCGACGACACGGTGCTCACCGAGATCGAGCGGCTGATCCCGGTAGCCCCGCTGCACAACCCGGCCAACCTCACCGGCATCCGCACCGCGCAGGGGCTGCGCCCCGACCTGCCCCAGGTCGCCGTGTTCGACACCGCCTTCCACACCACGATGCCGGAGTCGGCGGCGCGCTACGCGATCGATCCGCGGATCGCCGACCGGCACCGGATCCGCCGCTACGGCTTCCACGGCACCTCGCACGCCTACGTCTCGCGGGAGACCGCGCGGCTGCTGGGCAAGGACCCCTCCGAGGTCAACGTGATCGTGCTGCACCTGGGCAACGGCGCCTCCGCTTCCGCGGTGCGCCAGGGCCGCTGCGTGGACACCTCGATGGGGCTGACCCCCTTGGAGGGGCTCGTGATGGGTACGCGGTCCGGTGATCTGGATCCGGCCGTCATCTTCCATTTGGCACGTGTTGGGGATATGTCCATGGACGAGATCGACACTCTTCTGAACAAGAGGAGCGGCCTGTTCGGTCTGTGCGGGGACAACGACATGCGGGAGATCCGCCGCCGGATCGACGAGGGCGACGAAGAGGCCGCACTCGCCTTCGACATTTACATTCACCGGCTCAAGAAGTACATCGGCGCCTATTACGCGGTGCTCGGCACGGTGGACGCGGTGGCCTTCACCGCCGGGGTCGGCGAGAACGCCGCCCCGGTGCGGGAGGCGGCGGTCGCGGGCCTGGAGCCCCTGGGCCTGGCGGTCGACGCGGAGCGGAACGCCGTTCGCGGCGGGGGCCCGCGGCTGATTTCGCCGGACTCCGCCCGGGTGGCGGTCGCCGTCGTGCCGACCGATGAGGAACTGGAGATCGCGACGCAGACCTACGCACTGGTGGGAAAGAACAACTGAATAGCACCTGAGCGGTGTGGCACTCATTTGTATCTTCCGCCAGACGGAATATTCCGTAGCGAAACAAACCGATAGGATCGCTCCATGCGCCGTTCGAAAATCGTCTGTACTCTCGGCCCCGCGGTCGACTCCCACGAGATGCTCGTCGCCATGATCGAGGCGGGCATGAACGTTGCCCGGTTCAACTTCAGCCACGGCACCCACGCCGAGCACCAGGCGCGGTACGACCGCGTCCGGGCCGCCTCCAAGGAGACCGGCCGTCCCATCGGCGTCCTCGCCGACCTGCAGGGCCCGAAGATCCGTCTGGAGACCTTCGCCGAGGGTCCGGTCGAGCTGGAGCGCGGTGACGAGTTCGTCATCACGACCGAGGACGTGCCGGGTGACAAGCACATCTGCGGTACCACGTACAAGGGGCTGCCGGGCGACGTCTCGCGCGGCGACCAGATCCTGATCAACGACGGCAACGTCGAGCTGAAGGTCCTGGACGTCGAGGGCCCCCGGGTGCGGACGATCGTGATCGAGGGCGGGGTCGTCTCCGACCACAAGGGCATCAACCTGCCCGGCGCGGCCGTCAACGTGCCCGCGCTGAGCGAGAAGGACGTCGAGGACCTGCGCTTCGCCCTCCGCATGGGCTGCGACATGGTCGCGCTGTCCTTCGTCCGGGACGCCAAGGACGTCCACGGCGTGCACCGCGTCATGGACGAGGAGGGCCGCCGCGTCCCCGTCATCGCCAAGGTGGAGAAGCCGCAGGCGGTGGAGAACATGGAGGACGTCGTCGCGGCGTTCGACGCCGTGATGGTCGCCCGTGGCGACCTCGCCGTCGAGTACCCGCTCGAAAAGGTCCCCATGGTGCAGAAGCGCCTGATCGAGCTGTGCCGGCGCAACGCCAAGCCGGTGATCGTCGCGACCCAGATGATGGAGTCGATGATCACCAACTCCCGCCCGACCCGCGCCGAGGCCTCCGACGTCGCCAACGCCATCCTGGACGGCGCCGACGCGGTCATGCTCTCCGCCGAGTCCAGCGTGGGCGCCTACCCGGTCGAGACGGTCAAGACCATGTCGAAGATCGTCACCGCGGCCGAGCAGGAGCTGATCTCCAAGGGCCTGCAGCCGCTGGTGCCCGGCAAGAAGCCGCGCACCCAGGGCGGTTCGGTGGCCCGTGCGGCCTGCGAGATCGCCGACTTCCTCGGCGGCCGGGGCCTGATCGCCTTCACCCAGTCCGGCGACACCGCGCGCCGCCTGTCCCGCTACCGGGCGACCCAGCCGATCATCGCCTTCACCACGGACGAGGGCACCCGCAACCAGCTGACCCTCAGCTGGGGCGTGGAGTCGCACGTCGTGCCGTTCGTGAACACCACCGACGAGATGGTCGACCTGGTGGACCAGGAGATCGCCAAGCTGGGCCGCTTCGACGCGGGCGACACCGTCATCATCACCGCCGGCTCGCCCCCCGGGGTCCCCGGCACCACCAACATGCTCCGCGTCCACCAGCTGGGCGGCAAGAGCAACTGACCCGCCCCGCTCGGGTCTCGAACGGCGCCGAGGGCGCCCCCTGTCCCAGGGGGCGCCCTCGGCGCGTGCGGCTCCCGAACCGGCTTGTGCGACCGCTCAGTCGGTCGTGTACACGTGCATGCCGGGCACGTGCAGGTTGCCGCCGAACTGGGCCGCCTGCACCACCTTGACGTTGGTGAAGTAGATCAGCGGGATGTTCAGCGGGGGCGGGCTGTCGGGGCTGAAGGTCACGGGTATCAGCCCGAACAGGTTGCCCGAGATGCTCTCGGTGTACATCACCGTGTCGCCGCCGGTGATGGTGGACGTCGAGCCCTTGGCCGCCTGGACGTGGTAGGTCTTGCCCGCCTGCTTGTCCTGCACCGTCTGGTGCAGGTCGCCGATGTCGGTGCCGCCGGAGATGACGTACTTCAGCACCTTCTTGGTGGTGCCGTTCGCCGTCCTCACCTTCACGATGCCCTGGTAGTCCGCGCCCTTCAGAAGCAGGGAGCTGGCGTTCAGGTGCCAGGGGTCGTCCGCGACCGGCACCTTGTTGTCGACGCCGCCCTGGTCGTCCGTGGCCACGGGGCAGTCGTCGGCGGAGGCCGACTCGCTCGCGGACGGGCTCGGCGTGGCCGTCGCGGTCGCGGTCGCGTCCCCGGCCGTCCCGGCGGTGTCCTCGCCGGCCTTGGAGACGGTGCCGGTGGTGTCCTTCACCGTCTTCCCGACCGTGTCGCCAGACTTCTTCGCCGTGTCCTGCACGGGGTCGGAGGCCTTGGAGTCCTTGCCACCGCCCGACGAGGTGCCCGTCGAGGAGGTGTCCGTGGGCGAGGTGCCCGTGGACGAGGTGCCCGTGGACGAGGTGTCCGCGGACTGCGACGCGGACGGGGCCGGGGCCGGGGTCTGCGACGCCGTGCCGGAGTCCTTGCCGCCGCCGGTGAGGATGTCACCGATCGTGTCGCCGATGGTGTCCAGGACGTTCCCGCCGCCGCCCTGGGTCTGCGGGGTCGTCGACGTGCCCGTGTCGCCGCCGGAGGCGGAACCCGAGCCGGACGTGTCCGAGCCGGACGAACCGGACCCGGACGAACCCGAGCCGGACGAACCCGAGCCGGACGAACCCGAGCCGGACGAACCCGAGCCGGACGAACCGGAGTCCGACCCGCCGGAACCGGGGCCCGACCCGGACCCGGACGTCTCGGTGGGCGTGGGCTCGGCCGTGTCACCGCCGGAACCCGGCTCCGGGGTGGAGGTCTTGCCCGACTCCTGCGTCTTGCCGCTGCCCGAGGTCTTCGACGGCGACGGCGCCGTGCTGCTCTCCGACGCGGACGGCGACGGCGAGGCCGAGGGCTTCTTGTCGTCGTCCAGCGCCTTGACGCAGTCCTTGTACTCGTCGGCCGTCAGGCTCTTCGCCGAGGTCGACGGGGACGGGCTGCCGTTGTTGTCGGCGAGGGCGAGCGTGGAGGTGAAGCCCATGCCCATGAGTACCGCCGTGGGCATCGCCACGGAGGCTATGGCCTTGCCGGCCGGCATGTGGAACCTGGTGAACAGGGGCTTCCTGGGGGCCGCGTGGCGGGGCCCGGTTCTCGCGCGGGACCCGTCCACATCGGTCCCGCGGGTCACCTCGTCAGCCGGCACTGTGCCTCCCGTTCGCCCCGTTGGCCGGGCTCGTTCCTGACAGGTCGTTCTCCCACGGCGCCTTGTAGGGCCCGGCGGGGCCCGCGGCGGCCGTCGGGTCCGTGCCCTGGTGCGGCAGCGGAGCCGTGTCGGGAGCGCCGCCCTCGTCCGGGGCGGCCTCGGCCGGCGGCTGCTGCTGCGGGGGCGCGCCCGGCGCCCAGGCCACGGCCATCGCTCCGCCGACCAGGGCGAGCAGGAAGCCCACGACGAAGCCGCCGAAGTTGGACACGGGGATGGACACCAGTCCGAGCAGGATCGCGGCGACGCCCGCGAAGGTCCGTACGTGCTTCTGGAACCAGAGGCTGATCCCCAGCACGATGAGCAGCACACCGATGATCAGGGAGCCGGCTCCCGCGGTGGTCGCCATCGCCAGCGTCAGATGGCCGAGCTGGAGGTGGGCGTACGGGAAGTACATGATCGGAAAGCCGCCGAGCATGACGAACAGACCGGCCCAGAACGGACGCGTGCCCCGCCAGGCGCGGAACTGCAGCCTCCGGCGGGTGAACTGGCCGGGTGCGGCGGCAGGAGTCTCGGCGCTCATGAAACAGCTCCCTGGTGCGGCGTTGCTGTGGTGGTGATGTGTGCCGCGTGTGGGAACGCGGCCGGAGAGTGGACGGGCGGGGGCGCCACCGGCTCCCCCGCCCGTCAGCGAGTGCCTAGTAGCACTCCTTGACACCCGTCGACACCGACATCTTCAGGCCGCTCAGCTTGAAGGTGCCGGCCGTGGTCGCCCACGCCGTCTGCTTCACGTCGGACAGCGTGGCCTTGTCGGCCTGCTGGGCGAAGCCGAAGGGGTTGGCCTGCTCGCCGCCGCCCTTCATGCCCGGACCCTTGGAGGCGTCCTTGGCGGCCACACCGATGTCGATGTTGTCGAAGACCGCGTCGGCGTTGAGGTCGGCAACGTCGATGTAGATGTTGTCGGCCTGGACCTTGTCGTGGCCCGCGCCGCCGGCCCGCAGGATCAGGCTGACGTTGCCGAAGATCGGCACGTCGGGCGTGACCACGGACTGGCACAGGTTGGTGATCTCGGCGTGCTTGAACGCCGAGACGGCCACCGGGTGCGCCGTCTTCTTGCCGTCCATCGTGTAGCCGCTGTCGATGGCGCCGTACTGCTCGAAGCCGGTGCCGACGAGCTGGTCGGCGGACACCTTGAACGACTGGCCGGACACGCTGAACGAGGCGGCGAGAGCACCCTGCGCGAGGGCGACACCTATACACGCCGTGGCGGCCACGCTGGGCACCATGACCACAGCGAACCGCTTCCATCTGGTCCCGCCACGCACCTGGGACTCCATATTTCCTCCTTCTCGGACGTACATCTCCTGGCCCGGACTCGCCGATCGGCGGCTCAGTCGGGCAGGGATGGGAGAAGTGCTACGTCCTCGGAAAGGAGAGCGCCCGCGCTCGGCGGCGCGTACCGCGCCCGAATCACCGGCGATCACCCCCGAGCGACAACCACTGGTCGCGCCTGACACACATCACGCACAACCTTGCTGGACAGGCTTCACCGGCCGGTGAAGACCCCCCTGCCCTAGACCCGGCGCCACTGCCGCCGGCTCTGCTCGGTGGGGACCCAGAGTCTCCCGTGACCCGACCGGGTGCCGGGGTACGGGAATGGACCGAGCGTCGCCGATCGTGGTGCATTCTCGGCCCGGACACAAGGGGGTTCGTTACTGGCTAGTAACGGCCGGATAACCGGAGGACGACCGGCCGGTCTCGGAGCGCCACGCTCGGTGGTGCCGTTGGGCAGAGCAAAGCCGTTGATCGCTGGACGAATCCAGACAGATCAACGGCTTCGATTTACTCGCAGTAACAGCGCCCGCGATTACCAAGATTTGGTAAAGCGCGGTCGCCGTGACACCTCGTCGGCGAACCTTTCACCCCGGCACCACATGCCGGGGCGTTTAGCGACAGGTCAGAACAGGGCGCGCGCGAGGGCACGGCGCGCACCCACCACGCGCGGGTCGTCCTGGCCCACGACCTCGAACAGCTCCAGCAGCCGGCGCCGTACCGCGTCCCGGTCGTCGCCCGCCGTGCGCTGCACGGTCTCGATCAGCCGTCCGAAGGCGTCCTCGACATGACCGCCCACCAGGTCCAGGTCGGCGGCGGCGATCTGCGCCTGGATGTCCTTCGGCTTCTCGGCGGCCTCCTGGCGCACCTTCTGCGGGTCCGCGCCCTGCACCCGCTGGAGCAACTCGGCCTGCGCCAGGCCCAGCTTGGCCTCCGGGTGGCCCGGGTCCTCGGCCAGCACGTTCTTGTACGCCTGGACCGCCCCGCCCAGGTCGCCCGCGTCCAGCGCCCGGGCGGCGGCGTTCAGGGCGGCTTCGTACGGCCCCTCGGGCGCCTCGGCCCCGACGGCACCGCCCGGCTCGGCCTCCGGGTCGACGGTCAGGCCGGTCAGACCGAAGCGCTCCTCGGCGACCTGCACCAGCTGGTCCAGGGTCTGCCGGATCTGCTGCTCGCCGGCCGCCCCCTGGAACAGCGGCAGCGCCTGTCCGGCCACCACGGCGAAGACGGCCGGGATGCCCTGGATCCCGAACTGCTGCATCAGCATCTGGTTGGCGTCGACGTCGATCCGGGCGAGCAGGAAGCGCCCGTCGTACTCGACGGCCAGCCGCTCCAGGACCGGGCTCAGCTGCTTGCAGGGCTCGCACCACTCGGCCCAGAAGTCGATGACGACGGGCACTTCGGCGGAGCGTTGCAGGATGTCCCGTTCGAACCCTGCCTCATCGACGTCGATGACGAGATCGGCCGGGGAGACGGCTCCCGTCCCGCCCCGCCGGGCGGCTTCGGCGCGCGCCTGCTCGGCCTTGGCCTTGGCCTCTTGGGCCGCCTTCACCGCGGCGAGGTCGACGACACCGCTCATGGACATGTTCCGTGGCTGCATGCGTCTATCCTCCCCCGATCCCGCGCCTGAGCGAAAAAAAAGCGATGTGCGGCGCCGGGTCCCCACCCCACGCCTCGGTCGTCGCCCGCGTACGTCCCTCACGAGCTTTCGCTACGACTCGTAGCGTAATGCCATGAGGGCACCCCGCGACACCACACCCCGGTGATCTCCCTCACGACCGCACAGATCCCGCCGGTTATGGTCGTGGCATGCAGAGCCGCACCCCCGCCAGCCGTACCGGACGCCCGCGCAGCGCCGCCGCGGACACCGCGATCCTGGCCGCGACCCGGGAGGCTCTGGTCGAACTCGGCTGGTCCAAGCTCACCCTGGGAGACGTCGCCACGCGGGCCGGGGTTGCGAAGACCACGCTCTACCGCCGCTGGGCGGGCAAGAACGAACTGGTCGTGGACGCCGTGGCGGAACTCTTCGACGAGCTGGAGCTGCCCGACCGGGGCAGCCTCGCCGCCGACATCGAGGGCGTCGTGCTCCAGTTCGCCGCGATCCTGGCCCGGCCGGAGGCCAAGAGTGGCCTGATGGCGGTGGTCGCCGAGGCCACCCGCGACGACGCCCTGCGCGAACGCATCCGCGCCTCCATCGTGGACCGCCAGCTGCGCCTGGTCCTGGAGGGCCGCGCCCGGGCCCAGCGGCGGGGCGAACTCCCGCCGGAACCGGACCCGGGCGAGTCCGCCCGCATCGTGGACCTCATCTTCGACGTGGTCGCGGGCGCGGTGGTGCACCGCACCCTGGTGAGCGGCAAACCGGCGGACGAACACTGGGTGCGCACCTTCACCCGGCTGCTCCTGCTGGGCCTCGCCTCCCCGCCGGCCGAGGGCGGCTAGAAGCCGGGGGGCTCGGTGTACACGCCCCACTCGTCCCGCAGCACCCCGCAGATCTCGCCCAGCGTCGCCTCGGCCCGCACGGCCCGGAGCATCGGCTCGATCATGTTGGCCCCGGACCGCGCCGCGGCCAGCATCCCGTCCAGCGCCTCGCGCACCGCCGCCTCGTCCCGCGCGGCCTTGCGCTCGGCGAGGACCCGCACCTGCTCGCGCTCCACCTCGTGGCTGACCCGCAGGATCTCCAGGTCCCCGGTGACGGAGCCGGTGTGGACGTTGACGCCGACGACCCTCTTCTCGCCCTTCTCCAGCGCCTGCTGGTACCGGAACGCGGACTCGGCGATCTCCCCGGTGAACCAGCCGTCCTCGATGCCGCGCAGGATCCCGGACGTGATGGGCCCGATCGGGTGTCGCCCGTCCGGGTGAGCCCGCAGCCCGCGCTCCTTGATCTGCTCGAAGATCTTCTCCGCGTCCGCCTCGATCCGGTCCGTCAGCTGCTCGACGTACCAGGAACCGCCGAGCGGATCGGCCACGTTGGCGACCCCGGTCTCCTCCATCAGCACCTGCTGGGTCCGCAGCGCGATCTCCGCGGCCTGCTCGCTGGGCAGCGCGAGGGTCTCGTCCAGCGCGTTGGTGTGCAGCGAGTTGGTCCCGCCGAGCACGGCGGCCAGCGCCTCCACGGCCGTGCGCACCACGTTGTTGTACGGCTGCTGGGCGGTCAGCGAGACACCCGCGGTCTGGGTGTGGAACCGCAGCCACTGCGCCTTGTCGCTCTTCGCGCCGTACACGTCCCGCATCCACCGGGCCCAGATGCGCCGGGCCGCGCGGAACTTGGCGATCTCCTCGAAGAAGTCGACGTGCGCGTCGAAGAAGAAGGACAGGCCGGGGGCGAAGACGTCGACGTCGAGACCGCGGCTGAGCCCCAGCTCGACGTACCCGAACCCGTCCGCGAGCGTGTACGCCAGCTCCTGCGCGGCCGTGGCCCCCGCCTCCCGGATGTGGTACCCGGACACGGACAGCGGCTTGTACGCGGGGATGCCCGCCGCGCAGTGCTCCATCAGGTCGCCGATGAGCCGCAGATGGGGCTCCGGCTGGAAGAGCCACTCCTTCTGGGCGATGTACTCCTTGAAGATGTCGGTCTGGAGGGTGCCGTTGAGCACCGCCGGGTCCACACCCTGCCGTTCGGCGGCGACCAGGTACATGCAGAAGACCGGCACGGCCGGCCCGCTGATGGTCATGGACGTCGTCACGTCCCCCAGCGGGATGTCCTTGAACAGCACCTCCATGTCGGCGGCCGAGTCGATGGCGACCCCGCAGTGCCCGACCTCGCCGAGCGAGCGCGGGTCGTCGGAGTCGCGGCCCATGAGCGTCGGCATGTCGAAGGCGACCGACAGGCCCCCGCCGCCGGCGGCGAGGATCATCTTGTACCGCTCGTTGGTCTGCTCGGCGTTGCCGAAGCCGGCGAACTGGCGGATCGTCCAGGTCCGTCCGCGGTAGCCGGTCGGATGGAGCCCGCGCGTGTAGGGGTACTCCCCGGGCCAGCCGATCCGCTCGAATCCCTCGTACGTGTCACCCGGCCGGGGCCCGTACACCGGCTCCACGGGATCGCCGGAGAGCGTGGTGAAGTCCGCGTCGCGCTTGCGCGCGGCGTCGTAGCGGGCCTGCCAGCGTCGGCGGCCTTCCTCGATGGCGTGAGCGTCCATACCCTCGAATTTACTAGGACGTCCTAGTAAATGTCGATGGCAGACCGCCGCACGGCGTCCGTACGGCGGTACCCGCTAGACCTTGGCGACGGCCGGGGACCCGTCGGCGACCCGGCCCTCCAGCTCGCGGCTGATCTTCCGCTCCACGAAGAAGGCGGCGGTGGGGATGGTCCCCGCGAGCAGCACCCAGAGCTGGCGCCCGACCGGCATCTTCGCCTTGGAGCCCAGGTCGAAGGCGAAGACCAGGTAGACGACGTACAGCCAGCCGTGCGCGATGGCGACGACCCGGGTGAAGTCGGCGGCCCCGTCGACGTCGAGCCCGTACTTCGCGATCATGCTCAGGCAGAGCAGCACCAGCAGCACGCCGGTGGTGTAGGCCATGACGCGGTAGCGGGTCAGCACGCTTTTTTTCATGGAGTCGAGCGTAACCACCCGTTCCGGGAGATCTTGCCCCGGGTCACTGCTCGTCGAAGTCGTGTGCCGCGATCCGCAGCGGACGGAGCATCGCGAAGATCTCCCGGCACTCCTCCGCGTCGTAGACCCCGAGCCCGAAGTCCATCGCCATCAGGTCGCGGGTGGCCGCGTCGACCACCTCGCGGCCCTTGTCGGTGATGACGGCGAGGGTGCCGCGGCCGTCGTTGGGATTGGGCCGCTTGGCGACCAGCCCGGACCTGACCAGCCGGTCCACGGTGTTCGTCACCGACGTGGGATGCACCATCAGCCGCTCGCCGATCTTGGACATCGGCAGCTCGCCGGCCTTGGAGAAGGTGAGCAGCACCAGTGCCTCGTAGCGGGCGAACGTCAGCCCGTACGGCTTGACCACCGCGTCCACCTCGGCGAGCAGGATCTGCTGGGCCCGCATGATCGAGGTGATCGCGGACATGGACGGCACGTTCCCCCAGCGCTGCTTCCAGAGCTCGTCGGCGCGGGCGATGGGGTCGAACGGAAGACTGAGAGGCTTCGGCACGTCTTCAGACCCTACCGGCCGGTCATATGCCGGTCAGCTCCGTCTCGCGTTTCGGTCGCCCGCCGTTCGCGCACGGGCGCCCAGGGCGAGCGCGCCGCAGCTCAGCACACCGAGCACCCCGGCCGCCCGCACCCCTGCCACCAGGGCGGCCGGCCCCGCCAGCGCCATGCCGACACCCTGCACGGTCAGCGGTCCGGCGCTCAGCACGGTCAGGGCCCGCCCGCGCAGCTCCTCCGGCACGGCTCGCACGAACCACCGGTCCAGGCCCGGTGGTGCACGCCGACGCGGCCCCGGACAGCAGCAGGAGCAGCAGAGGGAACGGCGAGCCCGGGACGCAGGGCGTAGCCGAGGTACGGCAGCAGGCACAGGCGCAGCAGCGGGAGCCCCACGCGTGCGCGGGCCGCGGGCGGCAGCCGGGACCCGGCGAACAGCTCCGGCCACCGTGCCGACGGGCAGGGCGCGCACAGGCCGAGACCGGCGGGACCGCTGCCGAGGGCGCCGGCGTACGGCGCGGCGAGGGCCTCGGGCACGCCCGGAAACGCGGGCGGCAGCCCCGGCAACCACCAGCACCCTCGCCCACCGCCTGGGCCTGGCCCCGTCCTCGGGGTCGGCCCACCTGACGACCCTGCCGGACGCGGGCCTCCTGACCGCCCGCCGCTACGGCCACCGGGTGCTGCACGAAGGGACACCCCTGGGGATGGCGCTGACGTCAGGGGCCCGAGCCGGGGCCGTCGGGCCGGGGGCCCCGCCCCCGCCGCCGCAGATGGTGGCGCACGGCCCGCTGGGCCACCGGCCCCAGGGACTCCACCGCGCCGACCAGCGCCCCCAGCTGCTCCAGGGCGTCCAGCGCCGCGCCCGCCCCGGCCTCGTCCACCCCCTCGTACAGCTCGATGCCCACGAACGCCGCCGCGACGGCCCGCGCCAGTCCCACCGGGTCGGCGAACTCCCCGAGCGGTGTCGCCGCCAGCACCCGCCGCAGCACCTGCTCGATCTCGGTGATCCACAGCTGGAGGCCGGCGGCCGTGGCCGGGCCGACGGCCGGGTGGGCCGGGGCCCCCGCCAGCAGCTGGCCGAGCAGCGCCACATGGCCCCCGGCCCGCTCGTGCTCGTGGATCTCCCGCCCGACGGCGAGGAGCTCCGACAGCGAGCCCACCGCGGCGAGCCGCTCCCGGTACCGGCCCACGGCCTTCTCCGCGCCGTACCGGCAGGCCGCGGCGAGCAGTTCGTCCACCGATCCGAAGTGGTAGAAGACGAGCGCCTGGTTGACACCGGCCGCCGCCGCCACCGTACGGGCCGACGTCCTTGCGATGCCCTGTTCGGTGAGCGTCCGCAGGGCGCCCTCCAGCAGCTTCGTCTTGGTCTCCTGCGACTTCGCCGTCTCGGGGCTCATGCGCGCGCCTCCTCCCGCACCGGCCGCAGTCCGGGCCGCACACCCCGCGCGCGGACGTCGCTGTAGGAGGCGGTGAAGGAGCCCTCGTAGCCGAAGAGGGGCCCGAACCAGCGGTTGACCACGCGCACGCGGATGCGGAAGCGGCCGGCCGTGTCGTCGTACGACTCCCGTACCTCGGCCGTGGCGCCGACGAGTTCGGGGACCCGGACGTCCACCGGCCCCTCCCGGAAGCGGTGTTCGCCGGAGCGGATCAGCAGGGAGCCGTCGGGCTCGGCGCGCAGGTGCAGTTCGCTGGCGAGGTGCTGGTGGGTGCCGAGGTAGTCGAGGACGCGGTCGCCCCGGGGGTCGAGCACCATCTGCGCGTCGAAGCGGCGGGCGCGGCCGGGAAGGTCGAAGGTGCGCACGAAGCTCACCGTCTCACGGCCGAAGGTGTCGGCGTAGGGCACGTTCTCGATCACGAAGGGGACGTTCCGGCCGGCCCGCGGCACCAGGATGTTCCGGGTGGCGCCGAGGGCGAGGAACGGCCGGACGAACGCCGGTCCGTGCCAGATCCGGTCCATCACGCCCCGGCCGGTGCACGCCTCGCCGCCGGCCAGGCCCACCGAGAAGCGGCGCCGCAGGGCCGGGTGGAGCCGGTGGAAGTCCGGGCCCATCGCGCTCTCGAAGATCGAGGTCATCCGTGCTCCTCCAGGGTCTTCAGCAGCCGGGGCGCGCGGGCCCGGGTGGCGGGGGCGCGCAGGCAGCGGCGGGCGGCCGGGGTCGTGGCCAGGGGTGCCTTGAACAGGGCGAGGGAGATGCCGAGCACGAGCAGCAGCGGGCACAGGTAGGCCATCGAGTCCGCGAGGGGGGCCGGGCCGGGGAGCGAGCCCCGGTCCAGCGCGGTCAGGCACAGGGCGAGCAGGAGCGCGCGGGCGGTCAGTTCGGCGAGCCAGTTGGCCAGGGCCCGCTCGGGGGTGATGCCCCGCTCCAGCCAGAGCCGGAGCCGGTCGAAGGACCAGGCGGTCGCCCAGCCCATGAGCGGCCGGAACAGCAGACGGTCGGCGAGGGCACCGGGGGCTCCCCAGCGGGGGCGGTAGTCGTAGCCGGTGAGGAAGCGGACGCCGTGGGCGTCGGGGACGTAGCGCCAGTAGCCGCTGCCCTCGGCGATCAGGGAGAGGGGGTGCGGGGAGGCGAAGCGCAGGGCGGAGGTGCGGGTGCCGTCGGGGCGTTCCTTCTCGCCGGCGGCGACGCCGGTGCCGGAGACCGTGAGGAACGGCAGCACCCGGGTGGCGTAACGGAAGCGCTGCGGTTCGCCCTCCGCGCGCGGGAGGTGGTGGATCTCGGTGAAGCGCAGGTCCCAGCGCTGATGCCGGGCCGGGTCCTGGGTGCGGGCCCACAGCTCGTCGAGGTCGGCGCGGATGTGCGTCTCTATGTAGAGACCCATGTGTTCCCCCACGTGAGCACGGTGTTTGAGCGACTGCTCAAGTCCTCTGGGAGGGAAGATACCGTTCTTTTGAGCGATCGCTCAAACCTTGGGGACGGAAAAACCCCGGCCCACAGGACCGGGGTTCGGCTGCCGGGGCGGGCCGGCTACTGCGCGATGTGCCGCTCGACGGTCTCCACCTTGGAGGTGAGTCCGTCCGTCACCCCGGGCCGGATGTCCGCCTTGAGGACGAGCGACACGCGCGGGGCGCGCGCCTCCACGGCGGCGACGGCCCGCCGGACGACGTCCATGACCTCGTCCCACTCCCCCTCGATCGAGGTGAACATGGCGTCGGTGCGGTTCGGCAGGCCCGACTCGCGGACCACGCGCACGGCGTCGGCGACGTACTCCCCCACGTCCTCGCCGACGCCGAGGGGCGTCACGGAGAAGGCGACGATCATGCGTTCACGACTCCTTCCTGGCGGGCCCGGGCGGCGATGACGGCGTCCTCGGCCTCGCGGCGCAGCTTGCGCTCGGCGAAGAAGCCGCCGGTGGGCAGCACCGAGAGGACGAAGTAGAGGGCCGCCGTACCCAGCGGCCACTTGGTGCGGTTCCAGGCGTCCGCCCAGAAGATCACGTACAGGACGAACAGGACGCCGTGGATCGCGCCCATCACGGGGACCGCGTTGAAGTCCGTGGTCCGCTTCAGCACCGAGCAGAGCAACAGGATCAGGAAGGACACGGCCTCCGGGGCCGAGACCAGGCGGAGACGGCGGAGGGAGGTGGCGGTCTTGATGTCCACGGGTCACCTTCGGTGGGAGTAATCGTTTGTGAACGCACGCACAAGCGTTCCCCCATTGTGGCAAACCGCGCCCGTAAGGGTCCGCTCAGGGTGGGTCTCCACCCATGGGCCCTGTTCCGTCCACCCACCGGGCCGCTACTTTCGCAGCGTGGCGATGTTCCGACTCCAGGGCAGCAAGGTGCTCGCCGTCGACATGACCGGGGACGCCGTCAAGGCGAAGAACGGCTCGATGGTCGCGTACGACGGGCAGATGGCCTTCAAGAAGCTGAGCGGTGGCGGCGAGGGGCTGCGCGGGATGGTCACCCGGCGGCTCACCGGCGAGCAGATGACGGTGATGGAGGTGAGAGGGCACGGGACCTGCTGGTTCGCGGACCGGGCGGCCGAGATCAACCTGGTCGGCCTCCGGGGTGACAAGCTCTGCGTGGAGGCGGGCAACCTGCTGGCGACGGACGCGGGGCTGCGGACGGGCACGACCTTCACGGGGCTGCGCGGGGCCTCGCAGGGCAACGGCCTGTTCACGACGACCGTGGAGGGCCACGGCCAGGCGGCGATCATCTCCGACGGGCCGGCGGTCGTGCTCCGGGTCACCCCGCAGTACCCGCTGATCGTCGATCCGGGCGCCTATGTGGCCCATCAGGGCGACCTCCGGCAGTCCTTCCAGTCCGGTGTGACGTTCCGCACGCTCCTCGGGGAGGGCGGCGGCGAGGCGTTCCAGATCCGCTTCGAGGGCGACGGCCTGGTGTACGTGCAGCCGAGCGAGCGGAACACGATCGCGGGGGACCTGTGAGATGACCTTCCGAGAGATCAACTCCAAGATGGTCGAGGCGACCGTGGCGCCGGGGCGGCGGCTGTTCAGCCAGCGCGGGGCGATGCTCGCCTACAAGGGGGACGTGTCCTTCACACCCAACGTCCAGGGCGGGCAGGGCGGCCTGATGTCCATGATCGGGCGCCGGGTGGCCGGCGAGGCGACCCCGCTGATGACCGTGGAGGGCAGCGGCACGGTCTTCTTCGGGCACGGCGGCCACCACGTCCATGTGATCGCCCTCTCCGGCGACACGCTCTACGTCGAGGCCGACCGACTGCTCGCCTTCGAGGGCACGCTGCGCCAGGGCACGATGTTCCTGGGCTCACAGGGCGGGGTCATGGGCATGGTCCGGGGCCAGGTCACCGGGCAGGGCCTGTTCACCACGACGCTCCAGGGCCACGGCTCGGTGGCCGTGATGGCGCACGGCGGCGTCTTCGGGATCCCGGTCACCCCGCAGCGCCCGGTCCACGTCGACCCCCAGGCCTACGTCGCCCACCACGGCGAGGTCCGCAACAAGCTCTCCACCGCCCTCGGCTGGCGCGACATGATCGGCCGCGGCTCCGGCGAGGCCTTCCAGCTGGAGCTGAGCGGCAACGGCACGGTCTACGTCCAGGCGTCGGAGGAGAAGCTGTGAGCACCTACGGAGCACCGGGCGCCGGACCGGTCGTGTACGACCCGGTCACCCTGCCGGCCGACGACAACGTGAACAGCTACACCTTCTGCGTCGAGCTCAAGAGCGGGCAGTGGTTCCTGCAGAAGGGGAAGATGATCGCCTACTACGGGGCGATCGAGTTCAACGGCATCGGGCACGGCCGGCTCGACCGGCTCGTCCGCACCTCGTTCCATTCGCCACTGCACGCGAGCGACTGGGTCGTGGCGCAGGGCTCCGGCAAGATGCTGCTGGCCGACCGGGCCTTCGACGTCAACTCCTACGACCTGGACGACGGGAACTTGACCATTCGCGCGGGCAATCTGCTCGCTTTTCAGCCAAGTCTCGCGCTGAAGCAATCGATCGTGCCGGGTTTTCTGACCCTTATCGGAACCGGGAAGTTTGTGGCCGCCTCTAACGGGCCGGTGGTGTTCATGGAACCCCCGATCCGGGTCGACCCCCAGGCGCTCGTCGGGTGGGCCGACTGCCCGTCCCCGTGCCATCACTACGACCACGGATACATGGCGGGTGTACTGGGCGGACTCCGTGCGGTTACGGGCTTCGGCGGGGTTTCCGGGGAGGAGCACCAGTTCGAGTTCGTGGGCGCCGGGACGGTCCTGCTGCAGTCGACGGAGGCCCTGATGGCCGAGCCGGCCACGGGGGCCGTTCCGTCCGAGCCGGGGGTCCCCGGAGGTGGCGGAACGGCACCGGGCGGACACGGTCCGCAATCGTCGGGCGTACCGCGCCTTCCCGGACAGCTGGGGGACCTCCAGCGTCGCTTCGGACTGTGAGCGGTAGTCTGCTGAGTGTGACGTCGAACGCGTGCGCACTGTCACACCACCCGAAGTAGTTCGCCATTCAACTTCTTAGGTAGACTTCATTCATGGAGACCGAGACGGCCACGCGCTGGCTGACCGATGCGGAGCAGTGCGCCTGGCGCACCCACCTGGAGGTCAACAGGCTGTTGACGTACCAGCTCGAAAAGGATCTGCAGCCGTTCGGCCTGACAATGAACGACTACGAGATCCTGGTGAACCTGTCCGAGTCGGACGACGTGCGGATGCGGATGAGCGACCTCGCCTCGGCCACACTGCAGTCCAAGAGCCGGCTCTCGCACCAGATCACGCGGATGGAGAACGCGAACCTGGTGCGCCGGGAGAACTGCGAGTCGGACCGCCGGGGACTGTACGCCGTGCTCACGGAGCACGGCATGGAGACGATGAAGAAGGTCGCCCCGCACCATGTGGCATCGGTGCGGCGGCATTTCATCGACCTGTTGTCCCCGGACGCGCTGATGGAGCTGGACAAGGCGCTCAAGCCGATCGCCGAGCACCTGAGGGGGCAGCGGGGGCGCCCTTGAGCCCCGCCGGGCTCAGGCCGCGGGCGGCTCGCCCGCGGCTTCCCGGGGACGCGGGGAACCGTGCGGCCGGCCACCCGCACCCCGCGGCCGCACGGCCGCCGCGGCCGCCGCGGCCAGGGCCGTCGCGCCCGCCAGGGCGAAGCACACGGACAACGGGAGCCGGCCGATCAGCAGCCCCGCCGCCAGCGCCCCGGCCGAGCTTCCCGCGTTCACCCCGGTGTTCACCCACGCCCCGGCCCGGGTCCGGGACCCTTCCGCCGCCGTCTCGTCGGCCAGCAGGTACGCCGTCGTCAGCGCCGGGGCGATGAACGCGCCGGCGAGCGCCATCACGGCGGTGAGCGTCCACAGGTCGCAGACCAGCCCGGCCAGGGCGAGGACCACCCCGAGGGCCGCCGCGAACCGGCCGAGCCGCACCCGGGCGGCCGTACGCCACCGCACGGCCCCGTTGGCCAGACCGCCCAGCGCGCTGCCCGCCGAGAGCGCGCCCAGCACCCAGGGGACGAGGGCGGGGTCGTAGGAGCGTTCCGTGGCGAAGGCCATGACCAGCAGTTCCACGGAGCTGAGGGCCAGCCCGACGCCCAGCGCGACCGCCACCGGGGGCAGCAGGCCCCGGACCGCGGCCGGCCGCTCCCGGCGGCGCGCCGGGCGCGGGGCGGGCAGCACCGGGGAGCTGACGAAGGCACAGGTGCCCGCCACGTTCAGCACCGCGCTCAGCAGGATGCCGGCGGCCGGCGGGGCGAAGCCCGCGAGCACGCCGACCAGTGCCGGACCGGAGACGTACAGCAGTTCCTCGGCGACGCCGTCGAGGCTGTAGGCGCGCCGCAGCAGGTCCCCGTCCGCGACCAGTTCGGACCACAGGGCGCGCATGACCGGGCCCAGCGGCGGTGCGCAGGCCCCGGCCAGGGCGGCGGACACGGCGATCGGCGCCGCCGGGGCCCCGGGACGCCAGGTGAGGGCCGCCAGGACGCTCAGCAGGGCGCCGTACAGCGCCGACATGGGCAGCAGGGCCCGGCGCGGGCCGTGCCGGTCGATCAGCGAGGCCCGCAACGGCATCAGGAAGACCGTCGTGGCGCCGAACAGGGACAGCACGGTGCCGGACACCGCCCAGGACCCGGTGCCCCGGGAGACGGACAGCAGGACCGCGAGGGCGACCGTGCCGTAGGACAGGCGGGCGGTGAGGGCGGCGGTGAAGGCGCGGCGCGCATGCGGGACGCGCAGGACGGCGGCGTACGAGGGCCGCCAAAGGTGCGTGGACACGCGGAAGCTCCCCTGGGGAGAGGCGGAAGAGGGACACCGAGGGGCGCGGTGGCCGTCGCTCGGCCCCGCGATCCCGGGTGCGCTCTACGCCCAGAGGAGGAACATGCCCGTCACGCTAGCAGCGCGATCACCGGCTCGGCGAGCCCTCAGCCCTGCGTCAGGCCCGCGACCAGCTCGTCCGCCGCGCGGTAGGGGTCCAGTTCGCCGGCGGTGATCCGCTCGGCGAGGGCGCTCAGGCGGCGGTCGCCGTGCAGGTCGCCGATGCGTTCGCGCAGCGCGGTGACCGCGATGGTCTCGACCTCGCGGGCCGCGCGGGCCCTGCGGCGCTCGTCGAGGACGCCCCGCTCCTCCATCCAGGCCCGGTGCTTCTCCAGGGCCTCCACGACCTCGTCGACGCCCTGCGCGCGGGCCGCGACCGTCTTGACGATCGGCGGACGCCAGTCGCCGGGGCCGCGGGACTCGCCCAGGCCCAGCATGTGGTTCAGCTCGCGGGCGGTGGCGTCGGCGCCGTCCCGGTCGGCCTTGTTGACGACGTAGACGTCACCGATCTCCAGGATGCCGGCCTTCGCCGCCTGGATGCCGTCGCCCATGCCGGGGGCCAGCAGCACCACGGAGGTGTCCGCCTGGGAGGCGATCTCCACCTCCGACTGGCCCACGCCGACCGTCTCGACCAGGATCACGTCGCAGCCCGCCGCGTCCAGCACCCGGATGGCCTGCGGGGCCGCCCAGGCGAGGCCGCCGAGGTGGCCGCGGGTCGCCATCGAGCGGATGTAGACACCGGGGTCGGAGGCGTGGTCCGACATCCGGACCCGGTCGCCGAGCAGGGCGCCCCCGGAGAACGGCGAGGAGGGGTCCACGGCCAGGACGCCGACCCGCCTGCCCTGCTTGCGGTACGCGGTGACGAGCGCGGAGGTGGAGGTCGACTTGCCGACACCGGGCGAGCCGGTCAGGCCCACCACATAGGCGTTGCCGGTCAGCGGCGCCAGCGCCGCCATGACCTCCCTGAGCTGCGGGGACGCCCCCTCCACCAAGGAGATCAGCCGGGCCACGGCCCGCGGCCGGCCTTCCCTGGCCTGGGCCACCAGAGAGGAGACGTCCTGCATCACAGCTCCGTTCACTTCACCGACGTACCGCTGCACGAGACCTACGGGACCTCAGGCCTTGGGGACCCGCACGATCAGCGCGTCACCCTGGCCGCCACCACCGCACAGCGCCGCCGCGCCGACACCGCCGCCGCGCCGCTTCAGCTCCAGCGCCAAGTGGAGCACGAGCCGGGCGCCGGACATGCCGATCGGGTGGCCCAGCGCGATCGCGCCGCCGTTGACGTTCACCTTTTCCGTGGACACGCCGAGGTCCTTCATTGACTGCACGGCGACGGCGGCGAAGGCCTCGTTGATCTCGATGAGGTCCAGGTCGGAGACGTCCAGGCCCTCCTTCTTCAGCGCGTGCTGGATGGCGTTGGACGGCTGGGACTGCAGCGAGTTGTCCGGACCGGCCACGTTGCCGTGGGCGCCGATCTCCGCCAGCCACTGGAGGCCCAGCTCCTCGGCCTTGGCCTTGCTCATCACGACCACGGCCGCCGCACCGTCCGAGATCTGCGAGGAGGAGCCGGCCGTGATCGTGCCGTCCTTGGCGAAGGCCGGGCGCAGCTTGCCCAGGGACTCCGCGGTGGTGTCGCCCCGGATGCCCTCGTCCTTGCTGAACAGCACCGGGTCGCCCTTGCGCTGCGGGATCTCCACCGGGGTGATCTCGGCCTCGAACAGGCCGTTCTTCTGGGCGGCGGCGGCCCGCTGGTGGGACAGGGCGGCGATCTCGTCCTGCGCGGCGCGGCCGATGCCGAGACGGGTGTTGTGCTTCTCGGTGGACTCGCCCATCGGGATGTTCTCCCACGGGTCGGTCAGGCCGTCGTAGGCCATGGCGTCGAGCATCTGCACGGCGCCGTACTTGAAGCCGTCGCGGGACTTGGGCAGCAGGTGCGGGGCGTTGGTCATCGACTCCTGGCCGCCCGCCACGACGATGTCGAACTCGCCGGCGCGGATCAGCTGGTCGGCGAGGGCGATCGCGTCGAGGCCGGACAGACACACCTTGTTGATGGTGAGCGCCGGGACGTTCATCGGGATGCCGGCCTTGACCGCGGCCTGGCGGGCCGGGATCTGCCCCGCGCCGGCCTGCAGCACCTGGCCCATGATGACGTACTGCACCTGGTCGCCACCGATCCCCGCACGGTCGAGGGCGGCCTTGATCGCGAAGCCGCCGAGGTCGGCTCCGGAGAAGGACTTCAGCGAGCCCAGCAGCCGCCCCATGGGCGTCCGGGCGCCCGCGACGATCACCGAGCTGGTCGTTCCAGAAGACATGAGGTGGGATCCCCTTCCAGCTGCGGACAGCCGAGGAGTGAACGAGGGTTTACTTCGAATGTACTGAGCGGTTGGACATGACGTCACCGGCCTGCCGGTGTGATCGCGCGCACGTTGCGTAACCACCCCGGGAGCGCTGCACTGAATCCATGCTGACGCGAATCGACCACATCGGGATCGCCTGCCACGACCTCGACGCGACCGTCGAGTTCTACCGGGCCACGTACGGCTTCGAGGTGTTCCACACCGAGGTCAACGAGGAACAGGGCGTGCGCGAGGCCATGCTCAAGATCAACGAGACCTCGGACGGCGGCGCCTCCTACCTCCAGCTGCTGGAACCGACCCGCGAGGACTCGGCGGTCGGCAAGTGGCTGGCGAAGAACGGGGAGGGCGTCCACCACATCGCCTTCGGCACCGCGGACGTCGACACCGACTCCGAGGAGATCCGCGGCAAGGGCATCCGGGTGCTCTACGAGGAGCCCAGGACCGGCTCCATGGGGTCGCGGATCACCTTCCTGCACCCCAAGGACTGCCATGGCGTTCTGACAGAACTGGTCACTTCGGCCCCTGTTGAGTCACCTGAGCACTGACCCCCGTACATAGGGGCCGGTAGGGTTGGGGGCGGTCGTCCCTTCCACCGGGACGACCGCATGCCGGGGTCCGGGTTTCGGGGGGCGAGCGTCGGGGCAGCAGCCCGTGCTCCGCCGTCTGTCTGACACCATTCCCCGGGGGCCCCGTTCGGCGGTTGGACGGAGCTCGTTGCAGAAGCTGACCAGGGGACGGATGGGACCGCGCAGTGCGGGGCTACGAGAGCCAGGAGCGAGAGCCGGCGGCTGACGTCGACCACCTCTCTCGGTTCGAGGCCGAGATGAAGCGGCTGAGGACCGAGCGGGAGAAGGCGATCCAGCACGCCGAGGACCTCGGCTACCAGGTCGAGGTGCTGCGCGCCAAGCTGCACGAGGCGCGGCGCACCCTCATGACCCGGCCCGCCTACGACGCGGGTGACATCGGCTACCAGGCCGAGCAGTTGCTCCGCAACGCCCAGATGCAGGCCGAGCAGCTGCGCCAGGACGCCGAGCGGGAGCTGAGCCAGGCCCGCGCGCAGACCCAGCGCATCCTGCAGGAGCACGCCGAGCAGGCCGCCCGCCTCCAGGCCGAACTGCACCAGGAGGCGGTGACCCGGCGCCAGCAGCTCGACCAGGAGCTGGCCGAACGCAGGGCCACCGTCGAGTCGCACGTCAACGAGAACGTGGCCTGGGCCGAGCAGCTGCGGGCCCGTACCGAGCAGCAGGCGCGCCGGCTGCTGGAGGAGTCCCGCGCGGAGGCCGAACAGGCGATGGCCGCCGCCCGCACGGAGGCCGAGCGGCTGACCCGGGAGGCCCGGGAGCGACTGCAGAGCGAGGCCGAGGCGGCGCGCACGGAGGCCGAGCAGCTGCTGCGCCGGGCCCGCACGGACGCCGAGCGGCTGCTGAACGCCGCCTCCACGCAGGCGCAGGAGGCCACCGAGCACGCCGAGCAGCTGCGTACGGCCACGGTCACCGAGTCGGACACGGCGCGCCGGCAGGCCGCCGAGCTGAGCCGGGCCGCCGAGGAGCGGATCGCGGCGGCCGAGGAGGCGCTGCGCAAGGCGCAGGCCGAGGCCGAGAAGGTGGTCACCGAGGCGAAGGAGGCCGCCGCCAAGGCCCTCGCCACCGCCGAGGCCGCCAACGAGACCCGCACCCGGACGGCCAAGGAGCAGGTCGCCCGGCTGGTGGAGGAGGCCACCAAGGAGGCCGAGAGCACCAAGTCGGAGGCCGAGCAGCTGGTCGCGGACGCCCGTGCCGAGGCCGAGAAGATCGTCGCCGAGGCCGCCGAGAAGGCCCGCTCGATCACCGCCGAGGAGACGGCCACCCAGCTGTCGAAGGCGGCCAGGACCGCCGAGGAGGTCCTCAACAAGGCGTCCGAGGACGCCCGTAAGACCACCAGGGCCGCCGCCGAGGAGGCCGAGCGGATCCGTTCGGAGGCCGAGGCCGAGGCGGACCGGCTGCGCGCCGAGGCGCACGACATCGCCGAGCAGCTCAAGGGCGCGGCCAAGGACGACACCAAGGAGTACCGCGCCAAGACGGTCGAGCTGCAGGAGGAGGCCCGCCGGCTGCGCGGCGAGGCCGAGCAGCTGCGGGCCGACGCGGTCGCCGAGGGCGAGTCGATCCGCGCCGAGGCCCGCCGGGAGGCGGTGGCGCAGATCGAGGAGGCGGCCAAGTCCGCCGAGGAGCTGCTGGCCAAGGCCAAGGCGGACGCCGACGAGCTGCGGCGGAGCGCGACCGCCGACAGCGAGAAGGTCCGCACCGAGGCCATCGAGCGGGCCACCTCGCTGCGCCGGCAGGCCGAGGAGACCCTGGAGCGCACCCGCAAGGAGGCCGAGCGGCTGCGCGCGGAGGCCGCCGAGCAGGCCGAGAAGGTCCAGGCGGACGCCGAGCAGGCCGCGCGGGAACTGCGCGAGGAGGCCGAGAAGGCCGTCGAGGCCCGCCGGGCCGAGGCCGCCGAGGAGCTGACCCGGCTCCAGACCGAGGCGCAGGACCGGCTCGCCTCCGCCGAGCAGGCGCTGACCGACGCCCGGGACGAGGCGTCCCGGATCCGCCGGGAGGCCGGCGAGGAGACCGAGCGGCTGCGCGCGGAGGCCGCCGAGCGCATCCGTACGCTCCAGCAGCAGGCCGAGGCCGAGGCCGAGCGGCTGCGCACCGAGGCGGCGGCCGACGCGTCCGCCTCCCGCGCCGAGGGCGAGGCCCTCGCCGTACGGCTGCGGTCCGAGGCCGCCGCCGAGGCCGAACGGCTCAAGACGGAGGCCCAGGACACCGCCGACCGGGTGCGCGCCGAGGCGCAGGCCGCCGCCGAGCGGCTGGGCACCGAGGCGTCCGAGACGCTGGCCGCCGCGCAGGAGGAGGCCGCCCGGCGCCGCCGGGAGGCCGAGGAGCTGCTCGGCTCCGCCCGCGAGGAGGCCGGCCAGGAGCGGCAGCGGGCCCGTGAGCAGAGCGAGGAGCTGCTGGCCTCCGCGCGCAAGCGCGTGGAGCAGGCGCAGGCCGAGGCCACCCGTCTGGTGGAGGAGGCCGACCGGCGGGCCACGGAGATGGTGGCCGCCGCCGAGCAGCACGCCCAGCAGGTGCGGGATTCCGTCGCCGGGCTGCACGAGCAGGCGCAGGAGGAGATCGCCGGGCTGCGTTCGGCCGCCGAGCACGCGGCGGACCGTACGAAGCGGGAGGCCGAGGAGGAGGCGGACCGGGTCCGCGCCGACGCCTACGCCGAGCGGGAGCGGGCGAGCGAGGACGCCTCCCGGGTCCGGCGCGAGGCGAACGAGGAGTCGGAGGCCGCCAAGGCGCTGGCCGAACGGACGATGGCGGAGGCCATCGCCGAGGCCGAGCGGCTGCGCGCGGACGCGGGCGAGTACGCCCAGCGGGTGCGCACCGAGGCGTCGGACGCGCTCGCCGAGGCCGACCAGGCGGCGGCCCGTACCCGGGCGGACGCCCGCGAGGACGCCAACCGCATCCGCTCCGACGCGGCGACCCAGGCGGACACCCTCATCACCGAGGCCCGCAACGAGGCCGAACGGCTCCAGAACGACACCGTCGCGGAAGCCGACCGGGTCCGCACCGAGGCGCTCGCCGAGGCCGAGCGGCTGCAGGCGGAGACCGCCGCCGAGGCCGAGCGGATCCGCACGGAGGCGTCGGAGACGCTCACCGAGGCCAACGAGGCGGCGACGCGTGCCCGGGCGGACGCCCGCGAGGACGCCAACCGCATCCGCTCCGACGCGGCGACCCAGGCCGACACCCTCATCACCGAGGCCCGCAACGAGGCCGAACGGCTCCAGAACGACACCGTCGCGGAAGCCGACCGGGTCCGCGCGGAGGCGCTGGCCGAGGCCGAGCGGCTGCTCGGGGAGGCCACCGACGAGGCCGAGCGGCTGCGCGCCGAGGCCGCGGAGACGGTCGGGTCCGCGCAGGCGCACGCGGAGCGGCTGCGCGCCGAGGCCGAGCGGGCGAAGGCGGACGCGGAGGCGGAGGCCGAACGGCTCGTCAACTCCGCGCGGGAGCAGTCCGAGCAGACCCTGGACGAGGCCCGCAAGGACGCCAACAAGCGGCGCTCGGAGGCGGCCGAGCAGGTCGACAAGCTCATCACGGAGACCGCGGCCGAGGCGGACAAGCTGCTCACCGAGGCGCAGCAGCAGGCGCTGAAGACCACCGCGGACGCCGAGTCGCAGGCCGACACGATGGTCGGCGCGGCCCGCAGCGAGGCCGACCGGATCGTCTCCGAGGCGACCATCGAGGGCAACTCGCTGGTGGAGAAGGCCCGGACGGACGCCGACGAGCTGCTGGTCGGCGCCCGCCGGGACGCCACCGCGATCAGGCAGCGCGCGGAGGAACTGCGCGACCGCATCACCGGCGAGATCGAGGAGCTGCACGAGCGGGCCCGCCGCGAGGCCGCCGAGACGATGAAGTCCACCGGCGA
The DNA here is from genome assembly GCF_000720135.1 of Streptomyces sp. NRRL S-1022. Classification (GTDB taxonomy): domain Bacteria; phylum Actinomycetota; class Actinomycetes; order Streptomycetales; family Streptomycetaceae; genus Streptomyces. The sequence continues at coordinate 219,629 of NZ_JOIU01000003.1, read as the reverse complement.
CCGGTGCGACGCGCTCATCAAGGCAGCCGAGGAGCAGCTGGCGAAGGCCGAGGCCAAGGCGAAGGAGCTGGTCTCGGACGCCAACTCCGAGGCGGGCAAGGTGCGGATCGCCGCGGTGAAGAAGGCGGAGGGGCTGCTCAAGGAGGCGGAGCTGAAGAAGGGCCGCCTGGTCAAGGAGGCCGAGGAGCTGAAGGCGGAGGCCATCCGCGAGGCGCGGCGCACGGTCGAGGAGGGCAAGCGCGAGCTGGAGATCCTGGTGCGCCGGCGCGAGGACATCAACGCCGAGATCTCGCGGGTCCAGGACGTGCTGGAGGCGCTGGAATCCTTCGAGGCCCCCACGGCCGGCAAGGACGGCGGAGTCAAGACGGGTGCCACGGTGGGTGCCCCCCGTTCGGGTGGTAAGTCGCCGGAGAGCTAGCGCGGGAGGTGCGATCCGGTGTCTTCTGGGTGCTTTGCCCGAGTCGTTGGCAAGCCGTGTGACGGTCAGCCACCCGAAAGAGGTGCCATTCTCCAGATCAAAAGCGTATCCGCTCGATGACACACCGCTTCGGCCCCTAGGATTCCCTTATCACCTCACTCACCGGTCTCATTCGACAGGAACCCCATGAGCGACACTTCCCCCTACGGCTTCGAGCTTGTGCGGCGTGGGTACGACCGCGCTCAGGTGGACGAACGTATCTCCAAGCTCGTCTCCGACCGTGACAGCGCTCTCGCCCGCATCACCGCTCTGGAGAAGCGCATCGAGGAGTTGCACCTCGAAACGCAGAACGCCCAGGCCCAGATCACGGACGCCGAGCCGTCGTACGCGGGTCTCGGGGCGCGGGTCGAGAAGATCCTGCGCCTGGCCGAGGAAGAGGCAAAGGAGCTGCGTGAGGAGGCCCGGCGGGCGGCCGAGCAGCACCGCGACCTCGCCGAGTCGGCGGCCCAGCAGGTCCGCAACGACGCCGAGTCGTACGCGACCGAGCGCAAGGCCAAGGCCGAGGACGAGGGCGTCCGGATCGTCGAGAAGGCCAAGTCCGACGCGGCCCAGCTGCGCGCGGAGGCCCAGAAGGACGCGCAGTCCAAGCGCGAGGAGGCGGACGCCCTCTTCGAGGAGACCCGCGCCAAGGCCGCGCAGGCCGCCGCCGACTTCGAGACCAACCTGGCCAAGCGCCGCGAGCAGTCCGAGCGCGACCTGGCCTCGCGTCAGCAGAAGGCCGAGAAGCGCCTCGCCGAGATCGAGCACCGTGCCGAGCAGCTGCGCCTGGAGGCGGAGAAGCTGCGCACCGACGCCGAGCGCCGGGCCCGCCAGACGGTGGAGACCGCGCAGCGCCAGGCCGAGGACATCGTGGCCGACGCCAACGCCAAGGCCGACCGCATCCGTTCGGAGTCCGAGCGGGAGCTGGCGGCGCTCACCAACCGCCGCGACAGCATCAACGCGCAGCTGACGAACGTCCGCGAGATGCTCGCCACGCTGACCGGTGCCGCGGTGGCCGCGGCCGGCACGTCCACCGACGACGAGCCGATCTCCCGGGGCGTTCCGGCGCAGCAGTCCCGCTAGGGCCGGGCAGTCGTAAGGCGCCGGGAGAGGCGGTGGGACGCGGTCCCACCGCCTCTCCCGCATGCGCGTGCGCCGGTGGCGCGTAGCGTGGAGGGAGTACGCCGTCCGCGGCGGGGTCCGTGTCCGGACGGCCGCCGGGAGGGAGCCCCTCATGTCCGTCACCGACCGGTCGCTGCGGGAAGCCATCCTCGAACTGCTCGACGGGAGGGCACCGGGTGCATCGGTGTGCCCGTCCGAGGTCGCCCGGGCGGTGCACGGCTCCGCCGACGAGGGGTGGCGCGAGCTGATGGAGCCCGTCCGCCGGGTCGCGGCCCGGCTCGCCGACGAGGGCCGGGTGGAGATCACCCAGCACGGCGCCGCCGTGGACCCCGGTCGCGCCCGCGGCCCGGTCCGCATCCGCCGCAGCGGCTGACGGCACCCGCACCGGCGCACGGCGGGCCCCGTACCCGAGGGCGTCCGAGTGGCAGAGCCGCGGGCCGCGTCCTAGCGTGGCCGCATGATCGAGCTGGAGGGGCTGACCAAGCGGTACGGCGACAAGGTGGCGGTCGACCACCTCACCTTCGCCGTGCGGCCGGGCGCCGTGACGGGGTTCCTGGGGCCCAACGGGGCCGGGAAGTCGACCACCATGCGGATGATCCTCGGGCTCGACCGCCCCACGGCCGGCGACGTCCGCATCGACGGCAGGCACTACGACCGGCTCAGGGACCCGCTGACGTACATCGGCGCCCTGCTGGACGCCAAGGCCGTGCACGGCGGCCGGAGCGCTTACCACCACCTGCTCTGCCTCGCCCAGAGCAACGGCATCCCGGCGAGCCGGGTGGCCGAGGTGCTGGAGACCGTGGGACTGACCGCGGTGGCGCGGAAGAAGGCCAAGGGGTTCTCGTACGGCATGGGGCAGCGGCTCGGGATCGCCGCCGCGCTGCTCGGGAACCCGCGGATCCTGATGTTCGACGAGCCGGTGAACGGGCTGGACCCCGAGGGCATCCACTGGATCCGGAACCTGATGAAGTCGCTGGCCGCGCAGGGCCGGACGGTGTTCGTCTCCAGCCATCTGATGAGCGAGATGGCGCTGACGGCCGATCACCTGGTGGTCATCGGGCAGGGCCGGCTGCTCGCGGACACCTCGATGGCCGACTTCATCCGGGCGAACTCGCGGTCGTACGTGCGCATCCGCTCCCCGCAGCGCGAGCGGCTGCTCGACGTGTTGCACCAGGCGGGGATCACCGTCGTGGAGGCGGGCGGCGGGGCGCTGGAGGTGGCGGGCGGCAAGGCCGAGCAGATCGGGGAACTGGCCGCGCGGAACGGGCTCGTGCTGCACGAGCTGAGTCCGCGGCAGGCCTCGCTCGAGGAGGCGTTCATGCAGCTGACGGCGGAATCCGTGGAGTACCACGCGCACGCCGGGCCCGCCGCGGTCCCGCAGGACTGGGGCGCCGGCTGGAAGGGGGCCTGAGCCATGGCGGCCGGGCAGGTCATCCGGTCCGAGTGGACCAAGATCCGGTCGGTGGCGTCCACGGTGTGGACGCTGTCGCTGGCCGTGGTGGTCACCGTCGCCCTCGGCGCGCTGATCTCCGCGCTGTCGAACAGCCAGTACGCGAACATGCCCGTGCGGGAGCGGCTCTCCTTCGACCCGACCGTGGTCAGCTTCGCGGGCATGACCCTCGGCCAGCTCGCGATGATCGTGTTCGGGGTGCTGGTCGTCTCCAACGAGTACAGCACCGGCATGATCAGGGTCTCGCTGGCCGCCGTGCCGCAGCGCGGCACCTTCCTGTTCTGCAAGGTCGCGGTGGCCGCCGCGCTCGCGCTCGCCGTCGGCATGGTGACGAGCTTCGCCGCGTTCTTCCTCGGCCAGGCCCTGCTGGGCTCCCACCGGGCCGCCATCGGCGACCCCGGGGTGCTGCGCGCGGTGTTCGGCGGCGGGCTCTACATGATGCTGATCGCGATGTTCTCCATGGGCGTCGCCGCGATGCTGCGCTCGCCGATGCTGTCCCTCGGCATCCTGATGCCGTTCTTCTTCCTGGTCTCCAACATCCTCGGCAACGTCGACGCCACCCGGAAGATCGGCCGTTTCCTGCCCGACCAGGCCGGCCGCCGGATCATGCAGGTGGTCCCCCGGCCGGGCGACGACACGCCGTACGGGCCGTGGGCCGGGCTCGGCATCATGGCGCTGTGGGTGCTCGCCGCGCTGGCGGGCGGCTACCTCCTCCTCAGGCACCGGGACGCCCAGTAGACGGGTGGGTCACGCCGCGTAATGCTCCGGGCTTTACTCCCTCTTGGGCGGAACCGTCAGCTCCTGGATATCCTCCTAACCCTTACGGGGGCGTGTGCCCCGCTGTCCTGAACCTTTCGATGGGTGCGGAGCATGATCGAGGCTGTCGGCCTGACCAAGCGCTACGGCGACAAGACCGCCGTGTACAACCTTTCCTTCCAGGTGCGGCCGGGAGCCGTCACCGGCTTCCTGGGCCCTAACGGCTCGGGCAAGTCCACGACGATGCGGATGATCCTCGGGCTGGACAACCCCACGTCCGGCTCGGTCACCATCGGCGGCCACCCGTACCGCAAGCTGCCCAACGCCCCCCGGCAGGTCGGCGCGCTGCTCGACGCCAAGGCCGTGCACGGCGGCCGGACCGCGCGCAACCACCTGCTGAGCCTCGCCCAGATGTCGGGCATCCCGGCCCGCCGCGTGGACGAGGTGCTCGGCGTCGTCGGCCTCCAGGGCGTGGCCAGGAAGCGCTCCAAGGGCTTCTCCCTCGGCATGGGCCAGCGCCTCGGCATCGCCGCCGCGCTGCTCGGCGACCCGCAGGTGCTGCTCTTCGACGAGCCGGTCAACGGCCTCGACCCCGAGGGCATCCTCTGGGTCCGCAACCTGATGAAGGCCCTCGCGGCCGAGGGCCGTACGGTCTTCGTCTCCTCCCACCTGATGAGCGAGATGGCGCTGACCGCCGACCACCTCATCGTGATCGGGCGCGGCCAGCTGCTCGCCGACATGAGCGTGAAGGACTTCATCTCGGCCAACTCCGCCGACTTCGCGCGCGTGCGCACCCCCGACACCGAGCCGCAGCTGCGCGAGAAGCTCACCTCCGCGCTCACCGAGGCGGGCGGGCACGTGCTGCCCGAGCAGGACGGCGCGCTGCGGGTGACCGGACTGCCGCTGCCCCGCATCAGCGACCTCGCGCACGAGGCGGACGTCCGGCTGTGGGAGCTGTCCCCGCACCAGGCCTCGCTGGAGGAGGCGTACATGCGGATGACGCAGGGCGCCGTGGACTACCGCTCCACCGTCGACCAGAAGGCGGGCCTCCAGCAGCCGCTGCCGCCCGGCGCCCAGCCGCCCATGCCGGTTCCCGGCCAGGGCCAGCCCGGCTGGTACGCCCCGCCGCCGCCCCAGCAGGGCGGCCGGCCGCCCGCCGGGGGGCTGCACGGCGGCGCTCCGGGCGCGGGTACGGCCCCGCTGGCGGCCAACCCGTACGCCCAGCAGGCCGCACCGGCCGCACCGGCCCAGCCCGCGCCCCCGGCCGCCCAGCCCGCCGCCCCGGCCACGCAGCCCGCGCAGGCACCGTCGGCCGCCGGCGCCCCGCAGGCGCCCGCCGCCGCTCCCGCGCCGCAGGCTCAGCCGCCGGTGCTGACCAAGGAGGCGCCGGCCGCCGCGCCCGCGGCCCCGGCCGTGCCCGCCGCCGCGCCCGCCTGGCAGGCGGGGCCCGGCGGGCCGTACCCCGGCTACACCTCGCCGATCCCGGTCGTGCGCACCCACCTCGGGCACGCGCTGGCCGCCGAGTGGACGAAGATCAGGTCGGTGCGCTCCACGATGTGGACGCTCGGCGTGTTCATCGTGCTCGTCCTCGGCATCGGCCTGCTGGCCGGCGCCCTGATCGAGGCCAACTCCGACTCCGAGAGCCTGTCCGGCGAGAACCCGCTGTCCTTCGGCTTCTTCGGCCTGCTCGTCGGCAGCATCTGCCTCATCACGCTCGGCGTGCTGACCACCGCCTCGGAGTACGGCACCGGCATGATCCGTACGACGATGACCGCCTGCCCCAGCCGGGCCCGGGTGCTCGCCGCCAAGTCGATCGTGTTCTTCGCCGTCGCCTTCGCCGTCACCCTGGTCACCTCCACCTTCGTGGCCATGGCGCAGGCGTCCATGCTGGAGAACACCGGCGCGCGTACCCCGTCCGGCGGGGACTGGTTCAAGGCCACCGTCGGCGTCAGCCTCTTCATGGCGCTGCTCGGCCTGCTCTCGCTGCTGATCGGCTCGGTGATCCGGCACTCCGCGGGCGCCATCACCATCATGATCGGCGTGGTCCTGGCGCCGCTGGTGCTCGCGATGTTCATGGTGACGGAGTCGCTCAACACGCTGCGCGAGTGGCTGTTCGAGTACTCGATCCCCAACCAGCTGAGCGTCTTCTACGCCAACTCCCTCACCCAGTCGGGGCCGTCCGGCTGGGACTCGTTGTGGATCATGCTCGGGGTGACGGCGGCGGTGTACGCGGGCGCGTACTCGCTGCTCCGGAGCCGGGACGTGTGAGACCGGCCCGGACTCAGAACCTCGGCGCGTTACGGGACCGCTGCACCCGCGTGGTGCGGCGGTCCTTCGCGTTCCAGCAGGACTTGTGCCAGTGCCGGCGGTCGTCGACGCCCGCATGCTCCGGCCAGGCCACGACGTGCGGGACACCGGAGGGGATCAGCTGGTCGCAGCCCGGGCAGCGGTAGGTCTTGCCCTGCGTGCCGGCCCCGGCGACGTGCCGCACGCTCCATTCCTCGCCCTGCCAGCTCTCGGTGGACTGCCAGCCGCCGTACCGGCCGGCACGATCGTCCTCGGCGCTCCGGCCCGACGATTCGACTGCCTTCGGTCGGTTGCGGCGCGGGGACACGGGACACCTCTCGGGGCTGCACGGGAAGCATGGGCTCCGTCCAGCCTACGCGTCGCCGCGGGGGGTACGCGTGGGGTACGCGTAAGGAACCAACCCGTACAAGTCCCCTTCCACGGCGATCCATTCTGCAGACAATCCGCAAATCTCTCCGCCAGGCCGTGTCCTGGGCACGTGTCAGACGGTTATGCCGGGTGGGGGAGCTCCGGGTCGGAGCCAAGGAAGCAGGAATGCGATGTACGTAGGAAGTTTCGTGCTGGCGGCCCAGTTCCCGGGCCAGGGCCCCGGGGAGGCCCTGCACCGGGCGGTCCGCTCCGCCGAGGTCGCCGAGCAGTCCGGGCTGGACGCGGTCTGGCTCGCCGAGCACCACTTCGTGCCCTACGGCACGTGCCCGTCCGCGGTGACCCTGGCCGCGCTGCTGCTCGGCCGCACCCGCCGCATCCGGGTCGGTACGGCAGTCAGCGTACTGCCCACGGCCCACCCGGTCGCCCTCGGCGAGCAGGCCGCGCTGCTCCACCTGACCAGCGGCGGCCGGTTCTCGCTGGGCGTCGGGCGCGGCGGCCCCTGGGTCGACCTGGAGGTGTTCGGCGCGGGACTGCACGCGTACGAACACGGGTTCCCGGAGTCCCTCGATCTGCTGCTGCGCTGGCTGAGCGAACCTTCCGTGGCGTCCTCCGGCGAGCGGTTCTCCTTCCGGGAGGTGCCGGTCGTGCCCCGCCCGTCCGAGGCCCTGACGGACACCCCCGGCCCCGAGGTCGTCCTCGCCTGCACCTCACCGGCGAGCGTACGGCTGGCCGCCGAGCGCGGGCTGCCGATGCTGCTCGGCATGCACGTCGGGGACGAGGAGAAGGCCGAGATGGTCGCCCTGTGGCGGCGCTGCGCCCGGGCGGCGGGCCGGCCGGCCGAGGAGATCGCGGACGCCGCCCATGTCTCGGCCGGCGTCTGCCAGCTCGCCGACCGGCGCACGGACGCCGTCGAGACGCTGACCAAGGCGATGCCGGGGTGGCTGAAAGAAGGCCTCGCGGCCCATGTGACGGTGGACGGACGGGCGCGCTCGATGCGCGACCCGCACGCCTACACCGAACTGCTCTGCGGGCTGCACCCGGTGGGCACCCCGCGGCTCGCGGCCGACCGCCTCGCCGCCACCTCGGAGCGCACCGGCATCTCCCGCTTCGCCCTCCTGATGGAGGGCTCGGGCGACCTCGCGGCCACCGAGGAGAACCTGCGGCGCCTGGGCGCCGAGGTGCTGCCCCAGCTGCGCTGACCCACGGTTCCGCCCGCGGGGGCACCCGGGGGCTTGCCGCCCCGGTACTGCATGCACCTCCCACGGGTGGAGCGGCAAGCCGGCGGCTCCGCGTCCCGGCCGTACCGAAACCGCGTGTCAGCAGTCCCGGAGCTCCGGCGACTGGTTCAGCAACTGGCTGCGCACCGACGTGAAGCGGGCCAAGGTCTCGTCCACCGAGGCGTCCGGCGGGAACACCGCCACTCGGTGGCAGTTCTGGAAGGCCAGCCGCACACCGAAGTGCCGCTGCAGCGCGCCGCGGATGGCGTCACTCGCGAGCGCGCGCAGCAGCTGACCGCGCGCCTGCTCGTCCGGCGGGGGCGTCTGGTTGTCGGCGAAGGGACCGCCGTCCACCTTCAGCTGTGCCACCAGGGAGCTGATCATCTCCCATGCGTAGGGCAGGGAGGTCCGGACGCAGTCGACGAATGCTGCTTCGTCGACCTCGCCTCGCTCGGCCTGTTCGAGTAGGGCCGGTGAGACGTCGAGCGACATGGGTTCTCCTCTCGCACCCCCGAGGCGCAGGGGTTGCCGGACGGATAAGGGAGTTCGCGATTTCGAACACGCTCGGTACAGGCGTCGCAACCTCCCGTTCCTACGGTAGGCAACGGTAGGTGACCACACCAGCAGAATGCGTATATGGAACGGTCCGGTTACGCCCACAATCGGCCAGGGATGAACAAGAGTTTCAAGGGACAAATGGGGCGATCCACGGGGAGCGGGACGGGCGGATCGCGAGCACCTGCGGGCGTCGAGTAGCGTTGCCGACCATGCGTCTCGTCATTGCCCGATGCTCGGTCGACTACGCCGGCCGGCTCACCGCCCACCTGCCCTCGGCGCCGCGCCTGATCCTGGTCAAGGCGGACGGCAGCGTCTCCATCCACGCCGACGACCGGGCCTACAAGCCGCTCAACTGGATGTCGCCGCCCTGCACGCTGAAGGAGGGGACGGGCGAGGACGAGGGCGTGTGGACCGTCGTCAACAAGGCGGGCGAGAAACTGATCATCACGATGGAGGAGATCCTCCACGACTCCTCGCACGAACTCGGGGTGGACCCCGGTCTGATCAAGGACGGCGTGGAAGCACACCTCCAGGAACTCCTGGCCGACCGCATCGAGACGCTCGGCGAGGGTTACACCCTCATCCGCCGCGAGTACATGACCGCGATCGGCCCCGTGGACATCCTCTGCCGGGACGCCGACGGCGGGACGGTCGCGGTCGAGATCAAGCGCCGGGGCGAGATCGACGGCGTCGAGCAGCTCACGCGCTACCTCGAACTGCTCAACCGCGACCCGCACCTCGCGCCGGTCCGCGGCGTCTTCGCCGCCCAGGAGATCAAGCCGCAGGCCCGCGTCCTCGCCACCGACCGCGGCATCAACTGCCAGATCCTGGACTACAACGCCCTGCGCGGCATCGAGGACGACAAGCTCCGCCTGTTCTAGCCGCCGCGCACGCCTGCCCGGCCGTCAGGCGTCACATCAGCGTGCCGCCCGTGCCCGGGGCGGTCTGGGACGCGGACGCGCTGCTCGACGTACCCCCGGCGGAGCCGTCCGTGCCGCCGCCCGTCGTCGTGGCGCCGGCGTCGCCGCCGGTGGTACCGCCCGAGGTGCCGCCGGTGGTACCGCCCGCCGTACCGCCGGTGGTGCCGCCCGTCGTCCCGGTGGAGCCGCCGGCGCCGCCGCCGGTGGTGCCGCCCGTGGTACCGCCCGTCGTGCCGCCGCCGGTCGACCCACCGGTCGTGCCGCCGGTCGTGCCGCCGCTCGTGCCGCCGCTCGTGCCGCCCGTCGTCGTACCGCCGGACGTCGAGCCGCCCGTCGTGGTCCCGCCGGTGCCGCCGCCGGTCGTGCCACCCGTCGGACTTCCGCCCGACGAGCCCGTCGAGCCGCCCGGCGCGGGCGACTTGGACGGGGAGCCGGAGGGCGACGTACCGGAGGGGGACGGCTCGGCGCTCCGCGACGGGCCGGGAGTGCGGGCCGGCGGGACGTAGTCGTCCGCCGTGCCGTACGTGCCGTCGGGGCCCGGAGACGTGGGCCGGCTGTCGGCCGAGCCGGTGCCGGCCGGGTCCTCGGTCACCTCGCCGTCGGTCAGACCCTGGGTCGCGGAGGGGTTGGCGTCGACCTTGCCGGCCGGGTTCCGCTCGGCACCGTCGGGCGACGTCATGCCGAGCGTGACGACCGTGCCGAGCACGACGGCGAGCAGCGCGCCGGAACCGGCCGCCAAGACGTTGCGCCGGGCCAGCCGCCGGATGCCGCCGCCCTTCGCCGCCGGCTGCGGGATCCGCCGCGTGACCAGGGTGTCGCCCGCGGGGCCGTACGGCGCCGGCGCCTCGGGCCGCGGCAGGGCCGGCTCCTCCCCCGCCGGGAGCGCCGGCGACCCCGGCACCTCGCCGGCCCGGTCGGCGAGCAGGGCCAGGGCGCGGCGGCCGGCGACCGTGCCCCGCTTGTCGGCGAGGGCGCCGCGCAGCCCGCCGGCGGCCTCCAGTTCGGCACGGGCCCGGTCGAGCCGGCCGGAGCACAGCGCGAGGATGCCCAACTCGTGGTGGAAATAGGCTTGTTCCGTTACCTCGCCGGTCAGCCGCGAGGCTTCCGCCCCGGACCGCAGGGCCCGTTCCCAGGCGCTCCAGTGGAGCCCGGCGGCGAAGGCGGGCGCCGCCGTACGGGCCAGCCGTACCGCACCGCTCTCCTCGCCCTCGCCGGGCGCGGACGTACGCGGTACGACGGCGGCGAGCGCGGCCAGCACCGCGTCGGCCTCGGCGCAGACCCGTGCCGGGGTGACCGAGGGATGGCCGGCCCACCAGGCGTAGTGCTGGGCGGCGGTGCGGGCGTGCTCGGTGACGTCGTCGGCGTATCCGGCGGCCTCCAGCTGGGTCTGCACACCGGCCGCGAGCCGGTACCGGGCACCGGCCGGGGAGACCAGGCCGCAGCTCGCCAGCTCGCCGAGGGCGGCGTCCGCGTGGGTGTCGCCGACCAGCGCGGGCAGGTGCGCCTGGTGGGGTATCTCGCCGCCGAGGGCGACCGCGAAGCGGAGGGCGGCCCGGGCGGAGGCGCTCAGCCGGGAGGCCAGCAGCGGCGCGGGGGCCGCTGCATCGCCCAGGGCGGGCAGCGGAACCGCGTCCTCCAGCTCCACCGGGCCGTCCGCCGGCGGGCGTACGTCCTCGAAGACGCCGTACTCGTCCACCGCGCCGGTGCTGGCCCGCAGCTCGTCACGCTGCCGGAGCAGGGCGCCGGCCTGCACGAACCGCAGGGGCAGCCCCTCGGACTCGAACCACAGGTCGCCGGCCCAGTTGGCCTCCTCCTCGGTGAGCACCCGGCCGACGGTCCGCTCCAGTATCTCCACGCCGGCGGCACGGTCGAGGCCGGCGAGGAACATCTCCTCCACGTCGGACTCGGCGGAGGGCGCGGGCACGTCGGGGGTGGCGCCGAACAGGAACGCGCACTCGGGGGTGGCGTCGAGCAGTTCCTCCAGGGCGGTGCCGCCGAACTCCAGGTCGTCCAGGACGACGACCGCGCCGATCTCCCGGGTGCAGGCGAGGAGTTCGTCCGGGCCGGGGCGGTGGCCGGGGGCGTCGTACACGGCGTGGAACAGGTCGTGCAGGAGGTCGCCGGACGTGCGGCCCAGGCCGTTCAGGCGGACCACGCCGTCGGGGGCGAGGTCCAGGCAGTCCTCGGCGACCAGGTCGAGCAGGGCGGTACGGCCGGAGCCGGCCGGTCCGGTGAGCCGGACCGAGCGGCCGCGGGCCAGCAGGCGGACCAGGCGTTCGCGTACGTCCTGGCGTTCCAGCAGCGAGAGTGCCGGCTGGGCGGGGCCGGCCGGCACGGGCGGCCGGGCGGCGCGCTCGGTCTCGGCGCGCCCGGCGGCGGTGCGCTTGCTGGGCCGGCCGGGGAGCCGGGCCGGCGGGCAGGGCTCTATCTCGCTGCCGTCGACCGGGTTGACGGTCAGCTGGAGGTCGCCGGAGACGAGCTGCGCCATGCGGACGGGTGCAGCCGGGCCCGGGGCGAAGTCGGAGGTGAGGGAGTCCCGGGGCGGGCGGCGGCTGTGCGCCTGGCCGTGCTCCTCGGGTCCCGGGTTGATCGGGTCCATGGGTTCGTGCCCCCAAAAGCGTCGTGTGCCCGTGTTCGGCCCCTCCCGGCCTTTTCGCACACCGCGCTGTCGCTCTTGGTCCGGGCCCGCTCGGCCGAGGGTCGCGAGACGGCGGGCGACCGCACCTTAAACCTTGGCTCAGTATCTCCGACAGGGCGGGGTGCCATGCGGTCCGAGACGTCACGGTCTTGTGAGGATTGCCCTCGCACCGCGCTGACGTGCGCTTCGGCGGGTGCACCCGGGTCTCCCCCGTCCCCGCTCCACCCCGTGTGCGTCCCGGCGCCCGCGCACCGCGGGAACCGCACCGCGACAGGCGCCGCGCCGTTGTGCGTGCGTCACACCCGGGGCAGCGACTCCACGCCGATGCCGCCCTCGATGGCGAGGATGCGGTGCAGCCGGGTGGCGACCAGCAGGCGCTGCATCTGCTGGGGCACGCCCCGCAGCACCAGGCGGCGCCCGCAGCGGCCGGCCCGCCGGTGGGCACCCATGATCACCCCGAGCCCGGTGGCGTCCCAGGAGTCCAGTTCGGACAGGTCGAGCACCAGGTCGCCGACTCCGGTGTCGACGGCCGAGTGCAGGGCCGTACGGGCGTCCGCCGCGCTGCGGACGTCGAGGCGGCCCCCGACGACCAGCTCGGCGTGGTCGCCCCTGATGTACATATGCGCTCCCCGTTGAGTGCGGTTGGCGTACTCGGTGACGGTGCTGTGCAACGTCTGACTGTGCGGGTGGCGGTGCGGTTGCTGGTTGTAAGCGAACCGATACCGAATTCACCCCCGGGAGTGATGCTCCCGGGGGATTTGCTCCGGGATGCGGGCCTTAGTACGTGTAGAAGCCCTGCCCGCTCTTGCGGCCGATGTCACCGGCGTCCACCATCCGGCGCATCAGCTCCGGCGGGGCGAACTTCTCGTCCTGGGACTCGGTGTAGATGTTGCCCGTGGCGTGCAGCAGGATGTCCACGCCGGTCAGGTCGGCGGTGGCCAGCGGGCCCATGGCGTGGCCGAAGCCCAGCTTGCAGGCGAGGTCGATGTCCTCGGCGGTCGCGACGCCGGACTCGTAGAGCTTGGTCGCCTCGACCACGAGGGCGGAGATCAGCCGGGTGGTGACGAAGCCGGCGACGTCCCGGTTGACGACGATGCAGGTCTTGCCGACCGACTCGGCGAACTCGCGGGCGGTGGCCAGGGTTTCGTCGCTGGTCTTGTAGCCGCGGACCAGTTCGACGAGCTGCATCATCGGCACCGGCGAGAAGAAGTGCACACCGACGACCCGCTCGGGGTGCTCGGTGGCAGCCGCGATCTTGGTGATCGGGATGGCGGAGGTGTTGGAGGCGAGCACGGCGTCCTCGCGCACGAGCTTGTCGAGCGTGCGGAAGATCTCGTGCTTGACCTCAAGCTTCTCGAAGACGGCCTCCACGACGATGTCGGCGTCGGCGGCGGCGTCCAGGTCGGTGGTCGCGGTGATGCGCGCGAGGGCTGCCTCGGCGTCCTCCGCCGCCAGCTTGCCCTTGCCGACGAACTTGTCGTACGAGGCCTTGATGCCGTCGGTGCCGCGCTTCAGTGCCTCGTCGGTGACGTCCCGCAGAACGACCTCCCAGCCCGCCTGCGCGGAGACCTGAGCGATACCGGATCCCATGAGACCGGCCCCGATGACGGCGAGCTTCCGTGCCACTCCGACTCCCTATGAACGCGGTGAAGGTCTGCCTCTCCGGCGGACCCTAGCGCTCCGACGCCGCTGTGTGACCGGTAAGTAACGCGCGTCACGTCTCATTTGACGGACATCACACCGCCAGGGGTCACACCGCGGCACGGAGGGCGTAGTTGAGCACCTTTTCGCTCAACAGGTCCTCGATGTCGTCCAGGAGGACCAGTACCTCTCGTGACGCTTCGGCCGGTTTGCGTCCGGCGAGCATCTCGCGGCCGATGGCGACGAAGACGGACTGGTGGATCCAGCAGATCTGACCGGCCATCAGACCGGGCAGCGGGTCGTCGGCGGGGGCGCCGGTCTCCTCGCGCAGGGCCGCTTCCAGGGTGTCGTGGATCTCCTGCTGGAGGCTCCACAGACGGGAGCGCAGGGGCGGGGCCTCGTGGATGACGCGCATGAAGCGGTCGTAGCCCTCCATCAGGCCGACCCGGGGCGAGACGGCCTCGACCTCCCCGCGCAGTTCCCGCAGGACGGCGCGCGCGGCGGACTCGCCGGCGTCCCGGCCCCGGACCCAGCGGGCGAGCCGGTCGACCATGCCGGCGGAGCGGTCGAAGAAGAGGTCTTCCTTGGCGGGGAAGTAGTTGTAGACGGTGTTGACGGAGACGTCTGCGGCCTCGGCGATCTCCGCGACGGTCACCGCCTCGAAGCCGCGCTCCAGGAACAGCCCCGTGGCGACGTCGGAGATGTACTGCCGGGTCTGCCGTTTCTTCCGCTCCCTGAGCCCCTCTGCCATGTCCGCAGTTTAGCTTCGCTGGGTGGCCTGAAAACTTGGGGTCATTGCAAAATTTCAGGGACTCTGTTTTTCTGTGGGCATGGCAGCAGTCATCAGCACGGCGGGCCTGGCCCGCACCTTCCGAACGAAAGCCGGACCCGTCGAAGCCGTCCGCGGCATCGACCTCACCGTCCGCGAGGGCGAGATCCTCGGCTTCCTCGGCCCCAACGGAGCCGGCAAGACCACCACCCTGCGGATGCTCACCACCCTGCTGGCGCCGACCGGCGGCGCGGCCACCGTCGCCGGCCACGACCTCGTCGCCGATCCGGCCGGGGTGCGCCGGGTGATCGGCTACGTCGCCCAGTCCGGCGGGGTCGATCCGCAGGTCACCGTGCGGGAGGAACTGGTCACCCAGGCCCGAATGTACCGCCTGCCGAAGGCGGAGGCGGCCGGCCGCGCCGGGGAACTGGCGGCGGAACTGGGGCTCACCGCTCTCCTCGACCGGAGGACCGGCGCGCTCTCCGGCGGCCAGCGGCGACGCCTGGACATCGCGATGGCCCTCACCCACCGCCCGAAGGTGCTGTTCCTGGACGAGCCGACGACCGGCCTGGACCCCGGCAGCCGCGCCGACCTGTGGGACCTCGTCCGCCGGCTGCGCGACACGCACGGTACGACCGTCTTCCTGACCACCCACTACCTGGACGAGGCCGACGCGCTCGCCGACCGCCTGGTGATCGTCGACCGGGGCACGGTCGCCGCCGAGGGCACCCCGGGCGCGCTCAGGCTCCGCTACGGCGGCTCCCTCGACGCCACCCTCCAGGACACCTTCCTCGCCGTCACCGGACGCGCGCCGGCCCCGGCCGGCGCCGCCCCCGCAGCCGTTTAGGACCGCCATGCTTCTCCACGACACGGCCCTCGTCTACGGCCGCTATCTGCGCCAGTCCCTGCGCTCCCGCTACGCCCTGCTCTTCGGGGTGCTCACGCCCCTGCTGTACCTGCTCTTCTTCGGCCCGCTGCTCACCGGTCTGCCGCTGGGCGGACAGGGCAGCTCCTGGCAGGTGCTGGTTCCCGGCCTGCTGCTCCAGCTGGGCCTTTTCGGCGCGCTGTTCGCCGGGTTCGTGATCATCGTCGAGAAGGGGCAGGGGGTGGTGGAACGGATGCGGGTGACCCCGGTCAGCCGGCTCGCCCTGCTGCTCGGCCGGGTGCTGCGGGATGCCACGGTGGTCGTCTTCCAGGCGGTGCTGCTGGTGCTGGCCGCGCTGGTGATGGGGTTGCGCGCGCCGCTGGCCGGCGTTCTGATCGGCTTCGCCTTCGTCGCCCTGCTCACGCTGTCGCTGGCCTCGGTGTCGTACGCGCTCGGCATGAAGGTCCGCACCCCGCAGGAGTTCGGCCCGCTGATCAACATGGTGTCGATGCCGTCGATGCTGCTGTCCGGTCTGATGCTCCCGATGACCCTGGCGCCGGACTGGCTGGACGTGTTGTCGCACTTCGTCCCGTTCCGCTACCTGGTGGACGCCGTGCGGGACGCGTACGTCGGCCGTTACACGAGCACGCACATGCTCTACGGCGTCCTGGTCACCGTCGCTTTCGCCGCGCTGTCCGTGACGGTGGGCACACGGGTGTTCCGGACGGCCGGGGCGTAACTAGGCTGGCCGTATGGTCAATCTGACGCGCATCTACACCAGGACCGGCGACCAGGGCACCACCAGTCTCGGCGACATGAGCCGGGTGCCCAAGACGGACCTGAGGATCTCCGCCTACGCGGACGCCAACGAGGCGAACGCCGTGATCGGCACCGCCCTCGCGCTGGGCGGCCTGGACGAGGAGATCGGCACGGTCCTCACCCGCGTCCAGAACGACCTGTTCGACGTGGGTGCGGACCTGTCGACGCCGGTGGTGGAGAACCCGGAGTTCCCGCCGCTCAGGGTGGAGCAGTTCTACATCGACCGGCTGGAGGCGGACTGCGACCGCTTCAACGAGCGGCTGGAGAAGCTGCGCTCCTTCATCCTGCCGGGCGGCACCCCGGGCGCCGCCCTGCTGCACCAGGCGTGCACGGTCGTCCGCCGGGCCGAGCGGTCGACCTGGGCGGCCCTGGAGGTGCACGGCGAGACGATGAACCCGCTCACCGCCACCTACCTCAACCGCCTCTCCGACCTGCTGTTCATCCTGGCCCGCAGCGCCAACCGGGAGGCCGGGGACGTGCTGTGGGTGCCGGGCGGTGAGCGCTAGGGGGTGTCGGACGACACCCCCAGGGCATCCCGCGGTCAGTCGCCGGTGGTGCCGTCGGTCAGCTCGCGCAGGATGTCGAGGTGGCCGTTGTGCCGGGCCGTCTCCTCGATGAGGTGGAGCAGGATCCAGCGCAGGTCGACCGCGCTGCCGTCCTGCCGCTTCTGCTGCGCCTTGGTGTCCAGGTCGTGCGCGGCGACCAGTTCGTCGTGCCGGGCGGCCTCCTCGGCGTACTCGGCGAGCAGCCGGGACAGCGGGATGTCGACGGCGATCCGCATCTCGCGGTCGGGGTCCTCGTCGGTCCAGGGACCCTGGTCCTCCTCGCCCAGGAAGACGACCCGGAACCAGAAGTACTCCACCCAGCGCAGGTGGTTGATCAGCCCGCTCAGGGTCATCAGCGGCGAGCCGGGCAGGTGCGCCTTGCGGGCGTCCTCGTCGGAGAGCCCTTCGACCTTGGCGCGCGCGGTGGCGCGGACGTAGGTGAGGAAGGTGGTCAGCTGGGTGCGCTCGTCCCAGGCGGGAGGCGTGTCGGTGCGTGTCATCACCGCGATCATGTCCCGGTGCCCGCCTCCGTGTCGACCGGCTTTTCGGCGGACCCCGCGGCGGGCCCCCCGCGCGGCTCGCGCTTGGGGAAGAGCGTGTAGCTGGCGGCGATGAGCACGTTGATGCCGATCACCCACAGCATGCGCTGCTGCCAGGCACGCAGCGAACCGGTGTCCCCGCCGTCGCCGACGTACCAGACCGCGCCCTGGAGCAGGGCGAGGGCGACGGCCGAGGCCAGGATCCAGCGGCCCGCGACCTTCCACTCGTGCACGGCCCGGGCGGTGCCGTACCGCGGCGGCCGGACCGGGGGCGGGCCGCCGGCGAAGCGGTGGGCCACCCGGGCGTCGGCCCAGGCGATGGTGGAGTGGCCGAGGCCGACCGTGAAGCCGATGTACACCGCGGCCAGACCGTGCCGCCAGTCCGGCTCGGCGCCGTTCCTCAGGTCGATCGCGGTGACGGCGAAGAGCACGATCTCCAGGAGGGGTTCGCACAGCAGCAGGGCCAGGCCGGTGCGGGGCATCCGGAACGCGTACCGGAAGGCCAGTCCGGCGGCCAGCAGCACCCAGAACGCCACCTCGCAGGCGATGGTCAGTCCGACGATCACGATTCGCTCCCCTCGTCCACCCTCCCAGGCTCCCGGCCCGGTGCGCCGGTGCGCGTCGTCGGCGCAGAGGAGACGGCCGTAAGCGAAAGTCGCACTCCGGCACCCTTCCCTGGGAGCAGGCGGGCCGCCGCGCGGCCGTGTTGGATGGGCACATGCCCCGCACGCTCCCCCGCCCGCACCGCGACGACCTGCGCATCGCCGTGGGCGGGCTGCTCGGCGGGGTACTGCTGTGGGCGCTCGGGATCCACCCCCGTCCGGCCTCCGACGGCCTGGTGCTGTGGCACGCGCCCTGGGGACCGCTGGTGCCGCTGGCGGTGACCGCCGCGTGCGAGCCGTTGCGCCGCACCCGGCCGCGCGCCGGCCTGCTGATCGGCACGGCCGCGCTGACCCTGGACACGGTGACCCTCGGCAGCATCGTCACGGTGGTGCTGTACACCGACCTGGTGTACGCGGCCGTCCTGTACGGAACCCCGGCCTCCGCCCGCCGCATCCCGTGGATCACCGGGATGCTCACGGTGGTCGGCGGGGTGGTGCCCGCGGCGCTCTGGCGGGATCCGCAGGGGCTGCTGATCGGCGTGGGCATCGGGGTGGTCGCGCTGGCCCCCGCCGCGACCGGCGCACTCGTGCGCGACCACCGGGACGCGGCCGAGGCGGCCCGGCTGCGCGCCGAACAGACCGCGCTGCTGGCCGAGATGGACCGTGCCCAGGCGGTCACCGCCGAACGGGCCCGGATGGCCCGGGAGTTGCACGACGTGATCGCGGGCCACCTGTCGGCCATCGCCCTGCACTCCACGGCGGCACTCTCCTTGGACGATGCCGGGACCACCCGGGAGGCGCTGGCCGTCATCCGGGAGAACAGCGTGGCGGGGCTGGCCGAGATGCGCCGGCTGATCGGCATCCTGCGCGACGCCCCGGGGCACCGGGAGTCCGCCGTCTCCCCCACGCTGGACGGCCTCGGCGCCCTGGTCGACAGGGCCCGGGCGGGCGGCCTGGACGTCACGCTCGACGCCGGCCACGGTGAGGTGCCGGTGCCGGTGGAGCTGGCCGCGTACCGGATCGTGCAGGAGTCGCTGACCAACGCCCTGAAGCACGCGGCGCAGGGGCGCGTCCGGGTGGCACTGCGCCGGCGGGACGGGAGGCTGGAGATCCGCGTGAGCAGCCCCTACCGGCCCGGTGACACCCCGCGCGTGCCCGGCTCCGGCACCGGTCTCACCGGGATGCGGGAGCGGGCCGCGTTGCTCGGCGGCACGTTCGAGGCCGGGGCGAGCGGCACCTCGTGGGTCGTACGCGCCGTGCTTCCGCTCACCGAAGGAGACCCCGCATGATCCGCGTCCTGGTCGCCGAGGACCAGTCCGCCGTCCGCGCCGGGCTGGTCCTCATCCTGCGCAGCGCGCCCGGCATAGAGGTGGTCGGCGAGGCGGCGGACGGCGAGCGGGCGGTCGAGCTGGCCCGGAGCATCCGGCCGGACCTGGTGCTGATGGACGTTCGGATGCCGCGCCTCGACGGGGTGTCCGCGACCCGGCGGATCGTCGCCGAGCGGCTCGCGGACGTGCTCGTGCTGACCACGTTCGACCTGGACGACTACGTCTTCGGGGCGCTGCGGGCGGGCGCGGCCGGGTTCCTGCTGAAGAACGCGGAGGCGCGGGAGCTGCTGGAGGCGGTGCGGACGGTGGCGCGCGGGGAGGGGATCGTGGCCCCGGCCGTGACCCGGCGGCTGATCGACGAGTTCGCCGCGGCACCGGTGCGAGGCGCAGGGGGCGACCCCGCCGTGCTGGACGGCCTCACCCGGCGGGAGCGGGAGGTGCTGGGCTGTATCGGCGAGGGGCTGTCGAACGCACAGATCGGGGCCCGGCTGGACATGGCGGAGGGCACGGTGAAGACGCACGTCAGTCGGTTGCTGGCCAAGCTGGAGCTGCGCAGCCGGGTACAAGCGGCCGTACTGGCGCGCGAGTTGGGGCTCTAGTCCGTCGCGCCCCGAAGTGGTCCAGACCTATTGACGAGTGGTCCAGACCTTTCTACCCTCGCAGCACCGTGGGCATGAAGGCTCAGTCATGCCCCTGACACCCCCGACGACGAGGGAGGCGCAGCATGCGCTTCAGACACAGAGCCGCGGCGGCATTCGCGACCCTGCTGCTCCCCATGGCCGGCGCGGTCGGTCTGGCGAGCCCCGCCCAGGCCGCGACCAACGCCACGGCCACCTTCACCAAGACCAGCGACTGGGGCACCGGTTTCGGCGGCCAGTGGACCGTCAAGAACACCGGCTCCAGCACCATCAGCTCCTGGACCGTCGAGTGGGACTTCCCCTCCGGCACCAAGGTCGCCTCGGCCTGGGACGCGACGGTCACCAACTCCGGCGACCACTGGACCGCCAAGAACGTCGGCTGGAACGGCACCATCGCCCCCGGCGCCTCCGTCTCCTTCGGCTTCAACGGCTCGGGGCCCGGCGCCCCGTCCAACTGCAAGCTGAACGGCGACAGCTGCGACGGCACCACGGTCCCCGGTGACGCCGCCCCGTCGGCCCCCGGCACCCCGACCGCCTCCTCCGTCACCGACACCTCGGTGAAGCTCGGCTGGAGCGCGGCCACCGACGACAAGGGCGTCAAGAACTACGACGTGCTGCGCGACGGCACCAAGGTCGCCACGGTCACCACCACGTCGTACACCGACACCGGCCTGACCGCCGGCACCGACTACTCCTACACCGTGCGGGCCCGCGATACCGCCGACCAGACCGGTCCGGTCAGCGGCGCGGTCAAGGTCCACACCACCGGCGGCGGCACCACTCCCCCGCCCACCGGCGACAAGGTCAAGCTCGGCTACTTCACCGAGTGGGGCATCTACGGCCGCAACTACAACGTCAAGAACCTGGTGACGTCCGGCTCCGCGGCCAAGATCACGCACATCAACTACGCCTTCGGCAACGTCACCGGCGGCAAGTGCGCGATCGGCGACTCCTACGCCGACTACGACAAGGCCTTCACCGCCGACCAGTCGGTCAGCGGCGTCGCCGACACCTGGGACCAGCCGCTGCGCGGCAACTTCAACCAGCTGCGCCAGCTGAAGGCCAAGTACCCGAACATCAAGGTGCTGTGGTCCTTCGGCGGCTGGACCTGGTCCGGCGGCTTCGGCGAGGCCGCGAAGAACCCGGCCGCCTTCGCCCAGTCCTGCTACGACCTGGTCGAGGACCCGCGCTGGGCCGACGTCTTCGACGGCATCGACATCGACTGGGAGTACCCCAACGCCTGCGGTCTGACCTGTGACACCAGCGGGGCGGCGGCCTACAAGAACCTGATGGCCGCGCTGCGCGCCAAGTTCGGCTCCAACAACCTGGTCACCGCGGCCACCACGGCCGACGGCTCGGCGGGCGGCAAGATCGAGACCGCCGACTACGCCGGCGCGGCACAGTACGTCGACTGGTACAACGTGATGACGTACGACTTCTTCGGCGCCTGGGACGCCAAGGGCCCGACGGCCCCGCACTCCCCGCTCACCCCGTACGACGGCATCCCGAAGGCGGGCTTCACCACCGCCGAGGCGATGGCCAAGTTCAAGGCGATCGGCGTGCCCGCGAAGAAGCTGCTCATCGGCATCGGCTTCTACGGCCGCGGCTGGACCGGCGTCACCCAGGACGCCCCGGGCGGCACGGCCACCGGCCCGGCGTCCGGCACCTACGAGCAGGGCATCGAGGACTACAAGGTCCTGAAGTCGTCCTGCCCGGCCACCGGAACCGTCGCCGGCACGGCGTACGCGCACTGCGGCAGCAACTGGTGGTCCTACGACACTCCCGCCACCATCAAGTCGAAGATGGCCTGGGCCAACAGCCAGGGCCTCGGCGGGGCGTTCTTCTGGGAGTTCAGCGGCGACACCGGCAACGGTGAACTCGTGAGCGCCATCAGCGACAACCTGTAAGAGAACCCTCAAGCAACATCGACGCTCCCCCGGACTTCGTCCGGGGGGACCCCCACCCAACGAGTGAACGTGGCTACGCCACGTTCACTCGTTGACCGGGCGGGGCTGCTTCCAGCCACGCGAGAAATCCGGTCAGCGCGTCTTCGCTCATGGCGAGTTCGAGGCGTGTGCCCCGATGCGTACAGGCCAGCACCACCGCGTCCGACAGCAGCGCCAGCTCCTCCTCGCCCTCGGGCAGCCGGCGGCCGGCCACCTCGATCTGCGCCCGTTCCAGGACGCGGCGGGGACGCAGGGCGTAGGAGAAGACCCGGTACCACTCGATGCGGTCGCCGTTGTAGCGGGCGACGCCGTAGGACCAGCCCTTCCCGCCCGTGTCCGGTTTCTCGGGTACGTCCCAGCGCAGCGAGCAGTCGAAGGTGCCGCCGGAGCGCTGGATGAGCCTGCGGCGCAGCCCGAACAGGAACAGCCCCACCACCACGAGCGCGACCACGATCCCGCACACAGTCAGAGCGAGGACCATCGGCACCGACCTCCTCGTCTCCTAGGTAATGGAACGGAAAAAACACCCACATCTACTTCAGCCGCGGCTGGGACCGAAAGGTCCCAGCCGCGGCTGAGTCACGTCAACGTACAGCGCGCGGCTAGCGCGCCGTCGCAGCACGCAGTCGGACGTCCGCGCGGCGCTCGGCGGCGGCGTCGCCCTCCGCCTTCGCGCGCTCCAGCTCCCGCTCCGTGCGCTGGACATCGATCTCGTCCGACAGTTCGGCGATCTCGGCCAGCAGCGAGAGCTTGTCGTCCGCGAACGAGATGAAACCGCCGTGCACCGCGGCGACGACCGTTCCACCATCACTCGTACGGATGGTCACCGGGCCCGACTCCAGCACACCGAGCAGCGGCTGGTGACCGGGCATGACGCCGATGTCGCCGGACGTGGTGCGCGCGACGACCAGGGTGGCCTCGCCGGACCAGACCTGGCGGTCGGCGGCGACCAGCTCGACGTGCAGCTCAGCAGCCAAGGGTGGCTCCTCGGGTCACCACCCGGCGGGGGTGCCGGGTGTTGGGGTCAATTCTAGTGGGCGTGGGTGAGGGGGCGGGACGCACCCGCCCCCTCGGATGAGCACGGGGCTCAGGAGACGCCCAGCTCCTTCGCGTTCTTCTTGAGGTCCTCAAGACCACCGCACATGAAGAACGCCTGCTCCGGGAAGTGGTCGTACTCGCCGTCGCAGATCGCGTTGAACGCGGCGATCGACTCGTCCAGGGGCACGTCCGAACCGTCCACGCCGGTGAACTGCTTGGCGACGTGGGTGTTCTGGGACAGGAAGCGCTCCACACGACGGGCACGATGGACGACGAGCTTGTCCTCCTCGCCCAGCTCGTCGATACCGAGGATCGCGATGATGTCCTGGAGGTCCTTGTACTTCTGCAGGATCGTCTTCACGCGCATGGCCGTGTTGTAGTGGTCCAGCGTGATGTAGCGCGGGTCCAGGATCCGGGACGTGGAGTCCAGCGGGTCCACGGCCGGGTAGATGCCCTTCTCGGAGATCGGACGGGACAGAACCGTCGTCGCGTCGAGGTGGGCGAAGGTGGTCGCCGGGGCCGGGTCGGTCAGGTCGTCGGCGGGGACGTAGATCGCCTGCATCGAGGTGATCGAGTGACCGCGGGTCGAGGTGATGCGCTCCTGGAGGAGGCCCATCTCGTCGGCCAGGTTCGGCTGGTAACCCACCGCGGACGGCATGCGGCCGAGCAGCGTGGAGACCTCGGAGCCGGCCTGCGTGAAGCGGAAGATGTTGTCGATGAAGAACAGCACGTCCTGCTTCTGGACGTCACGGAAGTACTCGGCCATGGTGAGGCCGGCCAGCGCGACGCGCAGACGGGTGCCCGGGGGCTCGTCCATCTGACCGAAGACCAGCGCGGTCTTGTCGATGACGCCCGAGTCGGACATCTCCTCGATCAGGTCGTTGCCCTCACGGGTGCGCTCACCGACACCGGCGAACACGGAGACACCGTCGTGGTTGTTGGCGACACGGTAGATCATCTCCTGGATGAGCACCGTCTTGCCGACGCCGGCGCCGCCGAACAGACCGATCTTGCCGCCCTTGACGTACGGGGTCAGCAGGTCGATGACCTTGACGCCGGTCTCGAACATCTCGGTCTTCGACTCAAGCTCGTCGAAGTTCGGGGCCTTGCGGTGGATGGACCAGCGCTCGCCCTCGTACCGCTCGTCGACGTTCAGCACCTCACCGAGGGTGTTGAACACCTTGCCCTTGGTGAAGTCGCCGACCGGGACGGTGATGCCGTCGCCGGTGTCGGTGACCGGGGCCTGGCGGACCAGGCCGTCGGTGGGCTGCATGGAGATGGTGCGGACCAGGCCGTCACCCAGGTGCTGGGCGACCTCCAGGGTCAGGATCTTCTTCTCGCCCGCGTTGGCCGGGTCGGCGACCTCGACGTGGAGGGCGTTGTAGATCTCCGGCATCGCGTCGACGGGGAACTCCACGTCGACGACCGGGCCGATGACCCGGGCGACGCGGCCCGTAGCCGTCGCGGTCTCAACAGTGGTGGTCATTTATCGGTCACTCCCCGCGGTCGCGTCGGCGAGGGCGCTCGCGCCACCGACGATCTCGCTGATTTCCTGGGTGATTTCGGCCTGGCGGGCCGCGTTGGCAAGACGGGAGAGCGTGTTGATCAGCTCGCCCGCGTTGTCGGTGGCCGACTTCATCGCGCGCCGCGTGGCGGCGTGCTTCGAAGCGGCCGACTGGAGCAGCGCGTTGTAGATGCGGCTCTCCACGTAGCGCGGCAGCAGGGCGTCGAGAACGTCCTCCGCCGAGGGCTCGAAGTCGTACAGCGGGAGGATCTCGCCCTTCGGGTGAGCCTCCTCGGCGACCTCTTCGAGGCGCAGCGGCAGCAGCCGGGCGTCCAGCGCCGTCTGCGTCATCATCGAGACGAACTCGGTGAAGACGATGTGGAGTTCGTCCACACCACCATCGGCCGTGTCCTTCTCGATCGCCTCGATCAGAGGCGCCGCCACCTTCTTGGCGTCCGCGTACGTCGGCTCGTCCGTGAAGCCCGTCCACGACTCCGCGATCTTGCGCTCACGGAAGTTGTAGTGGGCCACACCGCGCCGGCCGACGATGTATGTGTCGACCTGCTTGCCCTCGCGCTCCAGGCGCTCGGTCAGCTGCTCCGCCGCCTTGATGGCGTTGGAGTTGAAGGCGCCGGCCAGACCGCGGTCGCTCGTGAGGAGCAGGACCGCGGCACGGGCCGGGTTCTCCGCCTCCGTGGTGAGCGGGTGCTTGGTGTTCGACCCCGTACCGACCGCCGTGACCGCGCGCGTCAGCTCGGTCGCGTACGGCGTGGAGGCCGCCACCTTGCGCTGCGCCTTGACGACGCGCGAGGCGGCGATCATCTCCATCGCCTTGGTGATCTTCTTGGTCGCGGTGACGGATCGGATGCGACGCTTGTAGACCCGGAGCTGGGCTCCCATGAGTCAGGTCCCTTCCTTACGTCACTTGGCGGCAGCGGCAGGAGTGTCCTCGCCGAGCAGCTTGCCGTCCGAGGTCTCGAACTGCTTCTTGAACTCGACGATCGCGTCGGCCACTGCGGTCAGCGTGTCGTCGGACATCTTGCCGCCCTCGCGGATGGAGGTCATGAGGCCCTGCTCCTTGCGGTGCAGGTACTCCAGCAGCTCCTTCTCGAAGCGGCGGATGTCGGCGACCGGCACGTCGTCCATCTTGCCGGTGGTACCGGCCCACACGGAGACGACCTGGTCCTCGGTGGACATCGGCTGGTACTGGTCCTGCTTCAGCAGCTCGACCATGCGCTGACCGCGCTCCAGCTGCGACTTCGACGCGGCGTCCAGGTCGGAACCGAAGGCGGCGAACGCCTCCAGCTCACGGAACTGCGCGAGGTCGACACGGAGGCGGCCGGAGACCTGCTTCATCGCCTTGTGCTGCGCGGAACCACCGACTCGGGAGACGGAGATACCGACGTTCAGCGCGGGGCGCTGACCGGCGTTGAACAGGTCCGACTCCAGGAAGCACTGGCCGTCGGTGATGGAGATGACGTTGGTCGGGATGAACGCCGAGACGTCGTTGGCCTTGGTCTCGACGATCGGCAGACCGGTCATCGAACCGGCACCCATGTCGTCGGAGAGCTTGGCGCAGCGCTCCAGCAGACGGGAGTGCAGGTAGAAGACGTCACCCGGGTAGGCCTCACGGCCCGGCGGGCGGCGCAGCAGCAGGGACACGGCGCGGTAGGCGTCGGCCTGCTTCGAGAGGTCGTCGAAGATGATGAGGACGTGCTTGCCCTCGTACATCCACTGCTGACCGATGGCCGAGCCGGTGTACGGCGCCAGGTACTTGAAGCCGGCCGGGTCGGACGCCGGGGCGGCGACGATGGTCGTGTACTCCAGCGCGTGGTTCTCCTCCAGCGCGCGGCGCACGCCGGCGATGGTGGAGCCCTTCTGGCCGATGGCGACGTAGATGCAGCGGACCTGCTTCTTCGGGTCGCCGGTGCGCCAGTTGTCCCGCTGGTTGATGATCGTGTCGACGGCCAGGGCCGTCTTGCCGGTCTGACGGTCACCGATGATCAGCTGACGCTGACCACGGCCGATCGGGGTCATCGCGTCGACGGCCTTGTAGCCGGTCTCCATCGGCTCGTGCACCGACTTGCGCTGCATGACCGTGGGGGCCTGCAGCTCCAGCGCACGGCGGCCGGACGTCTCGATCTCGCCGAGGCCGTCGATCGGGTTGCCGAGCGGGTCGACGACGCGGCCGAGGTAGCCCTCGCCGACCGCGACGGAGAGGACCTCGCCGGTACGGGTGACCGGCTGACCCTCCTCGATGCCGCTGAACTCACCGAGGACGACGGCGCCGATCTCGCGCTCTTCCAGGTTCAGCGCGAGACCGAGGGAGCCGTCCTCGAACTTCAGCAGCTCGTTCGCCATGGCCGAGGGCAGGCCCTCGATCTTGGCGATACCGTCGCCGGCGACGGTGACCGTACCGACCTCCTCGCGCGAGGCCGCGTCCGGCTTGTACGACTGGACGAAGTTCTCCAGCGCGTCCCGGATCTCCTCCGGCCGGATCGTGAGCTCCGCCATCTGGGTTCCCTGCTCTCCTTGTTGGGCCCGAAGTTTCACTTTGGGGGGATGGGGACTCCCCCCAACAGGAGGTGAATCCTCTGCACGGCCCAACCAGGGCCGTAAGCACGTTCTTTTGTGTTGCTGCTAGCTCGCCATGCGGCGGGCGGCGTCGTCCAGTCGGTCCGCGACGGAGCCGTTGATGACCTCGTCACCGACCTGCACCCGGAGCCCGCCGATGACGTCGGGGTCCACGTCCAGGTTGAGGTGCATCCGGCGGCCGTAGAGCTTCGCCAGGGCATCGCCCAGACGGCGCTTCTGCGGGTCGCTCAGCGGCACTGCGGAGGTGACGGTCGCAACCAGGCGGTCCCGACGCTCGGCGGCGAGCTTGGACAGGGACTCCAGTCCCGCTTCCAGGCTACGTCCACGCGGCGCGGTGACGAGGCGGACCACCAGGCGCTCGGTGACGGGCTTGGCCCGACCGCCGAGGAGCCGGTGCAGCAGCTCGACCTTGGCCGAGGCGCTCGCGGCGCGGTCGGTCAGCGCGGCCCGCAGCCCGGTGTTGGAGGAGACGATCCGGCCGAACCGGAACAGCTCGTCCTCGACGTCGTCGAGGGTGCCGGTCTTCTCCGCGGCC
Source organism: Streptomyces sp. NRRL S-1022 (assembly GCF_000720135.1). Classification (GTDB taxonomy): domain Bacteria; phylum Actinomycetota; class Actinomycetes; order Streptomycetales; family Streptomycetaceae; genus Streptomyces. The sequence continues at coordinate 192,471 of NZ_JOIU01000003.1, read as the reverse complement.
GTGAGGTCGGCGATGTCCGCCAGCTCCTCCAGCGCGTCCACCAGGTCGCGGGGCTGCGACCAGCGGGACCGGGCCAGTCCGGACACCAGGTCGGCGGTGGCACCGCTGACCTGGCCGCCGATCAGGCGCTGGACCAGATGCGCCTTCGCCTCCCCGGGCTGCGCCGGGTCGGTGAGGACCCGGCGCAGGCCGGCCTCGCGGTCGAGCAGCGCGGTGACGGCCGCCAGCTCGTCGGCGAGCTGCACGGCGTCCACGGACGTGGAGTCCGTCAGCGCGTCGAGACGCTCACGGGCGGCTGCCAGGGCCTCGCGGCTCGCTCCGTTCATCGCGTGGCCTCGGCCTTCTCCTCGAGCTCGTCGAGGAAGCGGTCGATCACACGGCTCTGGCGGGCGTGGTCCTCAAGGGACTCGCCGACGAGCTTGCCGGCCAGGTCGGTGGCGAGCTTGCCGACGTCCTGACGCAGCGCGGACGCGGCGGCCTTGCGGTCGGCCTCGATCTGGGCGTGACCGGCGGCGACGATCTCCTCGCGCTGCCGCTGGCCCTCGGCCCGCATCTCGGCGATGAGCGTGGCACCCTGCTCCTGCGCCTCCTGGCGCAGACGCGCGGCCTCGTGCCGGGCCTCGGCGAGCTGAGCCTTGTACTGCTCAAGGACGCTCTGGGCCTCGACCTTCATGGCGTCGGCCTCTTCGATGCCGCCTTCGATCGCCGCGCGACGCTCCTCCAGAACCTTGTTGATGTTCGGAAGCAGCTTCTTCCAGAAGAAGAAGAACACGATGGCGAAGGCGATGGTGCCGATGAGCAGCTCGGGACCGGCCGGGAGGAGCGGGTTCTGCTCCGTCTCCTCGGCCGCCAGCTGTGCCAGGTTGGCGATCACATCAGTGCCTTTCGTCGAAACGTGTCGGTGGAGGGGTGATTACCGACCGAACACGAACGGCATAACGATGCCGATGAGGGCGAGCGCCTCACAGAAGGCGAAGCCGAGGATCTGGTTGGCGCGGATCAGACCGGCGGCCTCGGGCTGACGGGCGAGGGCCTGGGTGCCGTTACCGAAGATGATGCCGACGCCGATGCCGGGGCCGATGGCCGCGAGGCCGTAACCGATGGAGCCGACGGAGCCGTGGACGCCGGTTTCAGCAGCAAGGGTCTGGAGAGCGGACATGCCGGTTCTTCCTTCTCTTTCATGGACCGGTGGGGGTTGGCCACCGGACGACTGGGGGTTTTGGGGCGGTGGTACGACTCAGTGGTGCTCGGCGAGAGCGCCCTGAATGTAGGAGCAGGCGAGGAGTACGAAGACGTACGCCTGGACGGCCTGCACGAAGAGCTCGAAGAGGATCATGGCGATCGTCATCACGAAGGAGACGCCGGCGCCCACGACCAGCCAGCTGTTCAGCAGGTACCAGGAGGCCACAGTGAACATGACCAGCATCAGGTGGCCGGCGAACATGTTGGCGAACAGTCGCACCGCGTGCGTGAACGGGCGGACCAGCAGGTTCGAGAAGAACTCGATGACCATGACGAGCGGCAGCACGGCGCCGAGCGACTTGTCGTAGCCCGTGACGTTCTTGAAGAAGCCGACGAAGCCGTGCTTCTTGAAGGTGAGCGCCACCCAGGTGATGTAGACGACCGCGGCCAGCACCGCGGGGAAGGCGATCACCGAGGCCACCGGGAACTGGGCCAGCGGGATCACGGACCAGATGTTCATGATCCAGATGAAGAAGAACAGCGAGACCATGAACGGGACGTACTTCTCGCCCTCGCGCTTGCCGAGCGTCTCGTACACGATGCCGCGGCGCACGAAGTCGTAGCCGGCCTCGCCGACCATCTGGAGCTTGCCCGGGACGACCTTGGCCTTGCCGAAGGCCGCCCAGAAGAAGGCGATGACGAGCACGGTGGTGACGAGCGCGAGCAGCATCACCTTGTTGAACTCGAAGCCCCCGACCGTGGCGAGCGGCTTGAACAGGAAGGACTGCAGGCCCGGGGCCGGGAAGCCACACCCGTTGTCGGACATGATCCGACAACTCCAGTCAAAGGCGAGCTGGGTCTGGTCAGCACTCACCGCGGGCTCCTTCGGCGTGACGCATAGGTACGGCAACCTCGTTGTGTCGGCGCGGCACACGGCCGCGGATCGGCACCGGACTGGTGTTACGGATGTGGGGGCGGCTGGAGGGCATCGAGCCTCGCGATCGAGCAGGCGTCAGCTCGGATGCCCGCGCCCGCGATGCCGCAGTTGGCACCGGACGATAGCAGGAGATCTCACAAGCCTTTATCCCGCCCCTACGGCTCACTGCTTCGGCCCTGTCTTCTCGGCCTTCTCGCTCTTCGAGGAGTCCGGGTCGACGTAGAAGATCTTGGCCTTCATGTGCGCGCGTGCCTGCGCGGCCATCCACACGACGGTCGCGACGACGAGCGACAGCGCGAACGTCTTCGCGTTGAAGAGGGACGTGTCCTTGAAAACGGCGACGAAGATCAGGAGGAGCAGCAGCTGCGCCATGTAGAGCATCAGGCCCATGGCCTGGAACAGCTGCGGGAGCGTTTTTGCCGTCCACTGCAGCACGAGGAGGCCGACTCCCATGAACAGGACGGCCAGCACCGTGCCGACAGCCGCGCCGAGCGCACCCTTGCCCCCCGCGACCGCGGCGCTCACGGCGACGGCGATCGCGCCTGCGACCGCTGTGGGCACAGCGATCCGCAGTAGGTTCCGGGCGTCATTGGACGGCATGGCGGCAACTCCGCTTTCACAGGGGGCAGGGTGTCGTCATGGACGAGCGTAGTCCCGGGCTGAGTGATCGAGACCTCACACCAATGGACCGTCGCACTCAGGTCCTTCGGTTCTATCCGGGGTTCTCGTGAACCGTATCACAAACTATTTGATGAGGTCTTTACCTGCTGAGTGTGCTTGCTGTCACACATGAGAGTGACAGTGCCCGTCTGTGCAAAAACCGAGCCGACTTGTCTGGTATTGGGGGTGTTCGCTCCCCCACGACTTGGCAATGCTCTAGTCAGATTCTTACCTTGTCGTCAACGGCGATCGAGGAATCGTGACCTGGCGCCGATCGCGGTCGCCCCGTTGACGCCCGAGACGCCCGCCGGGACCGGCGACCGCTCCCCGCCCTCCGGAACCTCCGCTTCCACGGCGGTGACGGCCTCCGGGGCCCGGCGCCGCCTGCGGTACCGCGGCGGCACGAACCGCTGGGCCCACACCGGCACCCGCGGGGTGAAGCGCGGGAGCAGCAGCAGGACCAGGCCGACCGCGCTCAGGAAGACCACGCCCAGGACGATCCACATGGACGCCGAGTTGACGGAGTACGCCAGCGCCCCGAACCCGATCAGCCCCGACCAGAAGTACATGATCAGCACGGCCCGGCTGTGCGAGTGCCCGATCTCCAGCAGCCGGTGGTGCAGGTGCCCGCGGTCGGCGGCGAACGGCGACTGGCCGCGCCAGGTGCGGCGCACGATCGCCAGGACCAGGTCGGCGGCCGGCACCGCGATGATCGTCAGCGGCAGCAGCAGCGGGATGTAGACGGGGACCGTCTGGTGGACCGCCGCCTTCTCCGACCCGGTGAACAGGGCGAGGGCGTCCGGGTCCACCTGACCGGTGATCGAGATCGCGCCGGCCGACAGCACCAGGCCGATCAGCATCGATCCCGAGTCGCCCATGAAGATCCGCGCGGGGTGCATGTTGTGCGGCAGGAAGCCCAGGCACATGCCCATCAGGATGGCCGCGAACAGCGTGCCGGGGGCGGCGGCCTCGATGCCGTACGAGTACCAGATCCGGTAGGCGTACAGGAAGAACGCGCCCGCCGCGATGCACACCATGCCGGCCGCGAGACCGTCCAGGCCGTCCACGAAGTTCACCGCGTTGATCGTGATGACCACCAGGGCCACCGTCAGCAGGGTGCCCTGCCACTGGGTCAGGGCGACGTTGCCGACGCCCGGGATGGGCAGCCACAGGATCGTCAGGCCCTGCATGACCATCACGCCCGCGGCGATCATCTGGCCGCCCAGCTTGATCAGCGCGTCGATCTCGAACTTGTCGTCCAGGACGCCGATCAGCCAGATCAGGGCGGCCCCGGAGAGCAGCGCCCGCGGCTCGTTCGACTTCGCGAAGACCTCGTTGAGGTTGCTCAGGTGGTCCGCGACCAGCAGGCCCGCGCACAGCCCGAAGAACATGGCGATACCGCCGAGGCGCGGGGTGGGTTCCCGGTGCACGTCCCGGGCCCTGATCTCCGGCATCGCCCCGGCCACGATCGCGAACTTCCGTACCGGCCCTGTCAGCAGATACGTCACCGCGGCCGTGATGCAGAGCGTCAGCAGGTATTCACGCACGGGCTTCCCCACAGGTCTCGCTGGCCATCACAGCCCCACACCCTAGCGACGGACGCATATGGATGAGGACTTCCGGGTAGCGACGATGGTTGCACGCCCGGCTGTGCACCCCGGCCGCCCGCCCCCGGCTCAGCCCGGATACGGCGGGAACCGGCCGGTGAGCGCGCGCACCTCCTCCCGCGCCGCCGCCGGCTCCGTCCCGCCCCGCAGCACGTCCGCCAGCAGCGCCGCGATCCGCACCATCTCCGGTTCACCCATGCCCTGGGTGGTCACCGCGGCCGTCCCCAGGCGCAGGCCGCGGCCGTCGCCGTGCGGCAGCGCGCAGCAGTCCATCACCAGGCCGGCCGCGAGGAGCCGGCCACGGGCACCGCGGCCGTCCACACCGAGCGGCGCCGGGTCCGCGGTGATCAGGTGGGTGTCGGTGCCGCCGGTGGTCACGGCCAGCCCCTCGGCGGCCAGGTGACCGGCGAGCACCCGGGCGTTGGCGACCACCTGATGGGCGTACCCGGTGAACGCCGGTGTCGCCGCCTCGCCGAAGGCGACGGCCTTGGCGGCGATGGTGTGCATCTGGGCGCCGCCCTGGGTGAAGGGGAACACCGCCCGGTCGACGCGCTCGGCCAGCTCGGCCCCGCACAGGATCATCCCGCCGCGCGGGCCGCGCAGCACCTTGTGGGTGGTCGCGCACACGATGTCCGCGTACGGCACCGGGCTGGGCGCCGCACCGCCGGCCACCAGCCCGATCGGATGCGCCGCGTCCGCGATCAGGTAGGCCCCGACCTCGTCGGCGACCTCGCGGAAGAAGGCGTAGTCGATGTGACGGGGGTAGGCGATGGAGCCGCACACGATCGCCTTGGGCCGGTGGTTGCGGGCCAGGTGGCGCACCTGGTCGTGGTCGATCAGCCCGCTCTCGGCGTCGACGCCGTAGCCGACGAAGTCGAACCAGCGGCCGGAGAAGTTCGCCGGCGAGCCGTGCGTGAGATGGCCGCCGTAGGGCAGGCCGAGGGCGAGGACGGTGTCACCGGGGCGCAGCAGCGCCGCGTAGGCGGCCAGCACGGCCGAGGAGCCGGAGTGGGCCTGCACGTTGGCGTGCTCGGCGCCGAACAGGGCCTTGGCCCGGTCGACGGCGGCGCGTTCGGCGACGTCGACGATCTCGCAGCCGCCGTGGTGGCGGGCGCCGGGATAGCCCTCGGCGTACTTGTTGGCGAACGACGAGCCGAGGGCGGCGAGCACGGCCGGGGAGCAGAAGTTCTCGGCGGCGATCAGCTGGAGGGTGGTCGACTGCCTCTCCAGCTCGGCGAGGAGGAGTTCGGCCATCGCCGGGTCCTGGTGCCGCAGGACGTCGGTCTCAAGGGTAGGGGTGACCGACATGGCGGGCTCCCGGGCGGTCGACGGTGACGTATCCCCAATGTAGGCCCGGGTCGCGGCGCACGCGCGGCCGTCACGCCCGCCGGTGTCCCCGTGCGCACGCCCTATGTACGCGCCGGCACGCCCGTCAGCGCCGTCACCACCGGATCCAGCGCGTCCCTTATCTCGTCGCCGATGGAGCGGAAGAAGGTCAGCGGGGCGCCGTACGGGTCGTAGACCTCGTCCGCCTCGGCGGTCGGGGCGAGCAGCCAGCCGCGCAGGGCCGCCGCCGCGCGCACCAGCGCCCGGGCGCGCAGCACCACGCCGTCCTCCAGCGGCGGCAGGGTGGCCGGGTCTATGGCCCGCACCAGCCGGGTGAACTCCTTCAGCGTGAAGGTGCGCAGGCCCGCCGAGTGGCCCATGGAGATGACCTGGGCGCGGTGGTCGCGGGTGGCGGTGAGCACCAGGTCGGCCATGATCACGTGCTCGTCCAGCAGCTCCCGGCCGACGAAGCCGGAGGCGTCCGCGCCGAACTCGCCCAGCACGGTCTCCGCGTGGGACTCCATGGGTGCGCCCTCGTGCCCCCAGGTGCCGGCGCTCTCCACGACCAGCCCGCCGCCGAGTACGCCGAGCCGCTCCGCGACGAAGTGCCGGGTCAGCCGCTCGGTGATGGGCGAGCGGCACACGTTGCCGGTGCTGACATGGAGGATGCGGAAGGTGTCGCGGGGGAACCCGAACGTGGTCGTCTCCTCCGCGCTGTAGCCCCCGCCGCCTATGCCACGCCCCGCTTCAGGGGCCGTCAATTCGCCACCTCAAGGTCGGGTACGACCTTGCGCAGCTCCTCCGCGGAGAGCGCGCCGGCGCGCAGCAGCACCGGCACCTCGCGCGAGACGTCCACGATGGACGACGGCACGTTGGCCGGGGTGGGGCCGCCGTCGAGGTAGACGGAGACGGAGTCGCCGAGCATCTCCTGGGCGGCGTCGCAGTCCTCCGGTGCGGGGTGGCCGGTGAGGTTCGCCGAGGAGACGGCCATCGGGCCGACCTCGGTGAGCAGTTCGATGGCGACCGGGTGCAGCGGCATGCGCACGGCGACCGTGCCGCGGGTGTCGCCGAGGTCCCACTGGAGGGACGGCTGGTGCTTGGCGACGATCGTCAGGGCGCCCGGCCAGAACGCGTCGACCAGCTCCCAGGCCATCTCGGAGAAGTCCGTGACCAGGCCGTGCAGGGTGTTCGGGGAGCCGATGAGGACGGGGGTGGGCATGTTGCGGCCCCGGCCCTTGGCGGCCAGCAGGTCGGCGACGGCCTCGGAGGAGAACGCGTCGGCGCCGATGCCGTACACCGTGTCGGTCGGCAGCACCACCAGCTCGCCACGGCGGACGGCGGACGCGGCCTCGCGCAGACCCGTCACGCGGTCGGTCGCGTCGTTGGTGTCGTATCGCCGTGCCATGTCTAGCTGGCCTCCTCGTACACGTACTGCGGGGTCGAAGTCTGCGGAGTGCTCACGGCAGCGCCTTGCGCGCGGTGGCGAACCGGGGGCGGTTGTTGAGGTCGGGGTGGTCCGCCGCGTCGGCCCAGCCCCGCTCCTCGGTGAAGATCCACGGCACCTGGCCGCCCTGGGTGTCGGCGTGCTCGATCACGACGACGCCGCCGGGGCGCAGCAGCCGGTGCGCGGTGCGCTCGATGCCGCGGATCAGGTCGAGGCCGTCCTCGCCGGAGAAGAGCGCCATCTCCGGGTCGTAGTCGCGGGCCTCGGGGGCGACGTACTCCCACTCGGTGAGCGGGATGTACGGCGGGTTGGAGATGACCAGGTCGACCTGGCCGTCCAGGTCCGGGAAGGCGGACAGGGCGTCGCCCTGCCGCAGGTCGACGCGGGAGCCGGCGACGTTCTTGCGGGTCCACACCAGGGCGTCCTCGGACAGCTCCACGGCGTGCACGCGCGAGCGCGGGACCTCCTGGGCGAGGGCGAGCGCGATGGCGCCGGAGCCGGTGCACAGGTCGACGATGCACGGCTCGACCACGTCCATGGCGCGCACGGCGTCTATGGCCCAGCCGACCACCGACTCGGTCTCCGGGCGGGGCACGAACACCCCGGGGCCGACCTGGAGTTCCAGGTACCGGAAGTAGGCCCGCCCGGTGATGTGCTGCAGCGGCTCGCGCTGCTCGCGCCGGGCGATGACCTCCCAGTACCGGGCGTCGAAGTCGGCGTCCTTCACGGAGTGCAGAGCGCCGCGCTTCACGCCGTGCACGAACGCGGCCAGCTCCTCCGCGTCGGTGCGCGGCGAGGGCACGCCGGCGTCGGCCAGCCGCTGGGTGGCCTGGGCCACCTCCGCGAGCAGCAGGTTCACGCGAGTCCTCCGTGTCGTGCTGGTGCGTACGGGTGTTACGCGGCGGCGAGCTTCGCCGCCGAGTCGGCGTCGACGCAGGCCTGGATGACCGCGTCGAGGTCGCCGTCCAGGACCTGGTCCAGGTTGTACGCCTTGAAGCCGACGCGGTGGTCGGAGATGCGGTTCTCGGGGAAGTTGTAGGTGCGGATCTTCTCGGAGCGGTCCACGGTGCGGACCTGGCTGCGGCGGGCGTCCGCGGCCTCCCTCTCCGCCTCCTCCTGCGCGATGGCGAGCAGCCTGGAGCGCAGGATACGCAGCGCCTGCTCCTTGTTCTGCAGCTGGCTCTTCTCGTTCTGGCAGGAGGCCACGACGCCGGTCGGCAGGTGCGTGATGCGCACCGCGGAGTCGGTGGTGTTGACGGACTGGCCGCCCGGGCCGGAGGACCGGTAGACGTCGATGCGCAGGTCGTTCGGGTTGATCTCGACGTCGACCTCCTCGGCCTCCGGCGTGACCAGCACGCCGGCCGCGGAGGTGTGGATGCGGCCCTGGGACTCGGTGGCCGGGACGCGCTGCACCCGGTGCACACCGCCCTCGTACTTCAGCCGGGCCCACACGCCCTGGCCGGGCTCGGTGGCCCCCTGCCCGCCCTTGGTCTTCACGGCGACCTGGACGTCCTTGTAGCCGCCCAGCTCGGACTCGGTGGCGTCGATGATCTCGGTCTTCCAGCCGACGCGCTCGGCGTAGCGCAGGTACATGCGCAGCAGGTCGCCGGCGAACAGCGCCGACTCGTCGCCGCCCGCGCCCGCCTTGATCTCCAGGATGACGTCCTTGTCGTCACTGGGGTCGCGCGGGACGAGCAGCAGGCGCAGCTTCTCGGTCAGCTCCTCGCGCTGCTTCTCCAGGTCCTTGACCTCGGCGGCGAAGTCGGGGTCGTCGGCCGCGAACTCGCGCGCGGTCTCCACGTCGTCACCGGTCTGCTTCCAGGAGCGGTACGTGGCGACGATCGGGGTCAGCTCGGCGTAGCGCTTGTTCAGCTTGCGCGCGTTCGCCTGATCGGAGTGGACCGACGGGTCGGCGAGCTTCTTCTCCAGATCGGCGTGCTCGGCGACGAGTTCCTCGACGGCCTCGAACATCTTGGGCTCCTGTACTGCGGTGAAGGGAAGGGCGGGCGACCAAAAACGCCGGTCCCGGGCACACCCCCGCGGGGGCGTGACCGTGGACCGGCGATATGGGGCTCGCTACTTCTTGGAGCCGGCGGCAGCCTTGCCGAAGCGGGCCTCGAAGCGGGCCACACGGCCACCGGTGTCGAGGATCTTCTGCTTGCCCGTGTAGAACGGGTGGCACTCGGAGCAGACCTCGGCCCGGATGGCGCCGGACTCGATGGTGCTACGGGTGGTGAACGACGCACCGCAGGTGCAGCTGACCTGCGTCTCGACGTACTCGGGGTGGATGTCGCGCTTCAAGGTGTCTCCTAGGTTCCGGGAGGGCTCCGGGTCGCCGCCGCGGGGTGCGGGAGCGTGAACCGGGGCCGACGTACCAGTCTGCCAGGACTGGGGCCATCCTCCCAAACCGGGGGTGCGGCTGTTCTATTCCGGCCGGGCGGGCGGGGGCCGTCCGGGTGCCCTAGCCGGCGCTCACCACGCCCTTGGCCTCCCCGGTGGCGGTGCCCTCGGTGGCCGAGGCCGGGATCGGCTGGTCGTTGCGCAGGGCGTTCCAGACCAGCTGGGCCTTGGACCTGGCCAACAGGACGCGGTTGGGGTTGGCCGGGTCGTACCGGACGGGCATCGTGACCATCTTCATGTGGGACGAGCTGATGCCCTTGAGGCCGCCGGCGAAGTCGATCAGGGAGTTGACCGAGCCGAGGTCGGAGTCGGTGGTGACGGCCTTGGTGGCGGTGTCGGCGAGGTCGTACAGCTTCTTCGGGTTCGTGAAGACGCCGACGTGCTTGACCTGGTCGATCAGGGCCTTGACGAAGGCCTGCTGGAGCTGGATGCGGCCCAGGTCGGAGCCGTCGCCCACGCCGTGCCGGGTGCGGACCAGGCCGAGGGCCTGCTCGCCGTCCAGGGTGTGGGTGCCGGCCTTGAGGTCCAGGTGGCTCTGCGGGTCCCGGATGTTCCTGGTGGTGGTGACCTGGACCCCGCCGAGGTCGTCGATGAGCTTCTGGAAGCCCTCGAAGTCGACCTCCAGGTAGTGGTCCATGCGGATGCCGGTGATCGACTCCACCGTCTTCACGGCGCAGGCGGCGCCGCCGGTGGAGTAGGCCTCGTTGAACATCACACCGGACGCGGCGGGGTGGGCGGTGCCCTTGGTGTCGGTGCACTGGGGGCGGTCGACCAGGGTGTCCCGGGGGATGGAGACCACGCTGGCCTTCTTGTGGCCCTGGTAGACGTGGACGATCATCGCCGTGTCCGAGCGGGCACTGCCGTCGTCCGTGCCGCCGCCGAGCTTCCTGTTCGTGCCGGAGCGGGTGTCCGAGCCCAGGACCAGGATGTTCTCCGAGCCGTTGTCGACCTTCGTGGGCCGGTCGCTGCCCAGCGCCTGGTTGATGTCGACGCTGTGCAGGTTGCCGTTGAGCTTGAAGTAGACGTACCCGGCGCCGGCGCCGCCCAGCAGGACCACGCCCGCGGCCGTCCACGCCGTGGCGCGCACCGCCCTGCGGCCGGTGCTGGGTGCCTTGCGACGGCGTCCCTTGCTCCGGCGGCGCGGGGTCGTGCCCGGCTCGGTTATGGCGGGCTGCGTGCTCTCGGCGGCCACGTCGCTCCTAGGTCTCGGCGGTCGGTTACCCCCTGCGGTCGGGGTCGGGCGCGGTCGTCACCGCTCCATCGTCGCTCCGTCCGGTCAGACGGAGAAACTCGGAAAAGGGTTGCACAACGCCCCGTGCCCCTCGCGTACGGCGAGGGGCACGGTGCGTAGTCGACCGGCCCCTTCGGACCGCGCTCACCTGCGGATTCGTTAGCGAGGGTGGTCCGGCCGGAGACCGGCGGCCGCCGAGATCGCTGTGGCAAAGATCTCGGGGCCGCGGGTCCGTGGAACCGTCGGTCAGCGGGCCGACATGCCGAACCGCAGCCCGGCTGCCGGGAGGCCGCCCGTGCCGGGCGCGTAGGTGGTGACCGGCTGCACGGTGCCCCCGGTCACGTTCGCCCACGGCATCGAGTACAGGGAGCCGTAGGCGCCCGGGCCGTAGGGCATGCCGATGTAGAGGCTGGACTGCGTGCCGTACAGGCTGGCGCCCACGTTGTGCCCGGCGGTCGGGGTGCCCGGCATGCCGTGGCTGTTGCCGGCCTCGACCCACCGGTCGGTGGCACCCGGGGTGGTGCTGCGCAGGCCGAAGACCTGTACGGCGCCCGCGTCGGCGACCGTGCCGATGTCCTCGCCCGGCACGCCGACGGCCATCACCAGGCTGGTGTCGGTCGCGGACGCCGCCGGGTCGCGGTTGGCGACGGCCACCTGGGCACCCATGCGGTCACCGGCCTCGGGCGCCCCGGAGACGTCGTCCGGCGCCTGCTCGTAGCTGCCGTTGATCTCCGTGACCGGGGGCGAGACCAGCCGGTCCACCCTGAGCACGATGGCCCGGCCGGCGTCGGCCTTGGCCTGTCCCGAGTAGGTGATGTCCTCCCCGGGGATGCCGACGGCGATGTACGTGCCCCTCCTCAGCCACGGGAAGCCCTGCGTGAACATGGCCTGGGTGGCCGAGACCGACGCGCCGAACTGGTCCCCCGCCTCGGCCTCACCGCTGATGTTCGGGGACGCCTGGTCCACGGAGGCCAGGTGGGTCGGGACACCGCTGGAGTTCAGCTCGTGCGCCATCACGTCGACCTGGCCCGACACCACCTCGGAGCCGTTCGGGGTCGTGTAGGGCACCACGCCCTCGCCCGGAATGCCGACCACCACGCACTCGGGGCTGGCGGCCACCGAGGACCCGTACTTGTCGCCGGCCTCCAGCGTGCCCGCCACACCCGAACTGCCCTGGATCAGCGTCCGGTTGACGGAACCCCGCAGATAGAAGACGGCGCCGGTGTCCGTCTTGCCGTCGATGTCCTCACCGGGAACCCCGATGACCAGGTACGGCTCCTGGTCGAGCGTGAGGCCGGCGGCGACGGCGGCGCCCATGCGGTCCCCGGCTTCCGAGGCCGAGGCGAGGATGGCCTCCGAGCCCGTGCCCTGTTCGAGGTGGAGTGCCGCCTTGCCGGAGCCGAGGCCGCCCGAGGCTCCGTAGAGGACGTCCACGGTGCCGGCGTCGGTCGCGCTGCCGACGTCCTCGCGGGAGGTGCCGACGACCAGGTCGGTGCAGCCGTCCTTGTTGTAGTCGACGGCGGCGAGGGAGTCGCCGAAGTAGTCGTTCGGCTCGGCGTCGCCGGGCACCGAGGCGAGGTCCTGGTTCAGCTCGGCCGTGCCCTTGCCGGCTCCGTAGACCACGCGGACGAGGCCCGCCTTGGCGTCGCCGCCCACGGTCGCCTCCGGGTCGGCGACGGCGAGGTCCTCCTTCTTGTCGCAGTTGAAGTCGTTGCCCGCGGCGAGCGGCTGTGCGGTGTCGCCGCCGAGTGCCTGGGCGACGTTGATGCGGGGGGTGTCGGCGCCCGTGTAGCTGATGCTCTTCCCGCTGTTCTTCAGCCGCGACTGAAGGTTCGCGATGCTGTCGTCGGGGAACGCCTGCCGCAGGATGGCCAGGGCGCCGGACACGTGCGGCGCGGCCATGGAGGTGCCGTTCTTCGAGGCGTACCCGTTGCCGGGCACCGAGGAGACGATGCTGGTGCCGGGGGCGAGCAGGTCCAGCAGCGGGCCGCGGTTGGTGAACGCGGACAACTGGTCGTCGTCGGTGGTGGCGCCGACCGCGATCGCGGAGGGCACGCAGGCCGGGGCGCTCACCGCGTCGGTGTAGCCGTTGTTGCCGGCCGCGACCACGGTGGCGACACCGGCGGCGAACAGGTTGTCGATGGCCGCCTTGCGCGGGTCGGTGTCGCAGGCGGTGGCGTACCGGCCGGCGCCCAGGCTCAGGTTGGCGGCCACCAACGGGGTGCCGGACTGGCGCAGTTGGAGCACCTTCTCCAGCCCGGCGAGCTGGGCGCTGGTGAAGCTGAGCACGCAGGGCGCGGCGCCGGGGCCGCAGACGTCCTCGGAGTCGAACTTGCTGAACACCTGGATGGCGACGAGGTTGGCGCCGGGGGCGACACCGCGCTTGGGGGCTCCGGTCAGGCCCGCGCCGTTGCCGGCGACGATGCCGGCCACGTGGGTCCCGTGGTCGCACTCGGCGATGGCCGCGCACGGGCCGGTGCCGGAATCGGCCGTTCCCGGGCCCTCCTGGTGGTCGGTCCCGTCGGGACACAGGCTGGTGGCGCCGTAGTCGGGGTCGACCGGCGAGAAGCACGCCTCCGCGACGACCCGGTCCTTCAGGAACGGGTGGCCGGTCGCGACGCCGGTGTCCAGGACGGCCACCACGCTGCCCGCGCCGGTCATGCCCTGGGCGGAGGCCTGGTCGGCCCCGATGATGGGGACGCTCTCGTCCAGTGACGGCCGCGCCGGGACGTCCTCGGTGACGCTGACCACGCCCGGCTGGGCGGACAGCTTGTCCAGCCCGCTCCGGTCGACCTTGAGGGTGACGACCGGCATGGTCTGGTACGACTGCACCGTCTCGCCCGCCGACGCGGCGGAGGAGAGGTCGGTGCGGTTGGCGGTGACGACGTTCACGCGGACGGTCCCGCCGGCGGAGGTCTCGTCGTACAGCGGCGGGTCGACCGGGTCGGCCGTCGCGGCGGTCGCGGCGGCACTGGGCGGCGTCGCGGCCTGGGCCGGCACGGCGCCGAGGGACACGGCCATCACCGCGGTGACGACCGTGGTCCATAGGGGTTTGTTCACTGTCGCTCCGGTGGGAAGCGGGCACGACTGGGCCCGCTGGTGCGTGTGCGGGAAGGGAGCCGGGCGTGCGGAGGCCGGACGGCGAAGGGTCTCGCCGTCCGGCCGGTTCGCTCGCCTGTGTGATCCGATCGGGAGGCCGTACCGCGGCTCAGGTGGCGTTGGCGCCGTTCTTCGGGTTGCCGTACCGCTGGACGAACTTCAGGTACGTGTACGCGATGCTGCGGCACACGCTCTTGAACCGGTAGGCGGAGCAGGTGTAGTCGCGGAGCGTGGTGTGGAAGGCGTTGTCCACGTTCGACTTCTTGCTGCGGTCGAGGTAGTACTTGTAGCCCTTGTAGGTGTTGCCGATCAGGCCGTAGCCGTAGTCGTGCATGTCGCAGGCGGACCGGAAGTCGTAGCCGGACGGCTTGTCCGGGGACTGGGTGCAGTGGTCGTGGTTGATGCCGACCACCCAGTAGCCGCTGGGCAGCTTCTTCCAGTACGGGGCGTGCCAGCCGTAGTGCGCGACCCAGGCGGCGCAGCCGGCCTTCGTGTACCACAGCCAGGAGGTGGCGGTGCTGCACTGGCGCGGGTAGGACTGCGGGTCGGAGATCTCACCGGTGGTGAAGTCGGCGGCCGGCGGGCCGGAGGCGCCCGGGTCGGTGATGCCGGCCGCGCCCTGGAACGTGGACTGCGAGGCCGGGCGGGCCAGGCCGGTGGACTCGACGTTCGGGGCGGCGGAGCCGGCCGGGAAGGTGAGGTCCCAGGCGCCGTTGGCGGGCGAGCTGATCGTGGAGACGCGTCCGGTCGTGTCGTAGGAGTACGACGCCACCGGCTCGGCGCTCTCGACGGGGTTGGTCATGGTCCGCAGCCGGCCCGAGGCGTCGTAGGCGTACCGGGCGACCGTCTGCGTCGTGGTGCCGGCGGTGAGGGAGATCTCCTTGGCGCGGCCCTGGTAGTCGCCGTACGTCGAGCCGGAGGCCGTCGTGTTCGACGCGTAGGTCACCGTCAGCGACTGCTGCGGGGTCTCCCCGGCGGCCGGCTCGGTGATGGTGGACACGCGCCCCTGGGTGTCGTAGCCGACCGTGGAGGTGCCGTTGGAGGTGCTGCCCACGCCGGTGACCCGCCACTTGTCGGTGCCGGGGGCGGCCTGCTTCCACGTGTAGGTGGGCTTGAGGTCCGCGGACGGCACCGGGTTGCCGGAGGCGTCGGTGAAGGTGTCGTCGCCGGTCTCCGTCGCGGACAGGTCCGCGCCGAGGCTCTCGACGACGGTGGTGACCAGAGCGCCGGCCGAGGCGTCCCACTTCGTGGTCTCGGTGATCTTGGAGCCGTCGGTGGTCTGGTACTTGTTGACGCCGCCGCCGCTCGGGTAGGCGATGCTGCTGGTCAGGCTGTAGCGGAACGATTCACCGACGTCGAGGTCGGTGACCACGATGTCGCTGCCCTGCTGTTCCAGCTTGCGGTTGAGCGTGCCGCCGAGGAATTCCGCTTCCCACCCGGGGCCGAAGGCGCCGATGTCGGCGCGGGACGCGGGCGCCGATTCCGGCTGCGCGGCTCCGCCCGCCTGGGCGACGACGCTGTGCCGGCGGCCGATGGCGCCGACGGCCACGTCACCCTCGGAGATCTGGAAGGACTGGGACTCGCTGAAGTACAGGCCCGGGCCTATCTGCTGGATCTCGCCCGTGGCCAGCGGCGGATCGACCGTGGCGGCCGACGCCTGCTGCATCGGAAGCAGCAGCGACAAAGAGAGTGCCGTGATGACCGGCACAACTGCCTTGCGCACAATTCCCCCCTCGAATTGATCAACTCGGTTGAACGCCAGACCATAAAGAGCTGATCAACACAGCCACAAGATCCTGCATAGGGAATCAAGAAGTCCGTTTCTTTGCGGCGGTGAAGAGCCGCCGGAAGGGCGGGAGACTGTCCCCGTGCGACGAATCCCCGCATGTCCGCGCAGAGTTGGCCGCATCCGAGGAGACCTGCCGAAGGCCCCCGGAAACCCCCCGCCGACGCCCCTGCGAACGAGGAGCCGCCCACCCCGGATCCGCGGGTCGCCTTCCTGGAGATGCTCGACGCGGTGGGACGGCCGTGCGCACCGGACACGCCCCCGCCGGAGCCGGCCGCGCCGGACGAGAGGCCGCCGGCCGCCCCGGTGGAGCCGCTCCCCGTCGAACCGGCCACACCCGCCCACGCGGCCGCACCCGTCGGCGCGGTCGCACCCCGCGGCACCGAGCCGGCGCCGGACTCCTCCGCGCCGCCGCGGCAGCCCGCACCGAGCGCGGTCGAGGCGTGCGAGAGCCGCCGCCACGCCGAGCGCATCACCGAGGCGCTCGACCGGCCGGCCGACCCCGCGCGCCCGACCGCGTCGGGGCGGTGCTGCGCGAGCCGGGCTACCCCGGCGAGCGCGTCCACGGCCTGCGCCGGGCCGGCGCGGTCACACGGTTCTTCCTCGATCTGCGGGTCCCGGGAGGCGCCCTGCGCCTGGCCGGTTCGGCGACCGGGACGGGGGCGGTGGTCACGGCCTTCGCGGCCCCGGTGACCGGCCCCTTCACCCCGCCTTCACCTCGGCAAAGCGGAGGCAAGGACCCCGGGGTGACGTGACCGAGGTCACAACAGCACCGGGAACCCCGCCCGCCTCTCCGACGTCACCTGTCCGCTCACCGGACGCGAGGCGCACGGACAGCGCGAAGGGCCGCCCCCATGGTGGGAGCGGCCCTCGGCTACAGCGTGCGGCTGCCTACGGCGTGCAGCCGCTTACGGCGTGCAGCCGCTTACGGCGTGCGGGTCAGTCGTTGCCCGGCGTCGGCGTCGTCTTCTGGATCTGCATCAGGAACTCGCCGTTCGACTTGGTCTGCTTCATCTTGTCGAGAAGCAGCTCGATCGCCTGCTGCTGGTCCAGCGCGTGCAGGACCCGGCGGAGCTTCCAGACGACGGCCAGCTCCTCGTTGCCGAGCAGGATCTCCTCCTTGCGGGTACCGGACGCGTCCACGTCCACCGCCGGGAAGATGCGCTTGTCGGCGAGCTTCCGGTCGAGCTTGAGCTCCATGTTGCCGGTGCCCTTGAACTCCTCGAAGATCACCTCGTCCATGCGGGACCCGGTGTCCACGAGCGCCGTGGCCAGGATGGTCAGCGAGCCGCCGTCCTCGATGTTGCGCGCCGCGCCGAAGAACCGCTTCGGCGGGTAGAGCGCGGTCGAGTCGACACCACCGGACAGGATGCGGCCGGAGGCGGGCGCCGCCAGGTTGTAGGCACGGCCCAGACGCGTGATGGAGTCGAGCAGCACGACCACGTCGTGGCCCAGCTCCACCAGTCGCTTGGCCCGCTCGATGGCCAGCTCGGCGACCGTGGTGTGGTCCTCGGCCGGGCGGTCGAAGGTCGAGGAGATGACCTCGCCCTTGACCGACCGCTGCATGTCGGTGACCTCTTCCGGACGCTCGTCGACCAGGACGACCATCAGGTGGCACTCGGGGTTGTTGTGCGTGATCGCGTTGGCGATCGCCTGCATGATCATGGTCTTACCGGTCTTCGGCGGGGCCACGATCAGACCGCGCTGGCCCTTGCCGATCGGCGAGACCAGGTCGATGATCCGGGTGGTGAGCACGCCCGGGTCGGTCTCCAGGCGGAGCCGGTCCTGCGGGTAGAGCGGGGTGAGCTTGTTGAACTCCGGGCGGCCGCGGCCGTGTTCGGGCGCCATGCCGTTGACGGAGTCCAGGCGGACCAGCGCGTTGAACTTCTCGCGGCGCTCGCCCTCCTTGGGCTGCCGGACCGCACCGGTGACGTGGTCGCCCTTGCGCAGGCCGTTCTTGCGGACCTGGGCGAGGGAGACGTACACGTCGTTCGGACCCGGCAGGTAGCCGGAGGTCCGGATGAAGGCGTAGTTGTCGAGGATGTCCAGAATGCCCGCGACCGGGATCAGGACGTCGTCGTCGGCGACCTGCGGCTCGGCGATCTCGTCACGGCCCCGACGGCCCCGGCGGTCGCGGTAGCGGCCGCGACGGCCACGGCGGCCGCCCTCGAAGTCGTCGTCGTCCTGCGGACCGGCGTTGCGGTCCTGACGGCCGCCGCCCTGCTGCTGGCCCTGCTGCTGCCGGTCCTGCCGGTCCTGGCGGCCGCCGCCCTGACCCTGCTGGTCGTCGCCCTTGTTGCGGCGGTCACGGTCCCGGCCGCGCTCGCGGCGGTCCCGGCGGCCACGGCCCTCGCCGTCACCGGCGTCGCCCTTGGCCTCGCCCTGCTGCGCCGGCGTCTCGGCCTTGCTCTCGCCCTTGGCCTCGGCGGCGACGGTCTCCGCGCCGCCCTGGGCCGGACTGCCCGCATCGGCGGTGGCGCGGCGGCGCCGGCGCTCGTTCGGGGCGTCGTCGGAGGCGGGCTGGCCGGGGATCTCGATCTGCTGCTGGGCCACGGCCTTGTCGGCGGGCGCGGCCTTGGCCTCCGCCTTCTTCTCGGCCTCCTCGCCGGTGCGGGCCTTGGAGGTGGCCCGGCGCTTCGGCTTGGTCTCGGCGGCGGTGTCGGCCTTGGCGGCGGGGGCTCCCCCGGCGGCCTGCGCCTCCTTGATGACCTCGATCAGCTGGCTCTTGCGCATCCGCGCGGTGCCCCTGATGCCGAGGCCCGAGGCAACCTGCTGCAGCTCGGCCAGCACCATGCCCTCAAGGCCGGTACCACGGCGCCGCCGGGAGCCGGCACCGGTGGCAGGCGCGGAGGCGTCCGTGGCGGGCGCGGCAGCGGTCTCCTCGACACGTGCGCCCATCAGATCGGTGGTGTCGCTCACGAAGGGTCCTTCCCTGGAGCGGACGTCGGCCTGTCTGGCTCGGCGACCGGTTGTGCTGTCCGGCTACGGTCCTGTCTTCTGTGAACCGTGCCGGGGCGGTGGTCCGCCAAAGCGGCGGAGGAAATGTGCGGTGATCGGCGCTTCCGCGAGCCGTGGCACCCAGTGTCACGTGGCGTGGTAGCACCGACTCCGGGGCGTGCCCGGCGGCCCGCTCAGTGCCCGCATACGACGTACTGCCCAGGTACGGCGCAAGGAACACGGAGTGGCGCGGGAGGCTCCCGGAAGAATGTCTGTCCCGGACGGGGACACGAGGCACCTCGCCATGGTGGGGTCGGGTGCAGACTTGAGATTAACACTACCGGATCCAACAAACATTCCCCCTCTCCATAATCCGGCAACCGTGTCAGGTCGCGAGCGGCAGCACGCTCGCTCCCCGGACATCCAGGTCCAGCCGGTTGGCGGCCCAGCCCTCACCCGCGAGGTGCGAGACCTTGTCGGCGCTGTCGGCGTCGGCGAGGGCCATGACGGTGGGCCCGGCGCCCGAGATCACGGCCGGGATGCCGTCGGCCCGCAGCCGCTCCACCAGCGCGGCGCTCTCCGGCATGGCCGGGGCGCGGTACTCCTGGTGGAGACGGTCCTCGGTGGCGGGCAGCAGCAGCTCGGGACGCCTGGTCAGGGCCTCGACGAGCAGGGCGGCCCGGCCCGCGTTGGCGGCGGCGTCGACGTGCGGCACGGTACGCGGGAGCAGGCCGCGCGCGGTCTCGGTCAGGACCGGCTTCCCGGGCACGAAAACCACCGGAACGATGGAATCGTGCGGGTCCATCCTGATGGCCCGGGCGGTGCCGCCCTCCATCCAGGACAGGGTGAAGCCGCCGAGCAGACAGGCGGCCACGTTGTCCGGGTGGCCCTCGATCTCGGTGGCGAGTTCCAGCAGCGCGGCGTCGTCCAGCCGGCCCTCGCCGCCTATGGTCACCGCGCGGGCCGCGACGATGCCGGCGCAGATGGCGGCGGAGGAGGAACCGAGGCCCCGGCCGTGCGGGATGCGGTTGGCGCACACGATCTCCAGGCCGCGGGGCTGTCCGCCCAGCAGGTCGAAGGCGGTGCGCAGGGAACGGACGAGGAGGTGGCTCTCGTCCCGCGGGAGGGTCTCACTGCCCTCGCCCGCGATGTCGATATGCAGCCCGGAGTCGGCCACCCGGACGACCACGTCGTCGTAGAGCCCCAGCCCGAGGCCCAGGGCGTCGAAGCCCGGACCGAGATTGGCGCTGGTGGCGGGGACGCGCACCCGGACGGCGGCGGCGCGGAACGCTGGACCGGCCATCGCTCGAAGACACTCCTTGAGCTGCGTGGCGGTCGAATGACCTCGTCGGGGGACTCGGTGGACATTCGACCGATGTTCGGTGGACATCCGATGACGTACGACTGACCCGTCGGGCCGCGGAGACACCGCGGCGCCGTGCCATGCGCGAGGGCATGTGCGAAGGCGGGTTCGGTACAGCCTATCGAAGGAAGGTTCTGTGGCGACATAGGGCGCACAGGAGGCGCACGATGCGTGTCGTAAGCCCCCTGTGCACCCTGTCAGGGATTTCCCGGATCCGGGGCGCTCAGGCGAGGCCGAGGCGCTCGGCCGCGGTGGCCGCGTCGACCGGGACGGTGACCGGCTGCGGGGCGCCGGCGACGGCCCAGTCGGGGTCCTTCAGACCGTTGCCGGTGACGGTGCACACGATGCGCTGGCCCGGGTCGACCCTGCCCTGCTCGGCGGCCTTGAGCAGACCGGCCACGGACGCCGCGGAGGCGGGCTCCACGAAGACACCCTCCTGCGCGGCCAACAGGCGGTAGGCACGCAGGATTTCACGGTCCGTCACCTCGTCGATGGCGCCGCCGGACTCGTCGCGGGCGGCCAGCGCGTACTGCCAGGAGGCCGGGTTGCCGATGCGGATGGCGGTGGCGATGGTCGACGGGTCCTTGACGACCTCACCACGCACGATCGGGGCGCTGCCAGACGCCTGGAAGCCCCACATCCGCGGGGTCCGGCCGGCGATGCCGTCGGCGGCGTACTCCTTGTAGCCCTTCCAGTAGGCGGTGATGTTGCCCGCGTTGCCGACCGGGAGGACGTGGATGTCGGGCGCGTCGCCGAGCATGTCCACGATCTCGAAGGCGGCCGTCTTCTGGCCCTCGATACGCACCGGGTTGACCGAATTCACCAGGGCGACGGGGTAGTTCTCGCTCAGCGCCCGCGCCAGCGTGAGGCAGTCGTCGAAGTTGCCGTCGACCTGGAGGATCTTCGCGCCGTGCACGAGCGCCTGGCCCATCTTGCCGAGGGCGATCTTGCCTTGCGGCACGAGGACGGCCGACACCATGCCGGCCCGCACCGCGTACGCGGCGGCGGAGGCGGAGGTGTTGCCGGTGGAGGCGCAGATGACGGCCTTCGCCCCCTCCTCCTTGGCCTTGCTGATGGCCATGGTCATGCCGCGGTCCTTGAAGGACCCGGTGGGGTTGGCGCCCTCCACCTTGAGGTGGACCTCACAGCCCGTGCGCTCGGAGAGCACCTGCGCGGGCACGAGGGGCGTGCCGCCCTCACGGAGCGTCACGACCGGCGTGGTGTCGGATACCGGCAGCCTGTCCCGGTACTCCTCGATGATTCCGCGCCACTGGTGGGTCATTGCTGGTTACTCTCCTTCAACCCGCATGATGCTGGCGACACCCCGCACGGTGTCGAGCTTGCGCAGTGCCTCGACGGTCCCGGACAGGGAGGCGTCGGAGGCCCGGTGGGTGACGACGACGAGGGAGGCCTCGCCGTCCTTGCCCTGCTGCCGAACGGTGTCGATCGACACGCCGTGTTCGGCGAAGACGGTGGCGACCTGGGCGAGCACACCCGGTTTGTCGGCCACGTCGAGGCTGATGTGGTACCGGGTGACGACCTGGCCCATCGGGGAGACGGTCAGGTCGGCGTACGCCGACTCGCCCGGCCCGGTGGTCCCGCTCAGCCGGTTCCGGCAGACCGCGACCAGGTCGCCCAGCACGGCCGAGGCGGTGGGCGAACCGCCGGCGCCGGGGCCGTAGAACATCAGCTGCCCGGCCGCGTCGGACTCCACGAAGACGGCGTTGTACGCGCCGCGGACGGAGGCGAGCGGGTGGGTGAGCGGGATCATCGCGGGGTGCACGCGCGCGGTGACGGACGTACCGTCCGCGGAGCGCTCGCAGATGGCGAGCAGCTTGATGGTGCAGCCCATCTCCTTGGCGGAGCGGAAGTCGGCGGCGGTGACCTCGGTCATGCCCTCGCGGTAGACGTCGTCCAGGCGCACGCGCGTGTGGAAGGCGATGCCGGCGAGGATGGCGGCCTTGGCGGCGGCGTCGAAGCCCTCGACGTCGGCGGTCGGGTCGGCCTCGGCGTACCCCAGGGCGGTGGCCTCGTCGAGCGCCTCCTGGTAGCCGGCGCCGGTCGAGTCCATCTTGTCGAGGATGAAGTTCGTGGTGCCGTTGACGATGCCGAGCACCCGGTTGACCTTGTCGCCGGCGAGCGACTCGCGCAGCGGGCGGATCAGCGGGATGGCCCCGGCGACGGCGGCCTCGTAGTAGAGGTCCCGGCCGTGCTCCCCGGCGGCGGCGTGCAGGGCGGCCCCGTCCTGGGCGAGCAGGGCCTTGTTGGCGGAGACGACGGAGGCGCCGTGCTCGAAGGCGGTGGTGATGAGCGCCCGGGCCGGCTCGATACCGCCGATGACCTCCACCACCACGTCGATGTCCCCGCGTTTGACGAGGGCGGTGGCGTCGGTGGTGACCAGGCCCGGGTCGATGCCCTCACGGACCTTGGAGGGCCGGCGCACGGCGACACCCGCCAGTTCCACGGGGGCGCCGATCCGGGCGGCGAGATCGTCGGCGTGCGTCGTCATGATGCGCGCCACCTCTGAGCCGACAACCCCACAGCCCAGCAGCGCCACCTTCAGCGGACGCGTACGCATCATCCGACCTCGTTTCCTCATACCGTCTACGGTTGGACCAGTCTCACTCACCGGACGGCAGTTTCTACCCCTGGTCCGGATCGTGAGACATCTATTTCATTTGTACGGGGGCGGAAGAC
Organism: Streptomyces sp. NRRL S-1022; assembly: GCF_000720135.1. GTDB lineage: Bacteria > Actinomycetota > Actinomycetes > Streptomycetales > Streptomycetaceae > Streptomyces. The sequence goes on along the minus strand of NZ_JOIU01000003.1, from coordinate 169,802 downwards.
CGTAGATCTTCCGCCACCGTTTCGTGCGGCGCGCCGGTCAGCCGACGTCGAGACGCAGGAGGTCCTCTTCGGTCTCCCGCCGGACGATCACCCGCGCCGCGCCGTCCTGCACGGCGACGACGGGCGGCCGGAGCACGTGGTTGTAGTTGCTGGCCATGGACCGGCAGTACGCACCGGTGGCCGGTACGGCGATGAGATCACCGGGCGCCAGGTCCGCCGGCAGGAACGCGTCCTTGACCACGATGTCGCCGCTCTCGCAGTGCTTGCCGACGACCCGGGTGAGCATCGGCTCGGCGTCGGAGGCGCGGGAGACGAGCGCGACGCTGTACTCGGCGTCGTAGAGCGCGGTCCGGATGTTGTCCGACATGCCGCCGTCGACGGAGACGTAGGTGCGCAGTCCGTCGAGCGCCTTGACCGTGCCGACCTCGTAGAGGGTGAAGGCGGTCGGGCCGACGATGGCGCGCCCCGGCTCGACGGAGATCCGCGGCGTCCGCAGCCGGGCGTTCTCGCACTCCCGGGTGACGATCTCGGTGAGCGCCTTGGCGATCTCGTGCGGCTCGCGCGGGTCGTCGCCGCTGGTGTAGGCGATGCCGAGGCCGCCACCGAGGTCGATCTCGGGCAGCTCGACCCCGTGCTCGTCCCGGATGTCCTTCAGCAGCCCGACGACCCGGTGGGCGGCGACCTCGAACCCGGACATGTCGAAGATCTGCGAACCGATGTGCGAGTGGATCCCGATCAGCTCCAGCCCGTCGAGCTGGAGGGCCCGCCGTACGGCCTCGGCGGCCTGCCCGCCGGCGAGCGGGATCCCGAACTTCTGGTCCTCGTGGGCGGTGGCGATGAACTCGTGGGTGTGCGCCTCCACGCCCACGGTGATCCGGATCTGGACCTTCTGCCGCTTCCCCAGCTCCTGCGCGATGTGCGCGACCCGCACGATCTCCTGGAAGGAGTCGAGCACGATCCGCCCGACCCCCGCGTCCATGGCGCGGCGGATCTCCTCGACGGACTTGTTGTTGCCGTGGAAGGCGATGCGCTCGGCGGGCATCCCGGCGGAGAGCGCGGTGGCCAGCTCGCCGCCGGAGCACACGTCCAGGTTGAGCCCCTCCTCGTCCAGCCACCGCACGACGGCCCGGGAGAGGAAGGCCTTCCCGGCGTAGAAGACGTCGGCGTCCGGGCCGAACGCGGCGCGCCAGGCCCGCGCGCGGGCCCGGAAGTCGGTCTCGTCGAGGACGTAGGCCGGGGTGCCGAACTCCTCGGCGAGCCGGGTGACGGGGACACCGCCGACGCTGACCACACCGTCGTCGCCGCGCGTGACGGTCTGGGCCCACACCTTCTGGTCCAGGACGTTGAGGTCGGCGGGGGGTGCGGAGTAGTGGCCCTCGGGCAGGACGTCGGCGTGGCGGGGCCCGGCGGGATGGGCGGAACGGCTCATGACGTGACTCTCAGACTCTCTGTCTCTGAGGGGCTCATCGGCTCGGGGGCCTCAGAGGTGTTCGGGTGCGTCGATGCCGAGCAGGGACAGGCCACCGGCCAGCACCGTCCCGGCGGCTTCGGCGAGGGCCAGCCGGGCACGGTGGGCGGCCGAGGGTTTCTCCTCGCCGACCGGAAGCACGCGGGGCAGCAGGGGCAGCACGGCATCGGCGACGGTGACGAGATGCCGGGCGACCCGGTCCGGGGCACGGTGGGTGGCGGCCGCGGAGAGGATGCGGGGGTGGTCGGCGAGGGGCGTGAGAAGACCCCGGGCGTCGTCCACGGGGCCGGGCTCGGCGTCGAACCCGAGGCGGGCGGCGTTGCGGCCGAGGGCACGGACACGGGCGTGGGCGTACCGCACCCGGAACAGCGGATTGGCCTCACGCTGGACGAGGTGGTCGGCGGTGATCCGGGGCCGGTCGTGCGCGGCGGGGTGCAGCAGCGCCCACCGGGCGGCGTCGGGGCCGAGCGGGGCGGGGTCCTCCGGGGCGGGCACGGGCCGCAGGGTGACGGGCTCGCCGTGCTCCACGGTGGCCCGGCCGCCCTGGGTCCCCACCAGCCGTACGACGGCGTCGGCTACGACCTCGGCCCGCACCTCGTACGGCACCCGCAGCACGACGACCTGCCCGGCGAGGGCGTCGCCGTGCCCGTACCGGGCGCCCGTGCGCCGGATCTCCCGCACGAGGCCCGCGACGGGATCGACCCGCCTGTCGAGACTGATGTTGAGGAACCCCGGCCCGGTGACGACGACGTCCCGGATCCCGTGGGCCTCCGCGAGGCGGACCCGCACGATCTCGGCCACCCGCCGCGCCGGCTGCCCGGCCGGCCGGGCGAGCTGCAACGCGACGGTCGTGGCGAAGTCCCCGCACCCCCCGGGCCCCGGCTCGCTCACCACGACCCGCTCGGGCACGGTCACACACAGCTCCCCGTCGTCCACAGCACGACGCACCGCACCCAGCACGGCACGGGACAGCTCGACGGGGGTCACGGGACAAGCGTAGGGGAGGAGGGGGGTGGGGGTGGTAGCCGGTTATGCGGGGGGTCCGAACCGGACCCCCCGACCGCGACCGGTGGACCTTGCCTGTCCGGGCGCCCTTCACTGTCCGGGCGCCCTTGCCTGTCCGGGCGACCTTCACCGTCCGGTCGACCTTGCCTGTCCGGGCGACCTTCACTGTCCGGGCGAGACTCCAGGGCCGGGGAAGACCCCGACTCCGTGACCGGGGGAACCCCCGTCACCGTCGGCCTCCCCGTCACCACCCCCGCCCGGCTCTCCCCCGCCGGTGCCGCCCCCGCCCCTGCTCGCCTCTCCCTCACGCCCCTCGGGTGCGGTGCGCCGCTCGATGAGGTGCTTCACGAGCTGGACGAGTTCGGCCGGCTCGAAGGGCTTGGCCAGAAACGCGTCCACACCGACATCGAGGCCGGCCTCGACCTCGTACTGCGTACACGCGCTGATGATGGCGAGGGGCAGGTGGTGGGTACGGGGATCGGCCCGGAGCCGGGCGGCGGTACGGAGCCCGTCCAGCCGGGGCATGACGACATCGAGTGTCACGAGGTCGGGCCGCACCTGGTGCACCACGTCCAGACACTCGGCACCATCGGCCGCGGTCACGACCTCTAGCCCTTCCAGCTCGAGGTTGACCCTGATCAGCTGCCGGATGACCTTGTTGTCGTCCACAACAAGCACCCGGCCCGGAGTGCCTGGCACACGTCGAGAGTAGGTCCGGTCCGGCCACCGCGTCCGGGTTTTCCCCACTTCCACCCCCTCCAGGGGACCACCCGGAAAACCGAGTTCCTGATCACCCCGCAGGACCTGCTAGTGTTCTACCCGTCGCCGCGAGCGAAGAGCTCAGCAGCCGACACGCCCCCGTAGCTCAGGGGATAGAGCAACGGCCTCCGGAGCCGTGTGCGCAGGTTCGAATCCTGCCGGGGGCACCCAGCATGAGGTGCCCAAAGACCCCGTCACCAGCGGAAACGCTGAGGCCGGGGTCTTCGCGTATGTGCAGGCGTGTGCGGCCCGAGGCGGCCGTATGACGGGGTCTGTGGACTATTCGTGGACAGGAACTGAGCGGGTCTGCCCAGGTCACAGTGGCTGTTTTGAAGCGGGCGCAGCCCGGCGTGCCGGTGCCGCTCCAGATCCGCGGCGCCGAATACGCTGCGGCTGACTGCCGCACGGGGGCGACTCTTCACGTCGGTCCGGACGGCCCAGCCGCCGCATGCAGGAAGGGGTGTGGCATGAGGTCTCCAGGCGTACACCTGCGCGAGATCACCGACGACAACCGGGATGCCGTTCGTGCCCTCCGTGTCCGACGCGACCAGAAGCGGTTCGTCGCCTCCGTGTCCAAGTCGCTCAAGCAGGCGGCACAGCACCCGGAGGCCAACCCCTGGTACCGCGGGGTGTACATCGGCGACGAGCCAGTCGGCTTCGTGATGCTGTCGTGGAAGCCGCCGGCTGGTCCCTACAAAGGACGGCACTTCATCTGGCGCCTCCTCATCGACAAGCGGCACCAGAGGCGAGGGATCGGCCGAGAGACCCTCACGCAAATTGCCGCTCTCGTGCGCGCGGACGGCGCCACCGAGCTACTGACCAGCTACGATCCCGGCGACGGCGAACCGTGGCCGTTCTACCAGAAGTTCGGGTTCGAGCCCACCGGGGAGATCGACGACGGCGAGATCGTTCTGCGGCTCGTCTTCCCCGCTCAGTAAGCTCATCGGCCAGCGGCCGATGCCCTGGGACCGGGACGCGACGAAGCCCCCGACCCGCGCAGGGGCCAGGGGCTAATGGCTATGTGCCTCGTCACTCGTATTCGCGCAGCAACTCTTCGATCTTGCGGTTGGCGATTTCCTGCCGTCCATCAATGCATTTGGCGTAGCGGCTCAGCAGCACCTCAACACTGTTGCCCGCACGTTCGGCCACCTCGGTCGGATCCACCCCAGAGTTGAGCCACGTCGACAGCGCCGAGTGTCGGAGGTCGTACGGCCGCGCAGCGAGCGGCGAGGCGACGGCAGCCGGCGGGAGCCCGAGCGCCCGAGCCTCCTGCCACACGCGGTAGTACGTGGACGAGCCAACCACTCCCCCACGCTCGTTGGTGAACAGCCGCCCGTCCTCAGCAGTACCGAACGTATCGAGGTGCTGCCGGAGGATGGTGACGAGCTGGGGCGGGATCGGCACGAGCCGGACTTCCTCCGCCGGCCGGTTCTTGAGTCCCCGGTCGTCGTGGGTCTCGCCGGAGTCGGTCCACTGCTTGCCGACGCTGGGACGCGTCCGGTTCAGCAGTGCTGTCCCCCAGCCGCCCTCGGGCAACCTCAGATCCGCGCTGGTGAGGCCCACGGCCTCAGCCGGCCGCAGGGCGCCGTAGTACATGCAGGCGAACAGGCCGACGAGTCGACGGCCGCGCGCCCGGCTATACCCACCGACGTACGAGACCGCAGTCAGCAGGGACCGAGCCTGCTCCGGATTGGCGACCACCCGAGGGTCGACTTCCCCGGCCACCTTGGGCTTCTTCCAGCGGATGGCCGTGATCGGGTTCTCTTTGAACTCTCCGAGGTCCACCGCATAGTGCACCGCATTGACGAGTGTCCGACGCTTGCGCCGAACCGTCTCCGCAGCTGCCGCCGTCCCGTCGAGTTTCAACTTCAGCGAGTCCAGGACGGCCCTGCCGATCGCAGCATCACCGAGGTCTGAAAGCGGGCGAGAGGCCTTGGCCACCCAGTGCAGAGCGTTCGCGATCTCGCTCGGCAATTCGCGATCACCTGGGCCGGGAAGGACGAACGCCCAGTTCCGAAGCGCCTTCCTGATCAGTTCCTCGGGAGGCTGACCCGGACGATCATCGAGAAGCGCCATTGTCACCGCGGTCAGCGCCTCATTGATCCCACTGCGAGTGTTGGGAGCCGCGTGCGGCCACTTCATAGCGAGATACCTCAGTGCAAAGGCGTACCAGCTCATCGACGCTGCCTTTTCGACCATCGAGTCAGGCAACCCAGTGACCGTGTCGAACTCCTCGCCGCCATGAGCGGCACGGAGCAGCTTGGAACGGTAGTGGTCCGCGAGCCCCTTGGTACGGAACTGCTCGGAAAAGACGCTTCCAGCCACAGTCCACCGGACGTCGAACGACGACTTCTTGGTGTTCCTCTTCCGGACGCCCCACACCTTCACATCAAGAGACTTCACGCCGCTGCCTCCAACTTCCGCAACCACGTAGTGAAGTCGCTCCGCCAGACGCGGAGTTGTCCATTCGGGAGCTTGAATGCCGCGGGTCCCTGACCGAGCTCGCGCCAACGGTAGAAGGTCCGGCGAGAGACACCACCCAGCTCATCGAGCACCTGGCGAACGGTCATTAGCTCGTCGTGAACATGCTGGTTCATGTCGGTTCTCCTTCCGTTTGCGTGTCGGTTGAGCGAGGAGAGGTGCCGCAAGCGATGAGGTGTTCTGCGTTCGTCCACCCGGTGCCGGCAAAGCGCCAGTGAGAGAGGACGAGGACGGTGTCCGGGGCTGGCAGGGGGTGGCCCGCATCGGCGGCGCGTGCGCGGGCCAAAGCATCGTTGTGGTCGGCGCGTGCTTGGCGGAGGGCGCCGAGGGTGACGGAGTAGGCGCGGGACTTGGTGGAGAAGTGGCCGCGGAAGCCGAGCATGTGGGCCCACTTGCGCAGGCGCAGGGCTTCGAGTTCGGGTAGCCCACCGAGGTGCCAGCAGGTGAGGATCATCCGGCGGGCGTGGTCGGTGACGCCGGAGCCGATCAGGTCCGTGATCGGGTTGCGGACGGGACGGTCCAGGGTGCCAGCGGTCTCGGTGCCCTTGGTGGCGTACTTGGCGATGTAGGCAGCCACGGCCCGGCTGGACAGCTCCGAAGCGCCCGCGAAGTCGGCGGAGCGAATGGGGCGGATGTCGAGTTGGTCGCCGAAGCGGAAGGTGTACGTGCGGCCGTCGAGCACGGGGCCGGGTGCCTCGGCGAGGCGGACCGCCGAGCGGATCGCGTCGGTGAGGAGTTCGGTCGTGGCCCAGGCCGGTGGGATGGAGTCGGCACCGTCCGGACCGTCGAGGCGGATGACGGCGTGGAAGTGGACTGCGCCGCGCCGCTGGTACTCGGCGACCTTGGCGTACGACACCTTGAGGCAGTCGCGCAGCGCGGTCCGGGTGACGCCTGCGCGGGAGGCGAGCTGTTGGCGCAGGTAGGTGGTGAAGCGGGCCCAGAGGGCTCCGGCGTGGGCGTTCCAGAGGACGGCTGCCCGGTAGTCGTACCGCTCCGCGTTCAGTGGTGTGCCCAGGGCGGGGTCGTCCTCCGGGTGGGAGCGTCCGCAGCGGCAGCGGCCACCGGCGGGGCGGTTGTGGACGGGGCCGAAGGAAGGGGCGGTGAACGTGGCGAAGACGCGGGGGTGTTGGGCGACGGCCGGACCAATGCCCTTGCCGCCACTCAGGCCGGCGGTGACCAGGTGGAAGGTGTCCTTGCGGTACGTCTCGGCGCAGGCCCTGCACCGGGTGGCGCGACGGTTGTTGCAGCGAATGAGGAGCTGTCCGGCAGGCAGGTCGCGGCCGATGACTTCCCGGACGATCTCGCCCGTGGCGGCGTGGACGTCGAGCCGGTGGCCCTCTATTCGGACGGGCCGCTCACAGCCGCCGAGACCCTGGATCTGCCGGGCGTAAGCACTGACGTCGCCGTGCCGGGCGAGGGCGGCCAGGTGACGGATGGCTCCCAGGGGAGCCAGCGGGCGCATGTGCGGGTTCCTCCTTGAGTGGTCCGGTGTTGGGCTGGCCACCCGGCTTGCCTGTCGAGGGGGCTAGACAGCAACGGCAAGCCGGGCGGGAAGGGGCTTTGAATCAGCGGCGGGTGAGCAGGGAGCGGGTGACGACGGCGCAGACGGCGACCGAGGTAGCGGTCAGGGCGACGGCGAGGAGCATCGAGACGAGGACGGCACCGACGACCAGGACCACGGCGGTGCCGCCGCCGACGAGAGCGAGCACGGTTCCGGGCGTGTGCTGGACAGCCGGACGGGATGCGACCGGAGCCTGGGAGGCCGGCGGCGTGGCCGAGCGAGCCGGGCTGACCGTGCTCGGCTGGATAACGGTGGGCGGGGCGGTCAGGCCGGTCGGCTGCGGCATGGTCGGGATCTTCGGCCGGAACATGAGGGATCTCCTTTCGCGGGTTACTTGACGAGGGAGTTGATGACGGGGGCCAGCAGGCTGTCGGCGAGGAGGTAGCCGCCGAGGAGGAGTACGGCAATGAGCCACCAGGGCGGACGGATGAGCTTGACGCCGAGGACGCCGACGACGAGCAGGGCGAGCCAGAGCGGAACGTCCATGGGGGTGGTCTCCTGTCAGGCCGAGCAGCGGTGGGTACGGGCGGCGAGTTCGGCGGCGGCGCGGGAGTCGTACTCGGCGGAGAAGTCGCAGCGGGGCGCGGTGCAGGCGGCCAGGTGGCGGTTCCTGCCCCGGTCGACGTAGGAGGCGACGTTCACGGGGCCGATGCGGCGGACGTTGCGGAAGCGGCGGTGCATGACGGTGCTCCTCTCAGAGGTGGGCGGCGACGGACGCGGTCATGGACGGGGGCAGGCCGAGCCGGGCGCGTACGGCGTCGGGGTCGGCGGGGCGGCCGGTGGTCGAGCGGTGTTCGTCGGCCAGGGCCCGGACACGGTCGATGAGCACGGGCGGCAGCGCGACGGCGGGGCCGGGCGGCGGAGCCGGGACGGTTTCCGGCTCGGACGTGGTGGGCTCGGGAGCCGGAGCTGATAGCGCGTCCGGTGCGGGAGCGTCGACGGCGGCCGGTGCGGTGGCCTGTTCCTCGGACGGGTCAGTGGTCGACGACTCCGGGACCGCCGACGTGTCCGGGCTGTGCGGCGTGTGGGCCAGGAGAGTGCCGCCGAAGAAGGCGACGGCGGGCCAGCCCGCGACGACGACGCGGAGCGAGGCGGGGACGTGTTCCAGGTCGAGGAGTCCGGCGGTGGCGACGTTGGCACCAAGAGATGCGGCCAGTGCCACCAGGAACCACAGCCGCGGGCTACTGGCCGCCTGCCCCGCTCGCTGCTGTTGCCTCATCCGGCGCCATGCGGCGACCAGCAGCAGGTCGGCGCTCACGGGGTAGGCCCACGCCTTCCAGCCGCCCTGTCCAGCCGCCGCCGCGAGGTCGTGGAGGTGGGAGAAGGACAGGGTGCCCGCGATGACGGCCTGGACGACAACGGCGTCCACGCGGACCATGTGGGCACGCATCGGCTCCGGTTCCTTCCTGCTTTGGGCATGGGAGGGGTAGGGACATGGCGCGAGGCGGTCACGCCGGCCGTGAGGTGATGGAGCGGGCTACTCGGTCACCGGGCGCGCGGTGGGCGCGACAGCGGTGACGGAGGACGATCCGGCGGACTGGACGGCAAGGGTGGGCCGGAAGGAGGCGAGCCGGGGCAGTTCCGGGACCAGGGCCGAGGTGTCGCGGCAGACGGCCGCCGCGTCGGCGAGGGTGAGGTGGGGCGAGCGGACACGGGACCAGCCGCCGGAGGAGTCGCCGACGACCGCGACACCAGGCCGTTCGGCGGGGATGGAAGTGGCGGCGAGCGCAGCCTCAGGCGAGATGTCGGCCAGCGCCATGTTCGCCGACGCTTCGTCGTTGACACGGTGGCAGACGCGGCCGGTCAGCTGAGCGCGCAGCATGGTCGCGCCTTTGCCGAGTTCGGCGCCGAAGCGCTGCCCGCAGACTTCAAGGTAGATTCCGGCCGCGCGGCCGAGCTGGGCGAGGCGGATGAGCTTGGTGACCATGGCGTCCCGCCGCTTCTCGTCGTCCTTGTTCGCGGCGAGGAAAAGTTCCGCCACCTCGTCCACGACGACCACGACCGGCACCGGCCGCACCGTTTCCGGCAGCCCCCACACGTCCGAGGTGAGGGTGGCATCCGGACCGGTCCCGCCACTGAGACCGATGAGCCGGAACCGCGCCTCCATCTCTTCCACCAACACGTCCAGGAGTTCGTTCGCGCGGTCCGGGTCGTCGGCGAGCGCCGACAGCCGGGGTGCGAACGGGGCCAGTTCGACGCCCCACTTGCAGTCGATCCCGACGAGCACGGCCCGTTGCCGGGCCAAGCCACACAGCAGGTTGCGCAGGTAGACGGACTTGCCGGACTGTGTGGCGCCCAGGATCAGTTCGTGCGGCACGGTGCGGAAGTCCCGTACGTGCCAACGGCCGTCCTCTCGTAGGGCCAAGGGCAGGCAGAGGGGGCCGGTCGAAACCCGACGGCGGGCGGGGCGTACTTCGGCGAGCACGTCCCAGCCGACCAACCGCACTTCGAGCCACCCCGGTTTCGTGGGGCGCACGTACACGGCATGGGCTCCCCAGGCGTGCCGCAGCCGGTCAGCCGAGGCGGTGAAGTCCTCGGGTGCCTGTCCGGTCGCCATACGCAGGCGCATCACGAGGCCCGACCCGGTCGGCAGTGGGAAAGTCCGCCGGGGCGGTACGGGCGCCGCCTGCCGCCCCATCATCCGGGCAGTGGCCCGGCGGACGGCCGAAGCCGGGACCGTCAGACCACACGCGTCCATCGTCGCCCGGTACGAGATGAGCAAGCGCAGCGCAACGACCGGATACCCGACCAACCACCAGAACACCACCGGCATGCGGCGACGCACCACCAGGAGCACGACCAGGACCAGCAGGACCGGTAACAGCACGCGCACTGTGTCGGCCATGGCGATCAGCCCTGCGCCGCGACCGGAGCGTTGACCATTACGGCGTCGGCCCGGTAGGCGATGCCGTGACGGGTCCGCCCGCCGAACTCGCTCTCCCAGGGCCGGGCCACCAGGCCCGACAGGATGACCGGCGCTCCCATGACCAGACCGTCTCCGATCCCCTGCTCCGGAACGGTGACCTTGATCATGTCCGAGCCACCGGCCGCGATGAACACCACCTCCAGCGTCATGAGCCGCTGATTGGTCACCGGGTCCACGGCGACCTCACCGGTCTGCCGGTCCCTGACCTTCACCTCGGGCAGCTTGGTGACGAGCAGCGTCGCGGCCGAGGTGTCTACGGGGATGACTCGCATCAATACCTCACTGAGTTGTCGGCGCCTTCGGTGATCGGCGTCGCTCGGACTGGATACCCCCCTAGACAGCACGGGGAGGCGCCCACCCAATTGTCTAGGGGGGTCGACAGTAAGGTAACCGACGCCCAGTCAACTGTCTAGGGGGGTATACGAGGTGGCTCCTGCCCGTGCGAACGCGCTACGGCAGGGTCCAGTGAAGGACGGTCGCGTCGTCGTGCGTCTTCCCGCGCGGCCAGCGGCGACCATGCGGGTCACAGTCCTCGGCCTCGCGAACCCGGCGGATCAATTCGTCCGGCCCGCAGGAACTCAGGACAGCCAACGTCTCTTCCCAGTCCGCGAGTTCGAAGCGGTCGACAAGTCGCGTTGCCCCATCGCTCAGCAGCGTCACCGACGCCAGTGAATCGAGGGGGACCGTCCCCGTCAGGGCATGCTCAGCGGCTTGGGGATCGGGGCCGGCGATCCAGAAGCCGCCCGGCCGGTTGCGGAGCCTCGTCAAGGCATCCCGATACTCGGCGAGTGCGGCGGAGTGCTCGGGCGAGCCGGTCGGCAGTGCGTCAACCGGTCCGCGTAGCCGCTTGCCGACCTCATCCAGGCGCCGGTCGGTGATGACAGTCGTACCGTCGCCCTTGTCCGCCAGGAGCAGGGAGGAGTCACCGAGGACAAGGTACTCCAGCCCCCCGAGGCCGACCCGCGTGGCAACGACCGTACTGGTCGGACTGGCCCGATAAGCCAGGTCGCAGCTGTCCTCGTGCAGGGATCGGACGAGGCGAATGGAGTCGGCGAGGCACTCGGCGAGGGGCCGTGCGCGGTGCGCGGTGATGCTGCGCAGCAGCAGGCCGCCCAACGTCCCGGAGAACCAGGCGACCCCGTGTGTGCACCCCGTCTCGGCCCCGGCGACGCCGGCACCGTCGAGCAGTACGGCCGCGCCAGCACCGGCAGCGGCGAAGTCCTCGGTCTCCCGGCCGGGGACGGCCGGAAGCGTGGCGAGGTCGATCCTCACGCCGCCGCTTCCTCATCGTGCCGGTACAGGGGGCAGAGCAGTTCCACGGACTGCGGTTCGCTGGTCTCCGTGTCGTACTCGACACCCACCAGCGTGGAGAACTGGTGATCGCCGACCTGCCCCCACAGATTGTTCAAGTCGTTGGCGAGCAACTGCACGACACCGAGAGAACCCTGGGTGTGGATACCGGCAATGGCGAGCAGCGAACCGTTTCCGTCCGGGCGCGAGAGCCGGCCGAGGTATCCGACGTCGTACGGCCGGGCCGGATCGCTGTCCTGGCCAGAGCGGTGCACAGTGCCGGTCTGCCGGTCCACCACCGTCCAGGGCCCGTCCTCGGCGCGCTGCCACTGCAAAACGGGATCCTGGGCGTACGTGTCCCACATCGCCTGGGACATGCGCGGACCGCAGACGACGATCAGGCCGTCGCGGTTGAGGTCGATCTCACCACTCACCGGCACGTGCTCCGAGGTGACGTCGAGCCCGTACGTCCGCGCCAGCTCCTCCAGTCGCTTGCCGGAACTGACGTCATCCACGGCGACGACCGTGCGACCGCGCTCATCGTCACGCCGCAGCGGTGTGGCGACAGTGACGGCACCCCGACCGAGAAAGGCCCCTTCCGGCGCAGGGCCAGTGTGCCGGATCTGGTGGATCCGCCCGCGACTCAGGCCGGCCTTTGCGGCGATCTGCGCGTACGACAGCCCCTGCGCATGCAGGTCCTGCACCACCCGCCGACGGAGGCGGGCCAACTCGGTCACCTCCTGCTGTGCGTCCGCCAACCGGGTCGTGACCTCGCGCAGGAGCAGGTACGGATCGTCAATCGCCATGATCCGTTGCAGTTCGTCCGACATGACCTCACCTCCCAGCAGCAGTACCCAGGAGTCTAGGGCCCTAGACGGTACGGGTGGCAGGCGCCGCCCGGTACGCACGCCGATCACATAGAAACGCGATCTCCTCCGGGGCACGCCCCTTGGGCTCACACCCCACCGCCGGCGAAGCAACCCCCCGCAGACACCGCACGTTTAACGCTCATGCGCTCGCCCGCACCAGCTCCGCCCAGACGGAGCGCCCGTCGGGCAAGATCGTGTAGCCCCAGTTCTTCGCCAAGGCATCAATCAGCCGTAGCCCGCGGCCCCCCTCTTCGCGGGTGGTGGCGGGGCACAGGTGAGGTACGCGATCGCCACCCTGGTCGATCACTTGGATCCGCACGAGATCGTCACCAAGGCCGACAACAACCAGGAACCAGCCACCCACCACGCCGCTGCGCGTGTGCCGCACGGCATTGGTTGCCAGCTCACTCACGATCAGGACGGCATCCTCGACCGGACCCCGATCCTCGAGCAGGGACGCGACGAAGTGACGAGCATGGGGCACCTCTTCCGGCAAGCCGGGGAAGACACGGCACCACTTGGTGAGCATGGGAACCTCTCCGTTCGTCTAGGGGTCTAGACAGCCTTGGCGGCAGAGTATTCCCGGTCCGATGCAGCAAGCTAGGCATCGAGAGGAATTATTCCTCTAAGGGGTGAGGGTGTCTCCCAAGTCGCGGAACTCTTTCATCACCAGCAACAGCAGCTCACGCAGCTCGGACCCGAAGAAGGCTGCGCGCTCAAAGCGAGCGAAGGTCTGCTCGTAGGCCGCCACTTCAGCAGCGTCAGTGGACACCCGCTCGCTGTCGAAGCTCTCGATCACGACCGCCCGCTGGTCGCACAAGGTGAAGCCGTGCCGTGGCAGCACCGGCACCGGCCGACGCCAGGGAATCACCCCGAGCCGTACCGTGCTCAGGCTCTCCACCGCCAGCAACCGGTCGAACTGCGCGAGCATCAGCGCCGGACTCCCCGGCCAGGTACGCAACACGGCTTCGGTGATCACGAACACCGACTCCCGTCCCGGCTCGTACAACACGCTCTGCCGATCCACACGGGCGGCGACGGCCCGACCGACAGCCTCAGGCGTCGCATGAGGAGCACTCTCGAAGACGTGCCGGGCGTACTCCGCGCTCTGCAACATGGCCGGCAGAACAACGCACTGGAAGGAGCGCACCAGCCGCGCGGACCGGACCGCTTCATCTACCGCCGTGCCGGTTCCCGTTGAGTCGGCTGCGGTCGAGCCAGAGTCGGTGGCGGCCATCACGCCGGCCAGGAGGTCATGTAGCTCACTACTGGTCGACTCATCCAGGCCCAGGGCCCGAGACAACCTGTCCAGCACGTCCGGACTGGGAACCATCCGGCCAGTCTCGACCTTGGACACGGTTGGTTGTCCCACGCTGGCACGCTGCGCCAGCGCAGCACCGGTCAGGCCAGCCTGTGTACGAAGCACACGAAGACGCGCTCCAAGCGCCTTCATCAGCTCCCGCCGCTCACTCCCCATGCCCAGGGTTCTACACCACGAGTCGGCAGACGCCGGTACTGCCAGCCACAACGATCAGCAGCCCGAGCATGATTCAAACTTTCTCTACTGGTTCAAGGCGGCTCGCTCCGCTCACCGCGCGCGGCCCGGCCCCCGGCCGGGCCTGCGCTCCTGTCTACGCCCCGCTCCAGCCCGGCCAGCGCCCGTGCCGCGCTCACAGCAATCAGCCACTTGCCGTCAGAGAAAGGGATACGTCGTGGCTGGGGCGGTCGGCTACACGGCTTTAGGCAGCCACTTTGGCGCGAGCCTCGAAGATCACGGCCCCAACGTCGTGCTTTACCGGGCAGGTCCACAGACTGCCCGACGCGCCGAAAGCTTACGGGGCCGTGATCACTCGCGCCAAAGCAGCTCCAGCCCAAAGCCGCTCCACCGACCTAACGGAGTCGTGGACCCACCATACACGGGCGCAATGCTGATCCCTTTTCTTTATTCCACTATCACGTGACTACGTGATGCTCTTGCCTTGAGAGGACGTCCTGGACGTACCGCCCTTTACTGGTACCGGAAATCATAAGGGATCGCCACATTTCCCGACTGCAGTTTTCGAACCGCCAGACCGTCCCAGAGTGAAACCGTACAAATATCCTTTCCGCCGCTTCATCGTACGCGCAAGCTGCGACCAATTTAGATTCCGAAACCCGTACCCAATCCAACATGGAAGACTACCCTCTCCGGGAATATGAGGCAATCGCATTCTCGATCGCGTCCACATCAACCGGATCATGGATGGGAGGGCGCAGGTAGGCATATTGCCTGAACATCTCGTTCTTGAATCGAATTAGACTGCTACGCTGGTAGCCAGGCGATGTCAGAACCTCGCCGTACTCATACGATTTGAGCTGCTTCACATATGTCGATGGTTTCGACACTCCGCAACTTCGGAGAATTGCATAAGCGTCTCCTGTCGGGATATCTTCGCCGGGCCAAGCGGCAAGAAGTCGCAGCACCTTCTCTCGCGTTATAGAATCACGGACGGCATGCTGGTAAGAATCGGCGAATTGCTGCGCAAAGCGCTTGTCGGTGAGTTTTCTTATCGCTTGTGTGATGTTTTCATTTGACACGGTCGCGCTCCCTTGCTCGTACGCCGCCAGCAGGGATTGCTGGCCAATGACATGAACGAACCAGGGGAACCCGACCGCTGTCCGGACTAGCCGGGTCCTTGCATCAGGAGCGAACTTGTAATTTAGACCTTGGGCGCGCAGTGAATGCAGTGCACGGTCTATCACGTCAGCCAACTCCCCATTACTCATTCGCGTCACCTGCACTGGAGCCAGATGGCGATCAATTGAGTGGTGGGAGAGGTGCAGATCGGCAACGCTTTGTGCTGCTCCGACCAACGCGAACCGCAGCTCGGGGCTACTCGAATTATGTAGAAAGGATGCGAATCCGGAGAGATCGGCCACCCTGTCGAGTTCGTCGATGACGAAAAGTATCCGCCGCTGGCCAACAGAGTCCATCATGGCCCTAACCAGACCCAAGAGCTTTTCTGATTGATTGAGCTTTTCATGCTTTATTCTGGCAGCTTCCTGCTGGTAAGTTTTCGTGGACTCAAGCTGGACCACCTTGAAGCTGAGTTGTTTCCTTGTCTTTCTATCGACTAGCTTGGAGACTTTTCTTGTCTTGCTCTCGAGGTCCACTTCCTCCATGCAGTTTATGAGCAACTGCAGCAGGTCGGCATCGTTGCGGATCTCGTCTGAGCATGTCGCATAGAAGACCATGAAAGCATCTTCTTGATCTATGGCGTGATCATGCGCACCCATCGAGTCGAGCAACTCAGTTGCACCCATCGCTATCCATTGCATTTGAATAGCCAAACTGCTCTTTCCCAAGCCTCGATCTCCGTAAATCAATGGAATCTCCGCAGCCGTGTGCAGCGAATCGGTCAGCTCGCGGACTTGCTCGTGTCTCCCGGCGAATAGCTTTGGATCCGTGATTTCATGCGACGGTGTAAAGGCGTTCAGGAGTGTCGCCCTGTGGGATTTCGGCATGGCCGCCCCCTGAATTTACTCACTCAGGCCGTCACAACCAGACTAGGACGTACGTCAGCCGCGCGCTTGTTCAGCAGTCAAGGTTTGATTGAGCATATGAAGGGCTCCAGGCGCTGTCATGAACAGCGGTGCCTCGCCCTCGCCAGCGGAAGATGGGGACAGCCAGCGGCCGGGACACGTGCGTCCGAGTTGTACTTCAGCGTCCGCTGGGCCTCTCCTAGGCGGGGCGACCGCACGCTACGTGGTGCGCCGCCTGCGCCAACGGCGCGCAGACCACCAGGCCAGCCGATATATCTGCCACCTGGCCGGCAGGTACCACAGATCGTCCCGGCAGACGTCCGTGAACTCGCGCTGTGCCTCGACGACCAGGCGCACCGCGGCATTCACCTTGTCTTCGGCGGCGCCCATCCCGAGATCGAACAGCGCGGTCAGCCGGTCCAGAACGGCATGAGCCGATTCGAGCGGCGCCGGATTGGCCACAAGCCGCAGCTCCAGGTACGCCTGGAGTATCTCGCTCTGCTGCGCGCGAAGGTCACGCAAAGACTCAACCGCTGCCTGTTCGCCTTTGATGGGCCGGAAGACCAGAGGGATGCGCCTTTTGCCCCAGTAGGTCGTATAGAGATGCAATTCTAGGTGCCAGCGCGCCATGAGCGTGTGCGCTTCAGTTACCGCAGCCTGAAACCGTGCGTAGACCTGCCGGCGCTCATCCCTGCTTCCCAGCCGCACGCCGGCCTTGGA
Organism: Streptomyces sp. NRRL S-1022; assembly: GCF_000720135.1. Classification (GTDB taxonomy): domain Bacteria; phylum Actinomycetota; class Actinomycetes; order Streptomycetales; family Streptomycetaceae; genus Streptomyces. The sequence goes on along the minus strand of NZ_JOIU01000003.1, from coordinate 153,201 downwards.
CGTGAGCTGCTTCGCAACAGCAGAGGTCAGGGCCTTGGCTGCCGATGAACTGGCCGCGCTGATTGGATCAACCACCCTGGCAGTGTGCAACAGGATGGCCCTGGAGCGGAATTGTGCTGCGCTGACGGCATGACCAGCAGCAGAATCCCGGTGCGGCCTCATCACTAGGAGCCGTCATGTCGCGATCCCTGGACCCGCTCCCTGTTCAGCGCCTCGCCTACGTCCGATACCTCCACCGCGAGGGAATCGAACAGAGTCGGCAGCCAGCACCGCTGCACTCGCGAGCGGTTACCTCCCCCATCACGGCCACCGTACTTCCGGCGTGGCGTTGGCGTCTAACATCAGCGGCTGAGAGCGATTGCGGCGGACATGGCCGTACGGGAGCGGCCTTCGGCAGTCACAACGTCAGCGCCGGACTGGCGGGGCTTCCGTGATCGACCTAGTAAGGATGCGGCCAGCAGGCGAAATTTGCCTGAGCCAGGATGCGCCGGTCACAGATGACGAGCGGCGCACCGTCGGCTTGACTGAGTCATTGAGACTACTCTTCTACCCCATCATCTGCTGCAAGTACAGATACGGCCTGGTCCTCCGACACGTCCTCCTTCTCGGAGATTTGCTCCGGACTGTCGAACAACGACTGCTGACCGCTTGTGTCCACTCGCTTCTTCGCTTCGGTGTACGGAGGAACAATAGGCGGAAGTTTTGGGCGCACTCCAGACAGCAGCTCTTCAACCGAGATGATCTGGACTTTTGGATATTTATTACCTACCCAGTCCGTGTAACTACCGGCCGTAGCAGCAGCATCCCTCATCCCCTTGGTGCTCTTGTGGAGCGTTAGGAGTATGCCAACCTCAGCATTCTTGGTTTTAGCTACTACTCCTTCCAGATCCCGAACCATGGAAGGATTCAGCCCTTTTCCACCCTTGACCGAAACGACAGCCTTAGCCCGACTTTTCTTGCCGGTGGCAAAGACAACAACACCGTCGCTGCCCTTGTCAGCGACCTGTTTTTGGTTCGGCGTTCCACGAACAAGAGAAACCGCCCAGCGCTCGAAGTCGAACGGTGATTGCGCGAAGAGCGCATGCGCGCCCGCCAGGTCCGCCGGTACCCCGAGTACTTCGTATGTTGCATCGATCGAGTCACCGTGCGTGTTCCTCAGCCTATTGCGGATGAGGTCTACAGCCAAGTATGTGATATCAATGCCGATCCAGTTGTACCCCAGTTTCACAGCTGCGTCGAGTGTTGTACCGCATCCACAGAAGGGGTCGAGAACCGTTCCGCCTTCCGGGCAGGAGGAGCGAATGATTCGCTCCAGCAATCCGACTGGTTTTTGCGTGGGATAGCCCAACCGTTCAGGGTCGGTGGGGCCCAAATATGCGACGTCTTCGTCAATCGCTGCGTCGGTGCCAGCCAAGCAACCAGCGGTGCCCGGCTGGTAAGCCCAAATGTCGCCGAGCGGGTTGCCATCTTCCGGCTGAAAGTATCGAACTGGAGTCGGCCAAGCTGCACCGGGCGTGATTTCGATAAGGCCAGCCTGGTAGGCTGCCTCCATTTTTTCGATCAGCCCGAGATCTTTGAATCCTTCAGGCATTTGATCAGCTACAAACTTCGGCAAAGCCCAATGACGGTTCTTCAACGTCGGATTGAAGCCACGCCATGGCATTCCAGACTCGCCCGTCCTGATGCCGGCACCCGTGAGAACGTTTCCACCACTCGTGAACTTCCAACGACCGTCGCCCTGCAGCTTATATCGCTTCTCTACGTGCTGCTTCGTATAAGGGCGTCGAATTACGTTGAAGTAGTAGGAGTCACTCTTCGTGTAGAAGAGGATAGTGTCATGCAGGGGACCAAAACTAGACCGCGGAGCGTGCGCACCCGTGCGCCGCCAGATGATCTCGTTCCTGAAATTCCTCGCGCCGAAAATGGCGTCAAGGACAACCTTGAGATAATGACTAGCGGTTGGATCACAGTGGATGTACAGTGAACCGCTCTTTTTGAGGACCTTGTGCAGCTCTACCAATCGCGGCGTCATGTTGATCAAATACGCCATAAGGTTGGTTTCGCGTACGATGTTCCTCAGTGATTCGAGCATATCCGCCACCGCTGGCGGAAGGCCCCCTTCGTTTACCAAATAATTGTAAGTGTCGTCAGTTTCATTCGTCCACTTCCACGTGTCGTCGAAAGCCTGAATTTGAGCCTGCGCGTCTCCCATGCCGTCGAATACGACGTTATAGACCTTGTTACTGTTGAACGGCGGATCGAGGTATACGAGGTCGACGCTCTCAGCGGGAATCTGCCCGGAACGCAAAACGTCGAGGTTATCGCCATAAAAAAGCTTGCTCTTAGCGGTCACAGACCCTCCCACAGTGCGTTCCCTGACCGAGTAGGCCACCCCGAACCACAGGATAACCAACAGTCATTGATCTGTACACGTTCCGTAGTGCGAGAGCGCCTACCGTCGCGGCTCCTCGCCTTGGTCTCAGGGCAGCCAGTTGGGAACGCGCCCCCGCAGCATCTGCCCTCAGCAGCTCATCCGTGGCCCAGATCGGCGCATCAGCCCTGCACAGAGTGACATGCTGCCGGACCTCCACAGCAGCCGATGTGTGCCACCCAGGCTCGGATCAGCGGCACGTTTTCCAGGTGAGCGGCGTTGAAACGATGCCGGCCGTCAAGCAAGCCGCAACAACCTCGATCGTCAGGCGTTGAATGTGCCAGTACAATCGTCGGTAAGGCTGCTTTCTGCCGTAGTGCGGAGCGCAAGAGGTTGGTTTTCTGCCATCCGCGTTGGTCATCTGGATCGTCGATGAGTTGGTAGCGATCTATTTCGGCCACCGCTACTACTTCTGTGCGCCAACACGCAAGGTTCTCTGTTACTAAATAATCCCCCATCAAAATGTCCAACACTTCACCGTAGTCCTTACACGGGGACTCGGCATGCAAATCACGAAGCGTTCTCCAAGCCATCATCTTGATCTTTCGAGAACTGGGCGGCGCAAGGATGTATATGACTGACTAAGTAAATTGATCATTGCCACCTGCTGCGGCAAATTGACCACACCGCCCGCATCGACTCAATCAATTAGTCACGACACGGCGGTCACGCATCACGGTATCCATCCAAGGCATCCTGGTAAGACAGCACTAGAGGGGCAAGCTTCCGATCGATGAGGTCTGCGTCGTTAGGGGGAAGTGTCAAAATGGGACGTCGAAGGCGGACACCCCATGAAGCGAGGTCGGAGAATATCGCAAGCTGTGACACAAGATCGCGCAACACCAGGCCTTGTCGGTACGGCGCCAGCGTTTCGATGCGCAACTTGCAGCCCTCAGTGAATCGACGCTCGCCGAACCGTACAGGTACGACCAAACTCCGAACCCGGCTGCCCACCTCTGCACTCGCCATGACCCTGCCTTCATCTCGCCCAGGGCTTCGGTAGCAGCCTCGGGTTGTGTAGATCAGGACGCGATCCCCCGGCGAGAGGGACGCCGCCATCCTGGACCGTCGGGCGGAGAAGGCCATCCGCTGTGCGGTGACAACCCACTTCAGGGCATCACGGTCGCCGATGATCAAAAGGTGTGTTGCTGCCACAGCCCCACCCTAGTCGGTGGTACCGGTGTCGATCACTGCAAGGGGAACCTCAGCTCGAAGAAGCCGACGACACCTGGGTCGTAAGGCTTGTTGCAGAGTCGCAAAGCACAACGGCAGCTGCAGTTGCTAAGTCGGGCATGTCGCGGACCACCTGTGGACTGGCCCTAACTGATCAGGCGTCTGCAGCGCTCTGACCAGCAGCGTTGCCTCACGATCAAGGGGCCTCCGGAGCCGTGTGCGCAGGTTCGAATCCTGCCGGGGGCACCCAGCATGAGGTACCCAAAGACCCCGTCACCAGCGGAAACGCTGAGGCCGGGGTCTTCGCGTATGTGCAGGCATGTGCGGCCCGGAGCGGGCGTATGCCGGGGTCTGTGGACGAGGCGTGGACGGGATCTTGAGGCGTCTGCCCAGGTCAGCTCCGGCAGACGGCAAGGCCCCCGGACAAGTCCAGGGGCCTGAGGGTCGGTTCATCGGCGGTGCACCGCAGTAGCCGATCTCGGTCGGCTGACCGTCGCGGTAGAGCACAGTGCAGTGGCCGCGCCCTGAGGGCAAAAAAACAGTCCCCGGTAGTACTGCTCGTGTCCTGAAACTTCAGTCGTCACTGTCGCCTCGGTATCGCGCCGGCTTGCCGGGGGCCTGGACCACATCCTGTCCAGGTCACTACGCCGACTAGACGTCCTGATCGACTTAGCAACTCTTTCGGTGTTATGGCCTACTAATCACAATGAGCACCAGGCGCCATAAGTCAATAGCTTTTCGATAAGTTTCGAAGGAAACCTCCCGCGATCACCTTCGACTGCGGTATCCGGCTCGTCCGCGGGTCGACGGGGAGCCGGTCGCGGCCGAGCGATTACCCAGGTCAGCCCATCTAACTGACGAAAGGGCCTGCACATGCGCATCGTCGGGTCAGGCCAGGTTGCTCTCCTAGGAGCTGCCTCTGGGCGCGGTCACGGCCCGGCGTGCCAGTCCCGCTCCAGATCGCCTGAGTCGAATACGCTGCGAAGACGTCCGACCTGGCGGCCTCGACGACGCGGATGCGCGGGAATGCCGCCCGGTATCGGCTCTTCACGTTGACCGGGACGGCGCAGCTGTCGGATGCGGAAGGGGTGTGGCATGAGATCCCCGAGCGTGCACCTACGGGAGATCACCGACGACAACCGCGATGCCGTCCGTGCCCTCCGCGTCCGACGTGACCAGAAGCAATTCGTCGCCTCCGTGTCCTACTCCCTCAAGGAGGCGGCGAAGAAACCGGAGGCCAATCCCTGGTACCGCGCCGTGTACCGCGGCGATGAGCCAGTCGGCTTCGTGATGCTGTCGTGGAAACCGCCGGCCGGTCCTTACAAAGGGCGACACTTCCTCTGGCGCCTCCTCGTCGACAAGCGGTACCAAGGGCGAGGGATCGGCCGAGAGGCGCTCACGCAGGTCGCCACCCTGGTTCGCGCGGACGGCGCCACCGAGCTGCTGACCAGCTACGAGCCCGGCGACGGCGAGCCGTGGCCCTTCTACCAGAAGTTCGGGTTCGAGCCCACCGGAGAGATCGACGACGGCGAGATCGTTCTGCGACTCACCTTCCCCGCTCGGTGAGCTGTTTACGGAATCACGGACAGTTTCGACCCGAGGTGGTCACACGACGAGAGGCTGGTGGCCACCTGGAAGTCGATGCCCGCCAGCTGCACGTCCGCCCCAAGTCACCGTTACCCCGCCTATGGGGTGGGTGGTTTCGGGCTCACACCACCAGTTGGAGCATTGTCTCGAGGTGTTGACTACCGGTAGAAGACAGCCACGCCACCGTGATGCGAGCAGGCCCCCTGGTGGTGAGCGGCGTACGAGTACGTGCCGTCGTTGCACAGAGCCGTCGCACCGCCGCCCGCAGAGCTGGAGCCACCTGACGAGCTGGACCCGCCGCTGGACGAGGATCCGCCAGACGTCGAACTGCCGCCCGTTCCCGACCCCGCGGCGGCGTGCGCGGTGACGGTCACCTTCACCTTGACCTTGACCGTCTTCGTCACTGTCGGCGCGGGCTTGGGCTTCGCGGTCTCCGTTGCCGTGGCTGTCGCGGTGACCGTGGCCGTGGTCGTCGGCTGCGCCTTGTGGTCAGCCACCGCCTTCGTCGCGTTCGGGTTCTGGTCGTCGGCGCCGGCGCTGCCCACGCCGATGATGAACGCGAGGCCCAGTGCGGGCAGTACGAATCGCTTACGCGCCCACTTGGGTGCGGGACGGGCGGCCGGCGGTCCGGGTGGAGGCTGGAACGGCGGCGGTTGAGGCTGGTAGTAGCTCACAGGACCCCCCGGGGTTGAGTACGTGAGGGGTGAAACTACCTACGCCGGTGGGTCCGATGTAAGGAATCGGTGAAGACAGTCACCCAGTTGTGACCTCGCGACTCCCAACTGCTCCGACAGGCCACCATCCCGGCACGCTCAAGCCGCCATCCAGCCACTCGATCAACTGGGGCCTGACGACATCCGCGCCAGGAGAGGTGACGGTCGCAGGAGAGCGTTCATCCACCGAGGGATCCGGGCATCGAGCGAGTCCTAGCGTCATACACGGCGCAAGAGCAGCCTCATCGCCAACCAACGAGGCCCCTTGACAAGGACGTCAGGGGCCTCGCGCGCGGTCAAGTGAACGTCACTCGTACTCGCGGAGCAGGTCCTCGATGCGCCGGTTGGCGACGTCCTGCCGACCATCGAGGCACTTCGCGTACCGGGTCAGCAGGACCTCAACGCTGTTGTCGGCGCGCTCGGCAACCTCGGTGGGATCCACTCCCGCATTGAGCCACGTCGACAGCGCCGAGTGCCGAAGGTCGTACGGCCTGCTCGCAAGCGGCGAGGCCGCGACAGCCGGCGGAAGCGCCAGGAGCCGAGCCTCCTGCCACACGCGGTAGTAGGTCGACGACGGGACGACCGAACCCTTCTCACTGGAGAAGAGCCGCCCGTCCTCCGCCGTGCCGAACGTGGCCAAGTGCTCCCGCAGCACGGCAACAAGCTGGGGCGGGATGGGCACGCGCCGAACGTCCTCAGCCGGTCGATTCTTGAGCCCGCGGTCGTCGTGGGTCTCCCCCGAGTCCGTCCACTGCTTGCTGACGGAGGGACGGGGCCGGTGAAGCAGTGCCGATCCCCAGCCCTGCTCAGGGAGGAGAAGGTCAGTCTCTACCAGGCCGACCGCCTCAGCGGGCCGGAGGCCACCGAAGTACATCGCCGCGAACAGCCCGACGAGACGCCGGCCGCGCGCACGCCGGTATCCGTCCGCGAGCGGCCGGGAAGCCTTCGCTACCCAGTGCAGGACGTTCCGGACATCGTCCGGGACTTCCCGGTCGTCGGGACCTGGCAGCACGAAGGCCCAGTTACGTAAGGCCTTGCGGATCTCCTCGTCGGACGGTCGTCTAGCGCGCTCCGCTAGCAGTTCCATGGTCACGCTGGTCAGAGATTCGTTGATACCGTCTCGCGTATTGGGTGCAGCGTGCGGCCACTTCATTGCGAGATACCTGAGGGCGAAGTCGTACCAGGACAATGGCGACTTTTTCTCTTCCATCGAAGCCGGAAGACCAGTCTCCGTGTCGAACTCTTCGCCGCCCCGCATGGCACTCATGAGCTTCGCGCGGTAGTGATCGGCGAGTGCCTTGGTGCGGAACGAGTCAGAGAAGACGTTGCCCGCGACGGACCAGCGGACGCCGTACGAGGGAGTCTTGGTGTCCCGCTTGCGTACGCCCCAGACCTTGACGTCGAGAGACTTCACGCGGCCTCCTCCAACTGTCGTAGCCACGAGGTGAAATCACTGCGCCAGGCCCGAAGCTCACCGTTGGGGAGCTTGAATGCGGCCGGCCCCTGTCCCAGCTCGCGCCAGCGGTAGAACGTCCGGCGAGAAACGCCGCCCAGTTCGTCCAAGACTTGGCGAACGGTCATCAGCTCGTCGCGGCGGGCGTCCATGTCGGCTCTCCTTCCGTTCGAGGGGCGGGTTCGAGGGATGCGGTGAGCCAGGCTTCGGCGCGGGAGAGGCCGGTACCGGCGAAGACCCAGTGGGCGAGGACGAGCGTGGTTTCGCCGTCCTGCGGGACGGCCGAAGCCGTCTGGGCGCGGCACCATTCGGCGCGGGCGTCCCGCAGGGCGCCGAGAGTGGTGGAGTAGCGGCGGGACTTGGTGGAGAAGTGGCCGCGGAAGCCGTGCATGTGCGCCCATGCACGGAGGCGGAGGTTTGCCAGTTCGGGGCGGGCGCCTAATGTCCAGGCGGTACGGATCAGGCGTCGGGCGTGTTCGGTGATCCGGACTTGGGCCAGTTCGGCGGGGCACCGGATCGGCCGGTCGAGGGTGCCGGTCGCGGTTTCGGCGCCTTTGGTGGCGTACTTGGCGATGTACGCCGCGACGGCTCGTTCGGTCAGCTCCTGGCCGTCGTTGAAGTCGGCGGAGCGGATCGGGCGGACGTCGAGCTGGCGGCCGAAGACGAACGCGTGCGCCCGGCCGTCGATCTCCGGTCCGTCGACGCGTGCGGCAGTGGCAGCCGCACCGATGGCGTCCGTCAGCAGTTCGGTGGTGGCCCAGGCCGGTGGAGGCGTGTCGCCGCCTTGGGGGCCGTCGAGGCGGATGACGGCGTGGAAGTGGACGGCCCCGCGCTTCTGGTACTCGGCGACCTTGGCGAACGAGATCCGGGCGTGATCGCGGAAGGCGCGTTGGGTGAGACCGGAACGCTTGGCGACCTCGCGGCGGAGGTGAATCGAAAAGCGCCGCCACAGCGCTCCAGCGTGCGCGTTCCAGAGCACGGCCGCTTCGTAGGCGTAGGTCTCCGGGTCGAGGGGCGAGCCCAGGGCGGGATCCGTTTCGTCGTGCCGGAGGCCGCAGCGGCAGTCGCGTCCGGCGGAGGGGCGGTTGTGGACCGGGCCGAAGCCGGGGGCGGTGAAGGTGGCGAAGACACGGGGGTGTGTGCCGACCTGTTCCGATGTGCCCTTGCCACCCCGCAGACCGGCGGTGATCAGGTGGAAGGTGTCGCGGCGGTAGGTCTCGGCGCAGGCGGCACAGCGGGTGGCGCGGCGGTTGTTGGGAGCTGGCCGGCGGGGAGCGAGCCGGAGCCGAGGTGGTGCAGGACTCGGCCGATCTCGCCAGTGGTCGGGGTGACGTCGTATTCGGTGCGGTGGCCGTCGAGGCGGATGGGGTTGGTGCAGCCGCCCAGGCCGGAGAGTTGGCAAGCCAGCTCGGGCATGGTGCCCAGCGAGGCCAGCATGGAGAGTTCTGCCAGCGGCGGCCTCCGGTCTTCCGGTCGGCGGCCTCCTCTCGACCGTCGACCCACGTGGCGTAGCGACTCAGCGGGGCCTCGGCACTCGGCCCCGCCCCGGCTCGGAAGAGTGCACGCGCACTGGACGGCCTGTTGCCGCTGACCGCTCGCGGTGACCGTGCGCGCGGACCACTTCAGAAATCCGAGGGGCGACGTCAACTCGTTTGGCATATGCCAGTACGTTGGCCAACGCCGTAGAGAGTGGCTCTGTCATCGCTCTATCAACCAGGAGACTCCGTGCCCATACGCCGCCTTGCAGCTACTGCCGTGGTGGCGGTAGCAGCAACCGTCGTAGTGACCGCGCCAGCAGAGGCGGCCACCAAGTCCACTGCCACCATCACGTCCTCGTCACTGTCCACGTCGGTCGGGGGAACGGTGAACCTGCGCGGACACATCTACCCGTCGATCGGCCGTGCCTACGAGTGGCAGGAGCTCGTCTCCGGGCACTGGGTGAAGGTCGCTTCCGGGAAGACCAACTCCCACGGCGATGCCTACTTCAGCCAGAAGAACACCATCGCCGGACGTCACTCCGCTCGCCTGTTCGCGCTGAAGACCTCGAAGTACGCCTCGGCAACCTCCCGCCCCGTCTCGTGGACCGCATATGCGAAGACCACGGCTACCGCGCGTCTCAGTGCGCCGACAGTCGAGCTGGCGGCGCCGGCCACCCTGACCGTCACCCTCTCTCCTGCTGCGGTCAGGCCGGTCACCCTGCAACGCTACTCCGGCGGTGCCTGGAAGACCCTCGTGAATGCCACCACCTCGTCCGGCGGGAAGCACGCCTTCTCCCTGGACACCTCATCCCGCGGCACGACCTCCTACCGAGTCGTGGCTCCCGCCGCGGGCTACGCGCGCGCAGCCACCAGCGCGACGGTCAAGCAGACCGTCACCGGGCCGTTCACCGCCCCGTATGTATTCGGCGTCGACACCGCCAACGCGGCTCGCATCGTGGCGTACTCCCCCTCCGGAGGAGCGACCCGCACCCTGTACACCGCCTCCGGCTATGGCACGACCATCAAGGCCCACGCCGCAGGCCCCGACGGCACCACGCTGTGGAGCGAACAGAGGCAGGACTACTCGTGGCAGGTCAAAGCCAAACGCCCCGGGCAGGCAGTGCGCACGCTGGCCACAGTTCCGTCCACCAGCAGCGTCACCGAGGTTGCGCTCAACGACGACGCTACCTGGGCGGCCTGGGGAACCGTGCCGTTCGCCAGTCCCTACCAGGGCAGCAACACCCAGACCATCCACGTGCAGAACCTGACGGGCACAGCGCCGGCGAAGGCCCTCACCGGCCAGCAGGATGGAGACGCCTTCGTCGACATCGTCTTCCTGCCGACGCCCGTGAACGCCGGGTCGGTCAGCCACCTGGTGACCGCCCGTGTCATCGGCGCTTACGGCGGCGTGGGTCGCGTCTTCTACAACCCGGACACCGCAGCGGCGACCTACCCGACTCTCCCGGACAGCGCGAACACCCTCAACGGGTGGGGCATGGAGCCGGAGAACCTGCCAGTCCCGGACCCTGCGGGTGATGAAGTAGCGGTCTACGGAGGCAACACAAGCAATGAGGCACCGAACGGGCAGTGGATCTACCACCTGGACAGCGGTGCCCTGACCCCCAACAGCGCCATCGCAGACTATGTCGGTACACCGGGGAACCCGGTGGACCCCAGCCGCGTAGCGGACGCGGCAGTGCTGTCAGCCTCCCCGGACGGTACCCGTATCGCCCACTACGCCCCGCAGCCCGACAATTCCTTGCACACCGTCATCACCGACGCCGACGGGTTCAGCAACGTACGCGACTACGGCGCGATCGGGGTCAACGGCCCCGTGCCGACGTGGTACGACAACAACCACATCTGGACGGCAGCGTCGAGCTACAACGACACACCTGCAGGCGGGTGGGAAGGCACCTGGGACGACTACCAGCGGGCGCTCTACAACCTCTCCACCGCCAAGCGTGAATGGGTCAGCCCTGACAGTGGCCGGGTCACCTCGGATGGTGCGCGCGCCCCTTGGTGGGGATACACCATGAACGCGCTCTGATCCCCCACCCAGGCACCGACGCCGATCCGGCCCGGCGAGGCCCTCGGGACTGTGGAAGCCGGTCAGGCCGCTGGGGCGATGGAGCGTTGTCGACGGACGGCTAGGGCGGGCGTGTGAACGGCCCGCCCCGAAGTTACGGAGCTCTGCGCATGACCGAGCGAACGATCTACCTGGATCCCGACGCCCGTCCCTCCAAATCCCGGAAGATCACTGTCCGGGCCTACCGCTGGTACGCAAGTGTCGAACTCGACGGCGACGACTATGTCGATGCCACGTCCACACGTGGGCAAGAGCCCGAACTACCCACCGTATACAAGGAAGCTGTCGACAGGGTGCGTCTCGCGTCCACAGACCGGATCTGGTACGACGGCTACTCTGGCGACTTCTCGTGGGGTGAAGGCGTCCGCTGGATCACCATTCCTGTGCAGTTCTCACAGGTGGAAGCCACGGTAGAAGCGTTGCGTTGCGCGGAGATTGAAGATGATTACAGTCAACTCCATGCGCTTGCCGATCGCCTTGACCTGCCCATTGAACAGTGGCTCTCCCCCGGTGAACGTGAACTGGTTCGAGGTGTCGACTTCCAGTCACCACCACACGCGTTCCTCAACTTCTTGCGAGGCAAGGCCAACCAGTGGGGACTACGCCTGAACGGTCGAGCGACCGCCGGGAGCGTGTGGGTTCGACCGACAGTATCCGCCATCCAGAAAACGATTCGGGAAATGCATCCCGAGCAGTACCCCGGATGGGTGGATCACTGGTCCGGGTACGTCGAATCGGACGATGCGGCTCTCCGCCCCTGGGTAGGTGGAAGAGAACAGAACCTGAGCCATGGCGCAAAGCCAGTCCGTTTCGATGAAATTGACATGAAAACCAGTGGCGACTGCCCCTGCGGAATGTCCCTGAGGGATCAATGGGACGACAGTAGAGCCCACACCTCGCACCATGCAGCATGGGCATTTGGCATCCGGGTACCCAAGAACCTGATGTGGCCTGGCAACCTCGCCGTGGTACGGCCTGACTCGCCCATCTCCTGGCGGAAACTCGCGGCCAAGGCGGGACGGATGCCCATGAGAGAGAACCATTACGACTTCAACTCCTGGGATTATCTCGACGCACCCGAAGAAGTACCCGGCAACGATCGAGCGTTTCTACTGAAGGCAAACGAGTACGTCATCGGCTACCTAGTCGCCACGGACACCAGCGAGCACAGCCGATGGGATCTACTCTCCGAGTCGAGTTCTGGCGCTCACGATGGCACTCTTCGACCGCGGATCGACCTGATCTGGATTGCAGGCTCCTACCGACGCCAGGGCCTCGGTGCGAAACTCGTGCAAGCACTTGCCGACGACTTCGGGTGTCAGATCGGCGACGTGTCCTGGTCGACCCCGATCAGCGACGCCGGCCGCCAGCTCGCGCGCCGACTGTCGCCCGAGGGTATCTGGGTCAGCTAGATGCCCCACGGCACTCTCGTGACATAGTTCCACTATCTCTGCGGAGCCGTGTACGCGGGTTCCAGTCCTGCCGGGACACTCGCCGAGGAACAGCAGGAACAACGCGCTGACCAGGGCGGACGTCGACACGAGGAGCGGGAGGCGGTCTCACTGCCTCCCGCTCCCTTTCGTTGTTATGCACCGTCACGTGCCGGGAACGTATGGGACGCCGCTGAGGCCGTTGTCGGGAAGCACAGCGCGTCAATGCGAGGCTGTCCGAGGCTCCAGACAACCGCGGTCCAAGAGCCGTACGCCTCCGCGGGGAGACAATCGGTCGAGCGTGGTCACTACGCCACCTGCGAAGGATTCTGCGGCGAGCTGGCGTGCGAGGCCGAACAATCCGTCGCCCGACTTGTGAAGGCGGCGAAGGGGTAGATTCCTGCCCGTGTGCGACAGCACCTCTTCGGTCTTGCCGGTGGCTCGCCTCTGGATCTACGTCGGCAGTTGCCCCTGCCGGGACACCAGGTGGCGCCGTCTACCCGCTCAAGTCGGTCTGGGCAAACGGCTCTTGGCGGGGGGCGCGTGTGTGCCGGCCCTGCAGAGGGCGTTTGTCTTCGGTGCGAGCGGCAACGCGGAGTGTATGAGTCAGTCGAACAGTGCGACGAATCAGAGTTCTGGAGCCAAGCGCGACGCGTCCACCAAGGCCCGTGGGGCTGCGGCGAAGGCCACTGGTCCCGCGTCGCGGGCGGCGGACAAGGCGGCCGGCAAGGCCGGTGACGTGACGTCGGCGGCCGTGGAGGGTGGCGAGCGGGTGACCGAGAAGGGTGCCGCTGTCGCGCAGCGCGCGGCCGACGGTGTCCAGGCCGGGCGCAAGGCCGTCGTCGCCGCCTCCGGGCAGGTCGTGGCGTTCGCCAAGACGGCGGGGACGGTGATCGCCCACCGGAAGGTGCTCGCCGCCGGTGTGGGTGCGGGCCTGTCGGCGTTGAGTGCCACTTCCTACCTGGCGGGTCGCCGGGCGGGGCGTCGGACGCTCGGGCCCCTCACCCGTCTGACCGGAGGGCGGATCTGAGGGGCCCTGCAGGCCTGCGGTGGGCAGAGCCCGGCGTACATATGTGAAGACCCCGGCACCAGCGGAAACGCTGGGCCGGGGTCTTCGCGGTTCCCCGGCGCGCCCCCGCGCCCGGTTCAGGGCCGGCCGCCGGCGTACGGTCCGGACATGCGGCCGGCGGCTCCCTGGTCGCGGGCTGCCGGGCGGCCGATGGCGGCGGCTGCCAGGGCCAGCAGCAGGCCTATGGCGCCGACGATGACGTTGTTGACGATGGTCCTCGTGGTGGAGACGTTGCCGGCCACGGCCCAGGGCGAGATGATCGTCCACACGCTCAGCGCGCAGGCGGCCCACGCCATGCTGTGCACGCGGTCGTAGGCCCGGCCGAAGCCGCCGCTCATGAGGAGTGCGTAGGCGATGCCGGTGATCAGGTTGTTGACCGCCAGGGTGGAGAAGCCGTTGAAGCCCGCGATCCAGGGTGAAGCCGCGAGGTAGAGCCCGGTCAGCAGGGCCATGCTCTCGATGGCTTGCGCCCTCGGGGTGCTCGTGGTGCGCTCGGCCATCTCGTGGCGTTCGCGCATGGCGATGATGTCGGGGTGGGTCGCCATGTCGGACCGAGGAGAGGTCGCCATGTCACTTACCTCCGAAGTGTGGCTTTCGTACCTTTTGCCCGGCGGGTACCCAGGGAGCGCGCGATAACCGCTTCGGAATACATGTGCCGGCGGGGGAGAGAGAGGGGTCGGCGACCGTCTGTCGCGGGTACGGGTACGGGGCGTGACCGGTGCTTCGAGTCGGCAGGTCAGGGGCACTTCTCGTCGTTGTGGACGGCCTCGAAGAGCACGTCCTCGTCGATCGTCTCGCCGGCTGCGGGGACCGTGGCGCAGACCCGCCAGTCGTTCTCGTTGTCCGTGCCGCGTCCCGCGCCCGTGGCGTCGACCGCCTTGACCTCGCCGGTCAGTGCGGCCATCTGGTCCATCGCGTCCATGAGGCTGCGCCCGCTGTAGCCGGGCATCTCGTCGCCCGGCATGGCGAGGTAGCCGTCCGTCGAGGCGGGGCAGGACTCGCCCTGCTTGACGACCTGGAAGACGACGAGGGTGTCCGGGTCGGCGGCGCCGGGCTCGGGGTCCTGGGAGCAGACGCGCCAGTTGCGGTCCCAGACCTGGGCCCGGCCCCGGCCGGTGGCGTCCTCGGAGTCCAGGTTGGTGAAGCCGGCGCTCTGGGCACGGTCCTGGGCCGCCTGGAGCTGGGAGCCGGTCATGTTCGGCAGTTCCTTCTCCGAGGAACATCCGCTGGTCGCCGTCAGCAGCAGTGCCGCCGTCGCGGCAGCGTACGCGGATGCGCGAACGCGTCGGCTCGTCGTCACCAGGGCCCCCCGTGATCTTGGTGCGTGCAGGAGCGCGATCCTAGCTCGAACCCTTCTCCGGCAGGTCCGGCGTGCCCTCCGGGGTCCACGCGGCGACGAGGTCCAGCAGGCCGGGGAAGCGGGCGTTCAGGTCGGCCACCCGGACGTGGCTGCGGCGCTCCAGGCCGTACTGGCGCTGCCGGGTGACGCCGGCCTCGCGCAGGGCCCGGAAGTGGTGGGTGAGCGAGGACTTGGGGCGGTCCAGGCCGAACCAGCCGCAGGTGTGGTCGAACTCCTCCGACTCCAGTAGCAGCTTGCGGACGATCCGCAGGCGCAGCGGGTCGCTGAGCGCGCCCAGCACGGTCTCCAGCCGGAGGTCGGCGACGGCCGGCTCGGGCAGTGGGTCGGGCAGGCCGGGGGGCTCCGGCAGCGCCTTGGTCTTCGCCGTTCGCGACGCATCCGCCGATCGCGACGCATCCGCCGATCGCAGGGCAGCCGCGGTTCGCTGCGCATCCGCCGTTCGCTGCGCGTCCCTCGTTCGCGGCGACTTCTCGCTTCTCTGCACGGTCAACTGCGGCTCCCTGTCGCTGGGTTGTCTCCGGCCCTCCGCCCGGCTTTCTGTACGAGTCCGATCGTACTACGTGCTAAGTTCGACTCCATGCGTACTTGTACGAGGAAAGACGTACTGACGGAGACGACGCCCGGTGTCCGCTGGGTCTGGTTAGCCGCCTGGCCCGTGACCGCGGTGTTCGTGCTGTCCAACGCGGCCACCCCGCTGTATGTGCTGTGGCAGCGCGAGATGGGGTTCAGCAAGGGCACGTTGACCGTGGTCTTCGCCTGCTACATCGCCGGACTGCTCGGTTCCCTGCTGGTGTCGGGCGTCGTCTCCGACCGGCTCGGCCGCAGACCCGTACTGCTGCCCGCGCTGGGGCTCGCCCTCGTGGCGTGCCTGGTCTTCGCGACCGCCGGGAGCGTGGCCGCGCTGATCGTGGCCCGGCTGTGCACCGGTGTCGCGGTCGGGGCCGTGGTCTCGGCGGGGATGGCCGCGGTGACGGATGTGGCCGGGCCCGCCCGGCGCCGGCTCGCGGCGCTGGTCGCCTCCTGCGCGATGGTGTTCGGCGCGGGGGTGGGACCGTTGCTCGCGGGCGTGCTGTCCGAGACGCTGCCCGCGCCCACGGTCACGGTGTTCGCCGTGGAGGCGGTGCTGCTCGGGTCGGCCGTCGTGGTGGTGCTGCGGATGCCGGTACGGCGTCCGGACCGGGCCGGTGGCGGTCCGTGGATGCGGGTGCCGGGGGTGCCGCGGGGGGCCGGATGGCAGCTGGCGCTGGGGATCGCCGTGTTCGCGCCCGGCATCACCGCCACGTCGTTCGTGCTGTCGCTGGGGCCCTCGCTGCTGTCGGGGCTGCTGGGCACGGGCAGCCGGGTCGTGTCCGGGGCGTTGGCCTTCGCGATGTTCCTCAGTGCCACGGGGGTGCAGTTCGCGGTACGGCGGCTGCGGCGCCGTACCGTCCTGGTCGCCGGGGCCGGCGCCACCGCGCTCGGGATGCTCGCGCTGGTCGCCGCCGTGCACAGCGGGTCGGTGGCGGCTCTGGGCGGCGCCGCGCTGCTGGCCGGGGCCGGGCAGGGGATGGGGCAGTTGGGCGGGCTGTCGCTGCTGAACTCCACCGTGCCGGGGGCGCGGCTCGCCGAGGCCAACGCGGCGCTGAACGTGGGCGGTTACCTGCCGGCCGGGGTCCTTCCGGTCAGCGCGGGGTACTTGAGCGACGCGGTGGGGCTGACGGCGGGGGCGACGGTCTTCGGTACGGCGCTGGCCGCTCTGGCCGTTGGCGGGGGCGCCTTGGTGCTGTGGGGGCGGCGGCGCGTGGAGCCCCTCGGCTAACCGCGCTCACCCCCGGACGCGCGCACCCTCACGCCGAGCGGCCGCGATCACCTCCGGACGCTCGCACCCTCACGCCGAGCGCTTGCGGGGCGAGGCCTTCTTCGCCGGGGTCTTCTTCGCCGACGTGCTCCTCGCCGTCGCCGTCTTCGCCGTCGCGTTCTTCGCCGACGTGCTCTTCGCCGCCGTCGATTCCGTCTTCTTCGCCCCCTCCCCCGCCCTTGAGGTCGACTTGCGGGCGGGCGTGGCCTTCTTCTCGGCGGTCGTCTTCTTCGTGGCCGTGGAGGTCGACTTCTTGCCCGCCGGCTCCTTGGGCTCGGCCCGCCCCTGCCGCAGGGGTCTGACCTCGGCCTCCGCTCCGGCGGCCGCCCGGGACTCCCGAGCCGCGCGCACGCTGTTCTCCAGGGCGGCCATCAGGTCGAGCACCTTGCCGCCTGCGGCGGGGGCCGGGGCCTCGGGCGGGGTCTCGCCGGAGGCCTTCGCGGCGATGACCTCCTCCAGCGCCTCCCGGTACTCGTCGTGCAGGTCTTCCAGGTCGACCTCGCCGAGGGTGTCCATCAGGGCGTCCGCGAGGTCGAGTTCCTTGTCCCGGATGGTGACGTCGGTGTCGGGGGCGACGCCTTCCGGGGCCCGGACCTCGTCCGGCCACAGCAGCCCGTGCATGGCGATGGCGTCGCCGACGACCCGCAGCATGCCGAGGCGCTCCCGGCCGCGCAGCGCGTACTTGGCGATGGCGACCTTGTTGCTGCGCTTCAGGGCTTCGCGCAGCAGGGTGTACGGCTTGGCGGCGGGGGCCCCGCTGGCGGCGAGGTAGTAGGCCGCGTCCATCTGGAGGGGGTCGATGCGGTCGGCCGGGACGAACGCCACGATCTCGATCGTGCGGGCCGTCGGGAGGGGCAGGTGGGAGAGGTCCTCGTCGGTGATCGGGATCATCGATCCGTCGGCGTCCTCGTACGCCTTGCCGATCTCGGACTGCGTGACCTCGCGCTCCTCCAGTTCGCAGACCTTGCGGTAGCGGATGCGGCCGTTGTCCTCGGTGTGGATCTGCCGGAAGGAGATGGCGTGGCTCTCCGTGGCGTTCACCAGCTTGATCGGGATGCTGACGAGACCGAAGGAGATGGCGCCGTTCCAGATCGATCGCACGTGCCGCACCCTTCCTTTGCAGATTTCTTCTGTTTGTCTGGGATTGTCATCTTATGACGCCTATCACAGAGGTGGAGGGGCGCCGGGTCGCGCTCAGCAACCTGGAGAAGGTGCTGTATCCGGAGACCGGCTTCACCAAAGGGGAGCTGCTGCACTACTACGCGACCACCGCCGCGGCCCTGCTGCCGCATCTGCGGGACCGGGCGGTGTCCTTCCTGCGCTATCCGGACGGCCCCGGAGGGCAGCTGTTCTTCGCCAAGAACGTGCCGCCGGGTACGCCCGACTGGGTCACCACCGCCCAGGTGCCGCGGTCGTCGGCGGACAGCCCGGCCCGGATGGTGGTGGTGCAGGACCTGCCGAGCCTGGTCTGGGCGGCGAACCTGGTCGCGGAGTTCCACACGCACCAGTGGCTGGTGCAGTCCCCGCAGGAGGCGGACCGGCTGGTCTTCGACCTCGACCCGGGTGCGCCCGCGACGATCGTGCACTGCTGCGAGGTCGCCCTGTGGCTGCGTGAGCGGCTCGCGGCGGACGGGATCGAGGCGTATCCGAAGACCGCCGGTTCGAAGGGGCTGCACCTGCTGGCGGCGGTGCGGGGCAGTTCTTCCGAACGGACGTCCGAGTACGCGAAGGCGCTGGCGGTGGAGGCCGAGCGGGAGATGCCCCGGCTGGTGGTGCACCGGATGACGAAGAGCCTCAGGCCGGGGAAGGTGTTCGTCGACTGGAGCCAGAACGCGGCCCGCAAGACGACGGCCGCGCCGTACACCGTGCGCGCCCGCCGGATCCCGCTGGTGTCGGCGCCGGTGACCTGGGAGGAGGTCGCCGGCTGCCGCAGCCCCGGGCAGCTGGAGTTCCGGGCGGAGGACATCGCCCCGCGGCTCCAGGACCTCGGCGACCTGATGTCCGCGCTGACGGACCCGGAGCGGGCCGTACCCCTGCCCTGAGCTACAGCCTCCCCCAGGTCCTGCGGTCCCGGGCCATTCCGTGCAAGGCCTCCACGTCCGCCGGCTTGAGCACCCCGCCCAGCCGGGCGAGGCCCGCCAGCTCGGCGTCCGTCAGGATCCGCACCGCGCGCGGCTGCGCCGTCACGGTCACCTCGGCCGGGCCGGCCAGGGCCAGCAGCGGGCGGACCTCGGCGGTCAGCGCGTAGGACGCGCGGTCGGCGTCGGCGCGCAGCCGGCGCAGCAGCGGCTCGGGCTCGCGACGGCCCAGGGTGACCATCGGGTCGGCGACCAGGACCCGGCTCTTGCGGGCGTACAGGGCGTGGACGGCGAACAGGCCGCCGGGGCCGATCACCAGGTGGTGGATGCGGTCGCCCCCGGGCAGCGGGACGGAGTGCAGGGTGTGCCAGCCGGTGCCCTCCAGCTCGTCCAGGGCGGCGCCGACGGTCTGCTCGGCGGTCAGGGCGCGCCGGCGCGGGTCGGGGCGCAGCCGGTGGGCGGGGCCGGGGTCGCGGTCGAGGGCGACGAGCAGGGCCTCGCCGGGGCGGTTGGGGGCGAGGTCGTCGTCCGGGTGCAGGGTGAGCCGGGCGAGTTCCGCGGGGGTGGGCACCGGGGGCGGGCCGACGGTGACCGGGCCGGTCAGGAAGGGTTGCAGGGCGTGGAGCACGTCGTCCCTGCCGTCCTCGCCGAGCAGGTTGACCCGGCCTGTCTCACGGTCGTACCAGGCGACGTTGGATCCGTCCTCGCGGCAGACGTACAGCCGCTCCCGACCGTGCCGGAAGGCCGGCACCACGCGCAGTCCGCTCATGCGCCATCACCCCTCGACCATGGGAACAGGCGGGGTGCTCCCGGGGCAAGACCGGTTACCGTGGAGGACGGCCCGGCGAGGGCGAGTTGGGGAGGCGCCGTTGCGTACCCGCGGAGAGCAGCCCGACGTACCGGCCCCGGACAGCCCGTGGAGCGAGATCGTGCCCGGCCTGTGGATGGGCGGGCACCGGTTCCGGGGCCGTACGGGCCGGCTGGAGTCCGTCGTCGTACGGGACGAGTTCGATCTGGTGCAGTCGCTGCTGCGGCTGCCGGGGTACGGGCCCGACGCGGGCGTGGAGCACCATGTGTGGCCGATTCCGGACGGGCCGCTGGACGGGACGCAGCTGGCCGGGGTGATCCGGCTGGCGCGGGCGGTGAACGAGGCGCTGGACGCGGGCCGCCGGGTGCTCGTGCGCTGCTACCACGGGTACAACCGGTCGGGGCTGGTCATCGCGCACGCCCTGGTCCAGCGGGGAGACTCGGCCGACCAGGCGGTCCAGCTGATCCGGGCCAGGCGCTCGGCGTGGGCGCTGCACAACGAACTGTTCGTGGAGTACCTGCGGACGGGCCTGGCGACCGTACGGCTGCTGGAGGAGCTGGCCGAGTAGCCCCGCCCCGTTCCGCCGGTCCGCCGTCCCACTCTGCCGGTTATCCGCCCGGCTCCGCCGCTCGGCCGGCCCGCCGCTTCACCACTCTGCCACCCCACCGGACCGCTACCCCACAGACCGCTGCCCCACCGAACCGCCACCCCACCGGCCCCCACCCCCACCCCGGCGGTCTCCGTCGGTCTTTCCCAGGTGCGTCCCCCGTCACGCCCCGCTCCCGAAGCCGTACAAAGCAGGCTTCCGTCAGAATGTAGGGATGCCAGCCCGTCCCGTGCGCACCGCCCTCGCCGCAGTCGCCGTCGCCCTGCTGTCGGTGACGGCGGCGGCCTGCGGGGACACCGGCGGGCTGCGCGGTGCCGGGCCGACCCCGACCGCCGCCAGCCCCGCCAAGCTCTGGCCCGATCTGCGGCCGGCGTCCAGCCCGGCCTACCCCTACGACGTGGCGACCCGGGAGACGGTCAAGGGCATCACGGTCCCCGGCGACGACCTGCGCAAGGTCGATCCGGTGGACGTCGTCGAGGCGGAGCTGAAGGCACACCCCTCCGACTACGGGTCGAAGGGGGCGTACCACGCGACCGTGGACCGGATGGAGGAGTGCCGGCCGGGCGGTGACCGGGCCCGGTGCCCGCTGCTGAAGCCGTACTACCGGGACCTCACCGGGGACGGCCGGGCGGATCTGACGCTCGGCTTCCGGCTGTACCCGACCAACCAGACGGCGGTGCGGGTGTACACCGTCGAGCGGCACCGGCTGGTGCAGGTGCTGGCCGACAACGACGCGATCATCGGGGTGGAGCTGGCCGGCCGGTCGCTGATCGAGCGTTCGCCGGCCGACATCTCCGGCTACGAGTACCGCACCACCTGGGTGTGGGACCCGGGCCAGCGCGCGATGGTCTTCTCCAGCGACGAGTACCTGCACGTCGGCGACGGCCGCACCAGCAGGACCCCGTCCCCGTCGGCCTCCCCCGCGGCGAGCCCGGCGGCCCCGGCGAGCCCGCGATGAGGCTCACGCTGCCCCACTGGGCCGGGGCCCTCGCCGTCAAGGCCGCCGCGTTCATCACGGTGATGTGCTGCGCGCTGGCCGCACTGCTCGGCGTGCTCGTGCACGTCTCGGTGACCAACCAGACCGTCGGCCAGGCCCGCGATCTGGCGCTGTCCCGGCTCACGGACGCCACCCGGGCGTACGAGGCCGGGGACACGCTGCTGCCGGGTGCCGGGGTGGACCCGCAGGGACTGCCGGCGCCGCTGCGGACGCTGGCGGTGGCCGGGAAGCGCGGCACGATGGTCGCCACCCACCAGGGCCGGCCTGCCATGTGGGCGGCGGGTCCGGTGGCCGGGCACCGGGCGCTGGCCGTGGAGGTCGACTACTCGCAGCAGTCCCGCACCATCGCCGGTCTCGACCAGTCGATCCTGTGGTCGTCGGGGCTGGCGATCGGCGCGACGGTGCTGGTCGGCGTGTTCGCGGTGACCCGGGTGACCCGGCGGCTGCACGGCACCGCGCGGGTGGCCCGGCGGATCAGCGCCGGGGACCTGGACGCCCGGGTGGACGACCCCCGGACCCAGGATCCGACCCGCCCGCAGGACGAGGTCGCCGCGGTGGCCGCGGCCCTGGACACGATGGCGTCGACCCTGCAGAGCAAGCTGCTGAGCGAGCAGCGGTTCACCGCGGACGTCGCGCACGAGCTGCGCACCCCGCTGACCGGGCTGCACGCGGCGGCCGAGCTGCTGCCGCCCGGGCGGCCGACGGAGCTGGTGCGGGACCGGGTGGCGGCGCTGCGCACCCTCACCGAGGACCTGCTGGAGATCTCCCGGCTGGACACCGGGCGGGAGATGCTGGAGGTCGGCACGGAGCAGCTGGGGACGCTGGCCGAGCGGGTGGTGCGGGCCTCGGGCACCGACACCGAGGTGCGGATCCGGCGGGACGTCCGGGTGGAGACCGACCGGCGGCGGCTGGAGCGGGTGCTGGGGAACCTGGTGGCCAACGCGCACAAGCACGGGGCGCCGCCGGTGGTGCTGACGGTGGACGGGTCGGTGGTGACCGTGCGCGACCACGGCGGCGGGTATCCGGGGTACCTGGTGGCGCACGGGCCGCAGCGGTTCCGGACCGAGGGCGGGGCCACGGGGCACGGGCTGGGGCTGACCATCGCGGTGGGCCAGGCGGAGGTGCTGGGCGCGGGGCTGACCTTCACCAACGCGGTGGACGGGGGCGCGGTGGCCACGCTGACGCTGCCGCCGGCGAAACCGGCCGCTCCCTGAAAGGCCCTCTTCCCGGCACAAGACGCCCCATTTGGATAGGTTCCGGGCATGACGAACGCCGGAACCACCACGGCGGCGGTCCCCGCTCCCGCGCGTGCCGCACGCCTCCCCCGGCGCCGGGGCGTCGAACTCTCCCTGCTCGTGCTGGCCGTCCTGCTGTCCGTGTACGGCTACTGCGCGGTGGGGCTGGCCCGGACCGGCACCGTCCCGCCGGGCGCCGCCGGCTACGGGGCCGGCCTCGGCGTGCTCGCCCTGTTCGCGCACATCGCGGTCCGCATCCGGGCGCCGTACGCCGATCCCCTGCCGCTGCCCATCGGCGTGCTGCTCAACGGGCTGGGGCTGGTGCTGATCTACCGGCTGGACCTGGAGACACCGGGCGACCAGGCGGCCCCCACCCAACTGGTGTGGTCGACGCTCGGGGTGGGCCTGTTCATCGCCGTCGTCCTGGTGCTGCGCGACCACCGGGTGCTCCAGCGGTACTCGTACGTGTGCGTGGTGGCCGCCCTGGCCCTGCTGGCGCTGCCGATCCTGTTCCCGGCGGTCAACGGCGCCCGGATCTGGATCCGGATCGCCGGGTTCTCCATCCAGCCCGGCGAGTTCGCGAAGGTGCTGCTCGCGGTGTTCTTCGCCGCCTATCTGGCCGCCAACCGCAGCGCGCTCGCGTACACCGGCCGGCGGCTGTGGCGGCTGCAGTTCCCGACCGGGCGGGTGCTCGGGCCGATCCTGACGATCTGGCTGGTGAGCGTGGGCGTGCTGGTGCTGGAGCGGGACCTCGGGACCTCGCTGCTGTTCTTCGGGCTGTTCGTGGTGCTGCTGTACGTGGCCACCGGGCGCACCGGCTGGATCGCGGTCGGGCTGCTGCTGGCCGTGCTCGGCGCGTTCGCCGTGGGGCGGCTGGAGCCGCACGTGGGCGGCCGGATCGAGGACTGGCTGCACCCGTTCGCCACCATCGAGGCCGGGCAGGGCCCGAATCAGCTCTCCCAGTCGCTGTTCGCCTTCGCCGCCGGCGGGGTCCTCGGTACCGGGCTCGGACTCGGCCACTCCATCCTGATCGGCTTCGCCGCCAAGTCGGACTTCATCCTGGCTACCGCCGGGGAGGAGCTGGGCCTCGCGGGCCTCGCGGCGATCGTGCTGCTGTACGCGCTGCTGGTGGAGCGCGGCTACCGGGCGGGCCTCGCGCTGCGCGAGCCGTTCGGCCGGCTCCTCGCGGTCGGGCTGGCCTCGATCGTGGCGCTGCAGGTGTTCGTGATCGCGGGCGGGGTGACCGGGCTGATCCCGCTGACCGGCATGGCGATGCCCTTCCTCGCCCAGGGGGGCTCCTCGGTGGTCACCAACTGGGCGATCGTGGCGCTGCTGGTCCGGGTGAGCGATTCGGCGCGCAGCCAGTACGACGGCCGGGAGGCATCGTGAGCGACTACGACCGGATTCCCGACGGCGGGCGCCCGATGGGGAAGTACATCCGGCACGCCTGCGGTTTCTGCGCCCTGCTGCTGGCGGCCCTGCTGGCCAACGCGGCGCGGGTGCAGGTCGTGCAGTCCCGGGAGTACGACGGCAACCCGGCCAACCGCCGTGCCACCATCGCCCGTTACCAGCAGCCGCGCGGCAACATCCTGGTGGGTGGCGACCCGGTCACCGGGTCGGTGGACACCGGCGAGCAGCTGCGTTACGAACGGGCTTACAAGGACGGCCCGTTGTACGCGCCGGTCACCGGGTTCTCCTCGCAGACGTACGGCACCGCGTTCCTGGAGCACACCGAGGACGGGGTGCTCTCGGGCACCGATCCGCTGCTGGCGCCGCTGCAGCTGTGGAGCGACGTGACCCGGGCGCCGAGCCGCGGCGGGGACGTGGTGACGACCCTCAGCCGGCGGGCGCAGGAGGCCGCGTACCGGGGGCTCGCCGGGCGCAAGGGCGCGGTGGCCGCGGTCGAGCCGTCCACGGGCCGCGTGCTGGCGCTGGTGACCAGCCCGTCGTACGACCCGTCGGAGCTGTCGGGCAACAACGAGGCGGTGTCGGCGGCGTGGGCCCGGCTCAACCACGACCCGGAGAAGCCGATGCTGAACCGGGCGGTCCGGCAGACCTATCCGCCGGGGTCGACGTTCAAGGTGGTCACCGCGGCGGCGGCGCTGGACGCGGGCGTGGTCACGGACCTGGACGCGTCCACCGACTCCCCCGACCCCTACCGGCTGCCCGGCACCACCACCCGGCTGACCAACGAGGGCGACGGGTGCCGGAACGCCTCGGTGCGGGACGCCTTCGAGTGGTCCTGCAACACGGTCTTCGCCAAGCTGGGCGTGGACGTGGGGGTGCGGGACATGGCGACGACGGCCCAGGCGTTCGGGTTCAACGACACCGGTGTGCGCATCCCCTTCGCCGTGTCGCCCAGCACCTTCGACACCAGGGTGGACCGGGCGCAGCTGGCGCTGTCCTCGATCGGGCAGTACAACACGCGGGCCACCCCGTTGCAGATGGCGATGGTCGCGGCGGCGGTCGCGGACGGCGGCCGGCTGCGTCCGCCGTACCTGGTGGAGCGGACCACCCGGTACGGCGGCGAGACGGTCGGCGGCAGCGCGGCCCGGCCGGGGCGGCAGGTGATGCGGCCGGACACGGCGGCCCGGCTCAAGGAGCTGATGGCCGGCGTGGTCGAGGAGGGCACCGGCACCAACGCGGCGATCCCCGGCGCGCTGGTCGGCGGCAAGACCGGCACCGCGCAGCACGGGGTCGGCAACGCCGGGGTGCCGTACGCCTGGTTCCTCTCCTGGGCGCAGAGCGAGGACGCGCCGGAGCCGCAGGTGGCGGTCGCGGTGGTGGTGGAGGACGCCTCCGCGGACCGGGGCGAGATCAGCGGCGGCGGGGACGCGGCGCCGATCGCGCGGGACGTGATGCGGGCCGTGCTCGGGCGGTGAGGGTCAGCCGAGCGGCCCCCGCATCTCCGAGCGGATCGTGAGGGTCTTGCGCGCGAACGCCTCCAGGTCGACGTCCGAGGGGGCCTGGCTCATGGCTTCCGTGGCCACTTCGGCGACCGTGGCCCCGGTGTTGCCGTCGGCCCACGCGCACACCGGCACGGTGATCTTCGTGCCCAGGTGCTCCTCGGTCATCACCTCGCAAGCGATGGTGACGCCGTCCAGCTCGAAGTCCTTGGGCGGTACGGCGATCGTGGCGCTGTCGCCCTCGCCGGCGCCCTTCATCATGTTCGTACGGGCCTCGCCGGTGTTCTTGAACCGGCCGTACATGCCGGACACCACCAGGGTGCCCTTGGTCTCGTCACCGCCGGGGCTGTAGGTGCCGACCACCCCGTGGGTGTCCTTGGCGTCCCAGGCTCCGTCGGCCTCGTCGCTGATCTTCTTGCCCTCGGACCCGGAGAGGTCGTCGACGAGTGCGTACTTCCCGTCGAGCAGCTTGCCGGGCAGGGTCAGCTTGTAGTCCGCAGCGGGGAAGCCGCTCTCGGCCACCATCCCGAGCACGATGAGCAGCACCACGACGGCCGCGACGACTCCGCCCACGATGCCGAGCACCAGGCCGATCCGCCGCTTCCTCGGGGGCGGGACCATGGGCGGCACGCCCCAGCCGGT
The DNA here is from genome assembly GCF_000720135.1 of Streptomyces sp. NRRL S-1022. Taxonomy (GTDB): domain Bacteria; phylum Actinomycetota; class Actinomycetes; order Streptomycetales; family Streptomycetaceae; genus Streptomyces. Next base: position 127,308 of record NZ_JOIU01000003.1, on the reverse strand, counting down.
GTAGGGCTGCTGAGCCGGGTACGGCTGCTGCTGGGGGTAGGGCTGCTGCTGGGGGTAGGGCTGCTGGGGGTACGGGGAGCCGTACGGCCCCGGGGGCTGCTGGCCGTACGGTCCCGGCTGCTGCGGGGGCTGCTGGCCGTAGGGGCCGGGATTCTGCGGCGGCGGAGGCATGGACACGCCAGCACGCTACTGCACCCGGGTGACACCGGCGGCACCGCGCCCGGTCAGTCCCCGGCGGCGCCCGACTCGATCGCCTCCTCCACCTCAGCCACCCGTGCCCGCTCCTCGGCGGCGAAGCGCTCGGTGTCCAGCCGCTCGGCCAGCTCCTCGTCCTGCGCCATCAGCAGGTCCAGGTCGGAGTCGCCCAGCTCCAGGACGCCCATGTCCACGTAGGCCTGCTGGAGCCGCTTGCCCCACAGGCCGATGTCCTTGACGCACGGGACGATGCGGCTGAAGAGCAGCTTCCGGAAGAGCCGGAGGAACTCGGACCGTTCGCTCAGCGCCTCCGCCTCGGCCTTCGGGATGCCGAAGTTCTCCAGCACCTCCACCCCGCGCAGCCGGTCGCGCATCAGGTAGCAGCCCTCGATGACGAACTCCTCGCGCTCGCGCAGTTCGGCCTCGGTGAGCTGCCGGTAGTGGTCGCGCAGTGCCATGCGGCCGAAGGCGACGTGCCGGGCCTCGTCCTGCATGACGTAGGTCAGGATCTGCCGGGGCAGGGGCTTGTTCGTGGTGTCCCGGATCATGCCGAAGGCGGCCAGCGCCAGACCCTCGATCAGTACCTGCATGCCGAGGTAGGGCATGTCCCAGCGGCTGTCGCGCAGGGTGTCGCCGAGCAGCGACTGGAGGTTGTCGTTGACCGGGTAGACGAGGCCGATCTTCTCGTGCAGGAACCGGCCGTAGATCTCGGCGTGCCGGGCCTCGTCCATGGTCTGGGTCGCGGAGAAGAACTTGGCGTCCAGGTCGGGCACCGACTCCACGATCCGCGCGGCGCAGATCATCGCGCCCTGCTCGCCGTGCAGGAACTGGCTGAACTGCCAGGAGGCGTAGTGCCGGCGCAGTTCGCCCTTGTCCTTCCGCGACAGCTTGGCCCAGTACGGGGTGCCGTACAGGGACATGGCCTCCTCGGGCGTGCCCAGGGCGTCGTACGGGTCGACCTCCTGGTCCCAGTCGATGCGCGTCCGCCCGTCCCACTGCTTGTCCTTGCCCTTCTGGTACAGGGCGAGCAGGCGGTCGCGGCCGTCGTCGTACTCCCAGCTGAACCGGGCCGCGCCGGTGGCGGGCACCTGCCAGGGGGAGTCTCCCGGGGGAACGGCGTAGAGGTCGTGGGTCGGCATACCCGGCAGGCTCACACGCGGACGCGGCGCCAACAAGTTGCGCGCGAGGGATTGACGACCTTGCTGACAAGCAGTCTTATAAGACAGGACGACTACCCCCGGGTAACGAGGTGAGGGAGCCATGACGACCCTGACGGAAGAGGACGCGCTGGACGGGCTGCGCGACGCGCTCGGCCTGCTCAAGGACCGGGAGCAGGTGGCCGAACGGCTGCTGGTCTCTTCCGCCAAGCACTCCTTCGACCCGGACAAGGAGCTGGACTGGGACGCGCCCTTCGAGGAGGGCAAGTGGTTCTGGCCGCCGGAACTGGTCTCGCTGTACGACACCCCGATGTGGAAGCGGATGAGCGAGGAGCAGCGGATCCTGCTCTCGCAGCACGAGGCCGCCGCACTGGCCTCGCTCGGCATCTGGTTCGAGATCATCCTGATGCAGCTGCTGGTCCGGCACATCTACGACAAGGCGGCGACGAGCGCCCACGTGCGCTACGCGCTCACCGAGATCGAGGACGAGTGCCGGCACTCCAAGATGTTCGCGCGGCTGATATCGCACGGCGGCACGCCCTGGTACCCGGTCAGCCGCGCCCACCAGAACCTGGGCCGGCTGTTCAAGACGATCTCCACCACCCCCGGTTCCTTCACCGCCACGCTGCTCGGCGAGGAGGTCCTGGACTGGATGCAGCGGCTGACCTTCCCGGACGAGCGGGTCCAGACGCTGATCCGGGGCGTCACCCGCATCCACGTGGTCGAGGAGGCCCGGCACGTGCGGTACGCCCGCGAGGAGCTGCGGCGCCAGATGGCGACCGCGCCGAAGTGGTCCCAGGAGTTCACCCGGGTCACCTCGGGCGAGTTCGCCCGCGTCTTCTCGGTCGCCTTCGTCAACCCGGACGTCTACACCAACGTCGGCCTGGACAAGCGGGAGGCGATGGCTCAGGTGAAGGCGAGCGGGCACCGCCGGGAGGTCATGCAGTCGGGCGCGAAGCGGCTGACGGACTTCCTGGACGACATCGGGGTGCTGCGGGGCGTCGGCCGGCGGCTGTGGAGGTCGTCGGGCCTGCTGGCGTAGCCGTGGGCGGCCGGCCCCTGTCGGCCCTTGCCGGCAACGGGAGAACGGCGGGCCGGGGCGGCGATTAGGCTGCTGGCCATGACCCCGTCGGCCACCCCCGCGTACCGCCGGCTGAGCGTCGAGGAACGGCGCAGCCAGCTCCTCGACACCGCCCTGAGCCTCTTCGCGCACCGCGCCCCCGAGGACGTCTCCCTGGACGACGTGGCGGAGGCGGCCGGGGTCTCGCGGCCGCTGGTGTACCGGTACTTCCCCGGCGGCAAGCAGCAGCTGTACGAGGCCGCGCTGCGCTCCGCCGCCGAGGAGCTGAGGCACTGCTTCGACGAGCCCCGCCAGGGGGCGCCGCTGCCCCGCCTGTCCCGCGCCCTGGACCGCTACCTGGCCTTCGTGGACGGGCACGACACCGGGTTCAGCGCGCTGCTCCAGGGCGGCAGCGTGGTGGAGACCTCCCGCACCGGCGCCATCGTGGACGGGGTGCGCCGGTCCGCCGCCGAGCACATCTACCGGCACCTCGGCGTCACCGGTCCGGGCCCCTGGCTGCGCATGACGGTCCGGATGTGGATCACGGCCGTGGAGGCGGCCTCCCTGATGTGGCTGGACGAGGACAAGCAGCCCCCGGCCGCGGAGCTGCGCGACTGGCTGGTGGAGCAGTTCGTGGCCGCGCTCACGGTCACCGCGGCCCGGGACCCGCAGACCGCCGGCCTCGTCGCCGCGCTCGCCGGGGATGACCGAGACTGAGCTGGTGAAGAGCCACGACACCCCCTTCGAGGGCGGCCCCATGGACGGGCGCGTGCTGCCCGTCCTGCTCGGCCCCACCGGGCACCCCCCGAAGACGTACCGCATCCCCGTCCCCGACCCGGCGGGCGGCCCGCCCACGGTGCTGGTCTACCGCCGGGTGCCGCGCGGGCACAGCCGGCGGCTCGGGCTGATCCAGGGGTGGAAGTACACGTACGACCCGGACGACAGGTCCGGCGGAAGGCTCCGCTGGCCCTGGTCCAAGCCGGACACCAGGCCGTCCGGCAAGCCGGATGACACGAACGGGTGATTCCGCTGCGCCGAACCGCGCAGCCTTCCCCCATCCCCCGCACCGACACGTCTGATTATCGGGTTGCGACAGGAGGCGGAGATTCCGCTCTCCCCGCCCCGGAGGTGATGACGTGTCAGCACGGCTTCTGCGTCTGGCCGGTACGGCCGCGGTGGCGGCCCAGGCCGTCCTCGCGCCCGCACCCGCCGTGGCCGCGCCGGAACCGCAGCGGTCGGTGGCCGAGCTGCTGACGGATCTCCAGCAGCTGTACCGGCACACCGAACAGGCCACCGAGACCTACAACGCCACCACGGAGCAGCTGGAGCGGCAGCGCGCCGAGGTCGCCCGGCTCGACGGTGAACTGGCCCGCGCCCGACTGGCGTTGCAGGACAGCCGGACCGACGCCGGGCGCCTGGCCCGGCAGCAGTACCAGAACAGCGGCGGTCTCGGCCCGTACGTGCGGCTGCTCCTCGCGCCCGATCCGCAGCACGCGCTGGACGAGGGCCATGTCATCGGCGAGCTGGCCCGCGCACGCGCCCGTACGGTGGGCCGGCTGGCCGCGGCGGAGAAGCGCAAGGACGCGCTGGCCCGCGCGGCCCGCAAGGCCCTCGACACCCAGCTCACCCTGGCCGCCCGGCAGAAGACCCAGCGCGACGACGTCCACAGCCGGCTCGCCGGCGTGGAACGCCTGCTGGCCGGCCTCACCCCCCAGCAGCTCGCCGCGATCGCCCGGCTCGAACAGCAGGGGGCCGCCGAGGCCCAGCGCACCCTCGCCACCGCCGGTGCCCTCCCGGCCGACCGCGCCGCCTCACCGGAGGGCGAACGCGCGGTCCACTACGCCCTGGACCAGATCGGCAAGCCGTACGCCTGGGGGGCGCGGGGCCCGCGGGCGTACGACTGCTCGGGCCTCACCTCGGACGCGTGGTCCCACGCGGGGACCCCGATCCCGCGCACCAGCCAGGAGCAGTGGGAGCGGCTGCAGCGGGTGCCGCTGAAGGAACTCCGGCCGGGCGACCTGGTCGTGTACTTCCCCGAGGCGACCCACGTGGCGATGTACGTCGGCGGCGGGAAGGTCGTCCAGGCGCCGAGGCCGGGCGGGAAGGTCACGGTCTCCCCGATCGCCGGCCGGCCGATCCTCGGCGCGGTGCGTCCCGGCCCCGCACGACGGAGCTAGCCCGCGCAGAACTTCTTCGCCGCCGCGGCCGCGCCGTCCCTGAAGCCGTTGCGGAAGTTGTCGTTGACCGGCACGCGCTTGAGGTCCCGGACGTCGCAGTCGTTCTTCATGGCCGCGTAACCGGCCTTGTAGCCCGCCGCGTACTGCTCCCGGGCGTTCATGCGCGCGCCCTGCTCGGCCGTGCCGCACCTGGCCTCGGGGCCGCCGGCCTGCCGGGCGGTGACGGTGCCGGCCGCCTGGCTCACCGTCGCGGCGAAGGCGCCGTCGGCGTCGGTGCGCACGGTGGCGTGGGCCCCGTGGGCGGAATCGACGAACACGGCCTTGTCCGGCCGGAAGTCCTCGCCGACGACCTCCAGGTGCGCCGGGCCGTCGGCCCGCGAGACAGCGCAGGTGGGCGACGACGCCGCAGCGGCCGGGGGGGCGGCGAGCGCCACCGTCCCCGCGGCCAACGCCGACACCGTGAGGGGCGTCAGCACCGCCAGGCGTACGCGTCGACCGTTCATGGGAACTCCTACGTGGCTCGTCCCCCTTCCGGCCCCTGCCCTCCAGCGTCTCTCCGCCGGTGGGAGGTGTCAAAAGGGGGACGGTCCCGTCAGGCCCCGGCGACCGAGCCCAGGTAGGCGGAGGTCTTCTCGGGGTCGTAGAAGAAGTCCTCGAAGTCGGCCGGGTTGTCGAAGGCGTTGGCGAATCGATCCGCCACCGGCTGGAGCTGGCCGGCCGCGCCGATGAGGTTCAGCACGTGCTCCGGAGGCGGCGCCAGCATGGCGTTGGTCCACTTGGTGACGTGCCGCGCGGTGGCCCAGTACCGGTCGAAGGTCTGCCGCATCCAGTCCTCGTCGAACGGCTGGTCCCCGCGCTCCAGGATCGAGGCGAGGTACGCGGCCGCGCACTTGGCCGCCGAGTTGGAGCCCTGCCCGGTGATCGGGTCGTTGGCCACGACCACGTCGGCCACGCCCAGGACCAGGCCGCCGCCGGGCAGCCGGCCGACGGGGTTGCGGACGGTCGGGGCGTACCGGCCGGCCAGCGTGCCGCCGGCGTCGGTCAGCTCGGCCTTCGTGGCCCGCGCGTACTCCCAGGGCGTGAACTTCTCCATGAGCTCCAGGGTCAGTGAGAGGTGCTCCGCCGGGTCCTTGACGCCCTTGAAGACGTCGAGCGGGCCGCCGGGTATGCCCTCCCAGAACAGGATGTCGGCGCGGCCGGACGTGGTCAGGGTCGGCATCACGAACAGCTCGCCGACGCCGGGGACCAGGTTGCAGCGGACCGCGTCGAACTCGGGGTGCTCCGGGCGCGGGCCGAGCCCGTGGACGTACGCCACGGCCAGCGCGCGCTGCGGCTCGGCGTACGGGGAGCGCTCCGGGTCCCGGGCGAACATCGACACCAGCTCGCCCTTGCCGGCCGCGACCAGGACGAGGTCGTAGGCGCGGGAGAAGTAGTCCAGGTCGCCGACGGCCGCGCCGTGGATGACCAGCTGGCCGCCGCGCTGCGCGAAGGTCTCCATCCAGCCGGCCATCTTCACCCGCTGGTCCACCGACTGCGCGTACCCGTCGAGCCTGCCCACCCAGTCGATCGCCCGCTGGGTGGGGCCCGGGTCGTGCGAGCCGGGGGCGGCGACCGAGACGCCGAGGCCCTCGATCCTCGGGGCCTGGGACTCCCAGAAGTTCAGCTGGAGGTCGCGCTCGTGCTGCAGCGCCGTGCCGAACATGCACTGCGTGGACATGACCCGGCCCGAGCGGATCTCGTCCGCGGTCCGGTTCGACATCAGGGTGACCTCGTAGCCGTGCGACTGCAGGCCGAGGGCGAGCTGGAGGCCGGACTGGCCGGCTCCGACGACGAGTATCTTCCGCATGCGGGTGGTGTCTCCTACGGGGACTGGGGACGGTTCGTGGACTACTCGGGGGTTTCGTCCAGCGCGTGGGCCACCAGGGCCAGGAGGCTCTCGATCACCGAGATCCGCCGCCGCGCGTCCATGATCATGACAGGGACGTGCGCGGGTATCGTCAGCGCTTCCCTGACGTCCTCCGGCTCGAACCGCTCGCTGCCGTCGAAGTGGTTGACCGCGACGACGTACGGCAGCCCGCAGCTCTCGAAGTAGTCCAGCGCGGGGAAGCAGTCCTTCAGGCGGCGGGTGTCGGCCAGGACGACGGCGCCGATCGCGCCGCGCACCAGGTCGTCCCACATGAACCAGAACCGCTGCTGGCCCGGCGTGCCGAACAGGTAGAGCACCAGGTCGTCGTCGAGCGTGATGCGGCCGAAGTCCATGGCCACGGTGGTGGTGAGCTTGCCCGGCGTGGCCGACAGGTCGTCGGTGCCCTCGCTGGCCTCGGTCATCAGCGCCTCGGTCTGCAGGGGCGTGATCTCCGAGACGGAGGTGACCAGGGTGGTCTTGCCGACGCCGAAGCCGCCCGCCACCACGATCTTCGTCGCGATGGGGGCGCGTGTTCGGTCCGTCTGCCAGGACTTCAGGTCCTCGTCCGGCTCGGTGAAGGCGGCGAGGGGGGTACCCCCCAAGGAGGCGGTGGCGTCAGAGACGGCGGAGTCCACTCAGCACCCTTTCCAGCAGAGCGCGGTCCGGGCGGCCGGTGCCGTGACCGGTTCCGGTGCCGTACACACGGATCTTTCCCTGGTCCGCGAGGTCGCTCAGGAGCACGCGGACCACGCCGAGCGGCATCTTCAGCAGCGCGGCGATCTCGGCCACCGTGCGCATACGGCGGCACAGTTCGACGATGGCCCGCATCTCCGGCATGACCCGGGTGGTGAGCGGGCTGTTCGTCAGTTCCTTGCGCTCCTGGGGGGCCTCCAGCGCGGCCACGAACGTCTCCACCAGGAGGACGTGGCCGAAGCGGGTGCGACCGCCGGTGAGCGAGTAGGGGCGCACGCGCGCGGGTTTGCGGTCGCCGCCCCGGACGGGCAGTTTCGGTGTGCCGCTCATCGGCTGCTCCCCGTCGACTCGGCCTCCAGGGATTTGCGCAGTTCGCTGCGCAGCTCGGGCGTCAGCACGTGGCCGGCGCGGCCGACGAAGAGCGCCATGTGGTACGCCACGACGCTCATGTCGCACTCGGCGGAACCGTGGACGCCGAGCAGCGAGCCGTCGCTGATCGACATCACGAACAGGCTGCCCTCCTCCATCGCGACCATCGTGTGCCGGACCGCACCGGAGTCCATCAGCTTGGCGGCGCCGACGGTGAGGCTGCCGATGCCGGAGACGATGGTGGCGAGGTCGGCGGCGGAGCCCCGGGGGCCCTTCGCCGGGCGGGCCTGGCGGGACTGCTCGGTGTGACCCGGGTCGGACGAGAGCAGCAGCAGGCCGTCGGACGAGACCACGGCGACGGACTGGATGCCGGGTACTTCCTCGACCAGGTTGGTCAGCAGCCAGTGCAGGTTGCGGGCTTCACTGCTCAGTCCGTAGGTAGTGGGCGCGGTCAACTGCTTGCCTCCTCGGCTGTGCCCCCCGTGGCTTCTTCGGCATGTGCGCGGCTGGTCGGCCGCTTGGTGTTGGCCGTCTGTTCGGCGATCTCCGCCTCGACGTCGCGGTAGCCGGCCTCGGCACCGCGGCGGAAGCCGCCGAGCCTGCGGCGCAGGGCTTCCGCGTCCACGGACGTGCTGCGCTGGCGGGGCGGGGCGGTGGGTGCGGTGATCCTGGGTGTGCGCTTGGGCAGGCCCTTGCTGGTGAGCTGCTCCTCCGCCGCGGCGTCGCCCCCGGTGTCGTCGGCGTCGGCCTCGGCCACCGGCTCGGCGTCGGCCTCCGGCTCGGTGTCGGCCACCGGTTCGGCGTCGCCGGCGGCTGCCGGGTCGTGCGGGCGGTCCGGCCCCGCGGGCGCCGGATCCGCCGGTACGTCCGGGAGGAGGAGCTCCATCGTCGTCTCGGCGTAGGTCTCCGCCGGGGCCTTCGGGCGGGTCTCCGTGTCCTGGGCGGGCTGGACGGCCTGCTCGTGGGCCTCCTCCGGCGACGGTTCCGGTGCCCGCCCCGGGGCTTGCGCCGGGGCCTGTGCCCCAACCTGGGCCTGGGCCGGGGCCTGCTCCGACGGCTGGTCCGGTGCCTCGCCGGCGGCCTCCCGTACCGCCTGTTCCGCCAGGGTGACCAGGGGGTCCTGGTGCTTGCGGGCGGGCAGGACGTTGGAGTTGGCCTCCGCGTCGGCGCCGGGGAGGGAGAAGGCGCCGGTGGCGTTGGGGGCGGTCCGGGGCGGGAGGGCGGCGGGCGGGGCCTCGACCAGCAGGCCGGCCGGGAGCACCACCACCGCCGCTATGCCGCCCTGCTTCTGCTCGCGCAGCTGGACGCGGACGCCGTGCCGGTGGGCGAGGCGGGCGACGACGTACAGGCCGAGACCGAGGCCGTCGTCGCCCTCCTGGTCGTACAGGGACTCGGGGTCGAAGTCGGCGAGGCGGGCGTTGAGGCGGCCCAGGCGGTCCTCCGCCACGCCGATGCCCTCGTCCTGCACCGACAGCATGACCTCGCCCGACTCCAGCAGCCAGCCGGAGACCTCGACCGGCAGGTCCGGCGGGGAGAACGCGGTGGCGTTCTCCATGAGTTCGGCCAGCAGGTGGGAGAGGTCGTCGGCGGCGAAGCCGGCCACGTGCGCGTGCGGCGGCAGGGCGGCGATGCGGACGCGCTCGTACCGTTCGATCTCGCTGACCGCCGCCCGGACCACGTCGACCAGCGGCACCGGGCCGGGGTGCTGCTGGACGTGCTCGGTGCCGGCGAGGACCAGGAGGTTCTCGCTGTGCCGGCGCATGACCGTGGCGAAGTGGTCCAGCTTGAACAGGGTGGCGAGGCGCTCGGGGTCCTGTTCCCGGTCCTCCAGGCCCTCGATGACCGCCAGCTGGCGTTCGACCAGGCCCAGGGTGCGCAGCGCCAGGTTGACGAAGGTGGTGCCGATGCTGGTGCGCAGCCGCTCCAGCTGGGCGGCGGAGTCGGCGAGTTCGGCGCGCAGCTCCTCGCGGGCGTCGGCCATCTTCTGGCGCTGGCCGACCAGGTGCTTGCGGTCGGTCTCCAGGGTGGCCACGCGCTCGTGCAGCGCGACGGCATGGGCGTGCAGGGCGTTGACCGAGCGGACCACCTGGGCGAACTCGTCGTTGCGGCCGGTGAAGGCGATCGGCTCCTGGCCGGCCGGGTCCTCGGCCCCGGCGAGGCGGGCGGAGCCGCGGCGCAGCACCGACAGGGGGCGGGTCAGGCTGCGGGCCATGGCGGTGGCGACCCCGACCGCGACCAGCATCAGCACGCCGAGGACGGCGATCCGGATCTCCAGGGCGGTGACGTCGTCGTCCCGGAGGCGGGCGAGGTCCTTGGTGCGGTGGTCGTAGAGGGCGGACTCGGCGCCGCGCATCAGGTCGACGCGGGCGGACAGGGCCGCGTCCAGCTTCTTGGTGCTGGTGGTCAGCTCGCTGTCGGCCAGGGTGGGCTGGTCGGTGAGCGCGGACAGGTACTTGTCCGCCGAGTTGACCTCGGGGCCGGTGACCGTGGAGTCGTAGGAGTCGACGGCGGCCTTGGGCGCGGTCTCGCGGAAGCCGGCGAGGGCCGCGTCGGCGCGCAGCCGGGCCTGCTGGGCGGCGGCGGTGAGCGCGTCGCGCTGTGTGCGCTCGGCGTCGGTGCCGGTGGTGGAGGTGCTGGGCAGGCCCGTAGTGGGGTCGATCACCGTCTGGGTGCGGGACGGGACGTTCAGCGCGGCCAGCAGCAGGCCGCGGGCGGCGGCGGACTGCTGGACGGCCGAGTCCAGTTCGGCCAGGGCGTGGGCGCCGGAGCCGGCCCGCGGGGGCATCTGCTCGGCCAGCTGCCCGGCGAGCCGGTGCAGTTCGGTGATGGTCGCCGAGTAGGCCTGGTGGGTCCGCAGGGCGTCGGTCTTGCCGGTGAGGGCGGACCGGCGCAGCGCGTCGATGCCGTCGAGGGCGGTGCGCAGGCGCGCCGGGGTGTCGGTGTCGGCGCGCAGCTCCTCCACCTGCCGGTCCACGCGGGCGCTGCGGTCCTCGGAGGGCGCCTTGGACTTGGGGCGGCCGGCCGCGACGTAGGAGGTGACCTCGTCGCGTTCGTCGGCGAGGGAGTGGGCGAGCGTGAGCGCGTCCTGGGTGCGGCCGGCGAGTGTCACCAGGTCCTGGGAGTCGCCGACGTCCTGGGAGGCGCCCAGCAGCGCGGGCGCACCCGCCCCGGCGACGGCCGCGGCCACCACGGCGACGGCGACGATCAGCCGGGTGCGCACATGGGTGGGGCGGCCGGAGCCCACGGGGGTCTGGGGAACGGTCCCCTCGGGGGCCGTCTGCCTGCCTGTGCGCCGAGGCCGCTTCTTCTGCACCGGTGCTCGCATTCCTGAACTCGTCTACCCAGGGGCCCGGGTGGCGCCCCGTCAGCTCGGTGCCAAGTGGTGCGTACACCCGGTTCGTACGGTTCCCGACCCTCCCAGCGCCGGTGGGCGGTGGTCGCGCATCACCTGACCCGCCACCCGAAGGAGTGAACATCGGAGGGGAGTTGACGGGCAAGTTCCCCTGGCGTGTGCGGGGGTCTTGCGCGGCGGGCCGGTTGGACGCACGCGGCAGGCTTTGGCAATATTCGCCGGCACGCCTTCCCGGAGTGGATCATTCTCGCCCAAAACAGGCGCCTGACCTGCGGCACCGTGCGAACGTGCCGGTCCTTGCCAGCCTTCGGCGCATAGTGTGAAGGCCTCGTGCAGACTGACCGGATGCGCACTGATCTCGTTTCGGAACCCGGCGACGCGACCCGCCCCAACGAGGACTTCGCCGGTGTCGGACTACCCGCCTCCGGACAGGGAGGTTGCGTGATCGTCCTGGACGGCGTCACTCCGCCCGGCGGCGGGACGGGCTGTCTGCATCCCGTCCCCTGGTTCACCGCGCGACTGGGCGGTGCGCTGACCGAACTGACCGTTTCCGACCGAGATCTGACGCTCTCGGAGATTCTCGCGCGGGCGATCCGGCGCACCGCCGGGGCCCACGCGGAGACCTGTGACCTTTCTCACCCGCGAACGCCTCAGGCAACCGTCGCCCTCGCCCGCTGGTCCGCCGCCGAGGTCGAGTACCTGGTGCTGTCCGATTCGGCGCTGCTGGTGCGGGGGCCCGACGGCGCGGTCACCCCGGTGCTGGACGACCGGCTGGCCCGGCTGCCCCGCGCCGCGCTCGCCACCGACGCCCTGGTCGACGCGCACCTGCGCAACAAGGAGGGCGGCTTCTTCACGGCCGCCGCCGACCCGGCCGTGGCCGCCCGGGCGGTCACCGGCGTCCTGCCCCGGCGCGAGGTCCGGGCGCTGGCCGCGCTGACGGACGGCGCGACCCGCTGGACGGAGACGTTCCGGGAGGGCGACTGGACGGCGCTGTTCGACGTGGTCGCCAAGGAGGGCGCCCGGTCGCTGGTGGAGCGGGTGCGGGAGCTGGAGGCGGCGGACCGCGAGGAGCGGGCGTTCCTCGGGCGGGGCAAGACGCACGACGACGCGACGGTGGCGTACGTGGAGCTGTGACGTCCGGGGCGCCGGGCGGGCGTTCACACCGGCGTCATCTGGCCATGACGCCGTTCAGCTCGTGGAGCAGCCGGGCCAGCTCGGCGACCTCGCTGCGGTCCCAGTGGGCGAGCTGGCGGACGTAGCGGGCGCGGCGGGCCTCGCGGACCGTGCCGACGCGGCGGCGGCCCTCCTCGGTGAGGGTGACGAGCCAGGCGCGGCCGTCGGCGGGGTCGGGTTCCCGGGCGATCAGGCCCAGCTCCTCCAGGGCGCGCAGCTGGCGGGACATGGTGGCCTTGCCGACGCCGATGTAGGCGGCGAGTGCCGTGGCCCGCTGGCCGCCCAGTTCGTCCAGCCGGATGAGCAGGCCGTAGGCGGAGGACTCCAGGTCGGGGTGGACCTCCCGGGCCATCTCGCCCTGGTTGGCGCGGGCGCGCCGGAGCAGCACGGTCAACTCGCGCTCCAGCGCGAGGAATTCCTGGTCTGCACCACTGGGAGTCAGCTGGCCGGCGACGCCGTGGGCGCCACCGTTTCCGTCCTCGTGCACGTCAGCACCCCTGATCGGTTTCGTGGTGGTGAAAGTTTCTGTCAAATGCCGTCATTGCCGCAGCTCCGTCAGTATTTCGCAGGCGTAGACCAACGGCGTCCTCCGGACCCTCTTCCCACGCCCTGTCTACGTGCGTAGCTTCTTTACCACGCCGTCGATGGCATGCCCACGCCCACTGGACGGTGTTCCGCGCCACGAGCCCCCCACACCGCTCCCTCCCCCCCACTCCCCTCCCGGAGGCACGCATGCCCGTGCGCAGACCCGGCTCCGTCCGCCCGCGTCCCCTCCCCGTCCTCCTCACGGCGCTGCTCACGGCGCTCTCCCTCGGTCTTCCGCTCACCTCGGCCCGGGCCGCGAGCACACCCGCCCGCGGCTCCGCGTACCTGGGCATCGGCGTCCTCGCCCACGACGGCCGGGACGGCACGCCCAGCACCGGTGACGCCACCCAGACCGAGGGCGTCGACGTCTCCGCGTACCAGGGCAACGTCGCCTGGTCGACGCTGTGGGGCAGCGGGGTGCGCTGGGCGTACACGAAGGCCACGGAAGGCACGTACTACACGAACCCGTACTTCGCCCAGCAGTACAACGGCTCCTACAACGTCGGCATGATCCGCGGCGCGTACCACTTCGCCACCCCGGACACCACCAGCGGCGCCACCCAGGCCAACTACTTCGTGGACCACGGCGGCGGCTGGTCCCGCGACGGCAGGACCCTGCCCGGCGCCCTCGACATCGAGTGGAACCCGTACGGCGCCGCCTGCTACGGCAAGACCGCGAGCCAGACGGTCGGCTGGATCACCGACTTCGTCAACACCTACCGGTCCCGCACCGGCCGCTACCCGGTGATCTACACGGCCACCAGCTGGTGGACCCAGTGCACCGGCGACTACGGCGGCTTCGCGGCGAACGACCCGCTGTGGATCGCCCGCTACGCCTCCGACCCGGGGACGCTGCCGGCCGGGTGGCCGTACTACACGATGTGGCAGTACACCTCCTCCGGCCCGACCGTCGGCGACCACGACAAGTTCAACGGCGCACTCGACCGGGTGCAGGCGCTGGCCCTCGGCTGAGACGGACCCGGTGGCCCCGCCCGGCCGGGGCCACCGGGTCCGCGGCGCTGCGTTGGTGCTCCGCGCCGCCCGGGATCATGCTGGTCAGGAGAGCCTGCCGAGCAAGGGCGAGATGAGCGGCGATGGAGCGACAGTCGACGTACACGGCCACGGCCACCATCGATGAGCGGGGCATCCTGACCGGCTGGAGCGAGGGCGCGCGGCGGCTGCTCGGCTACGACTCCCCGGCGGTGGTCGGCCGGCCCGCGACCGCGCTGCTCGCCGCCGAGCACGCGGCCGTCCGGCGGGCGCTGGCCGGCCGCACCCGCTGGAACGGCACCGTGCCGCTGCGCCACCAGGACGGCCGGCTGCTGGAACTGGGCGTGCTCGCCCACCGCCGGACCCCGCCGGCCGGGAGCGGCGACTGGCTGGTGGTGAGCGCCGTGCCGGCCCGCGCCCAGCCGCCCCGCGGCGAACCGCTGGAGGAGTGGACCTTCCTCCAGTCGCCCTTCCCCCTGGCGATCTTCGACGCGGACCTGCGCCTGGTGCGCGCCAACCGCCGGCTGGAGCACGCCCTCGCCCTGCCCGAGGCGGCGATGCGCGGGCTGGGCCTCGCCCACATCGTGCCGGGGGGCGCGAGCGAGGAGGCCGACCGGGCGATGCGGCTGGCGCTGGAGTCCGGCCGGCCGCAGGAGGCGCCGGGCCGGCTCGGCGCGGAGCTCGGCCGGACCACCGTCCTCACCCCGCTGAAGGACGCCGACGGCCGGGTCCGGGCCGTCTGCCTGTCCGCGCCGCAGCCGTCCCAGGAGACCACCGCACCGCCGCGGCCCCCGGACGGTGCCGGCCCGCCCGCCGGGACACTCGCGGACCAGGCCCGCGCCGCGCAGGAGCTGGGCGAGGTCACGGTCCCCCGGCTGGCCGACGCCATGGCGGTCGACCTGCTCGACACCCCGCGGACCACCGCCGGGGCCGCCGTCCCGGAGCAGGTCGTGCTGCGCCGGGCCGCCCTGCGCGCGGTCCCGGACGGCGACCCGCCCGGCCACGGCACCGGCGTCGGCCAGACCGTCGTCTGCCCGGCCGGCTCGCCGGCCGCCCGCTGCCTGGCGGCGGCCCGCCCGCGGCTGTACGACACGGCGGACCCGGACATCGCCGAGTGGGCGGCGCTGGACCCGGGCGCCGCGTGGCTGCGCGCGTCCGGTGCCCGCTCCCTGCTGGCGGTGCCGCTGCTCGTGCCGGGCGGCACGCTCGGCGTGGCCCTGTTCGGCCGGCACCCGCAGCGGGGGCCCTTCGGCCCGGAGGAGCTGCGGCTCGCCGAGGAGTTCACCGCGAAGGCGGCCGGCGGCATCGAGCAGGCCCACGGCCAGTCCCGGTCCCGCACCACCACCATGGCCCTCCAGCGCAGCCTGCTGCCGCACACCTTGCCCGAGCAGGGGGCGCTGGAGATCGCCACCCGCTACCTGCCGGCCGCGACCCGGGCCGGCGTGGGCGGCGACTGGTTCGACGTGATCCCGCTGTCCGGGGCGCGGGTGGCACTCGTGGTGGGCGATGTGGTGGGCCACGGGATCCGGGCCTCCGCGACCATGGGCCGGCTGCGCACCGCCGTGCGCACCCTGGCCGACGTCGACCTGCCGGCCGACGAGCTGCTCACCCACCTGGACGACCTGGTGCTGCGGCTGGCCGCCGACGAGGGCAGCGCGGACCCGGGCGCCGACACCGCCGGCGGCATCGGCACCACCTGTCTGTACGCCGTCTACGACCCGGTCTCGCGCCGGTGCTCCGTGGCCCGGGCCGGGCACCCGCCGCCCGCCGTGGTGAGCCCGGAGGGCACGGTCCGCTTCCTCGACGTGCCCGCGGGGCCCCCGCTCGGGCTCGGCGGGCTGCCCTTCGAGGCGCTGGAGGCGGAACTGCCCGAGGGCAGCCTGCTGGCGCTGTACACCGACGGGCTGCTGGAGGCCCGCGACCACGACATCGACGTGGCGCTGGACAAGATGTTCGCCGCGCTCGGCCGCCCCGCGCAGTCCCTGGAGTCGGTGTGCGACCGGGTCCTCACCGAGCTGCTCAGCCACCGCCCCGACGACGACATCGCCCTGCTGGTGGCCCGTACCCGGGCCCTGCACGAGGACCTGGTCGCCTCCTGGCAGCTGGACGACCGGCCCAGCGTGGTGGCGCTGGCCCGCCGGTACGCCACCGACCAGCTGTCCGCCTGGGGACTGGACGAGGCCGCGTTCACCACCGAGCTGATGGTCAGCGAGCTGGTCACCAACGCGATCCGCTACGGCCGCCCGCCCATCCGGCTCCGGCTGATCCACCAGGGCACCAAGCTGATCAGCGAGGTCTACGACTCCAGCGGCACCACCCCGCACATGCGCCGGGCCCGGATCTTCGACGAGGGCGGCCGGGGCCTGCTGCTGGTCGCCCAGCTCGCCCAGCGCTGGGGCACCCGGCACGACCGGGTCGGCAAGACGGTGTGGGCGGAGCAGTCGCTGACCGCGCTCTGACCCGGCACCCCGGCCCGGCCCCACCCCGCCCCGCCGCGGACGGCGGCGGGGCGGGGCCGGGGCCTCGGGCGGGCCGGGTGGGTCCGGCACGCCCGGCACGCCCATCACACCGTCAGCAGGAGGAGTAGTAGACGTAGTAGTCGTAGTAGCCGTCGTGGTAACCGTCGTCGTAGTAGTCGTCGTGGTGGTGATGGTCGTGGTGTGCCGGGGCCTGGGCGACCGCCGGCGTCCGGGGCATCGGGGCCGCGCTCGCGGAGACGGCCGGCAGCATCACACCGGCGGCGACCGCACCGGCCGAGACGGCGAGCGCCGCCAGTCGCACGCCCCGCTTCGAGCGTCGGTTCCCGAGGTTGTCGTTGGTGCGCTTCATGGCTTTCTCCTTCTGGTTGCCGGGGCCTTGTCGGTGTCCGGTGGTTCCGGTGCGGCCCGTGCTTCCAGTAGGCCGGAGCGGCACACAGCGGTCATGTTCCGAGGACTCGGGACTTGACGGAGGGCCCCGGCGCGGGAGGATGCGCCGGCTAGCGGGGCGCGCGGAGCACGGGACCGGCCCAGGCGGGCGGCTCGGGCGCGGGCCCGGGTGCCTCGGCCGGGCCCGTCCGCAGCTCCGCGCGCGGGTCCGCGGGCAGCGCGGCCGGCGCCGGCGCGGGGCCCGGCGGGCCGGCCTCGGCGACGGCGCCGCGCAGGGCCGCCACGAACTCCAGACAGGTGCCGTAGCGGTCGTCGGGGATCTTCGCCAGGGCCCGGTGCAGCACCTCGTCGACGCCGGCGGGGACGTCCGGCCGCTCGCCGCCCACCGTGGGCGGCGGGTCGTACTGGTGGGCCCAGAGCAGCTCCAGCTGGTCCGTCCGGCGGAAGGGCGGGGCGCCCGACAGGGTCTCGTGGACCACGCAGGCGAGGCTGTACTGGTCGGACCGGCCGTCCACCGGGCGGCCGGCGATCCGCTCGGGCGCCACGTAGTCCAGCGTGCCGACGAACTCACCGGCCGTGGTGAACCCGGTGAGCGACAGCGACTTCTTCGCCAGCCCGAAGTCGGTGAGGTAGACGTGCTCGGGGTGGTCGCTGTCGATGCCCTTGGCGACCAGCACGTTGCCGGGTTTGACGTCCCGGTGCACCAGGTCGCGGGCGTGGGCCGCGTCGAGCGCGGAGGCCAGCTGGGCGGCGATGCGCAACGCGGCCGGCACCGGGAGCGGGCCCTCGCGGTCGAGCAGGGCGCGCAGGTCGAGGCCGCAGACGAAGCACATGGCGATGTACAGGATCCCGTCGGCCTCGCCGGCCTCGAAGACGGGCACGATGTTGGGGTGGTCGATGGCGGCGGCCACCCGGGACTCCTGGGCGAAGCGGCTGCGGAAGGCCTCGTTGCGGGTGTACTCGGGGGCGAGCAGCTTCAGTGCCACCGTGCGGCCCAGCCGCAGGTCCTTGGCGCAGTAGACGACGGCCATGCCGCCGCGGCCGAGTTCGCGCTCCACCCGGTAGCCCGCGATCTCGGCCCCGATCAGGCCGCAGGCGCGCTCGGCAGGCCGACTCACGTCTGAATTCTACCGAGTGATCCCCTGTCGGGCGGTACGGCGACGGCCCGGGCCTGCCTCACGGGACCCGGGCCTTCGCCCTGCCGTGCCCTGCCCGCGGAGCCCGCCGGCAGGGCACGGCGGTCACGCCGCGGCCGGCACCTCCGGCGCCGCGTCGCTCGTGGCGGGTGTGAGCGCCAGCTCCAGGGCCTGGCGGACGTCGGTCACGGCGTGGACGTCCAGCTTGTCCAGCACCTCGGCCGGGACGTCGTCCAGGTCGGGCTCGTTGCGCTTGGGGATGATCACGGTGGTCACCCCGGCGCGGTGGGCGGCGAGCAGCTTCTGCTTCAGCCCGCCGATCGGCAGCACCCGGCCGGTCAGCGAGACCTCGCCGGTCATGGCGACGTCCGTGCGGACCAGGCGGCCGGAGAGCAGCGAGGCGAGGGCCGTGGTCATCGTGACGCCCGCGCTCGGGCCGTCCTTGGGCACCGCACCCGCCGGGAAGTGGATGTGCACGCCCCGGTCCTTCAGGTCGGCCACCGGCAGCTCCAGTTCGGCGCCGTGGCTGCGCAGGAAGCTCAGCGCGATCTGCGCCGACTCCTTCATCACGTCACCCAGCTGCCCGGTGAGGGTCAGGCCCGCCGCGCCCGTCTCCGGGTCGGCCAGGGACGCCTCCACGAAGAGCACGTCACCGCCGGCGCCGGTGACCGCGAGACCGGTCGCCACACCGGGCACGGCCGTACGGCGCTCGGCCGGGTCCTGGGCGGACTCGGGCACGTGGTGCGGCCGGCCGATCAGGGCGCGCAGATCGCCGCCGGTGACGGTGAACGGCAGCTGCCGGTCGCCCAGTTCGTGCTGGGCGGCGATCTTCCGCAGCAGTCGCGCGATGGACCGCTCCAGAGTGCGCACGCCCGCCTCGCGGGTGTACTCGCCGGCGAGCTTGCGCAGCGCGCTCTCGTCGAGCGTGACCTCGTCCCTGTCCAGGCCGGCCCGCTCCAGCTGGCGCGGGAGCAGGTGGTCGCGGGCGATGACGACCTTCTCGTCCTCGGTGTAGCCGTCCAGGCGGACGATCTCCATACGGTCGGCGAGTGCCTCCGGGATGGCCTCCAGGACGTTGGCGGTGGCGAGGAAGACCACGTCGGACAGGTCCAGCTCGACCTCCAGGTAGTGGTCCCGGAAGGTGTGGTTCTGCGCCGGGTCGAGCACCTCCAGGAGGGCGGCGGCCGGGTCGCCCCGGAAGTCCGAGCCCACCTTGTCGATCTCGTCCAGCAGGACCACCGGGTTCATCGACCCGGCCTCCTTGATCGCGCGCACGATCCGGCCGGGCAGCGCGCCGACGTACGTACGGCGGTGACCGCGGATCTCGGCCTCGTCGCGGACGCCGCCGAGAGCGACCCGGACGAACGTGCGGCCCATGGCGTGCGCGACACTCTCCCCCAGACTGGTCTTTCCGACACCGGGCGGCCCCACCAGGGCGAGTACGGCACCGCCGCGCCGGCCGCCGATGACGCCGAGCCCGCGGCCGGTGCGCCGCTTGCGCACGGCCAGGTACTCGGTGATGCGCTCCTTCACGTCCTCCAGGCCGGCGTGCTCGGCGTCGAGGACCGCCTTGGCGCCCCGGATGTCGTACGCGTCCTCGGTGCGCTCGTTCCACGGCATCTCCAGGACGGTGTCCAGCCAGGTGCGGATCCAGGAGCCCTCGGGTGACTGGTCGGAGGCGCGCTCCAGCTTGTCGACCTCCTTGAGGGCGGCCTCGCGGACCTTCTCCGGCAGGTCGGCGGCCTCGACGCGGGCGCGGTAGTCGTCGGACTCCTCGCCCTCCTTCTCGCCGTTCAGCTCGCGCAACTCCTTGCGGACGGCCTCCAGCTGACGGCGCAGCAGGAACTCGCGCTGCTGCTTGTCGACGCCCTCCTGCACGTCCTTGGCGATGGTCTCGGCCACGTCCTGCTCCGCGAGGTGGTCGCGCAGCTGCTGCGTGGCGAGCCTGAGCCGGGCCACCGGGTCGGCGGTCTCCAGCAGTTCGACCTTCTGCTCGGTGGTGAGGAACGGCGAGTAGCCGGAGTTGTCGGCCAGTGCCGGCACGTCGTCGATGGCCTGGACGCGGTCCACGACCTGCCAGGCGCCCCGCTTCTTCAGCCAGGTGGTGGCGAGCGCCTTGTACTCCTTGACCAGCTCGGCGACCTGGCCCGGCAGCGGCTCCGGGACCTCCTCCTCGACGCGGGCGCCCTCGACCCAGAGCGCGGCGCCCGGGCCGGTGGTGCCGGCGCCGATGCGCACCCGGCTCCGGCCGCGGATCAGGGCCCCCGGGTCACCGTCGGCCAGCCGGCCGACCTGCTCCACCGTGCCGAGGACGCCGGTCCTGGCGTACGTGCCGTCGATGCGCGGCACCAGCAGCACCTTGGGCTTCCCGGGTTCCGAGCGGGCGGCGGCCTGCGCGGCCTCCACCGCGGCCCGTACCTCGGCGTCGCTCAGGTCCAGCGGAACCACCATCCCGGGCAGCACGACCTCGTCGTCGAGCGGCAGCACGGGCAGGGTCAGCGTGAACGCCAGTGACTCAGCAGCCATGATCTCCCCTTAGGCAGTCAACTTGAGCTATGCCGACTCAATGTTCTGGCGGGCCCGAATGTTCCCCAGGGGATGTTCGCCCTGAGCGATCTTTCCGTGTCCGTCAGGCCGGGCGGTGCCGGTGCCGGAGGAACGGCCAGGTCGAGACGCCTATGACCAGGGCGATCAGGTGGCCCCAGTCGGTCAGCGGGTCCGTGTAGGCGAGGAGGTCGGCCAGCAGGACCCCGGCCGTCAGCGCCAGGGCGGCCCGGCGGGGCCAGGGGCGCAGCAGGCCCGCCAGGGCGCCGATGCTGGCGGCCACGCCGAAGCTGATGCCGTAGTCGAGGCGGTGCAGCGAGGTGCCGGGCAGGTGGCCGGCGAGGACGGCGAGGCCCACCGGAACCTCGGTGGCGAGGGTGGCCAGCACGTGCCCGGCCAGGAAGACGCCGGCGGCCCGCACCCCGCCCGTCCGCCGCTCCAGCGCGCCCAGCACCAGCACGAACAGGGCCGCGTACGGCGAGAGGATCCCGCCCGCGATCCACAGCGCGCTCGCCACCAGCACCGTGCCGGGGGCGTGGACCAGGTGGGCCACGTCCGTGCTGGAGGCCTGGTGGAGCGCGTGCACCAGGGCGGGGTCGGCCAGCGCCGCGACCAGGGAGGTGACGGCCAGGACGGCCGCGTAGGCGAAGGTGAACGGGGTGCCGGCCGGGGTGGGCAGCAGGCGCCACAGGCGGGACGGGCGGAAGAGCCGGAGCGGCGGCGGGGCGGGAACGGCGGCGGGGGCCGGGTCCGGGGTGCCGGGGCGCTGGCGGGGCATGCCGTCCAGCAGGCCGGCGAGCACCGGGGGCGGGGCGGCGGCCGTACCGTCCGGGAGGGAGGCGTCCGGCGCCGGGCCCGTCGTGATGCGTTCCACGCTGAGGCGCTCCTTCCGTTCCCGCCCCACCCTTCGTCCTCGGCGTGCCGCTGTCTATGACCGGCGCCACGCGGGAGCCGATTCACGGCAACCTCTCACTCCCCGGGCCGCGTCCGGGCCCGGGCCGGCACCACACGTCCGTGGGTTCATCCGTAATTCCCGTGAACGCCGGGCCCCGTTCCAGCAGGATGGGCTCATGACTGCCGTGTACGACACTCCCGTGGTCCTGGACCGGCGTGACGGCCCGTACGGCGAGGTGGTGCTGCGCCGGCACGGAGCGCTGCTGCAGATCATCGCCAACGGCTGTTTCCTGATGGACACCTCCGACGGCCGCTCGGAGCGGCTGCTGGTCGACGCGGCCGGCGCCGCGCTGGACGGCCGGCCGGCGCCGGCGCTGCTGCTCGGCGGGCTGGGCGTGGGGTTCTCGCTCGCACACGCGGCCGCCGACCCCCGCTGGGGACGGATCACCGTGGTGGAGCGGGAGCCCGCCGTCATCGACTGGCACCGGGACGGCCCGCTGGCCGAGGTGTCGGCGGGCGCGTCGGCCGACCCGCGGACCTCGATCGTGGAAGCGGATCTCGTGACGTACGTCAATGAGACATCCGACACGTTCGACGCGCTGTGCCTCGACGTCGACAACGGCCCCGGCTGGACCGTCACGGAGGGCAACGACAGCCTCTACACACCGGCCGGACTCGCCGCGTGCGCACGGGTGTTGAGGCCCGGCGGGATACTCGCGGTGTGGTCGGCCGAACCCTCTCCGGAATTTGAAGGAAGCTTGCGGAATGCCGGGTTCCAGCAGGTGCGTACCGAAGAGGTGCCCGTTGCCCGGGGCGTTCCGGACGCCGTCCACCTCGGCGTCCGACCTGGATAGCGACAGCGCGGTGTGTCCCCGTAATGTGCTGCCCTGACGCCGATCATTCAAGCGTCAATAGCAGACATGGGATCACCCCACTGATTCCGGAAAGCAACAACAGGGGCGGGCGATGGAGCAGACACACACCTCCCAGAGCGGCGCGGCGACGACCACCCCGGGCGCACAGCGCCGGGTGCTGGTCGTCGAGGACGACCCCACGATCGTCGACGCCATCGCGGCCCGGCTCCGTGCCGAGGGATTTCTGGTGCAGACGGCGGCCGACGGTCCGGCCGCGGTCGACACGGCCGAGGCCTGGCAGCCCGACCTGCTGATCCTCGACATCATGCTGCCCGGCTTCGACGGGCTGGAGGTCTGCCGTCGGGTGCAGGCCCAGCGGCCGGTGCCGGTGCTGATGCTCACCGCGCGGGACGACGAGACGGACATGCTGGTCGGGCTCGGCGTCGGTGCCGACGACTACATGACCAAGCCGTTCTCGATGCGGGAGCTGGCGGCCCGCGTGCACGTGCTGCTGCGCCGGGTGGAGCGGGCCGCGCTGGCCGCCACCACCCCCCGCTCCGGCATACTGCGCCTCGGCGAGCTGGAGATCGACCACGCGCAGCGCAGGGTGCGGGTGAAGTCCGAGGACGTCCACCTCACGCCCACCGAGTTCGACCTGCTGGTGTGCCTGGCGAACACCCCGCGCGCGGTGCTCTCCCGGGAGCAGCTGCTGGCCGAGGTCTGGGACTGGGCGGACGCCTCCGGCACCCGCACGGTCGACAGCCACATCAAGGCGCTGCGGCGGAAGATCGGCGCCGAGCGGATCCGCACCGTGCACGGCGTGGGTTACGCGCTGGAGACACCGAACCCGTGAGCACCGACGGGCGCCAGGCCGCACGGAGGAGCCCCGGGACCCTCGCCGAGGAACCCTGGGGCGGCGTCCGCCCGTTCTCGATCAAGACCAAGCTGGGTGCGCTGGTCGTCATCTCGGTGCTCATCACCACCGGTCTGTCGATCGTCGCGGTGCACACCAAGACGGAGCTGCGCTTCATCACGGTCTTCTCGATGATCGCCACCCTGCTCATCACGCAGTTCGTGGCCCATTCGCTCACCATGCCGCTGGACGAGATGAACGCGGTGGCCCGCTCCATCTCCCAGGGCGACTACACGCGCCGGGTGCTGGAGAACCGCCGGGACGAACTCGGCGACCTGGCCCAGACGATCAACGTCATGGCCGACGAGCTGGAGGCCCAGGACAACCAGCGCAAGGAACTGGTCGCGAACGTCTCGCACGAGCTGCGCACCCCGATCGCCGGACTGCGCGCGGTGCTGGAGAACATCGTCGACGGGGTCACCCAGGCCGACCCGGAGACCATGCGCACCGCTCTGAAGCAGACCGAGCGGCTCGGCCGGCTGGTGGAGACCCTGCTGGACCTGTCCCGGCTGGACAACGGCGTCGTCCCGCTGAAGCTGCGCCGGTTCGAGGTGTGGCCGTACCTGTCGGGCGTGCTGAAGGAGGCCAACATGGTGGCCTCCGCGCGCGCGGGCATGGCCACCGGTTCCGGCAGCCACACGCGCACCGACGTCCACCTGCATCTCGACGTCTCGCCGCCGGAGCTGACCGCGCACGCCGACCCCGAGCGCATCCACCAGGTCGTCGCGAACCTGATCGACAACGCGGTCAAGCACAGCCCGCCGCACGGCCGGGTCACCGTACGGGCGCGGCGCGGGCCGCAGCCGGAGTCGCTGGAGCTGGAGGTCCTGGACGAGGGTCCCGGCATCCCCCGGTCCGAGTGGCACCGGGTGTTCGAGCGGTTCAACCGGGGTGCCGTCACCCGGCCGCACGGCCCGGGCAGCGACGGCGGCACGGGGCTGGGGCTGGCGATCGCCCGGTGGGCGGTGGATCTGCACGGCGGCCGGATCGGTGTGGCCGAATCCGAGCGGGGCTGTCGGATCATCGTCACTCTTCCGGGCCTGACTTCCATGCCAAGTTGACGTAAAGTCCGAACCGGAAGCACAAGATCCACGCCGGTCGCCGCCGCTCGCGCGCAGCCGGACACGTGTGATCGGGGCAGGCCCGCGCCACCCGTCGAACGAAGACGCGCCGGGCCCGGGCCCGCACACCCTCACACAGCCGGAACCACGCTTGTTTCCCGCCATTTCAAGCCCTGAAACAAGATTCTTGATGTGACTTACGCGACGATGACCTTGCCCGACCTGACCTTCCCCGCCCTGGGGGCGTAGCCTTTATTCCCGCTGTCCATCACCTTGTGAAGCGGAAGAGGGCGGTTGCCGCCGTGTCGCCACAGTCCCCCAGTAACTCGAGCATCTCCACCGACGACCAAGCCGGGAAGAACCCCGCTGCCGCGTTCGGTCCGAACGAGTGGCTCGTCGACGAGATCTATCAGCAGTACCTCCAGGACCCGAATTCGGTAGACCGTGCCTGGTGGGACTTCTTCGCCGATTACAAGCCGGGTGCACCTGCCACCCCGGCTCCGGCGGGTACTGCGGCCGCGGGGGCCGCAGAGACCACCACGGCCCCGCAGGCGCAGCCCGCGGCCCCGGCCCCCCAGGCCGCCGCCCCGGCTCCCGCGCAGCCCGCGGCCGCCGCTCCGGCGCCGGCCCCGGCTCCCGCGGCGAAGGCCGCTCCCGCCCCGGCCAAGCCGGCGCAGCCCGCACAGGCGCCCGCTCAGCCCAAGGCGACGGCCGCTCCCGCGGCGCAGGCCCCCGAGGGCCCGGAGCTGATCACGCTGCGCGGCCCGGCCGCCGCCGTCGCCAAGAACATGAACGCCTCCCTGGAACTGCCGACCGCCACCTCGGTCCGCGCCGTCCCGGTGAAGCTGCTGTTCGACAACCGCATCGTCATCAACAACCACCTGAAGCGCGCCCGGGGCGGGAAGATCTCCTTCACGCACCTGATCGGCTTCGCGATGGTGCAGGCCATCAAGGCCATGCCGTCGATGAACTGGTCGTTCGGCGAGAAGGACGGCAAGCCGACCCTCGTCAAGCCGCCGCACGTCAACCTCGGCTTGGCCATCGACCTGGTCAAGCCGAACGGTGACCGCCAGCTCGTCGTGGCCGCCATCAAGAAGGCCGAGACGCTGAACTTCTTCGAGTTCTGGCAGGCCTACGAGGACATCGTCCGCCGCGCCCGCGAGGGCAAGCTGACGATGGACGACTTCACCGGTGTCACGGTCTCGCTGACCAACCCCGGCGGCCTCGGCACCGTCCACTCCGTGCCGCGCCTGATGCCCGGCCAGTCGGTGATCATGGGCGTCGGTTCCATGGACTACCCCGCGGAGTTCCAGGGCACCAGCCAGGACACCCTGAACAAGCTCGGCATCTCCAAGGTCATGACGCTCACGTCGACCTACGACCACCGGGTCATCCAGGGCGCCGCCTCGGGCGAGTTCCTGCGCACCGTCGCGAACCTGCTGCTCGGCGAGAACGGCTTCTACGACGACATCTTCGAGGCCCTGCGGATCCCGTACGAGCCGGTCCGCTGGCTCAAGGACATCGACGCCAGCCACGACGACGACGTCACCAAGGCCGCCCGCGTCTTCGAGCTGATCCACTCCTACCGGGTCCGCGGCCACGTCATGGCCGACACCGACCCGCTGGAGTACAAGCAGCGCAAGCACCCCGACCTGGACATCACCGAGCACGGGCTCACCCTGTGGGACCTGGAGCGCGAGTTCGCCGTCGGCGGCTTCGCCGGCAAGTCGATGATGAAGCTGCGCGACATCCTCGGCGTGCTGCGCGACTCGTACTGCCGCACCACCGGCATCGAGTTCATGCACATCCAGGACCCCAAGCAGCGCAAGTGGATCCAGGACCGCGTGGAGCGCCCGCACTCCAAGATGGAGCGCGAGGAGCAGCTGCGCATCCTGCGCCGCCTGAACGCGGCGGAGGCCTTCGAGACCTTCCTGCAGACGAAGTACGTCGGCCAGAAGCGCTTCTCGCTGGAGGGCGGCGAGTCCGTCATCCCGCTGCTCGACGCGGTGATCGACTCCGCCGCCGAATCGCGGCTCGACGAGGTCGTCATCGGCATGGCCCACCGCGGCCGCCTGAACGTCCTCGCCAACATCGTCGGCAAGTCGTACGCGCAGATCTTCCGCGAGTTCGAGGGCAACCTCGACCCGAAGTCGATGCACGGCTCCGGCGACGTGAAGTACCACCTGGGCGCCGAGGGCACCTTCACCGGCCTGGACGGCGAGCAGATCAAGGTCTCGCTGGCCGCCAACCCGTCCCACCTGGAGACGGTCGACCCGGTCATCGAGGGCATCGCCCGCGCCAAGCAGGACATCATCAACAAGGGCGGCACGGACTTCACGGTCCTGCCCGTCGCGCTGCACGGCGACGCGGCCTTCGCGGGCCAGGGCGTGGTGGCCGAGACCCTGAACATGTCGCAGCTGCGCGGCTACCGCACCGGCGGCACGGTCCACATCGTCATCAACAACCAGGTCGGCTTCACCGCGGCCCCCGAGTCCTCGCGTTCCTCCATGTACGCGACGGACGTGGCCCGCATGATCGAGGCCCCGATCTTCCACGTGAACGGCGACGACCCGGAGGCCGTGGTCCGCGTCGCGCGGCTGGCCTTCGAGTTCCGCCAGGCGTTCAACAAGGACGTGGTGATCGACCTCATCTGCTACCGCCGCCGCGGTCACAACGAGTCGGACAACCCGGCCTTCACCCAGCCGCTGATGTACGACCTGATCGACAAGAAGCGCTCGGTGCGCAAGCTCTACACCGAGTCCCTGATCGGTCGCGGCGACATCACCCTGGAAGAGGCCGAGCAGGCCCTGCAGGACTACCAGGGCCAGCTGGAGAAGGTCTTCACCGAGGTCCGCGAGGCCGTCACGACCCAGCAGGCCACCGGCCCGGTGCCGGACCCGCAGGCCGAGTTCCCGGTCGCCGTGAACACCGCGATCTCCTCGGAGGTCGTCAAGCGCATCGCCGAGTCCCAGGTCAACATCCCGGATTCCTTCCACGTGCACCCGCGTCTGCTGCCCCAGCTGCAGCGCCGGGCGACGATGGTCGAGGACGGCACGATCGACTGGGGCATGGGCGAGACCCTCGCGGTCGGCTCGCTGCTGCTGGAGGGCACCCCGGTCCGGCTGTCCGGCCAGGACTCCCAGCGCGGCACCTTCGGCCAGCGCCACGCGGTCCTCATCGACCGCGAGACGGGCGAGGAGTACACCCCGCTCCAGTACCTCGCCGAGGAGCAGGCGCGCTACAACGTCTACAACTCCCTGCTGTCCGAGTACGCGGTCATGGGCTTCGAGTACGGCTACTCGCTGGCCCGCCCCGACGCGCTCGTGATGTGGGAGGCGCAGTTCGGTGACTTCGTCAACGGCGCCCAGACGGTGGTCGACGAGTACATCTCGGCGGCGGAGCAGAAGTGGGGCCAGACCTCCGGCGTCACCCTGCTGCTGCCGCACGGCTACGAGGGCCAGGGCCCGGACCACTCCTCGGCCCGGGTCGAGCGGTTCCTCCAGCTGTGCGCCCAGAACAACATGACGGTCGCCATGCCGACCCTGCCGTCGAACTACTTCCACCTCCTGCGGTGGCAGGTGCACAACCCGCACCACAAGCCGCTGGTGGTCTTCACCCCGAAGTCGATGCTCCGCCTGAAGGCCGCCGCGTCGAAGACGGAGGAGTTCACCTCGGGTCAGTTCCGTCCCGTCATCGGGGACGCCACGGTGGACCCGGCCGCGGTCCGCAAGGTCGTGTTCGTGGCCGGCAAGCTGTACTACGACCTGGAGGCCGAGCGGCAGAAGCGGGGCCTGACGGACACCGCGATCATCCGCATCGAGCGGCTGTACCCGCTGCCGGGTGCCGAGCTCCAGGCGGAGGTCAACAAGTACCCGAACGCCGAGAAGTACCTGTGGGCGCAGGAGGAGCCGGCGAACCAGGGTGCCTGGCCGTTCATCGCGCTCAACCTGATCGACCACCTGGACCTGGCGGTCGGCGCGGACATCCCGGCCGGCGAGCGGCTGCGGCGCATCTCGCGCCCGCACTCCTCGTCCCCGGCGGTGGGCTCCGCCAAGCGCCACCAGGCGGAGCAGGAGCAGCTGGTCCGTGAGGTGTTCGAGGCGTAAGCCTCCGGCGGTTCGCCAGTGTGAGGGCCCGGTGCCGAGTCTTGCTCGGCACCGGGCCCTTCGCCTGTCCGACGGGACGGCCGAGTAGGTGCGCGGCCGCGGGCCGTCCGTGACCGCTCGCGCCCGCGCGGCGCAGCCGCAGGTCGGTAAAGCCCCGCGCGCCTTTCGGGGCGCTTCAGCCCGGCCTGGAAGCTCCGGTACGGCCGCACCCGCCGGCGGGCCGACAGGGTGCGCGGGTGCCGGCGCCCAGGGTGCGGTGAGGGTCGGCAGGGCGTTCGGGGCGCGGCGCATCAGGCGGGCGGTGGACTCGGGGCGCAGGAACGCGGTGCCCTGCGGGAGCAGCGGGGTCACGCCGTCGGTGTCGCTCCCGACCGTCGAGGAGCAGCGGCCGGTTGGCGTGCCGGTTCGCCGCGGCGCGGGGCGGCGCGTCGCGGACCGCGTGGATGCGTTCGCCGGGCTCGCTGGGGGCCGGTGCGTCCGGACCGGGGCACGGGGAGCGTGCGACGCCCCCGGCCGTGCCGGTGGGGAGGGGAGGATGCGGAGGAGGGGGTCAGCCGGGAGTCACGGCCGACGATCACCTCCGGGGTCCGCCCGCCGTCAGTCGTCGTCCTCGTCGTCGAGCCGCGCGAGCCAGGTGGCCAGGCGCTCCACCGGCACCTCGAAGTCCGGGTTCAGGTCGACGAACGTCCGCAGCTGCTCCGCGAGCCACTCGAAGGTGACCTCCTCCTCGCCACGCCGCTTCTCCAACTCCTCGATACCGCGGTCGGTGAAGTACATAGGGCCACGTCTCCTGCACACATCCGGCAACCGACAACAACAACCAGCGTAAGCGTCCGGCCGGCGCACCCGTGCCCGCCCCGTCCGGCGCCGGCGCACCCGGCAGGAGCGCCCGCGCACCCACCCGAACGGGTCCCTTGACTTCTCCGAACCGCGATATATCGTGTTCTCAGGAGGACGCGATATGGCGTGTCGCGACCGTGCCCGGCCGAGGAGGCCCCATGTCGGAGTGGTCCGTCACCGAATCCCAGAAGCTGACCTTCGACGCCCCCGTGCGCGAGCTCCGGGTCCGCATCGTCAACGGCACGGTGAACGTGGTGGGCACGGACGACCCTGTCGCGCGCCTTGAGGTCTCGGAGCTCGAAGGCCCACCCCTGGTGGTCACCCGGACCCGCTCCACCCTGACCGTGGCCTACGACGACCTGCCCTGGCGGGGTTTCCTCAAGTGGTTCGACCGCAAGGGCTGGCGCCGCAGCGCCGTCGTCTCCCTCGCCGTCCCCGCCGACACCCGCGTGGAGGTCGGCGTGGTCGGCGCCGCCGCGGTCGTCTCCGGCATCCGCGGCCCCGCCGTGATCAAGGGCGTCACCGGCGACACCACGCTGGTCGGCGTCTCCGGTCCGGTCCGCGCGGACACCGTCTCGGGCAACCTGGAGGCCCAGGCGGTCACCGGCGACCTCCGGTTCCAGTCGGTCTCGGGCGACCTCACCGTGGTCGAGGGCTCCGGCACCTCCGTGCGGGCCGACTCCGTCAGCGGCTCCATGATCGTCGACCTGGATCCGGACGGCCCCACGGACATCGGGCTGACCAGTGTCTCGGGCGAGATCGCCGTCCGCCTGCCGCACCCGGCGGACACCAAGGTGGAGGCGAACACCGCGAGCGGCACGATCTCCAACGCCTTCGACGGACTGCGGGTCCACGGCCAGTGGGGCGCGCACAAGGTCACCGGCCGCCTCGGCGCGGGCACCGGCAGGCTGCGCGCCACCACGGTGTCCGGCTCGATCGCCCTGCTGAGCCGCCCGTCGCGGGACGACGAGGACGACACCCCCTGGGACGACACCGCCTGGGAGACCGAGCCCCCGAGGACCCCCGCCCCCGGCGCACCGCACCCGGGCGACCGTCCCCCGGCCGCCCCGCGGGAGAATGCCGTCTCCGGCCAGGACGCCACCGCCGCCGAAGCCCCCGGTACCGGCGGCACCCCGGCCGACGGCACGACCGACAAGAAGGTGCTCTGACATGCCTCCCGTCTTCGCCCACGGCCGCCTCCGCCTGTACCTGCTCAAGCTGCTCGACGAGGCCCCGCGCCACGGCTACGAGGTGATCAGGCTCCTTGAGGAACGCTTCCAGGGCCTCTACGCCCCGTCGGCGGGCACGGTCTACCCCCGCCTGGCCAAGCTGGAGGCGGAGGGCCTGGTCCGGCACACCACCGAGGGCGGTCGCAAGGTGTACGCGATCACGGACGCCGGCCGCGCCGAACTGGCCGACCGCAGCGGCGAGCTGGCCGACCTGGAGCTGGAGATCCGCGAGTCGGTCGCGGAACTGGCCGCCGAGATGAAGGCCGACGTGCGCGGCGCGGCCGGCGACCTGCGCCGCGAGATGCGCGCCGCCGCCTCGGAGGCCCGCCGGGGCGCGAAGACCTCCGCGGACGAGAGCCCCTACGGCGAGTACGTCGAGCTGGGCGACAACGAGGCCTGGAAGGCCGCCAAGGAGGAGATGCGCCGGGTCAAGCAGGAGTGGAAGGAACAGGCGCGGCGCGCCAAGGACGAGAGCCGCCGGGCCCGCGAGGAGGCCGAGCGGGCCCGCCGCCAGGCCCAGGAGGCGCAGGCGCGGGCGCGGGCCCAGGCGCAGGAGGAGGTCCAGCGCATCGCGCGCCGGGTCCAGGACCGCGTCCAGGACCACTTCACGCGCGGCGACTGGCCGAAGGGCGTCCGCGAGGGCCTGACGGAACTGGCCAAGGAGTTCGGCGAGTTCGGCAAGGAGGCCGGCCGGGACTGGGGCTCCCCCCGCACCACCGAGTCCGCCGCCTCCGCGGAGCCGCACTACACCGCTCCGCAGGAGGACTTCGCCGCCGGGTACGAACCCTCCTGGGCCCACGAGGAGGCCACCGGCGACCCGGCCCGCGACCTGGACCGCCTGCTGGACCGCTTCCGCGACGACATCCGCGACGCGGCCCGCGACCACGGAGTCACCCCCACCCAGCTCCACGAGACCCGCCACCACCTCGCCACGGCGGCGGCCCGCATCGCAGCACTCCTCCACGCCCCCTGACCCCAGGCCCCGCCGGCCGACCGGCCGAGCCCACCCGCCCCCTCACCAGCCGACCGAGCCGGGTGGGAAGGGGGCGGGTGGGCGAGCGCCTCGGGGTCCGGGGCGGGGCCCCGGGGCCCCTCCTCCAGCCGACCGGCACGGGTGGACTGGTGGGCAGGATCGGCCGAACGCCCGGAGGGATCACCCCTCGGCCGGCCGGCCCTCCCCGCAGACCCTCGACACCCCCGCGAAGGTCACACCGCTGTCGGCCAGCACCTCCCCCGCCACCCCCGGCACCACGGTGAGCGCCAGCAGCAGGTGCTCGTCGCCGATACTCCGGTCCCGCCGGGCGAGAGCGACCCGCAGCGACCGCTCCAGCACCCCCTTCGCTCCCCGGCTGAACCTCGGCCGGCGCCGGAGCCGCAGCCCCGCACCCTTCCGGTCACCGGACATCGCCCCGACGCCGTGCACCTCCTCCACCCGGGCCACGATCCGGGACACGTCGATCCCCAGCTCCGCCAGCGCATCCGTCTCGGCCCGGGTCAGCCCGGCCCGTCGCCGCGCCTCGCGCAGGGCCCGCCGTACCGCCTCGCGCTCGGGCGGCCCGGCGAGCCCGAGGGCGGCCAGGGCGGACGACCCCCGGCTGCCCTCCCGGTCGAGGAGCGCGAGCAGCAGGTGCTCGGTGTCCACCGAGTCCGATCCGTCCTCCTCCGCGTGGGCGTACGCCCCCTCGACCACCGCCCGGGCGTCCTTCGTGAACCGCTCGAACATCAACGCCTCCCGTACTTCTTGTGCACGGCCTGCCTGCTGACACCGAGCTCCGCGGCGATCTCCTGCCACGACCAGCCCTGATTGCGCGCGCTGCGCACCTGTACCGCCTCCAGCTGCTCCAGCAGCCGGCGCAGTGCGGCCACGGCCCGCAGTCCGACCCGGGGATCCCGGTCACCGGCGCGCTCGGCGAGATCGGTTGCCTCACTCATGCTGTCAATGTAGGTTGACGCTCCTCGGCAGTCAACCCAAGTTGACAAGAAGGCCATGCGAAAGGCGGGCCCGGCACCCGGACCCGCCTCTCGTCCCGGCCTCCGGCCGGCGCCTCAGGAGTTGGTGAGCACGATCTTCCCGAACTGCTCCCCGGACGCGAGCCGCTCGAAGCCCTCGCGGGCCCGGTCCAGCGGCAGCTCCTCGTCGATGACGGGCCGTACCCCCGTCGCGGCGCAGAAGGCGAGCAGGTCCTCCAGCTCGTCCTTGGTGCCCATGGTGGAGCCGACCACCTTCAGCTCCAGGAAGAAGATCCGGGTCAGCTCGGCGTGCGAGGGCCGGTCCCCGCTGGTGGCCCCGGAGATGACGAGCGTGCCCCCGGGCCGCAGGGACTTCACCGAGTGGGACCAGGTGGCCGCGCCCACGGTCTCGATGACGGCGTCCACCCGCTGCGGCAGCCGCGCCCCGGGCTCCACGGCCTCCACCGCTCCGAGCTCCAGGGCCCGCTTCCGCTTGGCCTCGTCCCGGCTGGTGGCGAAGACCCGCAGCCCGGCCGCCTTGCCGAGGACGATCGCGGCCGTGGCGACACCGCCGCCCGCCCCCTGCACGAGGACCGAGTCACCGGGCCGTACCCCGGCGTTGGTGAACAGCATCCGGTACGCCGTCAGCCAGGCGGTGGGCAGACAGGCGGCCTCGGCGAAGGACAGCTCCTTCGGCTTGGGCAGGATGTTCCAGGTCGGCACGGCGACCTGTTCGGCGAAGGTGCCCTGGTAGCGCTCGGTGAGGATGGAGCGCGGCTCGTCGGGTCCGACGCCGTGGCCGGTCTGGCCGATGACGGAGTGCAGGACGACCTCGTTGCCGTCCGCGTCGACACCGGCGGCGTCGCAGCCGAGGATCATCGGCAGCCGGTCCTCGGTGAGGCCGACGCCCCGCAGGGACCAGAGGTCGTGGTGGTTGAGGGAAGCGGCCCGCACGGTGACGGTGCTCCAGCCGGGACGGGCCTCGGGAGCCGGACGCTCCCCCAACTCAAGGCCGGTGAGCGGCTGGTCGCGGTCGATTCGGGCGGCGTAGACAGCGAACATGGTGCCGACGATAGGTGCGCGGCGCAGCCGACGGAACCAGGGCCCCCTGTGACACATGCCCTCTTGCGCAACGGCACCCTTGCGGCGCAGCACTGCCCCGGCGCCCCCGGACGGACGGGCGAACACACGGACGGGCAGGGCGGGCAGGCAAAGGGAAAGGGCCCCGCCCTGACGGACGGGGCCCTTCCGCGCGGCGTCAGCGACGGGCGACACCCTCGGCGCGGGCGGCGGCGGCGACCGCGGCGGTGACCGCGGGAGCGACGCGCTCGTCGAACGGCGAGGGGATCACGTAGTCGGCGGCGAGGTCGTCACCGACCACCGAGGCCAGCGCCTCGGCCGCGGCGATCTTCATCCCCTCGGTGATCCGCGTGGCCCGCACCTGGAGCGCGCCCGCGAAGATCCCGGGGAAGGCCAGCACGTTGTTGATCTGGTTGGGGAAGTCCGAGCGCCCGGTGGCGACGACCGCCGCGTACTTGTGCGCGACGTCCGGGTGCACCTCGGGGTTCGGGTTGGCCATGGCGAACACGAAGGCGCCCTCGGCCATGGAGGCTACGGCCTCCTCGGCGACCGTACCGCCGGAGACGCCGATGAAGACGTCCGCGCCCGCGAGGGCGGCCTCCAGCGAGCCGGTGAGGCCGGCCTTGTTGGTGAATCCGGCCAGCTCGCGCTTGACCGGCGTCAGGTCCTCCCGGTCGGCGGAGACGACGCCCTTGCGGTCCGCCACGGCCACGTCCCCGATGCCGGCCTCGACCAGCATCTTGGCGATGGCCACACCGGCCGCGCCGGCGCCCGAGATGACGGCCCGCAGCTGCCCGATCTCGCGCCGGCTCAGCCGCGCCGCGTTCCGCAGCGCCGCCAGCGTCACGACGGCCGTGCCGTGCTGGTCGTCGTGGAAGACCGGGATGTCCAGGCGCTCCTGGAGCCGGCGCTCGATCTCGAAGCACCGGGGCGCCGAGATGTCCTCCAGGTTCACTCCGCCGAAGGAGGGAGCGAGCCGGACGACGGTCTCGACGATGTCGTCCACGTCGGTGCAGTCGAGCGCGATCGGCACCGCGTCGACGCCGCCGAACTGCTTGAAGAGGATGGCCTTGCCCTCCATCACGGGGAGGGAGGCCTGGGGACCGATGTCCCCGAGTCCGAGCACGGCCGTACCGTCGGTGACGACGGCGACCACGTTGGACTTCCACGTGTAGTCGTTGACCAGCTCCGGCTGTTCCGCGATCGCGGTGCACACGCGAGCGACGCCGGGCGTGTACGCGAGGGAAAGGTCGTCCTTGTCACGGACCGGCACGGTGGCCTGCACGGCCATCTTGCCGCCGCGGTGCAGCGCGAACGCCGGATCGAAGGAATCGAGGGGCTCGGCCCCGCCGTCCTGGTCCGTACCGCTGTCGCTGCGAGGATTGACGATCTCCGCTGCCACTTTGTTTTACCCCTTAGCTATGCATGGTTTGAGGGTCGACCACTCCTGGTGAGGGGTGGGCGGGCACCGCGTACGGCTCGATTGCGGATACGTACGAGCTCATACGCGACGGGCGCGCCGCACACGCGCCCTGAGCCCCGGATGAGGGGTGTAAAGAACCTTCTTACCGGACGGACGGTGCCCGAGACGAGTCCATTAGGTGCAAGGTCACATCCGGGAACGGGCGGGCGACCCGCGGATGACGCGCGGGCGACGGCCCGGAACGGCGCGAATACGCCCAAGGCGGCCCATCGGGCTCGGCGAAGAGATGACCGCATCCTGAGACGCACTGAAGATTTTCCGGCCGGAACGTCGGATTCCCGCAGATGTTCGGCGGTGGCGCACCAGGGATGTACCGACCTGATGCGGTTCGGGGGTC
Organism: Streptomyces sp. NRRL S-1022; assembly: GCF_000720135.1. Classification (GTDB taxonomy): domain Bacteria; phylum Actinomycetota; class Actinomycetes; order Streptomycetales; family Streptomycetaceae; genus Streptomyces. The sequence continues at coordinate 92,357 of NZ_JOIU01000003.1, read as the reverse complement.
ACCCGTTATCCGATTTTGACATAGTGACGCCCCTGAATGGCGTAGTCCGAATGGCAAGATGCCGTAAACCCACGAGGTCGCGACACCCGAAGGTGTGTGTTTCCGTCGACCCATCGGCAACTCTTCCCATCCGCCGGAGGAACCACGATGACCGCAAGCTCCACCCGTCGTACGACCGCAGCGCGCTCCCGTCTGGCCGCGGCCGGTGCGATCGCGGTCGCAGGGGCCCTGCTGCTCACCGGCTGCGGTGACCAGACGAAGGACAAGAACCAGAACTCCGGCAGCGCGTCCACCAGCAGCGCACCGCTCGCCGACAAGCTCCCGCAGGAGATCCGCAGCAAGGGCACGATCAGGGTCGGCTCGGACATCGCGTACGCCCCGGTCGAGTACAAGGACTCCGCCGGCAAGGTCGTCGGACTCGACCCGGACCTGGCGGAGGCCCTGGGCAAGCAGCTCGGCGTGACGTTCGACTTCCAGAACGGCACCTTCGACGGCCTGCTCACCGGTCTGCGCTCGGACCGCTACGACATCGCGATGTCGGCGATGACGGACAACAAGAACCGTCAGCAGGGCGTCGACCCGGACACCGGCAAGAAGGTCGGCGAGGGCGTCGACTTCGTCGACTACCTGACCGCCGGTGTCTCGATCTACACCCGCAAGGGCGACACCAAGGGCATCACCACCTGGGACGACCTCTGCGGCAAGAAGCTCGCCGTCCAGCGCGGCACCACCTCCGAGGACCTGGCCAAGCAGCAGGCCAAGAAGTGTCCGTCCGGCAAGAAGCTCGCCATCGAGGCCTTCGACGACAACCAGCAGGCCCAGACCCGGCTGCGCTCGGGCGGCGCGGACGCCGTGTCCGCCGACTTCCCGGTCGCCGCGTACGCGGTGAAGACGTCCGGCGGCGGCAAGGACTTCGAGATCGTCGGCGACCAGGTCGAGGCGGCCCCGTACGGCATCGCGGTGTCCAAGCAGGAGACGCAGCTGCGCGACGCGCTGCAGGCCGCGATGGACGCGATCATCAAGAGCGGCGAGTACCAGAAGATCCTTGAGAAGTGGGGCGCCCAGGACGGCGCCGTCAAGCAGTCCGTGATCAACGGCGGCAAGTGACCCGCGGCAGCCGAGCGGCCACTGAAAGGCAATACCCGTGACTGACATCGACAAGACGGCAGGGGCCGAGTCCGCGCCCCCGGCCGGCGCGGAGGCCATCAAGGCCATCCCGGTCCGGCACTACGGACGCTACGTCTCCGCCGTCATCGCGATCGCGCTCCTCGTGGCGATCATCTACGCGTTCGGCCAGGGCAGGATCAACTGGCACGCGGTACCGGACTACTTCTTCGACGACCGGATCATGACCGGTGTCGGCAAGACCCTCCTGCTGACCGTGCTCTCGATGGTGATCGGCATCGTCGGCGGCATCGTCCTGGCGGTGATGCGGCTGTCGAAGAACCCGGTGACCTCGTCGATCGCCTGGTTCTACATCTGGTTCTTCCGCGGCACCCCGGTCCTGGTCCAGCTGTTCCTCTGGTTCAACCTGGGCCTGGTCTTCGAGTACATCAACCTGATGCCGTTCTACAAGGACTACTGGTCGAACTTCATGACGCCGCTGCTGACGGCGCTGCTCGGCCTGGGTCTGAACGAGGCGGCATACATGGCCGAGATCTGCCGGGCCGGTCTGCTCGCGGTGGACGAGGGCCAGACCGAGGCGGCCCACGCGCTCGGCATGAGCCACGGCAAGACCCTGCTCCGGGTGGTCATCCCGCAGGCGATGCGCGTGATCGTGCCGCCGACGGGCAACGAAGTGATCAACATGCTGAAGACGACCTCGCTCGTGGCGGCCGTCCAGTATCCCGAGCTGTTCCGCTACGCCCAGGACATCGGCCAGAACTCCGGTGCCCCGGTGGAGATGTACTTCCTCGCCGCGGCCTGGTACCTGATCATGACCTCGGTGCTGAGCGTCGGCCAGTACTACATCGAGCGGTACTACGCCCGCGGTTCCAGCCGTCAGCTGCCGGCCACACCGTGGCAGAAGGTGAAGGCGAACATGCTGTCGCTGGGTCGCCCGAGGGGAGCGGTGGGCGCATGACCGACAAGCTGAGCAAGACGCAGGCCACCCCGGCGAACGGCACCGTCCCGATGGTCAAGGCGGAGGGCGTCCACAAGTCCTTCGGCCACGTCGAGGTGCTCAAGGGCATCGACCTGGAGGTGAAGTCCGGCGAGGTGTTCTGCCTCATCGGCCCCTCCGGCTCCGGCAAGTCGACCTTCCTGCGGTGCATCAACCACCTGGAGAAGATCAACGCCGGGCGGCTGTACGTCGACGGCGAGCTGGTCGGTTACCGCCAGCAGGGCGAGAAGCTGTACGAGCTGCGCGACCGCGAGGTCGCCCTGAAGCGCCGGGACATCGGCATGGTCTTCCAGCGCTTCAACCTGTTCCCGCACATGACGGCCGTGGAGAACGTCATGGAGGCGCCGGTGCAGGTCAAGGGCGTGAACCGGGCGCAGGCCCGGGAGCGGGCCATGCAGCTGCTGGAGCGCGTGGGCCTGGCCGACCGGGCCGGGCACTACCCCTCCCAGCTCTCCGGCGGCCAGCAGCAGCGCGTGGCGATCGCCCGGGCCCTGGCGATGGAGCCGAAGCTGATGCTGTTCGACGAGCCGACCTCGGCCCTGGACCCGGAGCTGGTCGGTGACGTCCTGGACGTCATGCGGGACCTCGCCGAGTCCGGTATGACCATGGTCGTCGTCACCCACGAGATGGGCTTCGCCCGCGAGGTGGGCGACAGCCTGGTGTTCATGGACGACGGTGTGGTGGTGGAATCCGGCCACCCGCGGGACGTCCTGACGAACCCGCAGCACGAACGGACGCAGTCCTTCCTGTCGAAGGTGCTCTGACGCTCCGCACGGCGAAGGGCGGTACGGCTCCCCGTACCGCCCTTCGCCGTGTCACGCGCCGTCCGGACGAGGCCGCCCGTCCCGCCTGCGCGCCCCTACTTGAGGGCGAGCAGCAGGGTGTCGGAGGGCGAGCACCACACCGGCCTGGCCTCGGCGAACCCCTTCTCGCGCAGCACGCGCGCGTGCCAGGCGGCCGGCGGGGTGTCCCCGTCGGCGTGTTCGCCGTAGATCTCGAAGCGGCGGGCGGTCGGCCCGGCGAGGACCGGGTCCTGGGCCGCCAGCCGCCACCACTCGGCCCAGTCCAGGGCGCCGCCCAGCTTGGCCTGATCCATGCGGGCGTGGCGCTGGGCGCGCTCGGCCGCGTTGATCCGGGGCGTGGTGTCGTCGATCATGTGGTCCGCGTTCATGAAGACACCGCCGTCGCGGACCAGCCCCGCGACCTGACCGTAGAGGGCCGCGAGGGGTTCGCTGTGCAGCCAGTGGAGGGCCGTGGCGGTCAGGACGGCGTCGTAGGAGTCGTACGGCAGCTTCGCCGGCCAGTCGGGGTCCGTGAGGTCGGCGGTGACGAGGGTGACGCGGTCGTCGCCCGCGAAGGTGCCGTCCGCGATGGCGAGCAGCGCCGGGTCGAGGTCGACGCCGGTGCTGGTGGCCCCGGGGAAGCGGCGCAGCAGCCGGGCGGTGATGCTGCCGGTGCCGCAGGCGAGGTCGAGCACGCGCGGGGCGGTGCCCACGAGCGCCTCGACCATGTCGAGCATGACCCGGAAGCGTTCCTCGCGGTCCGGCATGTACCACTCCTGCTGCCGGTCCCAGCTCTCCTGCCACGCTGCCCAGTCGGTTCCGGCGGTTGTGGTCATGGAACCCCGACTCCCCTCGGTTCGCGTAATACCCTGGAAGCACGACCGGCTGTTACCCGACCGCAGACACGACGATAATGCGCCTCCGTAAGGACTACAAGTGGAACTGGCCTATTACTCGGATTACGCCGTCCGTCTCGTCAACAGCGAGGAACCGGCCCGGGGCAAGGACATCCTGACCACGGTCGAGGCCGTCCGCGATCTGTTCGGCGACAACGCGTCGGCGGCCCGCCGTGCCACCGACGCCGACGTCACGCGGTTCCGCTCGGTCCGGGCGCGGCTGCGCGGCGTCTTCGAGGCCGCCGACCAGGGCGACGAGACCCTCGCCGTGGACCTGCTGAACTCGCTCCTGCTGGAGTTCCCGGTCAGCCCGCAGATCTCCGGGCACGACCACCGCGACGAGGACGGCCGCCCGCTGTGGCACATGCACCTGGCCGACCACCCGTCCAACGCCACCGCCGGCTACGCGGCGATCGCGGCGATGGGCCTGGCCTTCCACCTCACCGAGTACGGCGTGGACCGACTCGGCCTGTGCCAGGCGCCCCCGTGCCGCAACGCCTACCTGGACACCTCCACCAACCGCTCCCGGCGCTACTGCTCGGACCGCTGCGCGACCCGTGCCAACGTGGCCGCCTACCGGGCCCGCAAACGCCTGGAGGCCGACCGGTCCGGCAGCAGCGGCCTCGCCGCGGAGAACGCCCAGCGCGCCAGCGCGAGCGGCGAGCGCTGACCGGACTTGACCGGCCGGAACCGGAACCACGCCTTCCCCAGGATCAGCTCCTCGGGCACCACCCCGTAGTCCGTGCTGTCGCCGCCGGCGTAGGGGTTGTCCCCGAGCACCCACCAGCCGCCCTCGCGCCGTTCCACGGCCCGCTTGACCACCAGCAGGTCCTGCTGGAACGGATGACGCAGGACCACCACGTCCCCGGGCCTGACCACACCCCCGTACCGCACCAGCAGCTGGTCCCCGTGGTGCAGCGTGGGCACCATCGACGGGCCGGTCACCTCGGCCAGCCCGAAGGGCGCCACGGCCCTCCCCCGCTCGGTCTCCTGCGACAGCTCCGGCATCCCCGGCACCTCCCCGGTCCGTTCCTCCACCAGTCTCAGTCTCACCCTGGACTTTTGTCCTAAGCCCTAGGGGGCACCCGAGAAATCGCCTTCCGCAGGGAGTAATGTCGCACCTGAGAAGACGATCACGAGGAAGGAATGCTCCATGCTTTCCCGCCTGTTTGCCCCCAAGGTCAAGGTCAGCGCCCACTGCGACCTGCCCTGCGGCGTGTACGACCCGGCCCAGGCCCGCATCGAGGCGGAGTCGGTGAAGGCCGTCCAGGAGAAGATGGCCGGCAACGACGACCCCCACTTCCAGGCGCGCGCCACCGTTATCAAGGAGCAGCGCGCGGAGCTGGCCAAGCACCACGTCTCCGTGCTCTGGAGCGACTACTTCAAGGCCCCGCACTTCGAGAAGTACCCGGAGCTGCACCAGCTGGTCAACGACGCCCTGAAGGCCCTCTCGGCCGCCAAGGCGTCCACCGACCCGGCGACGGGCCAGAAGGCGCTGGACTACATCGCCCAGATCGACAAGATCTTCTGGGAGACCAAGAAGGCCTGACCCGACGCCTTGCGGCTTCGAGTGCGGGAGCGGCCCGCCCGGGTGTCCGGGCGGCCCGTTCTCGTTCCCCGGCCGACGTGCCGTGGGCCCGGCCGCTCCGGCCGCGCAGGAGGGCGCGGAGCCCGGAGAACGCCCGGCACCCGCGCCTGGCGCTGTGCGAAGCTGATGCGGTGACCGCCCTGGAGGATCTGAGACGGCTGCTGCGGGTGCGCGACCGCATGGACCGCGAGTACGCCGAGCCGCTCGACATGACCGAGCTGGCCCGCGACGCCCTGATGTCCCCGGGCCACTTCCAGCGCAGCTTCCGCAAGGCGTTCGGGGAGACGCCGTACGGCTACCTGATGACCCGGCGCGTGGAGCGGGCCAAGGTGCTGCTGCGCCGGGGCGATCTGAGCGTGACCGAGGTGTGCCTCGCCGTCGGCTGCACCTCCCTCGGCTCCTTCAGCTCCCGCTTCACCGAGCTGGTCGGCGAGACGCCGAGCGCCTACCGGGCCCGCGACCACGCGGAGAGCGCGGTGATCCCGCCCTGTGTGGCCCGCCGGCTGACCCGGCCGCGGCGGCGCCCGTACTGAGGCGCGGTGCGCCCGCCGGTTCTAGGGTGAGGCCATGGACGTGAAACTCGCGCAGTGCTTCCTCGCCGTGGACGACCACGACAAGGCCATCGCCTTCTACCGCGACGTGCTCGGTCTGGAGATCCGCAACGACGTCGGCTTCGAGGGCATGCGCTGGGTGACCCTGGGCTCCCCGCTCCAGCCGGACGTCGAGATCGTCCTGGAGCCGCCGGACGCGAGCCCGGACGCCTCCCCCGCGGACAAGCAGGCGCTCAACGAACTGCTGGCCAAGGGCCTGCTGCGCGGGGTCATCTTCACCACGCCGGACTGCGACGCGCTGTACGAGCGGGTGCGGGAATCCGGCGGTGACGTCCTCCAGGAGCCGATGGACCAGCCGTACGGGGTCCGCGACTGTGCCTTCCGGGACCCGGCGGGCAACCAGCTCCGCTTCATCGAACGCCCCACCGGCTGAACTCCCCTCCCGCAGTGCCTCCTGCACTCGGCAGGTCGCCACGCTGGCCCGGCAGTTCGGCGCCTGGTGGCGGACCACGGCGACTGGGCCGTACTGCGCTCGCCCGCAGGGCGGTTGTTCTGTGCCGTGCCCTGGCAGGGGGAGGCGGTACGGCCGCCGGTGGTGTCCGGCAGCCGCCTGGACCAGGTGTGCCTCGACATCCCGCCGTCCCGGTACGACGCCGAGTCCGCGTTCTGGGCGGGGCTGACCGGGTGGGAGCAACGGGCCGCCTCCCGGCCGGAGTTCACCGTGCTGCGCCCGCCGGCGGGCCTCCCGGTACGGCTGCTGCTCCAGCGGCTCGGCGAGGAGCGCCCCGCCTCCGCCCGCCTCGACCTCGCCTGCGCGGACATCGCGGCCGTCCGCGCCCGGCACGAGGAGCTGGGCGCCGCGGTCGTGCGCGAGGGCGCCCACTGGACGGTGATGCGCGACCCGGCCGGCGGCACGTACTGCCTGACCGGCCGCGACCCGGAGACGGGCGGACTGCCGGCCGGCGGCGCCCGCACCGCGGGGTAGCCCGCGCGCCGGGGGACCTACGGCCGGGTCACCCCCAGCTCTCCACGTCCACCACGGCCTCGACCGGTACGGGTCCGTACACGTGCGGGAACTCCTCCCCGCCCGGTTCGGCGGACTCGTACTTCACCGGCACGCCGACCCGGGCCGGGTCCACCACCAGGACGACCAGTTCGTCGGGGCCGTCGTAGCCGCCGTAGAGGAAGCCGGCGACGGTCGGGAGCTGGTCACGGGTGGAGAAGTGGATGAAGCCCTCCTCCTGGAGGGTGCGGCCCCGGGTGGACGTCTCATAGGTGCCGCGCTCGCGCGCCGCTTCCCACAGGGAACGCTCGGTGATGTGGAGGATGTACGGAAGTTTCGGCATGCGCCCACGCTACGGCGTCCTCCCGGCCGCAGGCGGCTTCTCCGGGCCGCTGCGCTCCGGCGGGGCCGGCACACCGGCGGCCCGGTCGTCATGGGCGGGCCGGTCGCCGTGAGCGGGCCGGACGTCGTGGGCGGGGCGGCCGGTTGCGTCGTACCTCGCGCAGTCGGGGTTGCGGCACGGGCCGGAGCCCCAGACCGGCACCCAGGCGCCCAGGGTCTTGTGCCGCTTGACGACCGTGTCGACGGGCTGTCCGCAGACGGGACAGGCCTGTGCGTCGCTGTCCATGCCCTCAGGGTAGGCCGGTGCCGGCCTCAGCGCTTCCTGCCGTAGGTGCGCACCACCACGCCGTTGCCGAAGGTGCGCAGGGATTCCAGGGCGAACTCCTTGAGGTCCGGGCCGGTGCCGAACATCGGCATGCCCTTGCCGTAGACCAGGGGGTAGCTCTTGACGACGAGTTCGTCGATCTCGTCGAGCAGTTCTCCGGCGACCTGCGCGCCGCCGCACAGGTAGATGCCGAGCCCGCCGTCCTCCGCCTTCAGGGCGCGGACCCGGCCGGCCAGGTCGTCGGCGATGATCTCGACGTTCGGATCGGGCGAGGCACCGAGGCTGCGGGAGGCGACGTACTCGCGCAGGTGGCCGTAGGGGCTGGTGACGCCCTCCCGCAGGGCCAGCTCGTAGCTGGCCCTGCCCTGGACGACCGTGTCGAACCGCCTGTTCTCCAGGTGGTCGACACCGAGCGCCTTGCGGGCCTGGGTGGGCAGGGTCTCCGGCAGTTCCGCCGCGAGGAAGGCCGAGTACTCCTCGTCCAGGTAGCGGAACATCGCGGAGGCGTCACCGTGCTCGTCGCCGATGAATCCGTCGAGCGAACAGGCGATGACGTACGAGAGCTTGCGCAAGCGGGTCTCTTTCCACGGGACGACGGGGCGGGGAGCGGCCGGGACAGGCACCCAGGTAACCGCTCCGCATGTAGTGGTTCATTTGTAGTACTCCAACTGTCGTGGTGCAAGAGCTGTCCGAGATCTCTTTCCGAAGATCTGTCTCCGGGATCTGCCTCCGGGGTCCGTTGCCGATATCCGTTGCCGGGACTGGTTCGTGACAGGGCGCGGCCCCGCGCACCGTGGAGATGCGCGGGGCCGTCCGACCGGAGCCCCGGGGTCCGTGCGGGGTCAGGAGCCGCACGGGCCGGGGACTCCGGGGTCTGCGCGACCGCCGGAAGAGGCGGCCCTCAGCTGGTGCGTCGGGTGACGAACTCGGCGAGCGCCAGCAGCCCGCCCGCCGCCTCGGGTTCGGGGACCGCGCGGGCCAGCTCCTGCACGGCCCGGGCCATCCGGTCGGCCGCCTCGGCCTGCGCCCAGTCCCGGCCGCCGGCCCGCTCGACCGCCAGCGCGGTCCGCGCGATCTCCCCGGCCGCCGCCTCCCCCTGTAGGTACGGACTCCCGTAGAGGGCGGCGAGCTCGGCCGCCGCCGGGGTGCCGGAGGTCAGCGCCGCCACCACCGGCAGGGACTTCTTGCGGGCGGCGAGATCCGCGCCGGCCGGCTTGCCGGTGTGCCGCGGGTCGCCCCATATGCCGATGACGTCGTCGATCAGCTGGAAGGCGAGGCCGGCCTGGCGGCCGAAGGCGTCCAGCGCGGCCACCTCCTCCTCGCCCGCGCCCGCGTACAGCGCGCCGAGCGCGCAGGCGCAGCCCAGCAGGGCGCCGGTCTTCGCCTCCGCCATGACGAGCACCTCCTCCAGGGTGACCGCCTCCGGTGCGCGCCGCTCCAGGTCCGTGTCGGTGTGCTGGCCCTCGCACAGCTCCACGACACAGGCCGCGAGCCGGGCCGCGGCCGGGGCGGAGGCCGGGTGCGGGTCCTCGGCCAGCAGCCGGAGGGCCAGCGCCTGGAGGGCGTCACCGGCGAGGATCGCGTCGGGTACGCCGAACACGGTCCAGACCGTCGACCGGTGCCGGCGGGTGGTGTCCCGGTCCATCACGTCGTCGTGCACCAGCGTGAAGTTGTGGACCAGCTCGACCGCCGCTGCCGCCCGGACGGCCGCCGTCCGGGCCGCCGGCCCGCCGAGCGCGGCGGCGGCCGCCAGCACCAGCGCCGGCCTGATCGCCTTGCCCGCGTTGCCCGCCGCCGGACTGCCGTCGGCGTGCTGCCAGCCGAAGTGGTACAGCCCGGCCCGGCGCATGGCACCGGGCAGCGACTCCACGGCGGCGCGCAGTTCCGGGTCGACCAGCGCCCGGGTGCGCTCCAGCTGTACCACCGCCTCCTGGGCGTCGAGCGGGCCGCCGGTCTCCGAGGTCCTCTCCCGCGGTTCCTCCGCCGCGCCGGGACGCGGCACACCGGAGGAACGTTCTTCGGTCTCCGTCATGAACTCGGCCATGCCTCCCCCTCGCCGGGTCCGCGGAGGCCGGCGCCGCCGGCCCCGCCGGACGCATACCCCAGGGGCCTACCCGTGCCGGCGGGCGGGGACACGGCCGGTACGTGCGGAGACGTCACCTCCACCGGCCGATCTCGACGTTCTCCAGCACCCCGAGCGCGTCGGGCACCAGGACGGCGGCCGAGTAGTACGCCGTCACCAGGTACTTGATGATGGCCTGTTCGTTGATGCCCATGAAGCGGACCGAAAGGCTCGGCTCGATCTCGTCCGGGATGCCGGACTGCCTGAGGCCGATGACACCCTGGTCGGCCTCGCCGGTACGCATCGCGATGATGGAGGTCGTCCGGGCCTCGCTGACCGGGATCTTGTTGCACGGGTAGATCGGCACCCCGCGCCAGGTGGGGATGCGGTTGCCGGAGATGTCGATGGTCTCCGGGACCAGCCCCCGCTTGTTCAGCTCCCGCCCGATCGCGGCGATCGCACGCGGGTGGGCCAGGAGCAGCTTGGTGCCCCGGCGGCGGCTGAGCAGCTCGTCCAGGTCGTCCGGGCTGGGCACGCCGTCGTGCGGCTGGATCCGCTGGTCGTACTCGCAGTTGCTGAGCAGGCCGAACTCCGGGTTGTTGACCAGCTCGTGCTCCTGGCGCTCCTTCAGCGCCTCGACCGTGAGCCGCAGCTGCTGCTCGGTCTGGTTCATCGGCTGGTTGTACAGGTCGGCCACGCGCGAGTGGATGCGGAGCACGGTCTGGGCGATGCTGAGTTCGTACTCGCGGGGCCGCGGCTCGTAGTCCACGAAGGTGTGCGGGATGTCGGGCTCGCCGGAGTGGCCGGCCGCCAGCTCGACCTCCTTCTCGCCGTACTTGTTGGTCCGCTGCTCGGGGATCGAGCGCAGCTGTTCGAGGTGGGCGCGCAGCGAGTCGGCGCGCTCGGCGACCTGCTCGAAGTCCTGGCGGCTGAGGATCAGCACGGTGGTCGGGGTGTCCGCGCGGACGGTGTACTCCCAGATGGCCTCCGGGTCGAGCAGCGCCTGGTCGCCGAAGTAGGCGCCGTCCGCGAGGACGCCGAGCACCGCGTCGTCGCCGTAGGGCCCCGTGCCGACCTTCTCCACGCGGCCGTGGGCGAGCAGGTAGACCTCGTCCGTCCGGTTGCCGAAGTCGGCGATCACCTCACCGGCCGCGAAGTCGCGCTGCCGGCAGCGCCGGGCCAGCTCCGTCAGCACCTCCTCGTCCCCGTACGACCGCAGGACCGGCAGTTCGCCCAGTTCGGCCGGGATGACCTCCACCTGGTCACCCGTCTTCACGAAGGTGATCCGGCCGTCGCCGACGGCGTAGGTCAGCCGCCTGTTCACCCGGTAGGTACCGCCCTGGACGTCCACCCAGGGAAGCGTGCGCAGCAGCCAGCGGGAGCTGATCTCCTGCATCTGCGGAACGGACTTGGTGGTGGTGGCCAGGTTCCGCGCTGCCGCCGTCCCGAGGGACTGCTGCGGCTTGCCCTGATCCGTGCGGACCTCTTCGCCTACCGACATAAAGAAATGCCTCCCCATGTATGCCCGGTGCCTGATCGCACGGGCACCGGTCGCACCGTCGAGCGTTCCAGCACGCACCGTGAGCGCGCCATAACCCGAAAGAGCGGGAATGGATCATCGGATTACTGGGCACGAAGAGGGATCCCGTTCCGGCCCCCGGTCCCCTCCGGTTGTCCGGATCGGCTCGCACACCGTACGAACGGCGCGTCCCCCGGCGTCCGGCCTCGTTGAACAGGGCGACGTCCGGCCTCGTTGAACAGGGGAGGACACCCGGCCGCGATCAGCGGCCGGACGGTACGGCACGAAGGAGTCGGACATGGCCGCACCCATGTCGGCGAGCGGATTCCTGGACGCGCTCAGGGCTGAGGGCGTCACGGTCGTGGAGGTCGGCGACTGGCGGCACCACAACCGCAATCACAAGGGCCCCTGGGGGCCGGTGCACGGCGTGATGATCCACCACACGGTGACCCGGGGCAGCGCGCGGACGGTGGAGCTGTGCCGCGACGGCTACGAGGACCTGCCGGGGCCGCTGTGCCACGGTGTGATCACCAAGGACGGCACGGTTCACCTGGTCGGCTACGGCCGGGCCAACCACGCCGGGCTCGGCGACGACGAGGTGCTGCGCGCGGTGATCGCGGAGAAGGGGCTGCCCCCGGACAACGAGGCGAACACCGACGGCAACCGGCACTTCTACGGCTTCGAGTGCGAGAACCTCGGCGACGGGCAGGACCCCTGGCCGCCGGAGCAGCTGGAGGCGGTCGAACGGGTCGCCGCGGCGGTGTGCCGGCACCACGGGTGGACGGAGCGGTCGGTCATCGGCCACCGGGAGTGGCAGCCCGGGAAGGTGGATCCACGGGGCTTCACGATGGCGTGGCTGAGGGAACGGGTGCGGGAGCGGCTGAAGGACTAGCGCCTGCGGGGGTGGGCGTCGTACGTCCGCTGCCGGCCCAGCGCGCCCACCGGGCGACAATGGAGCGGTGACCGGACCGGACCCGCTCGACCCCCGCCTGCCCTCCCCGCTGCACGAGGTGCGGGACGGCCGGTTCGAACGCCACGGGCTCCGGCTGCTGCTCAAGCGCGACGACCTCATCCACCCCGACCTCGTCGGCAACAAGTGGCGCAAGCTCGCCCCGAACCTCGCGGCCGCCGACGGCCGCCCGCTGGTCACCTTCGGCGGGGCCTATTCCAACCACCTGCGGGCCACCGCCGCCGCGGGCCGCCTGCTGGGCCTGCCGACCACGGGCGTGGTCCGCGGCCAGGAGCTGGCCGGCCGCCCGCTGAACCCGTCCCTGGCCCGGTGCGCGGCCGACGGCATGCGGCTGCACTTCGTCGACAGATCGACCTACCGGCGCAAGGCCGAGCCGGAGGTCCTGGCCCGGATCCTGCGCGCGGCCGGTGCCGAGGGCGCGTACGTCGTGCCGGAAGGCGGCAGCAACGCCGAGGCGGTCCGCGGCTGCCGCGCCCTCGGCGCGGAACTGCGCGGCCACGCCGACGTCGTCGCGGTCGCCTGCGGCACCGGCGGCACCCTCGCGGGCCTCGCCGCCGGACTGGCGGCCGGCCAGCGCGCGCTGGGCGTACCGGTGCTGAAGGGCGGCTTCCTGGAAGCCGACGTACAGGCACTGCAGGAACGTGCCTTCGGCGCCCGCAGCGGCACCTGGTCCCTGGACGACCGCTTCCACTGCGGGGGTTACGCCCGTACAACCCCGGAACTGGAGCGGTTCGCACAGGACTTCGAGCAGCTCCACGGGCTGCCCGTGGAACGTCTCTATGTCGCCAAGTTGCTGTACGGGCTCGCCGTCCTGGCGCGGGAGGGCGCCTTCGCGCGCGGGACGACGATCGCCGCCGTCGTCACCGGGCGGCCGTTCCCGGAGCCGGGGACGCCAGCCCCGGAACACTGACCTGCCCCCCGGGACGCTAACCGGCCTCCCGGTAGGCCGCCGCCTCCTCCAGGTCCAGGCGTCGCAGCAGCGCGCGCAGCATCTCGTCGTCGATGTGGCGCAGGTCGCGCAGTTTGACGAAGACCTCGCGCTCGGCGCTGATCATCTCGCGGGACAGCCGGCGGTAGGTGTCGTCCACGGACTCGCCGGTGACCGGGTTGACCTGGCCGAGCCGCTCCCAGACGGCGTTGCGGCGGCGCTCCAGGACGTCGCGCAGCCGGTCGGCGAGCGGCGGCGGCAGGGCGTTGCGCTCGTCGGAGAGGAGTTCGTCGAGCCGGGCCTCCGCGGCCCGCGAGGCCTGCGCCTGGGCGTTGGCCTCGGCGAGCGTCTCGGCCTGCCGGTCGCGGCCGGGGAACCGCAGCAGCCGGATCAGCGGCGGCAGCGTCACGCCCTGGACGACGAGGGTGCCGATGACGGTGGTGAAGGTCAGGAAGAGGATCTGGTTGCGGGGGCCGTCAGGCATGCTCGACGGGATGGAGAAGGCGATGGCCAGCGAGACGACCCCGCGCATGCCGGCCCACGCGGTGACCATCGCGCCCCGCCAGGTGGGGTTCTCCTCGCGCTCCCGGATGCGCGCGGAGAGCAGTCTGGGCACGAAGGCGGCGGGATAGACCCAGACGAACCGGGCCACCACCACGACCAGGAAGACGGCGAGGGCGTACCAGGCGGCGGAGGCGCCCTCGTACTGGCCGAGCCGCTTGAGGACGATCGGCAGCTGGAGTCCGATCAGCGCGAACACCGCGGACTCCAGGACGAAGGCGACCATCTTCCACACCGCCTCCTCCTGGAGCCGGGTGGCGAAGTCGACCTCCCACGCGCGGTGGCCGAGGTAGAGGGCGACGACCACGACCGCGAGCACCCCGGAGGCGTGCGCCTGCTCGGCGACCCCGTAGGCGACGAACGGGATCAGCAGCGAGAGCGTGTTCTGCAGCAGGGGCTCGGTCAGGTGCGTGCGCAGCCAGTGCAGGGGCGCCATGAGGACGAGGCCGATGCCGACACCGCCGACCGCTGCGAGCGCGAACTCGCCGATGCCGCCCGCCCAGGTGGCCCCCTCGCCGACGGCGGCGCCGAGGGCCACCTTGTAGGCGGTGATCGCCGTGGCGTCGTTCAGCAGGGACTCGCCCTGGAGGATGGTGGTGATCCGGGAGGGCAGGCCGACCCGGCGCGCGACCGCCGTGGCGGCCACCGCGTCGGGCGGGGCCACCACCGCGCCCAGCACCAGCGCCGCGGGCAGCGACAGCCCGGGTACCAGCAGATAGGCGGCCCAGCCGACCACGACGGTCGCGAAGAGTACGTAGCCCACCGAGAGCAGCGCCACCGGCCGCAGCTGCGCCCGCAGGTCGAGGTAGGAGCTGTCGCTGGCCGAGGTGTACAGCAGCGGGGGCAGCAGCAGCGGCAGGACGACGTGCGGATCGAGGGTGTACGACGGCACCCCGGGGATGTACGAGACCGCCAGTCCGACCGCGACCAGCAGCAGCGGCGCCGGCGCGGGGGTGCGCCGGGCCGCGGCGGCCACCGCGGCACTGCCCGCCACCAGCAACAGCAGGGGCATCACGTCCATGGTCTTCGCCCACCCTCGTGTTCCGCGCGGCCACCCGCACACCCGTCGTAATCTGGCAATCATGAAACAGTGCACGCACGCCGACGCGCTGCCGCACCCGGACCCGGAGCCCCTCGACGAGACCTGCCCGGAGTGCCTGCGCGACGGCACGCACCCGGTACAGCTGCGGCTGTGCCTGACCTGCGGCCACGTCGGCTGCTGCGACTCCTCGCCGGGGCGGCACGCGACGGAGCACCACGCGGTCACCGGCCACCCGGTGATGCGGACCTTCGAGCCCGGCGAGGACTGGCGGTGGTGCTTCGTCGACCACGTGCTCGTCTGAGTGTTCCCGTCCGACCGCGTTCTCGTGTGACACTGCATGCGGCGGCTGCCGCACGACGGTTCGAGCGTTTGACGTCTGGGTACGTCAACCCGGCGCGCGCTCTTCCCTTTTGGGCCCGCAAACCCTCTAGACACGGAGCGTATCCACAGCTTTACTGTGAGTGACGCCAGGGGGTTGGGGTCCCGGGACAGGAACGTTCGGAGCGCGATAGCGTCACCGCTTGAACCACGTACGCGTTACCCCGGGGGGCGACCCTCGGCCCCGTAAAGCTTGTACCACCATGGAGGTGAGGGTGTCCCAGATCGCAGGCGAGCCCGCGGCGAACCAGGACTTCGTGGAAGTCCGGCTGCCGGCTGCGGGTGCCTACCTGTCGGTGCTGCGGACGGCCACGGCCGGTCTCGCGGCCCGCTTGGACTTCACCCTGGACGAGATCGAGGACCTGCGCATCGCCGTGGACGAGGCCTGCGCGATCCTGCTCCAGCAGGCCGTGCCCGGCTCGGTGCTCAGCTGTGTCTTCCGGCTCGTCGACGACTCGCTGGAAGTCACCGTGTCGGCGCCGACCACGGACGGCCACGCCCCCTCGCGGGACACCTTCGCCTGGACCGTGCTGTCGGCCCTGGCGGGCAAGGTCTCGTCCGCCGTCGACGAGGACAAGACGGTGTCGATCAGCCTCTACAAACAGCGTGGCGCCGGCCCCGGGCCGGCGTGAGGAACGGGGACGGGCCGGTGCGGGACGAAGAGCGCGGCACGCGCGAGCTGCCGACCGGGGACGGGGGTGCCCCCTGGTCGAGCAGCGCCGAGACCTCCGGGGCGGGCCCCCGGGAGGGTTCCCGGCGCATGGCGGACGGCATCGACGGCATCCCCGAGCAGGCCAGGCCGCACCCGGAGGACGACTCCGCGCGGGTCGACGGTGACGGTGCCGGAGAGGGCACGCCACCGGAGGCGCGCGACGGCGCCGGTCCCGGCGTCCGAGCGGGGGCCACGGCTCGGGGAAGGGCTACGGGCGGGACGATGAGCGAGCACGAGCGGTACGCCGAGGACGAGGCGCCGGGCGCGGAGGCCGTGCAGGCCGTGCAGCACGGCCCCCAGGACCGCAGCGGGGCACGGGCGAAGTTCGTGGAACTGCGCAAGCTGGACACGGGCAGCGCGGAGTACGCGGAGCTGCGCAACCAGCTGGTCCGTATGCACCTGCCGCTCGTGGAGCACCTGGCGCGCCGGTTCCGCAACCGCGGCGAGCCGCTGGACGACCTCACCCAGGTCGCCACGATCGGTCTGATCAAGTCCGTCGACCGGTTCGACCCCGAGCGCGGGGTGGAGTTCTCCACGTACGCCACCCCGACCGTGGTGGGCGAGATCAAGCGCCACTTCCGCGACAAGGGCTGGGCGGTCCGGGTGCCGCGCCGGCTGCAGGAGCTGCGGCTGTCGCTGACCACCGCCACGGCCGAGCTCTCCCAGCTGCACGGCCGCTCCCCGACGGTCCACGAGCTGGCCGAGAAGCTCGCCATCTCCGAGGAGGAGGTCCTGGAGGGCCTGGAGTCCGCGAACGCGTACTCCACGCTGTCCCTGGACGTCCCCGACACGGACGACGAGTCGCCGGCGGTCGCCGACACCCTGGGCGCCGAGGACGAGGCGCTGGAGGGCGTGGAGTACCGCGAGTCCCTCAAGCCGCTGCTGGAGGACCTCCCGCCGCGCGAGAAGCGGATCCTGCTGCTGCGCTTCTTCGGGAACATGACCCAGTCGCAGATCGCGCAGGAGGTCGGCATCTCGCAGATGCACGTCTCCCGGCTGCTGGCCCGCACACTGGCCCAGCTGCGGGAGAAGCTGCTCGTGGAGGAATGAGCCCTATTCGCCCCGGCCCGGTCCCTTGATCCCGAGGGCCCGGGTGGTCTCGCCGTTGACGAGGAGCACCAGCGCCGCCACGGCGACCACCGCGAGGGCGATACCGGCCGGAATGGCCATGCTGTCGGCCCGGAGCAGGTTGTAGGCCACCGGCAGCGCCATGAGCTGGGTGATCACCGCGGGGCCCCGGCTCCAGCCGCGGCGCAGCAGCAGACCGCGCGCGGCCAGCAGCGGCAGCAGCGCGAGCACGGCCAGGGTGATCCCGAGGGTCACGGCCTGCTGCCGGTCGTCCGGGGTGCCGGTGAGGCCGAGGACCAGCACCCACAGGCCGCCGGCCAGCAGGGCGGTGCCCTCCAGCGCGGCCAGCGCCGCCGCGTACGTCAGCCGGCGCGGGCGCGGTCCCGCGGCTGCGGCGGCTTCGGCGGTGTCCGGGGCGGGGGTCTGCTGACTGCTCACCCCAGCAGGGTAGCCCTCCCCCGCGGGCGCGCCGCCGCGCCCCGCGCCCCCGAGTGTCCAGGCTCACGCCCTGGCCTCTTACCGGATCCCTACCTCGGTCTGGGCCCGATACCCCCCAGTAGGTACGCTGCCATGCATGCGTGCACTCCTCGTGGTCAATCCGGCGGCAACCACCACAAGCGCACGCAGACGCGATGTGCTCATCCACGCGCTGGCGAGCGAGGTGAAACTGGAGGCGGTCACCACCGAGTACCGCGGCCACGCCCGCGACCTCGGCCGGCAGGCGGCGGAGAGCGACGACATCGACCTGGTGGTGGCCCTCGGCGGCGACGGCACGGTCAACGAGGTCGTCAACGGCCTCCTGCACGCCGGTCCCGCCCCGGACCGCCTCCCCGGTCTCGCCGTCGTCCCCGGCGGCTCCACGAACGTCTTCGCCCGCGCCCTGGGGCTGCCCAACGACCCCGTCGAGGCCACCGGCGCACTGCTGGACGCGCTGCGCGAGGGCAGCGAACGGGTCGTCGGCCTGGGGCTGACCTCGGGCACGCCGGGCACCGAGGACGAGGCGGTGCCGGCCCGCTGGTTCACGTTCAACGCCGGGCTCGGGTTCGACGCGGGCGTGGTGGGCCGGGTCGAACAGCAGCGCGAGCGCGGGAAGAAGTCGACGCACGCGCTCTACGTCCGTCAGGTGATCCGGCAGTTCCTCGGCGAGCAGCACCGCCGGCACGGCACGATCACGCTCGAACGGCCCGGCGCGGATCCGGTCGAGGATCTCGTCGTGGCCATAGTCTCGAACACGTCCCCGTGGACGTATCTCGGCAATCGCCCCATGTATACGTCGCCTAAGGCCTCGTTCGACACCGGTATCGACGTACTCGGTCTCAGCCGCCTGTCGAGCGCCGCGGTTGCCCGGTATGGCACCCAGTTGCTCACTTCGTCCCCCGAGCGGGGCCCGCAGGGCAAGCACGCCCTCTCCCTGCACGACCTGGACCAGTTCACCTTGCATTCGAAGGTGCCTCTGCCCCTGCAGATGGACGGTGACCACCTCGGGCTGCGTACGAGCGTGACGTTCACAGGCGTACGCCGTGCACTGCGTGTGATTGTGTGAGCGGAACGGGCGAAAGTCCTTTCACTCGAACGTTTAGGCCAGGATCCACCCCATGGAAGTACGGCTGTGACCTAGTCGACACCGAGGAATCAAAAAAAACTTTCCGGAAGGGGTTGTATCCGCCGCTGAGGTTTGCGAGTCTCTACGTGGCGATCGGGACGGCCCGCAAGACCGGCCTCCACTGATCACCGGAACCCCTCTTCAAACACAGGACCACGCCGGGTGAAGACTCGGCGGTCGGCCCTTCACTTGTTGAGGGATTCGTGAAAGCGTTCACATTCACAAGCAACTTGCACGTAATACCAAGGAGAGGTAGCAGCCATGGACTGGCGTCACAACGCCGTTTGCCGCGAGGAAGACCCCGAGCTCTTCTTCCCCATCGGCAACACCGGTCCTGCGCTGCTGCAGATCGAGGAAGCCAAGGCCGTCTGCCGTCGCTGCCCGGTGATCGAGCAGTGTCTGCAGTGGGCGCTTGAGTCCGGCCAGGACTCCGGCGTCTGGGGTGGTCTCAGCGAGGACGAGCGCCGCGCCATGAAGCGCCGCGCCGCTCGCAACCGGGCTCGTCAGGCCTCCGCCTGACATACCCACCCCTGCTGACAGCCTGAGCTTGGCGGCGCGCACAGCACGTACGCATCTCCCGCCCCCGAGCCGCAGCGCGCAGTACATCAACGAGCATCAGCCTCGGACCAACGGCGGTCCGGGGCTTTTTGCTGTGCCCGCTCCCCCGTCGAAGCGGCGGCTCACTTCTGGGCGCGCACCGGGATGTCGAGGATCACCCGGGTACCCCGCTCGGGCGCCGGCACCATGTCGAACGTGCCGCCCAACTCGCCCTCCACCAGCGTCCGTACGATCTGCAGGCCGAGGTTGCCCGAGCGGTGCGGGTCGAAGTCCGCGGGCAGGCCGACGCCGTCGTCCTGGACGGTGACCAGCAGCCTGGCCTCCTTGGTGGTGCCGCCCCGGACCGCCGAGACCTCGACCGTCCCGGTGTCGCCCTCGCGGAAACCGTGCTCCAGGGCGTTCTGCAGGATCTCGGTGAGGACCATGGACAGCGGGGTGGCGACCTCGGCGTCGAGTATGCCGAACCGTCCGCTGCGCCGGCCGGCCACCTTGCCCGGGGAGATCTCGGCGACCATGGCGAGCACCCGGTCGGCGATGTCGTCGAATTCCACCCGCTCGTCCAGGTTCTGGGACAGCGTCTCGTGGACGATGGCGATGGAGCCGACCCGGCGGACCGCCTCCTCCAGCGCCTCCCGGCCGCGCTCGGACTCGATGCGCCGGGCCTGGAGCCGGAGCAGCGCGGCGACCGTCTGGAGGTTGTTCTTCACCCGGTGGTGGATCTCCCGGATGGTGGCGTCCTTGGTGATCAACTCGCGTTCGCGGCGGCGCAGTTCGGTGACGTCCCGGAGCAGCACCAGCGAACCGATGCGCGTCCCCTTGGGCTTGAGCGGGATGGCGCGGAACTGGATGACGCCGTCGTGGGCCTCGATCTCGAACTCGCGCGGCGCCCAGCCGCTGGCCACCTTGGCGAGCGCCTCGTCCACCGGCCCCCGGGTGGGGGCGAGTTCGGCGGTGGTCCGGCCGAGGTGGTGGCCGACCAGGTCGGCGGCGAGGCCGAGCCGGTGGTAGGCGGACAGGGCGTTCGGCGAGGCGTACTGGACGATGCCGTCCGCGTCCAGCCGGATCAGGCCGTCGCCGACGCGCGGGGAGGCGTCCATGTCGACCTGCTGGTTCGGGAACGGGAAGGAGCCGGCCGCGATCATCTGCGCCAGGTCGGAGGCGCTCTGGAGGTAGGTCAGCTCCAGGCGGCTCGGGGTGCGCACGGTGAGCAGGTTGGTGTTCCGGGCGATCACACCGAGGACGCGGCCCTCACGCCGTACGGGGATGGACTCGACCCGTACGGGGACCTCTTCGCGCCACTCCGGATCGCCCTCGCGCACGATCCGGCCCTCGTCCAGGGCCGCGTCCAGCATGGGCCGCCGGCCGCGTGGGACGAGGTGGCCGACCATGTCGTCCTGGTAGGAGGTCGGGCCGGTGTTGGGCCGCATCTGGGCGACCGAGACGTACCGGGTGCCGTCCCGGGTGGGGACCCAGAGCACCAGGTCGGCGAAGGACAGGTCGGAGAGCAGCTGCCACTCCGAGACCAGCAGGTGCAGCCACTCGAGGTCGGAGTCGTCGAGGGCGGTGTGCTGGCGTACGAGTTCGTTCATGGAGGGCACGTCTGCGAGCGTACCCGGGGCCTCTCGGATGGCCGAAAAACACCCGCGGGCCGCGGCGCCTGGAAGGGACCCTCAACCCTCCCGGCACCGCAGCCCGGAGCATCATCGGCCGCGGGGTGTGCGGTCCCGGTCGGCCGAAGGTCGAGGAGCCGGGGCAGTCAGGGCAGAGAGCGCCGGTTCCTCGATCCGTCTTCCTGTGCGGGGAAGACGGAGGCTTGTCGTACTCGATTGTGGACTAGACCACGAACGCGTGTCCATGGTGCGGAGGCGTCCCGCGCACAGGGAGCGACGGCACGCGATGCCACGCAGCCTAGCCCGCCCGGGTCAGTCATGGGGCCAGATGGTCACGGCAAATTCCGCGAGCGCCGTCGAGGACACGCTCCGTCACCGCCCGGACGCGACGGGAGGGCTCCCACGGCCCCGGAGTTCCCCCGTTCTTCCCTTTCTCTTCCCGTGCATTCCCCCGCTCCCGCAAGGCCGGTTCTGTTAGATTGGTCTAAACCACATGGAGACGCACAGAGCCCACTTCAGAACGGCAGGCCCAGCGTGGAAGTTGTCATCGTTCCGGACGCCGCTGCGGGCGGCGAGCTGATCGCCGAGGCCATGGCCCAGCTGCTGCGACGCAGGCCCGACGCCCTGCTCGGCGTGGCCACCGGCTCCACCCCGCTGCCCGTCTACCAGGCACTGACCGCCAAGGTCCGCGCCGGTGCCGTGGACGCCTCGCGGGCGCGGATAGCGCAGCTCGACGAGTACGTGGGGCTGCCCGCGGAGCACCCCGAGTCCTACCGTTCGGTGCTGCGCCGCGAGGTACTGGAACCGCTCGGGATCGGCATGGACGCGTTCATGGGGCCGGACGGGACGGCCGAGGACGTCCAGGCGGCGTGCGCGGCGTACGACCAGGCGCTCGCCGGGGCCGGCGGGGTCGACCTCCAGCTGCTCGGCATCGGGACCGACGGGCACATCGGGTTCAACGAGCCGTGCTCCTCGCTCGCCTCCCGCACCCGGATCAAGACGCTGACCGAGCAGACCCGGATCGACAACGCCCGCTTCTTCGACGGCGACGTCGAGCAGGTCCCGCACCACGTCATCACCCAGGGCATCGGCACCATCCTGGAGGCCCGCCACCTGGTGCTGCTGGCGACCGGCGAGGGCAAGGCGGACGCGGTCGCCGCGACCGTCGAGGGTCCGGTCGCCGCCGTCTGCCCCGCCTCCGCGCTCCAGCTGCACCCGCACGCCACGGTGGTCGTCGACGAGGCCGCCGCGGCCAAGCTGAGGCTGGCCGACTACTTCCGCCACACCTACGCGCACAAGCCGGAGTGGCAGGGCATCTAGCCCCGGACGGCGCCGCCCGCGGGAGAGCGGGTGGCGCTCACCCTCCTTATGGACTAGACCAGCAGCGGGTGCGACGGTATATAGAGGAGATCACGGAGCGTGCGGGGTGGAGTGCTGGGACGACAACCCGTGCCACGATGTGAGCCGTGGCCGACGGGGATGTCGGTCGCTTTCGGCATCCGGAGCCGGGAAGGCAGAGCATGAGCACCGACGTCAGCAGTGCGGAGAACGAGGCCGGCACCACCCGTACCGCGCGCGTGCCCAAGTACTACCGCTTGAAGAAGCACCTGCTCGACATGACGGAGACCCAGGCGCCGGGCACGCCGGTCCCGCCGGAGCGCACGCTGGCCGCCGAGTTCGACACCTCCCGCACCACCGTGCGCCAGGCCTTGCAGGAGCTGGTGGTGGAGGGCCGGCTGGAACGCATCCAGGGCAAGGGCACCTTCGTGGCCAAGCCCAAGGTCTCCCAGGCCCTCCAGCTCACCTCCTACACCGAGGACATGCGCGCCCAGGGCCTGGAGCCGACCTCGCAGCTGCTGGACATCGGGTACGTCACCGCCGACGACCGGCTCGCCGAGCTGCTCGACATCACCCCCGGCGGGCGCGTGCTGCGCATCGAGCGGCTGCGCATGGCCAACGCCGAGCCGATGGCCATCGAGACCACCCACCTGTCCGCCAAGCGCTTCCCCGCGCTCCGGCGCTCGCTGGCGAAGTACACCTCCCTGTACACCGCGCTCGCCGAGGTCTACGACGTCCACCTCGCCGAGGCCGAGGAGACCATCGAGACCTCGCTGGCCACCCCGCGCGAGGCGGGCCTGCTCGGCACCGACGTGGGCCTGCCGATGCTGATGCTCTCCCGTCACTCGCTGGACCGCGACGGCCAGCCGGTGGAGTGGGTGCGCTCGGTGTACCGCGGTGACCGGTACAAGTTCGTGGCCCGGCTGAAGCGGCCCGCGGAGTAACCGCCGGGCACGTTCGCTGAATCGATATACCGATATACGGACGAGGTCTTCCACTCCCACGACGGCGTCACCTAGATTGCCTGCGCATTACACAGGTGATCAGCGAGGGGACGGAGCCGTGGCATGTCCGAAACGCCTGAAGTGAGACCGCCGGTGGTGACACCGGTCAGGGTGATCATCGCCCTGTGTCTCGTCGCGCCCTTCGTGGCGATGCTGTGGGTCGGCTCGTACGCCAAGACGGATCCCGCGTTCATCGGGATCCCGTTCTTCTACTGGTACCAGATGCTGTGGGTGCTGATCTCGACCGCGCTCACCATGCTGGCGTACCGGCTCTGGCAGCGTGACCAGCGCTCCCGCCGGGGCGCGAACGGGGGTGCGGCGAAGTGAAGGACGGCGTCAACGGCGTCGCGCTCGGCGTCTTCATCTTCTTCTTCCTGGCCGTCACGGTCATGGGCTTCCTGGCCGCGCGCTGGCGCAGGGCCGAGAACGATCAGTCCCTGGACGAGTGGGGTCTGGGCGGCCGGTCCTTCGGCACCTGGATCACCTGGTTCCTGCTCGGCGGCGACCTGTACACGGCGTACACCTTCGTCGCCGTACCGGCGGCGATCTACGCGGCGGGCGCGTCCGGCTTCTTCGCGGTGCCGTACACGATCCTGGTCTACCCGCTGGTCTTCACCTTCCTGCCGCGCCTGTGGTCGGTCTCGCACCGGCACGGGTACGTCACCACCTCCGACTTCGTGCGCGGCCGGTTCGGCTCGAAGGGCCTGTCGCTGGCCGTGGCGGTGACCGGCATCCTGGCGACCATGCCGTACATCGCGCTCCAGCTGGTCGGCATCCAGGCGGTGCTGGACGTGATGGGCATCGGCGGCGGCGAGGACACCAACTGGTTCGTGAAGGACCTGCCGTTGCTCATCGCCTTCGGCGTGCTGGCCGCGTACACGTACTCCTCCGGCCTGCGCGCCCCCGCGCTGATCGCGTTCGTCAAGGACGCGCTGATCTACCTCGTCATCGTGGTGGCGATCATCTACATCCCGATCAAGCTGGGCGGGTTCGACGACATCTTCGCCAAGGCGGGCCACGCGTTCAGCCAGGTCAATCCGGCCACCGGCAAACCGCGCGGCGCGCTGGCGCCGGGGGACGCGAACCAGTGGACGTACGCCACGCTGGCCCTCGGCTCCGCGCTGGCGCTGTTCATGTACCCGCACTCGATCACCGCGACCCTGTCGTCCAAGAGCCGTGAGGTGATCCGCCGCAACACCACGATCCTGCCGCTGTACTCCCTCATGCTGGGTCTGCTGGCCCTGCTGGGCTTCATGGCGATCGCGGCCGGGGTGAAGGTCACCAACGGCCAGCTGGCCATCCCGCAGCTGTTCGAGGACATGTTCCCGGACTGGTTCACCGGCGTGGCCTTCGCGGCGATCGGCATCGGCGCCCTGGTCCCGGCGGCGATCATGTCCATCGCGGCGGCCAACCTCTTCACCCGCAACATCTACAAGGACTTCATCAAGCCCGACGCCACGGCCGAGCAGGAGACCAAGGTCTCCAAGCTGGTCTCGCTGCTGGTGAAGGTCGGCGCGCTGGTCTTCGTCCTCACCATGGACAAGACCGTCGCGATCAACTTCCAGCTGCTGGGCGGCATCTGGATCCTGCAGACCTTCCCGGCCCTGGTCGGCGGCCTGTTCACCCGCTGGTTCCACCGCTGGGCACTGCTCGCCGGCTGGGCGGCCGGCATGATCTACGGCACTCTCGCCGCGTACGGCATCGCCTCGCCCACCCAGAAGCACTTCGGCGGCAACGCCAAGGAGATCCCGGGCATCGGCGAGATCGGCTACATCGGCCTGACGGCGTTCGTCCTGAACGTCGTGGTGACCGTGGTCCTGACCGCCGTCCTGCGGGCCGTGAAGGCCCCCGACGGCATCGACGAGACCAGGCCGGAGGACTACACGGCCGACGCCGGCGACCCCGGGGTGCAGGTGGAGCTGCCGTCGGCCACCGCGGGCAGCACGCACTAGCCCACGTCCCGGCCGGGCGCCCTCCGGAAGTGTCTTCCGGAGGGCGCCCGTTCGCGTCCCGGCAGCCGTCCGGTTCGCGGACCCGCATGCTCACCCACGAGGGTGTCTTCCCGTGCAGGTTCCGGGGAACTCGCGGCGTACGGGTCCGGGCGGCACGGCCTGCTGCTGACGGCAGCAGGGCTCACGGATCCCGCCCCGGGGCGGGCACGGGCAGAGCCGGAACCAGCGGTCGGGCAGGCAGGCGCTGCCCGGCGGGGGCTGGTCAAGGGTGCCGGGCCATCCGCTCCTCGGCCTCGTCCGGGTGCCCCTCCCGCTGAACACGCGCCGTCCGCCGCGCGTCCCGGCAAGCGGCCTCCGACACCGGACCGGCACAACATCTGGGGGTGCCACGAGAACCCGGCACTAGATGTATGCTCGTGATCGCTGTCGCCGCAGGGGAATCCGGTGCGAGTCCGGAACTGTCCCGCAACGGTGTACCTGCGTGCATCCGCACGCCTGTTGAGTCCGAGGACCTGTCGGCAGCGCACCCGGGCGTCCGGTCCGGGTGGGTTCTGTAACGTCCGGGCCTCGTGGAGTGGGCCGGTGGACGCGGCGCCGTGTGCGCTCGTGGCTGCCCCCTGCCCTCCGCCGGGGCCCCCGTGCCGAGCGAGGGAGAGCCCCACGTGACCATCGCGCCAGCCGACCCGGCTTCAGTCAGCGAGCTGGAGACCGACGGTCCCGGTACCGCACTGCTGCGGACCCTGACCGAGCTGACCGCCGACCTGCCCGACGCCGACCCGGGCCGGATCGCCGCCGCCGCGCTGCGCGGCCGGTCCGCCCGGGCCGACGAGGCGGAGCTGCGTGAACTGGCCACGGAGGCGGCCGCCGGCCAGATCTCCGAGGACCCCGCCTACTCGAAGCTGGCCGCCCGGCTGCTGACGCTCACCATCCGGGACGAGGCCGCCTCGCAGGGCGTGACGTCCTTCACCGATTCCCTCACGGTCGGGCACCGCGAGGGTCTCATCGCCGACCGCACCGCCGAGTTCGCGCGGCTGCACGCCGAGCGGCTCGACGCGCTGGTCGACGCCTCCGCCGACGACCGCTTCGGCTACTTCGGCCTGCGCACCCTCTACAGCCGCTACCTGCTGCGCCACCCGATCACCCGCAAGGTGATCGAGACGCCCCAGCACTTCATGCTGCGCGTGGCGAGCGGCCTCGCCGAGGACGACACGACCCGCTCGGTGGACGAAGTCGCGGCCCTGTACGGCCTGATGAGCCGCCTGGACTACCTGCCGTCCTCCCCCACCCTGTTCAACTCCGGCACCCGCCACCCGCAGATGTCGTCCTGCTACCTGCTGGACTCGCCGCTGGACGAGCTGGACTCCATCTACGACCGCTACCACCAGGTGGCCCGGCTGTCGAAGCACGCCGGCGGCATCGGCCTGTCGTACTCCCGGATCCGTTCGCGGGGTTCGCTGATCCGGGGCACGAACGGGCACTCCAACGGCATCGTGCCGTTCCTGAAGACCCTGGACGCGTCCGTGGCCGCGGTGAACCAGGGCGGCCGGCGCAAGGGCGCGGCCGCGGTCTACCTGGAGACCTGGCACTCCGACATCGAGGAGTTCCTGGAGCTGCGGGACAACACCGGCGAGGACGCCCGCCGCACCCACAACCTCAACCTGGCGCACTGGGTCCCGGACGAGTTCATGCGCCGGGTCAACGCCGACGAGCAGTGGTCGCTGTTCTCCCCCGCCGACGTCCCCGAGCTGGTCGACCTGTGGGGCGAGGAGTTCGACGCCGCCTACCGCAAGGCCGAGGCCGCCGGACTGGCCAGGAAGACGCTGCCCGCGCGGGAGCTGTACGGCCGGATGATGCGCACCCTGGCCCAGACCGGCAACGGCTGGATGACCTTCAAGGACGCCGCCAACCGCACCGCCAACCAGACCGCCCTGCCCGGCAACGTCATCCACTCCTCCAACCTCTGCACCGAGATCCTGGAGGTCACCGACGACGGCGAGACGGCCGTCTGCAACCTCGGCTCCATCAACCTCGGCGCCTTCGTGCAGGGCGAGGACATCGACTGGCAGCGCCTGGACGAGACCGTCCGCACGGCCGTCACCTTCCTCGACCGCGTGGTGGACATCAACTTCTACCCCACCGAGCAGGCGGGCCGCTCCAACGCCAAGTGGCGCCCGGTCGGCCTCGGCGCGATGGGCCTGCAGGACGTCTTCTTCAAGCTCCGCCTGCCCTTCGACTCCCCCCAGGCCAAGGCCCTCTCCACGCGGATCGCCGAGCGGATCATGCTCGCCGCCTACGAGGCCTCCACCGACCTCGCCGAACGCAACGGCCCCCTGCCCGCCTGGGAGCAGACCCGTGCCGCCCGCGGAGTCCTCCACCCCGACCACTACGACACCGACCTGGCCTGGCCGGAGCGCTGGGAGGCCCTCCGCGCGCGCATCGCGGAGACCGGCATGCGCAACTCGCTGCTCCTCGCGATCGCGCCGACGGCCACCATCGCGTCCATCGCGGGCGTGTACGAGTGCATCGAGCCGCAGGTCTCCAACCTGTTCAAGCGCGAGACACTCTCCGGCGAGTTCCTCCAGGTCAACTCCTACCTGGTGCAGGACCTGAAGGACCTCGGCGTCTGGGACGCCCGCACCCGCGAGGCCCTGCGTGACGCCAACGGCTCCGTCCAGGACTTCCTCTGGATCCCCGAGGAGGTGCGTGAGCTGTACCGCACGGCCTGGGAGATCCCCCAGCGCGGACTGATCGACATGGCCGCCGCGCGGACCCCGTTCCTGGACCAGGCGCAGTCCCTGAACCTGTTCCTGGAGACGCCGACGATCGGCAAGCTCTCCTCGATGTACGCCTACGCCTGGAAGTCCGGCCTGAAGACGACGTACTACCTGCGCTCGCGCCCCGCGACGCGCATCGCCCGCGCCGCCCAGGGCCAGGCGCAGGCCGCCAAGCCCATCCCCGTGCAGCAGGTCGCCGAGCCCGACGCGATCGCCTGCTCCCTGGAAAACCCCGAGTCCTGCGAGGCCTGCCAGTAATGACCAGCCGAAACACCAACCTGCTCGACCCCGGCTTCGAGTTGACTCTGCGGCCCATGCGCTACCCCGACTTCTACGAGCGCTACCGGGACGCCATCAAGAACACCTGGACCGTCGAGGAGGTCGACCTCCACTCCGACGTCGCCGACCTGGCCAAGCTCACTGCCGAGGAGCAGCACCTCATCGGCCGTCTCGTGGCGTTCTTCGCCACCGGCGACTCGATCGTCGCGAACAACCTGGTGCTCACGCTCTACAAGCACATCAACTCCCCCGAGGCCCGGCTCTACCTCAGCCGGCAGCTCTTCGAGGAAGCCGTCCACGTCCAGTTCTACCTGACCCTGCTGGACACCTACCTGCCCGACCCGGACGACCGTGCCGCCGCCTTCGACGCCGTGGAGAACATCCCCTCCATCCGCGAGAAGGCCGAGTTCTGCTTCAAGTGGATCAACGAGGTCGAGAAGATCGACCGGCTGGAGTCCAGGGCCGACCGCCGCCGCTTCCTGCTCAACCTCATCTGCTTCGCCGCCTGCATCGAGGGACTCTTCTTCTACGGCGCGTTCGCCTACGTCTACTGGTTCCGCAGCCGCGGCCTGCTGCACGGCCTCGCCACCGGCACCAACTGGGTCTTCCGCGACGAGACCATGCACATGAGCTTCGCCTTCGACGTCGTCGACACGGTCCGCAAGGAAGAGCCCGGCCTCTTCGACGACCAGCTCCAGCAGCAGGTCACCGACATGCTCGCCGAAGCCGTCGAGGCCGAGCTGCAGTTCGCCCGCGACCTGTGCGGCGACGGCCTGCCCGGCATGAACACCGACTCCATGCGGCAGTACCTGGAGTGCGTCGCCGACCAGCGCCTCACCCGCCTCGGCTTCGCGCCCGTCTACGGCTCCGAGAACCCCTTCTCCTTCATGGAGCTCCAGGGCGTCCAGGAGCTGACGAACTTCTTCGAGCGCCGTCCGTCGGCGTACCAGGTCGCCGTGGAGGGCACGGTCGACCTGGACGAGGACTTCTGAGCGACCGCCGCCTCCGGCTTCCCGGCGCCGCCTGTCCGTACGGCCTCGACCGTGCGGTACCGGGCGGCGCCGTCCGCTGTGCCGGGGGCTCCGGCGCCGTCAGGCGGGGCGGGCCGTGCCGTGGCGCCTCCCGTGGTGCCGGGCCTCCGGCGCCGGCCCGGTGTGCGGCTCCGGCTGCCGGGCCTGCCTGAGCTGCCGGTCTATGCGCCTGTCGCGCAGGACTCCGAGCGCGGAGGGCAGGACCAGGAGGACCAGGATCCCGAGGGTGGCGAGCATTCCGATCAGGCCTTCGATCTGGTTTCCGTTCATGGACACCACTGTCGCGCCGGACGCTCCTTACCGGCAGTGGCAGGACTGCCGTAGATCCTCGAATTACTGCCACCGAGGAGGCACACTGGCAGCATGCTGAAGAACGTGGCCGCCGTGCTGCTGAACGGGGTGCACCCCTTCGAGCTGGGTGTCGTGTGCGAGGTGTTCGGCATCGACCGCAGCGACGAGGGGCTGCCCGGGTACGACTTCGCCGTGGTGTCGGCGGAGGGCCCCGAGCTGGGCACGCACTGCGGGTTCACCGTGTCCACGCCGTACGGCCTGGAGCGGCTGGAGGAGGCCGATCTGATCGCCGTACCGGCCGGTGAGGCCTATACGGAGCGCGAGTATCCGCCGGAGCTGCTGGCGGCGCTGCGGCGGGCCGTGGACCGCGGCACACGGGTGCTGAGCGTCTGCTCCGGGGTGTTCCTGCTGGCCGCGGCCGGGCTGCTGGACGGGCGCCGGTGCGCGGTGCACTGGCACCATGCCGAGCAGCTCTCCCGGCGCTTCCCCCGGCTCACCGTCGAGCCGGACGTGCTGTACGTGGACGAGGACCCCGTCATCACCTCCGCCGGCACCGCCGCCGGGATCGACGCCTGTCTGCACCTCGTGCGCAAGGAGCAGGGTCCGGAGGTGGCCAACAAGATCGCCCGCCGGATGGTGGTGCCGCCGCACCGGGACGGCGGGCAGGCGCAGTTCATCGAGCGGCCGCTGCCGAAGGCACCCTGCGACACGGTCGGTGAGGTGCTGGCCTGGATGGAGGCCCACCTCGACCAGGAGGTCACGGTCGAGCAGCTCGCCGCCCGCGCCCACATGGCGCCGCGCACCTTCGCGCGGCGTTTCCAGCAGGAGACGGGAACCACCCCCTACCGCTGGATCCTGCGCCAACGGGTGCTGCTGGCACAGGAGTTGCTGGAGAGAACGGACGAGACGATGGACGCCGTCGCCTGGCGCACCGGGTTCGGTACGGCCGCGGCGCTGCGCCACCAGTTCCTGCGGGCGCTGGGCACGACCCCGAACGCCTACCGGCGCGCGTTCCGGGGCCCGCGGGCCGCCTGAGCGCGCGCCGGTACCGGGCCTACCAGGGGATCGCCCGCAGGAGCAGGTCGTGCGGGCGGAGCGTGATGCCCACGCGGGTGGTGTCGTCGGACCCGCCGGCCTGCTCGAAGCGGTACTTCGCCGAGAGCGCCGCGGTGATCAGGCTGAGCTGGGTCATGGAGAAGTGGTCGCTGGGGCACTTTCGGTTGCCCACGCTGAACGGGCTCATGGCGTACTTCGGCACGTCCACGGCCCGCTCGGGCAGCCAGCGGTCGGGGTCGAAGTCGAGGTGCCGGGCGTAGGAGCGGCCGTCGCGCTGGATGGCGTACGGGCTGTAGACGATGTCCGCCCCGGCCGGGATGCGATAGCCGCCGAGTGCGGTGTCGCGCACCGCGCGCCGCGTCAATATCCATACGGCGGGCCTGAGCCGCATGGCCTCGACGACGACATTGTTGGTGTGCGTGAGTGAGCGGACGTGCTCGAATCCGACGGGTCGGCCACCGGTCACGGATTCCACCTCGGTCCGTACCTTCTCCGCGTGTTCCGGGTGTTCGGCGAGGACCTGGAGCAGCCACATGATCGTGGACGCGACTGTTTCGCTGCCGGGGGTGAGTATCGCGACGACCTGATCGTGGATCTCCTGTTCCCCGATGGGATCGCCATTGTCGTCCTTCGCCTCCAGCAATGCCGTCAGCAAATCGTCCGGCTTTTGACCAGATGCCCTCCGCTCGGCGACGATCTCGTCCACCAGCACATGCAAATCGGCCAGCGCCCGGTTGAATTCGCGGTTGGCCGGGAACGGCAGCCGGTAGAGCGGCCCGAGCGGGATCACCATCCTGCGGTACATACCGCGGAAGACGGTGGCGAGGTCGATGCTGAGCCGTTCCGCGCGCTCGTCCATGTACTCGCCGCGCAGCAGGCAGCGGGCGGCGATGCGGACGGCGACCCGGAAGGACTCGGAGGTGCACTCGACGGTCTCGCCGGGCCGCCAGCGCTCGGTCAGCGCGTGCGCCTCCTCCTCCATCACCGGGCCGTAACGGGGTATGGCGTCGAGGCGGAACGCGGGCTGGATGGTGCGCCGCTGCCGACGGTGCCGGGGCCCGTTCGCGGTGGCCACGCCCTCCTTGCCGAGCAGGCCCTCCAGGGACTCCCACAGCGGGCCGGCGATCTCGAAGCCGGGGCTGAGGGCCAGGGCTCCGGTGAGGTCCGGCGTGGTGACGGCGTACACCGTCTTGGGGCCCAGTTTCAGACGTACGACGTCTCCGTGGTCGCGTAGCCCGGACATGAAGGCGAGCGGGTCGCGGACCAGTTTCAGGCCGTGGCCGAGGACCGGCACGGCACCTCCGGCCAGCGGTGGTTCGCGCAGTTCGGGCGTCCCTGGGGTGGCGGGGGTGCGGGGGCTCACCGACTCGACGGTCATTTCTCACCTGCCGTTTCGTTCGCTACGTACGGGGGCGTGGACCGGTCGTCCCAGCTGTCGACCATGTACCGGCCGGACTCGTGGTGGAACCAGTAGACGGAGCTGAACCAGTTGCGCATGGCGCCGACGCAGGACCGGACGGCGGCGCTCAGTTCCTTGCCGCGGACCGTGCCGTCGTCGAGGTCGTGGGCGAATGCCAGGGCTTTCCGTTCGGCGCCGAGGAATTCACCGATGCATTCCTCCACGCGCCGCCTGATGTCGTCCACCGCTTCTTCGAGGGTCAGCCCGGCATGGGTGACGAGACTGATTCCGAGATTGTGCACCTCGTCGCCCGCTATTTCCTTCGGCAGCGAGCAGAGGTCGTTGTACCAGGCGGCGAATTCCTGACTGAGGAATGCCGCCCTGCGGTACGCCGGATTTCTCCTCACCGTGTCGGGAAGTTCACATCCGGCACTCGGTTCGAGCAGGTCCGTCCATATCCAGTGCGCGAAGGTGAGGCGGCGCAGGGCGAGGTACTCCTCGACGCCGGGTATGTGTCCCCGGGTGCGGTTGCGGAATTCCCGGTCGTAGGCCTCGATCACCGCGTGGAAATGCCGGGCGAACCGCTGGTTCCAGGTGTGCGGCAGGAAGCCGTACAGCCGCAGCACGCTGTCCGCGAAGCCCGCCACCAGCGGGTCGGGGTGGTGCAGGTGGTGCCTGGGCGCGTCGAGAGCCGCGTGCAGCCGGTGCCGCAGCCGCCGCCAGTCGCCCGCCCGGCCGTGCACGATGTCACGGTCGTGGCGGTCGTCCCAGACGAAGAACCAGGCGCTGTAGTCCGCTATGGCCTGCAGGACCTCGTCGGAGGCGTCGGTGTAGTACCCCGCCATGAGGTCCGTGTAGCACAGTCCATCGGCATATTCCTGCACCTTGGCCGGCGACATGAGCTGTTTTTCCAGGAGCCACAGGCGTGTTGTCTCCTGCAGTCGTGGCCAATACGGGTGCAGTTGCCGGGGAAAGGCGGACTCGATCACCGGGAGGGCCAGTGAGGGTGGGACTACGACCGCCGTCGGCGTCGCTGTGGTGCTGTGTGGGAAAGCTTGCACAGAACAAACCCCTCTCAGCCGCCAGGAAGCGCACACCCCTCCTGTTGTGCCGGGCGTGCGCCGTTGCGTATCCCCGCACTTCCATTCAGCACCACAACTGACCGCCGTGGGAACGGATTTGCTTCACTCACTACCCCACGATGCCGAGAATCCCCCCTTCGTGACTGATTAAGGATCACTAGGGGCATGGAAGGGATCGGCTGTGCGACGCACGGGCGAGCGAACCGCGGCAGCACGAAGGCGCCCGGCCGGGGAAGGTCCCGGCCGGGCGCCTCAAGTGCGCGGTGCTGGTCAGTCGTTGGCGACGACGGGGTAGCGGGGCTCGTTCTCGGCCATCTGCCGCAGGGCGTCCTTGCGGTCCCGCTTCGACAGCCGGTCGATGTACAGGGAGCCGTAGAGGTGGTCGGTCTCGTGCTGCAAACAGCGCGCGAAGTAGCCGGTGCCACGCACCTTGACCGGGTTGCCCTGCTCGTCCTGCCCGGTCACCTCGGCGTAGTCGGGGCGCGGGAGCGAGGCGTAGGCCGTGGGCACGGACAGGCAGCCCTCGTTGCTGTCGTCCAGCCGGCGCCGCTCGGCGGGCAGGTCGACCAGCTTCGGGTTGCACACCACGCCGACGTGCCGGACGCCCTCGTCGTCCTGGCAGTCGTAGACGAAGACCTTCAGGTCGACACCGATCTGGTTGGCGGCCAGGCCCACGCCCTCGGCGGTGCGCTGGCTGGCGAACATGTCGGCGACCAGCTGCTGCAGCTCCTCGCCGAACTCGGTGACGTCCTTGCACTCCTTGTGCAGCACCGGGTTGCCGACGACCGTGATCGGCCGCGAGGTGCCGCGCTCGCGCCAGGCCTGCTCGCGCTCCTCGCAGTCCTCCGTGTCGACCACATAGCCCTCGTCGTCGACGGGGAGCACGCCCGCGTGCTGCTGATCGGTGTCCTGCTGCGCCATGACCGACGTACGCCTTCCTCAAAGAACTGGGGGAGATGTTGCTGATACAGGGTACGGCGCCCGCTCAGCAGACCTCTTCCAGATCGCGCCAGTCCCGCGAGTCCGGGCTGTCCGCGACCCAGCCGTCCAGCAGCCCCCGGACCAGCGAGGCCGGCGCGGCCACCCCGCACTCCCGCTCCGGCACCCACAGCTGCCCGGCCGTGCGGTGTCCCAGCGGCCCGGGGTGCCCCGGCTCGCTGTGGTCGTGCGGGTCGAGGTGGACGCCCTCGCCCTCGTCGGACGGCATCCGGGACTCGCTGCACATCCGGCACAGCAGCCGCACCGAGGACGACCAGTCCTCCGCGGCGAACCCCGCGTCGGCGGCCAGCTGCTCCAGCGCGTCCCGGTCGGCCTCGGTGGCCGCCTCCAGCAGCACCACCCAGGTGGGCACGGGCGACGGCGCCCACAGCTCGATCTCGTCGAAGACCGGGTAGGAGTGCCCGGTGGAGGTGGTGCGCTCGCCGTGCGGGACCCCGTCGTGCAGCACGACCTCGCCCCAGCGCCGCCCGGACGAGGGAAGCGGGATGGAGAGCACCTCCAGCCGGGCCGGGTCCAGGCGGCGGCCCCAGACCACCTCGGCCTCGCCCTCCGGGGAGAGCCGTACGGCCGCGCTGCCCAGCTCCATGCCGACGGGTTCCGCGGTTGCCGCGGCGCCGCCGGGCACCTTCAGCCCGTACGCCTGCCAGGCGCGCCGGGCCAGCGGCCAGTCCTGGAGAGCGGTCGCGGCGATGCCGACGTTCCACCAGTCGGGCGCCCCGGCCTCCCGGTCGAGCAGCGCGACCGCGCGCAGTCCGGCCGCGCGGGCCTGCTCCCAGTCGTGCCGGAACTTGTGCAGCAGGGCCAGGTTGAACCAGGACTCCGACAGCCAGGGTTCCAGATCGGCGGCGCGTGTCAGCAGCTCGCCCGCGTCCTCGTACCGGCCGTCGCCGATGAGTGTGAACGCCCGGTCGGTGGCCTGCCGCCACGAGGCGGAGGGCCGGTGCCGTTGCTTGCCGAAGATCCTCACGATTCCCGCCTGCCAGTTCCATTTCCCGCTGTGGGCTGGCTTGTGCCCCCGGACACCCTCTCCCTCGCATCCAACCACGTACGGCGGGAAAGGCGCTCATTACCCATGGGTTACCCAGTCGGGCACGGGGTCAGACAGCCCCGTTCTCCGGGGCGGCACCCGTTCACGGCCGACGGGGGGCCGGGTCAGCACCCGGGCGAGCGACTCCACGACCTCGGGAGCGTAGTCCCCGGCGGTGCCGAGGCGCAGCTCCTCCAGCGCCCGCAGGGGGACCTCGGGGCCGGCGTCCCGGGTCATCTCGTCGTAGGCGTTGACGGCCCGGACGATCCGGGCGGCCGGCGGCTGCTCCGGGTAGGGGTCGGCCTGCCGCTCCACGACGACGGCGACGGCCGCGTCCACCCCGGTCTGCCGGACGACGGCCCCGCCGAGCAGCGCGATGCGCCGCTGCTCCGCGGCGGGCAGGGCCGCGGTGGCGCCGCCCGGGACCGGGTCGACCAGGCTGAGCTGGCCGATGTCGTGCATCAGGGCCGCGTACTCCAGGACGGTCAGTTCGGGGCCGCTCAAACCGAGGTCCCGGCCGACGGCCTGGCTGAGCGCGGCGACGCGGCGGGCGTGCCCGGCGGGGGTGCAGCCGGCGATCTCGGTGGCGCGGGCGAGGGAGGCGATGGTCTGCCGGTAGGTGGCCCGCACGGCCGTGTACCGGCGCAGGGACAGCTGGACGAGCAGCATGGGCAGGCAGAACACGGGCAGCGCCCACAGGCCGACGACGGCGACCGCCAGCGCCATCACCGCGCCGGTCGCGCAGACGGTGGAGCCGATGCCGAGCAGTCCGCGCAGTTCCTCGCGCAGCAGCGGGCCGAACGGCCAGCGGGTGCGGCTGTGGGAGAGCGCGGCGGCCAGGACGGCACCGCACAGGGAGGTGAGGGCGAGCAGGGTGAGCAGCAGGAGAGCGTAGGCGGGGCCGCCCCACGAGGCGAAGACGCCCTGGCTGTAGAGGGGTTGGAAGCAGACGGCGGCGAAGCCGACGGTGAGGAGGCGGCGGGCCAGGTGGTCGACGGTGGGGCTGGCGCCGGACCAGATGTGCGGGACGGCGCCGAGCACGGTGGCGACGAGGACGACGGTGACGACCTGTGCGGCGTCCTGGTGGCCGGGCCGCCCGGCGTCGGCGCCCAGCAGGGCGTACGCCAGCGAGCCGGCGGCGCCGAGGGGCGCGGCCTGCCGCCGGGCCTGCGCGTCGCTCCACCGGGTCAGCTCGC
Source organism: Streptomyces sp. NRRL S-1022 (assembly GCF_000720135.1). Taxonomy (GTDB): domain Bacteria; phylum Actinomycetota; class Actinomycetes; order Streptomycetales; family Streptomycetaceae; genus Streptomyces. The sequence goes on along the minus strand of NZ_JOIU01000003.1, from coordinate 56,309 downwards.
CGAGGGTGACGAGCAGGCCGAAGGCGAGCGCGACACCCCGGTCGTCCAGGCCGGTCCACAGGGTGACGGCGAGGGAGCCGGCCGCGACGAGGGCGGCGGCGCCGTGGATGAGCCGCAGGGGGGTCACCGGGGCGCCCCGGTGCCGGCGGCCCGGTCGGCGGCCGGGGTGTCGTGGTCCGGTTCGTCGGCGGTGACCGCCGGGTGCCAGCCGGAGCGGGCCAGGGCACGGACGAGCGCGCCGACCATGCGGGGGTCGAAGTGCTTCCCGGCGCAGCGCTCCAGTTCGGCGACGGCGGTCTCGACCGGTCGGGCCCGGCTGTAGCAGCGGGTGGAGGTCATGGCGTCGAAGGCGTCCGCGACGGCGACGATCCGCGCGCACTCGGGGATCCGGTCGCCGGCCAGGCCGTACGGGTAGCCGCTGCCGTCGAGCCGTTCGTGGTGGTGGAGGATGGCCGCGCGGGCCTCGCCGAGGAAGGAGATGCCGCGGACCATCTCGTGGCCGTACTCGGGGTGCAGCTCGATGATCCGCCGTTCCTCCGGGGTGAGCGGGCCGTTCTTGCGCAGCAGCCGGGTGGGCACGCCCAGCTTGCCGACGTCGTGCAGGATGCCCGCGAAGCGCAGCACCTCCACGCGTTCGTCGTCCATGCCGAGTTCGCGGGCGATGAGGACGGAGGCGTGTCCGACGCGTTCGCTGTGGCCGCGGGTGTAGCCGTCCTTGATGTCGACGGCCTGCACGAGGGCGCGGATGGTGGCCTGGTGGGCCGCGCGTTCGCGGTGGTACTGGGCGAACACCCACCACGAGACGCACATCGGCAGCAGCACGAGCAGCGCGGCGACCGGGCCGTACGGGCTGCGCCACAGCACGGCCATCATCAGTCCGGCGAGTCCGTGCACCGCGACGGGCGCGAGGGAGCGGGTCAGCAGCCCGCGCCAGGCCCGGCGCGGCGGCACCAGGCCCACCGCCGCGCGCAGTCCGCCGTCGAGCGCGGTGAGCACCAGGCAGAAGGCGAGCACGGCCGCGCCGGCGGGCAGCAGGGCGTGCGGGAAGTCGGAGCCGGCGACGGCGTCCCGGCCGCCGAGCGCGCCGTGCACCCGGGCGGCGGCCCACACGGCGAGCGCGGGCTGCGCGGCGCGCCACGCCCGGCGGGGCAGGGCGGCCCGGTGCTCGACCGGGGAGAGCAGGCCCGCGGGCACCGGGACGAGCGCGGCGGCGGCCGGGGGCAGCAGGAAGGCGCCGGCGAGCAGGACGGGGTAGACGGTGCCGCCGAAGCGGCGGCGTACGGCGTGCTCGCAGGCCGCGCAGAGCGCGGCGAGCAGACCGAGCGCCCACCAGGGGGTGTGCTCGGCCGGCAGGGGCAGCAGGCAGAGGACGGCCAGGAGGGCGACGGCGGCCACGTAGCCGCGTGCCCTCGCCGGTACCGCGTCCATCACGCCCCTCCCCGATCGCCCGCCGTGGCTGTCCAGGCTCGGAGCGTAGGGCGGGAGCGGGGGGTTCGGGGCTTATGACCTGAGGATTAGCACGTTCGGGTGATACGACCCTTCCGTGCGCATTCCGTGCGCCTTCGACCGGGCCCGGGCGGGCCGGGGCGGCTCAGGACTCCTGCGGTGCCGCCGGGGCCTTGGTCACGTCGTGCTCCGGCACGGTCTGCCCGGAGCGGATCAGGTCGATCCGGCCCATGACCTTGGCCCGCAGGTCGGAGGGCACGTCGTCATGGCCGCAGCACCGCTTGACCAGCTTCTTCACGGCCTGTTCCAGGCCGTACTTCTCCAGGCACGGCGAGCATTCCTCGAAGTGGTGCTGGAACTTGTCGCGGTCGACGACCGGCATCTCACTGTCGAGGAACTCGTACAGGTGGTCGAGGACCTCACTGCAGTCCGTCTCGTGCGGCTCTCCGCAGCTCATGAGCCCGAGCCTTTCGCTTCGTTCGACTCTCCGGCGCCGGCCGGGACCAGGCCGCGCTCACGGGCGTAGTCCTCCAGCATCCCGCGCAGCTGACGGCGGCCCCGGTGCAGCCGGGACATCACCGTACCGATGGGTGTCCCCATGATGTCCGCGATCTCCTTGTACGCAAAGCCCTCGACATCGGCGAGGTAGACGGCGATGCGGAACTCCTCGGGGATCGCCTGCAGCGCTGCCTTCACGTCCGAGTCGGGCAGGTGGTCGAGCGCCTGCGACTCGGCGGAGCGCAGACCCGTCGACATGTGCGACTCGGCGCGGGCGAGCTGCCAGTCCTCGATCTCCTCCGCGGCGGAGCGCTGGGGCTCGCGCTGCTTCTTGCGGTAGGAGTTGATGAAGGTGTTGGTCAGGATCCGGTACAGCCAGGCCTTGAGGTTGGTGCCCTCGCGGAACTGGTGGAAGGACGCGTACGCCTTGGCGTACGTCTCCTGCACCAGGTCCTCGGCGTCGGCCGGGTTGCGCGTCATGCGCAGGGCGGCCGAGTACATCTGGTCGAGGAATTCGAGCGCGTCCCGCTCGAAGCGCGCGCTGCGCTCCGCGGTCGTCTCATCGGACGCGTCCGCGCTGGCGCCCTGGCCCTCGGGCAGCTCCGCCTGGCCGTTGTCGGTCCCTGCGTCGGTCCCAGTGACCGGACCCACCTCCTCAAGATCCCGGGCGGGACCGAAACCGGCCCCACTCGTTTCGGAGGATAGAACACGACCCGTGCCTGCCGCCCCTCGAATAGGTGCGGTCTTCGCCGCGTGCAGCACCGTCCAGTCCAGGTCAGCGCTACGCGTACGGCTCGGGCATGTGGTCGAACCCATGCGGCGGACTTCCTCTCCTACGACGTCGGTGCCGAGGCCTCCAGCACTATCTGTGGGCCACAACAGCGCGCCGCCGCCCGGCATTCCCGCGTCACCGCAGTGACACGACCCACTCCCGCACCGCGCCGGTGACGATCTCCAGCGCCCGCTCCTGGGTGAGCTGCGCGCGCTTGGGCACGGCGAAGCCGTGATCGCCATAGGGCACCTCGACCAGTCCGAAGTCGCCCGGCGGGAACTCCGCCGGCCTGCCGAAGGGGTCGTTCCCGCCCTGCACGACCAGCGTGGGCACCCCGGCGCCCAGCAGTTCCCCGGCCCGGGACTTCTCCGGCCTGCCCGGCGGGTGCAGCGGGAAGCTCAGGGCGAGCACGGCGTGCGCGCCCAGCTCGGCGGCCGTACGGCAGGCGACCCGGGCGCCCGCGCTCCGGCCGCCGGAGATCACCGGCAGGCCCGGCTCGGCCAGCGCGGGCCACACCCCGCGCCACCCGGTGTCCAGGGTCTTCGGCGCGGGCGCGACCTTCTTGCCGGCCACCCGCCACGGCTGCTCGACGAGGGCGACGGTGACGCCGTGCGCGGGCAGTGCGGCCGCGAGGGCCTGCAGGTCGCGGGCCTCGATGCCGCCGCCCGCGCCGTGGCCGACGGCCAGCACCAGCCGTGCCCCGCTCGCCGTGTGCCAGGTGATCCGGGCGTCCCCGGCGTCCGTACCGACCGTCTGTGTAGTCACGTCAGAAGAGTGTGCCCTCTTCCGGTGCCTCCAGTTCCTTCAGCAGCTCCGGGCCGTTGTTGCGGACGTTGCTGACGGCGGTGGAGACCGGGTAGGCGCGCATCAGGCCGGCCGGCGGCGGGGCGAGCAGCTCGCGCAGCGCGTCCGGTTCGGTGCGGGAGGGGTCGAGCCAGGCGTCCCAGCGGTCCGGGGTGAGCATGAGCGGCATCCGGGGATGGATGTCGGCGAGGGAGCGCGGGCCCTCGGCGGGGGCGACGGCCAGCGGGGTCCGCTCCGCCTCGGTGGTGATCACCGAGCAGGTGGCCCACCAGGCCAGCGGGTGGTCGTCGGGCAGGGTCCGGTCGCGCCAGAACTCGTACAGCCCGGCCATCGCGAACACCGAGCCGTCGGCGGGCAGCACGAAGTACGGCTGCTTGCGCGGCCGCTTCTTCCTGCCCTCCACCTCCAGCTCGCGCTCCTGGGTGCCGGTGACCCACTCGTAGTAGCCGTCGGCCGGCAGGATGCAGCGGCGGGCGGCGAAGGCGCGCCGGTAGGAGGGCTTCTCGTGCACCGTCTCGGCGCGCGCGTTGATCATCCGGGCGCCGCCCTCCGGCGTCTTGGCCCAGGACGGGACCAGGCCCCACTTCAGCCTGCGCAGCTGACGAACCGGACGCGGGGAGTCCGCGTCTTTCAGGGGGCGGTCCAGGACGGCGTAGACCTCCTTGGTCGGCGCCACGTTGTAGTCGGGCTCCAGGGTCTCCTCGGGCTCCCACTTCCCGATCTCGAAGATTCCTGCGAGATCCTCGGGCCCACGACTCGATGCATACCGTCCGCACATACGTGCAACACTGCCAGATTCCGCAGACCGAAACGGAGCCACCCGCACACATGGACAGCCTCGCCGCGACCGCGCTGCCCGGCCTCTGGGACCGGCTCACCGGCACCCAGCCCGATCCCGGCCTGTGGGTGGTGCTGGCCACCCTGGCCGCGGCACTCGCCGTGGTCCTCCCGCACCCGGTGTGGCGGATATCCCGCAACGCGGTCACCATCGCGCACGAGGGCGGCCACGGTCTGATCGCCCTGCTCACCGGCCGGCAGCTCACCGGCATCCGGCTGCACTCCGACACCAGCGGGCTCACCGTGAGCCGGGGCAAGCCGTACGGGCTCGGCATGATCCTGACGGCCGCCGCCGGGTACACCGCGCCCTCGCTGCTGGGTCTCGGCGGGGCCGCGCTGCTGGCCACCGGGCGCATCACCCTGCTGCTGTGGGCGGCCACCGCCCTGCTGGTGGCGATGCTGGTGATGATCCGCAACGCGTACGGCGTGCTGACCGTGGTCCTCGCGGGCGGGGCGTTCCTGCTGGTGTCCTGGCTGGCGGGGCCGCAGGTGCAGGCGGCGTTCGCGTACGCGGTGGTGTGGTTCCTGCTGTTCGGCGGGGTGCGGCCGCCGTTCGAGCTGCAGGCCAAGCGGTCCCGGGGCGGGGCCGGGGACTCGGACGCCGACCAGCTGTCCCGGCTGACGCACGTACCGGCGGGCCTGTGGCTGTTCCTGTTCCACGCGGTGTCCCTGTGCTCGCTGATCGGCGGAGGACGCTGGCTGCTGGAAGGTTGAGAGCGGGCCCTCCTTATAAAGTGGCCCCATGGCCCCGAACACCTCCTCCACCGCCCTCTGGCCCGCCCCGCACGCGAGCGGAGCCGTCGACGCGACGGTCCACGTGCCGGGGTCCAAGTCGGTCACCAACCGCGCCCTGGTCCTGGCCGCCCTGGCCTCCGAGCCGGGCTGGCTGCGCCGCCCGCTGCGGTCCCGCGACACCCTGCTGATGGCCGGGGCCCTCAGGACCCTGGGCGTCGAGATCGAGGAGGGGGTCGGCCCGGACGGCACCGGCGAGGCCTGGCGGGTGCTGCCCACGGAGCTGCGCGGCCCGGCCACGGTCGACGTCGGCAACGCGGGCACGGTGATGCGGTTCCTGCCGCCGGTGGCCGCGCTGGCCGACGGTCCCATCCGGTTCGACGGCGACCCGCGGTCGTACGAGCGGCCGCTCGACGGGGTGATCGACGCGCTGCGGGTGCTCGGCGCCCGGATCGACGACGACGGCCGGGGCGCGCTGCCGCTGACCGTGCACGGCGGCGGGGCCCTGGACGGCGGCCCGGTGTCGGTCGACGCCTCGTCCTCGTCCCAGTTCGTCTCCGCGCTGCTGCTGTCCGGCCCGCGCTTCAACCAGGGGGTGGAGGTCCGGCACACCGGGGCGACGCTGCCCTCGATGCCGCACATCCGGATGACGGTGGACATGCTGCGCGCGGTCGGCGCCCAGGTGGACACCCCGGAGTCGGGCGGCGAGCCGAACGTGTGGCGGGTGACGCCGGGCGCGCTGCTCGGCCGGGACCTGACGATCGAGCCGGACCTGTCCAACGCGCAGCCGTTCCTGGCGGCGGCCCTGGTCACCGGCGGCAGGGTGCTGATCCCGGACTGGCCGGCCCGCACCACCCAGCCGGGTGACCGGCTGCGGGAGATCTTCACCGAGATGGGCGGTTCCTGCGAACTCACCGAGTACGGGCTGGAGTTCAGCGGTTCGGGGGCGATCCACGGCATCGACGTGGACCTGGGCGACGTGGGCGAGCTGACCCCGGGGATCGCGGCGGTGGCCGCGCTCGCCGACTCACCGTCGACCCTGCGGGGCGTGGCCCACCTGCGGCTGCACGAGACGGACCGGCTGGCCGCGCTCACCAAGGAGATCAACGAGCTGGGCGGTGACGTCACGGAGACGGCCGACGGCCTGCACATCCGCCCGCGCCCGCTGCACGGCGGCGTCTTCCACACCTACGAGGACCACCGCATGGCGACCGCCGGCGCGGTCATCGGCCTCGCGGTGCCGGGGGTGCGGATCGAGAACGTGGCGACGACGGCGAAGACCCTGCCGGACTTCCCCGAGCTGTGGACCGGGATGCTCGGGCAGTAGGGACTTGAGTCATGCGCCGTTACGGCAAGCACACCGACGAGGACGACATCCGCAGCCGCCCCAACCGCAAGGGCAACCGGCCGCGGACGAACATCCGGCCCAAGCACGAGGACGCGGCCGAGGGCATGGTCCTCACCGTCGACCGGGGGCGGCTGACCTGCCTGGTGGAGGACCGGGCCGTCATGGCGATGAAGGCCCGCGAGCTGGGCCGCAAGGCGGCCGTGGTGGGCGACCGGGTGGCCCTGGTCGGTGATCTGTCCGGCGCGAAGGACACCCTCGCGCGGATCGTCCGCATCGAAGGGCGGTCGTCGGTGCTGCGCCGCACCGCCGACGACGACGATCCCTACGAGCGGGTCGTCGTCGCCAACGCCGACCAGCTGGCGATCGTGACGGCCCTGGCCGACCCCGAGCCACGGCCCCGGCTCATCGACCGCTGCCTGGTCGCGGCCTACGACGGCGGTCTGGAGCCGCTGCTGGTGCTGACCAAGTCGGACCTGGCCCCGCCGGACAAGCTGCTGGAGCTGTACGGCGACCTGGACATCCCCTACGTCGTCACCAGCCAGGAGGAGCTGGAGGGCGGCGGCGCGGCGGACCGGGTGCGCGAGCAGCTGGCCGGCAAGATCACCGCGTTCGTGGGGCACTCCGGTGTCGGCAAGACGACGCTGGTGAACGCGCTGGTGCCGCAGGAGCGCCGGCGCCTGACGGGCCATGTGAACGCGGTGACGGGCCGCGGCCGGCACACCACCACCTCGGCCCTGGCGCTGCCGCTGGCCGGCGCGGACGGCTGGGTCGTCGACACCCCGGGGATCCGTTCGTTCGGTCTGGCGCACATCGATCCGGGCCGGGTGATCCACGCCTTCCCGGACCTCCAACCGGGCACCGCGGGCTGCCCCCGCGCGTGCAGCCACGACGAGCCGGACTGCGCGCTGGACGCGTGGGTCGCGGAGGGTCACGCGGACCCGGCGCGGCTGTACTCGCTGCGCCGGCTGCTGGCCACCCGGGAGCGCACGGAAGGCGACTGAGGCTGGCGTTGTTTGGGGTGGGCCGGGTTCGGTAAGTGCATAATCGCACCGAGCCGGAGATCCGGACCCAACGGGAGGACCGCACATGGCGTGGCTGCTGGTCATAGTGGCCGGGATTCTGGAGACCGGCTTCGCCGTGTGCCTGAAGCTCTCGCACGGGTTCACGCGCCTGTGGCCGACGATCGCCTTCGCGTCGTTCGCTCTCGGCAGCTTCGGTCTGCTCACCCTCTCCCTGAGGAAACTCGACGTCGGCCCCGCCTACGCCGTGTGGACCGGCATCGGCGCGGCGGGCACCGCGATCTACGGGATGATCTTCCTCGGTGACCTGGTCTCCACCCTGAAGATCGTCTCCATCAGCCTGGTCATCGTCGGGGTGATCGGGCTGCAGCTGTCGGGGTCGGCGCACTGAGCGCCCCCTGAGCGGCGCCGCCCCCCTGTGCTGCTCCGGCGCCTCGTGCGGCCCGGTCCGGCGGCCGTCACACCAGGTGCCGCGGGAGTACCGCCCGTACCAGTTCCTCCATCCCGCCGCTGCCCGGCGGTGCCGCCACGCAGGACAGGGCGAGGCGGACGACCAGTTCGCAGGAGCGCAGCAGCTCCGCGGTGTCGGCCGGGGCGGCGCCGGGACCGGCCAGCGCGGTCGCCGCGCGGTCCCGCACGATCCGCACGAAGTCCCGGGGCGCCGGCAGCGGCCCGTCCGCCCGGCGCTGCGCCGGCACCGGGGAGGCGGATGGTACGGCGGTGAGCGGCGGGCTCGGCAGCCGCTCGGTCCAGCAGCCGGTGAGGATCGCCCGGACCAGCGCGTTGTCCCGGGCGGCGGCGGCCGTCCACTCGGCGGTGGCCGTCAGCCGGGCGGGCGCCCCGGCGGATCCGGCCAGGGCCCGCTCGACCCCGGCGAGGTACCCGTCGGCCTCCCGCCGCACCAGCGCCCGGGCCAGGCCGTCCTTGCTGCCGAACTCGTTGTACAGGGTCTGCCGGGACACGCCCGCCGACGCCGCCACGTCCACCATCCGCACCGCCGACCACGGCCGGCGCGTCAGCGCCGAGTAGGCGGCGTCCAACAGCGATTCCCGGGCAGCAGGCATCCACGCCTCCCTGGACCACAGCGACAGTGCGCCCAGATTTGACGCCCTTGTACGCACTGTCAAGGGTTCGCGGTGGAGTACGGGGGTTGTTCGGCCCCGGCCGTGTCACCCGGCCCCCTGTGGCCCCGTACCGGCCGCGGCGGATACCGTTCATCGCATGCCCGACTACCTGGACGACCTCCGCCTCGCCCACGTCCTCGCGGACGCGGCCGACGCCGCCACCACGGCCCGTTTCAAGGCTCTCGACCTGAAGGTGGAGACGAAGCCGGACATGACCCCGGTGAGCGAAGCGGACAAGGCGGCGGAAGAACTGATCCGCGGTCAGCTCCAGCGCGCCCGCCCCAGGGACGCCGTCCTCGGCGAGGAGTACGGCATCGAGGGCAGCGGCCCCCGCCGCTGGGTGGTCGACCCGATCGACGGCACCAAGAACTACGTCCGCGGCGTGCCCGTGTGGGCGACGCTGATCTCCCTGATGGAGGCGGGTGAGAGCGGCTACGAGCCCGTCGTCGGCCTCGTCTCCGCCCCCGCCCTCGGCCGCCGCTGGTGGGCCGCGAAGGGCCACGGCGCCTTCACGGGCCGCAACCTCACCTCCGCGACCCGCATCCACACCTCCCGCGTCGGCAGGCTCGCGGACGCCTCCTTCGCGTACTCCTCGCTGTCCGGCTGGGAGGAGCAGGGCCGGCTGGACGGCTTCCTGGACCTCACCCGCCAGGTGTGGCGCACGCGCGCGTACGGCGACTTCTGGCCGTACATGATGGTCGCCGAGGGATCCGTCGACATGTGCGCGGAGCCCGAGCTGTCCCTGTGGGACATGGCCGCGAACGCGATCATCGTGACGGAGGCGGGCGGCACCTTCACCGGCCTCGACGGCCGCCCGGGTCCGCACAGCGGCAACGCGGCCGCGTCCAACGGCCTGCTGCACGACGAGTTGCTGGGGTATCTCAAGCAGCGCCAGTGAGACACGGGAGGAGCCCGCACACGCCCTCGACTCGCGTCGCGCTCCCCCTTGTTGACCCTTCCTTTGCCTGGCACTCTGGACCCACCCCCACTTGTGAAATTGTGAACCCGTGAACCAAGCGCGGGTTCCAAGGAGGTGGCCCATCCATGCTCGTCCGTGACGCCATGAGCTCGGTGATCCTCACCCTCGGCCCCGCCCACACCCTCCGCCAGGCAGCAGCCCTGATGTCCGCCCGCCGCGTCGGCGCGGCCGTGGTCCTCGACCCGGACGCCGGCGGCATCGGCATCCTCACCGAACGCGACATCCTCAACTCCGTGGGCCTGGGCCAGAACCCGGACACGGAACGCACCCACGCCCACACCACCACCGACGTCGTCTTCGCCGCCCCCACCTGGACCCTGGAGGAGGCGGCCCGTGCCATGGCGCACGGCGGCTTCCGCCACCTCGTCGTCCTCGACCGCGGCGACGTAGCCGGGATCGTCTCGGTCCGCGACGTCATCCGCAGCTGGGCGCCTGCCCGCGAGCCCGCCCCCGTGCCCTGAACGCACGAGCGGGCCGGACCCCGGAGCACCGTGGGGTCCGGCCCGCCCGGCCGCGAGGGCGGCCGGCTCAGCCGCGCAGCGCCTGCACCGCCGCCTCCAGCCGCTTGCCGAAGTCGGCGTCGGCGTTGCGGAAGTTGCCGATCGCGCGGTCGGCGATGTCCGCGCGGGAGACCTGCGAGATCGCACCGGCGAGGTTGGTGACCAGGCGCTCCTGCTCCGCCTCCGTCATCAGCCGGTAGAGATTGCCGGCCTGCACGAAGTCGTTGTCCTCGGCGTGCACCGGCGTCGGGTGGTTGCCGGTACCGCCGGCGAGGCCGTCGAGCGGCTGCCACAGCGGGCGGCCGGTCTGCTGCGGTCCGCCGAAGCTGTTCGGCTCGTAGTTCTTCTCGCCGCCGTGCCGGCCGTCGTAGAGGAAGCCGTCCCGGGAGTTGGTGCGCGCCTCGGTGGCGTGCGGGCGGTTCACCGGCAGGTGGTCGGCGTTGATGCCGACGCGGTAGCGGTGCGCGTCGCCGTACGCGAAGAGCCGGCCCTGGAGCATCTTGTCCGGGGACGGGCCGATGCCGGGCACGAAGTGCGCCGGGGAGAAGACCGACTGCTCGACCTCGGCGAAGATGTTGCGCGGGTTGCGGTTCAGCTCCAGCTTGCCGATCTCGATGACCGGGTAGTCCGCGTGCGGCCACACCTTGGTCAGGTCGAACGGGTTGAAGCGGTACGTCGCCGCCTCCGCCGCCGGCATGATCTGCACGCCCACGGTCCAGCTCGGGAACTCGCCGCGCTCGATCGCCTCGCGCAGGTCGCGCTGGTGGGAGTCGGGGTCCTTGCCGGCGAGGACGTCGGCCTCCTCGGCGGTGAGGTTCCTGATCCCCTGGTCGGTCTTGAAGTGGTACTTGACCCAGAAGACCTCACCGGCCGCGTTGTTCCACTGGAAGGTGTGCGAGCCGAAGCCGTCCATGTGCCGGTAGGACGCCGGGATGCCGCGGTCGCCGAAGAGCCAGGTCACCTGGTGGGTCGACTCCGGCGACAGCGACCAGAAGTCCCACACGTTGTCGGCTTCCGTGGAGCCGGTGTACGGGTCGCGCTTCTGGGTGTGGATGAAGTCCGGGAACTTGATCGCGTCCCGGATGAAGAAGACCGGGGTGTTGTTGCCGACGAGGTCGTAGTTGCCCTCCTCGGTGTAGAACTTCAGCGCGAAGCCCCGCGGGTCACGGACGGCGTCCGCCGCGCCGAGGTTGCCGGCCACGGTCGAGAAGCGCAGGAAGACCTCGGTCTGCTTGCCGACCTCGGAGAGGAAGGCCGCCCGCGTGTACGGGGTGACGTCGGCGGTCACGGTGAAGGTGCCGTACGCGCCGGCGCCGCGGGCGTGCACCACGCGCTCCGGGATCCGCTCCCGGTTGAAGTGGGCCAGCTTCTCCAGCAGCAGCTGGTCCTGGACCAGGACCGGCCCGCCGACGCCCGCCGTCTCGCTGTTCTGGTTGTCGGCGACCGGAGCCCCGGCCTCCGTGGTGAGCGGTCCCTGCGTCACGTGCGCCTCCTGCGTCATCACTGACTAGTCCTGTCCTGTGGCCAAAGCCGTTCTCGATCCTACAATGGACTTTGTCTAAGTCAAACGCCGGTCCAAAGTCACACCTGTTCCCGATCTGGGGACTCCTCCTGTTAGGCTGGTGGTCATGAGCGACCTTCTGGAACGGCTGCGCGGACGCGGATGGCGGATGACCGCGCAGCGGCGCGTGGTGGCCGAGGTCCTGAACGGCGAGCACGTCCACCTGACGGCGGACGAGGTCCATGCACGGGCCGTGGCGAAGCTGCCCGAGATCTCCCGGGCGACCGTCTACAACACCCTGGGCGAGCTGGTCTCGCTCGGCGAGGTGCTGGAAGTCAGCACGGACAAGCGCGCCAAGCGGTACGACCCGAACGCGCACCGCCCGCACCACCACCTGGTGTGCGCCCGGTGCGGCGCGATCCGCGACGTCCACCCCACCGGCAACCCGCTCGCCGACCTCCCCGACACCGAGCGCTTCGGCTTCACGGTCTCGGACGTCGAGGTGACGTACCGGGGGCTGTGCCCGAACTGCGCGAGCGCGTAGCTCCCCGCTTCCCCTGGAGCCCCGGCCACCGCCGGGGCTCTTCTCGTGCGCCCACGCGGGCCCCGCACGCGCCAACCGGCGTCGCACGCACAAAAACCGAGGGCCGGAACCCATTTCTGGATTCCGGCCCTCGGCCTTCAGTAGCGGGGACAGGATTTGAACCTGCGACCTCTGGGTTATGAGCCCAGCGAGCTACCGAGCTGCTCCACCCCGCGTCGATGAATAAGACACTACGTGACGTGGGCGCCGGGACGCAAATCGCTTCCCCGGCGGTTCACGCCGAGAGCTCCTCCCGCAGCGCGTCCCGCAGCCGCCCGGCCCGCTCGGCCACCTCCGGCGGCCCCAGCGCCACCGCACGGTCGGCCCACCGCTGCCCCTCGGCCAGCTCGCCGCGACGCGCGTAGACCAGGGCCAGCCGCAGCGCCGCCCGCCCGTGCCCGGCGTCCGCGGCGCGGGTCCACCACACCGCCGCCTCCGGCTCACTGCCCTCGCGGGCGAGCAGCAGCCCGAGGTTGAAGGCGCCGTTGCGCGAGCCGGCCTCGGCCGCCGCCCGGTACCACCGCGCCGCCTCCACCACATCACCCCGTGCCGCCGCGAGCATGCCGACCCGGACCTGCGCCCGCCGGTGCCCCTGCGAGGCGGCACGCTCGTACCACTCCTCGCACTCGGTCTTCTCCTGCACGGTCTCACCCAGCTCGTGCGCGGGCTCCGGGGGCCGGCGCGCGTCGAGCAGGGCGGCCAGCCGGTATGCGCCCTCCGCGCTGCCGCCGCCCGCCGCGCAGCGCAGGTGCCGCTCGGCCTCCTGCTCGTCGCCCTCGCGCAGCCGGGCGATGCCGACCTGCAGCGCCGCCTCGGCGTGTCCCGCGGCGGCCGCCCGCTCGTACCAGCGCAGCGCCGTCTCGTCCTCGCCGCGCCCGGCGTAGAGGATGCCGAGGTTGAAGGCGGCGTCCACGCTGCCGGCCTCGGCGGCCTTGGAGAACCACGGCTCGGCGCCGGTGGTGTCGCCGCCCTGGAGCAGCAGGATGGCCAGCGCGTTGGCGGCCTCGCGGTGCCCGGCGTAGGCCGCCCGCCGGTACCACTGCTCGGCCTGGGCGGTGCGGCCCTGTTCGGCGCAGAGCAGCCCGAGGTTGTAGGCGCCGTTGTCGTCGCCGGCGTCCAGCGCGGCCCGGTACCAGCGTTCGGCGGTCTGGGTCTCGCCGCGCTCGGCGTGCAGGGCACCGAGCGCGTTGGCCGCGTTGCCGTCGCCCTCCTGGGCGGCGCGCAGCCACCACACGGCCGCGCTCTCGCTGTCGCCGGCGTCGCGCAGCAGGAACCCCAGGGCGCAGGCGGCCCGCGGCTCGCCGTCCTTGGCGGAGGTCAGGTACCAGCGCCCTGCCTCCTTCAGCTCGCCGCGCTTCTCCAGGATCGCCCCGAGGTGCAGGGCGGCCCGCCGGTGGCCGCGCGCGGCGGCCTGCCGGTACCACTGCTCGGCCTCCGCGACAGCGTTGTCGGGCGCGGCCTCCTCCCCCGGTCCGGCCGTACGGTCCAGGGCGCGCGCCAGCCGGTAGGCGGCCTCGCGGTGCCCGCGCTCGGCGGCGGCCCGCATCCAGTGCTCGGCGCCGACGTCCCCGCGGTGCTCCAGCAGGTCGGCGAGCGCGTAGGCACCCAGGACGTGGCCCTGCTCGGCGGACTGGCGCAGCCAGTACTCGGCGGCCGGCTCGTCCCCGCGCTCGCGGTGGTGGCGGCCCAGCGCGTGCGCGGCGGCGGCGGAACCGGCCACGGCGGCGATCCGCCACCAGCCGGCCGCCTCCTCGGGGTAGCCGCGCTGGTGCAGCAGGACGCCCAGGTTGTTGGCGGCGGCGCGGTCACCGGCCGCGGTGGCCGCGCGCAGGTGGGGTTCGGCTCCGTCGAGGTCGCCGCGGCGCAGCAGCATGGCCCCGAGGACGCTCGCCGCCTCGGCGTCGCCGCTCTGCGCGGCGAGCGCGAGGCGCATCTCCTCCTCGGCTGCCTCCCCCAGGTCAACCATCTCCTCACGGGCCGGCTCCGTGCCGGAAGACTGCACAAATCGCCCTGTCCCGAACAGAGTTGCCTTGTCCCCCATAACGTCCATCGTCGCACCACCTGCAACCTGGGTACACCCGGTATACCGCAGCCCGTGAGGTCACTTCAGCGTTTTGTCGACATGCCCACAGGGAGACAAGTCAAACACACACCACCCGACTACCCACGGCGGCGCGGCCGACCCACCCCCCAGGACATGAGTTCGTTCGCACACCACGAAGGCCCGGATCCTTGTTGGATCCGGGCCTTCGACTTCAGTAGCGGGGACAGGATTTGAACCTGCGACCTCTGGGTTATGAGCCCAGCGAGCTACCGAGCTGCTCCACCCCGCGCCGTTGCAGGTCAACCGTACCACGGCGCGGAGGCGCAGTGATCAGCCCCTGGACTTGGACTGTGCGTCCTCGGCGCGCTTCAGCGCGTCCTGGAGGTCCTTCTGGGCCTTGGCGTACGCGTCCCAGTCGGGCCCGTCCTTCAGCGCCTGCTGTCCGGCGTCGAAGGCCTTCTGGGCGTCCTCCAGCGCCTGCCTGACGGTCGGGTTGGCGGTGTTGGGCGGGTTCTTGGTGCCGGTCTCCGGTGGTGTGGTGGCCGGGCCCTTGGTGCCGAAGACCTTGTCGAGCGCCTCGCCGAGCGTGTTCTCGAACGCGGTCCGGCCCTCGTAGGTGACCAGAACCTTGCGCAGCAACGGGTACTTCAGTCCACCGCCGCGTACGTAGACAGGCTCCACGTACAGCAGTCCGCCGTCCAGCGGCACGGTCAGCAGGTTGCCGTACTCGATGTCGGAGTCGCCGCCCTTGAGGAGTTTGATCGCGGCGGCGATGTCCTGTTCGGAGTTGAACTGGCTCTGGACCTGCTTGGGACCGTCGACCGTCGTGCTGGTCGGCAGCTTCAGGATTCTGATCTTGCCGTAGTCGCCGGTGCCGGCCTCGGCGTCGACCGTCATGAACGCGCTCAGGTTGTCGCGGCCGTTGGGCGTGAACGTCGTCGACAGCGAGAACGCCTGCGTGCTCTGGTCGGGCATCTTCATGCTCAGGTAGTACGGCGGAACCGCGTTGCCCGACTTGTTGGTCGGGTCGTCCGGCACCTGCCACACCTCGCTGCCGGTGAGGAACGTCTGCGCGTCCGTCACGTGGTAGCGGGTGAGCAGTTCGCGCTGCACCTTGAACAGGTCCTGCGGGTAGCGCAGATGGGACATCAGGTCCCCGGAGATGGCGCTGCGCGGCTGCACCGTGTCGGGGAAGGCCTTCATCCAGGTCTTCAGCACCGGGTCCCGGGTGTCCCACTGGTAGAGCTTGACCTCGCCGGTGTACGCGTCGACGGTCGCCTTCACCGAGTTGCGGATGTAGTTGACCTGGTTCTGCTGGGCCACCACCGCGCGCGAGTTGTTCGTCGCGGTCAGCGAGTCGGCCGTGGTGTCACCGAGGGTCGTGCGCGAGGAGTACGGGTAGCCGTTCGACGTCGTGTAGGCGTCGACGATCCACTGGATGCGGTGGTCGACGACCGCCGGGTACGCGTCGCCGTCGATGGTCAGCCAGGGGGCGACCGCCTCCACGCGCTCCTTGGGGGTGCGGTTGTACAGGATCCGCGAGCCCTTGCCGATCGCGCCCGAGTAGAGGATCTGCGGCTCGTTGAACGCCACCGCGTACGCGGCCCGGTTGACCGGGTTGTCGAGGTTGACCCCGCTCCCGCCCTGGTAGCTGGTGGCCTTCTCCCCGTTGTCGTCGGAGTAGTCGATCTCCTTCTGGGGACCGCCGACGATGGAGTAGGTGGATGTCTTCTCGCCGTAGTAGATCCGCTGCTCGTACGTGCCGAGGTCGCCGCGGGAGGGCAGGTCGTACTCGGTGAAGACCGGCTGGCCCTGGGAGTCGGCCTCGGTGCCCTTGGCGGCGACCGCGCCGTAGCCGTGCGTGTAGCGGAAGTGGTCGTTGATCCAGTTGTTCTTCGGGATGCCGGCCAGGTTCAGCTCGCGCAGGCCGATGACCGTGTCCTGGTCCTTGCCGTCCGTGGTGGGGTAGCGGTCGACGTCCAGGTTGGTCGGGAACCCGTAGTAGTTCTTCATCTGCTGGAGCTGCTGGAACGTCGGCGAGACGATGTTCGGGTCCATGATCCGGATGCTCGCCGCGTCGTTCGCGTCGCCGCGCAGCGTGGTCTTGTCCGAGGTCGTGGACTTGCCCGCGTACTCGGTGACCTTGGCGTCGTCGATGCCGTACGCCTGGCGGGTCGCCTTCAGGTTCTTCTGGACGTACGGCGCCTCCTTCGCCTGCTCGTTCGGCTGGACCTGGAACTTCTGCACGATGGCCGGGTACAGGCCGCCGATCAGGATCGCCGACAGCACCATCAGGCCGAAGCCGATGACGGGCAGCTGCCAGGTGCGCCGCCACAGGGTGGCGAAGAACAGCAGCGCGCAGATGACGGCGATGCAGAACAGGATGGTCTTGGCCGGCAGGTAGGCGTTGGCGTCGACGTAGCGCAGGCCGGTCCAGTTGTCGGTCGCCTTGAAGTCGCTGGACTTGACCGCGAGGCCGTACCGGTCGAGCCAGTAGGCGACCGCCTTGAGGGCGACGAAGATGCCGAGCAGCACCGAGAGGTGTCCGGTCGCGGCGGCGGTGGCGCGCGCGCCCGGGCTGGTGACGCGCAGCCCGCCGTACAGGTAGTGGGTGAGCGCGGCGGCGATCAGGCACAGGATGGCGGCGGCGAAGCCGAAGCCCAGCAGGAAGCGGTACCAGGGCAGGTCGAACGCGTAGAAGGAGACGTCCAGGTGGAACTGCGGGTCCTTCTCGTGGAAGGGCACGCCGTTCACCCACATCAGCCAGGTCCGCCACTGGCTGGACGCGGAGGCGCCCGCGATCAGCCCGACCAGCGCGGTGACGGCGAGCAGCAGCCACTTCTTGTACGGCGCGATGGCCATGCGGTAGCGGTCGAGGCTCTGCTGCTCCATGGACATGGCGCTCAGCGGTGGCCGCAGCCGGTGCGCGAGCCAGATGTTGAGGCCGACCGCGGCCGCCATCAGCAGGCCGAAGACGAAGAACAGCCCGATCTTGGTCGACAGGGTGGTGGTGAACACGGACGAGTAGTGCACCGACCGGTACCACAGCCAGTCCGTCCAGAAGCCCGCGAACATGGTGAACGCCATGCCGAGGACGGCGAGGACGCCCAGTGTCACGAGCAGGGTCCTCACCCTCCGGGACGGGCGGCCCGCTCTGATCCGTGGCCCCGTCGGGCCTCCGCCACGGTCCGGCATCTGGAAAGCCAAGGTGCGCACCTCGAAGTTCGCTGTCGATCCGTCAGACCCCCGGGTTCGCGGGCCCGCCGTGGCCCCCCGTGATCGCGGGCCCACACCTATGCAACTTACTCACGGTTTACTCGGTTCCCGATTCCGGCCCTGAACGAGGCAGGATTGTGACCATGTCCAACACTCCCATGGCAGCGAGCCCGCTCACCCGGGCCGTACTAGAGATCGACGAGTACGTCTCCGGCCTCGGCTGGGACCAGCCAGCTCGCCTTTTCGCCCTCGTAGACACCGCACGGCTGCGGGTTCAGGAACCGTCGCTCGCGGCCCAGCTGGGCCTGCAGGACGAGTCCGAGACCGTCGGTCTCACCCCGATCGAGCAGGACGAGATCCCGTCCGGCAAACCGCTCGACGAGTTCCTCGGCACCATCGCCTGGCCCGACGCGGTGACCGGCTGCGCGCTCGCCGTGGAGCGCCTGATGCTGCCGCCGTCCGCCGAGGCGCAGGTCCCCTCGGGTCTGGACGAGGCCGGGCTGGCGAGGTGGGTGGCCGAGCACCCCGAGCGCCAGGAGGTCCGGATGACGGTGGCCGTGCTGCGCGACGGCAGCCGCGAGTCGGCGCTGCGGCTGCGCGAGAAGGACTCCCCGACGGAGGTCCTGACCGGCCCCGATCTGGTGCCGGGCCTTGCGGAGGCCCTGGTGGCGACCTTCGCGGACTGATCCCGTCCCGCGGTACGACGACGGGGGCGCCCCTGGTGGTCAGGGAGCGCCCCCCGCCGTGTCAGGGCCGGTTCAGCCCTTGGTGGTGCACGTGGGCAGGGCGGCGGTGTCGCCGCTGCGGATGTCCTTCAGCGCGCCGAGCGCGTCACCGATGGTCCTGACCTTGACCAGGGTGAGTCCGCCCGGGGTGTCCTTGGCGGCCGCGGCGCAGTTGTCGGCGGGGGTCAGGAAGTACCGGGCGCCCTTGTCGCGCGCGCCGACGGTCTTCATCTCGATGCCGCCGATCGGGCCGACGGTGCCGTTGTCGTCGATGGTGCCGGTGCCGGCGACGAAGGTGCCGCCGGTGAGGTCGCCCGGGGAGAGCTTGTCGTAGATCCCGAGGGCGAACATCAGGCCGGCGCTGGGCCCGCCGACGTCGGCGAGCTTGATGTCGATGGCGAACGGGAAGGTGTGGTCGGTCCCGGCGGAGATGCCGACGATGGCCCGCTTGGCTCCGCTGTCGCCGGAGGTCGCGGTGGTGATCGTGACGTCCTGCGTCCGGGTCGCCGTCCTGCCGGCCTTCTCGGCGGCGGCCTGCTCCTTGGCCGGGACGACGGTGAAGACGACCTTCTGTCCGGGCTTGTGCTTGGTCACCAGCTTGGCGACGTCGGCCGGCTGCCTGACGGCCGCGCCGTCGACGGCCTTGATCACGTCACCGGCGTGCAGCCGGCCCTCGGCCGGGGAGCCCTTGACGACCGTGGAGACGATCACCCAGGACCGCACCGGGATACCCAGTTCCTTCAGGGCGGCGACCTTGGCGCTCTCCTGGGACTGGCTGAACTCCTCGGCGTTCTCCTGGGTGGACTGCTCCTCCGTCTTGCCGTCCGGGTACAGCGTGTCGTGCGGGACGATCTTGCTGTCGTGCGCGAGCCAGCCGTAGACGGCCTCGACCAGGTTCAACCGGTAGTCGGCGCTGGTGACCCGGACGGTGGTCATGTTGAGGTGGCCGTCCGCCGGGTAGGTCTTGTGGCCGGAGATCTGCAGCACCGGCTCGCCGTCGTGCTCCCCGAGCGTGTTCACGGTGGGGCCGGGGGACATCTCCGCGTACGGCACGGGGATGAGCACTCCCGCGCACAGGAGCGCGATCAGCATCAGGGTCGAGGCGAGCATCGTCGCGGTGCGGCGTGGCATGGCACGACAGTACGGGACGCCCCTGTCGGCGCACCGTCAGGGCACCCCCGTCAGGCGCCGCGCGCGCCCGTGCGGGACTTCTCCATGACTTCCCGGAACCGGGCGTATCCGTCCAGCTCTGGACCGTCGCTGCGGGCCTTGCGGGTCCGGTTGGCCCAACTGCCCCACAGTCCGCCACCGACCGCGGCCACCAGCGGGATCGACAGCCAGACAAGCACCCCCATGCCGACCTCCCTCAAACCATGAGCGTCCGCAACTGACTGATGAGCAGATTAACCATCCGCATGGACAACGCTCACGCGAGGGTGCCGGTTACGCAACCGCAGGGGTTCGTGCGCCGTGTGTGACCCGTTCGGGTCGGCCTCAGCAGGCGCCGACCCATTCGTCGGTGCCGTCGGAGAACCTCTGGTGCTTCCAGATGGGCACCTCGTGCTTGAGGTCGTCGATCAGCATGCGGCAGGCGTCGAAGGCCTCCGCGCGGTGCGGGCAGGCCACGGCGACGACGACGGCGAGGTCCCCCACCCGCAGGTCGCCCACCCGGTGGACGGCGGCCAGCGCCCGCACGGGGTGGCCGGCGACGACCTTCTCGGCGATCCGCCGCATCTCGGCCTCGGCGCTGGGATGGCACGAGTACCCGAGCGCGTCCACGTCGGCGCCCTCGTCGTGGTTGCGCACCGTGCCCACGAACAGCGCGACGCCGCCGGCCGCGTCGTCCCCCACGGCCCGGAACACCTCGTCCACGGAGAGCGGTGTCTCGCGGACGGCGATCAGCTTGATGGGATCCTGGGCCGCCCGCTCACCGGGGTGGTCGTTCGTGAGTGCCATGCGTCCATCGTGCCGTACGCCTCGGACACCGGGGAATGCGAGATTCACCCGGCACGCGCGCGGGATGCCTTGGAGTGTCCTACGACGCGCGTGCGGTCCCTTTCCGGCCCTGGGCCGGTCGCGTCAGCGCCGGCGGGCCTTGCGGGCCCGCCGTACGACGGCCGCGGCGCCCAGCAGGGCGACCGTCGCGCCGGCCGCGCCGGCCGCCGTCGCGTCCTTGCGCCCCAGCCGCCGGCCGGCCACCGTGTGCCGCCCGGACACCTCCTCCAGCAGCTCGGCGAGGACCTCCTCGTTGGTCCACTTCGGCCGCCACCCGGCGTCGTGCAGCCGGCTCCCGCTGACCACCCAGGGGTACATCGTGTACGCGAGGTCGCCCGCCGGGGACGGGGTGAGGCCGATGCGGTGCAGCCGGGCCGCCGCGCCGAGCGCGACCGCGGAGGGCAGCTCCATCCGCCGGATGCCGCTGAGCTCCTCGACCTCCTCCTGCTCCAGCCAGCCGTCGCAGCCGACGGCCAGCTCCCCCTCGACCTTCTCCAGGACGGCGTACTCCAGGGCGCTGCACAGGTCCTCGACGTGGCAGAACTGCCACGCGGGCCGCGACCCGGCCACGACCAGCAGCCGTGGCGACTCGAAGTACCTGGTCAGCGCGGTGTCGGTGCCGCCGACGAGGACGGCCGGGCGGACCACGGTGACGTTGAGGCCCGGATGCGCGCGCGGCGCCCGGCGCGCCAGCCGCTCGATCTCCAGCAGGTCGCCGACCCCGGTCGCCTCGGCGGTGGCGTTCAGCTCGGCGTCCTCCGACAGGGGCAGCTCGTTGTCCGGGAGCGCGCCGTAGACCATCGCGGAGGTGCACAGCACCACGCGGTGCACCCCGGCCGCCGCGGCGGCGGTCAGGACGGTCTGCGTCCCCCGGACGTTGTAAGCGGTGCGTGCCGCCGGATCGGTCTCCAGGTCGAGGTCGAGCGCCAGGTGGACGACGACGTCGGCGCCGCGCAGCTTGTCCGCGATGGCGGGGTCGCGGACGTCGAGGATGTGCCACTGGGCACCGGCGCACTCGCCGCGCCGCTCGTCGATGGCGAGGACCTGTCTGACCTCCTCGGAGGCGGCGAGCCGCTCGGTGAGCAGGGCGCCGACCCCGGTGGCGGCGCCGGTCACCGCGACGACGGGCCCGCGCACGGCGGGAGGGGTTGAGGGGTTTCGCGCTGCGCGAACCTGCGGATCTGGGGAACTCACCGGGCGTCTCCAGCGGTTGTCTTCAGTACGGGCGCGGGTGACGCGTACGTACCAGGTGCATCCATCCTGCCGCAGGCCTTCCGCAGGCGAAGCACCGAGGCCCGATCGGGTCCGGGTGTCTACGCTGGGTGGTGTTGTCGGGCAGCCGCGCCGCCGGATCGCAACCGGTGGCCTTACCAGCCGAGGAATCCCGTGAGTGACACCCCATTCGGTTTCGGCCTTCCGCCGGAGGAGCCGGAAGACGGCGACGAGGGCAAGAAGAAGGACCAGCAGAGCGGTGGTGGGCAGGGACCGGCCAATCCGTTCGGTTTCGGCGGCCTGCCCGGAGCCGGCGGCTTTGGCGGCCCCGGCGCCGACAATCCGCTCGCAGCCATGTTCGGTTCCCTGAACCCCACCGACCTGGGCGCCGCGTTCCAGCAGCTCGGGCAGATGCTCTCGTACGAGGGCGGGCCGGTGAACTGGGACATGGCCAAGCAGATCGCCCGCCAGACGGTCGCGCAGGGCGCCCAGGACGGTTCGAAGGACGCCAGTGTCGGTCCGGCCGAGCGCAAGGCGGTCGAGGAGGCCGTCCGCCTGGCCGACCTGTGGCTGGACGACGCGACGTCCCTGCCGTCGGGCTCCGGCTCGGCGGTGGCCTGGTCGCGTGCGGAGTGGGTCGAGGCGACCCTGCCCGCCTGGCAGGAGCTGGTCGACCCGGTCGCCGAGCGGGTCGGCGCGGCCATGGGCGACGTCCTGCCGGAGGAGATGCAGGCCATGGCGGGCCCGCTGATCGGCATGATGCGCTCGATGGGCGGTGCCATGTTCGGCACGCAGATCGGGCAGGCCGTGGGCGTGCTCGCGGGCGAGGTCGTCGGCTCCACCGACGTCGGCCTGCCGCTGGGCCCGGCCGGGAAGGCCGCGCTGCTGCCGGCCAACGTCGAGGCGTTCGGCAAGGACCTGGGCGTGCCCCAGGAGGAGGTGCGGCTCTACCTGGCCCTGCGCGAGGCCGCCCACCAGCGCCTGTTCGCGCACGTGCCGTGGCTGCGCTCGCACCTGTTCGGCGCGGTCGACGGCTACGCGCGCGGGATCAAGGTCGACACGGCCAAGCTGGAGGACGTGGTCGGCCAGTTCGACCCGCAGAACCCCGAGCAGCTGCAGGACGCGCTCCAGCAGGGCATGTTCCAGCCGGAGGACACGCCCGAGCAGAAGGCCGCCCTGGCCCGTCTGGAGACCGCTCTGGCGCTCGTGGAGGGCTGGGTGGACGCGGTGGTCCACGCCGCCGCGAAGCCGCGTCTGGGGTCCGCCGACGCCCTGCGCGAGACGCTGCGGCGCCGCCGGGCCACCGGTGGCCCGGCGGAGCAGACGTTCGCCACGCTGATCGGCCTGGAGCTGCGGCCGCGCCGGCTGCGGGACGCCTCCCGCCTGTGGGCGTCGCTGACGGACGCGCGCGGGGTGGACGGCCGGGACGGCCTGTGGGCCCACCCGGACATGCTGCCGACCGCGACCGACCTGGACGACCCGGACGGGTTCGTCCACCGCGAGCAGCTGGACTTCTCCGAGCTGGACAAGATGCTCGGCGAGGCGGCGAACGGCTCCCACGGCAAGCCGGACCTGCGCAAGAAGGACGACGGCGAGACCGAGGACGACGACACCGAGTGAGCCTGTACGACGACGCGGTCCTCGTCCTGAAGGGGTACGAGGGCCAGCCGGAACTGCGCCAGGCCTACCTGGACCACCTGGCCGCCCACCCGGACGGTATGTGGAAGGCCTGCCACGCGGGGCACGTCACGGCCAGCGCGCTGGTGATCGACCCGGAGCGCGGCCGGGTGCTGCTCACCCTGCACCGGAAGCTGCGGATGTGGCTTCAGATGGGCGGCCACTGCGAGCCGGGCGACCCGACGCTGGCGGCGGCGGCCCTGCGTGAGGCGACGGAGGAGTCCGGCATCCCCGGGCTGACGCTGCTGCCCGGCGGACCGGTACGGCTGGACCGGCATCCGATCCCGGCGCCGTGCCACTGGCACTTCGACGTCCAGTACGCGGTCCTGGCCCCGCCCGGCGCGGTGCAGGAGATCAGCGACGAGTCCCTCGACCTGCGCTGGTACGCGTACGACGAGGTGGCCGGCGTGGCCGACGAGTCCGTCGTACGCCTGCTGCAGGCCACGCACGCGAGGCTCTGACGAGGTAAGGGGTGACCGCCCATGCGGTCACCCCTTACACGTCGTCGGTCCCGGCGGGGCTCAGCTCCAGACGTTGCCCTGGTTCTGGCCGCGCGCGCCCTGCTGGCCCATGCCGAACTGGGCGGCCAGGCCCTGTCCGATCACGGCGTTCTGCGGCGGCAGCAGCTCGCTGGGCTGCACGAGCGCGAACCCGGAGCCCATGAAGCTCAGCTCCCAGCCCTCACCGGTGGTGCCGCGCCGCCGCCACACGCCGGAGGAGTGCGTCTGGGCCTGCATCTGCACGCGCAGCCCGGTGGACCAGGCCACGATCGCGTCGGCGTCGCAGTTGACGTACCGGTCGGGCGTGACCTGCATCAGCAGCGGCGCGCCGGAGGTCATCAGGGCCACCTTGCCGCGCCCGGTGATGTTGAGCTGGTACTTCCCGGAGCCGGAGACACCGTGGAGGCTGTCGACGGCGATGACCTCGTGGTGCAGCGAGGAGTCCATGGCGAGGACGTAGGAGCTGTCGACGGTCAGCCCGTCCTGCTCGACGTCCATGATGTGCACGTGCTGGGCCAGGTTGGCGAGGTAGACGGTGCCCTGGCCGTGGCAGCGCATCAGGTCCAGGCCCTCCCCGGTGAGGGCACGCGCGCGTGCCTGGTTGTTGCTGCGGTACTCGGCGTCGAACTCGACCAGGCCCTGGTAGGCGACCATGGTGCCCTTGCGGGCGAGGAGGTCGTCGTGGCCCTCCAGAGTGATCCGGAGCATCTGCGCGTTCTGCAGGCTCCAGCGTTCCTGGGTCTGGACGTCGTTGTGCGCGAAAAGCGGGCTCTGCATGGTGGTCTGGCTCCCCCTCAGCCCCGGAACCGGAGGCGGTCGGTGCTGTCCTCGCTGGGCTGGACGACGACGATGCCCTGGCCGGAGAAGGCCATCTGGT
Organism: Streptomyces sp. NRRL S-1022; assembly: GCF_000720135.1. Classification (GTDB taxonomy): domain Bacteria; phylum Actinomycetota; class Actinomycetes; order Streptomycetales; family Streptomycetaceae; genus Streptomyces. Next base: position 31,920 of record NZ_JOIU01000003.1, on the reverse strand, counting down.
AGGCCTCGCCGCTGCCCCGGCCGATCAGCGACTGCGCCTTGAAGCTGCGCTTGCCCTTCACCTTCAGGTTGGGCGACCAGGCGACGAGGGCGTCCGGGTCGACGTACGTCTCGTCCTCGCCGCCGCCGCAGTCCACGACGATCGGCTTGCCCCGGGAGGTCAGCGCGACCCAGCCCTGCCCGGAGATCTTCGTGTTCCACAGGCCCTGCCCGGCGAACTTCGCGAGCCCCTTCACGCGCTCGACGCCCCATGTCAGGTGCGCGTCGAAGGCGAGGAGGTTGGTGGCGTTGACGGAGATGCCGTCGCCGTTGAGGTTGATGACGACGACGTCGGCTCCGTAGTCGGCGAGGTAGAGCAGGCCGTCGCCGGTGCACTTCATCAGCGGCGCGCCCTCGCCGGTGACCCAGTCGCGGGCGATCTGGCGGACGGCCGGCGGGTTCGGCTCGTACTGGATGAAGCCTTCGTAGGCGACCATCGACCCCACGCGCGCGAGGAGGTCGTTCCCGGTCTGCAGGGCGACCTTCAGCATGTGGCTGCCGTGGTTCTCCATGCGGGCGGTGACGGGTGCGGGGGCGAAGCCCGCGAGCGGCTGGTTCATGACGGGCTCCCTCAGACCTCGTACGGCTGGACGACGATGAAGTTGCCGGGCGCGCCCCGGAACTGGAGGTTGACGCTCTCGCCGGTGTCGCCCGGGTAGGCGTTGCGGCGCATCCGGACCTGGCTGGAGACGATCACCTGGGAGGCGGCCGACCAGGCGACGACGGCGTTGCAGTCGGCGAAGGTGGTCGGCGTGACCGGCAGCACCACGGGCGTGCCGTGGGTCTTGACGACGATCGTGCCGGTGCCCTGGAACTGCATGGTGAACAGCGCGCCGCCCGGGATGCCGTGCCCCTCGATCCGGCGGACCTCGTACTGGAGGCTCTCGTCGAAGGCGAGGACGTTCTCGGCGGACACGCAGATCGCGTCGCCCTGCAGCTCGACCGGGTGCAGGTGGGTGGAGTTCTCCGCGAGGAACACCTGGCCCTGGCCGGTGCAGCGCATCAGCTGCATCTCCTGGCCGGTGGCGTTGCCGACGATGCGCCCGGCGAACCCGGCGCCCTTGTAGCTGAAGTCGACCTTGCCCTGGTAGAGCACCATGCTGCCCTGCTTGGCCAGCACGGGCTGGCCGCCGGCGCCGAGGTCGACGCGGATCAGCTTCTTGTTCTGCTGGGTCCAGCGCTGACCGGTCGGCGTCTCCTTGAACGCCTGGAGCGCGGCCGTCACACCGGCACCGCCCTGGGGCGCGCCCTGCGGCACTCCGTACGGGGCGGGCTGCTGGCCGGGAACCTGCCCGTAGCCCGGGGGCATGGGCGGGGCCGGCTGGGCTCCGTAGGGGGCGGGCTGCCGGCCGTAGCCCGGGGGCAGCGGCGCGCCGGGGTGGCCGCCGTACGACGGCTGCTGAGGCGGCTGGCCGTAGGGCGCGGGGGCCGGGGCGGCCGGCGGCGGGACGGGGCCGCCGGGGGGCGCGGTCAGGGGGCCGACGACCGTCGGTGCGGCGTGCACGTTCGGCGCGGGGGCGGGGGGCGGAGGCGTGTGGCCGGGCGGCGGCGCGAAGCCCTGCGGGGCGGGCTGCGGGGCCGGGGCGGGGGCGGCCGGTGCGGGTACGGGAGCGACCGTGGCGGGTCCGGGGGTGGCCGGGGCGCCGAACGCGGGCGGGGCGAACCCGGGGGCCGCGCCCTGCTGCGGTTGCGGCTGCTGCTGCGGGGCGGCGGGCGCCTCCTCCTCCAGCACCTCGCCGCCGAAGTGCTTCAGCAGCGCCTCCAGACCACCGTCGAAGCCCTGCCCGACGGCGGCGAACCGCCACCCGTCCTTGACGTAGAAGTCACCGAGCATCACGGCCCGCTCGGTGGAGAACTCCGCGCCGCTGAAGGAGTACCGCGCGACCTCCTCGCCGCCCGCCACGATGCGCAGGTACCCGGGAGCGATCTGCGACATCTGCCCGGCGCCGTCGAGGGTCGCCGTGAAGGACAGCTTGCGGATGTGCGAGGGGATCCGGTCGAGCGTGACCCGGAACGACTCCGTGTCACCCGCCTGTGCGCCCAGCAGCTGGACGGACTCCTCCGGGGACTTCGGCTGGTTGAAGAAGACGAAGTACCGGTCGTCCGAGAGACGCTCGTCGGCGTCCAGACCGAAGCAGCTGATGTCGAAGGTCAGTCCGGGGGCGGAGATCTGCACGCCTACGTACAGATCCGTGCCCGCCGTGAGGTCACTGATCCTGGCCTTGTGGCCGCGTTGGAATTCCCTGGCCATGCGTTACGACCGTCCCCCATCCCGAATGTGAGTGCGTCGCGCCAGGCTAACGGCAAAGACCGGCCACGGCCCCGAAGGGTCGTCGTCGGTACAGACCCGGTACACAACCGCTCCCGGCCGCTGACGTGACCGCCCGCGCGGGGGGTGTCAGGAGCCCTGGTCGTCCCGCGCGCCCGGCACGTGCGGCAGCCGCGCGGCGGCGACCACCCCTTCCAGGTAGCCGCGGGCCCGCTCGGTGCGCGGATAGGCCTCCAGCAGGCGCCAGAAGTCGGGGCCGTGACCGGGCACCAGCAGATGCGCCAGCTCGTGGCAGAGCACGTAGTCCACGACGTACTCCGGCATGCCCTGCAGGCGGTGCGAGAGCCGGATGCTGCCCTCGGCCGGGGTGCACGACCCCCAGCGGGTGTTCTGGTTGGTGACCCAGCGCACGGAGGCGGGCCGGGCCCGGCCGTCGAAGTACTGGGCGGACAGCCGCTCGGCACGCTCGGTCAGCGCGGCATCGCCCAGCACCCGCCGGCTCTCCTGGGCGGCGAGTTTGTCGAGCATGACGGTCACCCAGCGCTGCTCCTCCGCCTTCGACATCCGGGCGGGGATCAGCACGACGGTGCGATCGCCCTCGCGGTACGCGGAGACCGTCCGGCGGCGCCGGGCACTCCTGCGGACCTCGATCGCGCTCGCCCCCGAGCCGCCGGGCGGCTGGCTCGTCGTACTGCGCTGTGGTTGACCGGCGCGGTGCAGTGGGTCGGCGGGCACGCCCCGACGTTACCCGGTGGGCGCGGGCAAAGTCCCGGCCGTGGGACGGTTGGCCGCCGATCCCCCACCATGTGCTTGATTCGTACGACCGATCCGCGCATCCGGTTTGCACGACTTCGCCCCGGCTGATCAGTATGACGAACATCCCCCGCCTGTGGATAACTCCCGACGCCCGGGCCCCGGACCCGGCATCCTGGCAGACGTCGGCGGACCGCGACCGATCCCGCCGCCGACGGATACATCCGGCACAACGGATGTACCGGACATGACGGACGCGGCGGAAACTGGAAACGACGGACACAGGCAACGGGGGACAGTCATGCATCCGGTGGTGAAGCCCGCACTGCGGCGCGGCTGGCGCGATCTCGACACCGTGCAGTTCGGGATGACCCCGGCGCACGCCGTCACGCTCGGCCCGGTGGACACGGCGACCGGCAGCTTCCTCGACCTGCTCGACGGCACCCGCGGGCTGCCGCTGCTGCGCGAGGAGGGCCGCCGCGCGGACGTACCGCCCCGCCAGGTCGACGCCCTGGTCGAACGGCTGGCCCGCGCGGGCCTGGTAGACGACGCGCGCGGCGGCGGCCCGGCCGCGCAGGCGCTGCGCGAGAAGACCGACGTCCTGGAGCGGCTGCGCCCCGACCTGGCCTCGCTGTCCCTCCTCACTCCCGAGCCCGGCGGCGGCCCGGCCCGGCTCGCGGCCCGGCGCGCCCTGCGGGTGCGGGTGCGGGGAGCGGGCCGGGTCGGCGCCCTGCTGGCATCGGTCCTGTCCGGCGCCGGCGTCGGCGAGGTCGACGTACGCGACGTGGGCCGCGTCGAGCCGTGGGACGTGGCACCGGGCGGACTGCCCGCCGAATCGCTCGGCGAGCGCCGGGACGCGGCGGCGCGGGCCGCCGTCCGCCGCGCCGCACCCGACCGCCCGCCCCGCCACGCCCACTCCCCCGGATCCGGCAGCGAGGACCCCGGCCTCTCGCTGGTGATCTTCGCGCCGCGGGACGACGTCGCCGTGCACGCCCCGGACCCGTTCACCGCCGAACCGCTCATGACCTCCGGCACACCCCATCTGTACGCCGGTGTGGTGGAGGGCACGGGCGTCGTCGGCCCGCTCGTGCTGCCCGGCGAGTCGGCCTGCGCCGGCTGTCTGCACCGGGACCGCGCGGACCGCGACCCGGCCTGGCCCCGGCTGGTCGCCCAGTGGCGGTCCGGCCGGGCCCGCCGCGTCGGGGCCTGCGACCTGACCCTGGCCACGGCGGTGGCCGGACTCGCGGCGGCCCACGCGCTGGCCTTCCTCGACGGAGGAACACCGTCCGGCGCGGGCACCCGCTGGGAGGTGTCCCTGCCCGGTCTGAGCTGGCGCGCCCGGCCGGTCCGGCCGCATCCGGAATGCGACTGCGGGGCAGCGCAGCGAGGTAATCGGGAGTACTCCGCAGCCGGCGGGCAGCCGCGCGCGACAATGGCGGTGCAACGGCCGTCGACGGAGCGGCGACGCGAAGCGGGCGCGGCACGGCCGACTGGGACCTGGAGGGCGCATGTCTGATCTTCCCCGGAAGGCGGTCACCCGGACCGCCAAGCTCGCCGCGCTCCCGCTCGGCTTCGCCGGCCGGGCGACCTGGGGGCTGGGCAAGCGGATCGTGGGCGAGTCCGCGGAGATCGTCGGCCGCGAGCTGCAACAGCGCACGGCGGAGCAACTGTTCAAGGTGCTCGGCGAGCTGAAGGGCGGCGCGATGAAGTTCGGACAGGCACTGTCCGTCTTCGAGTCGGCGCTGCCCGAGGAGGTCGCCGGTCCCTACCGCGCGGCCCTGACCAAGCTGCAGGACGCGGCCCCGCCGATGCCGACCCGCACGGTGCACTCCGTCCTGGAGCAACGGCTCGGGCCGGACTGGCGCGACCTGTTCGAGGAGTTCGAGGACAAACCGGCCGCCGCGGCCTCGATCGGCCAGGTGCACCGGGCGGTGTGGCACGACGGCCGTGAGGTGGCGGTCAAGGTGCAGTACCCGGGAGCCGGCGAGGCACTCCTCTCCGACCTCGGCCAACTGAGCCGCTTCGCCCGGCTGTTGGGCCCGCTCATCCCGGGCATGGACATCAAGCCGCTGATCGCGGAGCTGCGGGACCGCGTCTCCGAGGAACTCGACTACGCCCTGGAGGCCCAGGCCCAGGCCGCGCACGCGGAGGAGTTCGCCGACGACCCGGACGTGGTCGTCCCGGCCGTGGTGCACCAGAGCGAGCAGGTCCTGGTGACCGAGTGGATCGACGGCATCCCGCTGTCCGAGATCATCGCGGACGGCACCGAGCGGCAGCGCGACCGGGCCGGCCAGCTCCTGGCCCGCTTCCTCTTCTCCGGACCGGCCCGCACCGGCCTGCTGCACGCCGATCCGCACCCGGGCAACTTCCGGCTGCTGCCCGGCGGCCCGAACGGCGCGGACGACTGGCGCCTCGGCGTCCTCGACTTCGGCACGGTCGACCGGCTCCCGGGCGGCCTGCCGGACCCGATCGGCACCTCCCTGCGGATGACGCTGGACGGCGACGCCGAGACGGTCTACGAGCTGCTCCGTGCCGAGGGGTTCGTCAAGGAGAACATCACACTGGACCCCGACGCGGTCCTGGACTACCTGATGCCGATCATCGAACCGGCCCGGGTGGAGGCGTTCACCTTCACCCGCTCCTGGATGCGCGGCCAGGCCGCCCGCATCGCCGACCCCCGCTCCCCCGCCTACCAGCTCGGCAAGCAGCTCAACCTGCCGCCGGCCTACCTGCTGATACACCGGGTGACCCTCAGCACCATCGGGGTCCTGTGCCAACTGGGCGCCACGGTGCGGCTGCGCGAGGAACTGGCGGAGTGGCTGCCGGGCTTCGCGACGGAGGCGGCCGAGGAGGACGTGGCCGAGGACGGCCCGGTCGGGGATGATCCGATGGAAGAAGGCCCGGTTGATGACGGCGTGGCCGAGGACGACTCGGGCGAGGAGGAGCGGGCCGCGGGGACTTGATCCGGCGTGCCCGGGGTTCGGTGCTGTCCGGTGGTGCCAGAGATGACGGGTGGGTGGGAGGCGGCATTGGCTGAGGCGTCGTCTCCTTCATGGACGCAACGTGTCCGTGCCGGGCGGGATCTTGCTTCCTTCGCTGATGTTCCCGAGGCCGCGGAAGCGCTGGTGGGGCTGCTGCTGGACGTCGAGGACACGGCGGTGACCCGACAGACGGCGCAGGCCCTGGCCCGGGTGGGAACGCCGGCCGCCGTCAGGCTCATCGCTCTGGCGGTCGCCGAAGCCGACGACAACCAGGCTGACTGGCTGCGGACCGGGGTGCACGACGCGCTCGTGGGGCCGGACGGTCTGCCGGGCGTCGCAGCGGCCTGCGGAAGGCTCGCCCGGGACCCGGAAGAAGCCGTCCGTCGGGGCGCCGCACATGTCTCGATGTGGACGGACGGCACACGGTGTTGATCTGAATCGATGCGGGCGAGGCGGAGGAGGGCAGCACTGAGGGCCCCCGGAGAAGCGTTCTCACCACCAGGCCGAGTCCAGCCGCCCCTCGATGGCCCGAAGGTTCTCCCGCGAGCACGCGGCGCAGAAGTACTGCCGGATGCCGTTCTCCACGGAGCAGGTCCAGGTGGCCGGTGGGGGGCCGTCGGCGGGGGTGCCGCAGCGGGCACACGCGAGGCGACGGCGCCCCGCGGCGGAGCCGTCCTGATCACTTCCGCCGGGAGGACTCGTCACCCGGTGACGATAACCCCGGGGTCGGCGGACCGCCCGCGCAACGCACCGCGGGGGCCGGTCCGTTCTGCCGGACCGGCCCCCGCGGGGTAGCTTCGCCTCCCTGTCCGGGAGGCCACCGCTGCTCAGGTGTGTTCTCTACTGCATGACGGCCATGGCGAGCGCGCGGCGGGCGCGCAGCGAGGCACGCTCGGCCCGGCGCTGCATCCGCCGGGCGGCGGCCAGGCGTATGGCCCGGCGTTCGCTCACCGCGTCATGGAGCCGGTCGTGCATATGCGCACGAGCCAGGGCTTCTTGCATGAGTTGCATCTCGTGGTTCCTGTTCTGGCGCACTTCGGTCGCGCCGGTGATGGTGAAGTCTGGGGTCGCGGAGCCGGCGGGCTCGCTGGTGGACGGCTTCATCGGGGCCTGCTTCTTGGGGTCGTGCGTGAGGGGGCGATCGATCGTTCCTGCGGTGTTCATGCCGTGACCGGGTTCTTCCGCGGGCGGCCGCGCGGCCGCTTCCGGGCGACGACGACGCCCTGGACGAAGAGCTCGCCGCCCCAGACGCCCCAGGGCTCGCGCCGCTCCTTGGCGCCGGCGAGGCAGGCCTCCATCAGCGGGCAGGTGCGGCAGAGGGACTTGGCGTACTCCACGTCCGCCGGCGACTCGGCGAAGAAGACCTCCGGGTCGTAGGAGCGGCAGGGGACGGGTACGCCGAGGTTCTCGATGGCGTCGTCGAGCGCGGTGAGCGCGGTGAGGGGGATCAAGGTGGGGTCCTCCGTGAGGCCGGGCGGGGGGATCGTTTGCGAAGGCGGTACGGACGGGGCGTGCGCTTCGAGTTGCACGATTGGTCTTCCTCGTCTGGTCGTTCCGGCCGGTTGACCGGGTGTCGGCGTGGTACCGGGTTCTTTCCTTGTCCCGAGGCCCCTTCGCTCCGTCGTCCCCGTTCGGGACAAACAGAAGGGCCGCGGATCCCGGATGGGGTTCCGCGGCCCTGAAGGCGCCGGCCTGATCGACGATCAGGCCGGATCACTCCAGGGTTCTGGCCCACGGAAGGCCCACATCAGGTGGTGCTGCGTCGTCTGCTTCCGGAATCCGGCACCGGCCGCCGCAAAGGCATAGGCGTGTGCCTGTGCCGCTACCGCTTCCAGTGCCTTGGTCGGTCGCTCGTTGCGCTCACGGATGGGAAGACCCGCGAGGGCAACGGAGGACGCCGGACGCACGGCACGGATGCCGGACAGACCGGTGCCCTGGTTCGAGGCGCCGAGCATGCACGTGGAGACGGTCGAGCGATCGGTCAGTTTGGCCGCGCTGACGGTGTTGCTGATGTTGATGCTGATCACTGGACTCGCCTCCTCTCGGCGTCTCTGGGACTGGGGTGAGCCAGTCCGTTCGGATATGCAAGTACAACACGGAACCGGGCCTTCGAGAAGGCCCGCCGTTTCCGTGCCTAGAACCTATGGGGATTGCTGGCGCATGCGCAAACTATTTTTTCGACGAGTTGGCATCAGTCGCCGCCGTCGTCCTGGCCGGGCTCCTGGCCTGCGCAGATGGCCAGAACGTCGGCTCCGTAGCTGCGCAGCTTGCGGCTGAGGACGCCGGGGATGCGGGAGAGCTCGGCGGGACTTTCCGGGCATGCTTCGGCGATGGCCATCAAGGTCCGGTCGGTGAAGACGCAGAAGTCCGGCTGGCCGCTGCGCTCGGCCTGGACCGCGCGCCACTCACGGAGCCGTTCGTAGAGTCCTTCGTCCATGTCCGAGGGGCAGTCGGCGCAGCGCATCAGTTTCATCTCGCCCGCGTCGGTGAGGGTGCGGCCGCAGACCCTGCAGCGGGCCGGGGTGCGCTGGACGCGCCGGGGGGCTGTGGCGGTGCTTGCGGGGATGCCGCGCTCGACGCCCGCGCCCACGCCGGCGCCGGTGTGTCCGACGGTGGGGGTGGTGCCGGGGCGCAGTCCGTCGAGGAACCGGCTGGGCCGGCGGTTGGGGCGTCCGCCCGGTGAGCGGGACAGGGCCCAGGAGAGGTGGAGGCGTTCCCGGGCGCGGGTGACGCCGACGTAGAGGAGGCGGCGTTCCTCCTCGATCTGTTCGTCGGTGCGGGCGTAGGTGATGGGCAGCATGCCCTCCGCGATGCCGACGAGGAAGACGACGTCCCATTCCAGGCCCTTGGCGGCGTGCAGGGAGGCGAGGGTGACGCCTTGGACGGTGGGGGCGTGCTGGGCGTTGGCCCGCTCCTCCAGTTCCGTCACGAAGTCGGCGAGGGTGGCCCGGGGCCGGGCGGCGGCGAGGTCGTGGGCGAGGTTGACGAGCGCGGCCAGGGATTCCCAGCGTTCCCTGACGGCGCCGGAGCCGGCCGGGGGTTCGCTGGTCCAGCCTTCGCCGGAGAGGACGGCGCGCACCTGACCGGGCAGGTCGACGACGTCGTCGAGGAGGGAGTCGTTGCCGCCGAAGCGGGCGGCGCCGCGCAGGGCGATGCCGGCCTTGCGGATCTCGGGCCGGTCGAAGAAGCGTTCGGCGCCGCGCAGCTGGTAGGGGACGCCGACGTCGGCGAGTGCCTGTTCGTAGGTCTCGGACTGGGAGTTCGTGCGGAACAGGACGGCGATCTCGGCGGCGGGGACGCCGGCGTCGATCAGTTCGCGGATGCGGCGGGCGGCGCCTTCGGCCTCGGCGGGTTCGTCGGTGTATTCGGTGTAGACGGGTTCGGGGCCGGGGGAGCGCTGGGAGACGAGTTCCAGCCGGTGGTCGGCGGCGCGGCCTCGGGCCTGGGTGAGCAGGGCGTTGGCGAGGTGGACGACCTGGGGGGTGGAGCGGTAGTCGCGGACCAGTTTGACGACGGTGGCTCCGGGGTGGCGCAGACGGAAATCGAGGAGATGGTCGGGCGTTGCTCCTGTGAAGGAGTAGATGGTCTGGCTGGCGTCTCCGACGACGCACAGGTTGTCACGGTCGCCCAGCCATAGGTCCAGCAGCCGCTGCTGGAGCGGGCTGACGTCCTGGTATTCGTCGACGACGAAGTGCTGGTACTGGGCACGGACCTGTTCGGCGATGTCGTTGCGGTCCTGGAGGATGGCGACGGTGAGCAGCAGGACGTCTTCGAAGTCGATGACGGCGCGGTCGCGCTTGAGGTCTTCGTAGGCGGTGTAGAGATGGGCGATCTCGGCCGGGTCGCGGGGGGTTTCACGGCCGGCCTTCGCAGCCGCGTACGGGTAGTCGGCGGGGACGGTCTGGGTGACCTTGCACCATTCGATCTCGGCGGTCACGTCGCGCAGCTCGTTGCGGTCGAGCCGGGTGCCGAGGGTGGCGGCGGCGTCGGCGACGAGTTGGATCTTGCGGTCGACGATGCGGGGCAGGGAGCCGCCGATCGCTTTCGGCCAGAAGTACTGGAGCTGGCGGAGGGCGGCGGAGTGGAAGGTGCGGGCCTGGACGCCCTGGGCACCGAGCTGGCGCAGCCGGCCGCGCATCTCTCCGGCGGCGCGGTTGGTGAAGGTGACGGCGAGCACGCTGGAGGGGGGCAGGATGCCGGCGCGGACTCCGTAGGCGATGCGGTGGGTGATGGCCCGGGTCTTGCCCGTGCCGGCTCCGGCCAGGACGCACACCGGTCCGTGCAGGGCGGTGGCCACCTCGCGCTGCTCGGGGTCGAGCCCCTGGAGCACCGCGTCGGCGTCACTCGGCGGCCCCGGCTGCGGGGAGTCACCGGTGCCCTGCGGGAAGAGAGTGGAGTGCGTTGCTGCTGTCACACAGCCATGCTGCCAGGTCGCCCGGGGCGGCTGCGCCGGTTGTCCACAGGCAGGGGCTCGCGGTCGTATTAATCACGGGACACCCGATGACGGCCGCGTGATCGCGGTCTTTCGACGACTGCCTCTTGAGCAGGGACTCGCCGGGGCGGATCCCGGCCGGGAATGGCGGGCCGGTCGCTTACGTTCTCACCCTGCACGACCTTTTCCGAGCTGGCTGAGGAGAGCGAGAGAGAGATGCAGGGCACTGTCACGATGTACAGCACGACTTGGTGCGGTTACTGCCGGCGGCTGAAGAGCCAGATGGACCGGGAGGGCATCGCCTACACCGAGATCAACATCGAGCAGGACCCGGAGTCCGCCGCTTTCGTGGAGAAGGCGAACGGCGGAAACCAGACCGTCCCGACCGTGCTCTTCGCGGACGGCTCCACGCTGACGAACCCGTCGCTGGCCCAGGTCAAGCAGAAGCTCGCCGCGTAAGCCCGAGCTGCGCCGAACGGCGGCTCCCGAGTCCTCACCAGGCTCAGGGGCCGCCGTTCGCGTCTCAGACGAAGCTGCGGGTCGGCAGGGGCTTGCCGTACCACATCTCGATCAGGCGGGCCGCGATGGAGATGCCGTACGGCGGCAGGACCTCGCCGGACTCGAAGGCCGCGTGCAGTTCCTCGCGGGAGAACCAGCGGGCCTCGTGGATCTCGTCGCCGTCGACGTCGATCTCGGTGGAGGTGGCGCGGGCCATGAAGCCGAGCATCAGGCTGGACGGGAAGGGCCAGGGCTGGCTGGCGACGTACTCGACCTGGCCGACGGTGACCCCGACCTCCTCGGCGACCTCGCGGCGCACCGCCTGCTCGATGGACTCGCCGGGCTCGACGAATCCGGCGAGCGTGGAGAAGCGGCCCTCGGGCCAGTGGACCTGGCGGCCGAGCAGGATGCGGTCGTCCTCGTCGGTGACCGCCATGATCACGGCCGGGTCGGTGCGCGGGTAGTGCTCGGCGCCGCAGGCCTGGCAGCGGCGGATGTGGCCGGCCGCCGCGATGACCGTGCGCTCGCCGCAGCGGGAGCAGAAGCGGTGGGTGCGCTGCCAGTTCTCCAGCCCGACCGCGTGGACCATGAGACCGGTGTCGCGCGGGGAGAGCAGCAGGCCGGCTTCGCGGAGCCCCGCCGGGCGGGCGGACTGGTCGATGCGGCCGGGCAGCGAGTCCTTCTGGAGCGCGAAGTAGCTGACGCCGTCCTCGTCGATGCCGAGGAAGTAGCGGTGCGCCTCGGTCAGGGGGGCCTCGAAGGACGGGGTCATGACGAGTTCCGTCCGGCCGTCCGGGGTCTCGTCGATGAGCACCTGGCCGCCGGAGACCACGAAGCAGCGGGTCGTGGGGTGGCTCCATGCCGCCGCGAGCCAGGCCTCGTCCAGCCGGTGGTGGGCGGCGCGGTCGATGCCGCTCGGGGCGGTCAGCGAGATGGGTCGGTCGGCTGTGTCGTCGGTCCAGGTGGTGGTCACGGGTGCTTCCAACTCCCCCAGTGCAGCGGATCTTTCGGCGGGCGGTTCGGCGGGATGTAGGGCGGGAGGGCACCGGTCCGGGCGTGGCCGGGGCGGGGCGGGCGGTCCTTCAAGTGTGCCCCGCGCGCGCTGACCTTCCGTACGGCGCCGGCCGGTCAGGGTGCGGTACGCCAGTTGCCGGCCAGGTCACCCCACAGGTAGGCGCTGGTCTCGACGCCCTTGAGGAGGAGGTCCAGCTCGACCTTCTCGTTGGGCGCGTGCCAGCCGTCGGACGGGACGGAGATGCCCAGGAAGAGGACGGGGGCGCCGAGGACTTCCTGGAGGTCGGCGGCGGGTCCGGAGCCGCCTTCCCGGGTGAAGCGGACGGGCTGCTGGAAGGCGCGGCCCATGGCGCGGACCACGGACTGCAGCGCGGGGTGGTCGAGCGGGGTCAGGCACGGGCGCGTGGCGGAGCCGAAGTCGGTCTCGCAGCGGATGCCGGCGGGCACCTGGCCGGCGGCCCAGGCGCGGACGGCCCGCTCGATGTGGTCGGGGTCCTGGCCGGCGACCAGCCGGAAGGACAGCTTCACCGTGGCCGTGGCGGGGATGATCGTCTTGCTGCCGGGGCCCTGGTAGCCGCCGCCGATGCCGTTGACCTCGGCGGTGGGGCGGGCCCAGATGCGCTCCAGGGTGGTGTGCCCGGCCTCGCCGTGGGCGGCGTGGGACTTGGCGGTGCGCAGCCAGCGCTGCTCGTCGAAGGGCAGCTCGGCGAACAGCTCGCGCTCGCGATCGGTCAGCTCGACGATGCCGTCGTAGAAGCCGGGGATCGCCACGCGCGCGTGGTCGTCGTGGAGGGCGGCGACCAGGCGGGCGGCGGCGGCGGCCGGGTTGGGGACGGCGCCGCCGAAGGAGCCGGAGTGGATGTCCTGGTCGGGGCCGTACAGCCGGATCTCGCACTCGGCGAGGCCGCGCATGCCGGTGCACACGGTCGGGGTGTCCTCGGACCACATGCCGGTGTCGGAGACGATCACGGCGTCGGCGGCGAGCCGTCCCGCCTGTTCCTCGACCAGGGCCCGGAAGTGCGGGGAGCCGGACTCCTCCTCGCCCTCGATCAGGAGCTTGAGGTGGACGGCGGGTGTGGTGCGGCCGGTGGCGGCGAGGTGGGCGCGGACACCGAGTGTGTGGAAGAACACCTGGCCCTTGTCGTCGGCCGCCCCGCGCGCGTAGAGGCGGTTGTCGCGGACGACCGGTTCGAAGGGGTCGCTGTCCCAGCCGTCCTCGCGGGCGGCGGGCTGCACGTCGTGGTGACCGTAGACCAGGACGGTGGGTGCGTCCGGATCGTCCGAGGGCCACTCGGCGAAGACGGCGGGGGCGCCGGGGGTCTGCCAGACCTCGGCGGTGGGGAAGCCGGTCTCCTTGAGCTTGGCGGCGAGCCAGTCCGCGCTGTGCCGTACGTCGGTCGCGTGGTCGGGCTGGGCCGACACGGAGGGGATGCGCAGCCATGCGGAGAGGTCGTCGAGGAAGGCGGCGCGGTGCTGCTCGATGTACGTGCGGACGGCACTGTCCGGGGTCTGGCTCATGCTCCCGAGCCTATCGGCCCGCACCGGCATCCTCGGCGGGCGGTTGGTCACACTCAGGTCGCCTCCTGTGTGCTCTCCGTCTCACCGGTGAGGAGTCGTTCGAGTGCGGCCCGGTCCGGCAGCTGCCGGGGGCGTACGACCTCTCCGGTGCGTACGTACAGGAAGGCGGCCGTGACCGACTCGGGCGGTACGCCCTGCTGCTCGGCCCAGGCGAGCCGGTACACGGCGAGCTGGAGGGGGTCGGCGGTGCCGGTACGGCCGGTCTTCCAGTCGAGGATCTCGTACGTCGTCTCCTCGCCGTCGCCGTGTCTGTAGACGGCGTCGATGCGCCCCCGGACGACGCGGCCGGCGAGGGTGAGCTGGAAGGGGGCCTCGACCCGGTACGGGGTGCGCCGGGCGTACTCGGTGCGTTCGAAGGCTTCCTTCAGGGTTTCCAGGTCGCGTTCGTCGGCGATCTCTGCGTCGCTGCCGGGCAGCTCGTCCGGTTCCAGCAGGGGCAGCGTCAGTTCCTCGAAGCGCGTTTCCACCCATGCGTGGAACCGGGTGCCCCGGCGTGCGGCCGGTTGCGGGGGGCGCGGCATGGGGCGCGCGAGTTCCTGTGCGAGCCCGTCGGGGTCCTCGGCGAGCCGTAGCAGCTGGGTGGCGGTGAGGGTGGCGGGCAGCGGGACGTCGGTGACGGTACGCCGGGCACGCAGCAGCTCCCCGGTGAGGGCGTCCAGGTCGCGGTCCCAGGAGGCGACGGTGCGGGCCTCCTCGGGGGTGAGCGCGGTGGGCTCGGGGTGCGGCTCGGGGCGGTGCTGCGGGGCGGTGGCCTGGTGGGGGACGACGGGCCGGCCGGCGTTCCGGGAGTCCCGGCCGCCGGGGGTGCCCGGGGCGGGCTCGCCGACCGGGGACGCCTCGCCCGGGGCGGGGTCGTCGTAGGGCGGCAGGCCCTCCGCGTAGCCCTCGAAGGCCGAGTCCCCGAAGGCGGAGTCATCGAAGACCGAGTCCTTATAGGCGGCGTCCTCGTGGGCGGAGTCCTCGTGGGCGGAGTCCTCGTGGGCGGAGTCCTCGTGGGCAAAGTCCCCCTCGTAGGGGAAGTCCTCGTACGGCTCTTCGCCGTACGGGTCCGGGTACGGCTCCTCGTAGGGGTCGTCGTCCGGTGGCGCGGGCCAGTCCGGATGCTCGTCGCCGGCGGGGTCGTGCAGGGCCGGGCGGTGGCCGGCGGGCTGGGCGGCGAGGGTGTCCAGGTGGGCGAGGACGGTCTCGGCGGCGGCACGGCGGCGGGCCAGGGCGGCGGCGTCCAGCGGGAGCGGCCACACCTGGTCGGCGCCGGCCGTGTGCAGCGCCGGGTTCTCCTCGTCCTCGGCGGGCTCGTCCGCCCATGCCTCGATCTCGCCGTGTCCGGCCGCGCAGTGGTCGTACAGGGCCCGGAGGAAGTCGGAGGGGCCGCGCGGCTTCTTCTGGCTGGGCCCCCACCAGTGGCCGGAACCGAGCAGCAGCGAGCGGGGGCGGGTGAAGGTGACGTAGCCGAGGCGGAGCTCCTCGGTGTGCTGGTGGTCCTTCATGGCCTCGTGGAAGGCCTTCATCCCGCGCGCGTCCCAGCTGTCGACGTCGGGCAGGGTGTCGGTGTCGCCGCGCAGGGCGTGCGGGAGCACCTTGGCCTGGGCGGTCCACTTCTCGCGGCCCTGGGCGCTGGGGAAGGTGCCGGTGACCAGTCCGGGGACGGCCACGACGTCCCATTCCAGGCCCTTGGACTTGTGGGCGGTGAGCACCTTGACGGTGTTCTCGCCGCCGGGCAGGGCGTTGTCGAGGCCCTTCTCGTACTGGGCGGCGGTGCGCAGGAAGCCGAGGAAGGCGAGCAGGGTGGCCTCGCCGTCGCCCGCGGCGAAGGAGGCGGCGGTGTCCAGGAAGTTGGACAGGGTCTCGCGGCGGCGGGCGGCGAGCGCGTGCGGGGAGGCCGACAGCTCCACCTCCAGGCCGGTGACGGCGAGGACGCGGTGCAGGACGTCCATCAGCGGGTCGGACAGCGAGCGGCGCAGGTCGCGCAGTTCGGCGGCGAGCCGGGCGAAGCGCACGCGCGCGTCCGGCGAGAACGGCAGCCCGTCGTCGTCGCCGTCCTCCAGGGGCGTTTCGAGGAAGGTGTCCAGGGCGTCCGCGAGCGAGATCACCTCGGACGGGTCGACGCCCTCGACGGCCTCGGCGAGCCGGCGGTCCGGGTCGTCGCCGCCGTCCACGCGCGCGTGGGCGACCAGCAGGCGGGCCCGGCGGCCGAGCAGGGCGAGGTCGCGGGGGCCGATGCGCCAGCGCGGCCCGGTCAGCAGTCGCACGAGGGAGGCGTTGGCGCCGGGGTCCTGCAGGACCTCGCAGACGGCGACGAGGTCGGCGATCTCGGGCAGGTGCAGCAGCCCGGACAGGCCGACGACCTCGACGGGGATGTCGCGGGCGACGAGGGCGCCCTGGATCTCGGCGAAGTCGGTGGCGGTGCGGCACAGTACGGCGATCTCGCCGGGCGGGGTGCCGGTGCGCACGAGGTGGGCGAGGGAGTCGGCGATCCAGTCGATCTCCTCGGCGTGGGTGGGCAGCAGGGCGCAGCGGACCGTGCCGTCGTGTTCGGCGCCCGGAGCCGGGCGGAGGGCCTCCACGCCCGCGTGCATGGCGCGCAAGGGCGTGGCGAGGCCGTTGGCGAGGTTGAGCAGGCGCCCGCCGCTGCGCCGGTTCTCGCTCAGCGCCTGCCGGGCGGCGGGCCGGCCGTCGGCGTGGGCGAAGTGGTCGGGGAAGTCGTCCAGGTTGGCGACGGAGGCGCCGCGCCAGCCGTAGATGGCCTGGCAGGGGTCGCCGACGGCGGTCACCGGGTGGCCGGTGCCGTCGCCGAAGAGGCCCGCGAGCAGAACGCGCTGGGCGACGGAGGTGTCCTGGTACTCGTCGAGGAGGACCACACGGAACTCCTCGCGCAGCAGGCGGCCCACTTCGGGGATGCCGGCGAGGCGGGCGGACAGGGCGATCTGGTCGCCGAAGTCGAGCAGGTCCCGCTGCCGTTTCGCGGCCCGGTAGCGCTGGACGAGGGCGGCGAGTTCCCGGCGGGCCGCGGCCGTCTCGGGGACCTTGCGCAGGTCGGCGTTGGTGAGCTTGGCGCCTTCGAGGGTGCGCAGCAGGCGGGCGTCCCAGGCGCGCAGGTCCTCGGGTTCGACGAGGTGTTCGGCGAGTTCGGAGTCGAGGGTGAGCAGGTCGCTGACCAGGTCGGCGAAGGAGCGGGTCAGCGCCGGGTACGGGCCGGGGGCCTCGCGCAGCACGCGCGCGGCGAGCTGGTAGCGGGTGGCGTCGGCCAGCAGCCGCGAGCTGGGTTCCAGGCCGATGCGCAGGCCGTGGTCGGTGAGCAGGCGGCCGGCGAAGGCGTGGTACGTCGAGATGACGGGCTCGCCCGGCGGGTTGTCGGGGTCCCACCAGAGGGTGTCGGCGCGAAGCGCCGTCGTCGAGGGGTGGCGGTCGGGTGACGGGAGGGCGTCGGGGTCGGTGACGCCGGCCTTGATCAGTGCCGTGCGGACGCGTTCGGCCAGCTCGCCGGCGGCCTTGTTGGTGAAGGTCAGGCCGAGGACCTGTTCGGGGGCGACCTGACCGGTGCCGACCAGCCAGACCACGCGGGCCGCCATGACGGTGGTCTTGCCCGACCCGGCGCCGGCCACGATCACCTGCGGGGCGGGCGGCGCGGTGATGCAGGCCGTCTGCTCCGGGGTGAAGGGGATGCCGAGGAGCTCCTTGAGCTGCTCGGGGTCGGTGATACGGGCGGACATGTCGAAAGAGGCTAGCGGCGGGCGCTGACAGTCGAGGACGCAGTGGCCACCCGGAACGGAAGAAGCGCAGGTCAGCCCCTGTGGTGCCGTACGTCACGCCGGTCGCGGGGCGGTCACTCCACCACGTGCCGTCCCTCCGGGCGCGCGCTGCAGGAGGCGCGGAACGCGCAGTGCGTGCAGTGCTGGCCGGTGCTCGGTGTGAACCGCTCGTCGAGGACCTTTCCGGCGGCGGAGGCCAGCAGCTCGCCGACCCACTCCCCCGCGAGCGGCTCCTGGGTCTGCACCTTGGGCAGGTCCTCGCCGCCGTCGCGCTTGGCGGCGCCCTGCCTGAGGTGGACCAGCTCGGCGCCGCCGGGTTCGGGGCGTACGCCGTCGAAGGCGCTGTCGACGGCGCCTTCGCGGACGGCGAGCTGGTAGACGGCGAGCTGGGGGTGCCGGTCCACCTCGCGCGCGGTGGGCGCCTGCTTGCCGGTCTTGAAGTCGACCACGTAGGCCCGGCCCTCGGCGTCCGTCTCCACGCGGTCCATCTGGCCGCGGATGCGGACCTGGTAGCCGCCCGCTTCGAGGGTCACGTCGAAGTCCTGCTCGCTGACCACCGGGGTGCGGCCGGTCCGGTCCAGCACGTGCCAGTTCAGGAAGCGTTCGAGCGCCACGCGCGCGTTGTCCTTCTCCTGCTGCGACTTCCAGGGCGCGTCGAAGGCGAGCGCGTTCCACACGGAGTCCAGGCGTTCCATGAGGACGTCGAGGTCGGCGGGGGTGCGTCCGGAGGCGACCTCGTCGGCGAGGACGTGGACGACGTTGCCGAAGCCCTGCGCGGCGGTGGCGGGTGCGTCGGCCTTCACCTCGCGGCCCAGGAACCACTGCAGGGCGCAGGTGTTGGCGAGCTGGTCCAGGGCGCTGCCGGACAGCACCACGGGCTGGTCGCGGTGGCGCAGCGGCACCTTGCTCTCGGTCGGCTCGAACATGCCCCACCAGCGGTAGGGGTGTGCGGACGGCACCAGCGGGCGGCCGTCCTCGTCGGCGAGTGCGGCGAGGCGGGCGAGCCGGCGGGCGGCGGCCTCCCGCAGCGCGGCGGAGACGCGCGGGTCGACGGTGGTGGCGCGCAGTTCGGCGACGAGCGCGGCGACGGACAGCGGGCGGCGGGGGCGCACGGTGACGTCCTTGGGTTCGACGCCCAGCTCGGTGAGGAACCGGGACGGCTGGTCGCCGTCGTCGGCCGGTGCCTTCACGGCGGTGACGACGAGCCGGTCCCGCGCGCGCGTGGCGGCGACGTAGAACAGGCGGCGCTCCTCGGCGAGCAGCGCGCCCGGGGTCAGCGGCTCGGCGAGTCCGTCGCGGCCGATGCGGTCGGCCTCCAGCAGCGAGCCGCGGCGCCGCAGGTCCGGCCACAGGCCCTCCTGGACGCCGGCGACGACGACCAGCCGCCACTCCAGGCCCTTGGCCCGGTGCGCGGTCATCACGCGGACGGCGTCGGGCCGTACCGCGCGGCGGGTGAGCGTGTCGGCGGCTATGTCCTCGGCCTCGATCTCGGCCAGGAAGTTCAGCGCGCCGCGGCCTCCGGTGCGCTCCTCCGCGCGCGCGGCGGTGGCGAACAGCGCGCAGACGGCGTCCAGGTCCCGGTCGGCGTTGCGGCCGGCCGCGCCGCCGCGCCGGGCGGCCCGCTCCAGACGCCCGGGCCAGGGCGTGCCCTCCCACAGGTCCCACAGGGCTTCCTCCGCCGTCCCGCCGCCCGCGAGGCGCTCACGGGCCTTGCGGAGCAGCGCGCCCAGGCGCTGCGCCCCGCGCGCGTACACCGGGTCGTGCACGGCCAGGCGCTCCGGTTCGGCGAGCGCCCGGGCGAGGAGTTCGTCGGACGGGGGCGGCAGCGGGTTCCCGGCGGCCCGCTCCTCCTCCCGCAGGGCTCGGCCGAGGCGGCGCAGGTCGGCGGCGTCCATGCCGGCCAGCGGCGAGGTGAGCAGGGTGAGGGCGGTCTCGGTGTCCAGCCAGCAGGCGTCCGGGGCCTGCGGTCCGGTGTCGGCGGCTTCCGCCGGGGAGGCGCCGGCGGCCGGCGTGGCGTCCTGCGGCGCGGGGTCCTCGCGGCGCGGTGCTTTCGCCGTGGCCACCGCGCGCAGCGCCGTGAGCAGCGGCGCGACCGCGGGCTCGTGCCGCAGGGGCAGGTCGTCGCCGTCGATGTCCAGCGGGACGCCGGCGGCGGTGAGGGCGCGGCGCAGGGTGGGCAGGCGGGAGCCGGCGCGCACCAGGACCGCCATGTCGCTCCAGGCGACGCCGTCCTCCAGGTGGGCGCGGCGCAGCAGGTCCGCGATGTTGTCCAGTTCCGCGCCGGACGTCGGGTAGGTGTGCGCCTCGACCCGGCCGCCGTCGCGTACGGCGGCCGGCTCCCGGTGGGCGCGGACGTTCTCGGCGGGCAGCCGGGGCAGCGGCATGCGCCGGGTGATCAGGCGGGTCGCGGCCAGCAGGGCGGCGCCGGAGCGGCGGGAGGTGCGCAGCACCTCGACGGGGGCGGGGCGGCCGTCCGGGCGCGGGAAGGCGGCCGGGAAGTCGAGGATGCCGTTCACGTCGGCGCCCCGGAACGCGTAGATCGACTGGTCGGGGTCGCCGAAGGCGACGAGGGTGCGGCCCCCTCCGGCCAGGGCGTGCAGGAGCCGGACCTGGGCGGGGTCGGTGTCCTGGTACTCGTCGACGTACACCGCGTCGTACTGGGCGGCGAGGCGTGCGGCGGTCTCGGGGCGGCGGGCGACGAGGACCGCGCGGTGGACCAGGTCCGCGTAGTCGATCACGCCCTGGAGGTCGAGGGTGTCGAGGTACTCGGCGAGGAACGCGGCTGCCGCCCGCCAGTCGGGGCGGCCGATGCGGCGCGCGAAGGCGTCCAGGGCGTCCGGACCGAGGCCCAGTTCGCGGCTGCGGGCGAGGACGGCGCGGACCTCGTCGGCGAACCCGCGCGTGGTCAGGCAGGCGCGCAGGTCGTCGGGCCAGCGCACGTGGGTCAGACCGAGCCGTTCCAGTTCGGGCTGGCCGGCGAGCAGGTCGCGGACGGCGACGTCCTGCTCGGGACCGGAGAGCAGGCGCAGCGGCTGGGTGAACCGGTCGCTGTCCTGGTGGGCGCGGACCAGCGCGTAGCAGTACGAGTGGAAGGTGGTCGCCCTGGGCGCGCGGGCGGCTCCCATGCGCAGGGCCATGCGGTCGCGCAGCTCGACGGCGGCCTTGCGGCTGAAGGTCAGCACGAGGATCCGCTCGGGGTCGCCGCCCCGGGCGATCCGCGCGGCCACGGATTCGACCAGGGTGGTGGTCTTGCCGGTGCCGGGGCCGGCGAGGACCAGCAGCGGTCCGCTCCGGTGGTCAACCACAGCGCGCTGTGCCGCGTCCAGAGGAGGGGGGTCCGCGACGGCCGGCGGGGTACGGACCAGTCGGTAAGCGCCACGGCTCCCCTGCCGTACCGGGGGGTGCGGCAGGCGCCTGGTGGAGGAAGAGGAGCTCACGTGGTTGGCCGGTCCTGGTGGGTGTGCTGGCGGGCGTGCGGTCAGGCGCACGAGGCGGTGACCGCGGGGTGAGGGGGACACGTGCCGCCGACGTTACGCCGCCGCTCCGGCCAGAAGCAGGGCTTCCGGTTGTTCCCTCGGGGCGCTCGGACCACGCGTGTCCCACACCCCTCGAACGTACGGCATGCCACGGACGTCCCCCGTGTCACCCGAACGGACCATCGGTCCGGCCCTGCGGAATCCGATGGCGGAAGCTGTCAGATGTGACCCTCCGTGCCCGCGTCGCCGTCCCAACGCGCCCGCCGCATGTCGAGCCGCGGCAGATGCCCCTCGGTGCTCGGGCCGGCCTGCTTCAGCGGCGTGCCCTCCTCGCGGTAGCGGGCGAGCGCGCGCAGCTCGTTTCCGGGCAGCAGCACACCGTCGCTGCGCACCACACGCCACCACGGGACGGCACTGCCGTAGAGGGCCATCACCCGGCCCACCTGACGGGGGCCTCCCTCCGCGAGCCACTCGGCGACATCGCCGTACGTCATGACCCGGCCCGGCGGGATCCGCTCGGCGACGTCGAGGACCCGCTCGGCGTACTCCGGCAGCGCGTCCGCGTACCCCGCGCGGGCGTCTTCGGAAGGGCTCTGCTCGCTCATTCCCCCCATCCTGCCGCACCGCGCAGCCGTTCCGGCGGGGTACGCGGACAACGGTCCTCTCGCCCCCGGACGCTCCTTCGGGCAGACTGTGCGCCCGCGCATCCGGACCCTGATGCCCGTGTGTGCCGGTGGGGCATGCCACCATCGTGCGGGCGGTGACTGGTGATACGAGACCGAGAAGAGACCACGAAGGAGCAGGGCGTGCACCCCGATGGAGCGGCGGGCACCCCTGACGCCTCCGCGCGCCCCGGCCCCGCCCGTGCGGACGGGGGCGGCACCGGCGCGCATCACGAAGACACCGGCCCGCGCGGGGACGACGGCACGCGCGCACGGGAAGGCGAACCCGAGGCCCGGGAGAACGACGCGCGAGAGAACGACGCGCAGGAGAACGACGGCTCACGCGCGCGCGAGGACGAAGCCGAGGCGCGCAAGGACGACGGCACTCACGCGCGCGGCAGTGGCGATGATGCCTCCGCAGAGGCGCCCGGCCGCGAGACCGCGCCCCCGGACAGCCCCGCGTGCGCCGAGGACGACCCCCACGCCGAGGAGGTGGAGGGCGACGAACCGCTGCTCCCCGCGCGCGTGCACCGGCCCTCCGACCTCATGCGGCTCCTGGTGGGCGTGCTCGCCATCGTGGTGCTGCTGGCGATCGCCGCGTTCGCGCACGGCACCACCTCGGGCCTCGAACAGGACATCAACAAGGGCACCGGGCAGGCCCCGGACCTGCTGATCAAGATCGCGGGGCTGGCGTCCAGCATCGCGATCCTGCTGGTGCCGGTCGCCTTCGCGATCGAGCGGCTGATCAAACGGGACGGCCTGCGCATCGCCGACGGCGTCCTCGCGGCCGTCCTGGCCCACGGAGTGACGCTCGCCACCGACCTGTGGGTCGCCCGGGCCGCCCCGGACTCCATCCAGGAGGCGCTCACCCAGCCCTCGCCGGGCGACATCCACGCGCTGACCGACCCGGTGCACGGCTATCTGGCACCCGTGATCGCGTACATGACGGCCGTCGGCATGTCCCGCAGACCCAGATGGCGCGCGGTGCTGTGGATCGTGCTGCTCCTCGACGCGTTCTCGATGCTGGTCACCGGCTACACGACCCCCTTCTCGATCATCCTGACGATCCTGATCGGCTGGACCATCGCCTACGGCACCCTGTACGCGGTCGGCTCCCCCAACGTGCGCCCCACCGGCCAGACCCTGATGGCCGGCCTCCGGCACGTCGGTTTCCACCCCGTCAGCACGGCCCGTGAGGAGGCCGTGGAGACGGAGAACGGCGACCGGGGCCGGCGCTACTTCGTCACCCTGGAGGACGGCCCGCCGCTGGACGTCACGGTCGTCGACCGGGAACAGCAGGCGCAGGGCTTCTTCTACCGCGCGTGGCGCAATCTGACCCTGCGCGGCTTCGCCACCCGCTCCAGCCTCCAGTCGCTGCGCCAGGCCCTGGAGCAGGAGGCGCTGCTGGCGTACGCGGCGATCGCGGCCGGCGCCAACGCGCCCAAGCTGATCGCCACCTCCGAGCTCGGCCCCGACGCGGTCATGCTCGTCTACGAGCACACCGGCGGGCGCACCCTGGACTCGCTGGCCGACGAGGACATCACCGACGAGCTGCTGCGCAACACCTGGCACCAGGTGCGGGCGCTGCAGTCCCGGCGCATCGCCCACCGCAGGCTGGCCGGAGACGCGATCCTGGTGGATCGTTCCGGCAGGGTGATCCTCACCGAGCTGCGCGGCGGCGAGATCGCGGCCGGCGACCTGCTGCTGCGCATGGACGTCGCCCAGCTGGTCACCACGCTCGGCCTGCGGGTCGGTGCCGAGCGGGCGGTGGCCTCGGCGGTCGGGGTGCTCGGCCCGGACGCGGTCGCCGACTGCCTGCCCATGCTCCAGCCGATCGCGCTGACGCGTTCCACGCGCGCGACGCTGCGCCGGCTGGCCCGGGAGCGGGCCCAACGCGAACGTGAGGCGGTCCTGGAGGCCTCCCGCCAGGCCAAACTGGCCCGCGCGGAGGAGGCCGCCGAGGCGGCCCCGCCCGTCCTGGACAAGCCCGACAAGAAGATGGTCCGCGCCGAGCAGCGCGCGGAGAAGCGGGCCATCGACGAAGCCCTCGAAGAGGCCCGCGAGGAGGATCTGCTCACCCAGATCCGGCACCAGGTGCTGCTCATCCGGCCCCAGGCACCCGTGGAACCGGCCCGGCTGGAGAGGGTCCGGCCGCGCACCCTGATCAGCTTCATCGCCGGTGCGATCGGCGCGTACTACCTGCTGACGCAGCTCACCCACATCGAATTCGGCACGCTGTTCGCGCAGGCCCAGTGGGGCTGGGTGATCGCCGCGGTGCTGTTCTCCGCGCTCAGTTACGTGGCCGCGGCGATGGCCCTGCTGGGCTTCGTGCCGGAGCGGGTGCCGTTCCCGCGGACCGTGGGGGCGCAGGTCGCCGGGTCGTTCGTGAAGATCGTGGCACCGGCCGCGGTCGGCGGTGTGGCCCTGAACACCCGCTTCCTCCAGCGCGCCGGGGTGCGTCCGGGGCTCGCGGTGGCGAGCGTCGGCGCCTCGCAGCTGTTCGGGCTCGGCTGCCACATCCTGATGCTGCTGTCGTTCGGCTACCTGACCGGCACCGAGAAGACCCCGTCGCTGTCGCCGTCGCGCACGGTCATCGCGGGCCTGCTGACCGTGGCCGTCCTCGTCCTCGTGGTCACCTCGGTGCCGTTCCTGCGCAAATTCGTCGTCACGCGCGTGAGGTCGCTGTTCGCCGGTGTCGTACCCCGCATGCTCGACGTGCTGCAGCGGCCCCAGAAGCTCGTCACCGGCATCGGCGGCATGCTCCTGCTGACCGCCTGCTTCGTGATGTGCCTGGACGCCTCCATCCGGGCCTTCGGCGACGGATCGGTGTCGCTCAGCATCGCCAGCGTCGCCGTCGTCTTCCTCGCCGGCAACGCGCTCGGTTCCGCGGCGCCCACCCCCGGCGGCGTCGGCGCGGTCGAGGCGACCCTCACCGTCGGTCTGATCGCCGTGGGCCTGCCCAAGGAGGTCGCCGCCCCGGCCGTGCTGCTGTTCCGGCTGCTGACCCTGTGGCTGCCGGTCCTGCCGGGCTGGCTGGCCTTCAACCACCTCAGCCGCAAGGGAGCCCTCTAGGCGCCCTTGCCGGGTGCCGTAGCTCGTACGGACCGCGCCCGGCGCGCGCCCTGGCGTGCACGCCCCCACGATGGGGGTATGGCGAACCCCTCCCGGCTGCTGGCCGCCGTGCTGGCCACCACCGCCGCGCTGCTCACCACCGCGCTGGCCGGCTGCGGCGGCGGCAGCACGAAGGACGGGGATCTCACCGCTCAGAAGCTGGACTGGCAGGACTGCCCGGCCCCCTCGGAGGCGGAGGGCGGCGGGAGCGCCCCGTCGCCGCTGCCGAACGGCGCCAAGTGGCAGTGCGCGACCATGAAGGCACCGCTGGACTGGAGCCGGCCCAAGGGCGACACGATCGACATCGCCCTGATCCGCGCGCAGGCCACCGGGCCCGCGAGCCGGCGGATCGGCTCGCTCGTGTTCAACTTCGGCGGCCCGGGCGGCAGCGGCGTCACCACCCTGCCCGCGTTCGGCTCCGACTACACCACCCTGGGCACCCGCTACGACCTGGTCAGCTTCGACCCGCGCGGGGTCGGCCGCAGCTCGCCGGTGACGTGCGAGAGCGACGCCCAGCTCGACGACTACTTCCAGCAGGACGCCACCCCGGACGACAGCGCCGAACGCACCCAGTTCCTGGCACGCACCCGGCAGTTCAACGCGGCCTGCGAGAAGAACTCCAAGAAGATCCTGCCGCACGTGCGCACCACGGACGCGGCCCGCGACATGGACCTGATGCGCCAGGTCCTCGGCGACGACAAGCTGCACTACTTCGGCATCTCCTACGGCACCGAACTCGGCGGCGTCTACGCCCACCTCTTCCCCCGGCACGTCGGCCGGGCCGTCCTCGACGCCGTCGTGGACCCCACCCAGTCCCCGGAGCAGGGCGCCCTCGGCCAGACCCAGGGCTTCCAGCTCGCTCTCGACAACTTCGCGAAGGACTGCACCTCGAAGGCAACGGAATGCCCGATCGGCAGCACCGAGCAGGAGGTCAAGGACCGCATCGCGAAACTCCTCGCCGACCTGGAGAAGAAGCCGATCCCGGGCATCTTCCCGCGCCAGCTGACCCAGACCGCCGCCACCAACGGCATCGCCCAGTCCCTGTACTCGAAGGACTTCTGGGAGTACCTCACCGAAGGGCTGGAGCAGGCCTACGACGGCGACGGCAAGATCCTCATGCTGCTGTCCGACTCCATGAACGGCCGCAGCGAGAACGGCGAGTACAGCAACCTCACCGCGGCCAACATCGCCATCAACTGCTCCGACGAGAAGCAGCGCTACGACACGGCCTACGTCCAGCAGAAGCTGCCCGAGTTCCGCGCCGCATCCCCGCTGTTCGGCGACTACCTGGCCTGGGGCATGCTGAGCTGCACCGACTGGGCGGTGCCGGGCGCCGCCAACCATCCCGACGTCAGCGCACCGGGATCGGCGCCCGTCCTCGTCATCGGCAACACCGGCGACCCGGCCACGCCGTACGAGGGCGCGAGGAAGATGGTGGACGCGCTCGGCAAGGGCGTCGGCGTCGAGCTGACGTACAAGGGCCAGGGGCACGGCGCGTACGACAGCAAGAACAAGTGCGTGCAGAGCGCGGTGAACGCCTACCTGCTGGACGGGAAGGTACCGAAAGCCGGCACGGTCTGCTCGTGAGAGACCTCCCGGCAGTCACCGCCGACCAGCAGAAGCAGCCGGTAAAGCGCCAGGTCAGAGGGTTATCCACAGGCTGCGACGGGCCCGGCCCGGTGCGCCTACGATGGCCTGAACGCCCGGCGCGGCACGATGCGGCGGGCCTGTCAGGGGGGTGCGCATGATGCGATTCGTGCGGTGGACGGCCGCGCTGGCGGCAGGGCTGCTGCTGGCCGGCTGCGGCGGCTCGTCCGGCGGGGACGGCGACAGGGACGAGGGCAAGGGAACCGGCCCGGCTCCCCCGTCGGCGACGCGCTCCCCGGCCACGGCGTCCTCGACGGCCCTTCCGTCCTCCCTCACCTCCCAGCACCTCGACTGGCGCCCCTGCAAGGCCACCGGGAACTCCTCCGCGCCGGGCGCCAGCTGGCGGTGCGCGACCCTCCAGGTGCCGCTGGACTGGTCGAAGCCGGACGGCAGGACGATCGGTCTCGCCCTCATCCGCGCGCGGGCCACCGGCGGTGACCGCATCGGCTCGCTGCTGTTCAACTTCGGCGGCCCCGGCGGCTCCGGTGTGTCGACGATGCCGTACTTCGCGGACTCCGTCTCCGCCCTCCACGCGCGCTACGACCTGGTGAGCTGGGACCCGCGCGGGGTCGGCGCGAGCCAGGGCGTCCGCTGCCGCGGCGACCGGGAGATCCAGGCCGCCGAGTCGGTGGACGCCACACCGGACACCCCGGCCGAGGAGCAGGCCTACTTCCAGGACGCCACCGACTTCGGCAAGGGCTGCCGCAAGGCCGCCGGAGCGCTGCTGGCCCATGTGTCCACCACCGACACCGCACGCGACATGGACCTGATGCGGCAGGTCCTCGGCGACGACAGGATGCACTACTTCGGCATCTCCTACGGCACCGAACTCGGCGGTGTCTACGCCCACCTGTTCCCGCGGCGGGTGGGCCGGCTGGTCCTCGACGCGGTGGTCGACCCGACCGCGGACACGGTGGGCCACGCCGAGAACCAGGCCCGCGGCTTCCAGCGGGCCCTGGACGACTACCTCAAGTCCACCGGCCAGGACACCGAGCGGGGCTCCCGGCAGATAGCCGAGCTGCTGACCCGGCTCGACGCCGAGCCGCTGCCGACGTCCTCCGGTCGCAAACTGACCCAGACGCTGGCGGTCACCGGGATCATCCTGCCGCTGTACAGCGAGTCGATGTGGCCGAGGCTGACCGACGCCCTCAAGTCGGCACGGGAGGGCGACGGTTCGGCGCTGCTGGCGCTCGCCGACCAGTACAACGACCGGGAAGCCTCGGGCCGTTACGGCACGACGTCCCACTCCCAGCGGGTCATATCGTGCCTGGACGACAGGCAGCGGCCGACACTCGCCGAGACGCGGCGGCGGCTGGCCGAGTTCGAGCGGATCTCACCGGTGTTCGGGGACTACCTGGGCTGGGACACGGCCGGCTGGTGCCACGACTGGCCGGTGCCGGGCCAGTACGACACCCCGGAGGTCAGCGCGCCGGGATCGGCACCGGTCCTGCTGGTCGGCACCACCGGCGACCCGGCCACCCCGTACGAGGGCACCCGCAGAATGGCCGGCGAACTGGGCCGGGGCGTGGGCGTCGAACTCACCTGGAAGGGCGAGGGACACGGCGCGTACGGCAACGGCAGCGACTGCGTCGACTCGGCGGTGGACGCCTACCTGCTGAAGGGAGCGGTCCCGAAGGACGGCACGACCTGCTCCTGACGCGAACGGGGGCTCCGGGCACCACAGGCACCCGAAGCCCCCGCCGCACAGACCGGGGAACCGGCTCAGTAGACCGGCAAGTCAGACGATCTTCCCCGTAACCTGCCGGTTTCCCGCGTCATCACTCCCCCTGGGCCGTCGTGGGGCCGTCATCGGTGTCCGGGCCGTCCAAGAAGGCTCGGTTCACCGCTTCACGGGTCCGCTTCTCGCTGCTGGGCATCAGGTGCGTGTACGTCCTAAGGGTGAAGCCCGGGTCGTGGTGCCCCAGGTACTCGGAGAGGGCCTTGATGCTCTCCCCCGCGTCGAGGAGGACGGAGGCGTAGAAGTGCCTCAGGGCGTGCATGCCGCTCGCTCGGCCGAGAGGGACGCCCACGGTCTCAAGAGCTGGGCGCCAGACTCCACGGTTGAAGTCGTTGCGATTGATCGGGCGGCCCTGGTCCCGGTGGAAGAGCAGAGAAGCAGTCACCGGGGCTCCGTCGACAGTGCGCCAAGGCAGGGCGACGGAGGCCGGCGGATGTTGGCTGATGTGCTCCTCGATCGACCGAGCGACGCTCTCGGGCAGCGGGACCGTCCGCTCCTTGGCTCCCTTGGGCGGTGCGAACACCGGCCGGTTGCGGATCAGCTTGACCTGCCGCACGACGTGAACCACGCCGTCGATGAAGTCCACGTCTTCCACCGCCAGGCCCAGGACCTCACCCTGACGTAGACCGCATCCACCAGCGAGGTCCACCATGGGCCGGTACTGCTCGGACAGCGCCGAGCGGACCGCGAGAACATGCTCGCGCTGCCAAGGAACGATCCGACGAGGGTCGAGCTTCGGCGCGCGGACAGACGACGACCGGCAGGGGTTCTCCGGGATCAGACGGTCGTCCACGGCCGCTGTCAGCATGGTGGAGAGGTTGGCGAAGATCACCCGCTGATAGGCAGGAGCCACTCCCCCGTCGTGCAGCTTCCGCAGCCACTCGCGGATGTGCGTCGGCCGGAGCGAGCCCAGCGTGCGGCTGCCCAGGTAGGGCAGTACGTGTAGGCGGATGCGCTGCTCTGTCCCCACAAAGGTGCCGGGGTCCATGGTGAGCGACGCCAGCCACCGTTCGGCGTGCTGCCGCACAGTGAGGCGGCCGGCCTGCGGATCGATGTACTGCCCGCGCGCCATGTCAGTCTCGATCTGCGAGAGCCACTGCTCAGCCAGCCGCTTCTGGCGGTCGGGGAAGCTCTTCGACTTCTCGGTGCCGTCGGGGCCGACGTAGCGGGCGCGGTAGCGCAGGCCCACGCCGTATCGCTCGGTCTTGACCTTGACGACCTTGCCCGTGGGCCCAAGCTCGGTCTTGTACCAACGGTCTTGAATGTGTCCGGCCATTAGGCAGCCTCAGCCTTCCCAAGCTGGGAATTCACCCAGGCTCGTACGTCGTTCGGGTCGAAGCGCAGGTGCCGGCCGACGCGGAAGCCGCGGGGGCCGGTGTGCTTGCGGCGCCACTGGTAGACCGTCTCGACGCTGGGCAGCTCGAACATCTCGACCAGGTCCTCAGGGGTCAGGAACCGGTTCGGCAGCTCTGAGGCCATGGTCAGTACTCCCTTTCGTTGATGAGTTGGTCACGTAGGGCTTCGCGGGCGGTCTCGCGGTTGAGCTGGAGATCGCGGGCGATCGTGGCGGCGAGGGCGGATTCACCGGGGGTGTGGCCGTGTCCCGCGTACTGCCAGTCGGCCAGGACGAGCACCGTGTCCGGCTCGACGTCGTCCAGGCCGAGGGCTTGGCGTTCCTGGGCGGCGCGGTAGTCCGCGCGTTCCTGACGGAGGGCGCCCAGGGTGGTGGAGTAGCAGCGGGACTTGGATGAGAAGTGGCCGCGGAAGCCGAGCATGTGAGCCCAGGCCCACAGGCGCCGATCCGGGTACAGCGGGTCGAGCTGCTTGCAGGCTTCGATGAGGCGGCGGATGTGGTCGGGGACGCCGTGGCGGTCAAGTTCGGAGAGTTCGCCGATGCGGCGGTCGAGGGTGCCGGTGTTCTCGGCGGCTTTGGTGGCGTATTTGGCGACGTAGGAGGCGACGGCCTGTTCGGTGATGTCGGAGCCGTCCCCGAAGGCCTTGACCGGCCGGACGTCGAGCTGGGTGCCCCAGCGGAAGGTGCGGGCGGGTTGGTCGGCGGCGGCTGGGACGGAGACCGAGGTGTACGAGTGGCCGGCGGCGGCCCGGATGGCGTCGGTGAGGAGGTCGACCGTGGCCCAGCTCGGGGGCGGGGTGCCAGGGCCGTCCGGTCCGTCGAGGCGGATCACGGCATGGAAGTGCAGTGCGCCCCGCTTCTGGAATTCGGCGACCTTGCCGTAGGAGAGCCGGGCCGCTTCCTTCAGCTCCCGCTGCGAGAGGCCGGCGCGAGCGGCGACTTCCCGGCGGAGCCGGTTGGTGAAGCGCTGCCAGAGCTGTCCGGCGTGGTTGTTGAAGAGCACCGCGCCCGCATAGTCGTACGTCTCCGGGTCGAGGGCCGTGCCGAGTGCGGGGTCGTCGGCGGCGTGGCGGGTGCCGCAGCGGCAGACGCCCCGGTCGGGCCGGTTGTGTACCCGGCCGAAGGAGGGGGCGGTGAGGGTGGCGAAGACGCGGGGATGGTCGCGGACGGTGGCGGGGATGTCGCGGCGGTCGTCCCCGGCGAGGCCGGCGCGGATGAGGTGGTAGGTGTCGCCCGCGTAGGTCCAGGCGCAAGACGGGCAGCGGGAGGCGCGGCGGTTGCCGCATGCGAGTCGGAGCCGTCCGCCGGGTTCACCCTCGGTGGAGTAGTGGTGCAGGGTCTCGCCGGTCGTTTTGTCTTTGTGCAGGACCCAGCCAGTCAGGTGGCATGATGGTGGTTCCTTTCGATTGCGGTTGGAAGGAACGGCCCCGGGTGGCGGCGTGCTTGGCGGCTTGTGCGCCACCCGGTGGCCTTTCAGCGAGTGGCGCGAGAGCCCCGGCGCGTGCGGCCCTTGGTCGCGTACATGGCCGCGTCGGCGGCGGCGAGGGCGTCCGTGAGGAGCGGCATCGCCAGCTCCGCGACGGGGCAGACGCCGACCGAAGCGGCCAGCAGGAGCGACGTACCGGCGTAGGACAGCGGCTGGTGAAGTGCGGCGGTCAGCGCGTCGAGGTCGACGGCGGCCAGGTCCCGGATCACGGCGACGAACTCGTCGCCGCCCAGGCGGCCGGCGGTGCCGTTACGTCCGCACCAGGCGCGCAGCCGAGCGGCGATCTCCACGAGGGCGGCGTCACCGGCGGCGTGGCCGTGGGTGTCGTTGAGGGTCTTGAAGTAGTCGAGGTCGACCAGGAGGACCGCAGCGGTCGGGTGCCGGCGGATGCAGTGTTCGGCGCGGGTGGTCCATCCGGCGCGGGTGAGCAGGCCGGTGAGCGGGTCGCGGCGGGCGGAGACGAGGCGGCGGGTGAGGATGCCGCCGTGCACGGCCCAGCCGAGTAACGGCACGATGCTCGCGGCTATCTGCAGGTCCATGTCTTTGTCCCTTTGGCGATGGCGGTTGGCTTGGCGGAACCCGGTCCCAGGAGCGGCGGCGTGCTTGGCGGCTTGTGCGTCGCCCCCGGGACCGTT
Organism: Streptomyces sp. NRRL S-1022; assembly: GCF_000720135.1. Classification (GTDB taxonomy): domain Bacteria; phylum Actinomycetota; class Actinomycetes; order Streptomycetales; family Streptomycetaceae; genus Streptomyces. Next base: position 499 of record NZ_JOIU01000003.1, on the reverse strand, counting down.
CAGCGGCGGTGCTGCGAGGAGACGAGCGAGCGGATCACCACGGCGCAGACGGCGACGGACGCGCCGGTGACGGCGACGGCCAGGAGCATCGAGACCAGGACGGCACCGACGACCAGGACCACGGCCGTACCGCCACCGACGAGGGCGAGGACGACTCCCGGGGTGAGCTGGACGGTGCGCCGGGAGGGGACCTGGGCGACCGCGGCCGGGGCGGGCGTCGGCTGGTGCTGGACCACGCTGGTCGGCTCGATGACAGCGGGCGAGACGCGTCCGGTCGGGGTGGGCATGGTGGGGATCTTCGGGCGGAGCATGGCGGTTCTCCCTTCGCTACTTGGTGAGAGCGGTGTCGATGGCGGGGGCGAGGACGCTGTCGGCGAGGAGGTAGCCGCCGAGGAGGAGTACGGCGATGAGCCAGGCGGGCGGGCGGATGAGCTTGACGCCGAGGTAGCCGACGACGGCCAGGGCGAACCAGAGCGGGACCTGCATGGCGGTGGGTCTC
>NZ_JOIU01000002.1 GCF_000720135.1 Streptomyces sp. NRRL S-1022 | reverse complement strand
CAGATCGGCGAGCGCCTCGGCGTCTCCCAGATGCACGTCTCCCGGCTGATCACGCGACTGCTGGGCCGGCTGCGCGAGGGCATGCTCAGCACCACCTGACCCCCCACACCCGACACGCGGGCCCGGCACCATGGTGCCGGGCCCGCCGACGCATGCCCGCGGCCAGGCGCGGCCACGACCGGGGAACGCGCCGAAATCACCTTCGAGACGCTGCTCACAGCGGGTCCGGGGCCCCACGGGGTATCCGAAGCGGGAGACTCGCGGGCCCAACTGTTGCCGTTTGACAACAATGGCCGTGAGGCAACAAAGTGTCGGAGTCGTGACGCCCGGGGAAGGATCCGCAATGTTCCGGTCGACGGAGGCCGCTCCGTGTGCCGGCCATCCGAGCCCTGAAGCACAGGGGCGACCGGTGGCCCGGCCCGGGACTCAGGCCGTCTGGTCCCCGGCGTGCGGCGCGTTGTCGTGTATCTGCAGCGCCGCCGTGCCGCAGAACGCTTCCAGCCCCTCCAGGAGCGCGGTCCGCTTGGCGGCCGGCATCAGCTCCAGCACCGCCTGCAACTCCTGCTCCCGGCGGGCGCGCAGGTCGTCCAGGAACGCGCGGCCGCGGCCGCTGAGGTGCAGCCGCACCTCGCGGCGGTCGGCCGGGCTGACCGCTCGCTCGACGAAGCCGGCGGCGACCAGCCGGTCGCAGAGCCGGCTGGTGGACGGAGGTGTGGAGGCGAGGGAGTCGGCGAGGGTGCGCAGGTTGATGCCGTCGTGGTGCTCCAGCATGAGCAGCACGCGCATCTGGGACGGAGAGGCGGGCGCGGTCGAGGCCCGTCCCCAGAGGACTTCCAGCAACTCCACGGCCGTCAAGGCCACACGTGCGACCCCGGCGGGCTCGGGGCGGGCGCGGAAGACAGTCACCGTCACACTCTCGCAGGCACTGGGACGGCCGCCAGCGTACTAGGTGCCGGGAGCGGCAAGAGATGGTTCGGACGATCGGCGCGACCGGCTCCGGGTGGCCTCGTCGCCTGGGCGAGGTCCGGGTGTCCGTCGAAAGATAGGTGTATTGACCGTCGTGAACAGATTTGTGACCGCCGAGCGCGCCCTGCGCACGGCGGCGCCGCACGAGTTGTTCGACGCCGTGCGCCGGGTGCTGACCGAGGAGTACGCCGCGCGTTCCGTCGAGCTGTACCTGGCCGACTACGGCCTCACCGTCCTGCAGCCGCTGTCGGTGCCGCCCCACACGGCGGAGCCGGTGCCGGTGCACGGCAGCGCCGCCGGCCGTGCCTTCGGCGCCCAGGAGCCGTTCGTGGAGGCGTTCCGCGAGGGGCTCGTACGCGTCCATCTGCCGGTCACCGTGCGCGGGGACCGGCTGGGTGTCCTGTCGCTCACCCTCCCGGACGGGGACGGCGCGTCCGGCGTCCTGGGCGAGCTCGCGGACATCGCCGAGGTGCTCGGGCACGAGATCGTGGTCGCCGAGCGGGACACCGACGTGTATCTGCAGGCCAGGCGCAAGGACCGGCTGACCCTGGCGGCCGAGATGCAGTGGCAGCTGCTGCCCGGCCGCGCCTGCTCCCGCCCCGAGTACGAACTCGGCGCGCAGCTGGAGCCGGCGTACGCCATCTACGGTGACAACTTCGACTGGTCGGCCACGGCGGACCACCTCATGCTCTACGTCACCAACGGCATGGGCGAGGGCATAGAGGCCTCCCTGCTGACCAACCTGGCCATCAACGCCCTGCGCAACGCCCGGCGGGCCGGTATCGCCATCGACGACCAGGCGGCCCTGGCCGATCAGGCGGTGTACGCGCACTACCAGGGGCGCTGCTATCTCTCCGTGCTGATGTTCGAGTTCGAGCTCGCGACGGGCCGGGCGAAGGTCGTGGACGCCGGTTCGCCGCAGCTGCTGCGGCTGCGCGCCGGAGTGGTCGAGCCCGTCGCCTTCGAGGCGCAGCTCCCGCTGGGGATGTTCGAGGAGACCGACTACGTGGTCCAGGAGTTCCACGTCGAGCCGGGCGACCGGCTGGTCTTCGTCAGCGACGGGGTGCACGCGGTCGCCTCGCCCATGGGGGAGACGTACGGGGACGCCGCCCTGAACCGGGCGATCACGTCGACCCGGCTCCTGCCGGCCGCCGAGGTGCCGCGCGCCATCCTGCGCGAGCTGACCGGTCATCGCGGCCGGACCGTCCCGGACGACGACGCCCTGGTGGTGTGCCTGGACTGGCACGGGCGCTGACGCCCCGCCCCGGCCGGGCGTGGGCGAGCCGGATGTGACCGGATGTGGCGATGCTGTGTCGTTTCACCGCGCTCACAGTGACCATACTTGTCATGAGGCAATAATTGTCGCGGTTGTGTCGTCCCGGCGCAGCGGCCTGTCGCGGAAGGAAACGATGCAGGTGTCTGAACGGGCCGCGGAAGAGGCGGCGGCGCGGGAGCTGGGAGCCTTCCTGGAGCGCCGTCGCGAACAGATCGCCCAGCGGTGGGCGGACGCGCCGCTCTTCCGGACGCTCTTCACCGTCTCGCGCGACGAGGCCGTGGAGGCGTGCAAGGTCGTCGTGGACGCGCTGGGGGAGGTGGCGTCGAGCGGCCGGCTGGAGGACATCGCGGCCCCCGGGTTCGACTCGGCGCGCGAGCAGCTGGGCCGCATGGCCGCCTCGCGGGCCCGCAGCGGCACCAGCCCGGCCCAGGTCGCCAACGAGGCCGGCCGGCTGCGGGCGGTGACCGCCGAGGTGCTGCACGGCGAGGACCTGTCCGGGAGCAAGGACGTCCTGCTGGCCCTGACCGTGCTGATGGGCACGCTGCGACTGGTGATCATGGAGACGACGGTCCTGGCCGGCGAGGAGCTGATAGCCCGGCAGCGGCAGCAACTGCTCGAAGTGGCCACCCCCGTGATCAACCTGTGGGAAGGCGTCGTCGCGGTGCCCCTGATCGGCACGCTGGACAGCGCCCGCAGCCAGGTGGTCATGGAGTCGCTGCTGGAGGCCGTCGTGGAGCAGCGGGCCCGGTACGCGATCCTCGACATCACCGGCGTCCCGACCGTCGACTCGCTGGTCGCGCAGCATCTGATGAAGACGGTCGCCGCGGCCCGGCTGATGGGCGCCGAGTGCATCGTCTCCGGCATCCGCCCGGCCATCGCGCAGACGATCGTGCACCTGGGCATCGACCTGAGCCCGGTGCTCACCCCCGGCTCGCTGGCCGACGCCCTCTCCTACGCCCTCGCCCGGCAGGGCATCGAAGTCTCCCGGCGCGCGGGCGGTGCGGCCCCGCGATGACCACCTCCCTCCCGGGTGGCTCGGCCACGGTGCCGTCCCCGGTGCCGGGGGGCCTCCTCCCGGGCTCCCGGGGCCGCAGCTCCGCTCCGGGGGGTATGCGATGACGGACCCGGATCCGGACCCGGCCGCCACGGCCGGCCTTCCCATCGGCACCGACGCGGATCTCGCGTGGGTCCGTCAGCGGGTGCGGCAGTTCGCGGCCGGGCTCGGCTTCGGGCTGGTCCAGCAGACGAAACTGGTCACCGCGGCGAGCGAACTGGCCCGCAACACCCTGGTCCACGGCGGCGGGGGACAGGTCGAGATCACCGCGCTCGCCGACGGCCCGCGGCGGGGGATCCGGCTGGTCTTCAGCGACACCGGACCCGGCATCGGCGACGTGGAACGGGCCATGACCGACGGCTACAGCAGCGCGTCCGGTCTCGGGCTGGGCCTCGGCGGGGCCAGGCGGCTGGTGGACGAGTTCAGCCTGGACAGCCGGCCCGGCCGGGGCTCCGTCGTCACCGTCGTCGCCTGGGTGGCCCGCGTCCCCGGCGCCCGGGCGGAGCCCGGATGACCCGCGGGCCCGCCCGCCGTCCGCCCGGCTCGGACCGCGACGGGCTGGAGGGAGCCGCCTCCGGTCCGACCGCGACCGATTGCCGGGAGCCGTCGTCGGCTCCGACCGCGACCCGTTGTCGGCAGCCGTCTCGGGTTCCGGCTGCGATGGGTCGTTGGAAGTCGTCTCCGGTTACGACCCCGGCGGGCGGTCGGGAGCCGTCCCGGGTGCCGATCGCGACGGGCTGTCGGGAGCCGCTTCTGGTTCCGACCGCGACCGATTGCCGGGAGCCGTCGTCGGCTCCGACCGCGACCCGTTGTCGGCAGCCGTCTCGGGTTCCGGCTGCGATGGGTTGTGGGGAGCCGTCTCGGGTTCCGATCGCGGCGGGTCGTTGGGAGCCGGCTTGGGTTCCGACTGCGACAGGCCGTTGGGACCCGCCTCCGGTTCCGATTGCGGCGGGTTGTTGGGAGTCGTCTTGGATTCCGATTGCGATGGGTTGTTGGGGGTCGTCTCGGGTTCCGATTGCGGCGGGTTGTTGGGGGTCGTCTCGGGTTCCGATCGCGACAGGCCGTTGGGACCCGCCTCCGGGTCCGACCGTGGCGGGCCGGTGGGACCCGCTGCCGGGTCCGGCCGCGGGCGACCGTCGGGAGCCGTCGGCGGTCGCGATAGCGTGTAGGTCACAAGGGGAGATGATGGAGACACCGTGAACGCCTCTGAACCGGTTCCGTCCGTGGAAGCCCAGCTGCGCGCGGCCGCGCCCCACGCCCTGGTGGCCACGGCCGGCCGGCTGCTGGCGCAGCACTTCGGCGCCCGGGACGTGACGCTCCTCCTCGCCGACTACGGCCTGACCGTCCTGCAGCCCGTCACCCACCTGCCGCACACCGGCGATCCGGTCTCCGCGCACGACGGTCCCGCGGGCACCGCCTTCACCACGCAGAAACCGGTGGTCGAGGTCACCGCCGACCCGGCCGCCGGGCTGGTCCACCTGCCCCTCACCGTCCGCGGCGACCGTCTCGGCGTGCTCTGCGTACGCGTCCCCGGCACCGCCACCGACCCGGGCACCGTCCTGCGGCTCGGCGACTTCGCCACCTCGCTGGCCCACGAGCTGGCCACGGCCGGCCGGGACACCGACCTGTACCTCCAGGCCCGCCGCACCCGTCGCCTCACCCTCGCCGCCGAGATGCAGTGGCAGCTCCTGCCGGGCCGGGGCTGCGTACGCGACGAGTACGTCATCGGCGCCCACCTGGAGCCGGCCTACGCCATCGGCGGCGACAACTTCGACTGGTCCACCAGCGCCGACCACCTCACCCTCACCGTCACCGACGGCATGGGCCAGGGCATCGACGCCTCCCTGCTCACCAACCTCGCCGTCAGCGCGCTGCGCAACGCCCGCCGGGCGGGTCTCGGCCTCGCGGACCAGGCGTGCCTCGCCGACCAGGCCGTCTACTCCCAGTACGGCGGCAAGTCGTACGCCTCCACCCTCCTGCTGCACTTCGACCTCGCCACCGGCAGCGTGCGCGCCGTCGACGCCGGCTCCCCCCAGCTCTACCGTCTGCGCGGCACCACGATCGAGCACATCGCACTCGACGCCCAGCTGCCGCTGGGCATGTTCGAGGAGACCCTCTACGAGGAGCAGGCGTTCCACCTCGAAGCGGGCGACCGCCTGGTCGCGATCAGCACCGGCGTCCACGGCACCCGCTCGGCGACCGGAGAGGTGTTCGGCGAGAGCGTGCTGCGCCAGATCCTGAGCGCGACCCGGCAGACGCCTCCGCACGAGACGGCGCGGTCGGTCGTCGCCGGGCTGCTCGAACACGTCGGCCACGAGGGCCTGGTCGCGGACGCCGCCGTCGTCTGCGTCGACTGGAACGGCCGCCCCACCGGAACGCCCTGAGCACCGCGCCCCGAGCGTCGTCCCTACGGCGTCCCCGTCGGCGGGGGCGGTGCCCCGCCCTGTGCCGCGAGGAACGCCCGCATGCCGCGGACCAGAGCCGCCCGCTCCGCGGGTGCCATGTGCGCCAGCACACCGGTCAGGGCCTGGGTGCGCCGGCGGGCCACATCGCCCAGCACCCGGCGCCCCTGACCCGTGAGCCTCAGCTGCACCTCACGGCGGTTGCGGGGGTGCAGCGAACGCTCCAGCAGCCCGGCCGCCTCCAGCCGGTCGCACAGCCGGCTGGCCGTCGGAAGCCCTATGTCCAGGCGCTCCGCCAGGCCGGTGAGGTTCAGCTCCCGCGCCGCCTCCAGGGTCCGCAGCGCCCGCAGCTGGTGCAGCGACAGCCGTACGGCCGCCTCCTGGGCGGCGAGGGACCACAGGTTCGCGAGGACTTCCACGGCATCGGCGATCTCGCGCGCGCCGGCGCTCGACTCGTCACCCGAGCCCTCAGCGCGATCGTCGGCGCCGCCGGGAAGAGTCACGAACACATCACTTTCCGTAAGATCCGGGTGCTGCGGGGACAGCCCATAATCCCTCGCAGTACCCGAGGGGCCGTAAGGCAAGCAGCGTTTGCGGTGCGACACCACCCGGCCGTGCCGACAGGTACGCCTGTGCGGCCCGTTCGTCGTGCGGGCGGCGGCCGCGGGCGCTAAGGAGCAGGTGAGGGGCGATCGGCTCCCTTCCGCCGGGCGGGCTTCGCCAGCTCCGCGTTGAACTGGGCGCCGACCAGCAGGGCCAGGTTGGACAGCCACAGCCAGACCAGGAAGACCACGACGCCTGCCAGCGAACCGTACAGCCGGTGATAGGTCGTGACGTGGGAGGTGTAGAAGGCGAACCCGAGCGAGACGGCCAGCAGGAGCAGCACCGCCAGGGCGCCGCCCGGCGCCATCCTCCGCACCGGGCGGGAGGGTCTGGGCCCCGAGCGGTACAGGACCAGCACCAGGGCCACGGCGACCAGGGCCACGAGCGGCCAGCGCAGCGCGTCCCAGGCGACCTGCGGCCCGGTGCCCAGGTGCAGCGCACGGCCGAGCCGTCGGGCCAGGCCGCCGGTGAGGAACATCGCGAGGGTGGTCGTCAGGAGCAGCGAGATCAGGACGAGCGCCGTGGCGATGATCCGCGGAGCGGTGCGCCATACCGGCCGGTCCGCACTGATCCGGTGCATGGCGTGCAGCGCCCGGCGGAACACGCTCAGGTAGCTGGAGCCCGACCACAGTGCTCCCGCCCCGGCCACGAAGATCAGCGTCCAGGCCGTCGACGGCTGTCCGGCCACCTCCACCAGGGTGCTGCGCAGCAGGGCGCGGGAGGCGACCGGGGCCGCCTGCGACAAGCGGTCGATGACCTCCGGCTTGGCCGTCGGGACGGTCAGTCCCACGATCGACAGGATCACCAGCAGGACCGGGAACAGGGCCAGGACCGCGTAGTAGGTCAGCGCGGCGGCCCAGTCGGTGACGTCGTCGTCCCAGACGGCCACCGGTGTCCGGCGCAGCGCCGCCCACCAGCGGGCCCTGCGACCGTCTGCGTCCTCCATGAGGCGGATGCTCTCACCCTCCACGCTCGGTCGTTCCACGGCCGCGACAGCCGCTCGCCTTCCCCGGAATACCGTTGTCATGCCCCGAATTTTTCCGCAATGGCCGGGGCCGAACCGAATGTGATGGTCCGGTGTGCCTTTCCGGGACGGGTTGCGGCGACGGGTGCGGGTGCGGGACTGTTGCCCTAAGACATCTATTTCCACATGGCAGGAAGGTGGTGAGGTGCGCACGTGCGTGCCTCCGCTTGTGTCTTCTTCCCCCGGTACCTCCGCCCGTCCCCCCGACGCCGGCCACATGGTCGGCGCGACCTGGACTGAGGCGCCCTGTCCCGTTCTCATCGTCGACCGCCACGGCGGCCTCGTCGACGTCAACGGGGCCGCCCGGATACTCCTCCCCGGCGCCGCCGGCGGCGACCGGCTGCACGAACACGTCCCCTCCTGGCTGTGCGACGCCCACCGGCGCATCAGCGACGGCCTGCGCGGACCGCGCGCCGAGCCGCCGAGCGGACCCATCAAGGAGCGCCACTTCGAGGCGCATCCCACGGCGGCCGCCGACGGCGACGTGGTGTGGTGGCTGCTCGACGACACCGACCGCCGCCTGGCGGAGGCCGCGCTGAGCGACGCGCAGACGCGCACCGAGATCCTCTCGCAGGTCTCCAGCACCCTGCTGTCCACGCTGAACGTGCCGCGCTGCATGGAGGTGACCGCCGCCATGGCCGCGGAGCACCTCGCCGACGCCGCGGTCCTCGTCGGCCCGCCCCAAGGGCGGCGCCACCCCCTCACGTACGCCGTCAACGGCGGGCCCGTCACCCAGGTCACACGTCTGGTCGACGTCGCCGGTGTCCCGGGCCTGCCCGAGGCCCTGCAGGGCTTCCCGCCCGTACCGGCCCGGTGGATAAACCCCGCCGACATCCCCGACTGGGTCACCCCGGACGGTTTCCCCGGCCCGGTCGGTTCCGTGATCGTCGCCCCGCTCCCCGGACACGGCGTGCCCGCCGGGGCCCTGATCCTGCTGCGCTCCAGCACCGAGCAGTCCTTCACGGAGGGCGAGGAGGTCTTCGCCCGGCTCTTCGCCGCCCGCGCCGGCGCCGCCCTCTCCGCCGCCCGCCTCTACAGCGAACAGGCCACCGTCACCGCCACGCTGATGCGCGAGCTGCTGCCGCCGCAGCTCGGCAGCGTGCACGGGGTGGAGTACGCCGGCGGCTACCGCGCGGCCAAGGACCACGAGCGGGTCGGCGGGGACTTCTACGACGTCCACCCCGGCTCCGACCCGTCCCAGGACACCTTCGTCGTCCTCGGCGACGTAGCGGGCAAGGGCCTGGACGCGGCCGTGCTCACCGGCAAGATCCGCAACACGCTGCACGCCCTGCTGCCGCTGACCGACGACCACCAGCGCGTGCTCGACCTGCTCAACGGCGCGCTCCTCAGCTCCCACCACGCCCGCTTCGCCACGCTGGTGCTCGCCTCCGTCCGGCGCCGCGGCAGCCGCGCCCAGCTCCGGCTGACCAGCGCCGGCCACCTGCCGCCGCTGATCGTCCGCGCCGACGGCACGGTGGAGGAGGTGGCCGCGCACGGGTCCCTGGTCGGTGCGCTGCCCGCCGTCACCGCGCACACGGTCAGCACGGTGCTGGCGCCCGGGGAGACGTGCCTGCTCTACACCGACGGCATCACCGAAGCGCGCGGCGGCCCGCTCGGCGACGAGTTCTTCGGCGAACGCCGCCTGCGCCGGGCCCTGGCGGAATGTGCGGGCCTCCCGGCGGAAGCGGTCGTGGAACGGGTTCAGATGCTCGCCGCCCAGTGGCTGGGCACGGGCCGCCACGACGACATGGCCGCCGTGGCCATCAGCGTGCCCCGGACCGGCCCGCTGACCGTCCTCGACGGGCGGGCGGCCGGGCGGAACAGGAGGAGCACGTGAGGCACCCCACGGCGGCGGCCGATCTGCCGGACCGGCTGTGGCGGGCAGTGGCCGACGGCGACGAATACGCGGCCGCCGACGTCCTCCACACGGCGGCGGCCGACGGTGTGGACGAGGAGACGCTGCTCCTGGAGGTGATCGCACCCGTGCAGGAGAGGACCGGGACCGAATGGGCCGCCGGCCGCATCAGCGTGGCACAGGAGCACGCCGCGACCGCCATCAACGAGCGGGTCGTCGCCAGCCTCGCCCACCGCCGCACGGCATCCGAACACCTCGCCCCGCACCACGGCCGGGTGACGGTCGGCTGCGTCGACGGCGAATGGCACGCCTTCCCCGCCCGGCTCGTCGCCGAGGTGCTCCGGCTGCGCGGCTGGCGGGTCGACTACCTCGGCGCCCGGACCCCCACCGCCCATCTGGTCGCCCACCTGCACCTCACCAACCCCGACGCCGTCCTGCTGTCCGCATCGCTCCCGACCCACCTGTCGGCCGCCCACGCCGCCGTCACGGCCTGCCAGGCCATCGGCGTCCCCGTCCTGGCGGGCGGCCGGGCCTTCGGCGCGGACGGCCGCCTCGCCCGCCTGCTCGGCGCCGACCGGTGGGCGGCCGACGCCCGCGGCGCGGCCGCGGCGCTCAAGGCGGGCCTCGCCCGGCCCGGCCCGGCGGCGATCCGCCAGGTGGCGGACGACCTGCCGCACCTGGTCGACCAGGAGTACACGATGGTCGCCCAGTCCCGGCCCGTGCTCGTCAGACAGACCCTGGCCGGCCTCGAAGCCCGGTTCCCGGCCATGCGCGGCTACGACGACGCCCAGCGCGAGCACACCGCGGAGGACCTCGCCCACATCGTCGACTTCCTGGCCGCCGCCCTCTACGTCGACGACCCCGAGGTCTTCACCGCGTTCCTGACCTGGACCGCCGACATACTCGAAGCCAGGCACGTGCCCGCCCGTTCCCTGCTGCTCGGCCTGGACATCCTGGCCGAGCAGCTCCGTGAGTTCCCCCGCGCCCTCGGCCTCCTGCGCGAAGGCAGTGCCGCGGTGCCGGACCGCCCCACCGGTCCTGTCCCCGGCCCCCACCTCCCCGCATGACCCCTCTGCATCCCACCGAATTCACCGTCACCGTCTACCGCACGGCCGGCACGCTCATCGTGCGGGTGGCCGGCGAGCTCGACTACGACACCTGCGACGGCCTGACCGACATGGTCGCCCGGCACCTGACCGCCGGCCAGGCGGACCTGGGCGCCGTACGCCTGGATGTCCGCGATCTGACCTGGATCGACTCCTCCGGCCTGTCCGCCCTGCTGACGGTCCGCCGCCGGGCCGCCGACATCGGCGCCACGCTGTACCTGGACCACCGGCCCGACGTCCTGGAGCGCATGCTGCGCCTGACGAACGTGCTGGACCACCTCCTCGCGCCCGCGAGCGGGGAGGAGACCCGGGACCGGCGCCGAAGAACCGCGCGAGGTGACGCCTAGGTTCCGTTCGCGCCGGTGCACATCCGTGCACCGGCGCGAAGGTGACGACGCTCGCGAGGTCCGGGACGGCGGGGTGCCGGTCAGTGCGGCCCGTGGCCGAGCAGGGCGGCCCGCAGTTCGTGCTCGGTGATCTGCTCGGCGGGGTGGTGGAGCACCCAGCGCTGGGGTTCGCCCTCCATGGGCAGCACCGAGACGACGGTCTGGAGCGGTGGGTGGCCGGTGGTGTCACGGACGAGCTGACGGATGACGACGGCTGTGTCGTCGTCCAGGCCGAGCAGGGCGCGTACGGCGTGGTTCAGTTCCCGCAGGCGCGGGCTCGGCCAGGCGATCCCCGGGCGTGGTTGCAGGTGCATGGGGGTGTCCTCCGGGTGGTTCAGCCGGGTGGGGTGCGGGTGGTGGCCCAGGTGGCCGTCCCGGCGGGCGGCCGGGCAGCGCGGGGGCGTCCGGCCAGGGTCACCTGCCAGACGGCGAGGAGCAGCAGCGTGCCGGTTTCGGCGAGGAGGCTGAGGGCGGCTTGTGGCGCGGGTTGCAGACCGTGCTCGGTGAATCCGAACACTCCGACGGTTCGCGAAGCGGCGAAGCCGCCGAGGGCGCCGAGCGCGACACCTGCCGCCGCGATCCTCAGCGGCAGGGGCGGTGTTCCGGCCAGCAGCAGGACGGCGAGGGCGAGGGAAACGCCGGCCTGGAGCAGGAACAGCGGGCCGACGACGGGGATGAAGCGGTAGCCGTCGATGTAGAGCTGGGCGTGGAGGTATCCGCCGGCGGCGAGGGTCGCGGCGGTCGCCGGCCGCAGGGCGGCGGTGAGGAGTCGTCGGGTGTTCATGCGAGCCTCTGGTCCGTGACGGCCAGTTCGCGCTCGCCCCGGCGGTAGCCGACGGTGCGGATACCGAGTGCCTCCTTGAGCTGCCGGGCGGGGACGACCTGCGGGGTGGGGGCGGGAGCGCGGCCCGGGTGGGGCAGCGGATAGGCGGTGGTGGTGGCGGAGTGGAAGGTGATGTTGCCCTCCGTCTTGGTGAACAGCTGGTGGACGTGCCCGTTGAGGCAGGTGACGGAGGAGAAGCGGCGCAGGAGTGCGATGACCTTGAGGGCGTCGTCCGTGCTCCAGCCCCACCGCGGGTACATGGCGAACAGCGGGATGTGGCTGAAGACCACGACGGGGGTGTCCGAGGGCAGCCCGGCGAGGTCCTTGCGGACGAAGTCGATCTGGGCGTTGCCGAGGTGGCCGAGCTTCTCCAGGCTCAGGGTGTTGACCAGGGCGATGAAGTGCACGCCGTGGGTGTCGAAGCTGTACCAGCCGTCGCCGAGCGTGCCCGTGCCGAAGGTCCGCCGGTAGGCGCGGCCCGCGTCGCCGATGGAGTCGTGCTCACCCGGCACGGTGAAGACGCGGTCCGTCCGCAGCCCGGTCATCATCTGCTTGACCTGGTCGAACTGCCCGGCCGTGGACAGGTGGGTGAGGTCACCGCTGTGCATCACGAAGTCGGGCCGGAAGCCGAGCGTGTTGACCTGGTGGATCGCCTCGGAGAACGAGCCGGCCACGTCCGTGTTGGCCGGACCCTGGAACCCGATGTGGCTGTCGGAGACCTGGACGAACCGCAGCGCTCCGCTCTCCGTGGCGGCGGCCCCGGCGATGCCCCCGGCGGTGCCTTCCCGGGAATCGGCGAGCCGGCTGATCACCTGTCCACTGGCGACCGTGAGCACCACGGCGCCTCCGAACCAGGCGGTGTGCCGCATGAGTTGACGCCGGGTCATCCCGTGCTCGGTATCGGGCCGGCCGGTGTCCTCGGCCGGTGCTCCCTCGTGGCTGTCCCAGGGATCGGTCATCGGGTCACCTCCACGGTGGCGGTCATGAACGGATGGATGGTGCAGAGGTAGGCGTAGGTGCCGGGCTCGGTGAACGTGTGGCGGTAGGTGGCGTGGGGGGCCAGGGCGGCCGAACGGAGCGGGCCGCCCGATCCGGTGCTGGTGACGGTGTGGGCGTCGGTGTCCCGGTTGGTCCACGTCACCGTCGTGCCCACCTTGATCTTCAGCGTGGCCGGGGAGAACGCGAAGTTCTCGATCGCCACCGCGTCACCGGCGACCGGAGCGGCCTGGGCGCCCTTGCCCGAGGGGCTCATGGGCATGCTCATGCCCGGCATGGGCGAGGTGCCGGAAGCGGAGCCCGGCGCGCCCCCCGGCCCCGTGGCGCCGGGCATCCCCGGCGTCCGGTGCTGACCGGGGCCGGGTGTGAGGGCAGCGGCTCCGGTGGCCGGGGAGTGCGACGGCTGGCCGCACGCGCTGAGGAGCCCCAGGGCGCCGGCGGCGGCGACGATGACGACGGCCGTCCCGGCCGCGGCGCGTGACCGGCGGCCCGGCGCGCGAAGGTTCAGGTACATGGTGTCCGTTCCTCGTTGGTCAGGCGGAGACGTGGACCGCGCCGGCTCGGCGCGCGCACCCGCGCGAATGTGTGGTGGATGCCGTGTTCGGGGGCGCGTGCCCCTCCTCACCGGCCGGCCGGGCCGGGGTGTCGCCCCGTGCCCGCCGCTCGCCCCGACGTGCCCCGCGCCGCACGGGCACCCCTGCGCGCCGCGAAGGCGCGGACGGGAGCGGGGCGGACGGCGCCGGCAGCACTTCGGTCGCGTGGCGTGTCCCGGCCACCTCCGTCCCCTCCTGTGCGGTGGGGGACCGGTGCGGAACCGCGCCGGAGTCGGCTCTTGTCCGGCTCCACGGACGGCGGGGGCCCCACGGTTCGGCAGATGCGCGCTTTTTCCGGACGAATCGGTATCGCCGCAGGTCGGGCAGGGTTCCGGAGGTCACACACGCCGGGCGCCGGCGGTGCCGCACGCCGCCCCCGCGGTTCGGTGCGAGCACCTCACCGACGATGCTCGGCGGACGTCACCCGCCCCCTCTCGTGCGTTACAGGACAAAGCCACACATATGCGCGACGATCGGCTCATGCCCTGGAACCGAAAACGTGGCCCGCGGACCCGTCCGGATCGCTCCGCGGACCGTGTCTCTGGTGAAGGGACACTTTCGACCGCGGACGAGGAACTGCTGCGCACTCTGTACGCCGAGCACGCGGGCCCCCTGTTCCACTACGTACTGCGACTGACCTCGGGAGACTGGCAATGGGCGGAGGACGTGGTGCAGGAGACACTGCTCCGGGCGTGGCAGCACCCCGCCGCGTTCGACCCCGCACGCGGCCCGGCCCGGGCCTGGCTGTGCACGGTCGCCCGGCACCTGGTCATCGACGCCCACCGGGCCCGGCAGGCGAGACCGGCCGAGACCGGCGGCGAGGCGCTGGAGCGGGCCGCCGAGCAGCATCCGGGCGAGGACGAGATCGATCAGGCGCTGCAGAGCTGGGCGGTCGCCGACGCCGTCCGGTCGCTGTCCCCGGACCACCGTGCCGTCCTGCTGGAGACCTACTACCGGGGCCGGACCATGGTGGAGGCGGCACGCGTGCTGGGCATCCCGCTGGGCACGGTGAAGTCGCGGACGTACTACGCCCTGCACGCCCTGCGGCTGGCGTTGCAGGAACGCGGGATCGAGCCATGACCGGGTCGTGCGGGAGGTGGCGATCGTGAGTACGGAGCACGACGATCTCCGGCTGGCGCTCGGGGCGTACGTCCTGGGCACCCTGCCGCCGGAGGAAGCGGAACCGGTGCGTGCCCACCTCGCGCACTGCGCCGAGTGCCAGGCGGAACACGCCCGGCTGGCGGGGCTGCCCGCGCTGCTGGCCACGGTGACCCTGGCGGAGGCTTCGAGGCGTACGGTGCCGACGGCCGACGGGAACCTGGCCGACCGGCTGGTGGCACGGGCGGGCGAAACCGTGCGCGGCCCTTCACCCGAAGAGCCCACGGCGCCCGCCGTGCCCGTGACCCCGCGGACGCCGGAGGGAGGCGTGCTGGAGAGACTGCTCCAGCAGGCCGCGACCCGGCGCCGCAAGACCCGGCGCCTGCAACTGGCCGGCGCGGCCGCCTCGGTGGTGCTCACCGCGGCGGCGGCCGGCGGCGCCTGGCTGGCCGCCGTCGGCACCGTGGGCAGCGTGGCGGCGCCGCCCGGTTCGAGCGCGACCGCGTTCACGCGCACCTTCTCCGGAAGCGATTCCGCCACCGGCGTCTCCGCCTCGGTGCGGGTCTCGTCCTCCGTCTGGGGCAGTGTCCTGCAGGTCTCGGCCAGGGGGGCGCCCGCCGGGACCACCTGCCGGCTGCAAGCGGTCGGGCCCGACGGAGCCAGGGCGGACGGCGCCACCTGGTGGGCCGGCAAGTACCCGTCCGGCACCACGATCCCCGGGACGGTCGCCATGGCCCCCGAGACCATCCAGCACTTCGAGATCATCGCGGACAACGGCCAGAAACTGGTCACGATGCGGGCGTGACCCGACGGCGGTTCGAGGAGGCCGGTGCCCATGGCGCCGGCCTCCTCCCGTGTGCGCGTGGCCACCGTCGCCGGCCGCTTCCACCGCGCGGCACGGCTCCGGCGGCGGTGGGGCCGTGGGCCACGGCGGCTCACGGATCGGCGCGGCGGCCTCGGGGGCCGGCAGCGGCACCCGCGTCGCCGGACGGCTGACGCGCGTCGCCCGGGCCGGTGAGCGGGCAGGGGCGTTCCTCCCCGGCTCCGTGGCGCGACGGTCCGGCAGCGGCGCCCGCACCCGGTTCGGTGGCGCTGCGTACCAGCATCACGCCCGGCGCGGCCAGGACGGGGAAGCGAGCCGCCGGTGCCCGGCCGGCCCGCGTACGGCAGCGAGTTCCGGCCCGGGCCCCGTAGCCCGGCCGGGCCGCCGCCCTGGTGCGAACCGCGAGAAGCCGGGCAAGGCGAGCCGCAAGAAGTCGGGCAAAAGGGGCCGATCCCTCGAACCGTTCAGCACGCCTCACCCGTGAAACCACATGAGCGCGCCCCGCAGGACCAGCCCGCCGACACCCCGAGTGGTTGCCGCTGGTGGTCCGCCCCTCCCGGTCTCCGCCCACTCACGGAAGAGCCAGAGAACCATGTTCCTCACCGACTCCCCCCGCACGAGTCCACGGCTCGGCCGGCCCTGCCGCCACGAGGCGCTGCTCACCCTGCCCGCGCAGGAGGCGCACGTCGGCGCCGTCCGCCACTTCACGGCGGATCTGCTGGAAGCCTGGCAGGTACCCGCGGGCAAGCGGGACTCCGCCATCCTCATCATCGACGAACTCGCCGCCAACGCCGCCCGGTACGGCCGCGAGTGCATGACCCTGCGGCTCGTCCTCGACGACGGCACCCTGCACATCGTGGTCACCGACTCCGGCAGGGCGGTGGAGCGCCACCACCCCGACATCGCCTCCGACGAACACGGCCGCGGCACCGGCATCGTCCAGTACCTCGCCCAGTCGACCGAGGCCCACCAGACAGGCAGTGGCCGCGAGGTCCGCGCCCGCCTGCGGTGCTCGTCCTGACCAGGAGGAAGTGACCATGGACAGCACCCCGGACCGCACCGAGGGCATCGACGTCCCGCCCCCGCACGAGGCGTACGCCGACGCACCGGACCTGCGCCGCGAGATGCACCAGGTGCTCGCACTCGAAGCCGAACGCGACGGCCGCCGGGCCGGGCCCGGCACCGGTCCCCCGGCCGACGCGAGGACCGCCGAACGCGTCCGACTGTTGTGCCGGGCCGCCCTCATGGACCGACTGGCCTCGGCCGCCCCGGGGCCCGGCCCGGTCGCGGCCGCCGTGGAAACCGCCGGACAACTCGTCCTGCACGACCGCCGCCACCCCGACCTCGTGGCCGGGCCGCGCCATCCCGACACGGTCACGCTCGCCCGCAGCCGCCTCTACGTCCGCCAGGAGTATGCCGCCTGGACGGCTGCCGGGCGCCCGGGAACCTGAACCGGCTCCTACCCGGAGCCGGCTCCGACACCGACACCGACACCGACCCAATACAACCGGAAGTAGCAGACATGACCAGCGACGACAGCACCACCCCGCACGTCCCCGCACCGGCCGGCCGGCCCCGCGGTACCGGTGACGGCACATGCGAAAGGACGGTGTGACGATGTTCCGCAACGCGCTGGAGCCCTGGCACCTGCTGGTCCTGGCCGCGGTCGTGATCATGATCTTCGGCTCGAAGAGGCTGCCCGACACCGCACGGGCGCTGGGCAGGTCCCTGCGGATCCTCAAGAGCGAGACCAGGGCGATGAAGGACGACGACGCCTCGGACGAGGCACGCCCCGAGCACCGCACGTGAGGCCGTGACATGTCCCAGCCGGTCCGCACCGGGAAGAAGGACCCCGAGGGGCGGATGCCGCTCGCGGAGCACCTCCGCGAACTCCGCGACCGGCTCGCCAAGGCCGTCCTCGCCATCACGGTCGCCACGGTTCTCGCGGCCTTCTCCTACAAGAGGATCATCCATCTCCTCACCAGGCCGGTCCTGGCATCGGTCGGCTGCCCGGGCTCCTTCGCCGGTCCGGCCCGGCAGCCCACGGACACCATCTGCGCGCACATCACGATCAACGGTCTGCTCGCGCCCTTCACCCTGGCGCTGAAGGTCTCGCTGGTGGCCGGCGTCGTGCTGGCCTCTCCGGTATGGCTGTACCAACTGTGGGCGTTCGCGGCCCCCGGCCTGCACGAACGCGAACGGAAACACGCCTGCGCGTTCGCCGGCACGGGCGTCCCGCTGTTCCTCGGCGGCGCCTTCTTCGCCTACGAGGTGCTGCCCAGGACCGCGCGGGTGCTGATCGGCCTCACACCGCACGGGGTGGACGACCTGCTGCCGCTGGACGAACTGCTCGACCTCGGCACCCGCATGGTGGTCGTCTTCGGTCTCGCCTTCGAGCTGCCGCTGCTGCTGGTGATGCTGAACCTCACCGGAGTGCTGTCCGGCCGGCGGATGCTCGGCCGGTGGCGCGCCACGGTCGTGGGCATCACGGTCTTCTCCGCCGTGGCGACGCCGAGCACGGACCCGCTGACCATGCTGGCGCTGGCCGCGCCGATCTGGGCGCTGTACTTCGCCGCCGTCGCCCTCTCCCTCCTCGGCGACCGGCGCAGGGCGGTGGGAGGACATCCGGTCCGCTGCCCCGGCTCTCCCGCCGTGGCCGAAGGGCCGCCGCCCTCGTGTCACCCGGTTGCCGCGCGCATCCGGTGCATCCGCGCGGGCGGGCGGCACCGTAGAGGTACCGGGGAGTGCGCGGGGGAGCGACGGGGCCCGGACGACTGAGGAGGCGGCGGTTCACGTGGAGGACGCGAGGCTCTGTCTGGTGACCGGCGCCAGCGGCTACATCGGCGGGCGGCTGGTGCCGGAACTGCTGGCCGCCGGGTACCGGGTGCGCTGCCTGGTGCGCACGCCCCGGAAGCTGCGCGACCAGCCGTGGGCCGGGCGGGTGGAGATCGCGCGCGGCGACGTCACCGACGCCGGCTCGGTGGCGGCGGCGATGGAGGGTGTCGAGGTCGCCTACTACCTGGTGCACGCGCTCGGCACCGGCCGCGACTTCGAGCGGACGGACCGGGAGGCGGCCCGCCTGTTCGGCGCGCAGGCGCGCAGGGCCGGCGTCGGCCGCCTGGTCTACCTGGGCGGGCTGACCCCGGCCGGGGTGCCCGAGCGGGAACTCTCCCCGCACCTGCGCTCCCGCGCCGAGGTGGGGCGCATCCTCCTCGGCTCGGGCGTGCCGACGGCCGTGCTGCGGGCCGCCGTCATCATCGGCTCCGGGTCCGCGAGCTTCGAGATGCTGCGCTACCTCACCGAGCGGCTGCCGGTGATGGTCACCCCGCGCTGGGTGCGCACCCGCATCCAGCCCATCGCCGTACGGGACGTGCTGCGCGTCCTGGTCGGCTGCGCCGGCCTGCCGGCCGACGTCAGCCGGGCCTTCGACATCGGCGGCCCGGAGGTGCTCACGTACGTGCAGATGATGCGGCGGTACGCCGCCGTCGCCGGGCTGCCCCGGCGGGTCATCGTCCCCGTGCCCGTGCTCACCCCCCGCCTGTCCAGTCACTGGGTCGGCCTGGTGACCCCCGTACCGGCCGCCCTCGCCCGTCCGCTGACCGAGTCGCTGCGCCACGAGGTGGTGTGCCGGGAGCGGGACGTCGAGCGGTACGTGCCCAGTCCGCCCGGCCACCCGATCGGCTTCGACCGCGCCGTCGCCCTCGCGCTGGAACGCGTGCGCGACGCGCGGGTCGCCACCCGCTGGTCCTCCGCCTCCGTGCCGGGCGCGCCCAGCGACCCGCTGCCCACCGACCCGGACTGGGCGGGCGGCAGCCTCTACACCGACGTACGCGAACGCCACGCCGCGGTCGCTCCCGGCGCGCTGTGGGACGTGGTCGAGGGCATCGGGGGCGAGAACGGCTGGTACTCCTTCCCGCTGGCCTGGGCGGTGCGCGGCTGGCTCGACCGCCTCGCCGGCGGGGTGGGCCTGCGCCGGGGACGCCGGGACGCCCGGCGGCTGCGGGTCGGCGACTCGCTGGACTTCTGGCGGGTGGAGGAGATCCAGCGCGGGCGGCTGCTGCGGTTGCGCGCCGAGATGCGGCTGCCCGGGCTGGCCTGGCTGGAGATGCACGTCGCCGCGGACGGGGCCGGCGGCGCCCGCTACCGGCAGCGGGCCCTGTTCCACCCGCACGGGCTGCTCGGCCAGCTGTACTGGTGGAGCGTGTCGCCCTTCCACGCGGTCGTCTTCGGCGGCATGGCCCGCAACATCGTCCGTGCCGCCGAACGCGCGCAGCGCGGGGAGGGCTGACGGCGATGCGCGTCTCGGTCGTCCTGTTCACCTCCGACCTGCGTCTGCACGACCACCCGCCGCTGCGCGCGGCCCTGGCGTCCGCCGACGCGGTCGTGCCGCTCTTCGTGCGGGACCGGGCCGTGGCCGCGACCGGGTTCGCCACCCCCAACCGCAGCGCGTTCCTCGCCGACTGCCTCGCCGACCTCGACGCCGGGCTGCGCGAGCGCGGCGGGCGCCTCGTGGTGCGCTCCGGCGACCTGGTGGCGGAGGTGTGCCGCGTGGCCCGCGAGGCGGACGCCGGCGAGGTGCACCTGTCGGCGGCGCACAGCCGCTTCGCCACCCGGCGCGAGGAGCGGCTGCGGCGGGCGCTGGATTCCGACGGGCGCCGCCTGTCCGTGCACGACGCGGTCACCGTGGCGGTGCCGCCCGGCGAGGTGACCCCCGCCGCGTCGGACCACTTCGCCGTCTTCACGCCGTACCTCCGGCGCTGGACGCAGGTCCGGCTGCGCCCGGCCGTCGGCGCCCCGCGCCGCGTGCCCGTGCCCGACCACGTCCGGGGCGAGCCGCTTCCCGCCCGGGACGCCGTCCCCGGCGTCTCGCCCGGCCTGCCGGCCGGCGGGGAGCGCGCGGGCCGCGGGCGGATGACCGCCTACTGGCGCGGCGGACTCGACGCCTACGACGACACCCGCGACGCCCTGGCCGCCGACGCCACCTCCAAGCTCTCCGCGCACCTGCACTTCGGCACCCTGTCCGCGGTGGAGCTGGTGCACCGCGGGCGCCGCCACGGCGGGCCGGGCGCCGAGGCGCTGGTCCGGCAGCTCGCCTGGCGCGACTTCCACCGCCAGGTCCTCGCCGCCCGCCCCGACGCGGCGCACGGCGACTACCGCACCCGGCACGACCACTGGCGCACCGAGCGCACCGCGCGGGAGGACATCGAGGCCTGGCGGGAGGGCCGTACCGGCTATCCGGTGATCGACGCGGCGATGCGGCAGCTGCGCCACGAGGGCTGGATGCACAACCGCGCCCGGCTGCTGACCGCCTGCTTCCTGAGCAAGACGCTCTACGTCGACTGGCGGATCGGTGCCGCGCACTTCCTGTACTGGCTGGTCGACGGGGACGTGGCCAACAACCAGCTGAACTGGCAGTGGGTGGCCGGCACCGGCACCGACACCCGCCCCAACCGGGTCCTCAACCCGGTCGCACAGGCGAAGAAGTACGACCCCGAGGGCAGCTACGTGCGCCGCTGGCTGCCCGAACTGCGGGGCGTCGGGGCCCCGGCGGTGCACGAGCCCTGGAAACTGCCGGGACCCGCCCGGGCCGCGCTGGACTACCCCGACCCGGTGGTGGATCTGGCCGAGGGCCTGGAGCGCTTCCGCCGGGCCCACGCCCGCCCGCGGTGACCTCCGGCGCCGCCGCCAGGGCTGCCGCAGGGTTTCATCTCGTTGTCATAGACGCGTCACGGAGGGCGAGTTAGAGTTACCCCAAGATCACGCACCGCCGCCAGACCGGCAGTCCGTGACATACAGGCAACACCATTGCCGTCCACGGGGGAAGGGGAAAGGCGTGCACGTCGCGCGTGCGCTCGTCGCACCGAGGGAAAGCCACTCAGGGCCGTCGCGGTCGTCGGTCCGCGAGCAGACGGACGACCACTTAGCGGCCGTCGACGCCCTGCCGCCCGGGCGAGCGAACTCCCGTCCCGGTGACCGGGGCCGGCGGCTCCCGCACCGCGAGCAGCGGTGCTTCCACCAGCACGGCGAAGTCCCCGCGACGCGCCGCAGACCCGGCGCATCCGGGCCAGGCCCTTCCGCCCGCACCCGGACCTCCTCGTGTCCGCGCGCCCGGGCGTGCCTCCCGCACTGTCGTACCGGGCGACCCATCGACGGGCCGGACACCTCCCACGGCTGAGGCCGCGCGCTCCTGACGTCCAGCCGGACGGGGTGGGCAGCGCTCCGCCGGCGCACCCCGGACCACGTCCGCGTCCCGTCCCGCGACGGCCCTGCCCCGCGTCCCCGGCCTGTCCGCGCCCTCCCGCGCCCGGGTCGTCGTCGGCGTGCCGCCGGCACCGCACCACTCGTACCACCTCCGTCACGCTCGACCGTTTCCGAAGGTGCTCGATGATCTTTCGCAATGCGTACGACCTGGTCCTCGACGACCTTTTCCTCGACCTGAGCGGTTTCATCCCCGGCGTCGACCTCACACTCAAGATCGAAGGCCTCAACCTCGCGGGGTCCATCAAACTCAAGGCGGCCGTGGGCCTGCTGGAGGACCTGGAGCGCCGTGGCGTGCTCAAGCCCGGCGGCCGGGTCATCGAGTCGTCCTCCGGCAACCTCGGCATCGCGCTCAGCTCGGTCTGCGCGGCCCGCGGCTACCGGTTCACCTGTGTCGCGGACCCCAACACCGCGGCCACCAGCGTCCGTCTGATGCGGGCCTACGGCGCCGAGGTCGTCATCGTCGACCGCCGGGACGCCAACGGCGGCTTCCTGCAGTCCCGCATCGACCACATCCACGCCCGGCTGCGCGAGGACCCCGGCCTGGTGTGGCCCAACCAGTACGCCAACGAGGCCAATCCGCAGGCCCATTACCGGCGTACCGCCCCCGCCCTGCTCAAGGAGTGCGAGGTCGACGTCCTCTTCGTCGGCGCGGGCACCACCGGCACGCTGATGGGCTGCGCCGAGTACTTCCGCGAGCACTCGCCCGGTACCCGCATCATCGCGGTCGACACGGCCGGCTCGGTCACCTTCGGCGCCTCCCCGGCCCGCCGGCACATCCCCGGCCTGGGCACCAGCCGGCGTCCGGAGATCTTCCGTGACGGGCTCGTGGACGAGGTCGTCATGGTGCCGGAGGCCGAGGCGGTGCGCATGTGCCGGCGGCTCGCCACCGGGCGGGGCATCCTCGCCGGCGGCTCCACCGGTTCGGTGCTCGCCGCGGTCGAGACCCGGCACCGCGACCTCCCCGAGGGCGCCTCGGTGGTCGCCATCAGCCCGGACCTCGGCGAGCGCTACCTCGACACGATCTACGACGACGACTGGGTCGGCGAGCGCTTCGGCGCCGTCGACGACTGACCCGGACCCCGTCGCCGTCCTCGCCCCACCGCGCAACACGCACAGAGATTGAAGGAGTCACTCACCATGTTCGAATTCGATGTCGTCAACGGCCGCACCGTCCGGGACATCGTCCGGGACAGCCGCCGGGACATCGTCCGGGTCGTGCGCGACACCTACCTGGCCCACGAGGCCGGGCGTTCCGTGAACCCGGACAGCTATTTCCTCCGCTTCCCCGAGAAGCCCGCGGACCGCATCATCGCCCTGCCCGCCTACCTCGACGGCGAGCGCGAGGTCGCCGGCATCAAGTGGATCGCGAGCTTCCCGGCCAACATCGAGCGCGGCATCCCCCGCGCCTCGGCCACGCTCGTGCTGAACGACGCCGAGACCGGTTACCCGTTCGCGCTGCTGGAGGCCTCGCAGATCAGCGCCGCCCGCACCGCCGCGTCGGCCGTCCTGGCGGCGGACGTCCTCACCGGCGGACGCAAGGGCGGCCGGCTCGCGGTGGTGGGCGCGGGCATCATCGCCCGCAACATCCTGGAGTTCTTCCACGCCGAGCAGTGGACGTTCGAGCAGGTCGCGGTGCACGACCTGAGCCAGGAGTACGGCACCGCCCTGGCGGCCCACGCCACCGAGCGGCTGGCGTACCCGGCGTCCTACGCCGAGACCCTCCAGGAGGCCGTGTCCGGCGCCGACCTGGTCGTCTTCGCGACCACGGCCGGGGAGCCGTACGTCCTGGAGCCCGACGCCTTCGCCCCGGGGCAGATCGTCCTCAACATCTCCCTGCGGGACATCGGCCCCGAGATCATCGCCGGCTCCTACAACGTGCTGGACGACGTCGACCACTGCCTGAAGGCCAACACCTCACCGCACCTGGCCGAACAGAAGTACGGCAACCGGGACTTCATCACCGGCACCCTCGCCGAGGTCATCAACGGCGAGGCCACGGTCGGCACCGACAAGCCGGTCGTCTTCTCGCCCTTCGGCCTGGGCGTCCTGGACCTCGCCGTGGGCCTCGAAGTGCACCGCGTGGCCGCCGAGTCGGGCCGCGTCACCGCCATCGCCGACTTCTTCGGGGAGACCGAGCGGTGGTGACGACTTCCCCCCAGCGGAACGCGGTCGCGGGCACCGTCGGCATCATCGGCCTGGGCTCCCGCGGCATCGGCGTCCTCGAACGCCTCGTCACCCTCGCCGCACAGCCGGACCGGGCGGGCCGCCGGCTCGTCGTCGAGGTCGTGGACCCGGACGGCAGCGGCGTCGGCATCCACGCCGTCGACCAGCCCGACCACCTGCTGCTCAACACCGTCGCCGCACAGGTGAGCCTCTTCCCCGACGAGGCGACGGTCGGCACGGCCGTCGGCGACCGGGGTCCCGACCTGTACACCTGGGTGACGGACCGGGGCCTGAAGGTGGGCGAGGACGGCTACACCCTCGGCGCCGAGGGCCGGCCGGTACGGCCCGACGACTACCTGCCCCGGCGGGTGCTCGGCGAGTACCTCGCCTGGTTCCTGCGGCGCCTCCTCGACCGTGTCCCCGAGAACGTGGAGATACGGTTCCACCGCGCCACGGCGACCGGCCTGTCCGCCGGCCCCGACGACTCCCGGCTGATCACCCTGGACAGCGGCGAGACCCTGCGGGTGGACAGGGTCTTCCTCACCACCGGACACACCCCGCCGGCCGCCCCCGACCCCGGGGCACCGGGCGCGGCCCGCCGCATCCACGCCATCTATCCGCCCGCCGCGGCCTTCGCGGACGTCACCGCCGGCCGGACCCTCGCCCTCGGCGGCACCGGTCTGTCGGCCATGGACGTCCTCGCCTCGCTCACCCTCGGCCGCGGCGGCCGGTACGAGGCGGCCGACGGCGGCCTGCGCTACCTGCCCAGCGGACGGGAACCGCGCATCCTGCTGTTCTCCCGGACCGGCATCCCCTTCCGGGCCCGGCCCGCCGCCAACCGCACCGGCGGACCGTACCGGCCGGTGGTGTTCAGCCCCGAGGCCGTCGACCGCCTCCGCTCCGCCGGGGACGACCGCCCCCTGAGCCTGCACGACGACATCCTCCCGCTGATCCGCACCGAGATGCGCATCGCCTTCCACCGCCGCGGCGCCGCCCTCGCACGCGGCGCCGAAGCCGAGCACGCCCTGGCGGAGCAGCTGCGCGCGGCGGCGGACGCGGGGACCCTGGACGACGAGCTGCGGGCCCTGGACGCCGAACACGCCGAGCGGTTCGGCCACTTCGACCCGCAGGAGCTGCTCTTCCCCGACAGCGCCGAGTTCGACTCCAGCGACGCCTACCAGAAGTGGTACCAGGAGCGGCTGCGGTCGGACCTCGTGGAGGCACGGCTCGGCCTCGGCGGCAGCCCCACCAAGGCCGGCCTGGAAGTCCTGCGCGACCTGCGCGACGTCGTCCGCCACGCCGTCGACTTCGGCGGCCTGGACGAGGACTCCCACGACGAGTTCTACGGCTCCTTCACCGCGACCCTCAACCGCTCGGTGACCGGCCCGCAGCTCGACCGGCACGAGGAGCTGCTCGCCCTGCTGGAGGCCGGGGTCGTCAGCGTCCCGTTCGGGCCCGCACCGCGCGTCGAGTGGGACGGGACGGCGTGGCGGATCTCCTCCACGCGCCTCGGCACCGGGCACAGCGCACCGGCCGACTGGCTGGCGTACGCCACCTCGGGCCAGCCCGACGTGGAGGCGACCGGCAGCCCGCTGCTGGCGGACCTCGCGGCCGGCGGCCGGATCCGCCGGCACCGCCCCGGCGCCCGCAGCAGCCGCGGTGTCGACATCACGGCGGACCAGCATCCCGTCGCCGCCGACGGCCGGCCCGACCGGAAGGTCCGCGTCCTCGGCCCGCTCTGCGAGGGGGCCACCTTCTACAACCACTACGTCCCCTCGCCCGGCGGCCGCAACCGCGCGCTGGCGGACGCCGACCGGTGCGTCACCGCCGTACTGGCCGAACTCGCCGCCGCCACCGAGCCCGAGACCCCCAGGAGCACCGCGCCGTGACCCTCATCGTCCCCACCCGGATCGACGCCGTCGACCAGCTCGCCGACGAAGGCATCACGGTCACCGTCGAGCCCCGCGAGGCCGCCGCCGCGACCCCGGCCGTCGAACTCGCCATCCTCAACCTGATGCCGGACAAGCCGGTCACCGAGACCCAGCTGCTGCGCCTGCTGTCCGGCGCCGGGCTGCCCGTCCGCGTCACCCTGCTGCGCCCCCGGGACCACACCTCCAAGAGCACGCCCGAGGCGTACCTGAAGGAGCACTACCTGACGCACGAGGACGTCGCCGACCGCCGTTTCGACGCCCTGATCGTGACCGGCGCCGCCGTCGAGCTGCTGCCCTTCGAGCAGGTGACGTACTGGGACGAGCTGCGCGGCATCATCGACTGGGCGCGGGAGAACGTCACCTCCGCCCAGTACGTCTGCTGGGGCGCCCAGGCCGCGCTGTACCACCGGTACGGCATTCCCAAGCACGAGCTGCCCGCCAAGCTGTTCGGCAACTTCCCGAACACGCTCACCGACCCCTCCTCCCCGCTCCTGGCGGACTTCGAGCCGGTCGTGACGGTGCCGCAGTCGCGCCACACCGAGAACCTCCGCGCCGACTTCGAGAAGACCGGGGAACTGCGGATCCTGGTCGAGTCGCCCGAGTCCGGCGTGCACATCGCCGCCAGCCGGGACGGCCGGGAGCTGTACGTCTCCGGGCACCCGGAGTACGACCCCGACACCCTGCTGCGGCAGTTCCGCCGCGACCAGGACAAGGGCGCGGACATCGCCCTCCCGGTCAACTACTTCCCTGACGACGACCCCTCGGCGGCCCCGGTGGAGAACTGGCAGGATCACGGACGGCTCTTCTACCGCAACTGGCTGCGCGGTCTCACGCGCGACGGAATCCCCCTGGCCGACAACACGGCCGAGAAGTCAGGAGTGTAAGCGTGTCGGTTCTTCAGTCACTGCTCTCGTTCGCCCTGGTGTCGGCCCTGTTGGTGATCATGCCGGGCGTGGACACCGCTCTGGTCATCCGCAACACCGTGGCGCGCGGGCGGCTCCACGGGTTCATCACCGGCGTGGGCGTGGGCGTCGGCGCCGTCATCTGGGGCGGGGCGATCGCGGTGGGCATCGGCGCCCTGCTGGACGCCTCCGAGACGGCGTACACCGTGTTCCGGATCGTCGGCGCCGCCTACATGGTCTGGCTGGGCATCGGGCTGTGGCGCTCGGCCCGGGCCATCGGCGCGGGGCAGGAGAAGGACACCGAGCTGGAACCGGAGTCCGCCTCGCTGTGGCGCTCCTTCGGCCGCGGCATGCTCAACAACCTGGCCAACCCCAAGGTCGGTGTCTTCTACGGCGCCACCATCCCGCAGTTCATCCCGTCCGGCGTGTCCCCGGCGTTCATGGGCACCGCGCTGGCCGCGGTCAACGCGATGGAGGCGGTGATCTGGTACGGCCTGATCAGCCTCGGCGCGCACGGCCTGCGCACCTGGATGAAGCGCCGTACGGTCCGCCGCAACGTCGACGCCACCGCGGGCACGGTCATGATCGCCTTCGGCATCGTGATGGCGGTCGAGAGCTGAGCCGCGGCACCGGGGCGGCCCGGGGGAGGCAACCGCAGTCCCCGCCCCGGCCGCCCCGGCCGCACGGCACTCCCGCACCGCCCGGCAGCCCCCCACACCCGCTAGGGAGAATCCGATGACTTCCCGTGTAGTCCTGGTCGCCGACCCCCTGCCGGCGACCGCCCTGGAGCGCCTCGGCCCGGAGTACGAGGTGCGCTACTGCGACGGCGCCGACCGCGCGCGGCTCCTGGCCGCGGTGGCCGAGGCCGACGCCCTCCTCGTCCGCAGCGCCACCACCGTGGACGCCGAGGTCCTCGCGGCGGCCCCCCGGCTCGCCGTCGTCGGCCGGGCGGGGGTGGGGGTCGACAACATCGACGTCGCCGCCGCCACCGCGGCCGGCGTCGTCGTGGTCAACGCCCCGGCCGCCAACGTGGTCAGCGCCGCCGAACTGACCTGCGGACTGCTGCTGGCGGCGGCCCGCGACATCCAGACCGCGGGCACGGAGGTGAAGTCCGGCGTCTGGCGGCGCAGCACCCACGTCGGCACCGAACTCGCAGGCAAGGCCCTCGGGGTCGTCGGGCTCGGCCGCATCGGCCTGGCAGTGGCGCGGCGCATGGCCGCCTTCGACATGACGGTCCTCGGCCACGACCCCTACGCCACACCCGAGACGGCGGACCAGCACGGCCTCAAGCTCGTCGCGCTGGAGGAACTGCTGTCCCGCTCCGACTTCATCACCGTCCACGTCCCGCGGACCCCGCGGACCGTGGGCCTGATCGGCGAGGCCGAACTGCGCCTGGTCAAGCCCACGGCCTACCTCGCCAACGTGGCCCGCGGCGGCATCGTCGACGAGGCGGCCCTGTACACGGCCCTGCGGGAGTCCCGGCTCGCGGGCGCCGCGCTGGACGTCTTCGACGACGAGCCGTGCACCGACTCGCCGCTCCTCGGACTCGACAACGTCACGGTGACCCCGCACCTGGGCGCCAGCACCCGGGAGGCCCAGGAACGCGCGGCGACGGACGTCATCCGCGCGCTCCTGCAGACCCTGGCCGGGGAAACCGCCCCCGAGGCCCTCAACGCCCCCCGCTCAGCCCGCGGGTGAAGGCGGCGTACGGCCCTCGAACGCCGCCAGGATGCGTTCCGCCGCCAGGGTCGCCGTCAGCCGGCCCTCCCTGACCTGCTGTTCCAGGCCGGGGGCGGTCGCGCGGACCGCGGGGTCGGCGTGCAGGCGGCCGAGGAGTTCGTCCCGGACCATCGCCCAGGTCCACCCCACCTGCTGGTCCCGGCGTTTGGCGGCCAGCCGGCCGGTGGAGTCCAGCAGCGTGCGGTGCTGTTCCAGGCGCTCCCAGACCGTGTCGAGGCCGGCCGACTCGCGGGCGCTGCAGTGCAGCACCGGCGGGGTCCAGAAGGCGTCCTTGCCGTGCATCAGGCGCAGCGCGCCCGCCAGTTCGCGCGCGGCGGCCCGGGCGTCGCGCTCGTGCGGGCCGTCCGCCTTGTTGACGGCGATCACGTCGGCCAGCTCCAGGACGCCCTTCTTGATGCCCTGGAGCTGGTCGCCGGTGCGGGCCAGGGTGAGCAGCAGGAAGGAGTCGACCATCTCGGCGACCGTCGTCTCCGACTGGCCGACGCCGACGGTCTCCACGAGGACCACGTCGTAGCCGGCCGCCTCCATCACCACCATCGACTCCCGGGTGGCCTTGGCGACCCCGCCCAGCGTGCCCGCGCTGGGGGAGGGGCGGACGAAGGCGTCCGGGTCGACCGCCAGGCGCTCCATCCGGGTCTTGTCGCCCAGGATGGAGCCGCCGGTGCGGGTGGAGGAGGGGTCGACGGCGAGGACCGCCACCCGGTGGCCCAGCGAGGTCAGCATGGTGCCGAACGCGTCGATGAACGTCGACTTGCCGACACCGGGCACCCCGCTGATGCCGATCCGCCGCGCCCGGCCGCTGTGCGGCAGCAGCTCGGTGAGCAACTGCTGCGCCAGCGCCCGGTGCTGTGGCCGGGTGGACTCCACGAGCGTGATGGCGCGGGCCACCAGGGCCCGCTTCCCGTCGAGCACACCCTTCACGTAGATGTCGAGATCGATCGCGGCCATGCGGGGCTACAGGTCGTGGCCGAGGTCGGCCGACAGCCGCCGCACCAGGTCGTACGCCGCGTCCGGGATCACCGTCCCCGGCAGGAAGACCTCCGCCGCGCCCATCTCCCGCAGCGTCGGCACGTCCTGCGGCGGGATGACACCGCCGACCACGATCATGATGTCCTCGCGGCCCTCCTCGGCGAGCTTCTCGCGCAGCGCCGGGACGAGCGTGAGGTGACCGGCGGCCAGCGAGGACACCCCGACCACGTGCACGTCCGCCTCGACCGCCTGCCGGGCGACCTCCTCCGGCGTCTGGAACAGCGGGCCGACGTCGACGTCGAAGCCGAGGTCGGCGAAGGCGGTCGCGATCACCTTCTGGCCGCGGTCGTGGCCGTCCTGGCCCATCTTGGCGACCAGGATGCGCGGCCGGCGCCCCTCGGCCTCCTCGAACGTGTCCACCAGGGCCCGGGTGCGGTCCACGGACGGGGACTGGCCTGCTTCGTTGCGGTACACGCCGGAAATCGTACGGATCTGGCTCGCGTGCCGCCCGTACACCTTCTCCAGTGCGTCCGAGATCTCACCGACGGTCGCCTTCGCGCGGGCCGCGCGCACGGCCAGCTCCAGCAGGTTGCCGTCGCCGTCGGCGGCCCGGGTGAGCGCGTCCAGCGCGTCCCGGCACGCGGTCTCGTCCCGCTCCTCGCGCAGCCGGCGCAGCTTCTCGATCTGCTGGGCCCGCACGGAGGAGTTGTCGACCTTGAGCACCTCGATCTGCTCGTCGCTGTCGACCCGGTACTTGTTCACGCCGATCACCGGCTGGCGCCCCGAGTCGATGCGCGCCTGGGTGCGGGCCGCGGCCTCCTCCACGCGCAGCTTGGGGATGCCGGCGTCGATGGCCTGCGCCATGCCGCCCGCCTGCTCGACCTCCTGGATGTGCGCCCAGGCCTTGCGGGCCAGGTCGTACGTCAGCCGCTCCACGTAGGCGCTGCCGCCCCACGGGTCGATGACCCGGGTGGTGCCCGACTCCTGCTGGATGAGCAGCTGGGTGTTGCGGGCGATGCGCGCCGAGAAGTCCGTCGGCAGCGCGAGCGCCTCGTCGAGGGCGTTGGTGTGCAGCGACTGGGTGTGGCCCTGGGTCGCCGCCATCGCCTCGACGCACGTGCGGGTGACGTTGTTGAAGACGTCCTGCGCGGTCAGCGACCAGCCCGAGGTCTGCGAGTGGGTGCGCAGCGACAGCGACTTGCTGTTCTTCGGGTCGAACTGCCGCACCAGCTTCGCCCACAGCAGCCGCGCCGCGCGCAGCTTGGCGACCTCCATGAAGAAGTTCATGCCGATCGCCCAGAAGAACGACAGCCGGGGGGCGAACGCGTCCACGTCCAGGCCCGCCTCCCGCCCGGCCCGGATGTACTCCACGCCGTCCGCGAGCGTGTACGCCAGCTCCAGGTCGGCCGTCGCGCCGGCCTCCTGGATGTGGTAGCCCGAGATGGAGATGGAGTTGTAGCGCGGCATCCGCTGCGAGGTGTACGCGAAGATGTCGGAGATGATCCGCATCGACGGCTTCGGCGGGTAGATGTAGGTGTTGCGGACCATGAACTCCTTCAGAATGTCGTTCTGAATGGTCCCGGCCAGCTTCTCGGGCGGTACGCCCTGCTCCTCCGCCGCCACGATGTACAGCGCCAGCACCGGCAGCACGGCGCCGTTCATCGTCATCGACACGGTCATCTTGTCGAGGGGGATCCCGTCGAACAGCTGGCGCATGTCGTAGATCGAGTCGATGGCCACGCCCGCCATGCCGACGTCACCCGTCACCCGCGGGTGGTCGCTGTCGTAACCCCGGTGCGTGGGCAGGTCGAAGGCGACCGACAGGCCCTTCTGGCCGGCCGCCAGGTTGCGCCGGTAGAACGCGTTGGACTCCTCCGCGGTGGAGAAGCCCGCGTACTGGCGGATCGTCCAGGGCTGGTTGACGTACATCGTCGGGTAGGGGCCGCGCAGGTACGGCGCGATGCCCGGGTAGGTGCCCAGGAAGTCCAGTCCCTCCAGGTCACGGCCGGTGTACAGCGGCTTGACCCCGATGCCCTCCGGGGTCTCCCACACCGGCTCGGCGCCCCCGGTGGCCCGCTCCAGGGCCGCACGCCACTCGCCGTCGGTGCCGTCGGTGACCGGGGTCCCCAGCTCGATGCCGGAGAAGTCGGGGATTCCCATCAGGACACTCCCATGCGGTCGAGGGTCGCGGAGAGGACGTCGACGGCGTCGCAGCCCGCGAAGACGTAACTGTCGATGCCGGGGTGCTCGCCCCGGCCCGCCAGGAACACGTGCCGGGCGCCGGCCGCGCGCAGCGACTGTGCGGCCTGCCCGGCCTGTTCGGCGTAGAGCGCGTCGCTGGAGCACAGCACGGCCTCGGTCGCGCCGCTGTCCTCGAAGCGGCCCCCGGTGACCGGTTCGATGCCGCCGGCCTGGAAGAGGTTGGCGGCGAAGCTCGCGCGGGCGGTGTAGTCGGCGGCGGAGCCGAGCGTGGCGAGGAAGATCCGGGGCCGGGCGCCGGTCGCCGCCAGGTGGGCGTCGGAGCGGGCGCGCAGCTCCTCGTACGCCTCGTCGCGGCGCACCCGCGGCAGACCGCCGGACGGCGGCTCGGGCGCGGGTTCGCGCTCCACCGGCTTCTCGGCCAGCAGCGGGAACTCGCTGACCCCGGTGACGGGTTCGCGCCGCTTGGCGAGCCGCTTGGAGCGCTCCGCCCAGGTCGTCGCCAGGTCGGTGCGCAGCCGGCCGGAGCGCAGCACGGCCGCCTGGCCGCCGTCGCGTTCGACGGAGCGGAAGAACTGCCAGGCCGCCTCGGCGAGTTCGTCCGTCAGCCGCTCGACGTACCAGGAGCCGCCCGCCGGGTCGATGACCCGGGCCAGGTGGGACTCCTCGATCAGGATCGTCGAGGTGTTGCGGGCGATCCGCCGGGCGAACGCGTCGGGCAGCCCGAGCGCGTGGTCGAACGGCAGCACGGTCACGGAGTCGGCGCCGCCCACCCCCGCGGCGAGGGCCGCGACCGTCGTGCGGAGCATGTTCACCCACGGGTCGCGGCGGCTCATCATCACCGGCGAGGTCACCACGTGCTGCACCTGAGCGCCCGCCTGCGGCGCCCCGCACACCTCGGCGACCCGCGCCCACAGCCGGCGCGCGGCGCGCAGCTTGGCGATGGTCAGGAACTGGTCGGCGGTGGCCGCGTAGCGGAACTCCAGCTGGGCGGCGGCCTGCTCGACGCCGAGACCGGCCTCGGTCAGCTCCCGCAGGTAGGCCACACCGGTGGCCAGCGAGGCGCCCAGCTCCTGCGCGGCCGAGCCGCCCGCCTCGTGGTACGGCAGCGCGTCCACGGTCAGCGCGCGCAGCCCCGGGTACCCCTCGGCGCAGCGCGCGGCCAGGGCGGCGTACGGCGCGAAGTCCAGCGGGGTCCCGGTGCGGGCCTCGTACCCGAGCGGGTCGCCGCCCAGGTTGCCGCGTACGGCCCCGGCGGCCACGCCCTTGTCCGCGTACAGCCCGAGCAGCGCCTCGGCGGCCTCCTCGGTGGCGCGGCCCGCGTCCAGGACGACCGGCGCCAGGTCGAGGTAGACGCCGTCGAGGGCGCGGCCCAGCTCGGAGACCGGGATGCCGCCCTCGCCCAGCACCAGCCAGAGCGAGGTGCCGCCGTTCTCCAGGTCGGTGAGGACGGCGTCCGCCGTGCCGCCGGCGAGTGCCGTGTGCCGCTGCCGTACGTCCCAGCCGCCCGTGAGGGTGCCCTCCGGGCGGCTGCCCCGCACGAAGGGGGCGAAGCCCGGCAGTCCGGGGTCGGGCGCGCCGTCGCGCGCGGTGTACAGGGGCCGGGTGCGCAGCCCGTCCTCCAGCGTCGTGGACAGGGCGTCCTCAGCTGCGTCGCCGGTCAGTTCCTTGCCCGACTTGCGCAGTACGCCCTCGACCAGGCGTTGCCACTGCTCATGTGTCGCGTCAGGGAACTCGGCGGCCAGTGAGAGCCCGTCGTCAGGCAGGACCGTCATGGCTCGGATGCTAGGGCAGGCGGCTGGTACCCAGGCGGAGCTGGGGCTGTGAGGTTTCTCTTCTTGCGGTTGTGACCTGTGCCGCTCCGGTTCCGCGCGGGCCGCCCGGCGGCTCAGCGGGCCTCGTCGTCCGGGTCCGGTACGAGGGCGCCCATCGCCGCCCGCTGCTCGGGGCCCATGGAGTCGGCGAGGGCCCGGCGGACGGTGCCCGCGAGCCGGGCGGAGGCCGCGCGCAGCAGCTCGCGGGCCTTCTCGGTGAGGGCGACCTGCACGCCCCGCTTGTCGCCGCACACGGAGGTGCGGGTGACGAGGCCGGCCCGCTGGAGGCAGGCGATCTGGTAGGTGAGGCGGGTCTTGGGGCGGCCGAGGAGGTCGGCTACCCGGGTCATCCGCAGCCCGGTGCGCGGCTGCTCGGCGAGCAGGCACAGGATCAGGAACTCGTCGTGGGAGACGTCGAGGGTCTCCTTCACGGCCGAGCGCAGCCGCTGTTCCACGGTGCCCGTCGCCGCCAGCAGGACCATCCAGGCGCGCAGCTCGTCCGGCAGCAGCCCCTCGCCGCCCGCGAGGGGACGGGCGGGCTGGTCGGTGGCGGACGCGTCGGAGGCGGACATGGGTCGAGTCTACGAGTGCGGGGGTTGTTCAAATTTGGATGAGTAGCTAGCGTGGACGAGGTCATCCAAATTTGGACCACACATCCCGGGGAGTACGCCCATGACCGTCGCCGTGGAAACAGGCCGCTGGCAGCTCGACCCGACCGCGACCACCGTCGGCCTGCGGCACCGGACCATGTGGGGCCTGGTCACCGTGAAGGGCACCTTCGCCGGCGTCGGCGGCTCCGGCGAGGTCCGTCCCGACGGCTCGGTCACCGGCACCGTCACCCTGGACGCGGCCTCCCTGGACACCGGGAGCGCCAAGCGGGACGCCCACCTGCGGTCGGCCGACTTCTTCGACACCGGACGCCACCCGGAGATCACCTTCGCCGTGCGCGGCGCCGACCGGCTCGACGGCGACCAGGTGCGGGTCACCGGGCAGCTGACCGTCCGGGGCGTCGGCCGGCCCCTGTCCCTCACCGCCCGCCTGGCCGGTGCGAGCGCCGGGGCGCTGACCCTGGAGGCCGAGTTCGCCGTGGACCGCGACCCGTTCGGCATGGGCTGGAACCAGCTGGGCATGATGCGCGGCCCGACCACGGTGACGGCCGCGCTCCGCTTCACCCGCGCGGCGGCCTGACCCCCAGCTCCGCCCGGCTCAGGTCCCGGGTGGACAGCGTCTGCGGGCTTCCCGTGAAGGCCCGCAGCCGGAGCCGGGCGTCCTTCTTCGCCGGCACCGCGAAACCGCCCGACGGTGCCCGCAGTTCCACGGTCGCCGTGGTGTGCGCGGCGAGCGTGGCCGGACCGCGCGCCAGCGACCAGTACCGGCTCGCGCCCTGGCTGGTGGTGAGCATGTAGTGCGGGGTGAGCGCGGTGCCGCCGGTGTTGGTGACCCGCAGGGTCAGCCCGGACAGCGTCCGCGCCGAGGTGCGCCGGGCCGCCGTCACGTCCATCCGCAGCGGTGGTGTCCCGGTCGCCGCCAGGGCCGCGCTCACCAGCGCGGGCGCCAGCAGCACCACGAGCGCCGCGGCCAGCGCGGGCCGGCGGCGCGGTCCGGTCAGCGGGCGCGGCCGCGGCTGCCAGGCGTGGGCGAACTCCGGCAGCGGCGCGGTGACGGCCGCCGCCAGCCACAGCGGGGTCATCATCAGGTAGTAGCCGTCCTGGGACCGGGTCGCCAGGTAGAACGCACACCAGGGCAGCACGGTCGCGGCCGGCCCGAGCCGCCGCACGAACAGCACGAACACCGCCAGCAGACCGGCGGCGAGCAGCACGCTCGCGTGGCCGTACCAGTCGAGCCGGTCGCTGCCGTGGGTGAAGTACAGCGAGACGCCCACCAGGCCCTGGCCGTGCAGCACCGCGCCCTGGGTCAGCGGCAGGGCGATGCCCTCCAGCCAGCGGCCGGGCTCCGTCACCGCGACGTAGGCGTTCACCAGCAGCCAGGTGAGCACCGCGATCCCCGCGATCCGCAGCACCACCCGCGCCGCCGCCCGTCCGCCCAGCTCGCCGCGCCGCACGGCGTAGATCCCGGCCAGCAGGAACGGCGTCACGAACCACGGCAGCTGCTGGGCCGCGCACGCGGCGCCGAGACACGCGGCCCGCGCGACCCCGGCCGCACCCAGCCGGTCCCGCGCGCCCAGCCGGGGCCAGCGCACCACCACCGGCACCAGCAGCGCCAGGGCGACGATCGCCGGATAGCCCTGGCGGGCGTACCCCGGCAGGAAGCCGAAGCCGAGGCAGACCATCGTCGCCGCCGAACGCCACGGCACCGGCAGCAGCCGCCACAGCACCACCGCGCCCACGACCAGCGCGAGCGTCGCCACCGCCGTCGCCGGGGCGCCGCCCGGGCCCAGCCACAGCAGCGGGGCGGTGAGCAGCGGGGTCAGCGGGGGATAGCCGTACGTGAAGTCGTACCCGCCGTCTATGGTCGGCGTCACCGCGACGCCCTTGGCGTGGAACAGCCAGGGCCAGGGCTGCCCGTACAGCGGGTGGCCGGCGACGAGTTCCCGCGCGGCCTGGGTGGTCAGGGCCGCCTCGTCGCCGCCGGCGTGGTTCAGCGTCCAGGCGCACAGCACGAGGGTGACCGCGGTCGCCAGGACCACCAGGTCCAGGCGGGCCAGCGAGCGGGTGCGGCGGACCGTCAGGGCGAGCACGCCGGTCACCAGGACCGAGGCGTAGCACACCGAGATGATCCCGGCGACGACCAGCTGGTGCGTGGCCGCCTGCGTCCACACCGTGCGGGTGCCGATGAACAGGCTCACGTCGGCGAGGAGCGTCAGCACGCGGTGCCACTGCGCTGGACCGTCCGGGGCCTGGGGGGCGGTACCCGGTACGGCGGACACCGCCGACAGCATCCGCCGACCGGGTGTCACCTGCTGTGTTTCTGCCAAGTGCACGGCACGGGACGCTATCGGTGCGGGGTGAGCGGGGCACGGAGGCCGGTGAAGAGTCGGGTATGAGCCCGGTAAGAAGCGGGCTATTGGGGAGATATGACCCCGGCCGGGGCGGAAGAAGAGCTGCCGGACCGGTCGCGCACCGTGTCGCTGTTGGGCCGAACAGGTGACTTGGCGTAAGAATTGGCTGGTGCAGGCAACGAGTGCGAGTCAGGTCGGGGGGAGCCGGTGAGCCGCTACGACGTCACCGATGAACAGTGGGAAGGGCTCGCCCAGGTCGTGCCGCTGCGGGGCCGGGACGCCTGGCCGTCCGCGGTGAACCACCGCTCGCTGCCCGACGCCGAGACCGAGACCCGGCGCCGGTTCGTGGTCCTGCGCGTCAACGTCTTCGCGGACGCCCGCGAGGTCGCCGAGACCCTGATGGCCGGCGTGCCGGTGCTGCTGGACCTGTCCAGCGCGGAGGGCGACGTCGCCAAGCGCGTCCTCGACTTCAGCACCGGCGTCGTCTTCGGCCTGGGCAGCGGGATGCACCGGGTCGACCGCAACGTCTTCCTCCTCACCCCGCCCGGCACCGAGGTGAGCGGCCTGATGGAGGGCGCGGGCCTCTCGGGGGGCTGAACAGCCGGGCCGGGCCGGACCCTCCCGGGCCGCCGGGTGTCCCGGCGGGCAAGCGGGGCGTCCCACGATCGTGGGAACGATCCGGCGCTGAAACGCTTCGTCGTGGGAGCGGGGTTCTACGGTCCGCCTATGGCCGTGCCCTCCGCGCCCGCTGAGCCGCCGGCGACCGACGTGTCCGCCGCCACCCTCCCCGCCCGGGATCCCGCGTCCCCCGACGTCCGGTCCCGGATCACCGAGTTGCGCCTGTCGGCCTTCGCCGGGCACCGGAGGGCCGGGTTCCCGCTGGGACCGGTCACCGTGTTCGCGGGGCCCAGCGGGTCCGGCAAGACCACCGCGCTCACCGCCTACGGGGCACTGGCCCGGCTCGGCGGCGGCGCCCCGCTCACCGAGGCGTTCCCGGACCCGGCCGCCTGCGTGCCGGAGCGGGCGCGGCCCGACGCCGAGGGGCGGCGCGGCTTCCGGATCGGCTGCACGGCCGACGGCGCTCAGGGCCCGGTCCGGCTCGACGTCGCCGTCCAGGCCGAACCGTACCTGCGGATCGTGGGGGAGCGGCTGACCGCGCGCGGGGTCGTCCTGCTGGAGACCGCGCTGCGCGACCCCGCGCGCCGGACCGTCCAGGCCGCCTGGCACACGGCGGGCGCCGCCCCGGTGACCCGTGCCCCGCTCCCCGACGACCGTCTGGGCACGGCCCTGCTGCCGCTGCGCGTGGCCGGCAAGACGGACGGCCAGCGCCATGTGCTCGCCGCGGCCGAGCAGATGGTCGTCGCACTGCGCTCCGTCTTCCCCTGCGATCCCCGCCCGGAGCACATGCGCGCCCCCGTCCCCACCGGTTCCGGCCGGCTGCTGCCCGGCTGCGACAACCTCGCCGACGTGCTGTGGCGCACCCGCGCGGAGTGCGGCCGACGGCACGGCCTGCTGGTCGAGGCGCTGCGCGCGGGCTGCGCCGGCCCGGTGGCCGACCTGGTCGCCGAACCGCTGGCCGACGGCACGGTACGGGCGCTGCTCGACCGCGGCGACGGCCTGCGCACCGAACTCGCCCGGCTCGGCGACGGCGAGCTGCGCCACCTCGCGCTGACGCTGGTGCTGCTGACCGGTCCGGGCGTGCTCGACGTGGACACCCCGGGCGAGGTGCCCGACGCCCTGCGGACCCTCACCGTCCTCGCCGACGGCTTCGACCGCGCCCTGGATCCGCGCCAGCGCCGGGAACTGCTGCGGACGGCCGCCCGGATGGGCGAGCGCGGGCACGTCCGCTGCGTGGCCGCGGTGCAGGACGCCTCCTGGGCCACCGGGACGCCGGGGATCACGGTGGTACACCTGAACCCGTGACGGAACAACCCGACCTCGCCCGACTCCAGCGCCGGCTGGCCGAGTTCGCCGCCGCGCGGAACTGGCAGCCGTACCACACGCCCAAGAACCTCGTCGCCGCCCTCTCGGTGGAGGCCTCCGAACTGGTCGAGATCTTCCAGTGGCTGACGCCGGAGGAGTCGGCCCGCGTGATGGACGACCCCGGCACGGCGCACCGCGTCACCGACGAGGTCGCCGACGTCCTGGCCTACCTGCTCCAGCTGTGCGAGGTCCTCGGCATCGATCCGCTGACCGCCCTGGCCGCCAAGATCGACCGCAACGAACGGAGGTTCCCGCTGCCCGGCGCCGGGGACCACCGGTCGGACGCCTGAACTCTGCCATTACGCAGAGTAGTCGAATCGCCTGTCGAATCCGAATTGTTGTCCACAGATTTCCCCCTACCTCTGGCTTTTCGCCCCATGGACCCTCACTCTGGGTAGTGGACAAGAGAGTTCAGTAGCCGGGCGTGACGGCGCGGCGGACGGACGGGGGCATCGTATGGATGCGGTACGGCTCATCCTCACGAGCAGGCGCGCCCTGGCAGGGGGCGCCGACTCGGCGGAGATGATGGCGGAGGTCTGGCAGGCCCAGGCCCTGGCGCAGGCGATCGGCAGCCGGCTCGCGGTCTCCGGCCCGCCGGAACTGCGCGGCGAGGCGCTGGGCCTGACCGAGCTGGCGGGCCGGGGCTGCGGAGTCCTGGACCCGCCCGAACTCGACCCGGGCGACCTGCGGGCCGCCCAGCTCACCCGGCTGGACGACGCCCGCGAGACGCTGCTCTGCCTCGGTGGCCTGCTCGGCGAGGTCGGCATCGCCCTGGTCGGCATGGCCAGCGCCGCGGCCGACGAGACGACGTACTGGCAGTGCATGGAGGCGATCGACGCGGCGGACGAGTCCCGCGACCGCGTCCTGGAGATGCTGCGCAAGCTGGCGGCGCGGGAGGAGATGTTGCCGGAGGACGCCCAGGACAGCCCGTCTGGGGTGTGACGGGCCACGGGCCGCCGGTCGGCACCCACCGGCGTGCGGATCCTGACGGAGCCGGTCCTCGGGATGGTCCGGGCGGGTTCAGGCCCGCTCGTCGGCCGGGCCCGGCGTCGGCGCCCCCGCCTGGAGGTCCGCCAGGGCCGACAGGTCCGCGTTCAGTGCCGCCATCAGCTCCTCCATCTGCTCCAGCAACCCCTTGGGCCGGCCGGCGGGACCCGGCTGCGGGGGAACGGACTCTTCGGACAAGACGGCCTCCTCGGCCCCCGGCCAAGCCGGGCCGGCGCGTTGACGCGCGGCGGCGTCCACCGCCCGGCGCGGGCGCCGGACGGTCCGGCTCCGACGGCCCAACGACCACCGCCGGGGCCGGTCACTGGCCCGCGGCGGCCCCGGCGCGCAGGGCGGGCGATTTTCACCCGACCGTGAACGGCCGTGCCCCAGAGCGCCGTCGCGGTTGACGCGGCCGGCGACGTGCAGGATAGGTGTATGGACCTTCGAATCTTCACCGAGCCCCAGCAGGGGGCTACCTACGACACCCTGCTCACCGTGGCGAAGGCCACCGAGGACCTCGGCTTCGACGCCTTCTTCCGCTCCGACCACTACCTCCGCATGGGCGCAGCGGACGGGCTGCCCGGGCCCACGGACGCCTGGATCACGCTGGCCGGCCTGGCCCGCGAGACCAAGCGCATCCGCCTCGGCACCCTCATGACCGCCGGCACCTTCCGGCTGCCGGGCGTGCTCGCCATCCAGGTCGCCCAGGTCGACCAGATGTCCGGCGGCCGGGTCGAACTCGGTCTCGGCGCGGGCTGGTTCGAGGAGGAGCACAAGGCGTACGGCATCCCCTTCCCGAAGGAGAAGATGGCGCGGCTGGAGGAGCAGCTCGCGATCGTCACCGGGCTGTGGGCGGCCGAGGCCGGCAAGACCTTCGACTTCCACGGCACGTACTACGAGCTCACCGACTCGCCCGCGCTGCCCAAGCCCGCCCAGCGGAAGGTCCCGGTGCTCATCGGCGGCCACGGCGCGACCCGGACCCCGCGGCTCGCGGCCCGGTACGCCGAGGAGTTCAACATCCCCTTCGGCTCGATCGAGGACACCGAGCGGCAGTTCGGCCGGGTGCGGGCCGCCGCGGTGGAGGCGGGCCGGGCCGCGGACGACCTGACGTACTCCAACGCGCTCGTGGTCTGCGTCGGCAAGGACGACCGGGAGGTGGCCCGCCGTGCCGCCGCGATCGGCCGCGAGGTGGACGAGCTGAAGACCAACGGCCTGGCCGGCTCCCCGGCCGAGGTCGTCGACAAGATCAGCCGGTACGCCGCCATCGGCACCCAGCGGATCTACCTCCAGGTACTCGATCTCGACGACCTGGACCACCTGGAACTGATCGCCACGCAGGTCCAGTCACAGCTGCGGTAACCGCCCACGGCCCCACCCGCCGGCCCCCGCGCCCCGGATCGCCGGCCGGGCCCCGCGGTAGGCGGTGGCGCCGGTGGTCCCGGGGCACCCGACGCCGGTCGCCCGTGGCCCCGTGGCCCGAGTCGCCCCCGGTCGTCCGCCGGTCGGGGGCGGCGCCAGCCGGGGGGACCCGGTGATCCCCCCGGCGGGGCTCAGCCGCGCTGGGCGAAGCCGTAGTCGAGGATCTTCGTCGCGTCCTTGAAGCGCTGGTCCGCCGACGTGTCCGCGAGGATCGTGCCCACGACCGTCTTCGTGCCGCGGGTGGCCGCGAACACCAGGCAGAACTTCGCCTCCGGACCGGAGCCGGTCTTCACGCCGAACGCGCCCCGGTACGTGCCGAGGAGCTTGTTGGAGTTGTTCCACGGCTTCATGGCGTGCGTGCCGCCGCCGGGCTGGTACGACTTCATGTCGTCGTAGACCTTCGTCCCGACGACCTTCCTGAACGTCTTGTTCTTCAGCGCGGTCCCGGCCAGCTTGGCCAGATCGCGCGGCGAGGAGTGGTTCTTGCCGTTGGACACCCCGTCGAAGGAGTCGAAGTGGGTGTTGTTCAGGCCGAGTTCACGCGCCTTGGCGTTCATCTTGCCGATGAAGGACCTGGTGCGCTGGGCCGTCGTGGAACCCGTGCCGTAGGTGTCCGCCAGCGCGTAGGCCGCGTCGCAGCCCGACGGGAGCAGCAGGCCGTACAGCAGGTCGCCGACCGACATCGAGTCGCCCAGGATCAGGTTGGCGCTGGAGTAGCGCTGCTGGTCGGTGACCGGGTCGATGACGTAGTCGGTGTACTCCTTCTTGATCTTCACCTTCTTCCCGAGGTTCACGTTCCGCTGCGACAGCACCACCAGGGCCGTCATGATCTTGGTCGTGGAGCCGGTGCGCAGCTGCCCGTCCGGCGCCTTGCCGAAGAGCTGCTTGCCCGTGGCCGTGTTCATGGCGAACGCGCCCTGGGCCGACACCTGCGGCGCCGCCGCGGCGGAGCGCGGGGCGGAGGCCGCGGCCGGCGTCGCCGCCTGGGCGGGAGCGGTCGCGAGGACGCCGGCGCCGAGGACGGCTCCGGCCGTCAGCGCGACGGCGGCTCTCCGGCGGCCGCGGATTCCCTTGCCGTGGGTCATGGGTTTCCCCCTTGTGTCATCGGTCAGTTGACGGAGGCTCACTCCATCAGGTTCGGGGCCCGGGAGCCGTAATGGAGATCACATGTTGGACACGCGGAGTTCACAACAGACCAACGGTGGGCACAGTGCGGCGGAACTGTGGGCTCCGCCACAGCGCACAAGATCTCCGGCTGATCGGATGACCCGGTGCGCAAACTCCTCCCCCTCGCCCTCACCGGCCTGCTCGCCGTGTCCGCCTGCCAGTTCGCCGGCGGCGACGACCCCGACGGCGAGGCCCGCCGCCTCAACACCATGAAGTCGTTCCCGCTGAACGCCTACGTTCCGGACGCGACGACCCGCGACGGCAAGGCGGTCGGCACGGCGCAGTGGATCCTCGCCAGGAAGTGCATGGTCCGGCTCGGCTTCAGCGGCTTCAAGACGCTCGACATCAGGACGGTCGAGTCGACCTACCCGGTCCGGCAGGGCACCCTCATGGGCGGCGGCAGCAAGGTCGGCGACGCCACCCCGTACGGCGTGGACGACCCCGACCTGGCCGCCGAGCACGGCTATCACAACGCGCGGCGGGACGAGTCCGACGGCAGCCAGCCCATGGAGTTCCCGGCCGACCAGTACGCGGCCCTCACCGGCAGCTTCGAGTCCGGCGACAGCCACCGCGCGCACGGCAACCCCATCCCGAAGAAGGGATGCATGGGGGAGGCGCTCAAGAAGATCTACGGCCCCGAGCCCAAGCCGACGAAGATCGGCGGCGTGCGGCTGAGCGGCTACTACTCGCTCCCCCTGCAGTACTGGTACATGGCCCACAAGGAAGCCTCGAAGGACCCGGCCTGGAAGAAGGCCGACCGCGAATGGTCGAAGTGCATGAAGAAGAAGGGCTTGCGCTACAGCGACCCGGACCAGGCCTCCACCGACTCCGACTGGTACCGCGGCGACGGCCCGTCGGCCAAGGAGAAGAAGACCGCCGCCGCGGACGCCCGCTGCAAGCTCGACACCCGGTACATCCAGGCGGTGCACGCCGTCGAGAGCCGCGCGCAGAAGAAGGCCGTCGCCGCGAACAAGAAGGCGCTGGAGGACCGGCGCGCCGACGACCGGCGGGCCATGGCGGCCGCCCGGAAGATCGTCGACGCCGCGTCCTGAGCGAGGGTCCTGCGCACCGCGGCCGATCCGTCACGGACCGGCCGCCGCCTGGAAAACCGGTGGTCGGCCGAGGTGCGGACCGGGGAGACTCGACAGCATGTTCGTGACGATCTCCACCACCGGTACGGCCGGGAACCCGGCCACCGACCTGGGGTACCTGCTGCACAAGCACCCCGGCAGGGCCCAGGCCTTCTCCACCTCGTACGGCACGGCGCACGTCTTCTACCCCGAGGCGGACGCCGGGCGCTGCACGGCCGCGCTGCTGCTGGAGATCGACACCGTCGCGCTGGTCCGGCGGGGCAAGGGCAAGGGCCGCGGCGGCGCACCCGACGCCGCCCTCGCGCAGTACGTCAACGACCGCCCCTACGCGGCCTCCTCGCTGCTCGCCGTGGCGCTGGGCAACGTCTTCTCCAGCGCCCTGCGCGGAGTGTGCACCGCCCGCCCGGAGCGGGCCGCCGCACCCCTGCCCCTGCGCATCGAGGTGCCGGCCCTGCCCGCCCGCGGCGGGGCGGG
Source organism: Streptomyces sp. NRRL S-1022 (assembly GCF_000720135.1). GTDB lineage: Bacteria > Actinomycetota > Actinomycetes > Streptomycetales > Streptomycetaceae > Streptomyces. Next base: position 325,700 of record NZ_JOIU01000002.1, on the reverse strand, counting down.
TCTGGTGCGAGGGCTCTTCGAACCGCTCGGCTGGACGGTCACCGCCGACCCCGTGCCGCTCGACACCGCGTTCCCGGAGTGGGGCGACTCGCGGTACGTGCGGCTGGTGCTGGAGTCGGACCGGCTGACCCTCGCCGAGGCCCTGCGCCACCTGTACGTGCTGCTGCCGGTGCTGGACGACGCCAAGCACTACTGGGTCTCCGCCGACGAGGTCGACAAACTGCTGCGGGCCGGCGAGGGCTGGTTGGCCGAGCACCCGGAACAGCACCTGATCACCAGCCGGTACCTCGCGCGCCGCTGGTCGCTGACCCGGCAGGCGAGGGAGCGGCTGGAACTGGTGCGGCTCGCGGAGGCCGACGACAGCGAGGTCGAGGACCTCGACAACGCCGTCGCGCAGGACACCGAGGCCGAGGAGAAGCCGGCCCCGCTCGCCGTGCGGCGCCGCGAGGCGATCACCGAGGCGCTGCGCGCGTCCGGTGCCGCCCGGGTCCTGGACCTCGGCTGCGGGCAGGGCCAGCTGGTGCAGGCGCTGCTCAAGGACGTGCGGTTCACCGAGATCGTCGGCGTCGACGTGTCGGCGCGCGCCCTGACCGTCGCCGCCCGGCGGCTGAAGCTGGACCGCATGGGCGAACGCCAGGCCGCGCGGGTCCAGCTCGTCCAGGGCTCCCTCGTCTACACCGACAACCGGCTCAAGGGCTACGACGCCGCCGTGCTGAGCGAGGTCGTCGAGCACCTCGACCTGCCCCGGCTGCCCGCCCTGGAGTACGCCGTCTTCGGCCACGCCCGCCCGCGCACCGTCGTCGTGACCACCCCGAACGTGGAGTACAACGTGCGCTGGGAGAGCCTGCCCGCCGGGCACGTCCGGCACGGCGACCACCGCTTCGAGTGGACCCGCGAGGAGTTCCGCGGCTGGGCGGCGGCCGTGGCCGGACGGCACGGCTACGACGTCGGGTTCAGCCCCGTCGGCGACGAGGACCCCGAGGTGGGCCCGCCCACCCAGATGGCCGTGTTCACGATCAGGAACGAGAAGGAGGCGACGGCGGCATGAGCGGCACACGGCACAAGGGGCGGACCCTGCCCGTCACCGACCTCTCCCTCGTCGTCCTCGTCGGCGCCTCGGGATCCGGCAAGTCCACCTTCGCCCGCAGGCACTTCAAGCCCACCGAGGTGATCTCCTCCGACTTCTGCCGCGGCCTGGTCGGCGACGACGAGAACGACCAGAGCGCCACCCGGGACGCCTTCGACGTCCTGCACTACATCGCCGGCAAGCGGCTGGCCGCCGGCCGGCGCACCGTCGTGGACGCCACCAGCGTGCAGCAGGACGCCCGGCGCCGGCTGATCGAACTGGCCAGGGAGTACGACGTGCTGCCCATCGCCATCGTGCTGGACATGCCGGAGGAGGTGTGCGCCGAGCGCAACGCGGCCCGCACCGACCGGGCCGACATGCCCCGCCGGGTCATCCAGCGGCACATCCGCGAACTGCGCCGCTCGCTGCGCCGGCTGGAGCGCGAGGGCTTCCGCAAGGTGCACGTCCTGCGCGGCGTACAGGAGGCCGAGGACGCCACCGTCGTCACCGAGAAGCGCCTCAACGACCTGACCCACCTCACCGGCCCGTTCGACATCATCGGCGACATCCACGGCTGCTCCGCCGAACTGGAGGCGCTGCTGGCGAAGCTGGGCTACGCCGACGGGGTGCACCCGGACGGCCGCACCGCCGTGTTCGTCGGCGACCTGGTCGACCGCGGCCCGGACAGCCCCGGCGTGCTGCGCCGCGTCATGGCGATGGTGAAGTCGGGCAACGCGCTGTGCGTCCCCGGCAACCACGAGAACAAGTACGGCCGTCACCTCAGGGGCCGCAAGGTCCAGCACACCCACGGGCTCGCCGAGACCATCGCGCAGATGGAGGGGGAGAGCGAGGAGTTCGAGGCGGAGGTCCGGCAGTTCCTGGACGGACTGGTCAGCCACTACGTCCTGGACGGCGGCAGGCTGGTGGTCTGCCACGCCGGCCTGCCCGAGAAGTACCACGGCCGCACCTCCGGCCGGGTCCGCTCGCACGCCCTGTACGGCGACACCACCGGCGAGACCGACGAGTTCGGCCTGCCCGTGCGCTACCCGTGGGCGGAGGACTACCGGGGCCGTGCGGCCGTGGTCTACGGCCACACCCCGGTGCCCGAGGCCACCTGGCTCAACAACACCATCTGCCTGGACACCGGGGCCGTGTTCGGCGGCAAGCTCACCGCGCTGCGCTGGCCGGAGCGCGAGCTGGTCGACGTACCGGCCGAGCGGGTCTGGTACGAGCCGGCGCGTCCGCTGCGCACCGAGGCGCCCGGCGGGCACGACGGCCGGCCGCTGGACCTGGCGGACGTGCACGGCCGCCGGGCCGTGGAGACCCGGCACGCGGGCCGGGTGGCGGTCCGGGAGGAGAACGCGGCGGCGGCCCTGGAGGTCATGAGCCGCTTCGCGACCGACCCGCGCCTGCTGCCGTACCTGCCGCCGACCATGGCACCCACGGCCACTTCACAGACCGGGGCCCGCGGCGCAGCCGCTGACGGACACTTCCTGGAGCACCCGGAGGAGGCCTTCGCGCAGTACGCGCGGGACGGCGTCGCGCGGGTGGTGTGCGAGGAGAAGCACATGGGCTCCCGGGCCGTGGCCCTGGTCTGCCGGGACGCGGAGGCGGCGCGCAGGCGGTTCGGCGTCGACGGCCCCACCGGCTCGCTGTACACCCGTACCGGGCGGCCGTTCTTCGACGACGCCGGGGTGACCGAGGAGATCCTCGGCCGGCTGCGCTCGGCGGCCGACGGCGCCGGACTGTGGGACGAACTGGCCACCGACTGGCTGCTGCTGGACGCCGAGCTGATGCCCTGGTCGCTGAAGGCCTCGGGACTGCTGCGCGGCCAGTACGCGGCCGTCGGGGCCGCCTCCGGCGCGGTGTTCCCGGGCGCGCTCGCCGCCCTGGAAGCGGCGGCCGCACGCGGCGCGGACGTGGGCGGCCTGCTCACCCGGCAGCGGGAACGGGCGGCCGACGCCGCCGCGTTCACCGCGGCCTACCGCCGCTACTGCTGGACCACCGAGGGCCTGGACGGCGTCCGGCTGGCCCCCTTCCAGCTGCTGGCGGTCCAGGGCCGCAGCCTGGCCGCGCTCCCGCACGACCGACAGCTGGCCCTGATCGACCGGCTGGTGGAGCACGACGGCAGCGGACTGCTGCAGACCACCCGACGGCTGTACGTCGACACCGGCGAGCCGGAATCGGTGCGCGCGGGCGTCGACTGGTGGCTGGAGATGACCGGCCGGGGCGGCGAGGGCATGGTCGTCAAGCCGCTCGGCGCGCTCGTCCGCGACGCCGAGGGCCGGCTGGTGCAGCCCGGCATCAAGTGCCGGGGCCGTGAGTACCTGCGGATCGTCTACGGTCCGGAGTACACCCGGCCGGAGAACCTGGCCCGGCTGCGGCAGCGGTTCCTGAACCACAAGCGCTCCCTGGCCCTGCGCGAGTACGCCCTCGGCCTGGAGGCCCTGGACCGGCTCGCGGACGGGGAGCCGCTGTGGCGGGTGCACGAGGCCGTGTTCGGGGTGCTGGCGCTGGAGTCGGAACCGGTCGACCCGCGGCTGTGACCGCGGCCGTCACGGGACGCCCTTGTGCCGCACACACATCTGTCCATATGGTGGACGGCCGTGCGGCGCAAGGGCGTTGGCATGCCGTGAGGGGAGTGGTGGGCGTGGAGATCAAGAAGGTCGTCGTCCGCGAGGACCAGGGTGGCACGACCCGCCGGCCGGCGATCCTGGAGAAGCGGCCGACCCGCTGACCATGCGCGTCCACCTGGTCACGATGCCGTGGCACCCGCTCGACTTGCCCTCGCTGCAACTGGGCCTGCTCCACCGGATCGTGCGGCAGGCCCGCCCCGGCGACGAGGTCACCGAGTTCCACGGCTCCCTGCACTGGGCGGAGTTCCTGCTGGAGCACTCCGGCGGCCGGCTGCGGCCGGGCGACTGCGTGGCGGTCGGCAGCGACGCGATCTTCCACGGCCTCGGCGACTGGGTCTTCTCCGGCGCCCTGTACGACGACCCCGGCTGGGGCACGGCCCGGCTGCGCGGGTACGCCGCCGACCGGGGCGTCCCCATCGGCACGGCCCTGGAGATGCGCCCGTACGCGGCCCCGTTCGTCGACGCCTGCGCCACCGCGATCCTGGCCGCCGGGCCGGACGTGGTCGGGTTCACCACCACCTTCATGCAGAACGTGCCGTCCCTCGCCCTGGCCCGTGAACTCAAGCGCAGGCGCCCGGAAGTGGTGACCGTCTTCGGCGGCAGCAACTGCGACGGGCCGATGGGCCACGCCCTGCACCGCAACCACCCGTTCGTCGACCACGTGGTCCGCGGCGAGGCCGAGTACGCCTTCCCGGCGCTGTTACGCCACCTGGACGCGGGCACCGACCCCGTGGACGTCCCCGGCCTGTGCTGGTGGGACGGCACGGTGTCCCGGGCCAACACCGAAACCCGGCGCACCGTAGCCCCGGCCGACATACCCTCGCCCGACTACGACCAGTGGCAGGCGGCCCTGGACGCCTCCCCGGTCCAGGAGTACATCCACCCGAAGCTCGTCGTCGAAGGGGCCCGGGGCTGCTGGTGGGGCGAGAAGCACCACTGCACCTTCTGCGGGCTGAACGGTTCCGCCATGGCCTTCCGGGCCAAACCGGGGGAGCGGCTGTGGACGGAGATCGACCGGCTGGTGCGCCGCCACCGCCTGCTCGACGTGGTCACCGTCGACAACATCATCGACATGGCCTACTTCCGCGACTTCCTGCCCCGCGTGGTGGCCGGCGGCTGGGACCTGCGGCTGCACTACGAGGTCAAGTCCAACCTCACCCCCGACCAGCTCCGGCTCCTCGGCGAGTCCGGCACCGTGCACATCCAGCCCGGCATCGAGAGCCTGGGCAGCCGCGTGCTGGACCTCATGGCCAAGGGCGTCACCGGCGCCCGCAACGTGCGCACCCTGCGCGAGTGCGAGAACCACGCCCTGACCTGCTCCTGGAACCTGCTGTACGGCTTCCCCGGCGAGCGCGCCGACGACTACACGCCCGTCATCGACCAGCTCCCCGCTCTGGTCCACCTCCAGCCGCCCAGCGGCGCCCACCGCATCCAGCTGGAGCGGTTCAGCCCGCACTTCACCGACCCGGAACTCGGCTTCGGCAAGCGCCGGCCGGCCGCGATGTACCAGCACGTCTACGACCTGCCCGAGGACGAACTCGCCGATATGGTCTACCTGTTCGACACAGAGCCCGCCGGCATCGGCGGCCCGGTCGAGCACCGGCTGCGGGAGGCGGTGGCCGCCTGGCGGGCCGGGCACGCGCACTCCCGGCTGCTGTTCGAGGAGGACGGCTCCCGGCTGCTGGTGCACGACCGCCGGCACGGCCGGCCGCACGCCACCCACCGCTTCACCGGCTGGCAGGCGGCCGCCCTGCGCCGTCTGGAGGACGGCCGGACCGTGCCCGCGCTGCACCGGCTGCTGACCGCCGACGGCCACACGATGCCGGTGGCGGCCCTGGAGACCTGGGTGGACGAGGTCTTCGGGCTGGGCCTGCTGTTCCGTGACGGCACCACCTTCGTCTCCCTGCCGACCTGGGGCGAACCGGTCCGGCTGCCCGAGGGGGCCGGATGAGCGGGCTGCCCGGCAGCGTGCCGCACCGGCGCAGCGGGCGCCGCGTCGAGGTGGCCGTAGCCCTGGACCTGAGCGGCGCCGGACGGGCCACGGCGGAGGCGGTGCGGTTCCTGCGCGAGTGCCAGGGCCTGGGCCTGGCCGTGAGCTGGCGGGCGACGGGCACGCCGCCGTACGACCCCGGCATGCTCGGCCACCTCCCCCCGCCCGCGGAACTGCCCGGCGCGGCGGACGTGTTGGCGTCCTGGCGGGCCGGTCACGCCCACGGCGTGCTCTACCACCGGCGCGGCCCGGACTTCGTCGCGGTCCTGGACCGCAGGGAGCGGGGCACGGCCGTCCGGCTGACCCTGGACCACCCCGCACTGCACGCCACGTTCCTGCGGCTCCTGGAGCCCACGCCCGTCGCGGCACTGGACGCCGCCGGACGGGAGGCGCTGGGGCTGCTCACGGCCGAGCGGCTGGTGCTGTCCAGCGGCGGCTGGGCGGTGACCCTGCCCCCGCGCATCCGCCAGTGGCCGGTGCCCTGCACCGCCATTTGAACACCTGCTCGACCAACTCCCGGCGTGTGGTGGATCGGAAGCGCATCGGAAGCGCGAAACCGGCTCCGGCCCGGCGGATGTCGGGCAGAGTGACTGTCGTCATCACGACGGAACGAGCGAGATCCCGGACGTCTGCCGGGAGTTGCGAGGACCCATGAACCACACCTACGAGCCGCCGAGCCTCTTACCCGCCGGCGGTAGGGAGCGGACGTACGCACTGCTCATCGGTGGTGTCCCCTTTCTGCTGATCCTGCTCATGGGCATCGTGCCCCACCTGGACTCGGAGGACGACGGCGGCGGCTACTCCGGCGGTTATCACGGCAGTTACTCGAACAGCTACCCGGGCAGTGACTCGGGCAGTGGCTCGGGCGGCTACTCCGGCGCCTACGACCCGTCGTCGTCCAGCGCGCCGACCCCGGAGGTCTCCACGGCGTACGAGACGCCGACCTGGGCGTCCACCGACACCGCCGACCCCACCGACACCGCCTCCACCCCGGCCGGCGCCGGGAGCACCGAGGCGGCCGACGGGCCCGCCGGCACGGTGACCCGCTTCTTCGACGCCATCAACCAGGGCGACTACGCGACCGCCTGGGACCTGGGCGGCAAGAACCTCGACGCGTCCTACACCTCCTTCGTCTCGGGCTTCTCCAGCACCGCGCGGGACGACGTCACCATCGAATCCGTCGAGGGCGACACGGTCCGCGTGCAGCTCCTCGCCCGGCAGACCGACGGCACGCAGAAGTCGTACAGCGGCCGGTACACCGTGGCCGACGGTGTCATCACCGACGCCTCCATGACCCCCACCGGCTGAGCAGAGCGGAGCGAGAAGACAATGGCGAGCGACTTCCTCACCGTGCCCGCTCCGCCGCCGGAACCGGGCGGACCCGCCGCGGCCCGCCCGGCCCCGGACGCGACGAGCAACGCCACCCGGCTGCTGTGCGCCGGCACCTACCTCGACCCGGTCTACCGCGCCGGTGTCATCCGCGAGCTGCTGACCCACCGCTACCGGGTGGTGGCCCCGTCGTACGGCTACGACGCGGTGCCCGTGCTGGCGCACGCGCTGGCGGCACGCCGGCTGCAGCGCATCCGGCTGGCCGTGCTCGCCGCGGGCGCCGCCGTCACCTTCCTCCTCATGGTCGTCGGCGCGCTGAACGGGTTCACCGCGCTGCTGGCGGTGCTCTGGCTGCTGTGGTTCACCGCGTTCCTGCGGCGGGTCGTCACCCTCCAGACGCTGACGCGCCGGCTGTCCGTCCCCGACGGGACGGGCCGCCGGGGCCGGGGGTTCGACGGTTCGTACCCCGAACACACCGAGCTGACGCCCGAGCTGGTGGCCAAGATCAAGCGGGAGCAGACCTCGGACGGCACGGTGATCCGCTACGGCGGATACAAGCCGTTCGTCGGCGCGGGCACGCAGGTGCGCCGCTGGTCCAACGCGGAACTGCTGATCGGCGCGCCGCTCGGGGCGTTCGACGGCCGGCCCGGCGCGGTCCCGTCCCCGGCCTCCGGCGGCCAGGAACCCAAACGCAAGGACGTCATCCCCTTCACCACCGAGGAACTGACCGCCTACGTCGCCGACCGCATGACCGCCCGGCTGCGCTCCCAGGCCCGCCCGGCACAGCGGATCGAGGGCCTCGCCGTGGAGCGGAGCACCTTCACCACGGCCGTCACGACGCTGCGGGGCGTGGCCGAGCCGACCCCCGAGGAGCTCGACCGGCTCGACGGCCGGTGGGAGGACGTCCACGGCACCGGGCGCACCTACCTGTGCCTCCGGGTGGGGTCCTGGGACCAGGAGCTGGTCACCACGGCGTTCGTGGGCTTCGACCTCAAGGGGAACACCCTGCACACCGAGTTCTACTCGTACGTGCTGGCGCCGGTCCGGGCGAGTTTCCAGCTGGTGGACCGGCTGCCCGCCGCCCTGGACGAGCGGCTGCTGATCAGGCTGGCCTGGCACACCCTGCGCGGCACGCCCCACTCCGCGGTGCGGTCGGCCGCGGCCAAGGCGGCGGGCGCCCGGCTGCTGCCGCGGCTGCCGTGGACCAAGGAGCGCATCCGGGTGCCGCAGCCGGCCGACAGCAGCGAGTTCGGCCTCGGCCGCTACGCGGACGCCGTGCTCAACCGGGGAGCGGTCACCAGCGTCCGGGAGATGGCGACCAGCTCCCACTTCCACGTCTTCTTCCAGGAGACCGACACCATCAAGTACACCCAGATCGTGGAGCGCCAGTTCCTGCACGTCGTCCGCGACTTCCTGTACGAGCACAACGTGGACCTGACGGAGCACGAGGCCCGGCAGACCAACATCCTCAACAACTACGGGCACAACAACAGCTTCGTCAACGGCGACAACAACACCACCAACTCGGGCACGCAGAACTTCGGCGGCCCGGCCGGCGGCCAGGGGGCGGGAGCGGCATGACACACACCGGCACGGGCGGCAACAGCAGCGACTACGGAAGCAGCAACGACTTCGGGCGGAACAACAGCTTCGTCACCGGGAACAACAACACCACCAACTCGGGGACGCAGAACATCCACGTCCCGGCCCCCGCCCGCCCCGACCGCCGGGACCGTCCCGACCGGGGTGAGACGGCGCCGGCCCCGGACCGCCGGCGCAACGTCTTCGTCGTCCACGGGCGCGACGAGGAGGTGCGCCTCAAGATGTTCGACCTGCTGCGCCTGCTCGATCTGCGCCCGCTGGAATGGGAGGACCTGGTCAAGGCCACCGGACAGACGGCACCCTTCCTCGGCGAGGTCGTCGCCGGGGCCCCCGCGCTGGCCCAGGCGGCCCTCGTGCTGCTCACCCCGGACGACATCGTCCGGCTCCACCCGGACCTGCACGGCAGGAACGAGCAGCCGTACGAGACCGAACCCACCGGGCAGCCCCGGCCCAACGTGCTCATCGAGCTGGGCATGGTGCTGATGGCCTACCCGGAGCGCACCGTGATGGTCGAGGTCGGGGAACTGCGCACGATCGCCGACATCGCCGGCCGGAACGTCATCCGGTTCGACGGCACGGAGGCCGCTCTGCGCAAGATCGCCGAGCGGCTGAAGCTGGCGGGCTGCGCGGTCGACGACACCCGCGCCGACTGGCTCCAGACCTGGCCGTACCGCCACCTGTCGGCGTACGGCCGCACCGGGCGGGCGACACCGCCGGCCCGCTGAGCCGCGGTACGGGCCCGGTGGTCGTCCACGGTCGGGGGACGGGCCCGTACCGCTCCCGGCCCCGTCAGGGGGGACGGGGCCCGGGCGGGGCGCCCGGCGTCAGACGTGGCGCCGGGCGCCCGCCGCCAGGCCGGCCAGGAACGCGCCGGTCTCCGGCAGGTCGATCCGCCCCAGCTCACCGGGGCGGATCACCACCCGCAGCTCGCGGCAGATCCTGCGCTCCCACGAGTGCACGACGAAGGACAGCAGGATCAGCCGCAGCAGGCTGTCCTCGTCCATGTCGTGCAGCCGGGCCAGGCCCGCGCCGGTCAACGGCATGGTGAGCCGTTCCAGCTGGCCGTGCCGGTGCACGGCGTCCCACAGCCGGTCCAGGCCGAGCCACAGGTCCCGCACCTTGGCGGAGGCGACGCAGTCGTTGCCCATCCGGCTGTAGGCCACGGCGAAGACCAGGTCGGGCCGGGTGCCGAGGACGGCGACCGTGCCGACCGGGTACCGGGCCCGCTTGCCCTGCGGCTTGTCCCGCGCGCTCTCCCACGCCACCGGAGCCACCCCGGCCAGCGCGGCGGCCAGCTCCGCGTCCAGCCGGCGGGCGTCCCCCGCGTACCGGCGGGCCAGCAACTGCCCCTGCACACTGCCGTCGTTGATGACGGCACCGTCGTCCACCACGGTGTCGAAGGTGTCGGTGAACCCCACCACCAGCTGGCCGGGCTGATCGAAGAGATCGCCCTCCTCCACCACCACCGTCATCCCCGGGCGGGTGAACTCCTGCCGTACCGCGGCCTGCGGGCGGGCCCGGGCCAGCCCCCAGGCCAGGCACAGGGCCACGGAGCCGGCCAGCACCGGCCCGGGCCGGGACACGGCGTCCGGGAACAGCTGGCCGGCGAACTGCACGACGGCCGACACCCCGCCGAAGGCCGCCAGCACGCTGCCCGCGAACACCCGCCGCCCACGCCACGACCGCAGGGAACGCAGCCGGCCGGGCCGCGACGACGGGCGCGGACCGGTCAATCGCATGCTTGCCTCCAGGGCCTCTTGCTACGCTGACCACACTGTTGACGGGACGTCACGCGGCGGAGGGGGCGAGGCGCGTGCAGACCCGTGCACCGTGCATACGGGTGAGCGTTCTGGGCCCCGTCCGGCTGGACGTGAACGGTGCCCCCGTACGCCTCACCCCGCTGACCGCCCGGCTGCTGACCCGGCTGGTCGCCGCCGACGGCGAGGCCGTCACCGCGCGCCGGCTGTACGCCGACGTCTGGCAGCCCACCGTGGAACTTCCCCACCAGGACCTGCGCAACCGCAACGAGGTACAGAAACGGATCCTGGAGCTGCGGCGGGCGTTCGACCGGGCGGGCCCGGGACACGGCGCCCGGATCGTGCGCACCGACCGGCTGCCGACCGCGCGCGGCGCCGAGAGCACCTACCGGCTCGACCTGTCCGACGACGAGCTGGACAGCACCGAGTTCACGCGGCTGGTGGGCGACGCGCTGCGCGCGGCACCGGCCTCGGCCGTCCGGCTGCTCACGGACGCCCTGCGGCTGTGGCGCGGCCGGCCGCTGACCGAGGTGCGGGACGAGGAGTACGCGCGCGCACCCGCACTGCGGCTGACCCAGCTCAGGGAGACCGCGCTGCGGGAGCTGATCGCCGGCCACACCGCGCTGGGCCGCTACGAGCTCGCCCTCCCGGTGGCCGAACAGACCGCCCGGGAACGGCCGGACGACCCCGAGGCGGCCGCCGTGCTCGCCCGGCTGAACGCCCGGCTGCGCGAGCGGCACGGCGACGAACTGCTGCGCCACACCCTGCGCGGGCTGCGGGTGGACGTCGTCGTGGTGCGCGGTGACCTGTTCGACCAGGAGGACGCCAACCTGGTCGTGGGGTTCTCCGACACCTTCGACACCTCCACCGACGACATCGTCATCAGCCGGGAGAGCGTGCAGGGCCAGCTGGTCGACCGCCTCTTCGCGGGCCGGCACCGGCTGCTGGACGACCACCTGCGCCGCGGGCTCAGGGACGTCACCCCGCTGGCCACCGAGAGCGTCCGGGCCAAGCCGCGCGGCCGGCGCACCCGTTACCCGGTCGGCACGGCCGTGCCGGTCCCCGTCGGCAAGCGCCGGGTCTTCGCCCTCGCCTACTCCCGGCTGGGCAACGACCTGCGCGCCCGGTCCGCCCCGGCCGACCTGCGGCGCAGCCTGGAACACCTGTGGCCCTCGGTCGCCCTGCACGGCCTGTTCAGACCGGTGGCGATACCGCTGATCGGCGCGGGCCTGTCCCGCCTCGTCGAACTCGACCACACCCAGCTGCTGACCCTGATCGTCGAGACCTTCACCGAGAGCCTGCGCCAGGACCCGGCCGTCTGCCCCGAACTGCGGATCGTCGTCCGGGACGAGGAGCTGCAACGGACCGACCTCTCGGCGGTGGAGGCGTTCCTGCGCGGCGCGGACGAGCGGCGGCCGGCACTGCCGCCGGCCGGCCCGGGGTGACCTGTTCACACCACCAGCAAAGCCCCGCACCCGCTTCCGCCGACAGCCACCGCCCGCTTCCGGAACGCTTCCGGGCCCCACCCGCCGTCGCCGGAGCGGAAACCGGCGCCCGCGGAAACCGCCGAGGGGCGGGTGAAGCACGGCCCCGGTGGTCAGGATGGAGGCATGGGATTCCATGTCGACTCCGAGGCCGGGCGGCTGCGCCGCGTCATCCTGCACCGGCCGGATCTGGAGCTCAAGAGGCTCACCCCCAGCAACAAGGACGCCCTGCTCTTCGACGACGTGCTCTGGGTGCGCCGGGCGCGGGCCGAGCACGACGGGTTCGCCGACGTGCTGCGCGACCGCGGTGTCGAGGTCCACCTCTTCGGGGACCTGCTCGCCGAGACCCTGGCGCTGCCCGAGGCCCGCACGCTCGTCCTGGACCGGGTCTTCGACGAGAAGGAGTACGGCCCCCTCGCCACCGACCACCTGCGCGCCGCCTTCGACGGGATGACCCCGGAGGAGCTGGCCGAGGCCCTGGTCGGCGGGATGACCAAGCGGGAGTTCCTGGCGGCCCACGCCGAGCCGACCTCGGTCCGCTTCCACGTCATGGAGCTGGACGACTTCCTGCTCCGCCCGCTGCCCAACCACCTGTTCACCCGGGACACCTCGGCGTGGATCTACGACGGCGTCTCCATCAACGCCATGAGGTGGCCCGCCCGGCAGCGGGAGACCGTCCACTTCGAGGCGATCTACCGCCACCACCCGCTGTTCCGTGACGAAACGTTCCACGTGTGGTCGCGGGGGCAGGCGGACTACCCGTCCACCATCGAGGGCGGTGATGTCCTGGTGATCGGCAACGGCGCCGTACTGATCGGCATGAGCGAGCGCACCACGCCGCAGGCCGTGGAGATGCTGGCGCACAAGCTGTTCGCGGCCGGCTCGGCGCGCACGATCGTGGCGCTCGACATGCCGAAGCGGCGCGCCTTCATGCACCTGGACACGGTGATGACCATGGTCGGCGGCGAAACCTTCACCCAGTACGCCGGCCTCGGCATGCTCCGCTCGTACACCATCGAGCCGGGCGTCGGAGAACGCGAGCTGAAGGTCACCGACCACCCGCCGGAGCACATGCACCGGGCGATCGCCGCCGCGCTCGGCCTGGGCGAGATCCGGGTGCTGACCGCCACGCAGGACGTGCACGCGGCCGAACGCGAGCAGTGGGACGACGGCTGCAACGTCCTCGCCGTCGAGCCCGGGGTCGTCGTCGCCTACGAGCGGAACTCCACCACCAACACGCATCTGCGCAAGCAGGGCATCGAGGTGATCGAGATCCCGGGCAGCGAGCTGGGCCGGGGCCGCGGCGGCCCGCGGTGCATGAGCTGCCCCGTGGAACGGGACCCCGTATGAGATCGCATATTAATGTGAAGGATCGTATAGACTTTCATAGTCCCTCGTAGTCCCCACCTCTGGAGCGCCCCGACATGGCGACAGTCCCGACCGCCCTCGCCGGCCGCCACTTCCTCAAGGAGCTGGACTTCACCGAGGAGGAGTTCCGCGGCCTGGTCGAGCTGGCCGCCGAGCTGAAGGCCGCCAAGAAGGCCGGGGCCGAGACCCGGTACCTGCGGGGCCGCAACATCGCGCTGATCTTCGAGAAGACCTCGACGCGCACCCGCTGCGCGTTCGAGGTCGCCGCGGCCGACCAGGGCGCCCACACCACCTACCTGGACCCGGCCGGCTCGCAGATCGGGCACAAGGAGTCGGTGAAGGACACCGCCCGCGTGCTGGGCCGGATGTTCGACGCGATCGAGTACCGGGGCGACAGTCAGGCCAAGGTCGAGGAGCTGGCCGCGCACGCCGGCGTGCCCGTCTACAACGGCCTCACCGACGACTGGCACCCCACCCAGATGCTCGCCGACGTGCTCACCATGACCGAGCACAGCGCCAAGCCGCTGCGGAAGATCGCCTTCGCCTACCTGGGCGACGCCCGCTTCAACATGGGCAACTCCTACCTGGTCACCGGCGCCCTGCTCGGCATGGACGTCCGGATCGTCGCCCCGAAGGCCTACTGGCCCGCCCAGGAGATCGTCGACCGCGCCCGTACGCTCGCCGCCGCCAGCGGCGCCCGCGTCACCCTCACCGAGGGCGTCGCCGAGGGCGTCCTGGGCGCCGACTTCGTCGCCACCGACGTCTGGGTCTCCATGGGCGAACCCAAGGAGGTCTGGAGCGAGCGCATCGCGGCCCTCGCCCCGTACGCCGTGACCATGGACGTCCTGCGCGCCACCGGCAACCCGGACGTGAGGTTCCTGCACTGCCTGCCGGCCTTCCACGACCTCGGCACCGCCGTGGGACAGCAGATCCACGAGGCGCACGGTCTGGCGTCGCTGGAGGTGACGGACGAGGTCTTCGAGTCCGCCCACTCGGTCGTCTTCGACGAGGCCGAGAACCGGCTGCACACCATCAAGGCGGTGCTGGTGGCCACACTCGCCCGGGAAAGCCTTGCCTGACCCGCCTCACCAGGCCTTATCCTGACCGGCGGCCCGGAACCACCCCTTCCGTCGCCGCCGCCGCGCCCCTACGCCGGGCGCCCGCACCACCAGAAACGAGCACCACCCGCATGCCCGCTCCCCGCATCAAGTCCCCGCACCTGCTCGTCGCCGAATCCGGAGCCGACCGCGAGGGACACGGTCTGAAGCGCGCCATGGGCCTCTTCCAGCTCATCTGCTTCGGCATCGGCGCCATCGTCGGCACCGGCATCTTCGTCGGCCTCTCCGACTCCGTCGCCCAGGCCGGCCCGGCCGTCGTCGTCTCCTTCGTCCTGGCCGCGATCACCTGCGTCTTCACTGCCCTCTCCTTCGCGGAGCTGGGCGGCGCGATCCCGGTCTCCGGCTCCTCGTACTCCTTCGCCTACGCCGGCCTCGGCGAGTCCACCGCCTTCCTCGTCGGCTGGTGCCTGCTGCTGGAGTACGGCATCTCCATCTCGGCCGTCGCGGTCGGCTGGAGCCAGTACGTCAACGAGCTGCTGCACAGCCTCACCGGCCTCCAGCTCCCGGCCGCGCTCTCCGCCGGCCCCGGCGACGGCGGCATCGTCAACCTCCCCGCCGTGATCGTCATCGCCCTGGCCTCCGTGCTGCTGGTGCGCGGGGTGCGCGAGAGCGCCCGGGCCACGGCCGCCATGGCCGCCGTGAAGCTCGCCATCCTGCTCGCGTTCTGCGCCATCGGCTACAGCGCCTTCAAGGACGGCAACCTCACCCCGTTCTCCCCGGCCGGCCTCGGCGGCATCGGCGCCGGCACCACCGCCGCGTTCTTCTCCTACATCGGCTTCGACGCGATCACCACCGCCGGCGAGGAGGCGAAGAACCCGCGCCGGGACATCCCCGTCGCGATCCTCGTCTGCATGGGCCTGGTCACCCTGCTGTACTGCGCGGTCGCGCTCGCCGCGATCGGCGCCATCGGCGGCGACCAGGTCGCCGGCCGCCCCGCCGCCCTCTCCTACGTCGTCAACGAGGTCACCGGCTCCGCCGTCGGCGGCGGTGTCATCGCCTTCGGCGCGGTCGTCGCCATCGCCTCCGTGGTCCTCGCCGTGATGTACGGCCAGACCCGCATCCTGATGTCGATGTCCCGGGACGGCCTGATCCCGCGCGTCTTCGAGAAGGTCTCCCCGCGGACCTCCACGCCGGTCGCCGGCACGCTGATCGTCGCGGTCGTCTTCGCCGTCCCCGCGGCCTTCGCCTCGCTCGACGCCGTGATGAACCTGTGCACCATCGGCACGCTGGCCGTCATGGCCGTCGTCAACATCACGGTGATCGCCCTGCGCCGCCGCGAACCAGGCCTCGCGCGCAGCTTCCGGGTGCCGCTGTACCCGGCGGCGCCGCTGCTCGGCGTCGGCTTCTGCCTGTACCTGATGTACGAGACCGGCTGGCGGACCTGGCTCCAGTTCGCCGTGTTCCTCGCGGTGGGCCTGCTGGTCTACGGCGCCTACGGCCGCCGGCACTCCACGCTGGCCCGGCCGCCGGCCGCCGAGGTCACACCGGCCGGCGCTGAGCGGGAACCACAGGCAGTCTGAACCACACCGCCTTGCCCGACGCGGTGGGGCGGTGCCCGCAGGACGAGCTGAGGGCGCGGATCAGCAGCAGCCCGCGCCCGCCCTCCTGCCAGACGTCGGGCTCCTCCAGCACCGGCCGGGTCAGCTGGCCCGGCGGCGCCGGGTCCGGGTCGTGCACCTCGACCTGGCAGCCGGTCGGCCGCAACTCCACCACCAGCTCGATCGGGCCGCGCCCGGCGGTGTGCTCCACCGCGTTGGCCACCAGTTCGGCCGTGAGCAGCTCGGCCGTGTCGCAGTCGGCCACGTGCTCCACCTCGGTGAGGGCCGAGCGCACCAGAGCGCGCGCCACCGGCACCGCCGCTGTCGTGTGCGGCAGCGCGATGCGCCAGGAGGCCGATCCGGCGGGGCGTTCGTGCAAGGCGAGTCCGTTCATGGAGCAGGCTGTCCTGCTTTCGACTGTAGGCATGGTACGGGCCCGGCCACCGCGGACGGTCGGGGGGCTTCGCCCGGAACCTCCCGGCCCCGGTACCGGGCGGCTTACCCAGGTGGCGGGCCTGCCTCGCCCGTCCGGGGCCACTGTTACGCCGCTGTCGACAACCGGTGACCGACGTGACCGAAAACAGCCGGTCGGAGCCCGGTGTGTCGCGCCCCCGTGACGACAGTCACAAACAAGTGATAACTTCATGGGACAGAGCAACGTACGGCACCGCCGCGCTAGGAGGCCGCACGTCATGAGTCCCTTCACCGGCTCCGCCGCCCGCACAGCCGACTGGACGCACCTGCGGGTCCGCATCGCCGACGGGGTGGCCACCGTCACCCTCGCCCGGCCCGAGAAACTCAACGCCCTCACCTTCGGCGCCTACGCCGACCTGCGCGACCTGCTCGCCGAACTGTCCCGGGAGCGCTCGGTGCGCGCCCTGGTCCTGGCCGGGGAGGGCCGCGGCTTCTGCTCCGGCGGTGACGTGGACGAGATCATCGGCGCCACGCTGGCCATGGACACCGCGCAGCTGCTCGACTTCAACCGGATGACCGGACAGGTCGTGCGGGCGATCCGCGAGTGCCCGTTCCCGGTGATCGCCGCGGTGCACGGCGTCGCCGCGGGCGCCGGGGCCGTCCTCGCCCTGGCGGCCGACTTCCGTGTCGCGGACCCCTCGGCCCGGTTCGCCTTCCTCTTCACCCGGGTCGGCCTGTCCGGCGGCGACATGGGCGCGGCCTATCTGCTGCCCCGGCTCGTCGGCCTCGGCCACGCCACCCGGCTCCTCATGCTCGGCGACCCGGTCCGGGCCCCCGAGGCCGAGCGCATCGGCCTCGTCAGCGAGCTGACGGAGGAGGGCAGGACCGACGAGGCCGCCGCGGCGCTGGCCCGCCGCCTGGCCGACGGCCCCGCCCTGGCGTACGCCCAGACGAAGGCGTTGCTGACGGCCGAGCTGGACATGCCGCTGGCCGCCTCGGTCGAACTCGACGCCTCCACACAGGCCCTGCTGATGAACGGCGAGGACTACGCGGAGTTCCACGCGGCCTTCACCGAGAAGCGCCCGCCGAAGTGGCGGGGGAGGTGAGGTCCGGTGCGGGTGGCGATCATCGGCGGCGGCCCCGGCGGGCTCTACGCCGCGGCCCTGCTGAAGCGCCTAGACCCGGCCCGTGACGTCACCGTCTGGGAACGCAACGCACCGGACGAGACCTTCGGCTTCGGGGTGGTGCTCTCCGACGAGACCCTCGGCGGCATAGAACACGCCGACCCCGTCGTCCACGAGGCGCTGCGGCGGGAGCTCGTCCGCTGGGACGACATCGACATAGTGCACCAGGGCACCCGTCACCGCTCCGGCGGCCACGGCTTCGCCGCGCTGGGCCGGCACCGGCTGCTGGCGATCCTCCAGGAACGCTGCCGCTCCCTGGGCGTGGAGCTGCGGTTCTCCACCGAGGCACCGCCCGTCGGCCGGCTCGCGGCGGACCACGACCTCGTCGTCGCCGCCGACGGTGTCCACAGCTCCACCCGCGACACCTACGCCCCCGTGTTCCGCCCCCGGGTGGCCGCACACCGGTGCCGCTACATCTGGCTCGCCGCCGACTTCGCCTTCGACGCCTTCCGCTTCGAGATCGCCGAGACCGAGCACGGCGTGATGCAACTGCACGGCTACCCCTATGCCCGCCCGTCTCCCGACCACCACCCCGCAACGAGGCCCTCCGGGCCGCCGAATCAATCCGGCTCCTCCACCGTCATCGTCGAGATGCGCGAGGAGGTCTGGCGGGCGGCCGGCTTCGACGAACTCGACGCACAGGAGTCGGTGGCGCGCTGCGCCAAGATCTTCGCCGACGCGCTCGGCGGACGCCCCCTGCGCGCCGGCACGTCCGCCTGGACCACCTTCCGCACCGTGGTCAACGACCGCTGGTCGCACGGCAACGTCGTGCTGCTGGGCGACGCCGCGCACACCGCCCACTTCTCCATCGGCTCCGGCACCAAGCTCGCGGTGGAGGACGCCCTCGCGCTGGTCGCCTGCCTGACGGAACACGACTCCCCGGAGCGGGCCCTCGCGGCCTACGAGGAGGAGCGCAAGCCCGTCGTCGCCTCCACCCAGCGGGCCGCCCGGGCCAGCCTGGAGTGGTTCGAGAACCTGCCCCTGTACCTCGGCCAGCGGCCCCGCCAGTTCGCCTTCAACCTGCTCACCCGCAGCCGCCGGGTCACCCACGGCAACCTGCGGCTGCGCGACTCCCGCTTTACCGAGTCCGTGGAACGCGAGTTCGGCTGCCCGCCCGGCACACCGCCGATGTTCACGCCGTTCCGGCTGCGCGGCCTGACCCTGCGCAACCGGGTCGTCGTGTCGCCGATGGACATGTACTGCGCCACCGACGGCGTCCCCGGCGACTTCCACCTCGTCCACCTGGGCGCCCGCGCCCTCGGCGGGGCCGGCCTGGTGATGACCGAGATGGTGTGCGTCAGCGCGGAGGGCCGGATCACCCCTGGCTGCGCCGGCCTCTACACCGGCCGGCAGGCCGAGGCCTGGCGCCGGGTCACCGACTTCGTGCACCGCCGGTCCCCGGGCACCGCTATCGGCGTCCAGCTCGGCCACTCCGGCCGCAAGGGCTCCACGAAGCTGATGTGGGAGGGCATGGACGAACCGCTGCCCACCGGCAACTGGCCCCTCGTCGCCGCCTCACCGCTGCCGTACAAGCCGGGCGGCCAGGTCCCGCGCGAGCTGACCCGCGCCCAGCTCACCGACCTGCGCGAGCAGTTCGCCGCCGCGGCCTGGCGGGCCGCCCGGGCCGGCTTCGACCTGCTGGAACTGCACTGCGCCCACGGCTATCTGCTCTCCGGCTTCCTCTCCCCGCTCACCAACCGGCGCACCGACGCCTACGGCGGCTCGCTGGAGAAGCGGCTGCGGTTCCCGCTGGAGGTCTTCGACGCCGTCCGCGGGGTGTGGCCGGCCGAACGGCCGATGACCGTCCGGATCTCCGCCACCGACTGGGCGGAGGGCGGGACGAGTGCCGAGGACGCCGTCGGGATCGCGCGCGCCTTCGCCGCGCACGGCGCCGACGCCGTCGACGTGTCCACCGGGCAGGTGGTGGCCGAGGAGCGGCCGGAGTTCGGGCGGTCGTACCAGACGCCGTTCGCCGACCGGATCCGGCACGAGGTCGGCATCCCGGTGATCGCGGTCGGCGCCATCTCCTCCTGGGACGACGTCAACTCGCTGATCCTGGCGGGCCGTACGGACCTGTGCGCGCTGGCCCGGCCGCACCTGTACGACCCGCACTGGACCCTGCACGCGGCGGCCGAGCAGGGCTACGAGGGCCCCGGCGCCGTCTGGCCCGCCCCCTACCGGGCCGGCAGCAGGCGCCCGCAGACCGGCCGCACGGACGCCCCGAAGCCGCGCCTGTCGCTCGGCGGCTGAGCCACCGCGTCCGGGCCGGGCCCGCCTCACACCCCCGCGAACCCGGCCCCCGCGTCCCGCAGCCGTTCGTGCAGGCCGCGGAAGACCTCCGCCGAGCGGTGCCCCGGCCAGTCGGCCGGGAGGAGGCGGGTGGGCAGGCCCGGGTCGCTGTAGGGGAGGTGGCGCCAGGAGTCGAGGGCGAGGAGGTAGTCGTGGTAGGCCTCCTCGGGCGGGGTGTCGGCCCGCTCCTCCCAGGCGTGCAGGACCGGCGCGTGCGCGTCCAGGAAGCGCTCGTGCTCCTTGGCGATCGCCGCCAGGTCCCACCAGCGGGCCACCGCCTCGGCCGTGGCCGCGAACCCCAGGTGCTCGCCGCGGAAGAAGTCCACGTACGGGTCCAGGCGCAGCCGGCGCAGGGTGTGCTCGGCCTCCTCGTACAGGCGGGCCGGGGCGATCCACACCCCCGGGGCCGCCGTGCCGAAGCCCAGGCCGGCCAGCCGGGAGCGCAGCACGTGCCGCTTCTGCCGCTCCGACTCCGGGACCGAGAACACCGCGAGCACCCAGCCCTCGTCCGCGACGGGTGCGCCCGCGTAGATGCGCCGGTCGCCGTCGTCCAGCAACTGGCGTGCTTCGGCGGACAGTTCGTACCCGGCGGCGCCGGACTCCGTGCGGGCGGGCAGCAGCAGCCCGCGCCGTTTGAGCCGGGACACCGAGGAACGCACGGACGGCGCGTCCACGCCGACGGCGGCCAGGAGCCGGATCAGCTCGGCGACGGGCACCGGGCCGGGCATGAAGCGGCCGTACGCGCCGTAGAGCGTGACGATGAGGGACCTGGGTGCGTGCTGCTCGGACACATTGATCATTTTAGGTCGTCGGCATCACTGCTGGTCACCTTCGGTGCGCAGCCGGAACCGCTGGAGTTTGCCGGTGGCCGTGCGGGGCAGCGCGTCCAGGAAGACGAACGCGCGCGGGCACTTGTACGGCGCCAGCTCGGCGGTGAGGAACGCGCGCAGGGCCTCCGGGTCGCGCCGGGCGCCCGCGCGCAGCACCGTGTAGGCCACCGCGACCTGCCCGCGGGTCTCGTCGGGACGGCCGACGACCGCCGTCTCGGTCACGTCCGGATGGCGCAGCAGCGCCTCCTCCACCTCCGGTCCGGCGATGTTGTACCCGGCCGAGATGATCATGTCGTCGGCGCGGGCCACATAGCGGAAGTAGCCGTCGGCCTCGCGTACGTAGGTGTCGCCGGTGATGTTCCAGCCGTCCCGGACGTACTCCCGCTGCCGCGGGTCGGCGAGGTAGCGGCAGCCGACCGGGCCGCGCACGGCGAGCAGCCCGGGCTCGCCGTCGGGCACCGGCTCGCCGTCGGCGTCCTGGACGCGCACCTGCCAGCCCGGCACCGGCAGTCCCGTGCTGCCGGGCCGGATCCGCTCGTCGGCGGCGGAGAGGAAGATGTGCAGCAGCTCAGTGGCGCCGATGCCGTTGATGATGCGCAGGCCCGTGCGGTCGTGCCAGGCCCGCCAGGTGGCCGCGGGCAGGTTCTCGCCGGCCGAGACGCAGCGCCTGAGGGACCTCAGGTCGTAGCCGTCCAGCTCCTCCAGCATGGCGCGGTAGGCGGTCGGCGCGGTGAAGAGGACCGAGACGCGGTGCTCGGCGATCGCGGGGAGCAGGTGGCGGGGGCCCGCCTGTTCCAGCAGCAGGGCGCTCGCCCCGGCCCGCAGGGGGAAGATCACCAGCCCGCCGAGACCGAAGGTGAAGCCCAGTGGGGGGCTGCCGGTGAAGACATCGTCCTCATGGGGCCGCAGCACATGCCGGGAGAAGGTGTCGGCCGTCGCCAGCACATCGCGGTGGAAGTGCATGCACCCTTTCGGGCGACCCGTCGTACCGGAGGTGAACGCGATCAGGGCGACGTCGTCGGCCGCGGTGTCCACCGCCGGGTAGGGGCCCGCGGGCGCCGGGCGGCGCAGCAGGTCGTCGGGCGCGTCACCACCGTACGTCGTGACGCGCAGCCCGGGTATCGAGGCCTGCGCCAGGTCGTCCACCACCCGTATGTCGCACAGGGCGTGCCCCACCCGGGCGATCCCGCACAGGGTCGCCAGCTCCTGCGGGCGCTGCTGGGCCAGCACGGTGACCGCGACCCCGCCCGCCTTCAGCACCGCCAGCCAGCAGGCGGCGAGCCAGGGCGTGGTGGGGCCGCGCAGCAGCACCCGGTTGCCCGGGACCACGCCCAGCGAGCCGGTGAGCACGTGCGCGATCCGGTCGACCCGCGCGCGCAGCTCGCCGTAGGTCCAGGCGGCGCCGTCCGGGGTGCGGAACACCGGGCGGGCCGGGTCGGCGTGGTCCAGGAGTTCCGCGGCGCAGTTCAGCCGGTCGGGGTAGCGCAGTTCCGGCAGGTCGAACCGCAGCTCGGGCCACTCGTGCGGCGGGGGCAGATGGTCGCGCGCGAACGTGTCGACGTGGGCCGAGAGATGCATGGCGGTCCGCCCCCTTGCCGTGACAGATGTCCGGGACAGTGTCCGAACGGGCTACCTGGTGGGCTCGCGCCTTGAGCGTATCGTGTTGGTGACGGCAGTCAACTGCACGCGATAACGTCAGCAGGCGGGGTGCGGCAGGGGCGGGGACCCGCCCCGGAACGCGACCCCGGAGGGAGGACCGGCCGTGTCCGCATTCTCACTCGGACCCGAGCAGACCGCCTGGTGTGCCGAGCTGCGCGAGCTGGCCGCCGGCCGACTGCGCCCGCTCGCCGACCGGGGCACACCCGGCCGCGTCAACCGGCCGCTCCTCGCCGAACTCGGCCGACTGGGCCTGCTCGCACGGCTGTTCGCCGCCGGCGCGCTGGACCTGTGCCTGATGCGGGAGTCCCTCGCCCAGGCCTGCACCGAGGCCGAGACCGCGCTCGCCCTGCAGGGCCTGGGCGCCCACCCGGTGCACGCCCACGGCACCCCGGACCAGCGCGCCCGCTGGCTGCCCCGGGTCGCCGACGGCAGCGCGGTCGCCGCCTTCGCGCTGAGCGAGCCCGGCGCCGGGTCGGACGCGGCGGCGCTGGCCCTGGCGGCCGCCCCCGACGGCGGCGGCTGGCGGCTGACCGGCGCCAAGTGCTGGATCTCCAACGCCCCCGAGGCCGACTTCTACACCGTCTTCGCCCGCACCACACCGGGCGCCGGGGCCCGCGGGGTGACCGCCTTCCTGGTCCCGGCCGACCGGCCCGGACTCACCGGCAGCGCCCTGGAGATGATCTCGCCGCACCCCATCGGCGCCCTGGACTTCGACGCCGTGCCCGTCACCGCCGCCGACGTGCTCGGCGCACCCGAGCGCGGTTTCGCCGTCGCCATGGGCACCCTCAACCTGTTCCGGCCCAGCGTCGGCGCTTTCGCGGTCGGCATGGCGCAGGCCGCGCTGGACGCCACCGTCGGCCACACCCGCCGGCGCGAGGCGTTCCACGGCAGGCTGATGGACCTTCAGGCCGTGTCCCACCAGGTCGCCGAGATGGCCCTGCGCACCGAGGCGGCCCGGCTGATGGTGTACGCGGCCGCGGCGGCGTACGACGCGGGCGCCGCCGACGTCCCCCGGCGGGCCGCGATGGCCAAGCTGCTCGCCACCGAGACCGCGCAGTACGTCGTCGACACCGCCGTCCAGCTGCACGGCGCCCGTGCCCTGCGCCGCGGCCACCTGCTGGAACACCTCTACCGCGAGGTGCGCGCGCCCCGCATCTACGAGGGCGCCAGCGAGGTCCAACGAGGCATCATCGCCAAGGAGTTGTACGCCGTCGAGCACAAGGAGGACCGGTGACGGCCGAGCGCGTCAACCCGCCCGGGCTGGCCCCGCCCACGGGCTTCTCGCACGCCGTCGTCGCGGCCGGCTCGCGGGTGGTGTTCCTCGCGGGCCAGACCGCCCTCGACGGCGACGGAAAGATCACCGGCGAGACGCTGCCCGAGCAGTTCGAGAAGGCCCTCGGCAACCTCCTCACCGCCCTGCGCGCGGCCGGCGGCACCCCCGCCGACCTCGCCCGGGTCACCGTCTACGCCACCGACGTCGCCGCGTACCGTGCCCACGCCGCCCGGCTCGGCCGGATCTGGCGGGACGCGGCGGGCCGTGACTATCCCGCGATGGCCGTCGTACAGGTCGTACGGCTGTGGGACGAGCGGGCTCTGGTGGAGCTGGACGGGTTCGCCGTACTGCCCTAGGCCTGCCGGACCCCGCCGAACCCGGTGTGACCGGCCCGGACGGCCCGGTGACGCGCCACCGATGGGGTGACGGTCACGTCCGGCGGCCCGGCCGCCCGGTACCAGTGGAAACCCTCGATCCCTGGAACCGGGAGGTATCCCATGCCCGTACGCCCCGCCCTCGCCGCGGTCCTAGGCGCCGCCGCGCTGCTGTGCGCCGCCGTCGGTCCGGCCGCCGCCGACCCCTCCGAGCTGATCACCGTCGACCCGGCCGGCCGGCTCGCGCCCGACGGCACGGTGACGCTGTCCGGCACCTACCGCTGCACCGGCGGCACCGGACCGGTGCTCGTCAGCTCCTCGGTCAGCCAGGGCGACCCCGGCCTCCGGCACGGCATCGGCGGCAGCGTCGCCCAGTGCGACGGCGCCGAACACCGGTGGGAGCACTCCGGCAAGGCTTCGCCGGAGGTCCTGAAGACCGGGGCGGCGCAGGTGGAGGCCACCCTCACGGAGCTGCGCCCCTCCGGCATCGTCGTGCTGCCGTCCTTCCACGCGGTGTCGCACCAGGACATCGAACTCGCCCGGCAGGACACGCCGTCGCCGAAGGCGCCGGGCAAGCCGTCGGCGAAGGCTCCGGGCAAGTCGTCGGCGAAGGCTCCGGCCAAGTCGTCGGCGAAGGCGCCGGGCAAGTCTTCACCGAAGGCGCCGGGCAAGTCGTCGGGGAAGGCGCCGGTCATGCCCGTTCGCTGATCCGCGACTGCGCCCGCGCCCCTGCCTCAGGCGCGGCCGGCCCCGTCCCGGTCCGGCGGGGCCGTCCTCCGCCGGACCACCGGGGCGTCCGGCCGGCGCAGGGCGGCCACGAACTTGTAGCGGGACCCCCGGTACACCGAGCGCACCCATTCCACGGGCGAGCCCTGCGCGTCCCGCGAGTGCCGGGACAGCAGCAGCATCGGCAGCCCCACGTCGGTGGCGAGCAGCTGCGCCTCGCGCGGGGTCGACAGCGAGGTCTCGATGGTCTCGTCGGCCTCGGCGAGATGGACGCCGTACACCTCGGCGAGCGCCGTGTAGAGCGAGGGGTGCGTGGCCAGGGACCGGCGCAGG
Source organism: Streptomyces sp. NRRL S-1022 (assembly GCF_000720135.1). Classification (GTDB taxonomy): domain Bacteria; phylum Actinomycetota; class Actinomycetes; order Streptomycetales; family Streptomycetaceae; genus Streptomyces. The sequence goes on along the minus strand of NZ_JOIU01000002.1, from coordinate 300,730 downwards.
CCGGGGAAGCGCCGTACGGACAGGTGGGTCGTCTCGATCGCCATCGGGTCGCCGCTGGCCAGCCGCAGCCGCTCGATGCGCAGCACCTTCTCGCCGATCCCGATGCCGAGCAGTCCCGCCAGCTTCTCGTCCGCGGGCACCTCTCCGATGTCCAGCATCTGCGAGGCCGGGGTGAGTCCCTGGGCGCGCATGTCCTCGGTGTGCGAGGTGAGCTGGAGCGTGCGGTACAGCTTGGGCTGGGCGACGAAGGTGCCCTTGCCCTGGATCCGGTTGAGCCGCCCCTCGCCGACGAGTTCCTGGAGCGCCTGCCGGACGGTGGTCCGCGAGGTGTCGAACCGGACGGCGAGCAGACGTTCCGCGGGCATGGCGGAGCCGGGCTGCAGTGCCTCGGCCATGGTGAGCAGTTGCTGCTTGATCCGGTAGTACTTCGGCACGCGCGCGGTGCGGCCGGACGCTCCCCTGTGCGGCTGGGCGCTGCTGACGTCGGTGGTCATGCCTGCCTTCCCGGCTGTGTCGATGGGCTCCCGTTATAGCGACCAACTGCCCTATGGTCTAGTCCAACTGAACGCTCCGGGCGAATGGGACGGATCGCGGACGGACGCGCTCCGGTGACTTTCTCGTAACGGCCGGGACCGGCTTCCCGAACCACCCTTGACACTCCAAAAGGTCTAGGCCAAGCTCCACCGTACTGGTCTACACCATTAGTGGCCAGGTCCCGAGCCCTACGTGCAACAGCGTCGTACGCAGGTCACCGCCGAGGGCGTGGGGGGTTAGTGGCATCCCTGAGGAGGGTGGCGTGAAGCGCAAGCTTGCGGCCGCGATCGTGATCGCGGGCATGATGGTCTCCGTGTCGGCGTGCGGCGGGGACGACGGCGACGACAGCGGCAAGAACGCGGGGCCGGACAGCTTCAAGGGCCAGACCCTGACGGTCTGGGCGATGGACGGCTCCACGCCGGACCAGTGGGTCAAGGACGTCACGGCCGCGTTCGAGAAGAAGACCGGCGCCAAGCTGAAGTTCGAGACGCAGAAGTGGGACGGGATCCAGCAGAAGATCACCACCGCCCTGTCCGAGTCCGCCCCGCCGGACGTGCTGGAGGTCGGCAACACCCAGACCCCGGCCTACGCGGCCACCGGCGGCCTCGCCGACCTGAGCGACCTGAAGAAGGAGATCGGCGCCGACTGGACGCCGTCGGTCTCGCAGTCCTCGGTCTACGACGGCAAGCAGTACGCCGCTCCGTGGTACTTCGCCAACCGCGTCGTCATCTACAACAAGAAGATCTGGGCCAAGGCCGGCATCAAGGACACCCCGAAGACCCGGGACGAGTTCTTCAAGGACCTGGAGACCATCGGCAAGAAGACCGACGCCGAGCCGCTCTACCTGCCCGGCCAGAACTGGTACTTCTTCGACGGCCTGACCATCGGCCAGGGCGCCGACCTGGTGAAGAAGGAGGGTGACAAGTACGTCTCCAACCTCGGGGACCCCAAGGTCGCCCAGGCCATGGAGATCTACAAGACGTACGCCTCCTACTCCAAGGCCCCCAAGGACAAGGACGAGGCCACCCCGCAGCAGGCCGAGGTCTTCGCCAAGGGCAAGACCGGCGCCTTCATCGGCATGGGCTGGGAGGCCGGTACGGCCGTCACCGCCAACAAGGCCATCGAGAAGGACCTCGGCTACTTCACCATCCCCGGTGAGGCCGCGGGCAAGCCCGAGGGCGTCTTCCTCGGCGGTTCCAACCTCGCCGTCGCCGAGGGCAGCAAGAAGCAGGCCCTGGCCAAGGAGTTCCTGAAGATCGCCCTGTCCGACCAGTACGAGGGCGAACTGGCCAAGCTCAACGGCGTCATCCCGAACAAGCAGGCCCTGGAGTCCAACCTCAAGGGCAACGCCGTCGCCGAGGCCGCCGCTCCGGGTGCCGCCGTCGGTGGCACCACCCCGCTGATCCCCGAATGGGGCGCGGTGGAGAACAGCCCGAACCCGATCAAGTCGTACATGACGGCCGTGCTGAACGGCAAGTCCCCGGCGGACGCCGCCAAGCAGGTCGAAGGCGAGATCAACAAGCGCCTGGCCCAGCAGAACTGATGACCGCGCCGGGGGCGCCGTACGCGCGCCCCCGGCTCACCTGTGTCGTCCGTACGGCCACGGAAGAGATGGCAACTCATGTCAGTGCAGACCGAAGGCACGGACACGGCCGGGGAGCCCGCTGTCCGCAAGGCCCGGGTGCCGGCCCCGCCGCGCGGTGACAGCCGCACCGCCGGCGCCCCGTCCCGGCGCCGCGCCACCGCCCCCTACCTGCTCCTGCTGCCCGCGCTGCTGGCCACCCTGGTGCTGCTGGGCTGGCCCCTGGTGAAGAACGGCATGCTGTCGTTCCAGAACCTCAATCCACGCCAGCTCATCCAGCACCTCACCGAGTGGAACGGCGTCGACAACTACCGGGAGGTGCTGAGCGGCGGCGACTTCTGGCACGTCGTCGAGCGCTCCGTCGTCTTCACCGCCGTCAACGTGGTACTGATCATGGTGATCGGCACCCTGATCGGGCTGCTGCTGGCCCGGCTCGGCGCGAAGATGCGGCTGCTGCTCATGGTGGGCCTCGTCCTCGCCTGGGCCATGCCGGTCATCGCGGCCACCACCGTCTACCAGTGGCTGTTCGCCCAGCGCTTCGGCGTCGTCAACTGGGTCCTGGACAAGCTCGGCTGGCACTCGATGGCCGACCACAACTGGCTGCAGACCCAGTTCTCCACCTTCGCCGTGATCACCCTGCTCCTGGTCTGGCAGTCCATACCCTTCGTGGCGATCAACCTCTACGCGGCCACCACCACGATCCCCCGGGAGCTGTACGAGGCCGCCTCCCTGGACGGCGCCGGAGCCTGGAAGGGCTTCACCTCGGTGACCCTGCCCTTCCTGCGGCCCTTCCTGTACGCCACGACGTTCCTCGAAGTCATCTGGATCTTCAAGGCGTTCCCGCAGATCTTCGCGCTCAACGAGGGCGGCCCCGACCACCTCACCGAGACCCTGCCGATCTACGCCTACGTCGAGGGCGTCGGCAACCAGCACTTCGGGGTCGGCGCGGCCATCTCCTTCCTGACCATCCTGGTCCTGCTCGTCATCACCTCGTACTACCTGCGCATGGTGCTCAAGCAAGAGGAGGACGAGCTGTGAAGCGCTCGCTCTTCGGCCGTATCTGGCCCAACGCGACCGCCGCCGTCCTCTTCGTCGGCTTCGTGTTCCCCGTCTACTGGATGTTCGCCACGGCCTTCAAACCGACCGGCGACATCATCGCCGACGACCCGGTGTGGTTCCCGACGAACGCCACCCTCGACCACTTCAAGAAGGCCGTCGACGCCGACCACTTCTGGACCCTGGTGCTCAACTCCGTCACCGTCACGGTCCTGTCGGTCGTCTTCTCGCTCGTCATCGCCCTGTTCGCCGCCTTCGCCCTGGCGCGGATGCGGTTCAAGGGCCGGCGGGGCCTCATCGTGACGTTCATGCTGGCGCAGATGGCCCCCTGGGAGGTCATGATCATCGCCATCTACATGATCGTCCGCGACAACGACATGCTCAACAGCCTGGTCCCGCTCACCGTCTTCTACACGGTGATGGTGCTGCCCCTCACCCTCCTCACGCTGCGCGGCTACGTCGCCGCCGTGCCCAAGGAGCTGGAGGAGTCGGCGATGATCGACGGCTGCACCCGCACCCAGGCCTTCGTCAAGGTGATCTTCCCGCTGCTCGCGCCCGGCCTGATGGCGACCTCGCTGTTCGGCTTCGTCACCGCCTGGAACGAGTTCCCGCTCGTCCTGATCCTCAACAAGGACATCGAGAAGCAGACCCTGCCGCTGTGGCTGTCCCAGTTCCAGACCGCCTTCGGTGACGACTGGGGCGCCACCATGGCCGCCTCCTCCCTGTTCGCGCTGCCCATCCTGATCCTCTTCATCTTCCTGCAACGCAAGGCTGTCAGCGGTCTGACCGACGGCGCCGTGAAGGGATGACGTCCGATGACCACCATCGCCACCGCCGCGTCCGGCAGCGGCTCCGCCGCGGGCGACGCCCTCGCCCGGGACGCCCTCGCGGTGCTGCAGCCGGGGTTCGACGGCACCACCGCCCCGGACTGGGTGCGCCGCCGCATCGGCGAGGGCCTCGCCTCCGTCGCCCTGTTCGGCCGCAACGTCGTCAGCGAGGAGCAGGTCACCGCGCTCACCGGGCAGTTGCGTGCCGAGCGTGACGACCTGCTGGTCGCCATCGACGAGGAGAGCGGCGACGTCACCCGCCTCGACGTGCGCACCGGCTCCTCCTTCCCCGGCAACCACGCGCTCGGCGCCGTCGGCGACCCCGCTCTCACCCGGGCCGTCTCCCGCGAGCTGGGCCGGCGCCTGGCCGCCTGCGGCGTCACCTTCGACTGGGCGCCCTCCGCCGACGTCAACGCCAACGCCGACAACCCCGTCATCGGCGTCCGCTCCTTCGGCGCGAGCCCCGGCCTGGTGGCCCGGCACACCGCCGCCTGGGTGGAGGGCCTGCAGTCCACCGGCGTCGCCGCCTGCACCAAGCACTTCCCCGGCCACGGCGACACCAACGTCGACTCCCACCACGCCGTACCCCGCATCGACGTCGACGCCGACACCCTGTACGCACGTGAACTGCCCCCGTTCCGCGCGGCGATCGCCGCCGGCACCCGGGCGATCATGAGCGCCCACATCCTCGTGCCCGCGCTCGACCCGGACCGCCCCGGCACCCTGTCCCGGCGCGTCCTCACCGAGCTGCTGCGCGGCGAACTCGGCTACCAGGGCCTGATCGTCACCGACGGCATGGAGATGCGCGCCATCTCCGGCACCTACGGCCTCGAACACGGCGTGGTCCTCGCCATCGCGGCCGGCGCCGACGCCATCTGCGTGGGCGGCGGACTGTGCGACGAGGGCACCGTGCTGGGGCTCCGGGACGCGCTCGTGGCCGCCGTGCGCTCCGGGGAACTGCCCGAGGAACGGCTCGCCGACGCCGCCGCCCGGGTCCGCGAGCTGGCCGCCTGGACCGTCGCGGCCCGCGGCGACGCGGCCAGGACCCCGGCCGACCCGGAGATCGGCCTGGTCGCGGCCCGCCGCGCGCTGACGGTGACCCGGGCGGGCGCCGCCGCACCGGTCACCGCACCGGCGTACGTCGCCCAGTTCAACCCGGCCCCGAACATCGCCGTCGGCGACCAGACCCCCTGGGGTGTCGCCGCCGAGCTGGAGCGGCTGCTGCCCGGCAGCGCCTCCGGCTCCTTCACCGGCGCGGGTGCCGGCGCGGCCGTCCTCGCCGCGGCCGGGGACCGCCGGATCGTCGCCGTGGTCCGCGACGAGCACCGGCACGACTGGATGCGCTCCGCGCTCGACACCCTGCTCGCCGCCCGGCCCGACACCGTCGTGGTCGAGATGGGCCTGCCCCAGGCCCCGCCGCGCGGCGCCCTGCACATCGCCACCTACGGCGCCGCCCGGGTCTGCGGTGTGGCCGCCGCGGAGGCCGTCGTCGCGGGCTAGCCCCACGGGCTCACCGGCCGCCCGCCGTGAGCGGGCGGCCCGCTCGCTCTTGCTCCTTTCCCGGATCTCCACCGCACTCTGTGTTCCAGTTCCCGAGGAATCGCATGCAGACGCCCCACCCGTACCTGCACCGCGCGGCGACCGGCCGCCCCTACTTCAGCACCGACGGCGAGACCTACCTCGCCCCGACCCCCCTGCGCGACCTGGAGAAGACCCGGCCGCTGCGCGTCCTGTCCGAGGAGGACTTCACCTTCTGGCAGACCTACGGCTACGTCGTCTTACGCGAGGCGATCACCCCGGGCGAGGCCAAGGAACTCCTCGACTTCGCCTGGGAGTTCCAGGGACTCGACCCCGACCGCCCCGACACCTGGTACGAGGAGCCGGAGTTCCGCTCCGAACTCGACCGGCACCTCTACATCTACGGCTTCGTCGAGGCCTACCACCACCAGCTGCTGTGGAACAGCCGGCAGAACCGGCGCGTCTACGACGCCTTCGTGGACGTCTGGGACAGCCTGGAGCTGTGGGTCACCCTGGACCGGCTCAACCTCAACCCGCCCAACGTCCGCACCCGTTCCCGCTCCCTCATCGAACCCACCGACGAGGGCTTCGACATCGAGCTGCACTGGGACGTCGACACCACCCTCGCCGTGCTCCCGCAGCGCGTGCAGGGCATCATCGCGCTCACCGACACCCGCCCCGAACTCGGCGGCTTCCAGTGCGCGCCCGAACTCTTCCGCCGCTTCGAGGAATGGCGCCTCGCCCAGCCGCCCGGCCGCGACCCGGTCCGCCCCGGCGCCGACCGCGCCGAGTTCCCCGTGGTCCGCCCCGACCTCCAGGCCGGCGACCTGCTGATCTTCAACGGGCTGCTCGCCCACGGCGTGGCGCCCAACCTCTCCGACAACGCTGTCCGAGCTGTCCAGTACCTGTCGATGATGCCCGCGCTGGAGGAGCACACCGCCCTGCGCGACTCCCGCGTGGAGTCCTGGCGCACCCTCGCCACCCCCGACTGGAACGCCACCCTGCTCGGCGACGCCCGCACGCCCGAGGCCCTCCGCTACGGCCCCGCCGAACTCGACGACCTGGGGCGCAGGCTGCTCGGCCTCGACTCCTGGGCCGCCGCGGAAGGTGCCCGGTGAACCGCGTCTGCCTCACGCTGCCCACCAACCGGGCCTGCTCCGCCACCCTCACCGCCCTGCACGCCGAAGCCACCTACGCGGCCCGGCACTTCGGCGCCGACGTCCAGCTGCTGATCCTGGACTCCGCCGACGACCGCACCCGCGCCGAACACACCCGCACGGTCGCCGCGCTGCCCCGGGAGCCGGGCGTGACCGTCCACCACCTCAACGAGGAGGCCCAGCGGCACTTCCTGCGCCGGGTCGTCCGGAAGGCCGGCCTGCCCGAGCCGGAGCGCCTGCTCCGCCTGATGCTGCCGGCCGCCGTCTCCTACGGCGCCTGCACCAACCGCGCCTTCCTGCTGGCCGCCGCCCTCGGCTGCGCCTCGGTGCACCGCCGCGACTCCGACAGCACCTACCAACTCCACGCCGGGCAGTCGGTGTTCCCGGTCCACCACGAGCTGCCCTGGCTGGGCCGCCCCGCCGCCGAGGCCTCGGCCGCCGTCACCCGCACCGACCTGGACCCGGCACTGTCCCAGCGCCCGGTCTCCCTCGCCGGTGCCTCCTTCATCGGTGAACTCTCCGTCGACATCGGGGAGATACGGCGCCTGGACGAGGCCGTCTACCACGACGTGGTCGGCCTCTGGGCCCCCGGTGACTGGCCCGAGGACCGCATACGCGCGCTGGTCGAGGAGTCCTTCACCGGTGCGGGCACCGCCCCCTTCACCGGCGACCACGCGACCCTCACCCTGGTCGACCCCATGCGCGTCGACATGTGCAACATCGCCTTCGACCGGGCGGTGTACGAGCGCGTCCCCCTCCCGCCCGCCACCGACACCATCGGCAGCGACTACTTCCTCCTCCACCTCGTCCACGACGCGGGCCTGCCCGGAATCCTGCACAACCGCCACATCGAGAACTTCCACACCCCCGAACGCCGCACCGCCTCCGGCTTCCCCGCCTACCAGCGCCGCTTCGTGAAGTTCCTCCTCTCGATGCTCTACTTCCACGACGTGTACGACCGGATGACGGCCGAGGGCGCGGGCCTGCTGGACACCGGACAGCGGGTCCGGCCCGAGCGCGTCGTGGAGTTCCTGCGCGAGAGCACGGCCCTGGACCGCACGGAGAACATCTGGCGCCTGGACCGCATCGACACGGCATACCGCAAACTGGGCGGCCGGTACGCGGCCTTCGCCGATCAACTACACGTGGAACGCAGCCAGTTGCTCGACCAGGCCCAGCAGGACATCGAGGACTTCATCCACTTGACCGTCTCCTGGCCCGCACTGATGAAGGCGGCCCGGCCATGACCGCCCTGAAAGGGCGCGGGGAACGGCGCGATCAGCCACAACGCACCCGCACCAGCACCACGGACCGCCTCCTCTACGACCTCACCGGCATAACGCACCAGTACGACACCCTGCTGCGAGAACTCCCCGGCACCCGCATCCGCTTCGCCCTCAAGGCCTGCCCGGTCGACGAAGTCCTGCACGCACTGGCCGCCGCAGGCGCCGGCTTCGACGCGGCGAGCCCCGCCGAGATCGAGCAAGCCCTGCGCGCCGGCGCCCACCCCGACCGCATCCACTACGGCAACACGGTCAAGTCGGACCAGGACATCGCCGAGGCCCACCGCCTGGGGGTGCGCACCTTCGCCACCGACAGTGTCGAGGACGTCACCGCCATCGCCGCGCACGCGCCCCGCGCCCGCGTCTTCTGCCGCCTCGCCACCAGCGGGGAGGGCGCCCTGTGGGGCCTGAACCGCAAGTTCGGCTGCGCACCGGAGGACGCCGTCCGCGTGCTGACCACGGCCCGTGACGCCGGGCTCGTCCCGGCCGGCCTGTCCGTGCACGTCGGTTCGCAGCAGATGACCTGCGAGGCCTGGCAGCAGGCCGTGGACACCCTCGCCGGGACGCTCGTGGCGCTGGCCGGGCGGGGGATCGTACCCGACCACGTGAACCTCGGCGGCGGGCTGCCCGCGCTCGGCTATCTCGACCGGCGCGGCACCCCTCTCGACCCGCCGCTGGACAAGATCTTCACCGTGCTCCGCGAAGGCATGGAACACCTGGACGCGCTGGCCGCCGCCCCGCTCGACTTCGTGCTGGAACCGGGGCGTCACCTGGTCGCCGACCACGGCGTGATCCACGCCCGGGTGGTCCGGCTGACCGAACGGACGCAGCCGGACGGCGGTCGTGCCCGCTGGCTGTACCTGAGCGTGGGCAAGTTCAACGGACTGTACGAGATGGACCAGGTGACCCACCCGCTGGTCTTCCCGGGGCGGGAGAGCGGGGAACTCGTCCCCGCGGTCGTCGCCGGACCCACCTGCGACAGCGACGACGCCTACGGCGCCGGCCGGTACCCGGTACTCGTCCCGGCGTCCCTCGCCTCCGGCGACCCGGTCCGCATCCTCTCCGCCGGCGCCTACGCCGGCAGTTACATGACCCGCGGGTTCAACGGCATCCGCCCGCTGCCGGCCGTGTGCACCCGGGGCCAGGAAGGACACCACTGACATGACAGGCCTCGTACGGGGCATCACCGAGGCCGACTGGCCCCAGGTCGCCGCCCTGGAGGCCGGGGCGTACGCGGACACCCCGCTCACCGAGGGGGAGGCCGGCCTGCGGTCCCGCGCCTCGGCCGACACCAGCTTCGTCCTGGAGCTCGACGGCCGGATCGCCGGCTACGTCCTGGCCCTGCCCTACCGGCGGTTCCACTGTCCCGACCTGACCCGCCCGGAACGGGCCGTCCACCAGGCCGCGAACCTCCACCTGCACGACCTGGTCGTCAGCGCGCCCCTGCGCCGCCGTGGCCTGGGCACCCGGCTGGTCCGGCACCTCACGGACGCGGCCCGCGCCCGGGGGTTCGCGACCATGTCGCTGATCGCGGTCGCCGGCAAGGAGCCCTTCTGGCGGGCCAACGGGTACCGGCCCCACCCCGAGGCGCGGGTGCCGGCCAGCTACGGCGGCGGCGCGGTGTACATGTCGGCCCAGGTCGCCGTCGCGCGGAAGGCGGGCCGATGACCGCACCCTCCTTCCGGCGCGCCAAGTGGTCGACCGCCGCGCTGTTCTGCTTCCTCGGCTTCCAGTACGGCACCTGGGTCTCCCGGCTGCCCGCGCTGAAGACCCGGCTGGACCTGGGCGCGGGCGAGGTGGGCCTGCTGCTGATGGCCTGCGGGGCCGGGGCGGCGGCCTCCTTCCCGCTGGTCGCCGCCCTGATGCGCCGGCTCGGCTCGCGGCTGCTGTCCCTCGCCTCGGCCGCGGCCCTCGTCGTCGTCCTGGCCGCCCTGTCCGCCGTACCGGACTTCCCGCTCGCGCTGCTCGCCGTGTGCGCCGACGGGGTCGCGGTCGGCTGCCTCAACGTCGCCATGAACGCGCAGGGCGCCGCGCTGGAGCGCGCCCACGGGCGGACCGTCATGTCCCGGCTGCACGCCACGTTCAGCGGCGGGCTGCTCGCCGCCGCCCTGCTGACCTCCGGCGTCACCGCCGTGACCGCGTCCGTCCCGGCCCACTTCGCCGTCGCCGGCGCCCTGTTGCTGCTCCTGCTCGGCGGTGCCCGCCCGGGCCTGCTGCCGCACGAGGAGGAGACCCCGGCCGGCGCGGCGGAGCCGAAGCCGCGCGCCCGCCGCGGCCTGCCCTCGGGTACGACGCTCCTCATGGGCTGCGCCATGGCCTTCGGAACCGTCACCGAGGGCGCCATGAACGACTGGTCGACGCTCTACCTGAGGGACGTCGTCCGGGCGCCGGCGTCCGTCGCCCCGCTCGGGATCGCGGTCGTCTCCGTGATGATGCTGCTGGCCCGGCTGTGCGCGGACCGCTGGCGCACCCGCTGGGGCGACGGGCGCGTGGTGCGCACCGGCAGCGCGGTGGCCGCCGCGGGCCTGGCCCTCGCCCTGCTCGCCGGGGGAGTGGTGCCCACGCTGTTCGGCTTCGCCTGCGTCGGCCTGGGCGCGGCCGCCGTCACCCCGTGCGTGTACGTGGCGGCGGCCGGCCGCGGCCCGGAAGCGCTGGCGCTGGTCGCCGCGATGGGCACGACGGGTCTGCTGGCCGGCCCCGCGCTGATCGGCTTCGTGGCCGGCGCGGTGAACCTGACCGCGGGCATGGCCACGGTGGCCGCCTCCGCGCTGATCGTCACGGCGACCGCCTTCCGCATCCCGTGGCGCGCCCGCACCCCGGAGCCGGTGGCCTGATCAGCCGGGTGGGTGGGCGTCACGCCTCGCGGCGGCGGCCCGGTCCCCGGGACGCGGACTTCGCGGAGTCCTCCTCCCACGGGGTGTCCGTCCGGGTGGAGTCCAGCAGGTGCTCGCCGTACAGGTCCTGCAGCCAGTTGGTCTGGTAGATGGTGTCGAGGTAGCGCTCGCCGAGGTCGGGCGCTATGGCCACCGCGGTCAGGTCACGGGTGCCGTGCCGGGCCAGCCAGCCCGTCGCGGCGCTGACCACGGACCCCGTGGAGCCGCCGAACAGGAAGCCCCGCCTGGCCATGCGGTGACAGGTGCGGATGGTGTCGGCCTCCTCCACCCGGATCACCTCGTCCACGTACGACTCGTCGAGCAGCGGCGGGCGCATGCTCATCCCCAGGCCGGGGATCATCCGGCGGCCCGGCTCGCCGCCGAAGGCCACCGAGCCCACGCTGTCCACGGCGACGATCCGCACCGGCCGTTGCCACTCGCGGAAGTAGCGCGCGCAGCCCATCAGGGTCCCGGCGGTGCCCGTCCCGACGAACAGCACGTCCAGCTGCGGGAAGTGGCCGGCGATCTCCGGTGCCGTCGTACGGAAGTGGGCCCGCCAGTTCCCCGCGTTGGTGTACTGGCTGAGCCACACGTACCGTTCGTCGGAGGCGCACAGCGCCCGCACGTACTCCAGCCGCGTGCCCAGGAAACCGCCGTTGCCGTCCAGGTCGGTCACCACGTGCACCTGGCTGCCCAGGGCCTCCATCAGCAGCTTGGTCGACAGGTTGCACCGGGGGTCCGTCACGCACAGGAACCGGTGGCCCTTGCTGGCGGCGATCACGCTCAGCGCGACGCCCAGGTTTCCGGACGAGGACTCGACGAGGATGGAGTCCGGCCTCAGGCGTCCGTCCCGTTCGGCGCTCTGCACCATCTCGTTCGCGGCCTTCAACTTGATGGAGCCGGCGAAGTTGAAGCCCTCGCACTTGAGGTAGAGACGGTATCCGAAGATCGACTCCAGGTCGACGAACAGACTGCCTTCGTTGAAGGCATGGGGAGCGGATATGACGGGCACGGCAGCCTCCTGGTGCCAGAGCTGAGGGACAACGGCCTCAGCCGTACCGGCGCAAGTCGTGGAAGAAGTCGTCGACGAGGCGGAGTTCCCCCGCCCCGGCCACGCGGTCGTAGACGTACTTGCCGACGGCCAGGTCGAGGACGCCGAGGCCGAAGGGCGAGAAGATCACCGGCTGGTCGTGCGGCGGCGCGGCACGACCGAGCATCACGTCGTAGAGGGTGCCGTTGAGGAAGTCGCGGTTCCCGGTGCGCTGTTCGACCAGGTGCGGGGAGGTGTCGGCCTTCAGGCAGTGCTCGACGTCGTCCACGAAGTTCGCCGCGGTGAGCAGGATCTCGGGGGCGAGGTCGCGCAGTGACACGTGCAGGACCACGGGATTGTGCTCGAACCAGCCCGGGGCCGTGACGTGCGGCCGGCCCGCGACGGTGGCGAAGACCACCAGGTCGCTGGAGCGCACCAGGTCCTCGGCGCTGTCGTGGACGGTGATCCGCCCGCCGGCGCCGGCCTGCCGCAGGTAGCCGCGGAAACCGGCGGTGCTGTCCGCGGACAGGTCGTGCACGCCGATCGCGTCGAAGGTCCAGCCGGTGCCGGCGAGGAAGGTGTGGATGTACCGGGCGATCAGGCCCGTGCCGAAGAAGCCGGCCCTGCGGGGCCGGGTCCGGGTGCGGCTGAGCCAGTCGGCGGCCAGCGCGGCGGAGGCCGCGGTCCGGGTGGCGCTGATGACGGAACTCTCCAGGCAGGCGAACGGGTAGCCGGTGCCGTGGTCGTTGAGGATCAGCACCGCGGAGGCCCGCGGCAGCCCGGCGCTCACGTTCTCGGGGAAGCTGGAGATCCACTTCACGCCGTCCACCTGCGTCGGGCCGCCGATGGAGGCGGGCAGCGCGATGATCCGGGCCGTGGGGCGGTCGGGGAAACGCAGGAAGTACGACGGCGGGTTGACCGAGTCACCGGCGCCGTGCAGCCGGTAGGTGGCCTCGACCAGGTCCACCAGGTCCCGCTCCCGCCCGGCCAGCGCCTGCTGCACCTGCCGGCCGGAGATCACCGCGAAGGTGGGCGCCGGTGCGGGCTGGGGCACGGCGGGCTGGGGGGACGTCGACAGCAGATGGGTCATCGCCGGCTCGCCTCCCCCGTCGGGCAGGAGTCGGCCAGGCGCCGCGGCTCGGCCATGCCGACCAGGACCCGCCGCTCGCCGGTGAACGCCTCCCGGCTGTGCGCGGTGCCGATGTTGTCCACGAGCATCAGGTCACCGGCCTGCCAGGGCTCGCGCCGGGTGTGCTCCTCGTAGGTGTCGTTGAGGAGCCGGACGACGTCCTCGCCGATCGGACTGCCGTCCCCGTAACGGGTGTTGAACGGCAGCGAGTCCGCCCCGTACTCGTCCACCAGGTACTCGCGCACCTCCGGCGCCAGCGTCCACTCGTTGAGGAAGGCGATCTGGTTGAACCAGCACCGCCGGCCGGTGCGCGGGTGTGCCACGACGGCGCAGCGACGCTGCTCGGTGCGCAGGGAGCCGTCGGGCAGCCAGCGGAAGTCGATGGCGTTCGTGCGGCAGTACCGCTCGATCGCGTCGCGGTCCTCGGTGCCGAACGACTCGGCCAGGGACGCCCCGATCTCTTCGTTGTAGGTACGGGTCAGCAGCCAGCCCTCCTGCCCGAAGCGCTCCGTCAGCCCGTCGGGCAGGGCCGTGAGGATCTCGGCCGCGTCGGCCACCGCCGTCGCCCCGCCCTGCTCGGGCGGTGTCAGGCAGGCGAACAGCAGCAGACCGGGCACCTCCAGCCGGTAGCTCAGCTCGTGGTGCATGCACATCGGCTGGTTGGCCGGCCACGGCGTCGAGGAGTACAGCCCCGGCCCGTGCGCCTCCCGTGGGGCGAACGCCTCCTGCTCCGGTACGAGTTCACCGGCCAGCCGCGCGAAGACGGCGCCGGCCTGGTCGGTGTCCTTCAGGCCGAGGCCGCGCACGAGCAGCGCCCCGTGCTCGGTGACCTGCGCCCTGAGCGCTTCGCGGTAGCGGGCCGCCCAGGCCGCGGCGTCGTCCGGTGGATCGACGTGCAGCACCGCGGGTCTGTCCGGCCGCAGCTCCACGTCGAGCGGTGCTGCCAGGGATGAGGACGGCATCTCGGTTTCCTTTCGGTCGCTCGTCGGGTGGGGGTACGGGCCTCAGGTCGAGGCCAGGGGGACGGCCGCGCCCAGCACGGCCCGCGCCGCCTCGGCCGGCCGGGTGCGCAGGAAGTAGTGGCCCCCGTCGGCCAGTTCGTGGAGGTCGGCCTGCTCGGCCAGGAGCAGCCAGTCGCGGTACCGCTCGCCGTGGCCCGCCGTGTGCGGGTCGTCGGCGGCGACGACCACCGACACCGGCGCGGACAGCCGCACCGGCGGCGGGTTCTCCAGGGCCGCCTGGAACCACCGGTGGGCGCGGGCGCAGTCGTGCCGGTAGGCGGCGCCGATGTGCTCGGCGTGCCGCTCGTTGAGTTCGGCGAGTTCCGTGTAGCCGCTGTCCGCGGTCAGCCGTGCCGCGACCTCCGCGTCGCTCAGGTCCGTCAGGCCGGCGACGGCGGCGCTCCGCTCGGCGGCGGTGCCGAGCAGCTGCGCGCCGAGGAACACGCGCGTCACCCGCACGCCCCGCTCCTGGAGCCGGCGGGCCGTCTCCAGGGCCGGTGCGGCGCCCGACGAGTGGCCCCACAGCATGACCCGGTCCGGGCCGCGCGCCGTGATCTCGTCCGCGACCCGGACGGCCACCTCCTCGATCGGGGCGAACGGCTCGCGGTGGGCCGCCAGATCGTGGCCGGGCAGGTCCACCGCGAGGACCGCGAGGCCACTGCCCGCCAACGCGGCCGCCATCGGCTGGTAGTTGACGGCGTTGCCGCCCGCGTACGGGAAGCACACCAGCGCGCACTCCGGTGTGCCGCCCGCCTCCGACAGGGGCTGGAGCAGCTCCGGTCGCCGCCGTCCCGCGCCGTCGAGGAGGGCGGCCAGATCGGCGAGGACGGGGTGCCGGGTGATGTCCTTCAGGGAGACCGCCCGGTCGAGCGCGATGCTGAGCTTGACGGCCGTCAGGGAGGTGCCGCCGGAGTCGAAGAAGTGGTCCTTGCGGCCGATCCGGTGCTCGGGCACGCCCAGCAGCTCGGCCCAGGCGGCCGCCAGCCGCCGCTCGGCCGGGCTGAGCGCCTCCCGCCCGCCGCCGTCCCGTTCCGCGTCGTCCCGCCCGTCACCGGCCCGCTCGGAGCCGGCCAGGTCCCCGGCCGGTCCGGTATCCGCGGCCTGCGCGGTCAGCGCCTTGCGGTCGATCTTGCCGTTGGCGGTCAGCGGAAGGCTCTCCCGCCAGTGGAAGGCCGCGGGGACCATGTACGCGGGCAGCGCCGCCGCGAGCGCCTCGCGCAGCACCTCCGGCTCGTGACGCCGGCCGGTGTGGAAGGCGATCAGCTGCGTGTTCCCGCCGCCCCGCTCGGCCACGACCACCGCGCCGTCCCGCACCCCGTCCACCCGCAGCAGGGTGTTCTCGATCTCGCCGATCTCGATGCGGAAGCCGCGGATCTTGACCTGGCTGTCCCGGCGGCCGAGGAACTCCAGCTTGCCGCCGGGGTGCCAGCGGCCCCAGTCACCGCCCAGGTACAGCCGCTCCCCGGGCCGGTACGGGTCGGTCCGGTAGGCCTCCCGGGTCCGCTCCGGGTCGTTGACGTAGCCCCGGCCCACACAGACTCCGGAGAACGCGATCAGCCCCGGGGCACCCAGCGGCACCAGCGACAACTGCTCGTCCACGACGTAGACGCGCACGTTGTTGACCGCGCGGCCCAGCAGCACGCGGTCGGGCACGCCGGCCAGGACCTCGTGGTTGGTGTCGTCGGAGGTCTCCGTCAGCCCGTAGGCGTTCAGCAGCCGGATGCCCGGCTGGAGCGCGAACCAGCGCTGGACCAGCTCCCGTTTCAGCGCCTCGCCGGTCACCGACACCCACCGCAGGTCCGGCAGCTCCCGGGGGTGCCGTTCCAGGTACGAGACCACGGCCTCCAGGTAGGAGGGCACCAGCTGGGTCACGGTGACCCGGCCGCGCACCAGCGTGTCCACGAACCGCTCCACGTCCACGACCACGTCCTGGCCGACCAGCAGGGTGCGCCCGCCGACCAGCAGCGCGGACACCAGCTGCCACAGCGAGATGTCGAAGCACTGCGGGGCCGTCTGCGCCACCACGGCCCCCTCGCCGATCCCCAGATCGTCGATCTTGGCGTGCAGGTGGTTGAGCAGACCCGCGTGCTCGCACATCGCGCCCTTCGGCTCGCCGGTGGAGCCGGAGGTGAAGTAGATGTAGGCCAGCTGACCGGGGTCGACCCGCACACCGGGGTCGTCGTCCGCGTGCGGTTCCGCGTACGCCGTCTCCACCAGCAGCTTCTCGACTCCGGGTACCTCGGTCAGCGCCTGGTCGAGGGTCCCGGTGCCGCCAGGTTCGGTGAGCACCAGCCGGCAGCCGGAGCGCGACAACGTCGCCGCGATGCGGCCGGCCGGGAAGTGCGGCTCGATCGGCAGGTAGACCCCGCCCGCCTTGAACACCGCCAGCGTCGCCGCCAGCCAGTCCAGGTTCCGCTCGGTGACGACGGCGACCACGTCCTCCCGGCCCAGCCCGCGGGCCAGCAGCGCCCGGGCCAGCCGGTTGGCGCGCGCGTTCAGCTCCGCGTACGTCCACGCCTGTTCGCCGTGCACCGCGGCCACCGCCTGCGGATGCGCCCGTACCCGCCGCTCGAACAGCTCGTGCGCGCGGGCGTCCGGCAGCGGCCGGTGCGGTCCCGCCAGCCCTTCCAGCTGCTCGCGCACCTCCTCGGCCGACAGCAGGCTCTGCTGCGCGTGCTCGGCGTCCGGATCGGCCGCCATCAGCCGCAGCGCCTTCAGGTGGTAGCCGCCGATCCGCGCCGCGCTCCCGGCGTCCAGCGCGTCCGTGCGGTACCGCAGCCGCAGCAGCAGCCGGCCGCCCCGGTCGCACCAGCGCACGTGCAGCACCCCGTCCTCGGCGTGGGCCTCCTCGGCGCCCATGGGACCGAACACCGCCTCGTACGCCGGCCCGGTCGTCCCCAGTTCCCGGGCCAGTCCGGTCACCGGGAACTCCCGGTGGGCCAGCACCGCCGCCTCGGCACGCTCGGCGGCCGACACCAGCGCCCGCCAGGACCCCGGGGGCACGGTCAGGCGGCACGGCAGCGGCTCGCCGCGCACCCCGGCGGTGTACCCCGTCACCAGCTCCCGCTCGCCGGACAGCGCCGACAGCACCTTGGCGTGCGCCGCCAGCAGCACCGCGCTGACCGGCAGCCCCGAGCGGCGGACCAGCCTGCGCACCGAGGCCGCCACGTCCTCCGGGACGGCCGTCTCCTGCTCGGCCGTTCCCGGCTGCGGAGCCGGGGCCCACCGGGGTACGGCGGTGACGCCGCCGGCGGTCAGCACCCGGCTCCAGAACTCCCGGTCCGTCTCCACGCGCGTGTCCATGGGATGGCCTTCCTCAACTCGTGGCAGCCGCGGGGGCGTCGGTCGTGCGCGGGGGCCGGCCGGCGCGGCCGGCCTCGGGCCTGTCCACGGCCGGATTGCCGCCCCAGTGCGCGTTCGGGGGGACTTCCTCGCCTTTCATGAGGAAGGAATCGGCCGCCAGCACCGCGTCGTCGCCCATCGTCACGCCGTAGTGCACGTGAGCACCGACGCCCAGCGTGCAGCGCGCGCCGAGCGTGCTGTGGTCCGACTTGAAGGTGCCGTCCTCCTGCGAGTGGCACTGGATCTTGGACCCGGCGTTGAGGGTGCAGTCGTCCCCCAGGACGGCCAGGGTGCGTTCGGTGATGTAGCAGCCGTCGTCGAACACCCGGCGGCCGATGCGCACCCCCAGCAGCCTCCACACCAGGGCCTTGAAAGGAGTGCCGTTGAAGACATTGAGGTATTGGGTCGGCATTTTCCACACGCGCTCGTGCCACCAGAAAACCGGGTGGTAGATGGAGCACAACTGGGGGGTGAGACCGCGGAACGAGGTCAGGCAGCGTTCCACGAAAATGTAGTACCCGGTGGTGAAAGCGAGCGTCATGGCCAGATACAGTGCGATCACCACGTGCCCGACCACACCGTACAGGTCCACCGAGACGAGTCCGAACAGGGTGAGCGCGAAGACGTGGAGCCAGCGCACGCACAGCATCAGGGCCATCGTGCGCAGGTTGTAGCGGTTCTTCGCGGTGAGATGGCGGCGCAGTTCGTCGCCTTCCCGGAGATAGTCGAAACTGGCGTCCCGGTCCACCGAGCGGGGAATCTCGAAAGACGGCGAACCGAGCAGTCCCACACCTTCCCGCACCTCGCCGTCCAGGGGAATCATCACCTTGGTGGCGAGAAGACAGTTCTCGCCCGTCCTGCCCCCCACGGGATAGGCGATGTTGTTGCCCAGGAAATTGCGCGGCCCGATCGATACCCGGGACACCCGGAAGGACGTACTGGAGTAATCGGCATTGACGACGGACAAGCCGTCGGCAACCATCGTTCCGCTGCCGACCGTGACCAGGAACGGGGTCTCGTGCTGCACCTCGGTGCCGAAATTGGAGCCGGTCTGCTCCACCCGTGACAGGTCGTAGCCGAGGCCGCGGAGATAATGCACGATGTACGAGCTGTCGCCGAAGAGCCACGCGAAGAACCGGACGTTCGTGATGCGTGATGCCGCCCGGTGCAGGCTGTAGTGGAATCCGAAGAGCGGGTACACCCGGTCGGGTTCGAGGAACAGGTCCAGCAGCCGGGGCAGGGTGTACAGGGCGACGAGGCCCAGGACGAGGAAGCCGCAGAACAGGGCCAGCGAGACGGCGATCGCGTCCGGGATCAGTTCCGGCCGGGTCAGCACCGCCGTCTGCGGATCGAGCCGCTTGCCGATCGCCGGGATCTCGGTGAACAGCATGTACACCCCGCCGAGGGTGAGCGGCAGGTACAGGAGGAGCGTCTGCAGCAGCGTGAGGGCACCGAACCAGACCCGGCGCGCGGTGCCGCACCTGGCCGGCGCGACCCGCAGGTAGTCGACCCGGGTGGGCTCCGCCGGGGAGCCGTGCCAGTGCTCGCCGTCCGGCACCGCCTGGCCGCTGTGCAGCGCGGAGGCGTGGCCCAGCTGCGCACCGTCGCCCAGTGAGGTGTCGATGTCCAGGACGGTCTTCTCACCGACGTACACGTCCCGGCCCAGCGTCACCCGGCCGGTCTGGATCCGGCCCGCGTGGGCCCGGTAGCAGAGGAAGAACGAGTCCTTGCGGATCACCGTCCCGGCGCCGATCGTCACCAGGTCGGTGCAGACCGGGACGGAGCGGGAGAGGATCGTGACGCCCTTCCCGATCCGGGCACCCAGGACCCGCAGGTACAGCACGTACAGGGGGGTTCCGACGAAGAACACCATCGGATTCGCGTGCAGCAGCACCTTCACCAGCCAGAAGCGCAGATACGCAGCGCCCCAGACGGGGAACTCGCCCGGTTTCCAGCGGCCGACGAGCAGCCATTTCGCGAGGACCGGGAAAACGCACAGCACAGTGAATCCGATGCTGCCGAACAGCAGTGACCGCACATAGATGCCGACGAATCCGGAACCGGCGGATATCCATTCGTAGCCCCGGGCCGTCACGAATCCCCAGACGAGGGAATACACCAGGAAGACCAGCAGCTGGGCCGTTCCGCACAGCACATGCCGGACCCGGCCCGCGCGCGTCACCGGAGCGGGCGGGGCCACCGGCTCCGGCTCCGCCGGGGGAGCGGCCGTGTCGACGGCAGCGGCCTGGACGAGGGCCGCCGTCAGGCTCCGGATCGTGGGATGCCGGTAGATGTCCCGCATGGACGGTGAGGGCAGATCGGGATTCTTCCGCAGGCGCGCACAGAACTGGGCCATCAACAGGGAATTCGCACCGAGGTCGGTGAAGAAATGACTTTCGGCGGGAACGTGGTCGGACCCGGTGACCTCGGCCAGTGTCTCCGCGAGTTTCCGTTCGGTCGTCACCATGTCGCACCCGACGCCGCTCGGGGTGACGGCAGCTGCGTCGGGCCGGGGTATGGGGACCTCGGAGGACTGCTCCACCATTACATCTCCTGAGGGCGTTCGGATCGCCAAGGGCCGTCCGGACGGTTCCTGTTCGGAAACGGCCGGATTTCAGTGTGGCCAGGCACCCAGCAGGCTGCCACTTCGTATCGGTCCGCACGCGCGCCCGAAAACCCCGGTGGCTTTACGTCCCTTGGCATCCGCGCCGGGCACGGGCTGCCACGGCTCACTCGAACGGCCGCCCGCCACACCGGGGGCGGGCCCCGCCGCGCGGGCGGGAGGGGGCCGGCGCCCCCGGTGCCCTCCGGGTGCCGGCGCCGGACCGCATCCGTCCCTCGCGGGTCGGCGAGCAGGGCCGGACGGCCCGGCGGTGACGCGTGCCGCCCACGCTCGCCCCCGACCCCTCGGGGACCTGCGGTGACGCGGGCGTCACGGACTCCGGGGCGGCGGTATTACGGTGTGTCCGAGTGGAGCCCTGACCGCGTTCGAGGGGTAACCGGTCCGTCGCACAGGGCATCCCGGGGTGAGGGGAGCCGCCGTGCAGGCGCTGTATGCCGTCAGTTTCGACATCCGGTCCGCCCAGGGGCAGCCGGGTCACGTCTATGAGCGTCTGCGTGACCACCTCGCCGGGTGGCTCAGCCACGGCGGACAGGTACCGGCACCGCCGGTGACCGCGTTCGACCAGGACGGCCGGGCGATGCTCGCCGGGAGGAGCGCCGGTCAGGCCGAGCGCACGGTGAGCTGGACGGTGGCGGGCGACGACCTCACCCGTGCCCTGCGCATGACCATCCACCAGCCGTTGTCCGCAGGTCCGGCCCAGTTCGTCACCCAGATCACCGTCTCCCGGTCGGAGCAGGGCGGCGGCGGGCTCAGGATCGTCATGGGCCGGGAGATCCCCGACGGATGGATCGCGCCGGTGCAGGACCCTCCGCTCAAGCGCCCCCACCTGCTGCGGGCGGTGCTCGGCGACCGGGAACTGGAGGTGCGGGTGCTGAGCCAGCTCGCCACGGGGCGGTACGAGAGGATCCGCGAGGAGAGCCACGCGGCCGTCCTCCTCGACTCCCTGGCGCTGCGCACACGCCTGCCCATCCTCCTGGTGCACCCCAGGGACCAGGCGGGGTGGAGCGCGGCGGCCGAGGCCTCGGGCCAGCTCGCCGGGCTGGCGCAGGTGGTGACGCTGAACTACGTGACCGCGCAGGCCGTCCGCCGGGCTCACGAGCAGCTGGCCGTACCCAGCGGGGGCGCCCGGCTGGTCTGGCCCGACCTCGGCCTGGAGCATCCCGCCTACACGCGCGAGGAGGTGACCGCCGCACACTACGTGGAGCGGAGGCTGATGCCGTCCCTCGGCCACCTGTCGGTCATCGCCCGCGGCAGTGACACGGCGTGGGAGCGGGCCCGGCAGGCGTCGTACCGCGCGGACGCGCGCAGGGCGGCCGAGCAGTTGTCGCGCGCCCAGGCCGCCGGCGACACGACCGCCGAACTCGAAACCCTGCAAAAGCGGGTACGGCAGCTCGAAGAGGACGCCAGGTCCTGGGAGGACATGGCACAGAGCTGCATGGAGGAACGCGACAAGGCGCGGGACGACGCCGCCACCGCCGAGGCGCTGCGCCAGGACCGGGACTACTGGAAGAACCAGTACCTCGACCTGTCGAAGAGCGGGAGCGCACAGGCGGCCGTGCTGGACGCCTGGAGCGAGATCCCGGCCCTGGAGACGGACGCCGTGCCCACGTTCGACGCTCTCACCAAGGCGTCGGAGGAGCACCTCGTGTTCACGGCGAGAGCGGCGCGCGCCTGGAAGGACTCCCGGTATCCCTACCCCCAGGAGATGACCGACCAGCTGATCGCCCTGGCGCAGGCCGCGATGGACCTGTACGCCAAGCCCGGCAGCATCCCCCGGCTGACCCAGTGGTTCTACGACAACCACGGGCTGAAGTACGCGCCCAGCGACGAGAAGCTGAGCAAGGACAAGGACAAGCGCTACTTCACGTTCCAGGGGAAGCGCTGCGACGGACTGCCGCACATCAAGGTCCGGGACGCGGCCTCGCCCAGCGAGGTCGGACGGATCTACTTCGCCCTCGACTCCGACGGGAAGCGTTTCATCGTCAACCACGTCGGACTTCACCTGTAGAGCGGGCGCGCTCCGGGACGGGGGCTCCCGGAGCGCGCCCGCACGCCCTTGCCGCCCCTAGATGTCCCGGAAGATCTCGATCTGCGCGCCGATCGAGTTCAGGCGTTCGGCGAGGTCCTCGTAACCGCGGTTGATGACGTACACGTTGCGCAGCACCGAGGTGCCCTCGGCCGCCATCATCGCCAGCAGGACGACCACCGCGGGGCGCAGGGCCGGCGGGCACATCATCTCGGCGGCGCGCCAGCGGGTCGGGCCCTCGACCAGGACCCGGTGCGGGTCCAGGAGCTGGAGCCGGCCGCCGAGGCGGTTGAGGTCGGTCAGGTAGATGGCGCGGTTGTCGTAGACCCAGTCGTGGATGAGGGTCTTGCCCTGCGCGGTGGCCGCGATGGCCGCGAAGAACGGGACGTTGTCGATGTTCAGGCCGGGGAAGGGCATCGGGTGGATCTTGTCGATCGGCGCCTCCAGCTTGGAGGGGCGGACCGTGAGGTCGACCAGGCGGGTGCGGCCGTTGTCCGCGCAGTACTCCGGCGACCGGTCCTGGTCGAGGCCCATCTCCTCCAGGACCGCCAGCTCGATCTCCAGGAACTCGATGGGGACGCGGCGGACGGTCAGTTCGGACTCCGTCACCACCGCGGCGGCCAGCAGGCTCATCGCCTCGACCGGGTCCTCGGAGGGGGAGTAGTCGACGTCGGCGTCGATGTTCGGCACGCCGTGCACGGTGAGCGTGGTCGTGCCGATGCCCTCCACCTCGACGCCCAGCGCCTCCAGGAAGAAGCACAGGTCCTGGACCATGTAGTTGGAGGAGGCGTTGCGGATGACGGTCACACCGTCGTGGCGGGCGGCGGCCAGCAGGGCGTTCTCCGTCACCGTGTCGCCGCGTTCCGTCAGGACGATCGGGCGGTCGGGGCGGACCGAGCGGTCGACCCGGGCGTGGTACTGGCCCTCGGTGGCCGCGATGTCCAGACCGAACCGGCGCAGGGCGATCATGTGCGGCTCGATGGTTCGCGTGCCCAGGTCGCAGCCGCCGGCGTAGGGCAGCTTGAAGTGGTCCATGCGGTGCAGCAGCGGGCCGAGGAACATGATGATCGAGCGGGTGCGGACGGCCGCCTCCGCGTCGATCGCGGCCATCTCCAGCTCGGCGGGCGGGACGAGTTCGAGGTCGACGCCGTCGTTGATCCAGCGGGTGCGCACGCCGATGGAGTTGAGCACCTCCAGCAGGCGGTACACCTCCTCGATCCGCGCCACCCGGCGCAGGACCGTGCGCCCCTTGTTCAGCAGCGAGGCGCACAGCAGGGCGACGCAGGCGTTCTTGCTGGTCTTGACGTCGATGGCACCGGACAGACGGCGGCCGCCGACCACACGCAGGTGCATCGGACCCGAGTAGCCGAGCGACACGATCTCGCTGTCCAGGGCTTCACCGATCCGGGCGATCATCTCAAGGCTGATGTTCTGGTTGCCGCGCTCGATGCGGTTGACGGCGCTCTGGCTGGTTCCGAGCGCCTCCGCGAGCTGCGTCTGTGTCCAGCCCCGGTGCTGCCGGGCGTCACGGATGAGCTTGCCGATGCGTACGAGGTAGTCGTCTGACATGAGGTTGAGGTTATCTCAGATATGAGATGGCGCCCGCTGGGGGGTCCGTTCGGGTGACGTTCGCGTCGGCGAGGTCGTGACGGTGCGTCAACAGTGCTGGTGGGATGGTGTACGGCATCCGAAAGATCGGGCAAATCCCCTGATGTCGTACGACATGCCACCCAACTCGGTTACCCCGTCCGGCGTATCAGGAACCCCCGGACGTGTGTCCCCCTCTCCTCCTCTGAAAGGGGGACACACATGAACATCAGGAAGCGGCACCTCCCGGTCGCCGTCGCGCTCGTGCTCTGCTCCGTGCTGACCTCGTGCGGCACGGAGCGCACGAGCGGACCGGCGGCCGGCGCGCCCACGGCGGGATCGTCCGCGACGGAGGCGACGGGTGACGACCAGTGCCCGGGTACGGACACGACCGACGACGACCAGCAGATCCCGGACACCACGAGCGACGACCAGGGGGACGGCGGCCCCGACCTCACGAGTGACGACCAGGGGGACGGTGGTCCGGACCTCACGAGTGACGACCAGGGGGACGGTGGTCCGGATCTCACGAGCGACGACCAGGGGGACGGTGGTCCGGATCTCACGAGCGACGACCCCGGTGTGCCCTGCGGTGCGACCGCCGGCCCGCACCGCTGGTTCTCCATGACCCGCGACTTCCGGACGTACCTGAAGGGGGACGGCCGGAAGGCGGACGCCGCCATGGCCGGCCACGTGCTGAGCGTCCACGTCCGCAACCCCGAGGGCACCGCCCGGACGGAGGCCTGGGTCCAGGTGACCTACGGGGTGATGGAGGAGGACGACGCCGACCGCGCGGCCAAGGTGTTCGCCCGCTGGCGGTCCTCCGTCTACGGCGACCACGGGCACGTGAGTGTCACCGGACCGGCCAAGACCGACGCCGAATCGGACTGGTAGGCGGTTGGGCATGACCATCCAGCGCCCATGTACTAGAGTTATCTCGACATCGAGATATCTGCCGAGGCGCACCGTAGCCCGCCACCCCAGTAAGGCATGCCTAAGTTAGCCTGACCTCACTGGTTCGGCCAAGCCGGCGTGGCGGCACGATTGACGGTGGTACGCGCACATCAATGAAGGAGACTGTCGTGTCGGCGAACAGCTTCGACGCCCGCAGCACGCTGCAGGTGGGCGACGAGTCGTACGAGATCTTCCGGCTGGACAAGGTGGAGGGCTCGGCCCGCCTGCCGTACAGCCTCAAGGTCCTGCTGGAGAACCTGCTCCGCACGGAGGACGGCGCGAACATCACCGCCGACCACATCCGCGCGCTCGGCGGCTGGGACTCCCAGGCCCAGCCCAGCCAGGAGATCCAGTTCACGCCGGCCCGCGTGATCATGCAGGACTTCACCGGCGTGCCCTGTGTCGTGGACCTCGCGACCATGCGTGAGGCCGTGAAGGAGCTCGGCGGCGACCCCGCCAAGATCAACCCGCTGGCGCCGGCCGAGCTGGTCATCGACCACTCCGTCATCGCCGACAAGTTCGGCACGAACGACGCCTTCAAGCAGAACGTCGAGCTGGAGTACGGCCGCAACAAGGAGCGCTACCAGTTCCTGCGCTGGGGCCAGACCGCCTTCGACGAGTTCAAGGTCGTGCCCCCGGGCACCGGCATCGTCCACCAGGTGAACATCGAGCACCTGGCCCGTGTCGTGATGGTCCGCGACGGCAAGGCCTACCCGGACACCCTGGTCGGCACCGACTCGCACACCACCATGGTCAACGGCCTCGGCGTCCTCGGCTGGGGCGTCGGCGGCATCGAGGCCGAGGCCGCCATGCTGGGCCAGCCGGTCTCCATGCTCATCCCGCGCGTCGTCGGCTTCAAGCTCACCGGTGAGCTGCAGCCCGGCACCACCGCCACCGACCTCGTGCTCACCATCACCGAGATGCTCCGCAAGCACGGTGTGGTCGGCAAGTTCGTCGAGTTCTACGGCGAGGGCGTCGCCGCCACCTCGCTGGCCAACCGCGCCACCATCGGCAACATGTCGCCGGAGTTCGGCTCCACCGCCGCGATCTTCCCGATCGACGACGAGACCCTGAGCTACCTGCGCCTGACCGGCCGCTCCGAGCAGCAGGTCGCCCTGGTCGAGGCCTACGCCAAGGAGCAGGGCCTCTGGCTGGACCCGGCCGCCGAGCCCGACTTCTCCGAGAAGCTGGAGCTCGACCTCTCCACGGTCGTCCCCTCCATCGCCGGCCCGAAGCGCCCGCAGGACCGCATCGTCCTCGCCGAGGCCGCCCAGCAGTTCGCCAAGGACGTCCTCAACTACGTCGAGGCGCCCGTCGCCCAGACCCCGGAGGCCGCCGCCTCCCCGGTCGACGAGGCCAGCGCCGAGTCCTTCCCGGCCTCCGACGCCCCGGCCTACGGCCACCAGGAGAACGGCGCAGGCGCCCCGCAGCACGGCCAGGGCACCGGTGCCGTACCGTCCCACCCGGTCCCGGTGACCGCCCCCGACGGCACCACCTACGAGCTGGACCACGGTGCGGTGACGGTCGCCGCCATCACCTCCTGCACCAACACCTCCAACCCGTACGTCATGGTCGCCGCCGCGCTGGTGGCCAAGAAGGCGGTCGAGAAGGGCCTGACCCGCAAGCCGTGGGTCAAGACCACCCTCGCCCCGGGCTCCAAGGTCGTCACCGACTACTTCGAGAAGGCGGGCCTCACCCCGTACCTCGACAAGGTCGGCTTCAACCTCGTCGGCTACGGCTGCACCACCTGCATCGGCAACTCCGGCCCGCTGCCGGAGGAGGTCTCCAAGGCCGTCAACGAGCACGACCTCGCGGTCACCTCGGTCCTCTCCGGCAACCGGAACTTCGAGGGCCGTATCAACCCCGACGTCAAGATGAACTACCTGGCATCCCCGCCGCTGGTCGTCGCCTACGCCCTCGCGGGCTCCATGAAGGTGGACATCACCCGGGACGCCCTGGGCACCGACCAGGACGGCAACGAGGTCTTCCTGAAGGACATCTGGCCGTCCGAGGCCGAGGTCAACGAGGTCGTCGCCAGCGCCATCGGCGAGGACATGTTCTCCAAGTCCTACCAGGACGTCTTCGCCGGCGACGCCCAGTGGCAGTCGCTCCCGGTGCCGACCGGCAACACCTTCGAGTGGGACGCCGAGTCCACCTACGTGCGCAAGCCCCCGTACTTCGAGGGCATGGGCATGGAGCCGGCCCCGGTCGAGGACATCGCCGGCGCCCGCGTGCTCGCCAAGCTGGGCGACTCGGTCACCACCGACCACATCTCCCCGGCCGGTGCGATCAAGGCCGACACCCCGGCCGGCAAGTACCTCACCGAGCACGGTGTGGAGCGTCGTGACTTCAACAGCTACGGCTCGCGCCGCGGCAACCACGAGGTCATGATCCGCGGCACGTTCGCCAACATCCGCCTGCGCAACCAGATCGCGCCGGGCACCGAGGGCGGCTACACCCGCGACTTCACCCAGGCCGGCGGCCCGGTCTCCTTCATCTACGACGCCTCGCAGAACTACCAGGCCGCCGGCATCCCGCTGGTCGTCCTGGCCGGCAAGGAGTACGGCTCCGGCTCGTCCCGCGACTGGGCGGCCAAGGGCACCGCGCTCCTCGGCGTCAAGGCCGTCATCGCCGAGTCGTACGAGCGCATCCACCGCTCGAACCTCATCGGCATGGGCGTCCTGCCGCTCCAGTTCCCGGAGGGCCAGTCCGCCGAGTTCCTCGGCCTGACCGGCGAGGAGACCTTCTCCATCTCCGGTGTCACCGAGCTGAACGACGGCACCACGCCGCGCACGGTCAAGGTCACCACCGACACCGGTGTCGAGTTCGACGCGGTCGTCCGCATCGACACCCCCGGTGAGGCCGACTACTACCGCAACGGCGGCATCATGCAGTACGTGCTGCGCAACCTGCTCCGCAAGTAGGCGCCGGCACCCCGCACACAAGGGCCGCACCCCGACACCGGGGTGCGGCCCTTCGCCGTCCACGCCGTGGTGCCCGCGCCGGCACCGCGGCCGGAGCGGTCCTCAGCCGTCGAGCAGCTTGGAGAGGTCCGGTACCGTCAGTTCCGCCCAGATGACCTTGCCGTGCGGGGTGTACCGGGTGCCCCAGCGTTCGGTCAGCTGGGAGACGAGGAACAGGCCCCGGCCGCCCTCGTCGGTCGTCGCGGCGTACCGCAGGTGCGGGGAGGTGCTGCTGCCGTCGGCCACCTCGCAGATCAGCGTGCGGTCGTGGATCAGCCGTACGTGGATCGGGTCGGAGCCGTACCGGATGGCGTTGGTGATCAGCTCGCTCAGCACCAGCTCCATGCCGAAGCCCAGCTCGGACAGCCCCCACTCGGCCAGCTGGGCGGAGACCGCTCCGCGCATCCCCGACACGGCGGCCGGATCGCGCGGCACGTCCCAGTCGGCGACCCGGTCGGCCGGCAGCGCCCGGGTGCGCGCGACCAGCAGCGCGACGTCGTCACCGGGCCGCTCGGGCAGCAGCTGCTCCAGCACCGCCTGGCAGCTCTCCTCCGGCGACCGGCCGGGGTGGCCCGCCAGGGCCCGCCGCAGCAGTTCCATGCCCTCGTCCAGGTCCCGCGTACGGTCCTCGATCAGACCGTCGGTGTACAGCACGAGCTGGCTGCCCTCGGCCAGCTCCGTCTCGGCCGTGCGGAACGGCAGGCCGCCCAGGCCCAGCGGCGGCCCGGCGGGCAGCTCGGGGAAGGTGACGCTGCCGTCGGGGTGGACCAGCGCGGGCGCCGGATGCCCGGCCCGGGCCATGACACACCGGCGCGTCACCGGGTCGTAGATCGCGTACAGGCAGGTGGCGCCGACGATCTGCCCGGCCGTCTCATGGCAGGCCTCGTCCTGGTCGATGCGGCCGACCAGGTCGTCCAGATGCTGGAGCAGTTCGTCCGGCGGCAGGTCCAGCGTGGAGAAGTTGTGCACCGCGGTGCGCAGCCGGCCCATCGTCGCGGCGGCGTGCAGACCGTGCCCCACCACGTCGCCGACGGCCAGTGCCACCCGGCCGCCCGGCAGCGGGATCACGTCGAACCAGTCGCCGCTCACCCCCGACTGCGCCGGCAGGTAGCGGTAGCCGACGTCCAGCGCGCTCTGCTCGGGCAGCGCCCGGGGCAGCAGACTGCGCTGCAGGGTGACCGCGAGGGTGTGCTCGCGGGTGTAGCGGCGGGCGTTGTCGATGCTGACCGCGGCCCGGGCCACCAGCTCCTCCGCCAGGGACAGCTCGTCCGTGTCGAACGCCTCCCGTTTGGAGCGCCAGAAGTTGGCCATCCCCAGCACGACACCGCGGGCCCGGATGGGCGCGGAGATGAGCGAGTGGATGCCGAATTCCAGGATCTGCCGGGTCCGCTCGGGATCCTGGACCCGCCAGCCCTCGGCGGACGCCAGGTCGGTCACCAGCTCGGAGCGGCCGGCGCCGTAACCGCGGGCCTGCGGGGTGGAGGGCAGGAAGTCGATCAGCCGGCCCTGCTCGTAGAGCGGGTGGTCGTCCTGGATACCGCCGACGGCGACCCGCCGCATGTCCGTCGCCGTCGGAGCCGGCTCCTCGCCGTGCAGCACGGCGTCGGCCAGGTCGACGGTGATGAAGTCGGCGAACCGCGGGACGGCGACCCGTGCCAGCTCGTCGGCCGTGCGCATCACGTCCAGCGTGCTGCCGATGCACAGGCCCGCGTCGTACAGCAGCTCCAGCCGCTCCCGGGCGGTCTCGGCGCGCCCGGAGACCGCCTGCAGCTCGGTGGAGTCGCGCAGCGTCACGACGGTGCCGTCGGGGCAGCCGGCGCGGTCGGTGGGCCGCTGGTTGACCGCCAGCAGGCGCCCCTTGGCGAAGTGCAGCTCGTCGTTGGCCGGACGCCCGGAGGCGAGCAGTTCCATCGTCGCCGGGTCCAGATCCGGCAGCTCCCGCACCGCGCGGCCCTCGGCGTCGGCGGGCAGCTCCAGCAGGCGCTGGGCCTCGTCGTTGACGAGCAGCAGCCGGCCGTCGGCCCCGATGATGAGCACGCCCTCCCGCACCGAGTGCAGCACGGTGTCGTGGTGCTGGTACATGCGGCTCATCTCGTCCGGCGCCAGGCTGTGCGTCTGCCGCCGCAGCCGGCGCCCCACCAGGGCGGTGCCGCCGGTCGACACCGCGAGCGCGCCGGCCCCGGCGGCCAGGATGATCGGCAGCTGCCGGTCCAGCTCGCTGGTGACGTTCTTGACCTTCAGCCCGGCGGAGACCAGCGCGACCACCCTGCCGCGGGCGTCGTCCACGGGCACGGTGGCCTGCACCTCGTGGCCCAGCGGGCCGTGCACGCTCTCGGTGTACACCTTGCCGGCCAGCGACGGCCCGATGGTGCCCACGAACCGCTTGCCGATCTTGCCGGGCAGCGGATGGGTGTAGCGGATCCCGTGGGTGTCCATGACCACGATGAAGTCGACCCCCGCGGACTTGCGGCCGGCCTCGGTCAGCGGCTGCAGGATCCGGGACGGTTCCGGCGACCGCAGCGCCTGGAGCAGCCCCGGGGAGTGGGCGAAGGTCTGCGCGACGGCTATGGACCGGTGCCTGGCCTCGGCGGTGGTGTCCCGCTTCGACTGCAGGACCAGGGCGAGGACGGCGCACAGGACGAGCAGCACCACCAGGGCGACCTGGAGCAGGAAGACCTGTCCGGCGACGCTCCGGGGAATCTTGCCGATCACAGTGCGCCATGTGAGACGCCTGCCTCGGACAGATGCGTCCGACATGACCGCATTTGTAGCACTGGTGTTTTCCGTGTGGCTATGGTCCGTCCACGAGGTGGACACATCCGGACCGGCGCCGGCGGACCGGAAGGCCCGCCCGCGCCCCCGTGCCGCCGCACGGCGCCGGGCGCTCATGGCGGCCCGCTGACCGCCACGTGCGCGGGCCGCAGCAGCCGGTCGCCGATCCGGTAGCCGGGGCGAAGGATCTCCGCGCAGACCGCCCGCCCGGCGTCCGGGGCCGCATGGTGCAGCAGCGCCTCGTGACGCGCCGGGTCGAACGGTTCGCCCTCCGCCCCGAACGCCTCAAGGCCCAGTGAGCCCAGCCGCGTGCGCAGTGTGTCGGCGATGTCCTTCAGGCCGGGCGTGAGCGGCTCGTGCTCGCACGCCCGGTCCACGGCGTCGACCACCGGCAGCAGCGCGGTCAGCACGTTGGCGACGGCGATCTCGCGCACGGCCATGCGGTCCCGCCGCACCCGCTTGCGGTAGTTGTCGTACTCCGCCTGCACCCTCTGCAGATCGGCGGTGCGCTCCCGGAGCAGGCGCTCCACCTCACCCGTGGCCGGCGTCCGCGCCCCGTCCATGGTCAGCCCGCCTCCGGTTTGCCGTCGTCGACGATCTCGGCGTCCACCACCTCGTCGTCCCCGCCCGAGGCCGCCGTGCCGCCGGCACCGGCCTGCCCCGGCTGCCCGGTCTGTCCGGCCTGCGCGGCCTGCTCCGTCCGCGACCGCTCGTACATCGCCGTACCGATCTTCTGCGCGGCCTGCGCGGCATGGTCCAGGGCCTGCCGGATGGCCGCCGTGTCCTGCGACTTGAGCTTCTCCTTCAGTTCGGCCAGCGCCGCCTCCGTCTCGGACCTCGCGTCGGCCGGGATCCGGTCCGCGTTGTCCGCGATGAGCTTCTCGGTGGAGTACACGAGCTGTTCCGCCTGGTTGCGCGTCTCCGCGGCCTCCCGGCGGTCGCGGTCCTCCTCCGCGTGCTGCTCGGCCTCCCGCACCATCCGGTCGATGTCGTCCCGGGGCAGCGCCGAACCGCCGGTCACCGTCATCTTCTGCTCCTTGCCGGTGCCGAGGTCCTTCGCCGAGACGTGCATGATGCCGTTGGCGTCGATGTCGAAGGCCACCTCGACCTGCGGCACCCCGCGCGGGGCGGGCGCGATGCCGGTCAGCTCGAACATGCCGAGCTTCTTGTTGTACGCGGCGATCTCCCGCTCGCCCTGGTAGACCTGCACGGTCACCGAGGGCTGGTTGTCCTCGGCCGTGGTGAAGATCTCCGAGCGCCGGGTGGGGATCGTGGTGTTGCGCTCGATCAGCCTGGTCATGATGCCGCCCTTGGTCTCGATGCCGAGGGACAGCGGGGTGACGTCGAGCAGCAGGACGTCCTTGACCTCGCCCTTGAGCACACCGGCCTGGAGGGAGGCGCCGACGGCCACCACCTCGTCCGGGTTCACGCCCTTGTGCGGCTCCTTGCCCGTCAGCTCCTTCACCAGCTCCGTCACGGCGGGCATCCGCGTGGAGCCGCCCACCAGGACGACGTGGTCGATGTCGGACACCTTGATCCCGGCGTCCTTGACCGCGTTGTGGAACGGCGCCTTGCACCGCTCCAGCAGGTCCGCCGTCAGCTGCTGGAACTGGGCCCGGGTGAGCTTCTCGTCCAGGTGCAGGGGACCCTCCGCGGACGCGGTGATGTAGGGCAGGTTGACCGACGTCTCACTGGAGGACGACAGCTCGATCTTCGCCCGCTCCGCCGCCTCCCGCAGCCGCTGCACGGCCATCTTGTCCTTGGCCAGGTCGACGCCGTAGTTGTTCTTGAACTGCGTGACCAGGTGGTCCACGACCCGCTGGTCCCAGTCGTCGCCGCCGAGGAGCGTGTCGCCGTTGGTGGCCTTCACCTCGATCACGCCCTCGCCGATCTCCAGCAGCGACACGTCGAAGGTGCCGCCGCCCAGGTCGAAGACGAGGACCGTCTGCTCCTCGCCCTTGTCCAGCCCGTACGCCAGCGCCGCCGCCGTCGGCTCGTTGATGATCCGCAGGACGTTCAGGCCCGCGATCTCACCGGCCTCCTTGGTGGCCTGCCGCTGGGCGTCGTCGAAGTAGGCGGGCACGGTGATCACGGCGTCGGTGACGTCCTCGCCGAGGTACGTCTCCGCGTCCCGCTTCAGCTTCTGCAGCACGCGCGCGGAGATCTCCTGCGCCGTGTACCGCTTGCCGTCGACGTCCCCCTGGTCGGGGAACCGCCAGGCGTGGTCGCCCACGTGCCGCTTGACCGAGCGCGCGGTGCGCTCGACGTTCGTCACGGCCTGCCGTTTGGCCACCTCGCCGACCAGCACCTCGCCGTTCTTGGCGAAGGCCACCACCGAGGGCGTGGTCCGTGCGCCTTCCGTGTTCGTGATGACGGTGGGCTCGCCGCCCTCCAGGACCGAGACCACCGAGTTCGTCGTACCGAGGTCGATACCGACCGGACGCGCCATCTGCGTTCTCCCTCCTCGTCCCCGCCCCGTGCGCCGCACGCGGGACCCACCGGGTTCCCCTCCCGGCCTGCCCCACCTTCGGACCAGGACGTGAGTGGATCCTTGTCAAGTGTGCCTCCAGCCGGTGCCGGCCTTCCAGGGAGACGCGAAGGGAGCGCCGTCACAGCGACGGCGTGCCGCCGGCCCGGGGCCGCGGCCGGGGCCGCTCTGGGCGGACCCGGTGGCTGTGCGCACCGGGTCCGCGAGCCGGGCAGGTGAGGGGGGTGGGGTACCTGCCCGGAGGGGATGGCCTGCTCGAAGTGCGTGGCTTGTGCGGCGAACTGGCCGCGCGACATCGTTGTCAAATGGTCTGTACATGACTCTACCGTCCGAACCGACAACGACGTCAAGCCACTTGGCTAGCCCGACCGGGTGATACCGGCGTGCGCCGGACGGCGCGTACGCGGTCTTCCGTGGTACCGGTGGCGCACGTTACTGTCCCTGCGGCTTGTGCGACCTGTGGTGCGCGACCCGTCCGTTAGGAGGAAGGGCCGCGTCATGCGTTCGAGACCCGCTTCCCTGCTGCTGACCGCGCTCCTCGCGACCGGCGGCACCGCGACCCCCGCCCTGGCGGCGACCGCCGCCCCCGCCGTCCTCGTCGAGGACCCCACCCCGTACGTCGATCCGCTGATCGGCACCAGGAACGGCGGCGACGTCTTCCCGGGCGCCGTCCTGCCGTTCGGCATGCTGTCCTGGAGCCCGGAGAACACCCGCGGCGACGCGACCAGGACCGCGGCCCCGGGCGGCTACCAGTACGACGCCACCCGCATCCGCGGTTTCAGCCTCACCCACATGTCCGGCACCGGCTGCGCGGGCGGCAGCGGCGACATCCCGTTCCTCCCGTACGCCGGCGAGGTCACCTCCTCCCCGGCGAGCGACACCGAGGACGCCGTCTACGCCTCCGGCTTCCGGCACGCCGACGAGAGGGCCGAACCCGGCCACTACCGGGTCGGCCTGGCCTCCGGCGTCACCGCCGACCTCACCGCCACCGCGCGCACCGGCTCGGCCCGCTTCACCTACCCGGCCGGCAAGCCCGCCTCCCTGCTCGTGCGCACCGCCAACTCCGAGGCCGGCTCGGCGGACTCGACGGTCACCATCGACCCGGACACCCGCACCGTCTCCGGCTCGGTCACCTCCGGCAACTTCTGCGGCTACCTCGACCCCGAAGGCCGACGCGCCTACTACACGCTCTACTTCACCGCCCGCTTCGACCGCCCCTTCCGGGCCGCCGGCACCTGGCACGACGACCGCCTGGAGCCCGGCTCCCTGGAGACCTCCGGCGGCACCGGCGGCTTCACGCACGGCGGCCGGCCGGTCGCCGGCCAGGGCGCCGGCGGATACGTCGAGTTCGCGCCCGGTGACGGCCCGGTGAACGCCAAGGTCGGCATCTCCTACGTCAGCAGGGAGGCCGCCGCGGCCAACCTGGCCGCCGAGAACCCGCCGGGGCGGTCCTTCGACGCGGTCCGGGAAGCGGCCCGGCGGGCCTGGCGGGAGCGGCTCGGGGCCGTCCGGGTCGGCGGCGGCACGGACGCCGAGCGCACCACCTTCTACACCGCGCTCTACCACGCGCTGCTGCACCCGAACGTCATCAGCGACGCCGACGGCCGGTACCGGGGCGCCGACGGCCGCGTGCACAGGGTCGACCGCCGCCGGCGGGCCCAGTACGGCACCTTCTCCGGCTGGGACGTCTACCGCGACCAGGTCCAGCTGCTGACGCTGCTCGACCCGCGCACCGGCTCCGACATCGCGCAGTCCCTGTACGAGCTGGCCCGGCAGAACGGCGGCGTGTGGGACCGCTGGCTGCACGGCGCGAGCGGCACCCACGTCATGAACGGCGACCCCTCGCCGACCGCGCTCGCCGGCATCCGCGCCTTCGGCGGTACCGACTTCGACCTCAAGGGCGCCCTGAAGTCCCTGGTGCGGGCGGCGACCGTGCCCACACCGCAGGACCTGTCCCCGGCCGGCAAGCCCGTGCTGTCCGCGGGCCAGCGCCCCTCCCTCGACAAGTACCTCAAGCTGCACTACATGCCGAGCGTGTCCAACGCCTGGGGCGGCGCGGCCGAGACGCTGGAGATGTCCACCGCGGACTTCGCGATCTCCCAGCTCGCCCGGGCGGCGGGGGAGAAGGACACGGCGGACGCCTTCGCCCACCGCGCCCAGTGGTGGCAGAACAACTTCGACATCGCCGCCGCGCCGGACGGCGGCTACATCGCCAACCGCAAGGCCGACGGCAGCTGGGTCACCGGCTTCACCCCGGACACCGGCAACGGGTTCGTCGAGGGCTCGGCGGCCCAGTACACCTGGATGGTCCCGCACGACCCGGCGGGCCTCTTCGCCGCGCTGGGCGGCCGGGACGCGGCGCTCGCCCGGCTGGACGACTTCTTCCACGACGACGCCGGCGGCTGGGCCTTCACCGGCAACGGCGGCACCAAGTCCGAACTCGACAACGAACCGTCGATCAACGTCCCCTACCTGTACGCCTACGCGGGCGCCCCCTACAAGACGCAGGAGACCGTCCGCGCGGCCATGCGGCAGCTGTGGTCCACCGAGCCCGCCGGCATCCCGGGCAACGACGACCTCGGCGCGATGTCCGCCTGGTACGTCTTCTCCGCCCTCGGCATGTACCCGCAGGTGCCGTCCCGCGCCGAACTGGTCCTCGCCTCGCCGCTGTTCGAGCGGATCGAGATCGACCGGCCGCACGGCCACGACATCTCGGTCCGGGCCGCCGGAGCGGTGGCCGACGCGCCGTACGTGCGGTCCCTGAAGGTGAACGGCCGCACCAGTGACCGCGCGTGGCTGCCCGCCTCCTTCGTCCGGGACGGCGGCCGGCTCGACTACACCCTGTCCGCCACCCCGGACCGCGGCTGGGGCGCGGACAGCCCGCCGCCGTCCTTCCGGGCGGGCGAGCAGCCGTACCAGATCGGTGTCGGGCCCACCACGGCCACCGTCGCCCCCGGTGACCGCACGACGATCGGCATCCGCGCGCTGTCGCTGACCGGTGGCAGCGGCCCCGAGGTGCGCTTCCGGGTGCGGACCCCGGCCGGTGTCACGGCCGAGCCCGCCGAGGGCACGGTCACCGACGGCGCCCGGCAGATCACCCTCACCGCCGCCGAGGACGCCGAGCAGGGCTTCGCCGACGTCGAGGTCACGGTGACCTCGGGCGGCTCCTCGTACGAGCAGCCGGTGGCGCTCACCGTGGCCGCCCCGGGCACCCTGCTCGCCGCCTACAACAGCACCGGCGTCTCCGACGACGCGGGCGAGCACGACGAGGCCGACTACGACGGCGGCGGCTGGAGCTACTCCCGGCAGGCCCTCGCGGCGGCCGGCCTCACCCCGGGCGGTCACGGCACGGCCGGCGGCCTCGCCTTCACCTGGCCCGCCTCACCCGCCGGCCGCCCCGACAACGCCTCGGCGTCCGGTCAGACCATCCAGCTCGCGAGCCCGGCGGGCACCCTGTCCTTCATCGGCAGCGCCGTCAACGGCGACCAGCGGGCCGAGGCGACCGTCACCTACACCGACGGCACCACCGGCACCGCCGACCTGTCCTTCACCGACTGGACCGTGGGCGGCGGTGGCGGCTCCGTCCAGTACGGCAACGAGGTCGTGGCCAGGACCGCGTACCGCAATGTCGCCGGCGCGGACAAGGACCCGGTGGCGACGTACGTCTTCGCCACCAAGCCGTACCAGGCCCCGGCGGGCAAGCAGATCAGGTCCGTCACGCTCCCGCGCGACACGGACCTGCACGTGTTCACCCTCGCCACGGGCTGAGCGCGGACACGGTGCGGGGGCGGGCCCATCCGGGCCCGCCCCCTTCCGGTGTTCCGGGTCAGCCCAGCAGTTCCACCTCCGCCAGGGTCGACTCGCCGTCCAGGACCAGGCGGTACCTGGTGAACGTGCCCGGTGCGGTGATGGTGAAGGCGCGGGTCTGGCGGTCCCAGGCGAACGATTCCCCGGAGCGGTGGTCCAGGGTCCGCCAGGTCGTGCCGTCGGTGGAGCCCTCCAGGGTCCAGCCGGCCGGTGCCTTCGTGTGGTCGGCTCCCGAGGTCAGCGTGTACTGCACCGGCCGTACCCCGCCCTCGGCCGGGAGGTCCGCCGAGGTGAGCGTCGCGCTCGTCGCCGAGGTGTCGTCGAAGAGCGGGCCGTCACCCTTCAGCACGTCCGCGCGGGGCGTCGGCACCTTGTCGTCCCGGGTGACGGAGACCGGGCCCGCGTCCTTGCCCGTGCCCCACGCCGACGGCTTCGGACCCATGGCGAAGTCCAGCACCCCGCCCTTGGCGAGCAGCGAGTGCGGCAGCGAAGTCGACGTCCAGGGACGGCCGTTGACCCTGACCCCCTGGACGTAGACGTTCTTCGCGCTGTTCCGGGGCGCCCGCACCACCAGGTCCCGGCCGTTCTCCAGGTGCACGGTGACCTGCTTGAACAACGGGGAGCCGATGGAGTACTCGCCGCTGCCCATCACCAGCGGGTAGAAACCGAGCGCGGAGAAGAGGTACCAGGCCGACTGCTCGCCGTTGTCCTCGTCGCCGTGGTAGCCCTGCCCGATCTCGCTGCCGGTGTACAGCCGGGAGAGCGCCTCACGGACGTACGCCTGCGCCTTCCAGGGCCGGCCGGCCGCGTCGTACATGTAGATGACGTGGTGCGCGACCTGGTTGGAGTGGCCGTACATGCCCATCCGGACGTCCCGTGCCTCGGTCATCTCGTGGATGACCCCGCCGTAGGAGCCGACGTGGTCGGGGGAGGCGGTCTCCGGGGTGGCGAAGTACTCGTCCAGCTTGTCCGCGAGGCCCTGCCGGCCGCCGTACAGGTTGGCCAGGCCCCGGCTGTCCTGCGGGGCGGTGAACGCGTACCCCCAGCCGTTGGTCTCCGTGTAGTCGTAGCCCCACACCCGGGGGTCGTACCGCGCGGAGTCCACGCGCCAGGCGCCCTGCGCGTCGCGGCCCTGGAAGAAGCCCGCCTTGGCGTCGAAGAGGTTCACGTAGTCCCGGGCCCGGTTGAGGAAGTACTCCGACTCCTCCCGGTAGCGCTTCTCGCCCGTCTTCCGGTACAGCGCCTCGCCCATCCTGGCGATGCCGTAGTCGTTGACGTAGCCCTCCATCGCCCACGACAGGCCCTCGTGCGTGGCGGTCGAGGTGTAGCCGAGGAAGGGCGAGGTGCTCATGCCCTTGCGGCCCACGCCCGACATCGGCGGAACGACGGTCGCGTTCTTCACGGCCGCGTCGTACGCC
The DNA here is from genome assembly GCF_000720135.1 of Streptomyces sp. NRRL S-1022. Lineage (GTDB taxonomy): Bacteria > Actinomycetota > Actinomycetes > Streptomycetales > Streptomycetaceae > Streptomyces. Next base: position 262,760 of record NZ_JOIU01000002.1, on the reverse strand, counting down.
GCCTTCGCGTCGAACCGCACGCCCTTGACGTAGGCGTCGGCGAACGCCACGTCCGAGGAGGTGCCGGTCATCAGGTCGGCGTAGCCGGGGGAGGACCAGCGCGAGGTCCAGCCGCCGTCCTTGTACTGCTGCACGAACCCGTCGACCATCTCGCCGGCCTGGGACGGCGTCAGGAACGAGTACGCCGGCCAGGTGGTCCGGTAGGTGTCCCAGAAGCCGTTGTTCACGTACACCCTGCCGTCGACGATCTTCGCGCCGGTGTGCGCCGGGGTGTCCGGACCCGGCATCGGGGAGAACGGCGAGGCGTACCGGTCCTTGCCGTCGACCTGCTCGAAGCCGGAGTTCGGGTACAGGTAGAGCCGGTACAGACCGGAGTACAGGGTGGTCAGCTGGTCCGGGGTCGCCCCCTCCACCTCGACCTTGCCGAGCAGGGTGTCCCAGGCATGCCGGGCCCGCGTCCGGACCGCGTCGAAGGAGGTGCCGTCCGGGATCTCCCGGCGCAGGTTGTCCTTCGCCTGGTCGATGCCGATGAGCGAGGTCGCCAGGCGCAGCGTGACGGTGCGGTCGGCGCCCGCGTCGAACCGCAGGTACCCCTTCACCCCGCTCGACGTGCCCTCGGTGACGGGCTTGTCGAACTCGCCGTACACGAACAGCCGGGTGGCACCGGTGGACAGGCCCGACTTCACGTCCGAGTAGCCGGTGACGATCCCGTGCTCCTTGTCCAGCGTCAGGCCGGCCTGCTCGGTGACGTTGTCGAACAGCACGTTCGCGTTGTCGCCGGGGTAGGTGAAGCGGAGCACGGCCGCGTGGTCGGTCGGGGTCATCTCGGCCTTGAGACCGTTCTCGAACCGCACCCCGTAGTAGTACGGCCGCGCGGTCTCGTTCTCGTGCCGGAAGGGCAGCTCCCGCGCCTCGCGGCCGGTGTCCGGGGTGCCGGAGGCGGCCGACGGCATCAGCTGGAAGGTCTGCCGGTCGCCCATCCACGGGCTCGGCTCGTGGCTCGCGCTGAACGCCTGGATCGTCGGCAGGTTGTCCGCGTTGTTCGCACGTGCGTACTCGTACAGCCAGCTGAGCGAGGACGCGTTGGTCACCGGCGTCCAGAAGTTGAACCCGTGCGGCAGGGCCGTCGCCGGGAAGTCGTTGCCCCGCGAGAAGCTGCCGCTGGAGTTGGTGCCCCGGGTGGTCAGCGCGTAGTCCGACAGGTGCGCCCTCGGCTTCTCGGGGGCCACCGGCTGCAGGGTCACGTCGTCCAGCCAGCCGCGGAACTTCGCCGGGCCGTCGGGGGAGTCGTACGCCACCAGGATCCGGTCGACGGTCCGGCCGGCCGCCACCGGGCCGATCCGCGCCGACACGTCGTTCCACTGGTTGACGTACAGGGCCTTCGACCCGCCCTGCCCGCGCGGGGAGAGCGGGAAGCCGTGCTGGTCCAGGGCGCCCAGGCCGCTCAGGTAGGTACCGTCGGTGAAGGCCAGGTCGACGGAGACGTTCGTGGCGTCGTAGTCGCGGTCGCCCTCGGCCATCGACGGGAAGATGCGGTACGACAGCTCGGTGTCGCCGCTCACCTTCACGTTCACGTCGAAGACCTTGTTGTACGAGTAGGCCCGGCCGGCCGCCGTGTGCCGGCCGGCGTAGCGCAGGGCACGCTTTCCGGTGAACCCGGCCCGCGCCTTGGCGGTCGGGGAGCCGCTCGGTCCCTTGTCGACCAGGGTCAGCATGTCCTGCGGCACCGGACCGCCGGTGCCTCCGGTGGACAGCTGCACGTCGGCCAGCTGCAGGATGTCCGGGGCGCCGGCGTTCCTCGTCACCTCCAGCCGGAAGTACTGGTACTCCGCCGGTTCGGCGAGGTCGTACGACTTCGTGCTGAACCGCTCGGCGAACGTCTCGCCCGCGCGGGTGTCGACCGTCTTCCAGTCCTTGCCGTCGGCCGAGCCCTTGAGGGTCCAGTCCTCGGGGTCGCGCTCGGCGTAGTCGTTGGCCGAGGTCAGCGCGTAGGTCGCTATTCTGATGGGCTTGTCCAGGTCGAACTCCACCCAGCCGGTGGGCTCGAACGTCAGCCACTTGGTGCCGGGCTCGCCGTCGACGAGGTTCTCCTCGACCTCGCCGGCGCCCGCGTTGTCGGCGCTCGCCCGGACCTCGGTGACGTGATCGGTGACGTTGCCCGGGATGCCGGTGCTGTAGCCGCCGTCGACGCCCGAGGCGCGCTTCTCGCCGTCCGGTCCGGTGTCCACGGTGTTCAGCCAGTCCGGCGCCGGATCGCCCACCTCGAACGAGGATGCGAACTCCCGTTCGGCCGTTGGAGCCTTGGCGGGCAGGGCGACCGCGGCGCCCTGCCCGCCGACGGCCATGACAAAGGCGGCCGTGAGGACGGCCGCCGGAGTCCATCTGTGCCGCGTTCTCCGCTGCATCTTGGGATTTCCCCTCCTGCGCCCCCTCCGGACAACGTTGTCAGCTACGGGCGCAGGAACCAGTAGGTGGTCAAGTGGCCGTTGGTGTCAAGGGTGTTGACCGTGGCATTCAGGGAGTTATGTCGCGACTTTTTCCACGGGGTCCTCCGTCGGGCCGTCATATTTCCGCGAGGTCTCAACTCGGAAAAGACCCAACGCGAACCATGCATTCGATCTTGCTCCGTCGACGGGAAGTGGACTATACCTGTCGGCGTTTCCAGCACGACCCAGCACTACCCGACAGCGGTGCCGGGGAGGATCCGGTTCACCGCCTGAGTCCTGGAGAAGGCGAGGACTTGAGCATGGGATCCACTGCGCACCACGGTGCCGAAGGTGTGGGCCGTCGTGATCTGATCAAGCGGTCCGCGGCACTCGGCCTGGTCGCCGCACCCGGAATGGGCCTGCTGTCCGCCTGCGCCAGCGGCGGCGGGGACGGCGACTCGGGGGAGGGCGGCACCAAGGGAAAGACGTCCAAGGACAACCCGTTCGGTGCCGAGAAGGGCAGCAAGCTCGACGTCGTCGTCTTCAAGGGCGGATACGGCGACGATTACGCCAGGGCGTGGGAGGCCGACTTCGGCAGGAAGCTCGGCATCACCTCCACGCACACCGGCACCCAGGAGATCACCGGCAAGCTCCAGCCGCGCTTCAACGCGGGCAACCCGCCGGACCTCGTGGACGACTCCGGCGCGCAGCAGATCAAGGTCGACGTCCTGTACAAGAACGGCCAGCTGCTGGACCTTTCCGAGGTGCTGGACGCGCCCTCGGTGGACGACCCCGCCAAGAAGGTCCGCGACACCCTGATCCCCGGCACGCTCGACCCGGGCATGCAGGAGGGCAAGATCGTCGCGCTGAACTACATCTACACGGTCTGGGGTCTGTGGTACTCCGGCAAGCTCTTCAAGGAGAAGGGCTGGGAGGAGCCCAAGACCTGGGCGGACTTCCTCGCCGTCTGCAAGGACGCCAAGTCGCAGGGCATCGGCGGCCTCGCCCACCAGGGCAAGTACCCGTACTACATCAACGTCGCCATCATGGACCTGATCGCCAAGAAGGGCGGCCTGGACGCCATGAAGGCGATCGACAACCTCGACCCCAAGGCGTTCGTCGGCTCCGAGGCCGCCCAGGACGCCATCGAGGCGATCTACGAGGTGGTCGAGAAGGGCTATCTGATGCCCGGTACGAACGGCCTGACCCACACCGAGTCGCAGACCCGCTGGAACCAGTACAAGGCCGCGTTCATCACCTCCGGCTCCTGGCTGGAGAACGAGCAGCTCAAGCAGACGCCGACCGACTTCGACATGAAGTTCCTGCCGATGCCGCTGCTGCCCGGCAGCAAGCTGCCCTTCGAGGCCATCCGGGCCGGCTCGGGCGAGCCCTTCATCATCCCGGCCAAGGCGAAGAACCTGCCGGCGGCGAAGGAGTTCATGCGGCACATGCTCTCCAAGGAGTGGTCGACGCTCTTCGCCAAGCAGGCCAACTCGCTGACGATCCTCAAGGACGGCGTCGACCCGGGTGTCCGGCTGCGGCCGGGTACGCAGTCCACGGTCGAGGCCTCCAAGGCGGCCGGTGCCCACACCTTCCGTTACCTGTACACCGAGTGGTACGGCGAGATGGGGACCGCCATCGAGGCCGCGTCCAACGAGCTGATGTCCAAGCGGATTCAGCCGAAGGAGTGGCTGAAGCGGTGTCAGGCGGCGGTGGACAAGCAGGCCAAGGACCCCGCGTCCAAGAAGAACCACCGGGATTAGGTTCGCCTAGTCGTCACAGGGGTGCGGGGCGCCGGCGAGTGCCGGTCCGTTGCGGCTGGTCGCGCAGTTCCCCGCGCCCCTCCGGGGCGCGATACCACAGGGCGGTCGAAAGTCATGCGCAAAGGGCAGTACCGGTTCGTCGCGGGATTTCTCGTCGTTCCCGTGGCGCTTTACGTGATCTTCGTGATCTGGCCGTACCTCCAGACGTTCGGCTATTCGCTGACCGACTGGAAGGGGCAGTCCCAGACCTTCCGCTTCGTTGGTCTGGACAATTACAGGAAGCTGCTCCAGGACGACGTCTTCCTGGAGGCCATCTGGCACAACATCCTCTTCCTGATCTTCATCCCGGTGATCACCATTCTGCTCGCCCTGTTCTTCGCGTTCATGCTGAACGCGGGCGGGCGCGGCCGGGCGGGCGGGGTGCAGGGAGTCGCCGGCGCGAAGTTCTACAAGATCCTCTATTTCTTCCCGCAGGTGCTGTCGCTGGCCATCCTCGCGGTGCTGTTCAACGCGGTGTACCGCAGTGACGGCGGCGGCCTGCTCAACGGCCTGCTGATCAAACTCGGGCTGGTCGACGCCGACAGTCCGGTGGAATGGCTCAACGAACCGAACATGGTGCTGTGGGCGCTGCTGCTCGTCGTGGTCTGGCACGGCGTCGGCTTCTACCTGGTGCTGTTCTCGGCCGCGATGCAGTCCATCCCGCGGGACATCTACGAGGCCGCCCTGATCGACGGGGCGAGCCGGAACCAGTCCTTCTTCCGCATCACCCTGCCGCTGCTGTGGGACTCGGTGCAGACCGCCTGGGTCTACCTCGGCATCGTCGCCATGGACATGTTCGTCCTGGTCTCCTCGATGACCCAGAACATGGGCGCGTACGGCGGCGGCCCCGACCACCACAGCGACGTGATGTCGACGGTGATGATGCGGAACTTCCTCTATTACGGCAAGAGCGGGTACGCCTGCGCCATGGGCGTGGTCATGCTGCTGCTCACGCTGGTCCTGTCCGTGGTCACGCTGCGCGCCACCCGCCGCGAGCGCATCGAGTTCTGAGCGGAGCGACGACGATGAGCGCACCCATCAAGGAGACCGCCCCCGCCCCGGCCGGGCGGACGGTGGCCAAGGTCCCCGTCCGGCCGGACGACCGGCGCGGCGAGGGCGTGGTCCTGAACGTCTTCTCCCACGGCTTCCTCGCCCTGTGGGCCCTGCTGATCGTGCTGCCGCTGCTGTGGCTGGTGCTCAGCGCCTTCAAGACCGACGCCCAGATCGGCGGCTCGGCCCTCGGCTGGCCGCAGAACTGGACCCTCGGCGTCTTCGGCCGCGCCTGGGACAAGGGCATCGGGGACTACTTCCTGAACACCGTGATCGTGCTGGTGTTCTCCGTGCCGCTGACCATGCTGTTCGGGTCGATGGCCGCGTACGTGCTGGCCCGGTACCCGTTCCGGGGCAACCGGCTGCTGTACTACTTCTTCGTGGCCGGCGCCATGTTCCCGGTCTTCCTGGCCCTGGTCCCGCTGTTCTTCATGGTCAAACGGCTGGACATGCTGAACACCTACCAGGGGCTGATCCTGGTCTACATCGCCTACTCGATGCCGTTCACGGTGTTCTTCATGCACGCCTTCTTCCGGACCCTGCCCACGGCGGTCTTCGAGGCGGCGATCCTGGACGGTGCCTCGCACACCCGTACCTTCTTCCAGGTGATGCTGCCGATGGCCAAGCCCGGGCTGATCAGCGTGGGCATCTTCAACACTCTGGGCCAGTGGAACCAGTTCATCCTGCCCACGGTCCTGATGCAGCCGCAGAGCGGTGACGACCCCGAACGGTACGTCCTCACCCAGGGCCTGATCCAGCTGCAACAGCAGCAGGGGTACGCCTCCGACCTGCCCGTTCTCTTCGCGGGTGTGACGATTGCCATGATCCCGATGCTGGTGGTCTACCTGTCGTTCCAGCGCCAGGTGCAGGCGGGTCTGACCTCGGCGACGCTGAAGTAGCAGGGCCCCGCAGCCACCGCGCGCACGCCGTCCCCGGCACCGGGGACGGCGCACTCGCGCGCGTACCGGGTACCCCGAAACAGTTCAACCTCTTGACGGAAGTCGCCCCGAACGGCTCAGCTTAGAGTTCACTAGTTGGACATACACGGGGCCTCGCCGAAGCGGCCCCGCGCTCAGGAGGTCGTCGTGGAGACTCCAGGGTCGCAGTCGTCACTGCACCGGGCCAACCTGGAGCGGGTCGTCCGGGCCGTACGCCTGGCCGGGTCCCTCACGCAGGCGGAGATCGCGCGGACGACCGGGCTGTCCGCGGCGACCGTCTCGAACATCGTGCGGGAGCTGAAGGACGGCGGAACCGTCGAGGTCACGCCCACGTCGGCGGGCGGGCGCCGGGCCCGCAGCGTCAGCCTGAGCGGGGACGCCGGGATCGTGATCGGCGTGGACTTCGGGCACACCCATCTGCGCGTCGCGATCGGGAACCTCGCCCACCAGGTGCTGGCCGAGGAGGCCGAGCCGCTGGACGTCGACGCCTCCGCCGACCAGGGCTTCGACCGGGCCGAACAGCTGGTCAACCGGCTGATCGCGGCGACCGGCGTGGACCGGACCAAGGTGGCCGGCGTGGGGCTCGGCGTGCCGGGCCCGATCGACGTGGAGTCGGGCACGCTGGGATCGACCGCGATCCTGCCCGGCTGGGGCGGCACCAAGCCCGCCGAGGAGCTGCGCGAACGGCTCGGCGTGCCCGTGCACGTGGACAACGACGCCAACCTCGGCGCCCTGGGCGAGCTGGTCTGGGGCAGTGGCAAGGGTGTGCGGGACCTCGCGTACATCAAGGTGGCGAGCGGTGTCGGCGCCGGCCTGGTCATCGACGGGAAGATCTACCGCGGCCCAGGCGGCACAGCCGGAGAAATCGGGCATATTACACTCGATGAATCCGGCCCGGTCTGCCGCTGCGGGAACCGCGGCTGCCTGGAGACCTTCGCGGCGGCGCGCTATGTGCTCCCGCTGCTCCAGCCCAGCCACGGCACCGACCTGACCTTGGAAGGCGTCGTACGGCTGGCCAGGGACGGTGACCCGGGCTGCCGTCGCGTGATCGCCGACGTCGGCCGCCACATCGGCAGCGGGGTGGCCAATCTCTGCAATCTGCTGAACCCGAGCCGGGTGGTCCTCGGTGGTGATCTCGCCGAGGCCGGTGAGCTGGTGCTCGGGCCGATCAGGGAGTCCGTCGGCCGCTACGCCATCCCCAGCGCGGCGCGCCAACTGTCCGTTCTCCCCGGGGCGCTTGGAGGCCGTGCGGAGGTGCTCGGAGCGCTCGCCCTCGCTCTCAGCGAGATGGGCGATTCGACCCTTTTGGAGGGGGTACTCCCCGTGGCGACCCCTGCCTTCACTTAGAGAACGGATGGCACCGTTGCCATCTCGTTAAGGATTTACTTCTTGACGTCGCACGTGTGGCCGAGTTGACTTCCAGCCACCTCGGCCGCAACGACGCGGCCTCGTCAGGGAGGTTTCACAAGTGAACGCACGTATGCGTCGTGCCGCCGTTGCCGTTGCCGCCGGTGCGATGGCCGTGTCGCTGGCCGCCTGTGGCAGCGCCAAGGAAGCCAAGGGCAACAGCGACCACTCCAGCTCCGGTTCGAAGAAGGGCGACGCCATCACGGTGGGTCTGCTCCTTCCGGAGAACCAGACCGCGCGTTACGAGAAGTTCGACAAGCCCATCATCGAGAAGCAGGTCAAGGACCTGACGAACGGCAAGGGCAAGGTCGTCTACGCGAACGCCAAGCAGGACGCCACCACGCAGAACCAGCAGGTCGACACGATGGTGACCAACAAGGTCGACGTGCTGATCGTGGACGCGGTGGACTCCAAGGCCATCGCCAGCTCGGTCAAGAAGGCCAAGGACGCCGGCATCCCGGTCGTCGCCTACGACCGCCTGGCCGAGGGCCCGATCGACGCCTACACCTCCTTCGACAACGAAGAGGTCGGTCACACCCAGGGCAAGGCCCTGCTGAAGGCGCTGGGCGGCAAGGCCAAGCCCTCCGCCAAGATCGTCATGATGAACGGCGCGATCACCGACCCGAACGCCGCCTTCTTCAAGAAGGGCGCGCTGGCGGAGCTCAAGGGCAAGGTCGACATCGCCAAGTCGTACGACACCAAGGAGTGGAAGCCGGAGAACGCCAACGCCAACATGGAGGGCGCCATCTCCGCCCTCGGCAAGAAGAACATCGTGGGCGTCTACTCCGCCAACGACGGCATGGCCGGCGGTATCATCACCGCGCTCAAGGCCGCGGGCATCAGCGTCCCGGTGACCGGCCAGGACGCCGAGCTGGCCGGTGTGCAGCGCATCGTGACGGGCGACCAGTACATGAGCGTGTACAAGTCCTACCCGCAGGAGGCCGCCGTGGCCGCTAAGATGGCCGTCGCGCTCGGCAAGGGTGAGAAGCTCGACTCCATCGCCACGAGCAAGGTCGACAGCCCGACCGCGAAGCAGGTTCCCTCGGTCATCGTCCCGGTCGTCTCGCTGACCAAGGACAACATCAAGCAGACCGTCATCAAGGACGGCTTCTACACGATCAGCGACATCTGCACCGACAAGTACAAGTCGGCCTGCGACAAGATCGGTCTGAAGTAAGCAGCCGCACGACGCTTACCGTACGCGCGAGTTCCCCGGAGCATCCCCCGGGCAGGCGCGCGCGGTGACAAGCCCCTCCGGCGCCCCGCATCCACCAGCCCCGCAAAGCTAGGGCGGGGCGCCGGACGGACCCCCTTTCCAAACTTCTGCACAACCTCCCGCCGGGTCAGGCGGCGAAGGAGATGGTTCACGTGTCCGCTACGCCCGTGCTGGCGTTGCGCGGGGTCTCCAAGCGGTTCGGTGCCGTCCAGGCGCTCACCGACGTCGAGCTTGAGGTCCACGCCGGTGAAGTGGTCGCCCTGGTGGGCGACAACGGCGCCGGAAAGTCCACGCTGGTCAAGACGATCGCCGGCGTGCATCCCATCGATGAGGGCGTCATCGAGTGGGACGGCAAAGCCGTACAGATCAGCAAGCCGCACGACGCCCAGAACCTGGGCATCGCGACCGTCTACCAGGACCTCGCGCTGTGCGACAACATCGACGTCGTCGGCAACCTCTACCTGGGCCGGGAGCTGCGCAAGCGCGGCGTCCTGGACGAGGTGGAGATGGAGCGCCGCTCCCGTGAGCTGCTCACCACGCTGTCGATCCGCATCCCCAGCGTGCGCATTCCGATCGCCTCGCTGTCCGGCGGTCAACGCCAGACCGTGGCCATCGCCCGCTCCATGCTCGGCGAGCCCAAGCTGGTCATCCTCGACGAGCCCACCGCGGCCCTCGGTGTCGAGCAGACCGCGCAGGTCCTCGACCTCGTGGAGCGGCTGCGCGAGCGCGGCCACGCCGTGATCCTCATCAGCCACAACATGGCCGATGTGAAGGCCGTGGCGGACAAGGTCGCCGTGCTGCGCCTGGGGCGCAACAACGGCGTGTTCGAGGTCAAGTCCACCTCGCAGGAAGAGATCATCTCCGCCATCACCGGTGCCACGGACAACGCCGTGACCCGTCGTGCGGCGCGCAACGGGGAGGCTCAGAAGTGAGCATCGACAAGACCTCCGCCCCTGCCGGCCCGCAGACCGCGGAGAACCCGGAGGCGGCCGCCGGCTCGGACGTGGCCGTCGACCCCCGGCTGCTCGTGCGCGAGCAGGGCTTCGCCGGCTACGTCGGCGAGTTCAAGCGCAAGATCCGCGCCGGTGACCTCGGCTCGATCCCGGTCGTCGTCGGCCTGATCGTCATCTGGGCGATCTTCGCGAGCCTGAACTCCAACTTCCTCACCGCGGGCAACCTGTCCGACATCTCCGTGGCCATGGTCGGCACGGGCATGATCGCCGTCGGTATCGTCTTCGTGCTGCTGCTCGGCGAGATCGACCTGTCGGTCGGTTCGGTCAGCGGTGTCGCGGGCGCCACCTTCGCCGTGCTCAACATCACGCACGGCATGGCCGAGTGGCTGGCGCTGATCCTCGCCATCCTCACCGGCGCGGTCGCGGGCGCCATCCACGGCTTCTTCTTCGCCCGGGTCGGTGTCCCGGCGTTCGCCGTCACCCTGGCCGGCCTGCTGTTCTGGAACGGCTTCATGCTCCAGATCCTCGGCAGCAACGGCACGATCAACCTGGACGACAGCGGTCTGGTCGCCAAGCTGAGCGGCTACTACTTCAGCGACGTGGCAGCCGCCTACGGCCTCGCCGCGGTCGCCGTCGTGGTGTTCTTCCTCACCGCGTTCTTCGACAACCGCCGCCGTGAGGCCGCGGGTGTGCCGTCGCGTCCGCTGAGCGAGATCATCGTCCGCACGGTGCTCCTCGCCGTCGTGGCCTTCGCCGCCGCCGCCGTCTTCAACCAGTACAAGGGCCTGCCGCTGGCCGTGGTGCTGTTCCTGGCGGTCCTGGTGATCACCGACTTCGTGCTGCGCCGCACGGCGTACGGCCGGAAGATCTTCGCGCTCGGCGGCAGCATCGAGGCGTCCCGCCGGGCCGGCATCAACGTCGCGGCGGTCCGGATCTCGGTATACGCGATCTCCGGGACCTTCGCCGCCATCGGCGGCCTGTTCATCGCCTCCAAGATCACCTCGGCCAACCAGGGTGCCGGTGGCGGTGACCTGCTGATGAACGCGATCGCGGCGGCCGTGATCGGCGGCACGTCCCTCTTCGGCGGCCGGGGCCGGACCTGGAACGCGCTCCTCGGCGTGCTGGTCATCGTCTCGATCCAGTACGGCCTCGCCCTGCAGGGCATCGCCTCCCCGGTCCAGTACATGATCACCGGCGGCGTCCTGCTGGCCACCGTCGTCATCGACGCGGTGACCCGCAAGACCCAGAAGTCGGCCGGGCGGGCGTAACCACCCGTACGACCCCAGTGCCCGGCACCGTCAAAGGTGCCGGGCGCTGTCATGTGTCGTCAGGCCGGAACATTAGACTCGGGCGAGCCCGGCAACAGCTCGATCAGCTCTACTGCAAGGAGGCACGGGTGCCGCTGCTGACCCGCATCAGGGGACCGCGCGATCTGGACCGGCTCAGCCTGGAGGAGCTGGACCAGCTGGCGGAGGAGATCCGTACCTTCCTCGTCCAGGAGGTCTCCAAGACCGGCGGGCACCTGGGCCCCAACCTCGGGGTGGTGGAGCTGACCATCGCCCTGCACCGGGTCTTCGAGTCCCCGAAGGACAAGGTGCTGTGGGACACCGGCCACCAGTCCTACGTGCACAAGCTGCTCACCGGCCGGCAGGACTTCTCGCGGCTGAAGATGAAGGGCGGCCTGTCCGGCTACCCCTCGCAGGCCGAGTCCGAGCACGACGTCATCGAGAACAGCCACGCCTCGACCGTGCTCGGCTGGGCCGACGGCATCGCCAAGGCCAACCAGCTGCGCCGGCGGGACAGCCACGTGGCCGCGGTCATCGGTGACGGGGCGCTGACCGGCGGTATGGCCTGGGAGGCGCTGAACAACATCGCCGAGGCCAAGGACCGGCCGCTGGTCATCGTCGTCAACGACAACGAGCGCTCCTACGCCCCGACCATCGGCGGCCTCGCCAACCACCTGGCCACCCTGCGCACCACCGACGGCTACGAGCGCTTCCTGGCCCGGACCAAGGACATCCTCGACCGCACCCCGGTCGTCGGCAGGCCGCTGTACGAGACCCTGCACGGCGCCAAGAAGGGGCTGAAGGACTTCATCGCCCCGCAGGGCATGTTCGAGGACCTGGGCCTGAAGTACGTCGGCCCGATCGACGGCCACGACATCGAGGCGCTGGAGTCGGCGCTGGCCCGCGCCAAGCGGTTCGGCGGGCCGGTCATCGTGCACTGCCTGACCGAGAAGGGCCGCGGCTACCAGCCCGCCCTCCAGGACGAGGCCGACCGGTTCCACGCCGTCGGCAAGATCCACCCGGACACCGGGCTGCCGATCGCCTCCTCCGGCGCCGACTGGACCTCGGTGTTCGGCGAGGAGATGGTCCGGCTCGGCGAGGAGCGCGAGGACATCGTCGCCATCACCGCGGCCATGCTCCAGCCGGTCGGCCTGGACCGCTTCGCCAAGCGGTTCCCCGAGCGGGTGTACGACGTCGGGATCGCCGAGCAGCACGGCGCCGTCTCCGCGGCCGGCCTCGCCCACGCCGGCGTGCACCCCGTCTTCGCCGTGTACGCCACGTTCCTGAACCGCGCCTTCGACCAGGTCCTCATGGACGTGGCCCTGCACCGGTGCGGGGTGACGTTCGTGCTGGACCGGGCCGGCGTCACCGGCACCGACGGCGCCTCGCACAACGGCATGTGGGACATGTCGATCCTCCAGGTGGTGCCCGGGCTGCGGCTGGCCGCGCCGCGCGACGCCGACCAGGTGCGGGCCCAGCTGCGCGAGGCCGTCGCCGTCGAGGACGCGCCGACCGTGGTGCGCTTCTCCAAGGGCGCCGTCGGCCCCGCCGTCCCCGCCGTGGGCAGGGTCGGGGGCATGGACGTCCTCCGCGAGCCGGGCACCGACCGGCCGGACGTGCTGCTGGTCTCCGTGGGCGCCCTCGCCCCGATGTGCCTGGAGGTCGCCGAGCTGCTCGACCGGCAGGGCATCTCCACCACCGTGGTCGACCCGCGCTGGGTCAAGCCCGTCGACGAGGCCATGGCCCCGCTCGCCGAGCGGCACCGGGTCGTCGTCACCGTCGAGGACAACAGCCGCGTCGGCGGAGTCGGCTCCGCCATCGCCCAGGCCCTGCGGGACGCGGGCGTGGACGTGCCGCTGCGCGACTTCGGCATCCCGCCGCGCTTCCTGGACCACGCCTCCCGCGCCGAGGTGCTCGCCGAGATCGGGCTGACCGCGCCGGACATCGCCCGCCAGGTCACCGGGCTGGTCGCCAAGCTCGACGGCCGCTTCGGCGACACCGCCCGCGCCGTGGACTCCGTGGAGCCCGCGCGCGACTAGGAACGGACCCGCACGTCGCACCTCGCACGGGCCGGTTCCGCCGCTTCTCCAGGTGGCGGAATCGGCCCTTTTGCGTGAACCTGCCTGTGCCGGGCCATACGCGTCCCCGGCCCTCTCGATCATGTCGAGGTCGACAAGCGTGTGGGAGGTAGGCCCGTGAGCAGCACGCTCTTCAGGACGAAGAAGATCGAGCAGTCGATCCTCGACACCGAGGAACCCGAGCACGCGCTCAGGAAGTCCCTCTCCGCGCTCGACCTGACCGTCTTCGGCGTCGGCGTCATCATCGGCACCGGCATCTTCGTCCTCACCGGGCAGGTCGCCAAGAACAACGCCGGTCCGGCGGTGGCCCTGGCCTTCGTCGCGGCCGGTGTCGCCTGCGGGCTCGCCGCCCTGTGCTACGCCGAGTTCGCCTCCACGGTCCCCGTGGCGGGCTCCGCCTACACCTTCTCGTACGCCTCCCTGGGCGAACTGCCCGCCTGGATCATCGGCTGGGACCTGGTCCTGGAATTCGCGCTCGGCACCGCCGTCGTGGCGGTCGGCTGGTCCGGCTACGTCCGCTCCCTGCTGGACAACTGGGGCTGGCACCTGCCGGCCTACCTGGGCGGCCGGGACGCCGCCTCCGGCTTCGGGTTCGACATCCTCGCCGCCGCCCTGGTGCTGGTGCTCACCGCCATCCTCGTCGTCGGCATGAAGCTGTCCGCGCGGATCACCTCGGTCGTCGTCGCCATCAAGGTGACCGTCGTCCTCATCGTGATCATCGCGGGCGCCTTCTTCGTCAACGGCGCCAACTACAAGCCGTTCGTCCCCAAGCCCCAGGCGGTGGAGGCGGGCGGCAACCTCAAGGCCCCGCTGATCCAGCTGATGTTCGGCTGGGCGCCGTCCAACTTCGGTGTGATGGGCATCTTCACCGCCGCCTCGGTGGTGTTCTTCGCGTTCATCGGGTTCGACATCGTCGCCACAGCCGCCGAGGAGACCCGCAACCCGCAGCGGGACATGCCGCGCGGCATCCTCGGCTCCCTGCTCATCTGCACCGTGCTCTACGTCGCCGTCTCGGTCGTCGTCACCGGCATGCAGAAGTACACCCGGCTCTCCGTGGACGCCCCGCTCGCCGACGCGTTCAAGTCCATCGGCCACCCCTGGTACGCGGGCGTCATCAGCTTCGGCGCCGCCGTCGGCCTCACCACCGTCTGCATGATCCTGCTGCTGGGCCAGACCCGGGTGTTCTTCGCGATGAGCCGGGACGGACTGCTGCCCCGCTTCTTCTCCCGCGTCCACCCGCGCTTCCGCACCCCGCACCGGCCGACCATCCTGCTCGGCGTCATCATCGCGATCGTGGCCGGCTTCACGAGCCTGAGCCAACTGGCCGAGCTGGTGAACATCGGCACGCTGTTCGCGTTCGTCGTCGTCGCCCTGAGCGTCATCATCCTGCGCAAGACCCGCCCCGACCTGCACCGCGCCTTCCGCACCCCGTGGGTCCCGGTCGTCCCCGTCCTGTCGGTGTGCGCCTCGCTGTGGCTGATGCTCAACCTGCCCGCCGAGACCTGGCTCCGGTTCGCCATCTGGATGTTCATCGGCTTCGTCGTCTACTTCCTCTACGGCCGCTCCCACAGCCGCCTCGGCCGGGAGCAGGCGGCCGCCGCCGAGGCCGCGCGCCCACCGGACGGAACACCGCGCTAGCCACCGACCGGCCCCGGCCCCGTATGTCCCGCTTCGGCGGAGACGGCGGGGCCGGATAGCGTGCGGACCATGCTCGCCGCCCCGCTCGCCCCCGCACGGCCCACGGTCACCCGGACGGCGTACTGGACGCGGCTCCTGCCCCTCCTGGCGGCCCTGGCCTGCGCCACCCGGGTGCCGTCCTTCGTCCGGCCGCTGTGGAACCCGGACGAGGGCTTCCTCGCCGTACAGGCCCGGCTGCTGGCCGGGGGCGGACAGCTGTACGACACGGTCGTGGACCGCAAACCGCCGCTGCTGCCCTGGCTGTACCAGGCCGCGTTCGCGCTGTGCGGCTCCGGCTCGCTGACCCCGCTGCGGATCCTCGCCGTCCTCGCCCAGCTGCTCACGGCCGCCCTGCTGGCCTCCCTGGCGCGCCGCCGCTGGGGCGACCGCGCCGGCCGCACCGCCGGGGTGCTGTACCTGCTCGTCTCGGTCGGGCTCAACCCCGAGGACGCGCAGGCCGCCACCTTCGAGGTGTTCATGCTGCCCTGGACGGCCGCCGCCCTGTGGTGCGCCGACCGCGGGCGCTGGGGCGCCGCCGGGGCCGCCGTCGCCGCCGCGTTCCTGACCAAGCAGACCGGCGGCGCCGTCCTGCTGCCGGCGGCCTGGCTGCTGCACCGCCGGGGCGGCACCCGCGCGGGCCTGCCCCGGCTCGCCGCCGGTCTCGCCGCCCCCGTTCTCGGCGCGGCCCTGCTGACGGACCCGGCCGGCTTCCTGTTCTGGACGGTGACCGGCTCCACCGCCTACGCCACCCCCACCGGCTCCGAACTCCACGTACTGGCCCGCGCGCTGACCAACACCGCGATCCTGGCGGCGGCCTCGGCGGGACTGCTGCCCCCGGTCGTACGGGCCCTGCGCACCACCCGCACCGGAGCGGCCGAACTGTGGCTGTGGCTGGCCTGCTCGGCCGTCGCGGTGATCCTCGGCTGCCATTTCTTCGGCCACTACTACCTGCAACTCACCCCGCCGCTCGCCCTGCTGGCCACCGCCGCGCTGCACGTCCTGCCCCGGGAACGGCACCTGGCCGCCGTCCTGACCTCGGCCGGCGCCTGCGCCCTGTTCGTCGGCTGGGGCCTGGTCGCCCCGCGCCCCGAACTCGCGCACGCCGAACGGCTCGCGGCGGCCCTCGCGCACCGCACGGCACCCGCCGACCGGGTCCTGGTCTGGGGCATACACCCGGAGACGTACTGGCTGGCCGGCCGTACCCCCGCCACCCGCTACCTCACCGCCGGCCTGCTCACCAACTACAGCGGCGGCCGGGACGGCCCCCGGGTCGGCGAGGAGTACGCCGTGGCCGGTGCCTGGCCGGTCTTCCGGCGGGAGATGGCCGCGCACGCCCCCGCCCTCGTCGTCGACGACTCCCGGGGCGCGCCCTACGCCCCCGGCCGCCTGCCCACCCTGCGCCGCCTGCTGGCCGCGGACTACGCGAAGGTGGACCGGATCGACGGGGCGGTGCTGTACGCCCGGGTGCCGGCCGGGCCGCGGGCTCGGCTCAGCCCAGGACCGTACGCGGCCCCGCCACCTCGGCCCCCAGCTCCGTCACCCGGCGCCGCAGCTCCCGGTCGGCGGTGACCACCAGGCGGGCCCGGCCGGCGCTCTGCGCGGTCAGCTCCACGATCCGGTCGTCCCCGCTGCCCGGCGCCGGCTCCACCCGGACGCCGGGCACGGACGCCACCCCCCGGGCCGCGCCCTCGACCACGAGCACGATCTCCACCGGCCCGGTGTGCCCGGGCAGTCCCGCGCTCGCCAGCCGGTCCCGCAGCCGCTCGGCCGCCCCCCTGCGGTCCCGCCACCAGCCGTCGGGCCGGGAACCGACGACGTTCGCGCCGTCCACGACGACGAGCAGCGGGGCGGGGGAGCCGGAGGCGTCCACGGGGTCGCGGGGATCGGTCATGCACCCCAGGGTCCCACGGCCCGGCGGTGCGGGGGCCGGAGCCCGGGAGCGGCGCCGGGCGGCTTAAAGTGAACCGGTGAACGGCGACTGGCTCCTGCGCGGCCGCGACGGCCGGCTGAGTGTCTACCAGCTGTCGGGTGACGCCGTCCGGTGCCGGGCGGAGCGCGGCCCCGGCGGCCCGTGGTCCGCTCCCCGCACGGTGGGCGGCGAGCAGCGACTGCATCCCGTCCTGGCCGTCGGCCAGGGCGCCGACGGCTATGCCCACCTGGTCTCCTGGCGGCCCACCGTCCAGGGCGAGTCCGGGCTGGTGCACTCCACGCACTTCCGCCCGCACCTGGCGGCCCTGGACTGGAACCCGGTCGGCCACCCCAACAAGAAGGGCGACCGGACCGGCACGCCCGCCGTCGCGGTGGACGCCCAGGGCCGCGCCCACCTCTTCGTCCGCAACAAGGGCGGCGGCGTGAGCATGCTCGCCCAGAAGGAGAAGGGCGGCTGGGACCCCTGGCGGGACCTCAAGGGCAAGGAGGTCCAGGACGGTCTCGCGGCGGTGACGGGGGAGTCCGGCCGGGTCGAGCTGTACGCGGCCGTCCCGCAGGGCCTGCTGTACTGGCGTCAGGAGGAACCGGGCGCCCAGCCGGTGCTGCAGGAGGCCCTCCAGGCGCCGGTCCGCCCCGGCACGCTGCGCGCCCTGGCCACGTCCCCGGACCGTACGACCGTCTTCTACACCGACACCTCCGGCGACCTGTGCGCCTGGCGCCCGGGCGGCAAGCCGGTCACCCTGCTGCCCGCGGCCGGACCGGGCCCGGTGTCGGCGGTCCGCTGCGACCTGGACGGCCACGACTGCACCCTGCTGGTCCAGCGCTCGGCCGCCCGCCGGGTCGCCTTCGCCGCGTATCCGACCGAACTGGAGTCCGCGGGCGCCTGGTGGACCGAGTCGGGCCCCGAACTGCCGCTGGACGCGCTGGTGTCCCTCACCGAGGACGCCGCGGGCCGTGTGGTGGCGGCAACGTCGTCCCCGTCGACCGGCCGCCTCCTGCTGACCCGGCGCAAGGACGAGCCGGGGCTGGCGCTGGAGGCGTGGCGGGAGGTCTGACACGCGCGAGGGCCCCCGCCGCGGCGGGGGCCCTCGGTGCTGTCACCCGGTGTTACGCGGGCACGCTGGCCACGCCGGGCGCCAGGAACTTCTTGCCGTTCACGCGCTCCGACACGCCCTCGCGGTCCAGGTACGGCGTGATGCCGCCCAGGTGGAAGGGCCAGCCGGCGCCCGTGATCAGGCACAGGTCGATGTCCTGGGCCTCGGCGACGACGCCCTCGTCGAGCATGAGCCCGATCTCCTGGGCGACGGCGTCGAGGACACGGTCGCGGACCTGCTCCTCGGTCAGGACGGTGTCGCCCTGCTTGAGCAGCGCGGCGACCTCCGGGTCCAGCTCCGGCTTGCCGCTGTCGTAGACGTAGAAGCCGCGCTTGCCGGCCTTGACGACGGCCGCCAGGTTCGGGGAGACCTTGAAGCGGTCCGGGAAGGCCCGGTTGAGGGTCTCCGAGACGTGCAGGCCGATCGCCGGGCCGACCAGCTCCAGCAGGACCAGCGGCGACATCGGCAGGCCGAGCGGCTCGATCGCCTTCTCGGCGACCTCGACCGGGGTGCCCTCGTCGATCACGTTCTGGATCTCGCCCATGAAGCGGGTCAGGATCCGGTTCACGACGAACGCCGGGGCGTCCTTGGTGAGGACCGCGGTCTTCTTCAGCTTCTTGGCGACGGCGAAGGCCGTGGCCAGCGAGGCGTCGTCGGTCTTCTCGCCGCGGACGATCTCCAGCAGCGGCAGGATCGCGACCGGGTTGAAGAAGTGGAAGCCGACGACCCGCTCGGGGTTCTTCAGCTTCGACGCCATCTCCGTCACCGACAGCGAGGAGGTGTTGGTGGCGAGGATCGCGTGCGCCGGGGCGACCGCCTCGACCTCGGCGAACACCTGCTGCTTGACACCGATCTCCTCGAACACGGCCTCGATGACGAAGTCCGCGTCCGCGAAGCCCTCGGCCTTGTCCAGGACACCGGTCACCAGCGCCTTGAGGCGGTTGGCCTTGTCCTGGCCGATCCGGCCCTTGCCGAGCAGCTTGTCGATCTCGGCGTGGACGTAGCCCACCCCCTTGTCGACGCGCTCCTGGTCGATGTCGGTCAGCACGACCGGCACCTCCAGGCGGCGCAGGAACAGCAGCGCGAGCTGGCTGGCCATCAGACCGGCGCCGACGACGCCGACCTTGGTGACCGGGCGGGCCAGGTTCTTGTCCGGGGCGCCGGCGGGACGCTTGCCGCGCTTCTGCACCAGGTTGAACGCGTAGATGCCGGCGCGCAGTTCGCCGCCCATGATCAGGTCGGCGAGGGCCTGGTCCTCGGCGTCGAAGCCCTGCTGGAGGTCCTCGTTCTTGGCGGCGGCGATGATGTCCAGGGCGCGGTACGCGGCCGGAGCGGCGCCGTGCACCTTGCTGTCCGCGATGAAGCGGCCCTTGGCGACGGCCTGGTCCCAGGCCTCGCCGCGGTCGATCACCGGGCGCTCGACCTTGACGTCGCCCTTGAGCACCTGGGCGGTCCAGATCAGCGACTGCTCCAGGAAGTCGGCGCCCTCGAAGAGCGCGTCCGCGATCCCGAGGTCGAAGACCTGCTTGCCCTTGAGCTGCTTGTTCTGGTTCAGCGAGTTCTCGATGATGACCGAGACGGCCTTGTCGGCGCCGATCAGGTTCGGCAGCAGGGTGCAGCCGCCCCAGCCGGGGACCAGGCCGAGGAAGACCTCGGGCAGCGAGAACGCCGGGATCGCCTTGGAGACGGTCCGGTAGGTGCAGTGCAGGCCGACCTCGACGCCGCCGCCCATCGCCGCGCCGTTGTAGTAGGCGAAGGTCGGGACGGCCAGCTTGGCCAGGCGCTTGAAGACCTCGTGGCCGCCCTTGCCGATGGCGAGCGCGTGCTCGTGCTCCTTCAGCAGCTCGACGCCCTTGAGGTCGGCGCCGACCGCGAAGATGAACGGCTTGCCGGTGATGCCGACACCGACGATCTCGCCGTCCGCGGCCTCCTTCTCGACCTGGTCCACGGCGGTGTTCAGGTTCGCCAGCGAGGCCGGGCCGAAGGTGGTCGGCTTGGTGTGGTCCAGGCCGTTGTCCAGCGTGATCAGCGCGAAGCGGCCGGCGCCGGCGGGGAGGTCGAAGTGGCGTACGTGCGCACTGGTGACGACCTCGTCGGGGAACAGCTCGGAAGCCTGCTTGAGAAGCTCGGCGGTGGTGCTCACTTGTCCCCCTCGAAGTGCGGGTTCTCCCAGATGACCGTCGCGCCCATGCCGAAGCCGACGCACATGGTGGTCAGGCCGTAGCGGACGTGCGGCTGCTCCTCGAACTGGCGGGCCAGCTGCGTCATCAGGCGGACGCCGGAGGAGGCCAGCGGGTGGCCGAAGGCGATGGCGCCGCCGTACTGGTTGACGCGCTCGTCGTCGTCGGCGATGCCGTAGTGGTCGAGGAAGGCCAGCACCTGCACGGCGAAGGCCTCGTTGATCTCGAACAGGCCGATGTCGGAGATGGACAGGCCCGCCTTGGCGAGCGCCTTCTCCGTGGCCGGGATCGGGCCGTAGCCCATGACCTCCGGCTCGACGCCCGCGAAGGCGTATGACACCAGGCGCATCTTCACCGGCAGGTCGTGCTCGCGGGCGAAGTCCTCGCTGGCGATGATCGAGGCGGTGGCGCCGTCGTTGAGACCGGCCGCGTTGCCCGCGGTGACCCGGCCGTGCACGCGGAACGGCGTCTTCAGACCGGCCAGGCTCTCCAGGGTGGTGCCCGGGCGCATCGGCTCGTCGGCGGTGACCAGGCCCCAGCCCGTCTCACCGGCGTCGGCGTTGGTGCGGCGCACCGAGATCGGCACCAGGTCCTGCTGGATCTTGCCGTTGGCGTACGCCTTGGCGGCCTTCTCCTGCGAGCGCACGGCGTACTCGTCGGCGCGCAGCTTGGTGATCTGCGGGTAGCGGTCGTGCAGGTTCTCCGCGGTCATGCCCATGAACAGGGCCGACTCGTCCACCAGCTTCTCGGAGACGAACCGCGGGTTCGGGTCCACGCCCTCACCCATCGGGTGACGGCCCATGTGCTCGACACCGCCGGCGATGACGGCGTCGTAGGCACCGAAGGCGATCGAACCGGCGGTGGCGGTGACGGCGGTCAGGGCGCCGGCGCACATGCGGTCGATCGAGTAGCCCGGGACGGACTGGGGCAGGCCCGCGAGGATGCCGGCGGTACGGCCGAGGGTCAGGCCCTGGTCGCCGATCTGCGTGGTCGCGGCGATGGCGACCTCGTCGATCTTCTTCGGGTCCAGACCGGGGTTGCGGCGCAGCAGCTCCCGGATCGCCTTCACGACGAGGTCATCGGCACGGGTCTCGTGGTAGATGCCCTTCGGGCCCGCCTTGCCGAACGGGGTGCGGACGCCGTCGACGAAGACGACGTCCCTGACGGTACGAGGCACGATGGCTCTCCTCCAGATGCGGGATGGCACTGCTGCGTTGCGCTGAGCGCGCGCTCAGAACCATGCTACTTATGAGTAACGTAGCTGCACACCCCGGACGGCGGGAGCGGCGAAGGTCACATCGGCCACCCCGGCCGGTGCGGCGCCCCGCGAGAGGCACGGGGAACCGCGCGGGCACCCCGAAGGACCCGAGGGCCCGGTGCGGCGCTCACCGGCGCGGCGCCGTGGACCCCGGGGCGTGCCCGCAGGATCTTGGCGTGATTTCGACGTCGCCGTTCCGCTTCCGCGGCCCTGCGGCTCCCGCCGGGACGGTCAGGCGCCCTTCACCGCCAGCGCGTCCACCAGTACCGGCGTGACCAGCTCCACCTGCCACGGCCGCGCGCCGTATCCCGCGAGCGCGTGCTGCACGGACTCGGCGTCGATCACCTTCGGCGGCTCCCAGCAGACCCGCCGCACGGTGTCCGGGGAGATCACGTTCTCCTGGGGCATGGTCAGCCGCTCGGCGAGGGCGGTCACCCCCGCGCGGGCGGCGGACAGCCGGGCCGCGGCGGCCGGATCCTTGTCGGCCCAGGCCCGCGGCGGCGGCGGACCCGTCACCGGCTGCCCCGGCTGCGGCAGCGCGCTGTCGGGAAGGGCCTTGGCCCGGTCCACGGCGGCCTGCCACTGCTCCAGCTGGCGCCGCCCCATCCGGTGCCCGAAGCCGCCCAGCGCCGCGAGGGCGTGGACGCTGCCCGGCAGGGCCAGCGCGGCCTCCACGATGGCCGCGTCGCTCAGCACCTTGCCCGGCGACACGTCCCGGCGCTGCGCGATCCGGTCCCGCGTCTGCCACAGCTCGCGCACCACGGCGAGCTGCCGGCGCCGCCGCACCTTGTGCATGCCGGACGTACGGCGCCAGGGGTCCTTGCGGGGCTCGGCCGGCGGAGCGGAGGCGATCGCGTCGAACTCCTGGAGCGCCCACTCCAGCTTGCCCTGCCGGTCCAGCTCCTTCTCCAGGGCGTCCCGCAGGTCGACGAGCAGTTCGACGTCGAGCGCCGCGTACCGCAGCCAGGGCTCGGGCAGCGGCCGGGTCGACCAGTCGACGGCGGAGTGTCCCTTCTCCAGGACGAAGCCGAGGACGCTCTCCACCATGGCGCCGAGGCCGACCCGGGGGAACCCGGCGAGCCGGCCGGCCAGCTCGGTGTCGAACAGGCGGCTCGGGATCATGCCTATCTCGCGCAGGCAGGGCAGGTCCTGGGTGGCCGCGTGCAGCACCCACTCGACACCGGACAGGGCCTCGCCGAGTCCGGACAGGTCGGGGCAGGCGACCGGGTCGATCAGCGCGGTGCCGGCGCCCTGGCGGCGCAGCTGCACCAGGTAGGCGCGCTGGCCGTAGCGGTAGCCGGAGGCGCGCTCGGCGTCCACCGCGACCGGGCCGGAGCCGGCGGCGAAGGCGGCGGTCACCCGCGCGAGGGCCGTCTCGTCGGCGATCACGGGCGGGATGCCCTCGCGCGGTTCGAGCAAAGGAGTCGGCGCCCCCGTCACAGAAGATCCGGCGTCGTCCGGAGGAGTGCCTCCGGTGGTGCGCAGGGAGCTGTCTGCTGCGGTGTCTTGGGCGTCGGTCACCTGTCAAGGGTATCCGTGCGGGGACGGCGCCCGTCGACGGAACGTTCCGTCGACGGGCGTATCAGGGGCGTAAACCGGTCAGTCAGGGGGACGGCCGGGTCCACACCGGTGAACGGCGGGTTCCGCCGAAGGGGTAGCGGGCGGGGTGGCGGGTGGGCTCAGTGGATGATCCCCGTACGCAGGGCCACGGCCACCATGCCGGCCCGGTCGCCCGTGCCGAGCTTGCGGGCGATGCGGGCGAGGTGGCTCTTCACGGTGAGGGCGGACAGGCCCATGGACACGCCGATCGCCTTGTTCGACTGGCCCTCCGCGACCAGTCGCAGCACCTCGACCTCGCGTCCGGACAGCTCCCGGTAGCCGCCCGGGTGGCTCGGGGCACCCGGGGGGCGGCGGTGCATACGGGCGGCGGCGCCGAGGGGGGTGGCGCCGGGCCGGGCGGGGAGCCCGATGTTGGTGCGGGTGCCGGTGACGACGTAGCCCTTGACGCCGCCGGCCAGCGCGTTGCGGACCGCGCCGATGTCGTCGGCGGCGGACAGGGCGAGTCCGTTGGGCCAGCCCGCGGCGCGGGTCTCGGACAGCAGGGTGAGGCCGGAGCCGTCGGGGAGGTGGACGTCGGCGACGCAGATGTCGCGCGGGTTGCCGATGCGGGGACGAGCCTCCGCGATGGACGAGGCCTCGATGACGTCGCGCACCCCGAGCGCCCACAGGTGGCGGGTGACGGTGGAGCGGACGCGCGGGTCGGCCACGACCACCATGGCGGTCGGCTTGTTCGGGCGGTAGGCGACCAGGCTTGCGGGTTGCTCGAGGAGAACGGACACCAGGCCTCCTGGGTGGGGGACGGGGCCGGCTTGTGGGGAGGAAGCCGGGACGAACCGTGCTTTCAAGGTCACAGTCGTCTTCGGCAGCAAACTCGTCCGCCTTTAGAGAATGATCACGATCTAGTGAGTAACAATCTGTGCAATTCGGACACGCGATCGATCATCCGAAGATCGAGTCGGTTCGAGCGGGTGCGATTCGAGTGCGGAAAGTGGCCGTATCGACAAAGAGATGGTCAATCGGGTGTTTCGCGGCGACCGCTCACCGGGCTCACCGGGACTGCGGACCCCTGCGCTGCGGCAGGCTGACCACCGACGCGTCCCCCGGCCCGGCCGGCGGCAGCCCCGCGACCTGCGCCAGCAGGTCGCACCACGCGGCCAGGTGCGCGGCCGTGTCCGGCACCCCGCCCAGGCCCTCCCGGGGCGTCCACGAGGCCCGGATCTCGATCTGCGAGGCGGCCGGCCGCTCGGCGAGACCGCCGAAGTAGTGCGAACTCGCGCGGGTGATCGTGCCGCTCGGCTCGCCGTAGCCCAGCCCGCGCGCCGCCAGCGCCCCGGTCAGCCACGACCAGCACACCTCGGGCAGCAGCGGATCCGCCGCCATCTCCGGCTCCAGCTCCGCCCGCACCAGCGTCACCAGCCGGAACGTGCCCCGCCAGGCCTCGTGCCCGGCCGGGTCGTGCAGCAGCACCAGCCGCCCGTCGGCCAGCTCCTGCTCGCCGTCGACCACCACCGCCTCCAGCGCGTACGCGTACGGCGCGAGCCGCTGCGGGGCGGGCGTCGGCTCCACCTCCACCTGGGGCCGCAGCCGGCTGCCGCGCAGGGCTTCGACCGCGCTGCGGAAAGCCGGCGGACCCGGGGCACCGGGGTGCCCGTCCGCCTCCTCGGTGTCCTTCACTTCGCCCGCTCCATCAGCGCTGTCCGACCTTCGTCCGTGAGCCGCAGCCATGCGGGGAAGAGTAAGGGGAAGCGGGGCGTCGCGCAGGGCAAGACACCCCTTCGACATGGGGCGCCCCGGGCGCCGCGCGGGCCGTGCGCCGCCACGCGCCGCCGCCGGCGGCGGCACCGCCGGGGCGTCGGGTACCGATCCCGCGGCATGCGAAACTTGCCTCGTGACCGCCAATGACACCCCGCAGCCGACAGCGACGTACGACAGCGCCTTCCTCAGGGCGTGCAGGCGCGAGCCCGTGCCGCACACGCCCGTGTGGTTCATGCGCCAGGCCGGCCGCTCCCTGCCCGAGTACCGCAAGGTGCGCGAGGGCGTCCCGATGCTTGAGTCCTGCATGCGGCCCGAGCTGGTCACCGAGATCACCCTGCAGCCGGTGCGCCGGCACGACGTGGACGCGGCGATCTACTTCAGCGACATCGTCGTCCCGCTGAAGGCCATCGGCCTCGACCTCGACATCAAGCCCGGCGTCGGCCCGGTCGTCGAGCAGCCGATCCGCACCCGCGCCGACCTGGCCCGGCTGCGCGACCTCACCCCCGAGGACGTCTCCTACGTCACCGAGGCCATCGGCCTGCTCACCCGCGAACTGGGCGCCACCCCGCTCATCGGATTCGCCGGCGCGCCTTTCACCCTCGCGAGCTACCTGGTCGAGGGCGGTCCCTCGCGCACGTACGAGAACGCCAAGGCGATGATGTACGGCGACCCCGGACTCTGGGCCGACCTGCTCGACCGGCTCGCCGACATCACGGCCGCCTTCCTGAAGGTCCAGATCGAGGCCGGCGCGAGCGCCGTCCAGCTCTTCGACTCCTGGGCCGGCGCGCTGGCCCCCGCCGACTACCGCAGGTCGGTCATGCCGGCCTCCGCCAAGGTCTTCGACGCCGTCGCCGGCTACGGCGTCCCGCGCATCCACTTCGGCGTCGGCACCGGCGAGCTGCTGGGGCTCATGGGCGAGGCCGGCGCGGACGTCGTCGGCGTCGACTGGCGCGTCCCGCTGGACGAGGCCGCCCGCCGCGTCGGCCCCGGCAAGGCGCTCCAGGGCAACCTGGACCCGACCGTCCTGTTCACCGACAAGGACACCGTCGCCAGCCAGGCCCGCGAGGTGCTCGACGCCGCCGCCGGCCTGGAGGGCCACGTCTTCAACCTCGGTCACGGCGTCATGCCGAACACGGACCCGGACGCGCTGACCCGGCTCGTGGAGTACGTCCACACCGCCACCGCGCGCTGAGCCCCGGCCGGTTCACCAGGAGTAGTGGGGCCGCGCGCGCCTGCCGAACAGCAGGCCGGGCGGCTCCGGCGGGGGCGGCGTGCCGGGCTTGAGCGGCCAGGCGAGCAGCATGCCCGCCACGAAGCCGACCACGTGCGCCGCGTACGCGACCGTGCCGGCGCCGGACATCCCGCGCCCCGACGAGTACACCGCCTGCAGCCCGAACCAGAAGCCCAGCACCAGCCAGGCGGGCAGCCGCAGCGGCAGGAAGACCAGGAACGGCACCAGCACCCACACCCGGGCCTTCGGGTACAGCACCAGATACGCGCCGAGGACCCCGGCGATCGCACCGGACGCGCCGATCAGCGGGTCGCCGGAGCCGGCGTTGAGCAGCGCGAAGCCGTAGCCGGCCGCGTAGCCGCAGACGACGTAGAAGAGGAAGTAGCGGATGTGGCCCATCCGGTCCTCGACGTTGTTGCCGAAGATCAGCAGGAAGAGCATGTTGCCCAGCAGGTGCAGCCAGCCGCCGTGCAGGAACATCGCCGTGAAGACCGACAGCGCCGGGGACTTGTCGTAGGCGGGCGGTGCCACGACACAGCCCGGGCCGTGCGGGCCCACGCCGACCTCCCCGGTCGGAACGAGCCGGGGCATCCGGTGGTGGATCAGCTCCCGGGGGACCGCCGCGTAGTGGTCCATGAAGGCCTGGAGGTCGCACAGCCGGGCCAGTTTCCCGCCGCCGGCCACGGCACCGGCCGTGCCGGGCATGGTGAGGAACACCAGCACGTTGACGGCGATCAGGGCGTACGTCACCCAGGGGGTGCGGCGCACCGGGTTCACGTCATGAACGGGGATGACCACACAGGAGTACTGCCCGGGATCGGGCCCGTGAACCGGTGAACGCGGGCGGGCGGGCTCGCGTATGTGTTCTCAACCGACGTGAGGATCAGGCGATGACGAACGCTCCGCAGGTTTCGGCGATGCACGCTCTGCCCGACGGGGAGGCCGAGCTGTCCCTGGTGGTACGGCTCCCCTGGGAGGACGTGGCGCGGCTCGGCCAGGAGGCGGGACGGCTCGCCTCGCAGATGCAGCGGCCGGTGACGCTGGACGAGGCGGTCAGCTACCGGCTCCGCTCCGCCCGGCCGTCCGCCTCCCACGCGAAGCCCTCCGCCGAGCAGCCGGCCGCCGTCTCCTCCGGGGTGACGTCACTGCCCCGGATCAGCGGGACGGCCTAGGCGGCCCGTACCTTCGCCGCCGCCTTTCTCGCCGCCACCAGTACCGGGTCCCACACTGGTGAGAACGGCGGGGCGTAGCCCAGGTCCAGGGCCGTCATCTGTTCCACCGTCATCCGGGCGGTGAGCGCCACCGCCGCGATGTCGACCCGCTTCGCCGCACCCTCCCTGCCGACGATCTGCACGCCCAGCAGCCGGCCGGTGCGGGACTCGGCGAGCATCTTGACCGTCATGGGGGCGGCACCGGGGTAGTAGCCGGCCCGGCTGGTCGACTCGATCGTGACCGCCTCGAAGCGCAGGCCGACCCGGCGGGCGTCCTTCTCACGCAGGCCGGTGCGGGCGATCTCCAGGTCGCAGACCTTGCTGACGGCGGTGCCGACCACGCCGGGGAAGGTGGCGTAGCCGCCGCCCGCGTTGGTGCCGATGACCTGGCCGTGCTTGTTGGCATGGGTGCCGAGCGGGACGTACTGCTCCTGCCCGGAGACCAGGTCGAGCACCTCCACGCAGTCGCCGCCCGCCCAGATGTTCTCGTGCCCGCGCACCCGCATCGCGAGGTCGGTGAGCAGGCCGCCGTGGGTGCCGAGCGGCAGTCCGGCGGCCCGGGCGAGGGCGGTCTCCGGGCGGACGCCGATGCCCAGGACCACCACGTCCGCCGGGTATTCGGCGTCCTCGGTGGCCACCGCGCGGACCCGGCCGTCCTCGCCGGTGAGGAGCTTGGTGACCTCCGCGTCGTTCACCATGGTGATGCCGAGGCCCTCCATGGCCCGGTGCACCATCCGGCCCATGTCCGGGTCGAGCGTCGACATCGGCTCCCGGCCGCGGTTGACGACCGTCACCGCGAAACCCCGGTTGATCAGCGCCTCGGCCATCTCCACGCCGATGTAACCCGCCCCCACGACGACCGCCCTGCGGCCCCGCGTGCCGGCCAGCGTGTCCAGCAGGGCCTGGCCGTCGTCGAGGGTCTGCACCCCGTGCACGCCGGGGGCGTCCGCGCCGGGCAGATCCGGGCGGACCGGGCGGGCGCCGGTGGCGATGACGAGCTTGTCGTACGCCGTCCAGGACTCGGCGCCCGAATCGACGTCACGTGCGCGTACCCGCTGCCCGGCCACGTCGATCTCCGTGACCTCGGTGCGCAGCCGCAGATCGATCCCGCGCGCGCGGTGCTCCCCGGGTGTCCGGGCGATCAGCCGGTCCCGTTCGGGGACCTCGCCGCCCACCCAGTACGGGATGCCGCACGCCGAGAAGGAGGTGAAGTGGCCGCGCTCGAAGGCCACGATCTCCAGCTCCTCCGGGCCCCTGAGCCGCCGTGCCTGCGACGCCGCGGACATGCCCGCGGCGTCGCCGCCGATCACGACCAGCCGTTCCCTGCCGTCCCGCCCCTGGCTCACGCTCATGGGAACACGCTACGGGGCGCGGGGACTTCAGTCCCGCCCGGCCCCCTCGGCGGCATCCGGCGCCGGGCGCGCCGACGGCAGCGGGCCGGGCGCGCTCATCGCGGGGACGGGCTCCGCGCGGCGCGGCAGCCGGGGCCGTACGGCCCGCAGCCACAGCAGCGCCAGGAGCGCGGCGAGGGCCGCGAACGGCAGGGCGGCACCGAGCGCGAGCGCGATCCAGCGGAGCATGCCGGCGAACGCGTGCCAGCCGCCCGCCAGCGCGTCCGTGAAGCCCGGCGTGCCGTCACCGGACGCCTGCCTCGCCGGGGTCTTCGACAGCGACAGGGTGACGGTGGCCAGATCGACGCGGTCCTTCAGGGAGGCCCGCCGGGCCAGCAGCGACTCCAGGTCGGCCTGACGGCTGCTCAGTTCCCCCTCCAGGGCGACGACATCGCTCAGCCTGGTCGCCCTGTCCATCAGCGCGCGGACCCGGTCCACGCTGGCCCGCTGCGACTTGATCCGGCTGTCCACGTCCACCATCCGGTCGCTGACGTCGACCGCCTTGGCCGTGCGGCCGACCAGCCGGCCCGTGCCCTGCAGACCGGTGAGGACCTCGTCGTACCGCTCGGCGGGCACGCGCAGCACCACCCGGGTGTGCTCGTGACCGCCGGCGTCCCGGTTCGTCGTCTCGTCGCCGACGAAGCCGCCCGCCTCCTCGGCGGTCCTGCGGGCGGCCGCCAGGGCCTTGGCCACGTCCCGGACCTCCAGCGTCAGGAACGCGGTGCGGATGACCGAGCCCGGCGCCAGCACCGGCGTGGCGCGCGGGGTCCTCCCGTTCCCGTGGTCCGCCGTGGCGCCGGGGGTGCCGAGGGCGCCGGCCTGTTCGGGCCTGCCGCCGGAGGCGGCCTTGGCGGAGCCGCCGCCCGCGTCGGCCGCGCCGCCGCACCCGGCGAGCGCGAGGGAGGCGGCGAGCAGGACCCCGGCCAGGGTCCGGACGCGAGGTGCGGTGTGTGGTGTGTGCATGGGCGATACCCCCGAAAGCCGTGTCCTGTGACGGTCCTTCGACGCCGGGCCGGCCGGGAACGTTCGACGGCTCCCGCTGCGCTGCGGTCACGGTCCGCACGCGTGCCGGACTCCGGGGCCCGGCGGCGGCGGGGTCTGAGAGAGTGGGGGACATGAGCGCAACGGACAGGGGCTTGGGGCACGTCGTCGTGATCGGGGCCGGCATCGCCGGGCTGGCCGCCGCGCACCGGCTGCTGGGGCGCGGCGCGCGCGTGACCGTGCTGGAGGCCGGCGACCGGGTCGGCGGCAAGCTGCTGCCCGGCGAGATCGCCGGCGTCCGGGTCGACCTGGGTGCCGAGTCCATGCTCGCCCGCCGCCCCGAGGCGGTGACGCTCGCGCGCGAGGCGGGACTGGGCGAGGCGCTCCAGCCGCCGGCCACCGCGACCGCCTCGATCTGGACCCGGGGCGCCCTGCGGCCCATGCCGAAGGGCCATGTGATGGGCGTGCCGGGCACCGCCGCCGCGCTCTCCGGTGTCCTCTCCGGCGAGGGCCTGGCCCGCATCGAGCGCGACGCCGACCTGCCCCGCACCGAGATCGGCGACGACGTGGCCGTGGGCGGGTACGTGGCGGCCCGGCTCGGCCGCGAGGTCGTCGACCGGCTGGTGGAGCCCCTGCTCGGCGGGGTCTACGCGGGCGACGCCTACCGCATCTCGATGCGCTCGGCCGTCCCGCAGCTCTTCCAGGCCGCGCGGGCCCACACCTCCCTCACCGAGGGCGTCCGGGAGATCCAGGCCAGGGCCGCCGCCCAGCAGCAGACCGGGCCCGTCTTCATGGGCATCGCCGGCGGGGTCGGCCGGCTGCCGCTCGCGGTCGCCGCGTCCGTGCGCGCGCGGGGCGGCGAGATCCTGACCGGGACACCCGCGCGGGAACTGCGCCGGGAGGCGGCCGGCGGCTGGCGGATCACCGCCGGGGAACGCGTGCTGCGCGCCGACGCCGTGATCGTCGCCGTGCCCGCCCCGGCCGCCGCCGCGCTGCTGCGCGCCGAGTCCCCGGGGGCCGCGGCCGAGCTGGCCGCCGTCGAGTACGCCTCGATGGCCCTGGTCACCCTCGCCTACCGGCGCGCCGACGCGCGCCTGCCCGAGGGCAGCGGCTTCCTCGTGCCGCCCGTCGACGGCCGCACCATCAAGGCCTCCACCTTCGCGTCCCGCAAGTGGGGCTGGATCGCCGAGGAGGACCCGGACGTGGTCGTGCTGCGCACCTCCGTGGGCCGCCACGGCGAGACCGAGGTGCTCGGCCGGGACGACGCCGGCCTGGTGGAGGTCTCCCGGCACGACCTGCGCGAGGCCACCGGCCTGGACGCCGTGCCGCTGGAGACCCGGGTCACCCGCTGGACCGACGGCCTGCCCCAGTACCCCGTCGGGCACCACGCGCGCGTGGCCCGCATCCGCGAACAGGTGGCCAAGCTCCCGGGCCTCGCGGTGTGCGGCGCGCAGTACGACGGCGTCGGCATCCCCGCGTGCGTCGCGAGCGCCCACGCCGCGGTGGACCAGCTGGCCGGCGACCCGGCAGGAGTGGCGGAGCTGACCGCCAACCCGGTGCAGAGCCTGCACGGCGGGGCGGGAGAATAGGGACCATGAGTGACGACGCCCCCATCACCGAGTCCGGCAGGATCCCGAACAAGGGCAAGCTGGCCAAGGACCTCAACGAGGTCATCCGCTACACCCTCTGGTCGGTCTTCAAGCTGAAGGACGTGCTGCCGGAGGACCGCGCCGGATACGCCGACGAGGTCCAGGAGCTGTTCGACCAGCTCGCCGCGAAGGACGTGACGATCCGCGGCACCTACGACCTCTCCGGGCTGCGGGCCGACGCCGACCTGATGATCTGGTGGCACGCCGAGAGCAGCGACCAGCTCCAGGAGGCGTACAACCTCTTCCGCCGCACGAGGCTCGGCCGCGCGCTGGAGCCGGTGTGGTCGAACATGGCGCTGCACCGCCCGGCGGAGTTCAACCGCTCGCACATCCCGGCGTTCCTCGCCGACGAGACGCCCCGGAACTACGTGAGCGTCTACCCCTTCGTGCGCTCCTACGACTGGTACCTGCTGCCCGACGAGGACCGCCGCCGCATGCTCGCCGACCACGGCAAGATGGCCCGCGGCTACCCCGACGTGCGCGCCAACACGGTCGCCTCGTTCTCCCTCGGCGACTACGAGTGGATCCTGGCCTTCGAGGCCGACGAGCTGCACCGCATCGTCGACCTCATGCGCCACCTGCGTGCCTCCGAGGCCCGGATGCACGTCCGCGAGGAGGTCCCGTTCTACACGGGCCGCCGCAAGGACCTCGGCGAACTGGTGGCGGGCCTGGCCTGACGGCCCGCGGTCGCCGACGGCACGGCGCGGCGCCCCGTGCGGCGAAGGCGAGGCGAAGGCGCCTAGCGGCGGTTGCCCTTGCCCTTGAGGGCGTCCCGCCGGGCCTCCTTGCCGGCCGAACCACCGGAGGCGACCGCGACCGGCTCGGGGCGCGGCGCGCACGATGCGTGCCGCGCCGGCACGCGGCCCTCGAGCAGGTACGCCTCCAGGTGCCCGTTGACGCACTTGTTGGGGCCGCCCCCGACGCCGTGCGTGCCCGCGTCCCGCTCGGTCACCAGCACCGAGCCGGCCAGCCGCCGGGTCAGCTCCAGGGCCCCCTGGTACGGCGCGGCGGCGTCCCGCTCCGCCGCCAGGACCAGCACCGCCGGCAGCTCACCGGGCCCGGTCCGCACGTCCAGCGGCTGTTGCCGGGGCACCGGCCAGTAGGCGCACGGCAGGTTCATCCACGCGTTGTCCCAGGTCTCGAAGGGCGCCACCCGGGCGAGCCGGGTGTTGTCGCGGTCCCACACCGCGAAGTCCGTCGGCCAGGGCGCGTCGTTGCACTCCACGGCCGTGTACACCGCGCCGGCGTTCTCCGCCTCGGCGGCCGTCCCCGGGCTCGGCGCGGCCAGCCGGACCAGCGGGCCCGGGTCACCGTGCAGGTACGCCGACAGGGCTTCGGCCCGGCTCGGCCAGTAGTCGTCGTAGTACCCGGCCGTCAGCAACACGTTCTGCAACTGGCCGGGGCCGACCTTCCCGCCCGCCGCCTTCCCGGCCAGCCGCTCGCGCGCGGTGTCGTAGCTGCGCTGCACCGCCGCGGAGGTGGCGCCGAGCCCGTACACGTCGTCGTGCCGGGCGACCCAGTCCCGGAAGTCCGCCCAGCGCTCCTCGAACGCCGCCGACTGGTCCAGGTTGCTGCGGTACCAGATCCGCTCCGGGTCCGGGTTCACCGCCGAGTCCAGCACCATGCGGCGCACGTGCGAGGGGAACATCGCCGCGTACAGCGTGCCGAAGTAGGTGCCGTACGACGCTCCCATGAAGGTCAGCCGGTCCTCGCCCAGCGCGGCCCGCAGCACGTCCAGGTCGCGGGCGTTGTTGAGGGAGTTGTAGAACCGGATCGCGGTCCCGGACCGCTGGACGCAGCCGCGCGCGTACGCCTGGGCCTCGGCGATCCGCTGCCGCTTGTAGGCCTCCGAGGGGTGCACCGGGGACGCGGTGGGCGCCTTGAAGAAGTGCCGGGGGTCCACGCAGGACAGCGGTGCCGAACGGCCCACCCCGCGCGGGGCGT
The DNA here is from genome assembly GCF_000720135.1 of Streptomyces sp. NRRL S-1022. Classification (GTDB taxonomy): domain Bacteria; phylum Actinomycetota; class Actinomycetes; order Streptomycetales; family Streptomycetaceae; genus Streptomyces. The sequence goes on along the minus strand of NZ_JOIU01000002.1, from coordinate 229,744 downwards.
AGCCGATCAGGTCGTAGGCGGCGGCGATCCGCTTCCACTGCGGGACGGCGCCGGCCAGCGGGAAGTACATGCCGGAGGCGCCGGGACCGCCCGGGTTGTAGACCAGGGCGCCCTGCCGGGGGACCTTCCGCTTGCTGTTGTGCGGGTCCTTGTGGGTGGCCGGGGCCCGGCTGACGGTCAGCCGGATCTGCCGGCCGTCCGGACGGGCGTAGTCCAGCGGGACCGTCACCGTGCCGCACCGCACCCCGGCCGGCGGATCCGGCAGGTCGGCGGCGGCGCACGGACCGAAGTCGATCCCGGCCGCCCGGGCGCGGGCCACGGCCACCGCGGTGCCGCGCAGCTCGGCCGTGCCGGGGGCGCCCGGCCTGCCCGGGGTGCCGGGCGCGCCGCCCGCCGGGGCCGCGGCCAGGGTGGTCAGGAGCAAGGAACCGGCGGCCGAGTACAGGGCGGCAGCTTTCATCGCGTATCCCTCCGGTGCGACGGCGATGGCACGGCTGCCACGGCCCGGCGACAACACAAGGGATGTTTCGTTCGGCTGTGGGGGAAGGCAAGCACCGCCCGGCGGGTGTCGGCGCCAATGCCCCCTGTGCGCCCCCGGGAGCCGCCCTCACTCCCGCCAGGGCTGGTCCCGGTGGGTGAGGGCCGCGCGCAGTTCCGGCTCGCCGATCGCGCGGATGCCGCGCACGGCGACGGAGGTGAGGAACGACCGCTCGTCACCGGCCGGATGGCCGGCCAGCGCGCTCAGCAGCCGCTGCCCCGCCGGGGAGGCCCAGCGCGAGTACGGGTGCACCTCGAACCGGGCGATGGCCAGGCAGCTCAGCGCCAGCGTGAGGGGCAGGGCGAACCACGCGCCCACCAGCGCGCGCGGTGTGCCGGTCTCGACGGGCAGCAGCAGCGCGGTCACGCCCAGGACGGTCACGGCCACCACGGCGGCCCGCACCTGGCGCACGGCGGCCCCCACGGTCGCGCCCGCGCCCTCGGGCACCGCGAGACCGGCGCGCACCAGACCGTCCGCCAGCCGCCGTACGGCCTCCGCGCCGGCCGCCCGCGCCCGTACCGGCGCGATCCGCGACTGGCCGTCGGGCCCTATGGCCCCTATGACGGACTGTTCCATCTCGTCGCGGCCCCGCGGGTCCACGACCGTGGCCCAGCCGGTGTGCGCGAGCAGCAGCCGGCGCTGGCGGGCCATGGAGACCAGGGTCACATCGGCGACCCGGGCGGGGCCGCCGGAGAGGAACGCCGCCTCGTACAGCGTGAGATCGCGCTCCGCGTCCGCCGACGCGTCACGCGCGTCCGCGGCGGCCGCGCGGACGGCCGTCAGGCACAGCCGGGTACAGGCGGACCCGGCGAAAGCCCAGGCCAGGAGCAGGAGAAGGACCCAGAACATGACGTGTTTGTATGCCAGGGGACTGGGCGTACGCCATGCCCTTTCAGGATCCGGACGGACTGTTGCGGGTATGTGACGTTCCGTTTCCCGCGCTGGTGGGCGCTCGTCCGGGCCGGTCAGGGGCTGCTCGTCGCCGGCGGAGGGCTCGCGACGGCGGGCGGCAGGGCGTACGTCTTCTCCGGCGACGGCGCGACCGGTACGGCGGCACCCGGGTCGGCCTCGGGCGGGGTCGGCACCGGGGAGGCGGGCGTGGCCAGGTCCTGGGCCAGCTGCGAGAAGTCGACGTACCCCGTCGCCTCCAGGACCTTGATGTGGTCCAGGACGGTCGTGTTGGCGTCGTCGGCGAGATCGCGGACCAGGGAGTTCTGGGTGCCCGCCCGGACCTGCGCGACGAGGGAGAACACCCGGCCGTGCGCGAGCCGGAGCAGGCCGGCGAACCGGCGGTCGAAGTCCTGGCCCGCGGCCGTGTCCAGGGTGGCCAGCCACTGCTTCTGCTGTGCGTTCGGCTCGTTGGGCAGGGCCAGGCCGAGCTGGGTGGCGACCGTGCGGACGTGCGCGTCCAGGGAGGTGTGCCCGTCCACGAGGTGCTGTCCGGCCGTGCGGACGGCGGGCGTCGTGCCCTTGCGCTGCGCCAGCTCTCCGGCGGGCAGCTCCCACAGCCCGGCCAGCCGGACCTTGGTGACGAAGTCCCGGTCCTGCGCCGACAGCGGGCCGTACGGCGTCGTCACCGTCTGTGCGCTCAGGACGTTCGCGCTCGACGGGTCCTGCCGGCCGGCGTACGACCAGAGCGGGACCAGCAGCGCGACGACGGTGGCGGCCAGGGCGGTGATGACGAGACCGGTGCCGCTGACTATGCCTCGGCCGGTGATGGGGGGACGCGGTCGCATGGTGCCTCCTGCACCGCACGCCGGGGATGTGCTTGGGGGTGGGTGCGGGGTTGGCATATTACTGGGGAACGGGGGCCGGACTCCGGGCGCGGGTACGGCGGTGGCCGTTCGCACGGTCCCGCACCCCGGGGAACCGCGGGGCGTCCCTTCAGACCCGGCGCCGCAGCGCCCGGTCGACGAGCCCCCGCTTCCGGGGAGCCGGGCCCGACCGGTCCAGCCACCACTCCCGCAGCTCCCGGCGGATCCCCGCGTCCCCCGGCCGCCCCAGCTTCAGCAGGTGCCCGGCGAAGTCCAGCGCGTCCTGCCGGTACCCCCCGTGCATCGGCCGCTGCCGCGCGTACTCCAGGAACGCCTCCCGGTACCCGGTCCCCAGGATCACCGGCAGCTCGGGCGCCACCTTCGCCACCACCCCCGCCCGCTTGGCGGCGAGCGCCCGTGCCTGCACCCCCATCCGCACCCGGTCGAACCCCTCCGGCACCGGCGTCCCGGCCACGAGGGCGGACAGCACGGCGGTCTGGGCCACCGCGACCCGCTCCCGGGCCCCCGCCAGCGGCGGCGCCAGCACCCCGACGCCCCCGGCGCCGGCGCCGACGGCCCCCGCCACCGCCGTACCCCCCGCCGCGCGCCCCCGCCCGGCCGCCACCGCCTCCCGGATCGCGTCCAGCTCCCGCTCCAGCTCGCCCGGTGCGGGGAAGTTCTCGTCCCGCTCCAGCAGCACCCCCGGCGGCGCGACCCGGGCGGCGAGGCCGGACAGGACGTCCAGCACCGGGCGCGGCACGGGGTGCGCGTGGCTGTCGTGCCAGACGCCGTCGCGTTCGAAGCCGCCCGCGACATGGACGTAGGCGATCGCCTCCACGGGCAGCGCGGCCAGTGCCTCGGCCGGGTCCTCGCCCCGGTTGACGTGGTTGGTGTGCAGGTTGGCCACGTCGATCAGCAGCCGTACGCCGGTCCGCTCGACCAGCTCGGACAGGAACTGCCCCTCCGTCAGCTCCTCGTCCGGCCAGGAGAACAGCGCGGCGATGTTCTCCAGGGCCAGCGGCACCGGCAGCGCCTCCTGGGCGATGCGGACGTTCTCGCACAGCACGTCCAGGGCGTCCCGGGTGCGCGGCACGGGCAGCAGGTGGCCCGCCTCCAGAGGCGGGGAGGCGGTGAGCGCGCCGCCCGCCCGGACGAAGGCGATGTGCTCGGTGACCAGCGGTGAGCCGAGGGCCTCCGCCCGCTCGGCGAGCGCCGTCAGCCGGCCCTCGTCGGGGCGGTCGGCGCCGCCGAGGCCGAGGGAGACGCCGTGCGGGACCACCGTCACCCCGCGCTCGCGCAGCCGCAGCAGCGACTCGGGGAGGTGGCCGGGGCAGACGTTCTCCGCCACGACCTCCACCCAGTCGATGCCCGGCATCCCCTCCACGGCGTCCGCGATCTCCGGCCGCCATCCGATCCCGGTCCCCAGTCGCCGCATGATGGTCCCCCCTCCTCGCCCCGCGCTCCCGCGCCGGGTGACGGGGATATGGCCTCGGCGGCCGCCCCCGAACCCCCTCCCTGACGCGTTCAGAGCAACATTTGAGGTTCCGGGGGACCGCCTAGCGCAGCGCGGGGTGATCGGCGACGACCGTGCACGACCCGGGGGCGATCTCCGTGAAGCCGGCGTCCCGCACCACCGGCAGGCCGCCGGCGGTGAGCCGCGCCCAGTCCGCGGGGGAGGCCGTGCGGACGGTGAGCGCGTAGCTCGCGTCGCGCCACGCGGTGCGCTCCGCGGGGGACAGGGCCCACCAGGCCAGCTGGGCGCCGTGGCCGGCCTGGGCCATCGCCTTGCCGGCCGACATCTCCAGGTCCGGGTTGAGCCAGAGCACCGGCCCGGCGGCCGGATCGGCGGGCCGGGGCGGCTCCGGATCGTCCAGTTCGGTGCCCGACACCTGGAGTCTGGCCAGGTCCTTGGGCCAGCCGTCCAGAGGGACCGGCGGGAAGACGCGGACCTCCGCGGACGTGCCGGTCAGCGTGATCCCGGGCAGTTCCCCGGCGCGCCGCCACTCGGCGCCGCGGGCCCGCCGGACCACCTTGCGGATACGGGCGTCCTCCCAGCCGCGCACCGCCCCGGCCCACTCGCCGTCGCCGTGCGCCCGCTCGTCGCCGAGCAGGGTCAGGACCGCCCGGGCGGCCGTCTCCAGGGCGTCGGTGCGGGCCGGCGGGGCACCGCGCTCGATGCGTACGACCAGCGGCAGCACGAACTGGGGTGCCTCGTCGCGGGGGCCGGCCGTGGACCGGAAGGGACTGTCGGCGGTGGGGGCTGGAAGGTGGCTCACGGGAGCCCAGCCTACGAAGCCGCGCCCGGACCGATCAACGTGCGGTCCGCGCCCGGGAGAATTTCCGGGGACGCCGGTGAACCGCCGGGCACGCCCGTCCCTCTTGACCGGCTGAGGGGACCGGGACCGGAAGGGGGGAGCGCCGCATGGGCTCCATGCACAGTGACCTGCGCCTGACCGCCGTGGGCCGCCGCTACGGCATCCGCGGCCCGTGGGTGCTGAGAGGCGTCGACCTCGTCGTCGCCCCCGGCACCCTCACCCGGATCGACGGAGCGAACGGCACCGGGAAGTCCACCCTGCTGCGGCTGCTCGCCGGGCTCGACACGCCCAGCGAGGGCCGGATCACCGGGCGCCCGCGCACGGCCTACGTACCGGAACGCTTCCCGTCCGCCCTGCCGTTCACGGCCGCCGGCTACCTGACCCACCTCGGTGCCGTCCACGGCCTCGACCGGAAGTCCGCCGCACGCGCCGCGGACACCTGGCTGGAGCGGTTCGGGGCGGGCGCGTACGCCGGTACGCCGATGGCGCGGCTGTCCAAGGGCAGCAGCCAGAAGGTCGCCGTCGCCCAGGCCCTGCTCGGCGACCCGGAGCTGCTGGTGCTGGACGAGGCGTGGACCGGCCTCGACACGGCGGCGCGGGCCGAGCTGGAGCGGGCGGTGGCCGAGCGGACGGCCGCCGGGGGCGCCGTGGTGTTCGTGGACCACGACCCGCGCCGGCTCGCCGGGGTGCCGGACGCGGTCTACGCGGTGACCGACGGGCGCCTGGAACGCCGTACCGGCGCCCTGGCCCCGCCGGCCGGGCCGCTCACGGTCGTCACCGTGCAGGGGGCGCCGGGCGGGCACCTGCCGCCGGACGCGGTGCGGGTCGCCGTCTCCGCCGAGGAGACCGCCCCCGGCAGCCACCGTCTCGCCGTCCCCGCCGCCCGCTCCGACCTCCTGCTGCGCACCCTGCTGACGAGCCGCCCGCCCTGGCACGTGGTGCGCGTCGAACCACCCGCCGCGCCGTCCCCCGACCCGGGAGGCCGCCTGTGACCGTGCTGCTGCGCCGCCGGTTGCGCGCCCTGCTATCGGCGCGGCCGTCCCGGCACGTGCGTGTCGAACCGGCCGCCGTCGAACCGTTCCCCGGCCCGGGAGGCCGCCCATGACCGCGCTCCTGCGCTATCAGGCCGACCTGTTGCTGCGTTCCCAGCGCTGGCTGCCCCCGGTGCTCCTGTACGCCGCGTTCCTCGGCGTCGGGGTGCAGAGCGGCCAGCCGGTGCTGGACTCGCTCGGCTACACGGCAGCCGGTCTGCTGCCGGTGGCCGCCTGGCTGGTACGGATCTGTGTCACCGGGGAGCCGTCCGCTGCGCGGGCCTGCGTCGCCGCCGCCCGGGGCCCCGTCCGGGCGCACCTCGCCTGCCTGCTGACCGCGCTGCTCGCGGCCGTGCTGCTCGGACTGGCGGCCGCCGTGGCGGTGACGCTGATCAGCGACCCCGCGAGCAACGACCACCAGGTGCACGTGTCCCGGCTCGTAGCCGCCGCCGCGGGGCTGCCGGCCGCCCTCACCTGTGCCCTGCTCGGCACGGCCGTCGGCGCGCTCACCAACCGGCCGGTGCTGCACTCCACGGGCCGCGCGGTGCCGGCGATGCTGCTGGGCGCGCTGCTGGCGCTGGTGCCGGCCGGGTCCCCGGCGCAGGCGGCGGTCGGCGGCCTGGTCTCCGGCTCGCAGACCGGCCGGGCACCGGTGCCGCTGCTGCCGCTGGCGGGCGCGGCCCTGCTCACGGCAGCCGTCTTCGCCGCGACCGGCCGGCTCACCGCGCGCCGCTCACCCTGAGCAGGCGGTGCGCTGGGCCTCCTGCCACTCGCACACCGGGCACAGCGTGATGCCCTTGTACGACTCCGGGTACTCCGTCGGCTCCCGGCACAGCACGCACTCGGCGTACGGCGGACCGTCGGCCTTCGCCGGCTTCACCGCCCCGGCGATGGTGCAGTAGTCCTCGTCGCTCATGCCTCCAGCGTAGGACGTCAGCGCCCGTCGCCGGCCTGCCCGATCAGCTCGGAGACCTTCACGAACCGGTAGCCGCGCCTGCGCAGTTCCGGTACGACCGTGCGCACGACCCGCTCGGTGGTCGGGGCGGCGCTGCGGGTGCAGTGCATGACGACCACCGACCCGGGCTTCACCCCGGCGAGCACCTGCTCGACCACCGCGTCGGCGTCCGTGGCGAACGCGTCCCCGCTGACCACGTCCCACTGCACCGCCGTCACCCCGAGCCCGCTCAGCGCGCGCAGCGCCCGCTGGTCGTAACAGCCGCCCGGGAAGCGGAAGTACGGCATCGCCTTCGGCACGCCCGCCTCGCGCAGGGAGGTGTACGCGCGCCGGACCTCCGCCCGCATCGCGTCGGCCCCGGCGTCGACGGTCGGCAGGCCGTAGCAGTCGGCGGTGAAGGCGTAGTGGCTCCAGGAGTGGTTGGCCACCTCGAACTGCGGGTCACGGCCCAGGTCGCGGGCCTCGGCCGGGTACTGCTCGGCCCACCGGCCGGTCATGAACACGGTCGCCGGCACCTTCAGTGCGCGCAGCGCGCCGATCAGACCCGGGTTGTCGAAGTGCTCGCCGGAGGCCGCGCGCGGCCCCTGGTCGGCGGTCATGTCGGCGTCGAAGGTCAGCGCGACCGTCCTGCCCCGGGTGCGCGGGCCGTGCTCGAAGACCGGGGTCAGCCCGCCGGGACCCGGCGCGAGCACGGGCGGGCCGGCGGGGGACGGGGAGGCGGAGGAGACGGCCGGGGCCGGGCGGCCGCCGCCCGCGGTACCGCAGGCGGTGAGCGCCGCGCCCAGGACGCAGACGGCGGAGATACGGCGTAGGCGTGGGATCACCGTACGAACGTAGGACTGATTGTCTGATTATGTGATGATATGGCCTGCGGCGCGGCGGTACGGTCACCCGCGCGGCGGCGGCCTCGCCCCGGTCACTCCAGGTCGTGCCGCTCCAGCGGCTTGACGGCCGGCCCCTCGAGCACCGTGCCGTCCACGGCGAAGCGCGAGCCGTGGCAGGGGCACTCCCAGGCGCGCTCGGCGCGGTTGAAGGAGACCAGGCAGCCGAGGTGCGTGCAGCGGGCCGACACCGCGTGCAGGGCGCCCTCCTCGTCGCGGTGGACGGCGAGCCGTGCGGCGCCGGAGCGGACCACCGCGCCGTCGCCCGGGGCCAGGTCCTCCACCGAGGCCGGCGGCTTGAGCCGGTCGCCGACGAAGTGCCGGGCCACCTCGGCCTGCGTCTTCAGCAGCGACGGCGCCTCGCGCACCACCGACTTCAGCCGGCGCGGGTCGTACAGCTCCCGCCACGCGCAGTCCCGGCCGGTGATCAGCGCCGTCAGCAGCAGCCCGCCCATGATCCCGCCGCTCAGCCCCCAGCCGCCGAAGCCGGTGACGACGTAGACGTGCCGGGCGCCCGGGTGCAGGGGGCCGACCAGCGGGACGGTGTCCGTGGACTCGTTGTCCTGGGTGGCCCAGGCGTGGTCCAGCCGCACTCCGGGGAAGTGCACCTCCGCCCAGCCGGCGAGCCGTTCGAAGCCGGCCTGCGGATCGCCGGTCCCGGGCGTGAAGTGCTCCCCGGTGACCACGAGCAGCCGCTGCCCGTCCGGGCCGTAGGGCGCCGTCCGCACCGAGCGGGTGTTCTCGTCCGGCGTGATGTACATGCCGTGGGGGTCCGGTCCGTCGCCCAGCGGCCCGGCGACCACCAGCTCCCGGCGCGGGGAGAGCCGGGCGAACAGCAGGGCCCGGTCGAACACCGGGTAGTGGGTGGCGACCACGACGTCCCGGGCGGTCACCGTGGCGCCGGACTCGGTCGTCAGCCGGCACGGCTCGCCCTCCGTCAGACCGGTGACCCGGGTGTGCTCGAAGACCTGGCCGCCGTGCGCGAGCAGGTCGGCGGTGAGCGCCCGCAGGTACTTGACCGGGTGGAACTGCGCCTGCCCGGTCACCCGGACCGCACCCGCCACCGGGAACGGCAGCCCGGTCTCCGTGGTGAACGAGGCCGGCAGCCCCGCCTCCCGGGCGGCGTCCGCCTCCGCGCGCACCTCGTCCACCCGCGACCGGTCCCGGACGTAGGTGTAGGCGTCCCTGGTCTCCCACTCGCAGTCGACGCCCAGCTCGGCCACCAGCGCCGCCGCGTGCTCGATCGCCTCGGTCTGCGAACGGGCGTACAGCCGCGCCCCCTCCGTTCCCCGGGTGCGCCGCAGCCGGTCGTAGACCAGGGTGTGCTGGGCGGTCAGCTTGGCGGTGGTGTGGCCGGTGACCCCGCCCACGGCCCGCCCGGCCTCCAACACCGCCACCCGCCGCCCGGCCCGGGCCAGCTCGTGGGCGGTGCTCAGTCCCGCGATGCCCGCGCCGACGACGGCCACGTCCACGGTGAGATCCCCGTCCAGGACGGGGTGGGACGGCCCGGGGGCGGTCCGCAGCCAGTACGAATCGGTGACCTTCCGCTGTTCGCGCATGTCCGCCGGGTACCCCGGCCGGCCCGGCCCACGTCCGCCTCGCGTCACGTCTGCCGCAGCAGCCGCTCCCGGCACTCCGCCACGTCGAAGTCCGCCTCCGGGTACCGCGGGTCCAGCTCCCGCAGGTGCTCCAGCAGCAGCCGGCCGACCGCCCAGTTGCGGTACCACTTGCGGTCCGCCGGCACCACGTACCAGGGCGCGTACGGGGCCGCGCAGCGCTCCAGGGCCAGCTCGTACGCCTCCTGGTAGGCGGGCCACACGGCGCGTTCGCCGATGTCGTCCGGGTCGAACTTCCAGTGCTTGTCCGGGCGGTCCAGGCGGCGCAGCAGACGGCGGCGCTGCTCGTCGTAGGAGAGGTGCAGGAAGCACTTGACGAGGGTGACGCCCTCCTCGGCGAGAGTGCGCTCGAAGTCGTTGATCAACCCGTAGCGGCTGCCGATCTCGGCGGGCCGGGCCAGGTGCCGGACGCGGGCGATCAGCACGTCCTCGTAGTGCGAGCGGTCGAAGATGCCGATCTCGCCGGGCCCGGGCAGCGCCTGCCGCACCCGCCACAGGAAGTCGTGCCGCCGCTCCTCCTCGGTGGGCGCCTTGAACGCCCGGACCCGGCAGCCGGACGGATCGAGCCCGCCGATCACGTGCTTGACCGTGCCGCCCTTGCCGCTGGTGTCCATGCCCTGCAGCACCAGCAGCACCCGGCGGCGGTCGCCCTGGGTGCCCGCCGCCCAGAGCCGCTCCTGGAGCCCGGCCAGGTGCCTGCCCGTGCGTGTGGCGTCGGCCAGCGCGGCCTGTTTGCCGTCCGGGGCGCCGGGGGTGGCCCGGGCGTCGTGGCCGGACAGCTCGACCCGTTCGCCGGGCGGGAGGCGCAGCAGGTCCCGGAGTGTCTCCTCGCGCTTCCTGGCCGGCTTCGGCGGCACGGGCGCTCCTTCCGTCCGGGTCGGGGTGGGTCCGGGTGCCCGTGTCAGCCGGGGTGTAGTCCGCCGGGGTGCGGTCCGCCGTGGCTCCGGGTGCCCGTCAGGCGGGGTACGGTCCGCCGTCGGGGTGCGCGGCCGGTTCCCGCTCCTGCTCCGGCAGCGCCGGCTGGGCGCCCCGCTCCAGGAAGCGCAGCAGCTCCACCGGGATGGGCAGTACCAGCGTGGAGTTCTTCTCGGCCGACACGGCCATCACCGTCTGCAGCAGCCGCAGCTGGAGCGCGGCCGGTGTGTCGGCCATCTGCTGGGCGGCCTCGGCGAGCTTCTTGGAGGCCTGGAGCTCGGCGTCCGCGTTGATGATCCGCGCCCGGCGCTCGCGGTCCGCCTCGGCCTGGCGGGCCATCGACCGCTTCATGGTGTCCGGCAGGGACACGTCCTTGATCTCGACCCGGTCGACCTGGATGCCCCAGCCCACCGCCGGGCTGTCGAGCATCAGCTCCAGTCCCTCGTTGAGCTTCTCCCGGTTGGACAGCAGGTCGTCCAGGTCGCTCTTGCCGATGATGGACCGCAGCGAGGTCTGCGCCATCTGCGAGACCGCGAACCGGTAGTCCTCGACCTTCAGCAGGGCGCTCGTCGCGTCGATCACCCGGAAGTAGACCACCGCGTCCACCCGGACGGTCACGTTGTCCCGGGTGATGCCCTCCTGGGCCGGGATCGGCATGGTCACGATCTGCATGTTGACCTTCTGCAGCCGGTCCACGAAGGGGATGATCAGGTTCAGGCCCGGCGAGCGCACCTCCCCGCTGACCCGGCCGAGCCGGAACAGCACACCGCGCTCGTACTGCTTGACCACGCGGGCCGCCGTCGCCAGGTACACAAGACCGGCGGAGCCCGCCGCCGCCACGGCCACCACAAGGTCCTCGACCATGGTGACCTCCTCATCCAGAGGCCGTTTTGTCTGCTGTTGCCACGATAGGCCCGTGGGGCCGGGATGCCGAGAGCTGCCGGCATCCCGGCCCCACGGGCGGGCACTCAGGCCGCGGTGACCAGCCGCACCGGTTCCGTGCCGACCGCGCTGTGCCGTTCGGCCCAGTTCTCCAGGGCGGTGCGGCAGGCGTGGTCCAGGTGGTGCAGGCCGGACAGGTCGAGCCGGACCGGGCGGTCCTGGGGCAGCGCCTCCAGGCTGTCCAGGATCTTCGGCAGCCGCAGGAAGGTGGCGTTCCCGGACAGGTGCGCCTCCACCGGGCCCGCGCCCTCGTCCCCGACCTCCAGCTTGACGTGCGAGGCCTCCCAGGCGGTCTTCACCACCGCCAGCCCGAGACCGATGAGCACGCCCTCGAACATGCTGACCGCCACGATGGAGACGGCCGTGGCGGCGAGCACCAGCGCCTCCCCGCGGTGCTCGCGCCAGAGCACGGCCAGCGCCCGCAGCGGCACCAGCTTGGCGCCCGCGTGGATCAGGATGCCCGCGAGGGCCGGGACCGGGATGTGGGCGAGCACGCCGGGCAGCAGCGCCGCGAACAGCAGCAGCCACACGCCGTGCAGCACCCGGGAGGCCTTCGTCCGGGCGCCCGCCTGGACGTTGGCCGCGCTGCGCACGATCACCGCGGTCATCGGCAGCGCGCCGAGCACCCCGCACACCATGTTCCCGGTGCCCTGGGCGACGAGTTCCCGGTTGTACTGGGTGCGCGGACCGGAGTGCAGCCGGTCCACGGCCGCCGCGCTGAACAGGGACTCGGCGGAGGCGATCAGGGTGAACGCGACGACCGTGCCCAGCAGCCCGAGGCCGGCCAGTTCGCCGAAGGCGCTCGGCGGCGGCGGCTGGACGGAGCCGAGCAGGCCCTGCACCTCCACCGTCGCCACGGGCAGGTCCAGCGCGAACGCGGCCAGCGTGGCGAGCCCCACCGCGGCCAGCGGACCGGGCACCGCGCGCACCTTGGCCGGGGTGAGCTTCCACAGCAGCAGCACCGCGATCGTGCCCGCGGCCACCGCGAGGGAGGCCAGGGCGCCGGTGTCGCCGAGGGCGTCGAGGAACGCGCCGGGCAGCTGGAAGATCTTGTCCAGTCCGGAGTCGGGCGCCTTCGCCGACAGGGCCGGGTACAACTGCCCGGCGATGATCACCAGGCCGATTCCGGCCAGCATGCCCTCGACGACGGAGACGGAGATGGCGCGGAAGTACCGGCCCAGCCGCAGCAGGCCCATCGCCACCTGGAGCACTCCGGCGGCGAGCACGATCACGCCGAGCACCGGCAGGCCGAACTCCTTGACCGCCTCGAAGACGAGCACGGTCATGCCGGCCGCCGGCCCGGACACCTGGAGGCTGCTGCCGCGCATCAGCCCGGTGACGATGCCGCCCACGATGCCGGTGACCAGGCCGAGTTCGGCCGGTACCCCGGAGGCGACGGCCACGCCCACGCACAGCGGCAGCGCGACCAGGAAGACCACCAGGGAGGCGGCGAAGTCCTCCCTGAGGTGGGGGAAACGGGATATGAGGGTGCGGTTGTCAGTCATCGGCGCGCTCACAGGGACTCGAAGGTGTCGGTCTGCGGGCGGTGCGTCCGTACGGCGCCGGTGTGCACCTCGTAGTACCAGGCGTGCAGGCCCAGCCGGCCTTCCGCCAGCTTCCGCTCCACGCACGGGTACGAGCGCAGTCGCAGCAGCTGGGTCAGGACGTGGGACTGCACGCCCTCGGCGACCTCCGGATCCTCGGCCGCGCCGGCCGGGCGCGGAGTGGCGGAGGCCAGCCAGTCGCGCACGGCCGGTACGGCGGTCAGGTCGTCCCCGCGCACCAGTGCGCCGACGGCGCCGCAGTGCGAGTGGCCGCAGACCACGATGTCCCGGACGCCGAGCACCTCGACGGCGTACTCGATGGTGGCGGCCTCGCTGGTGGGGTGCTCGGAGACGTAGGGCGGGACGATGTTGCCCGCGGTGCGCAGCTCGAACAGCTCGCCGGGACGGGCGCCCGTGATCAGGGCCGGGACGACCCGCGAATCGGAGCAGGTGATGAACAGCACCTGCGGGGACTGGCCTTCGGCGAGCTTGGCGAACTCCTCAGGGCGCTGTCCGAAGGTACGGGCGTTGTCGATGAGGGGCTGCATGTGTATGAGTTCCTCCTGGCGCGCCTGCCTGGCGCGTCGGACTTGAACAACGGTTTGTGGGGGGGGCGAAGAGAGCGGCCGGCTCTCAGCAGCGGAAGACCTGGAGCGCTGCCGGCGTGTGGGCTCTGGAGGCTCTCGGGGCGGGGCGGTGCGGGGCCCTGGAGGGTGCCGAGGGGCCCGCTCCGGCCGCCCGGCCGGATATGAGGTCGCGGTCCTGGCAGCAGCAGGACGAGGGGCAGCGCTGCCGGTCGCGGATGTGCGGGTTCCCCAGGGGGTCGCCCGGGCAGCCGGGGGTGCGGACCGTCTCCGCGCCCTCGCGGACGGGGTGTGTGGAGGGGGCGATTCCGGTCTCGGCCTTGGCCAGCGCCTGACCGAAAGTGTGCGCGGGTGCGAAGGTTCCCGTGGGAGTGAAGAGCTGGAACGCCAGCAGTGCGGCGCCGAGGAGGGTGAGCAGGCTCCGGACGGCCGTACCTCGGAACATGAGCACCCCCTCCACCGCGTTCACGTTCTTGTCCAGACCAAGGGTTGGTCAATGGATGGTCAAGAAGCACGGTAGCGCGGCGAAGGCCTTTGCAGTGTTAACCGAACGTTACGCGCCCAAGAGAGCGTGAAAAATGCGGGTCGGGTGGCGCGAACCTGCCCTTGACCCGCAAAGATTGATCGGTTATCAGATGCCCGTCGCGACGGCTAGGCGCCGAGCAGGCCCTTCCCGTCGCGGGCCAGCGCGGTGAGCCGGGATATCGCACGGAAGTACTTCTTGCGGTAGCCGCCGTTCAGCATCTCCTCGCTGAACAGCTTGTCGAACGGCAGCCCCGAGGCCAGCACGGGGATCTCGCGGTCGTAGAGCCGGTCGGCGAGGACCACCAGCCGCAGCGCCGTCGACTGGTCCGGCACGGGCCGGACGCCGGTCAGGCACACCGCCCGCACTCCGTCGGTCAGCGCGCCGTACCGGCTCGGGTGGACCTTCGCCAGGTGCTCCAGCAGGTGGGGGAAGTCGTCCAGCGAGGCGCCCTCGGTGGCGAAGGCGGTCTTCATGACCTCCTCGTCGGAGAAGGGTGCCGGTGCCTCGGGCAGGCCGCGGTGACGGTAGTCCTCGCCGTCGATGCGCAGCGGGCGGAAGTGGGCCGACAGGCCCTGGATCTCGCGCAGGAAGTCGGCCGCGGCGAAGCGGCCCTCGCCCAGCTTGCCGGGCAGCGTGTTGGAGGTGGCGGCGAGCGCCACGCCCGCCTCGACCAGCTTGCCCAGCAGCGTCGACACCAGCACCGTGTCGCCGGGGTCGTCCAGCTCGAACTCGTCGATGCACAGCAGGCTGTGCCCGGACAGCGTCCGCACCGTCTGCTGGAAGCCGAGCGCGCCGACCAGGTTGGTCAGCTCCACGAAGGTGCCGAACGCCTTGCGGGACGGCTCGGCCGGGGCGGCGTGCCACAGCGAGGCCAGCAGGTGGGTCTTGCCGACGCCGTACCCACCGTCCAGGTACACCCCGCGCGGGCCCGCCGGCGCCTTGGGCGCCTTGGCCCGGCCGAAACCGAAGAGGCCGCGCCTGCCGTTGCCGGCGGCCTGCGCCCCGCCGAGCCCGGCCGCGAAGCCCTCCAGCACCCGGACGGCCTCGGTCTGGCTGGGCTGGTTCGGGTCCGGGATGTACGTGGCGAAGCGGACCGAGTCGAAGCGCGGCGGCGGCACCATCTCGGCGACCAGCCGCTCCGCCGGGACGTGCGGCTCGCGGGCGCACAGGGACAGGGGGCCGGCTTCCGGCAGCGGACTGGAACCGGGGGCGGTGGTGGAGGACGACACAATCATCCATGCTAAGCGCCGTGTCAGACTGCACGGCATGCGACGCCTGTTCCCTGTGACCGAAGAGACAGCAGCCCGGACCTCGGCCGGGAGCCCGCAGGAGGAGGGGGCCTCCGGGGCCGCGGCTGGCCGGGAGGGCCGGGAGGCCCGGGAGGCCCGGGAGTGGAGCCTCGCCGAGCTGGCCGCCGCCTACGCCTACCCGGAGCCCGCGCAGGGTGCCCCGCGGCCGTGGCTGCGGGCCAACATGGTCTCCTCCCTCGACGGCGCCGCCCAGCACGAGGGCCGTTCCCAGCCCATCTCCAGCGCCGCCGACATGCGGATCTTCGGCACCCTGCGGGCGCTCGCGGACGTCGTGCTGGTGGGCGCGGAAACGGTACGGCAGGAGGGGTACCGCCCCGCGCGCGTGCGGACGGAGTTCGCCGCGGCCCGCGAGGCCGCCGGGCAGGGCCCGGTCCCGGCGATCGCGATCGTCACCGCGAGCCTGGAGCTGGACTTCTCGCTGCCGCTGTTCACCTCGCCCCTGGTGCCCACGCTGCTCCTGACCGGGGCCGCGGCCGCCCCCGACCGGATCGCCGCCGCCGAGCGGGCCGGCGCGCAGGTGCTGATCGCCGGCGAGGGTGTGGGCGTGGAGCCGGCCCGGGTGGTCCAGGCCCTGGCCGGGCTCGGCCACACCCGGCTGCTCACCGAGGGCGGCCCCCGGCTGCTCGGCCAGCTGATCGCCGCGGAGGTGCTGGACGAGCTGTGCCTGACCCTGTCGCCGACGCTCACCGCGGGCGGCGCCCAGCGCATCGCAGGGGGGCCGTCGGTCGCCGTGCCGCACCGGTTCGCCCTCGCGTCCCTGCTGGAGGAGGACGGATTCCTGTTCGGCCGTTACCGTCGGTCCTGACATGTACGGAATCTGCCGTTCCGGTTAGTTTCCGGCGCACGGACCCGGTCCGGCAGTACCCGTGCGATCACGGGGAAGGATGGTTTCCGCACGGGCCCTGCCGGGCCCTCCAAGGAGAAGAGGCGCCTGGTGTTCACAAGCGTTCTGATGATCGAGAAGGCCCTGACGTCCGCCGACGTCGAGTTCGTCACCACCTTGCACGGAGACGAGCCCGTCGCCTTCCACGTACTGCTCCAGCCGCGCGGCGAGCAGGCGGACCGGCTGCTGCGGGCCATCGACGACATCGCGCTCGGCGAACTCGACGAGGCGGTGCGCGAGCGGGAGACGCCGGAGGGGCAGGAAGCACGCAGCGTGGGACAGCAGGCCCTGGACGTGTCCCTGCAGGCGTTGCGCTCCGCGGGGAGCGCGGCGGAGGGGCGGCTCGTGGAGGACCATCCGCTGGACGCGCTGAAGTCGCTGGTCGCGGAGGTGCGGGCGGACGAGGTGATCGTGCTCACCGACCCGCACTACGTCGAGGAGTTCTTCCACCGGGACTGGGCCTCGCGGGCCCGGCACCGGGTGGGGGTGCCGGTGCTGAAGCTGTTCTCCCACAGCAAGGCCTAGGCGCCGTGGGGCGTGCGGTGCGCGGTGTGCGCACGGGTGCACCCGAGCCGGCCCGGCCCGCCCTCCTTGCGAGGAGCCCGGTGCCCGACCGCATAGGCTAGGCCCGCTCTCGTACGCACCGTCTCTGGGGAGAAACGCATGGCACCCGGCCTTCCTACCGCCATG
The DNA here is from genome assembly GCF_000720135.1 of Streptomyces sp. NRRL S-1022. Classification (GTDB taxonomy): domain Bacteria; phylum Actinomycetota; class Actinomycetes; order Streptomycetales; family Streptomycetaceae; genus Streptomyces. The sequence continues at coordinate 213,260 of NZ_JOIU01000002.1, read as the reverse complement.
GACCGACCGCACTTCATCGGCATCGGCGGCGCCGGGATGTCGGGCATCGCCAAGATCCTCGCGCAGCGCGGGGCGAAGGTGGCCGGCAGCGACGCCAAGGAGTCGGCGACCGCCGAGGCCCTGCGGGCACTGGGCGCCACCGTGCACATCGGACACGCCGCCGAGCACCTCGCCGACGACGCGAGCTGTGTCGTGGTGTCGTCGGCGATCCGCGAGGACAACCCCGAGCTGGCCCGCGCCGCCGAGCTGGGCATCCCGGTCGTGCACCGCTCCGACGCGCTGGCCGCGCTGATGGAGGGGCTGCGGCCGATCGCCGTGGCCGGTACGCACGGCAAGACCACGACCACCTCCATGCTGGCCGTCTCGCTGACCGAGCTCGGGCTGGAGCCGTCGTACGCCATCGGCGGCGACCTGGACGCGCCGGGCTCCAACGCGCTGCACGGCGGGGGCGACATCTTCGTCGCCGAGGCGGACGAGTCGGACCGCAGCTTCCACAAGTACGCGCCCGAGGTCGCCATCGTCCTCAACGTCGAGCTGGACCACCACGCCAACTACGCCTCGATGGACGAGATCTACGAGTCCTTCGAGACCTTCGTCGGCCGCGTCACCGCGGGCGGCACCCTGATCGTCTCCGCCGACCAGGAGGGCGCCCGGGAGCTGACCAGGCGCGTCGCCGGGGGCCAGGTGCGGGTGGTGACCTACGGCGAGGCCGAGGACGCCGACGTCCGCGTGCTGTCGATCGTCCCGCAGGGGCTCAAGAGCCAGGTCACCGCGGTGCTCGACGGACAGGAGCTGACCTTCGCCGTCTCCGTGCCCGGCCGGCACTACGCCCTCAACGCCGTCGCCGCCCTCGCCGCCGGTGCCGCCCTCGGCGTCCCGGCCGCGGAACTGGCACCCGCGCTCGCCGCCTACACCGGCGTCAAGCGGCGCCTCCAGCTCAAGGGCGAGGCGGCCGGCGTCCAGGTCATCGACTCCTACGCCCACCACCCCACCGAGATGACCGCCGACCTGGAGGCCATGCGCGCCGCCGCAGGTGACGCCCGTATCCTCGTCGTCTTCCAGCCGCACCTGTTCTCCCGCACCCAGGAGCTGGGCACGGAGATGGGGCAGGCGCTGGCCCTCGCCGACGCCTCCTTGGTGCTCGACATCTACCCGGCCCGCGAGGACCCGGTCCCCGGCGTGACCAGCGAGCTGATCATCGAGGCCGCGCGCGCGGCCGGCGCCGACGTCACCGCCGTGCACGCCAAGGCGGAGATCCCCGCGGCGGTCGCGGGAATGGCGAAGCCCGGTGATCTCGTTCTCACCATGGGCGCGGGCGATGTGACCGACCTGGGCCCGCTGATCCTGGACCGCCTGTCGCAGTAAAGGGGCTGAGAGCTGATGTCGTACGACGTCGACAAGCCGGACGAGCAGTGGCGCGCGGAGCTGACCCCGGCCGAGTACGCCGTGCTGCGCCAGGCCGGCACCGAGCCGGCCTTCACCGGTGAGTACACGGACACCAAGACCAGGGGTGTGTACTCCTGCCGGGCCTGTGGCGCCGACCTGTTCACCTCCGACACCAAATTCGAGTCGCACTGCGGCTGGCCGTCCTTCTTCGACCCGAAGGACACCGACGCCGTGGAGCTGGTCGAGGACCGGTCCCACGGCATGGTCCGCACCGAGGTGCGGTGCGCCCGCTGCGGCTCCCACCTCGGGCACGTCTTCGCCGGCGAGGGCTACCCGACCCCCACCGACCAGCGGTACTGCATCAACTCGATCTCCCTGCGGCTGGTCCCCGGGGAGAACTGAGCCGCACTCGTGGGACGGCCGGGACGGCCGGGGCCGATGCCCCGGCCGTCCCGGTTTGAGACTCTGTGAGGGTGTGGGATGTGGCGCGGTGGATCCGGTCCTCTCGCCGGCCGCCGCCCGTAGGCGCCGGCGGCCACGCCGAGGCCGGACGGCCCGCGGTGGCCGCCGCTCGGCTGAGCGCCCTGCGCGAGGCGCTGGCCGGGATCGGCACGACCCTCGACGCGGCCACCACCCGCACCGAGCTGACCCGGACCGCCGTCCGGCTGGCCGGCGGAGCCGCCGCCGTACTGCACCGCTCCGGGGACGCCGTCGGCGCGTACGAGGCGATCACCGGCGACGCCGCGCTGCTGCCCGACGTCCGGTGGGCCACCGCGGTGGCCCGGCGGACGGACCTGCCGGCCGTCGGGACCGGCCGGGCGGCCGGCCCCGAGCACCCCGTCGCCGCCCTGGCCGCCCCGCTGACTAGCGGGGACGGGGTGTACGGCGTCCTGGTGTGGGCGCGGCCCGGGGCACCGCCGAGCCGCGCCGAGGCCGAGCTCCTCGCCCTCCTCGCCGAGCGCGCCGCCTCCCACCTCCGGCACGCCCGCACCCACGAGCAGGTCAGCCGCACCGCGGGCGATCTCCAGCGCGCCCTGCTCGCCGAACCCGGCCGGCCGCACCCCAACCTGGACGTCGCGGTCCGCTATCTGCCGGTGGGGCACAGCGCCCTGGTCGGCGGCGACTGGTGCGAGGCCGTACGGCTGCACTTCGGCCGGACCCTGCTGGTCGTCGGGGACGTCATGGGGCACGGCCTGGAATCCGCCGTCGACATGAGCGCCTACCGCTCCTCCCTGCGCTCCGTCGCCTCCGCCGACCTCCCCCCGCACCGGGTGCTGCGGCAGCTGGACGACTTCGCCGCCAAGGAGGCCGACCGCAGACCCGCCACCTGCCTGCTCGCCCGCGTCGACCCCGCCCGCGGCCAGGTCACCCTCGCCAGCGCCGGCCACCTGCCGCCCGCGCTCATCGACGGGCACGGCGCCACCGGGGTGCTGTCCCTGCCGGTCGGGCCGCCGCTGGGCACCGGACTCGGCGGGTACGAGCCGGTCACCCACCGGCTGGCGCCCGGCGAGACGCTGGTGCTGTTCACCGACGGGCTGGTGGAGCGCCGCGGCGAGGACATCGACCGCTCCCTGGCCCGGCTGGCCGCCCTGCGCTTCGCCGCCGGGGACGCCCTCGACGACGTCCTGGAGACCATCCTCGGCCGCCTGGACGCCCGGCACGCCGAGGACGACGTCGCCCTCCTCGCCGCCCGCCCGCGCCCGCGGCCCGGGACCGCGCCGGCGGACTGAGGCCGGCGGCTGAGGCGGTCCGGGAGCGACAACAGGACGCCGGGCAGCGCCAGTTGCGCACCACCGCCGTCATATGACGACACGTCAGCCGGGGACGCCGGCGGACCCCCACACGTGATTCCGGCGCCGTCCCGCCAAGTTGCCGAAACAGTCGCCGTCTAGACTCTCCCCGCACCACCCCAGGATCGGTCGGCCCGAAGGGTACGCGGCGTTTTGATACGGATAGATGGAGTCACGAAGCGGTATCCCGACGGCACGGTCGCGGTCGACCGGCTGTCACTGGAGATACCGGACCGCGCGATCACCGTCCTCGTCGGGCCCTCCGGCTGCGGCAAGACGACGACCCTGCGGATGATCAACCGGATGGTGGAGCCCAGCGAGGGCAGCATCCTCCTCGACGGCCGGGACATCCGCCGGCAGCCGGTCAACACCCTGCGCCGGTCCATGGGGTACGTCATCCAGAACGCCGGCCTCTTCCAGCACCGCACCATCCTCGACAACATCGCCACCGTGCCCCGTCTGCTCGGCTGGACCAAGCAGAAGGCCCGGGCCCGTGCCGCCGAGCTGATGGAACGCGTCGGGCTCGACCCCGCGCTGGCCAAGCGGTACCCGTACCAGCTCTCCGGCGGCCAGCAGCAGCGCGTCGGCGTGGCCCGCGCCCTCGCCGCCGACCCGCCGGTGCTGCTGATGGACGAGCCGTTCTCCGCCGTCGACCCCATCGTCCGCAAGGGGCTCCAGGACGAACTCCTGCGCATCCAGGACGAGCTGGGCAAGACCATCGTCTTCGTCACCCACGACATCGACGAGGCCATCAAACTGGGCACCAAGGTCGCCGTGCTGCGCACCGGCGGCCGGCTCGCCCAGTTCGCCCCGCCCGCCGAACTGCTGAGCGCGCCCGCCGACTCCTTCGTGGAGGACTTCCTCGGCGCCGACCGCGGCATCCGCCGGCTCTCCTTCTTCCCCTCCGCGGGACTGGAGTTGCAGACCGCGCCCATCGTCGCGATCGACGCCGGCGCCGACCAGCTGGCCTCCCGGGCCGACGCGCCCTACCTCCTCGTCACCGACCCGGACGGCAGGCCGCTCGGCTGGAGCGAGCCGGACCGGCTCACCGCCGGCGCGGTCGACCGGGACCGGCTGCTGGACTTCGGGCGCCCGTTCGTGCCGGGCACCGACTCGCTGCGCACCGCGCTCGACGGCGCCGTGCTCTCCCCGGCCGGCTGGGCGGTCGCCGTGGACGGCGAGGGACGCGCCGTCGGCGTCGTCTCCCAGCAGGTCATCGGCGAGGCCATCCGCGCCGCCCACGGCCGGGTCGCCGAGCAGGCCGACGTGAAGGCCGGGCGATGAACGGCTTCTTCGACCTCCCGAGCGACCTCCAGCACAGCTACCTCGGCCTCGTCGGACTGCATCTGCGCGAGGCCCTGCTGCCGGTGCTGGCCGGGCTGCTCGTCTCGCTGCCCGTCGCCCAGCTGTGCGTGCGGTTCCGCTGGATCTACCCGCCCGTCCTCGGCATCACCACCGTGCTCTACGCCATCCCCTCGCTCGCCTTCTTCGTCGTCCTCATCGACTACTTCGGGCAGAGCGAGACCACGGTGATGATCCCGCTCGCCCTCTACAGCCTGGTGGTGCTGGTCCCGGCGATCGTGGACGGCGTCCGCTCGGTGCCGCCGGAGACCCTGGCCGCCGCCCAGGCGATGGGCCTCGGACCCGTACGCCGGTACTTCCAGGTCCAGTTGCCCATCGCCGTACCCGCCATCATCGCCGGCCTCAGGGTGGCGGCCGTGTCCAGCATCTCCCTGGTCAGCGTCGGCATGCTGATCGGCAACCAGGGCGCCCTCGGCAACATGCTGTGGAACGCCCAGACCTACCACCGGCCCGTCCTGGCCGTGAACTCGGTGCTGACCATCGGGGTGCTGGGCGTCCTCGTCGACGCCGCGCTGGTCCTCGTACGCCTGTGGCTCACCCCCTGGATGCCGCGCAAGGGGGTCGCCCGGTGAACGTCCTGAACTTCGCGCAGGCCTTCTTCAGCGACAGTGCCCACTGGCACGGCTACGACGGCATCCCCACCCGGTTCGCCGAGCACATCCAGTACTCGCTGGAAGCCCTGCTGTTCGCCGCCGCGATCGGGCTGCCCGTCGGCCTGCTCACCGGCCACTACGGCCGCGGCGGCAACGCCCTCGCGCTCGTCGCCACCGCCGGCCGGGCGCTGCCCAGCTTCGGTCTGCTGGTGCTGATGTTCATCTGGCTCGGCCTCGGCATGCTGCCGGTGATGATCCCGCTGGTGGTGCTCGCCGTACCGCCGATCCTGGTCACCACCTACGAGGCGGTCCGCTCCGTCGACCCCTCGCCGGTGGACGCCGCCCGGGGCATGGGGATGTCCGAGGCGCGCGTGCTGCTCCGGGTCGAGGTGCCGGTCGCGCTCCCGCTGATCCTGAGCGGCCTGCGCACCGCGGCCATCCAGATCGTCTCCACCGCCACCATCGCCGCCTACGTCAGCTTCGGCGGCCTCGGCCGGTACATCATCGACGGCCTCTACCAGCGGAACTACGAGAAGGTCATCGGCGGCGCCACCCTCGTCGCCGGTCTCGCCCTCGTGACGCTCGCCGTGTTCTGGGCGGCGGCCCGGCTCTTCGTGTCGCCGGGGGTACGCCGCAGCGGCTGACGGTCACCGCTCGGTGCGGGCCAGCGCCAGTTCGAGTACGACGAGCAGCGCGTCCCGCACCGAGCCCCGCTCCCGGGCGTCGAACACCACCACCGGCACCCCGTCGGACACGTCCAGCGCCCAGCGGACCTCCTCCAGGGTGTGCTCCACCCGCCCGTCGAAGGCGTTCACGGCGACGGCGAACGGGATGCCCTTGTGCTCGAAGTAGTCGACGGCCGCGTAGCAGTCGTCCAGCCGGCGGGTGTCGACGATGACCAGCCCGCCGACCGCGCCCTCCACGATGTCGTCCCACATGAACCCGAACCGCTCCTGCCCGGGCGTGCCGAACAGGTACAGCTTCAGCGTCGGGTCGATGGTGAGGCAGCCGAAGTCCATCGCCACGGTCGTCGTGGTCTTGCGCGGGGTGTGCGTGAGGTCGTCCACACCGGCCGCGACCTCGGTGATCGACGCCTCCGTGGTCAGCGGCTCGATCTCCGAGATCGCGCCGACGGCCGTGGTCTTGCCCACGCCGAAACCGCCCGCGATCACCATCTTGACCGGCAGCGGCGGCCGTACGGCCCCCGGCGCGGCCGGGCCCCGGGCCAGCAGCGGTTCAGTCGGTGTCACTCGGTACCCCTCGGGAGTCGGGGACGGCCCGCAGGCCATCGATAACCCTGCGCAGGACGGACGCGTCACGGGTGGCCTCGGCGTCCGGTACGTACACCGCCAGCCGGCCCTCCTCGCGCAGGTCCTCGGCCAGCACGCGGACCACGTTCAGGTGCAGCCGCAGCCGCGCCGCGAGTTCCGCGATCGACTGCGGCAGCCGGCAGGCGGCCACGATGTCGTGCTGCTCGAAGGAGAGCCGGCCGAGCGCGTCGAGACCCTCGACGGTGGCGACCACCTGGGTCTCCACGGGCAGCGCCCGGCCGGAGGCGGCGTCCGCCACCCGGCCGGCGGTGACCAGGTACGGCCGTACGGCGGGGGCGGGGCCGACCGGGTCCGGACCCGGCGGCGGGATGCCGTCCGCCATGGGAGGGCTCTCCTTCTCAGCGGGCCGACGCCGCGCCGACGCTGTTCTTCAGCTCCAGCACGAGCTGCGGGCTGAGCGCGGCACCGGCGCGGTTGGCGAACAGCGTCATCTCGTAGGCGATGTTGCCGAGTTTGGCCTCCTTGTCGGTGACGACGCCGAGGACGGCACCGCTGCCGATCGCGGAGACGAGGACGTGGCCGCCCTCCAGGTCGATGATGACCTTGTTCAGGCCGCCCAGCCCGTAGTTGCCGGAGGCGCCCGCGGCCAGGCTGGTGATGCCGGACACGATGGCCGCGAGGCGCTCGGAGTCGGCGTGCTCTCGCAGCTGCGACACCGCGATCAGCAGACCGTCGGAGGACACGGCGATCGCGTCGACGACGCCGGCGGTCTCGGTCGCGAAACGGTTCAGCAGCCAGGTGAAGTCGGCCGCGGCGGCCCGCAGGTCGGCCGGCGCGCCGCCGCCCGTCGGGCTGTCACCTGTCGACGTGTTCACTGCTCGGCTCCTTCCGGAAGGTGGTTCGGGTGGTCGTGCGGGTGGGGGTGCGTGGTGCCGGCGGTGCCGTGCGGGCGGGGGGAGCCGCCCGTGCCGGCGTCCCGTCGGGCGCGTTCCACGGCCTGCTCGAACTCCTCCAGCTCACTGCGGACGGCCTCCGCGTCCAGCGGCCGCACGGCCTGCGGCACGGTCGGCGCGGCACCGGCGGTCGTCTGCAGCGTGGCCCCCCGCACCCGGCGGCGCAGGGGGCGGCCGGTGGGCGAGGAGGGCGGTACGGCCGGCTGGGCCTCGCCCGGAGCCGAGGGGGCCCCGGGGGCGTCCGCGGCATGCCGGGGGGTCCGCCGGGGGAGCGGGCCGCCGTGCTCCGCACGGGCGGGCTCGTGACGGGGTACGCCGTCGGCCGGCACCTTGCCGTGGACGGTGTCCGGGGGCGGGGGCGGGGGCGGGGTCGCGGTGGTGCCCGGTGCCGGGTTGGGGGTGCTTCCCTGCGCCGGGTCGGGGGCGGTGCCCTCCGCCGGACGCGGGGCGGTGTCCGGGGCCGGTGGCCGCGTGCCCGGTGCCGGGCCGGTCGGCCCGGTCGGTCCCGGGGCCGGTGTCGCGGTGGCCGGAGTTCCCGCTCCCGCTCGGCCCGGCGGCAGCAGCAGCGAGGTCGGCAGTGTCACCTCCGCCGTCACACCGCCGCCCGGCGTCCGGGTCAGCTCGACCGCGATCTCCCAGCGGCGCGCCAGCGCACCCACCACGAACAGGCCCAGCACCTTCGTCGGCACCAGGTCCAGCCGTTCGCGGCGGATCAGCCGGGCGTTCTCCTCGGCGAGCCGCTCGGCGCTCATACCGAGTCCGTGGTCGGTGATCACGACGTGCGTGCCCTCGGCGCCGGTGCGGACGGTGACCTCGACCGGGCTGCCGTCGGGCGAGAACGACACCGCGTTCTCCAGGAGTTCGGCCACCATCAGCGTGAGGTCACCGATGACGTCCGGCTCGACCAGGACGTCCGACGCGGCGTACAGCCGTACCCGCTGATAGCCCTCGATCTGCCCGAGCGCGGCCCGCACCACGGTGGACAGCGCGGTCGGGCCCGCGTCCAGCACAGCTTCGCGGATGCCGGCCAGCAGCATCAGGCTGTCGGCGTTGCGGCGCAGTCGTACGGCGATGTGGTCGATGGAGTACAGCCGTTCCAGCAGCGCCGGGTCGGTCTCCCCGCGCTCCACGGCGTCGATCAGCGCGAGCTGCCGGGTGGTCAGGTTGCTGACCCGGCGGCCGACGTTGCCGAACATCTCGGCGGTGTTGCGGCGGGTCAGCACCTGGCGTTCGAGCAGCGCGGCGGCGGTGGTCTGCACCCGGTTGAAGGCCGCCGCCAGGTCGCCGATCTCGTCGCGGGCCGTGACCGGCATGTCCCGCAGCCGGGGCGGTCCGTCGTCCTCGGCGTCGTCGTCGGCCACCCGGGCCAGCTCGCGCCCCGCCACCTCGGCGACCTCCCGCGCCGCGCCGGTGAGCGCCTGCACGGGCCGGATCACCGAGCGGCGCACCAGCACCGCGAAGGCGAGCCACAGCGCGAAGGCGATCAGCGCGCCGCTCAGCAGCAGGCCGGCCCGCCACCGGGCGGAGTCGGCGGCCGTGTCGGCCCGGTCGGCGATCTGGCCGATCAGCGCGGTGGTGATCTTCAGCCGGGCGGTGGCCTGCCGGGGGTAGGCGGGGTAGTCGGCCAGCGCGTCCTGCACCGCCCGCCGCAGCGCCGCCTGGTCGTCCGTCTGCAACCGGCCGGCACCGACCTGGAGTTCGGCGTAGGCCTCGGCGATCTCGCGCTGCGCCGGGGTGTGTTCGATGCCGGTGAGCCGCGCGGCCTGCGCCTCGGTGGCGAACCGGCCGAAGCGGTCGGCCTGGTGGGTGTAGAGGTCGTAGGCGCCGACCGCGTTGGTGAACTCGATCAGCGCGTTGGTGTCGCCCGTGGTGGCGGCGAACACGTTCGTCTCGAAGGCGCCGTGGGCGGCGTCCGCGCGCAGCAGGGAGTCCAGCAGGCTGCCGGTGAAGGTCTCGGCGAGGTCGGCGTTGCGGTCGAGTCCGAGGCCGTCGATCAGGCTCTGGGCGGCGCCCGCGTAGGCCGGGTCGATGTTGTCGGCGGGCAGGTACGAGTGCTCCACCGAGGTGCGCAGGCTGCTCAGCCCCTCGACGCCGTGCAGGGCCTGCGCCTCGCTCTGCGGAAGCCGGTCGCCGAAGGCCTCGCGCACTTCGGTGATCTGGGAGTCGACCGCTTGCCGGGCCGCGCGGTAGCCGGCCGTCGACGGGTGCGCGTCCCCGGACTCGTAGCGCGTCGACAGCAGGATGGCCTGCTGGTGCTCGGCCTCCACCCGGTCCACCAGCCGAGCCACCTGCGCGCTGTCCCGTACCAGCCGGGCCGCGGCGGCCGCGCTGGACGACTGCTGCACCAGGTCGGTGATGAGGTAGGCGAGCAGTCCGGCGATGACCGCGAGCGGGATGCCGACGAGCAGGTTGAGCTTGCGCCGGAAGGGCCAGCGGTCGGCGAATGCCCGTGCTCCGCCCCGGACGGGGGCGTGCCGGGCGGGCGCGTCCACCTCGTTCGTGGACACCGGGCCTCCTTCGTGGGTGTCTGGCCCGGGAGCGGCACGGCTCCCGGATCTCCCGGACGTGGAGGGCCTGGTCGCCCTCGAAACGCCTGTGTTCGCGACACCGAAGCGGGCCCCGCACACCGCCGTGGTCGATACCAACTGCGCCGAGACTACAGTCCCTTCGAGGGAACGATCAGCTCACCTTTCATCAAGAATCCGTTACAAAGGAGCCGCTCTCCGTGCACGAGCAGTCGCGGATCGAGGCCAATCGGTGATCTGTGGGCCTTGACTGATCGAGAACCAGCTGGATTGGATCGACGGGTGACTTACACGACCCACATCAGCAGGTCCATCCGGAGGAACCGAGGCGCGGCGGCGGTCGCCCTCGCGGCGGCGACGGCTCTGCTGGCGGGCTGTTCCTCCAAGGACGACAACGGCGGCAACCCGCTCACAGAGGGCAAGGCGAGCGGCGACAGCGTCGTCGTCGGATCCAACAACTTCCCCGAGAGCACCCTGCTCGCCGACATCTACGGCGAGGCCCTCAAGGCCAAGGGCATCAAGGTCACCTACAAGCCGAACATCGGCAGCCGCGAGACCACTTACGGCCTGATAAAGAACGGTTCCATCTCGGTCCTGCCCGAGTACAACGGCGCACTGCTGGCCTACCTCGACCCGAAGGCCGCCCCGAAGACCCTCGGCCAGACCACCGACGCCATCAACAGCAAACTGGACTCCAAGCTCACGCTGCTGAACCCGGCGGCGGCGCAGAACAAGGACTCGGTGACGGTCAACGCCGCCACCGCGAAGAAGTACCACCTCACCGGCGACTCCACCATCGCCGACCTGAAGGACGTCGCCAAGGACCTGGTCATCGGCGCCTCGCCGGAGTTCCAGACCCGGCAGCAGGGTCTGGTGGGCCTGAAGTCCGTCTACGGCCTGGAGTTCAAGTCCTTCAAGGCGCTGGACGCGGGCGGCCCGCTCACGCTGGCGGCGCTGAAGAAGGACGCCGTGCAGGCCGCGGACCTCTTCACCACCGACGCGAACATCTCCAAGGAGAAGTTCGTCGTCCTCCAGGACCCGAAGAACCTGTTCGGGTTCGAGAACGTCCAGCCGCTCGCCTACAAGAGCGCGCTGCCCCAGAAGGGCGTCGACGCGCTCAACGCGGTCTCCGCCAAGCTCGACACCGAGACCCTGATGAAGCTGGACACCCAGGTGCAGATGGAGAACAAGGACCCGCTGGACGTCGCCCAGGCCTGGCTCAAGTCCGCCGGTCTCTCCTGACACCGACCACCCGAACGCCCCGCTCGAACGAGCAGAACGACCGGAGCGACCGGAGTGACCGTGGACATGCAGAACGCGGGTGCCCCCCGACCCGGGGGGCACCCGCGTTCTGCTCGACGGCCGCGGCCTCACCCTGCCCGCCCTGGCCCGGCTCGCCGACACCACGCCGGTGCCGGCCGTCGACCGCGGCGCCCCGGCCGGCCCGCCGCGACCGGCCGCTGGTACGGCCGTGGCCCGGACCGCGAGCGCGCGAGCGGGGACGGCCGCCGGCTCTCAGCCGGGGCCGGCGCCGGGGAGGGCCGGGCCGGAGGGGAACGGTCTCGTCTCGCCTTGTCACGGCGGGCGGCGGGCGGCCCGGCGATGTCCTGCGCCGACCGGGCCGTCGCCGTCAGCCGGACCGGCCACTGGGACCGGCCCGCCCGGTGCGGGTCGGGCAGGCCCACCACCCGCAGCCCCGCCCGGGTGCGCAGCCGGCTGCCCTGATCCTCGTGCGCTCGCGCGTGCTCAGAGGTCGAACTCGTGCGGCGGCAGGTCCAGGGTGTAGCACGCCTCGCGCACCACGGCCCGCTCGTCCTTGTCGAAGTCGCCGTCCGCGCCGCCGATGACGATGCCGATCTGGATGACGGCCCGCGCCTCGGCGGGCTTCTTCTTCGCCTTGGCGATCTCCTGCAGCACGCTCACCTTGCCGAAGGCGAAGTCCGTCGTCAGCTTGTCCAGGTTCTCCTCGAAGCGGCGGCGCAGGTCGTCCGCCGGGAAGTTCTGCAACACCTCGTTGGTGGAGATGAGCTGGGCCACCCGCTGCCGCTCCGACGGATCCACCGTCCCGTCGGCGGCGGCCACGAGCGCGCACATCGCCATGCTCGCATCGCGGAACGCGCCGCTCTTCAGGTCGTTCTTCTTCGCCACCAACTGGGTCTGCATCTGCGACGCGGACTCCTTGATGCGGTCCCACAGGGCCATGTGTGCTCCTCCGGTCGGCCGCCTGATGCTCCGACAGCATCCCGGCGGCTGCTTCTGCGACGACGTAGAACATAACTTCTACAGCAATGTAGAAACGAACGGGACGGCCGGGAAGTTCCCGAGATCTAGACTGAGTCCCCGAACACGGCGGACACAGCCGGACCACAGCGACGACGCAGCGGGAGGAAGGCGACAGTGGCGACAGCGCCCGGCACCGGCCACCAGGACCCCTCCGCCGAGGTGCTCGCCGAGGCGGCCGCCGCCTTCGGACTGCTCGCCGCGCCCGCCCGGCTGCACATCGTGTGGGCGCTGGCCCAGGGCGAGAGCGACGTGACCGGGCTCGCCGAGCGGGTCGGCGGGGCGCTGCCCGCCGTCAGCCAGCACCTGACCAAGCTCAAGCTCGCCGGACTCGTCCGCTCCCGCCGCGAGGGCCGCCGTCAGGTGTACTTCGTCGACACCGCCGAACAGGCCGCCGTGGTCGAGGTCGTACGCCTCCTCGTCGGCCGGCTCGCCGAGCGCGAGACGCCCGCCGCCGTCCCGGCCCGCCGGCTCCGTGGCCTCTGAGGCCCTGACCGGCACCGTGCTCCAGGAACTGCGGCGCCTGGAGACCGGCCCCCGCGGACTCACCGACGCCGAGGCCACCGCACGGCTCGCCGCCGTCGGCGAGAACACCCCGCCCCACCCGCACGCCCCCTCCTGGGCCGTCCGCTGGGCGCGCGGCCTGCGCGACCCCTTCACCGCCGTCCTGCTCACCCTCGGTCTGGTCTCCGCGTGCGTCGCCTCCTGGGGCACCGCCACCGTGATCCTCACGCTGGTCGCCGTCGGCTGCGTGCTGCGCGCGGCCGGCGAGCGCCGCGCAGACCGCGCCCTGGCGGCCCTGCGCGACCTGGTCGCCGGCACCGCCACCGTGCTGCGCCGCACCGATGACACCGCCCCACCGCGTGCCCACGAGATCCCGCTGACCGACCTCGTACCCGGCGACATCGTCCGGCTCGTACCCGGCGACCTCGTCCCCGCCGACGTGCGACTGCTGCGCGCCCGCGGGCTGACCGTGCGCCAGGCCGCCCTCACCGGCGAGTCCGCGCCCGTCGCCAAGGCCGCCGCAGACCCGCCCGGCCCCGGGGCCCGACCCGAGTCCCACCTGTGCTTCCAGGGCAGCGTGGTGGTCGCGGGCAGCGCCACGGCGGTCGTCGTCGCGACCGGGCCCCGCACCCGCTTCGCCGCCGCCCAGCGGGCGCCGGAGCGCCGCGAACCGAGCGCCTTCGACCGGTCGGTGCACGGCATCGCCCGGGTGCTCGTCCGGTTCATGCTCCTCACCCCTCCGCTCGTCCTCATGGCCGGCGCCGCGCTGCGCGGCCGGGGCCTGGAGACCCTGCCGTTCGCCGTCGCCGTCGCCGTCGGGCTCACCCCCGAGATGCTCCCGGTGATCGTCACCACCTGCCTGGCCCGCGGCGCCGCGCTGCTGGCCCGCAGCCACCGGGTCGTCGTACGCCGGCTGCCCGCGCTGCACGACCTCGGCGCGATCGACGTGCTGTGCGTGGACAAGACCGGCACCCTCACCCAGGACCGGCCCGTCCTCGCCCGCTCGCTCGGACCCGACGGCCGCGACGACCCCGAGCCGCTGCACTGGGCGGCCACCGCCGCCTGGTGGACCCTCCAGCTCGCCGAACTGCCGACCCCCGACGCCCTCGACGAGGCCCTGCTGAAGACCGAGGAACGCGGGGGAGGGGTCGACGAGGAGCACGGCGGAGTGCACGACAGGGAGCACGGCGCTGGCTACGGCGAGGAGCGTGGCGGAGGGTACGGCTGGGCATGTGACGGGGGGTACGACGGTATCGCCGCCCTGCCCGTCGGCCCCGGCCGGCGACTTGCCACCGCCGTTCTCGCCGGCCCGCTCGGCCGCCACCTGCTGGTCACCAAGGGCGCCCCCGAGGACGTCCTGGACCGCTGCGACCTGCCGGCCGCCGAACGGCAGCGGCTGCTCGGTCTCGCCGCCCGCGAGGCCGCCGCCGGACAGCGCGTGCTCGCCGTCGCCACCGCGGAACGGGCCTCCCGCACCCGTCCCTACACCCCCGCCGACGAACGCGGCCTCACCTTCCGCGGTCTGGTCACCTTCCGCGAGGAACTCACCCCCGGCGCTCCCGAGTCGCTCCGCACCCTCACCGGTCTCGGCATCACCGTCCACATCCTCACCGGCGACCACCCCGGCACAGCCGCCCACGCCTGCCGCGACCTGGGCCTGGCGCCGGGGGAGGTGCGGGTGGCCGCGGAGGGCGCCGGAAGCCTCGCGGGCACCGCGACCGCTGCGGCCGGGAGCACCACCGTCGTGGCTCGGTGCACTCCCGAGGACAAGGCGCGTCTCGTCGGTGAACTGCGCGCCGCCGGGCACACCGTGGGTTTCCTCGGCGACGGTGTCAACGACGTGCCCGCCCTGCTCGCCGCCGACGTCGGCCTGGCACCCCGGGGAGCCGTGGCCGTGGCCCGTGAGAGCGCCGACGTGGTGCTGGCCGCCAAGGACCTCACCGCGATCGGTCACGCCGTCACCGCGGGCCGCCACAGCAGCGCCAACATCGCCTCCTATCTCCGTGTCACACTCTCCTCCAATCTCGGCAACGTCCTCGCCATGCTCGCCGCCGGACTGCTGCTGCCCTTCCTGCCGATGCTCCCGGTCCAGGTGCTCGCGCAGAACCTGTGCTTCGACGCCGCCCAGCTCGCCTTCGCCCTCGACCGGCCCGACGCGCGGGCCCTACGCCGGCCGACCGTGCTGCGGCCACCTTCCTTCCTGCGCTTCATCACCGGCTTCGGCCTGCTCAACGCCGTCGCCGACCTCGCCACCTTCGGCATCCTCGCGCTCGCCCCGCACGGCTCCGGCACCCTGGCCGACCAGACCGTGTTCCACTCGGCCTGGTTCACCGAGAACCTGCTCACCCAGGCCCTGGTGATGCTGCTGCTGCGCACCGGCCACCGGCGGGCCCAGGGCGGGCGGCCCGGCCCGGTCGGCAGGGCGGCGGCCCTGCTCG
The DNA here is from genome assembly GCF_000720135.1 of Streptomyces sp. NRRL S-1022. Classification (GTDB taxonomy): domain Bacteria; phylum Actinomycetota; class Actinomycetes; order Streptomycetales; family Streptomycetaceae; genus Streptomyces. The sequence goes on along the minus strand of NZ_JOIU01000002.1, from coordinate 198,158 downwards.
CCGCGGTCGCCCTGGCCCTGCCGGCCGGCCCGCCGGGCACCGCACTCGGCATGACCGCGCTGCCCGTCGCCTGTCATCTGCCGCTCGCCGCCGTCCTCGCTCTGTACGCCCTGGCCCTCACGGCGGCGAAGTCCCGACACGACCGGCGCCTGGTGCCGCCGGGGGTTCCCTGAGCACCCTCCGACCGGGGTTGTACAGTTGCGCAATGCGGCAAGCGTTGTCGCGAGCTGAGACCAAGGAAGGGGGCGGTCATGCTTCGCAACGGACTTGAGCCCTGGCATCTGCTGATCGTCGCGGTCGTGTTCCTCCTGCTGTTCGGTTCCCGGAAGCTTCCCGACACCGCCCGCGCCCTGGGCAAGTCCCTGCGCATCCTCAAGAGCGAGGCGAAGGCGATGAAGGACGAGAACGGTACGCAGGGCTCCGCCGGCTGAGCGGTCCTCCCCGTCTCCTCCCGGTCTCCCCGTTCTCCTGGTGCGCTCTGCCGCTCAGTCCTCCTCCCCCTCGAAGAAGTCCCCGATCTCGTCCACGACTTCCGCGGCCACCATGCCGCCCGCCACGGCCAAGGCGAGGCCCGCCGCACCCGCGGCCACGGCGGTGCCCAGGCCCGGGCCGGAGTGGTGGGTGTCGAAGGAGTGCAGGCCGGCCGGGGGTCTGCCGTCGTGGCCGTACGCCGCGTGGCTGCCGTAGGCGTCGCGGTGCTCGGTCACCTGGCGGATCCAGCCGTCGACCTCCGCCGGCCAGTCACGGGCCGGCGCGTCCTCGTGGCGCACGATGAAACGGGTCAGGGCGTCATGGGCCGCCGCGTGCAACCCGCCGCGCCTGTCCGCCTCCAGGACGACCTCGACGCCCGTGGGGGAGGCCAGGAAGGTCAGCTCGATCTCACCGACCGCGTGCGCGTACTGCGGGGGCGGGGTCAGCTCGATCTCCTGGTAGAACGGCAACTGCTGACCCGTACCGCCGATGCGGCCGTACTCCAGATCGGCCGAGCGGAAGCCGAAGCCCAGCCCGCCGAGGGCCTCCAGCACGGCTTCCTGCACCGGCAGCGGGCGGACGGCCAGCGGATCCAGATCGCCCTTGTCCCGGGCGCCGGCCACCGAGACCTCCGTGCGCACGCCCAGCACGATGCCGAGCGGCTGCCCGTGCAACTCGGTCACCGGGGTCTCCCAGGGAAGCGGCACGCTGAACGGCAGCTCGCGCTCCGCATGCTCGCCGAGCCGGAAGCCGCCGCCCACGGTGAACCGCTCGAAGACGACCGTGCCCTCGCTCTCGCCCTCCGCGTGCTCCGCCTCGACGCGCGCGATCAGCTCCAGGCCGATGTGCTCGACCTCCACGGCCGCACCACCGCCCCGCAACAGCACCCGGCCGGCCAGCGCGCCGCCGGGCAGCGCCGCGCCGCCGTCCAGCACCGTGTCCACGGAGGGGCCGCCGACCCCGATCGCGCCCAGCAGCCTCTTGAACACCATGCCGTGACTCCTTCGCTCATCGCCTCACCCGGACGGCACTCCACCACCGTCCGACTGACCGATGAACTCGCGGCAAGGGCAAAGAAGTTCCCAAGTCACCTGTTCGGGTGACGTGGGGCCGGGGACCGGCGCATTCCGGCCCGCCCCGGCACGGGCGGAGGGGCCCAGCACGCCACAACGGGCGGGCCCGGCGCGCCACGACGGGCGGGCTCGGCGCGCCACGACGGGCGGGCTCGGCGCGCCACGACGGGCGGGAACGGCACGCCGCCGTACCCCGCTCGACCCGAACGCCCGAACAGTCGAACGCCGGAACACCCGCCCGCACCCGGGCCGCACCTCCCGTCAGGCCGTCCCCTCCGCGCCCTCCGAGGCCAGGGAGCGCCCCGCGGCACGTGCCTGCTTGCGGCGTTCGCGGCGGCTGACGCGCGGTTCCTGGTCGGGGAGCCAGCCGAAGGTGAGGCAGCTGCCGGTGGCGCCGAGGAGAAGGCCGATGAAGAAGCCGCCCAGGTTGGACGTGAGCCAGGTGCCCAGGGAGAGCAGGATGCCGGTGATGGAGTAGAAGAGCCGCTGCGAGGGGTTGAAGAGGATCAGCAGGCCCAGCAGCACCATGAGGGCCGGCAGCAGATAGCCGGCCAGGCCCTGCATGCCGATGTGCAGGACGACCTTCAGCGAGGCCTTCTCGGTGAGCAGGATCTCGCCGCCGCCGAGGGCGAGCAGCAGCCCGCCCCAGAACGGCCGGCGGGCCCGCCATCCGCGGAAGGCGGCCCTCGGTCCCGGATGCGGACGGTCCGGCACGGTGCTCAGCAACCCGAGTCGCTGAACCGGAGCTTGAGACCGGGCAGCTTGAACACGCCAGCCGTGGTCGCGTAGTTCGTCTGCCGCAGGTTGGCGATCCGCACGGTGTCGGCCTGCTGGCTGAAGACGCCGATCGGACCCTTCACGCCCGCCTTGGTCAGCGTGCTGGCGTCGTTGCCGATCTCGATGTTGTTGAACGCCGCGTCACCCGTCAGCTCGGTGGAGTCGGTGGTCAGGTCGGTCGCGCTGACCTTCTCCGACCCGCTGCCCGCGGTGATCAACAGGTTGGTGCCGCCGAGGTCGACGCTCTGGCACAGCTTGGTGAGCGTGGCGTGCTTGATCGCGGAGGTGACGATGAGCACCTGGCCGCCGGAGTCCCCGGCGTTCGGGCTGCCCTCCGCCATGTTGTCGAGCCCGCCGAACTGCTCGAACCCGGTGCCGTTCAATTCGGTCGCGGTGACCGTGAACGGCATCCCGGAAATGGCGAACTGGACGCCCAGCGCGCCCTGCGCGGTGAGGACCGCGAGGCCGGCGGCGATGAGGGTGGCGGGTACCGCCATCACCGCGGCCCGGCGGGCCCGGACGCGCCCCCGTCTCTCGCCGCCGACGCTGGTGCCGGCGGTGTTCGGGGTGTCGGAGGGGGTGTCGCTCCCCGGTGTCTCGGGGGTGTTGCCGGCGGACGGGAGGTCCGGGGACGAGGCCATGTCTGCTCCCATGGGCATGGATCAATGCGGGTTGGGCTTCAGTGGCGCGGTGTCCTGGCGCGGACAGCGAATACCGCGTACGCCTCCTCGCAACTCCCGGCGGGCGCAAGGGCTTTCTCGTTACGCGGCAGTAGCCTTCGAGGAAGTTACCGCCGGTTACATTAAGGGGTCAAGGGAGATGTGAAAAAAGGGTGTCGGATGTGCGCGAGACCGTTTTCGCCTGGCACAACTCCCTTTCCACACCTTGACGCTGACGGTTGATCAGGTCTACAACTTCCCCTGTTTCCCCGGATCCGTGGCGCCGGATCCGGCAGGCGGCACCCGTCGCGTCCGCGGCGTGGCACCAGCCGCACCCCCGCGGCACCGGCCGCGTTCCCGGCCCTGTCACGGCAACCGCTCCACCTCGCACAGCGGCACCGGCACGGTCGTCCTTCCCTTTCCGTACGTGCCCGGCCGCCCCCTTGTCCGGCCCGGCCGGAGGTCTTCCCCCGAGGCCTTCGACCGGTGCCCGGTGTGCCGCCGGCGCGGGACCGCCGCGTACGGAGAAGGCGCTACGGCCCTGCGCCGGCGGCACCCTCGTACCACCCGCCACCCCCCACCTCACCTCATCTGTCCCCCCACCTCGGAAGAGAGGCACCCGCATGCGCAAGCGCTCCCTCCTCGCCCTCGCCGGCACCGCCACGGCGCTCGCCCTCACCTGGGCCACCCCGGCCTCCGCGGCCGGCGCGGTGCTGACCACCGGCAGCGCCGGCGGCACCGCGGCCGCAGTCGGCGACACCCTGACCGCACCCCTGGCCTCCGGCACCACCGCCACCTTCTACTCCAGCGCGACCGGCACCAGCGGCGTGAAGTGCACGGGCTCCCAGTTCACGGCCAAGGTCACCGGCAACCCGACCGCGCCCGGTACGGCCACCGAATCCGTCACCGCGCACACCTTCGACAGCAGCACCTGTTCCAGCAACGTCACCGGTGTCCTCGGTGTCAACGGCATCACCATCAACAACCTGCCGTACTCGGCGACGATCACCTCGGCCGGCACCCTCACCGTCTCGCCCCCGAGCGGCTCCGTCGTCCAGGCCACGGTGCAGCTGCGCACCCTGCTGGGCACCGTCACCTGCGTCTACCAGGCGCCCGGCCTGACCGGCAAGGCCGACAACGCCGACAGCAGCATCACCTTCACCAACCAGCAGTTCACCAAGAGCTCCGGCTCGTCGCTGTGCTTCGCCAACGGCTACTTCACGGCCAAGTACGCGCCCGTCACCGACGCCGGTGCCCGGGTGTACGTCAACTGACCGACCGGACCGCCCGGTTCAGCGGCGTCGCGGACGGCGTAGCCGGAGAAAGAGGGCGGCGCCGCCGGTGAGCAGCAGCACCGCGGTGGCGCCGCCCGCCAGCAACGGGGCCGAGGGCCCCGAGCCGCCGTGCGTGGCCTCCGCGACAGGAGTCCCGTCGGCGACGGCGCTCTCGGACCGCCCGCCGCTCCCGGGCCCGGCGGGGGTCGCGCCCTTCGCCGGCGGACTCTGTGCCGGTGCGGCCGGTGACGGGTCCGCGGGTGTCGCATCCGGCGCGGACGCCGAAGTCGCCGGTCCTGTCGACCGCTTCGCCCCGGCCGCCTTCCCGCGCTCCGGGAACACCACGTCGGAACACGAGTAGTACGTGTCCGGCGTACTGCTGTTCTGCCAGATCGTGTACAGCACCTGACGCCCCGCCCGGTCGGCCGGCAGCGTGGCGCTCATCCGGTACGCGCCGCCGCGCAGCGGCGGGTCCTTGATCTCGGCGAAGGGCCGCTCCGGCAGGTCCGACCAGGCCAGCGGCTTCGAGGGGTCGTAACCCGGCTTGGTGAGGTACAGCCGGAACGTGCCCGTGTGCGCGATCGTCGACGCATAGGTCAGCGTCAGCCGCCCGCCCGGACTCAGCCGCGTCGCCGGCCAGTCCCGCCGGGCCAGGTCCAGGCCGCGGTACGCCGGCAGGTTCCCACTGCACAGTCTGCCGTCCGGGATCACCTTCCGGTCACGGCCTCCCACCCCGGCCACCCGCAGGTTGTCCCAGGCGGTGAACGGAGCGCCGTTCGCGGCGATCGCGGCCCGGCAGGCCGCCGTCCCGGCGGCTCCGCCCTCCGGCGAGCAGGCGTAGACCCGGCTGACCGGGTCCGTCGGGGCACCGTGCGCCCGGGCCGGCCCCGCCGCCCACGGCAGCAGCAGCAACGGTGCCGCCGCAGCGGCCACCCTGAGGCTCAGGCGGGCGGTCATCCGACTCATCCGGGACGTCTCCTCGGCGGGCGCGGGAACAGGGTCTGCGGTGTCCAGTACGACGCCGGCGCCACACGCGTTCAGTCCGAACGGCACGCCGTGCGCGGGGGGCGTGAAAGCACCGACCGGTTCGGCTGTTTTGCGCCTGCTTCGACATCCCGTTGAGGAGCCGGCCGTCCGCCTCGTATCGTGGCGATCATGTGGGAGGCGGTCGCCGTCCCGGAGCTGCCGGGCACCCGCCCGTCACGAAGGGGGAATCCGATGTGGGCTCGCCCGTTCAGCGGGGCGCCGGGCGCGCGGCCGGGGCGAAGCGGGCGGGTGACACGTGTCGTGGCGGGTGCGTGGTGCGCCGGACTCCCGTTCCCTGTGGGTGAGTTATCGTATGCAAGGGGTTAAAAACAAACCGCATGTCCTGTTCGTTTAAGGTGCGAGGAGGGGTCCCAGGATGGCGAGGCAGTTACGCGCCGAACAGACCCGGGCAACGATCATCACGGCCGCCGCCGATCTGTTCGACCGGCACGGGTACGAGTCCACCAGCCTGAGCGACATCGTCGCACACGCGAAGGTCACCAAGGGTGCCCTGTACTTCCACTTCGCCGCCAAGGAGGATCTGGCGCACGCCATCCTGGAGCTCCAGGCCAGGGCCGCGCAACAGCTCGTCGCCGAGGTGGAGAGCCGTGGCTGCTCCTCGCTCGAAATCCTGATGCGCACCACGTTCGGGATCGCCCGGCTCGCCGTCGAGGACCCCGTGCCGCGCGCCGGACTGCGCCTCGCCACCGCGGACATCGCCGTACGGCCACCGCTTCGGCACCCGTTCACCGAGTGGCTGGACTTCTCCACCCGGAAGTTCACCGGGGCCGTCAGGGAGGCCGACGTGCACGGCGACCTGGACGTCGGCGTCGTCGCCCACTCCCTCGTCTGCTTCTTCATCGGCACCCGCGTCGCCGGCCGCTCCCTGGAACCGACCGGACGGCTGCCGCGCAGGGTCGCCGAGATGTGGCACCTGATGATCCGCGGACTCGTCCCGGTGCACCGCCGCCCACGCTACGTCACCCTCGCCACGCAGCTGGAGCGGGAGATCCGCGCCGCCTGACGCCCGCGATACCGTGACGGACATGCCCGACACCCCCTTCGCACCCGTGATCCTCGGCAACGAACCCGGCTCCTTCCCGCACAGCGTGCTGGCCGAGCGGCACCCGGCGATCATCCGGCAGGTACGGGAGGCCTTCCCGTACGGCCCCGGGCAGCACACGGCACTGGACGAGCTGCTGAAGAGCTGCACCCAGGGCACGGTCGAACCGCTCCCCGCCGACGCGCCGGACCGGGACCGGTGGCACGGCTGGGGCCTGGCCGAGTACGCCGGCCGGTCCTGGTACGACGTGCCGTGGCTGTGGTCCGAGAGCTACTTCTACCGCCGGCTGCTCGACGCCGTCGGCTGGTTCGGCCCGGGCGCCTGGCAGGGCGTCGACCCCTTCCGCCCCTTCAAACGCGCCGAACTCGACGCCCCCGAGACCGACGAGGAACTCGCCGCCCTGGACGGCCTGCGCGACCTGCCGGAGGAGGAACGGGCCCGCGCACTGCTGCACGGCTCGCTGTGGGGCAACCGCGCCGACCTCGGCTTCCGGCTCTCCGCCGCGGGCGCCGAGGACCGTGACCCGGCCCCCGCCCTGGTCGCCGACGACAGCGAGACCCTCTGGTCGCTGCTGCCGCCCGGCGGGACGGGCACGCTCGTGCTGGTGGCGGACAACGCGGGCCGCGAACTCGTCCCCGACCTGCTGCTGATCGCCCACCTCCTCACCGAGGGCCGGGCCGCCCGGGCCGTCCTGCACGTCAAGCCGTACCCGTACTACGTCTCCGACGCCACCACCGCCGACGTGGTCGACGCCCTGCACCGGCTGCGCGCGGCCTCCGGCGCGGCCGCCGAGCACGGGCGGACGCTCTGGGCGGCCATGGCCGACGGCCGCCTCACCGTCCGCGCCCACCCCTTCTCCTGCGCGCCGCTGCCTTACGCCGCGATGCCCGACGACCTGCGCGCCGAGTTCGCGGCGGCTACCCTGACCGTCGTCAAGGGCGACCTCAACTACCGTCGTCTGGTGGGCGACCGGCTCTGGCCGCCCACCACGCCCTTCCGGGAGACCACCGTCCGCTTCCCCGGCCCGGTCGCCGCACTGCGCACCCTCAAGTCCGATGTGATCACCGGCCTCACGCCCGCGACCGAGGCCGCACTGGTGGCGGCCGAGGGACAGAGCTGGCGGACGGGCGGCACTCACGCGCTGATCCAGGTCGATCCGTCAGGCGAGGAGCAGCGGCAGTGACTTGAGGCCGTTGATGAAGTTCGACACCAGCCGCCGGGGCGGTCCGGCGAGCCCCGGCGGCCGCGGCAGGACCCGCAGCACCTCCTCGTGCAGCAGCCGCAGTTGCAACCGGGCGAAGTGGGCACCGAGGCACACGTGCGGGCCGTCCCCGAAGGAGACGTGCGGATTGGGGGAGCGGGCCAGGTCGAGCCGGTCCGCAGCGGTGAAGACCCGCTCGTCCCGGTTGGCCGAGGCGTGGAACACGACGACCTTGTCGCCGGCCCGGATCTCGCGGTCCGCCAGCCGGGTGTCCCGTACGGCCGTGCGGCGGAAGGTGAGGACGGGCGGGTGCCAGCGCAGCAGCTCGTCGACGGCAGACGGTATACCGACGACACCGGCGCGCAGCTGCCCGTACGCCTCCGGGTGCTCGGCCAGGGCCAGCAGGCCGCCCGGGGCCGCGCTGCGCACGGTGTCGTTGCCCGCCACGGTGAGCAGGAAGAAGAACATCTCCAGTTCGCCGTCGGCGAGTTCGGGGTCGTGAGCGAGTGTCGTCAGGATGTCGTCGACGGGATACCGTCTTTTGTATACGGCCAACTGTCGAACGTATGCGAACATCTCCCGCAGCATCGCCGGCGACCGTGGGTTCACCGGCCTTCCCGCCCCGTCCAGCACCGGCGGACCGGCCTCGTCCGGATCCTGGTAGCCGATGACCCGCTGCGTCCAGTGCAGCAGCAGCCGCCGGTCGCTTGCCGGGACGCCCAGCAGATCCGCCAGGTTCAGCAGGGCGTACTCGTCGGTGACGGCGGCCACCAGGTCCACCGTGCCGTCCCCTTCCCGTGCCGTCTCCAGTGCGCCCGCGAGCAGGGTGCGCGCCCGCTCCCGGGCGACGGCCGCGAACCGGTCGACGCGCCGCGGCGTGAAGGCCCGGCTCACCAGCCGGCGCAGCCGCCCGTGCGACGGCGGATCCTGGTTGAGCATCATCCGCCGGATGAACGGCAGGTCCTCCGGGTCGGGGTCCCGGATCTGGGTCGCGCCGGCGTACGAGGAGTACGTCGCCGCGTCCTTGAGCACGCGCACGACGTCCGCGTGCCGGGTCACCGCCCAGAACCCGGGCCCGGCCGGCCAGCCCAGCACCTCCGGCTCGTCCTGCCAGGCCACCGGATGGTGGTCGCGCAGCACGCGGTAGTCGTCGTAGGGGACACCGGTGGCGTACCGGCGGGGGTCGAAGACGTCCGGGACCGGCGGCGCCGCGCGCACGCTCACGCCGGCTCGCCCTCGCGCTCCCCGGCCGCCCGGTGCGGCTCCTCCACCGTGTCCGATGCTTTCGCCGTGTCCCTCGCGTCCCTCCCGTCCGCCGTGTCGGCCCGCAGGAAGTCCTCGACGGTGCGGATCAGTTCCAGCGGTGTCTCGTCCATGGCGTAGTGGCCGGCGCCGGACAGCACGGCGAGCCGCGCGCGCGGGTACCAGCTCATCCAGGTCTCCCGCATGACCTCCGGCGACAGCGCCGGATCGAGCGCGCCGGCCACGGCGAGCGCCGGCACCTCGCTGCCCACGACGTCGGCGCTGAAGTCCTCGCCCGCCCACGAGTCCAGCCAGGTCCGGAACGCCTTGGGGTCGCTGCGCTCCAGCGAGCGGGCGACCATCCGGTCCAGCCAGGCGGCGGGCCGCCGGCCACCGGTGGTGACGTCGATGATCGCGCGCCGGTTCTCCGCCCGGTGCGCCGCGTCCGCGAACAGCGCCGCCTGATCCCCGGCCAGCGGCATGCCCGAGGCGGGCACCGGCGAGACACCGGCGATCCGGCGCACCCGGTGCGGGGCCACGGCGAGCAGCCGCTGCGCCACCGCCCCGCCCATGGAGTGCCCGACCACCGAGAACCGCGCCCAGCCGAGCCGGTCGGCCAGCTCCACCAGGTCCAGGGCCGCCTCGGCCGTCGTGTACGCGCCCGTGGCGTCCCGGGCCTCGCCGTACCCGCGCAGGTCGACCAGCGCGTAACTGAAGGACGAGCGGTCGAGGTCCGGCAGCACGGCCGCGTAGGCGGACCGGTCGGCGAACCAGCCGTGCACGGCGAACACCTTGTGGGCGCCGTCGCCGTGCACCTCGTGGGGCAGCGCGAAGGAGGTCATGCGCCTACCGTGGCCCCCGCGCGCGGGCACGGCAAGGGAACCAACGCCACAACCCCCCGCCGGAGTTCCACGTTTCCCCACCGGTTCACGCGATGGTGTGATCATGTGCCCCCGGGTGGATGCGGGCGGAGGGCCCCGGGTAGTGCCCGGCCATGACGCAGCCGTTCGAACTCCCGCACTTCTACATGCCGTATCCCGCGCGGCTCAACCCGCACCTGGAGGAGGCCCGGGCCCATTCGACCGTGTGGGCCCGGGAGATGGGCATGCTGGAGGGCTCCGGCATCTGGGAACAGGCCGACCTGGAGGCGCACGACTACGGCCTCCTGTGCGCCTACACCCATCCCGACTGCGACGGGCCCGCTCTGTCGCTGATCACCGACTGGTACGTGTGGGTGTTCTTCTTCGACGACCACTTCCTCGACATGTACAAGCGCACCCAGGACCGCGCCGCCGGGAAGGCGCACCTGGACCGCCTGCCGCTGTTCATGCCGCTCGACCTCACCACCTCCGTGCCGGAACCGGAGAATCCGGTGGAGGCAGGGCTGAAGGACCTGTGGGCGCGGACGGTGCCGTCGATGTCCGTGGACTGGCGCCGCCGCTTCTCCGTGGCCACCGAGCACCTGCTCAACGAGTCGATGTGGGAGCTGTCCAACATCAACGAGGGGCGCATCGCCAATCCCGTCGAGTACATCGAGATGCGCCGCAAGGTCGGCGGCGCCCCCTGGTCGGCCGGGCTCGTGGAGTACGCGACCGCCGAGGTGCCCGCCGCGGTCGCCGGAACCCGGCCGCTGCGCGTCCTGATGGAGACGTTCTCCGACGCCGTCCACCTGCGCAACGACCTGTTCTCCTACCAGCGCGAGGTCGAGGAGGAGGGCGAGAACAGCAACGGCGTGCTCGTCCTGGAGAAGTTCTTCGGCTGCACCACGCAGGAGGCCGCCGACACCGTCAACGACGTCCTCACCTCCCGGCTGCACCAGTTCGAGCACACCGCGCTGACCGAAGTCCCGGCCGTCGCCCTGGAGAAGGGCCTCACCCCCGTCGAGGCCGCCGCGATCGCCGCCTACACCAAGGGACTCCAGGACTGGCAGTCCGGCGGCCACGAATGGCACCTGCGCTCCAGCCGGTACATGAACAAGGGTGCGCGGTCCGGCTCGCCCTGGCAGCTGAGGGGCGGCCCCGGCACCTCCGCCGCCGACGTCGGCGCGCTCCTCGCCTCGGCCGCCCAGCAACGCCTGCGCGTCTACGCGCACGTGCCGTACCAGAAGGTCGGCCCGTCCCGCATCCCCGACCTGTACATGCCCTACCGGCTCCAGCTCAGCCCCCACCTCGACCGGGCCCGCGGCCACCTCGTCGACTGGTGCCACCAAACGGGCATGCTCCAGGAGGGCGTCTGGGACGAGGACAAGCTCGCCGCGTACGACCTCGCGCTGTGCTCCGCCGGCCTGGACCCGGACGCCACGCCGGAGGCCCTCGACCTCAGCGCGCAGTGGCTGGCCTGGGGAACGTACGGCGACGATTACTACCCGCTCGTGTACGGCCACCGCAGGGACCTGGCCGCCGCCCGGCTGACCACGGCCCGGCTGTCGCAGTGCATGCCGGTCGACGGCGAGCCGGCCGTCGTCGCCGGCGACGCCATGGAGCGCGGGCTGATCGACCTCTGGACGCGCACCACGGCCACGATGACCGCCGACCAGCGGCGCACGCTCAAGGCGTCCGTGAACGTGATGACCGAGAGCTGGCTGTGGGAGCTGTCCAACCAGTTGCAGAACCGCGTCCCCGACCCGGTCGACTACCTGGAGATGCGGCGCGCCACCTTCGGCTCCGACCTCACCCTGAGCCTGTGCCGCATGGGCCACGGGCCGGCCGTCCCGCCTCAGGTGTACCGCAGCGGTCCGGTGCGCTCGCTGGAGAACGCCGCCATCGACTACGCGTGCCTGCTCAACGACATCTTCTCGTACCAGAAGGAGATCGAGTACGAGGGCGAGATCCACAACTCCGTCCTGGTCGTGCAGAACTTCTTCGGCGTGGACTATCCGGCCGCGCTCGCCGTCGTCCACGATCTGACGACCCAGCGCATGCGGCAGTTCGAGCACGTCATCGCGCACGAGCTCCCGGTCCTCTACGACGACTTCCGGCTCTCGCAGGAGGCACGGGCCGCCATGGACGCTTATGTGCTCGACCTGCAGAACTGGCTGGCCGGCATCCTGCACTGGCACCGGAGCGTCGACCGCTACAAGGCCGAGTGGCTCGGCCGCCGCGCCCACGGCTTCCTGCCCGGCCGGGCGACCGCCATGCCCGCTGTGCCCGCCCCGGCGCTCGGCTGACGGTCGCGGAATCTTCTCGTACGGAATCGGGCATTCAGGGAACTTCGGTGAGTCCTCGGGAGTCTTGTGGAGTAAGGGGAACAACAGACCACGAACACGGGGGTGTTCGGCCGTGACGGAGATCATCGAGAGGCCCACCGGAGAGACCACCGGGGCCGGCGCGGAGGAATTGGAGAAGGAGCGGGAGCGGGCGCCCGAGACGGCGCCCGGGACGTTCGAACTGACGCCGTACATGGCGCCGCTGACCGTACCGCCGGTCCTGCGGCCCGACACCGGCGACGTGCTGCGCGAGACGGAGATCGCCCTGCGCCCGGCCTGGGTGCGCCTGCACCCGCAGCTGCCGCCGACCCTGATGTGGGGGTACGACGGACACGTGCCGGGTCCGACCATCGAGGTGCGGCGCGGCCGGCGGGTCCGCATCGCCTGGACCAACCGCATCCCCAAGGACAGCGAGTACCCGGTCACCTCCGTGGGGGTGCCGCTGCGCACAGACGGCCGCCCGCAGGCCACCACCGAGCCCGGCCGTGAGGGCGTCGAGCCGAACAAGGACGTCGCCGCCCTGCCCGCCTGGTCGGTGACCCACCTGCACGGCGCACAGACCGGCGGCGGCAACGACGGCTGGGCGGACAACGCCGTGGGCTCCGGCGACGCCCAGCTGTCCGAGTACCCGAACGACCACCAGGCGGTCCAGTGGTGGTACCACGACCACGCGATGAACATCACCCGGTGGAACGTGATGTCGGGCCTGTACGGCACCTACCTCGTGCGGGACGACGAGGAGGACGCCCTCCACCTGCCCTCCGGCGAGCGGGAGATCCCGCTCCTCATCGCCGACCGCAACCTCGACACCGACGAGGACGGCCGCATCAACGGCCGGCTGCTGCACAAGACGGTGGTCGTCCAGCAGCGCAACCCGGAGACGGGCAAGCCGGTCTCCGTCCCGTTCACCGGCCCGTACACCACGGTCAACGGCCGTATCTGGCCGTACGCCGACGTCGACCCGGCCTGGTACCGGTTCCGGCTGGTCAACGCCTCCAACGCGCGCATCTTCGAACTCGTCCTGATCGACGAGGACGGCGAGCCGGTGCCGGGGGCGGTCCACCAGATCGGCAGCGACGGCGGGCTGCTGCCGCGCCCGGTGCCGGTCGACTTCGACGCGGAGCTGCCCGCCCTGACCGCCGCGCCGGCCGAGCGCTTCGACCTGCTGGTGGACTTCCGCGGGCTGGCCGGGCGGACGCTCCGCCTGGTGAACAAGGGCCCCAACCAGCCGGCGGGCGTGCCCGACCCGGCCGGTGACGTGCCCTACCCCGCCGTGCTGGAGTTCCGGGTCGGCGACAGCTGCGAGGAGGACACCTTCGAACTGCCCGAGGTGCTCTCCGGCTCCTTCCGCCGCCTCACCCACGACATTCCGCACGGCCACCGCCTGATCCTGCTCACCCCGCCCCCCACCAAGGGCGCCGGCGGGCACCCGGAGATATGGGAGATGACCGAGGTCCAGGACACCGCGGGTCTCCGGCTCCCGGCCGACGGCATCGTCCAGATCACCGGAGCCGACGGCACCACGAAGACGTACCGGCGCACCGCACGGACGTTCAACGACGGGCTCGGCTTCACCATCGGCGAGGGCAGTTACGAGCAGTGGAGCTTCCTCAACCTCGCGCCCATCGTGCACCCCATGCACATCCACCTGGCCGACTTCCAGCTGCTGGGCCGGGACGCCTATGACGTCTCCGGCTTCGACCCGGCGGCCGGCGGCACCCGCACGCCGATCCGGTACGACGCGGGGACGGCGATCCCGCTCGCACCCAACGAACGCGGCCACAAGGACGTCTTCCGGGTCCCGGGCAGCCAGCTGCTGCGGGTCATGGGCCGCTTCGACGGCGCGTACGGCCGGTTCATGTACCACTGCCACCTGCTGGAGCACGAGGACATGGGCATGATGCGGCCCTTCGTCGTCATGCCGCCCGAGGCTCTGAAGTTCGACCACGGCGGGGCGCACGGCGGCCACGGGGAGGGCCACACCGGCTGAGCCCCGCGGGGGCCACACCGGCGGGCCGGTCCGGCCCGCCGGTGCCGCAGTGGCGGATGTCCATGGCTACCCCGCGCCGCCCTCCGGCCATTCTCACTCGTTCGTGTCTCGTCGCGGACCGCCGCCCCGGGTAGAGCACCAGCCGGAGGCGAGCGAACCATGGAACAGACTGCGTTGCGGCCCAAGCCGATGCCAGGACAGGACCGCCGGGACGACGGCACCCCGGGCCCCGCCCGCCGGCCGCATGCCGCGCCCCGGCCCGCACGTCGGCTGCGGACCCTGCTGTTCGGCCTGTGCGCGGGCATCGTGCTGGTGCTCTCGGGCGTCGGCATCGGCACGGTCGGTGCCACGGTGATCGGGATGAGCCGGCTGGCCGAGCTGCAGCGCGAGGCCCCGCCGCCCGCCCCCTCGGCCGACGCCGTCCCCACGGCCGTCTCCGCCCCCGCCGTGCCCGGCATGACACTGGGCGTGGAGGCCGTCGACGCCCGGAAGGCGGGCGCGCTGGTGGTGGGCGTGCACGTGCCCGGCCCCGGTTACGCGGCCGGACTGGTCCGCGGGGACGTCGTCCTGCAACTCGGCGCGGCCCGCGTCGACACCGCCGCCGACCTCGCCCGCGCCGTCACCCGGGCCCGCCCCGGAAAGGCGCTGCTGCTCACCGTGCGCCACAGCAGCGGCGGCTACCAGCAGTTGTCGGTGACCCCCGCGATGGTGATCTGACCGGTCCGGTCCGGTCCGGTCCCGGCCGGGGCGCGGACCGGCGCCCCCGCGGGACCGGATGCCGTGGCACGAGCGGTACCGGGGAACCGGCCGCGGACGGCGGACCCCGGCGGCGGACGCCCCGGGGGCCGCCGTCTCGTACACGCCGGGAAACCGGCTGGTCACCAACGGTCCCGCGCGTCATCATGGGCCCTTGGCGAGCCGCTTGCCGACGGACCGCGGGGCACCGGTTCCCGGGACCGGCTCGCGTCCCCCCGTCCGGGCGGGCAGGATGCTGCCCGAGATGCCGTCGCCCCGATCCCTCACCCGTGCCCGGAGGCCCGGATGACCGGTACCAAGCCCGCGCCCTTCACCGCCGCCGACTACGGCGCCCGCATGGAGCGTGCCGCGCGCGCCGCCGCCGACGCCGGCCTCGCCGGGCTCCTCGTGGCCCCGGGACCGGACATGGTGTGGCTCACCGGCTACACGCCCACCGCGGTCACGGAACGGCTCACCGTGCTGGTCCTCGCCCCCGGCCGGGACCCCGTGCTCGTCGTGCCCACCCTGGAGGCCCCGGACGCCGAGCACGCGGCCGGCGCCGCCGCGCTGACCCTGCGTGACTGGACCGACGGCAAGGACCCCTACGCCGTCACCGCCGGCCTCCTCGACGACCGCGGCCGGTTCGGGATCAGCGACAACACCTGGGCGATGCACCTGCTGGGCCTCCAGCGGACCCTCCCCGACACCTCCTACGCCTCCCTCACCGACGCCCTGCCCATGCTCCGCGCGGTGAAGGACGCGGCCGAGCTGGAACTCCTGGCGGCCGCCGGAGCCGCTGCCGACGCAACGTTCGAGGAGATCCGGAAGGTTCCCTTCGCCGGCCGCCGCGAGTCCGACGTCGGCCACGACCTCGCCGGCCTGCTGCGCCGCTTCGGCCACTCCCAGGTCGACTTCACCATCGTCGGCTCCGGTCCGAACGGCGCCAACCCGCACCACGAGGTCGGCGACCGCGTCATCATGCCCGGCGACATGGTCGTCCTCGACTTCGGCGGCCTGAAGGACGGCTACGGCTCCGACACCACCCGCACGGTCCACGTCGGCGAGCCGACCGAGGAGGAGCGCCGGGTCCACGACGTCGTGCGCGCCGCCCAGGAGGCCGGGTTCCGGGCCGTACGCCCGGGCGTGGCCTGCCAGGAGGTCGACCGCGCCGCCCGCGCGGTGATCACGGACGCCGGGTACGGCGAGTACTTCATCCACCGCACCGGGCACGGCATCGGCGTCACCACGCACGAACCGCCGTACATGATCGAGGGTGAGGAGCAGCCGCTGGTGCCCGGCATGTGCTTCTCCGTGGAGCCCGGCATCTACCTGCCCGGCCGCTTCGGGGTGCGCATCGAGGACATCGTCACGGTGACCGAGGACGGCGGCCGCCGTCTCAACGACACCACCCGTGAGATGGTCATAGTGGACTGAGAGGCCCGAGGAGACCACTCTCGACGACACCCGGAACGGCGACGCGCGACCCATGACCCAGGCACCGACACCCACCGCGGACACCGTCCGCAGACTGGTCCGTTCGCTGCTCAAGGAGGGCGGCGGCGACGGCACCGGGGGACCCGACGTACGGCCCGTGACGGAGGACCGCGAGCACACGTGGTGGATCGGCGGCCGCCACGTGCTGCGCCTCGCGCCCGACCGCGAGGCCTCCGTCCGCCGGCGCCGGGAACTGCGCCTGCGCGACCTGGTCCGCCCGCACGTGCCCGTCGCCGTGCCGACCAGCGTCGCGCACGGCGACTGGGCACCCGGCCTCGCCTACACGCTCGACACCCGGGTGACCGGCGGTACGGCCGACGAGCACGACGTCTCCGCCGTCGGCGAGGACGATCTGGCCGGGCTGCTGGGCGGGCTGCGCGCGGTGCCCGCACGCCAGGCGGAGGCGCTCGGCGTGCCGCGTACCGCACCGCGCTCCCTGGAGGCGCTGCGCCGGATGGCCGTGCACGCGGCCGAACGGCTCGCCGCCGCGGACGAGTTCGACGCCGCCCGGCTGCATCAGCTCACCCCGGCCAGCGCGGCGCAGCTCGCCGCGCAGCCCGGTACCGCCGTCCTCACCCATCACGGGCTGACCGGCGCGCACGTGGTGGTCAGCGCCGACGGCCGGGTGCGCGGCATCCTGGACTGGACCGCGGCGGCCCTCGGTGACCCCGCCGAGGACATCGCCGGACTCGCCGTGGCGGTCGGCTCCCCGGCGGCCGTCCGCGCCGCCACCCTCGCCGGCTACGGCGCCCGCCCCTGCCTGCGCGGCCTGTGGCTGGCCCGCTGCGACACCGTCATCCGCCTCACCGACCGCCTGGAGGGCCGTACGGGCGGTTCCCTGCCCCTGCTGCGCACCCAGCTGCGGCGCGCCTGGGAGCCGATCCTCCTGGAGCGGGTCACGGACCTCCCCGAGGACGAGCCGGAGCCCTGACGCCGCCGCAGGACCGCGCAGGGGACCGTCCGGCCCCTCGGCGGCCCGTCCGGCCCCTGGGAGGCCCGTCCGGACCAAACGGGGCCCTCAGCGGTCCGGCGCGGGCGCACAGGGCGTCTCAGGGCTGGGTGAGCACCACGCACGACTCCCCGGGCACCTGGAGCAGTCCGTCCCGGCCCGGTGCCTCGACCGGGTCCCAGGCCGCGAGGACCTCCGCCCGGCCGGTGCCCAGCGGGATCGCCGCCTCCTGCTTGCCCAGGTTCACCGCCACCCGTACGTCCCCGCGCCGGAAGGCCAGCCAGCGGGCGTCCGCGTCGTACGCCACCTTGGTGTCGGCGAGGTCCGGGTCGGTGAGGTCGGGCTGTTCCCGGCGCAGCGCGAGGAGCCTGCGGTACCAGGCCAGCACGCGCGCGTGGGGCTCGTGTTCCGGCTCCGACCAGTCCAGGCAGGACCGCTCCCGGGTCGCCGGGTCCTGCGGGTCGGGTACGTCCTCCTCGGCCCACCCGTGCGAGGCGAACTCCCGCCGCCTGCCCCGCCGTACCGCCTCGGCCAGTTCGGCGTCGGTGTGGTCGGTGAAGAACTGCCAGGGCGTGCCCGCCGCCCACTCCTCGCCCATGAACAGCATCGGTGTGAACGGCGCGGTCAGCGTCAGCGTGGCCGCGCAGGCCAGCAGGCCGGGGGAGAGGTGGGCGGAGAGCCGGTCGCCCTGGGCGCGGTTGCCGACCTGGTCGTGGGTCTGGCTGTAGCCCAGCAGCCGGTGCCCGGCCACCCGCGCGCGGTCCAGCGGCCGGCCGTGACCGCGGCCCCGGAAGCTGGAGTACGTGCCGTCGTGGAAGTAGCCGCCGGTGAGCGTCTTGGCGAGCGCGCCGAAGGGGTCCCGCGCGAAGTCGGCGTAGTAGCCCTGCGACTCGCCGGTCAGCGCGGTGTGCAGGGCGTGGTGGAAGTCGTCGTTCCACTGCGCGTGCAGGCCGAGGCCGTTCTCCGCGCGCGGGGTGATCAAGCGCGGGTTGTTCAGGTCCGACTCGGCGATCAGGAACAGCGGCCTGCCCACCTCGTCGGCCAGGCCGTCCACGGCCGCCGACAGCTCCTCCAGGAAGTGGCACGCGCGCGTGTCGTACAGACTGTGCACCGCGTCCAGCCGCAGCCCGTCCACGCGGTAGTCCCGCAGCCACGCCAGCGCGCTGCCCAGGAGGAACGCACGCACCTCGTCCGAGCCGGGCGCGTCCAGGTTCACCGCCGAGCCCCACGGGGTGGTGTGCGTGTCCGTGAAGTACGGCCCGAACTCGGGCAGATGGTTGCCCGACGGGCCCAAGTGGTTGTGCACGACGTCCAGGACGACGCCCAGCCCGAGTTCGTGCGCCCGGTCGACGAAGCGCTTCAGCGCCTCGGGGCCGCCGTACGGCTCGTGCACCGCCCACAGCGACACGCCCTCGTAGCCCCAGCCGTGCCGGCCGGGGAAGGGACACAGCGGCATCAACTCGACATGGGTCACGCCCAGTTCCACCAGGTGCTCCAGCCGGGCCGCGGCGGCGTCCAGGGTGCCCTCGCGGGTGTACGTGCCCACGTGCAGCTCGTACAGCACCGCGCCCGGCAGCCCGCGCCCCGGCCACCGCGCGCGCCACGCGTGGCGCTCGTGGTCCACGACCGCGCTCAGCCCGTCCGGGCCGTCCGGCTGGCGGCGCGAGCGCGGGTCGGGCAGGACCGGCCCGTCGTCCAGCGCGAATCCGTACCGCGTGCCGTCCCGCGCCTCCGCCTCGCCCGTCCACCACCCCTCGCGCGCGGGATCGCGCGCCAACGCGCGCGTGGTGCCCTCGCAATGGAGCGTCACTCGGTCTGCCTGCGGTGCCCACACCTCGAACTGCACGGACGGTTCCCCTTCGTCTGTTCACCGTGATGTCCCGCGTCTCCATCGTGCCGTCCCGGACGATCGATCCGCTTTCGAATCCGTCCTTTGCCGGCAGGTGTCGCGGAAGTGCCGGTACCCCGGCACCGATTCCGCGTTTTCTGGACACTCGGGGTTCACTGCCCGACAATCACCAGCGTGACGTCGTCCTTCGAGTTCTCCACCTACCCCGCGCGCCTGTCCGACACGGAGCGCGACAAGGCGCTGCGGGTCCTGCGTGACGGCGTCGCCATGGGCCGGCTCTCGCACGACACGTTCATCCGCCGCATGGAGCTGGCGCTCGTCGCGCGCCGCTCCGACGAACTCGCCGCCCTCGTCGCCGACCTGCCCCAGGAGAACCGGTTCTCCCGCGCGGTCCTCGGTACCGTGGAGGCCGTCTCCGGTTTCACCGTGCGGCTGCGCCGGGCCTGGCAGGCCGAGCGGCTGCCCAAGCTGCTGCTGCCGCACCCGTCGCACACCCACCCGCTGCGCATAGGCCGCGACCCCGCGAACGGGCTGCGCCTGAACCACGAGACCGTCTCCCGCGTGCACGCCGAGCTGCGCCGGCAGGGCGGCCTGTGGATCCTCAGGGACCTCGGCTCCACCAACGGCACCACCGTCAACGGCCGCCGTGTGATCGGCGCGGTCGTCGTCCGCGAGGGCGACCAGGTCGCCTTCGGCCGGGCGGCGTTCCGGCTCGCGACCGGCTGACCCCGCCCGGCCGGTCCCGTTCGAACTGGCGCCCGGTCACGTGCGCCTGCCCTCCCGATCGGGTGAGCCGCACTGCGGAAGCCGGGCCGCCGTGCCGATGGAACGGGCATGACCTACCTCACCAGAGCGGCAGCGGCGGCGGGCGCCCTGCTGGCCGCCGCCGGCCTCCTCACCGCGGGCCCGGCCCGCGCGGCCTCCCGTGACACCTTCCCGGGCACCTGGCTCTACCTGGCCGTCACCAAGGGCGAAGCCCGGTCCTCCGACACCCGCGGCACGCTGCTGCTGTGCGACCCGCCCGTGGGGCACGCGCACGCGACCGAGGCGTGTGCCGACCTGTCCGCCGCCGGGGGAGACATCGGCCGCATCCCGGCCGCGAACGTCTTCTGTCCGATGATCTTCGCGCCGGTGACCGTCCACGCGCGCGGGCGCTGGAACGGCCGGCCGGTCGACTTCCAGGAGACGTACACCAGCATGTGCGTCATGAGGGCGCGCACGGGATCGGTCTTCACCCTGGACGACTGACCGGCACACCACGGCCGGGCGGTGCCGGCCGGCGCGCAGGCGGCCGGCGGGCGGGGTCGGGCAGGGGCCGGGCGGCGGCTCACCACGCCTGCTCGCGCGCCTGCTGCGCCGCCACCAGCACGGTCCGGGACTGGTGCTCCACCTGGTGTTCCAACGGCACCCAGCGGGCTCTGAACCGCTCCGAGAAGGCGTCGCACCAGGTCGCGACGAGCTGCTCCAGGCGGGGCGCCGCCCG
The DNA here is from genome assembly GCF_000720135.1 of Streptomyces sp. NRRL S-1022. Classification (GTDB taxonomy): domain Bacteria; phylum Actinomycetota; class Actinomycetes; order Streptomycetales; family Streptomycetaceae; genus Streptomyces. The sequence goes on along the minus strand of NZ_JOIU01000002.1, from coordinate 177,667 downwards.
GTCGTCCGTCTCCCGCAGCACCCGCAGCAGCATCGCCGCCGCCCGCAGCGGCAGCCGCCGTCCGAAGGCGTCCACGCTGCCGACGTAGGCCATCGTCGTGCCCGCCGGGGAGGTGTGGGTCCAGTCCTCGGCCAGGCCCGGGATCAGCTCCAGCGCCCACCGGGCGGCCCGCAGCAGCGGGCCGTCCACGCCCTCCAGCCGGGGCAGCGAGTCGGCGAGGATCCGCTCCACCTCCCGCGCGTCCCGCAGCAGCCGGACGGCCAGCCGCCGCATGGCCGCCGCCGGTGCCGGGTGCGGTGCCGGGTCGTCCACCAGGTCGCTGGCCCACATCGGCACCTCCACCACGGCCGTCAGACCGCCGTACCGGTGGGCGTGGTACCAGGTGCTGTGCCGGGCGTCGTCCGGCATGCTCGGATACGCCACGCCGGACTCGGGCCCGGGCATGACGTGCACCCCGGGGCCGGAGGCCGGCCAGCCCGCCGCGTCCGAGGCCCCCGTCTCCACCGGTATGTGCAGTTCCGCCGCGGACTTGGCGAACGGTTCGGCGAGGCCCGGCACGTCCTTGGTCAACTGCACCCAGCTGCCGCCCAGATCGGTGCCGTGCAAGGTCACCTGGAGGTACGGGCGCAGCTCGTCGATCACCCCGGTCAGGGTCCGCGTCTCGGGCGGCAGGCGGTCCGGGGGCAGCACCGAGGGCGACCACTCCGGCTGCTCCGCGCCCGTCGGCCGGTAGAAGCCGAGGTGGTAGTCGAGCAGACTGCGCGGGGCCGGGGTCACGTGCAGACTCGCCCCGTCCGGGTCCGCGCACAGCAGGAAGTGCCAGGACGTGCCCGCCCGCAACTCGCGTTCGGCCAGCACTCTTTCGGCAAGCACCCGCAGGGTGGAGCCGCCCGCCGGCTCGTTGGCGTGCGCGCCCGCCACCACGAGCACCGCACGGCGGGCGTGCCCCACCGACAGCAGGTGCAAGGGTCTTCCCGCGCGCGAGACGCCCACCTGACGCAGCGCGCACAGCCCGGGTTCCTGCGCCGCCAACGCCTCGGCGGCGGCGACCAGTTCGGGAACGCTGGGATAGCGCAGCTCCGGCAGTGGACTCACCCCCGACTTGTCCGCCCGGCTTCGCTCTCCCAGTCCCGCACGCGCCGGGGCAACTGTCAAGCATGCGGCGGGGGAGGCTCCCTGGGGCGCCCGGACGCAGTGGCGCGCCCCCGTACGGGCCACTGCGTTCCGTGGGTTCACTGCTGGTGCAGGCCGCGTCCCGCGAGCGTCAGGAACACCTCGCCCACCGCCTCCGACAGGGTGGGGTGCGGGTGCACGTGCCGGGCGACGTCCGCGGGCTCGGCGTCCCAGCCGACGATCAGCTGGCTCTCGGCGATCATCTCCGACACGTGGGGGCCGACCAGGTGCACGCCGAGCACCTGTCCGCCGCCGGCCTCCGCCACGACCTTCACCAGGCCGCCCTGCCCGTGCACCATGCCCTTGGCTACGGCGGTCAGCGGCATCGTGTTGACGTCGACCTCGTGCCCGCGCGCGCGTGCCTCGGCCTCGGTCAGTCCCACCGAGGCGGTCTGCGGGGCGGAGTACGTCACCCGGGGCACGGCCGCGTAGTCCACCGGTGCCGACGGCAGCCCGGCCAGCGTCTCGGCCACCAGCAGGCCCTCGGCGAAGGAGGCGTGGGCGAGGCCGAGCGAGGGCGGCGGCAGCAGGTCGCCGACCACGTGCACGCCCGGTACGGCCGTCTCCAGCCGGCTCCAGTCCGCCGGTACGACGAACCCCCGCTCGTCCGTGGCCAGCCCGGCCGCGGCCAGGTCCAGCCCCTCGGTGACCGGCGCCCGGCCGACGGCCACCAGCAGCCGGTCCGCCGTCACCGTCCGGGTCTCGCCCCGCGCGGTCCGCACGCGCGCGCGTACGCCGTGCTCCAGCAGCTCCGCGTCCAGCAGCCGGGCGCCCGCCTGCACGTCGATCCCGCGCTTCTTCAGGCCGCGCGTCAGATGCCGGCTCACGTCCGCGTCCTCCAGCGGCACGATCCGGTCGGCGGCCTCCACCAGGCTGACCTCCGCGCCCATGGACCGGTGGAAGGAGGCGTACTCGACGCCGATCGCGCCGCCGCCCAGCACCAGGACGGACGCCGGGAGTCCCGGCGCGAACAGCGCGTCGTCACTGGTCACCACGCGTCGCCCGTCCGGCGCGAGCCCCGGGAGCGTGCGCGGCCGCGAACCGGTCGCGAGGACGATCCCGCGGCGCGCCGCGAGGTCCCGCGCCCCGGACGAGAGATCACCGGGTGTGCCCGGCGCGCTGTCCGCGCGCACCCCCTCCACACGCACCGTGCGGGCCCCCGTAAGCCGTGCGCTGCCCCGCACCACCCGCACGCCCGCGTGCGCGAGATGTGCCTCCACGCCCTTGTGGTTGCGTGCCACGATGCCGTCCCGGGTGGCCACCAGGGCGCCCCAGTCGACGGAGTCCACGGTCGCCTTCACCCCCCAGCGCTCGCAGGCCTCGGCGATCCCGTCGACCAGCTCGGCGGCGTGCAGCATGGCCTTGCTCGGAATGCAGCCCCGGTGCAGACACGTCCCGCCGACCTTGTCGCGCTCGACCAGGACGACGTCCAGCCCGAGGGCGGCGGCGCGCAGGGCGGTGCCGTAGCCGCCGGTGCCGCCGCCGACGACGATCACGTCGGATGTATGGATGCCCGTATCGATGGTCATGGCATCCACCTTCCGTCCACCCCTTGTCATGAGTCCAAGGCAATGTTGTTGTGGAATCCATGCACGGTCTTCATGGACGGACCATGCGGACCGTGAGCGGACCGGAAGGGGACGGGGCAGTTGAGCCTGCGCCAGATGGAGTACTTCGTGACGGTGGTCCAGGAGGCGTCGTTCACGCGCGCGGCGGACACCCTGCACGTCACCCAGCCCGCGCTCTCCCACCAGATCAAGGCGCTGGAGAAGTCGGTCGGCGGCGCCCTGCTGGAGCGGCTGCCCCGGGGCGTACGCCTCACCCCCATGGGCCGCGCCTTCCTGCCGCACGCCGAACTCGCCGTCCGCAGCGCGGCGCAGGCCCGCCGCGCGGCTCGCGCCACCGTCGGCGCCGAAGGCGGCGAGCTGCACGTCGCGGCGCTGCACTCCATCGCGGTCGGTGCCCTGCCCGACGTCTTCGCCCGCTGGCGCACGGCCCACCCGCGGGTCCTGCTGCGCCTGCACGAGTACGCCACCGCCGAGGCCCTGGAGGAGGCCGTGCAGCGCGGCACCGCCGACCTCGCCGTCGGCCCCGAGCCCGCCGGCCGGTGCGGCACCGTCGTGCCCGTCGGCGAGGAGGAGGTCGTGCTCGTCGTGCCCTTCGACGACCGTCTCGCGGGCCGTACGACGGTCAGGCTCCCGGAACTCGCCGGCCACCCGTGGATCCGCTGCGCCATGGAACCCGTCGTGCACGGCGAACGCTTCCTCGACTGGGCCTGCGGGAAGGCCGGGTTCCGGCCCCGGACCGCCGTATGGACCGAACACACCTCCACGGCCGTACGGATGGCCGCCGCAGGCGTCGGGGTGTGCGCGGCGCCCGCCCACATCGTGCGCGGCGCCGTCGGCGAGGACTGCGTGGTCCTCACCCCCGACCCGCCCTGGAAGCGCCCCCTGGCCGTCTACGCGCGCGTGCCGCCCACCGGGGCCGCCGCGGCCTTCGTGGACCTCCTGCGCGCCGCCTGGCCGGCTCCGGGGACCCCCGGGCCGTACGACGGCTGCGAGCCGCCCGCCCTGCCGGCCACCTGACCCCCGGCCCGTCAGTCCTCCGCGACCCGCTCCAGCAGCGCCACCGGCAGCCCGTGCCCGTCCAAGAGGTCCGCCACGCGCGCGTGGCCGGTGAACTCCCGTCCCGGAGTGAGCACGTCCGCCCAGCGGCCGGGCGGCAGCGGCAGCCGTGTCTCCCGCCAGCCCCCCGCCTCCGCGAGCCGCAGCGACAGCCGGGTGACCGCCGTGACCACCTCACTGGAGCGCGCGAACGCCAGGCAGTGCTCGGCCGCCGGGCCCTCGGCGGCCAGTGGGTCATAGGACGCGTCCGCCCCGAACGCGGCCGGCCGCCGGGCGCGCAGCCGCAGCGCCGCCGCCGTCAGCGCGTCCTTCTCACCGGAGGCCTCCGGCGGGAACGCCACCGGCCGCCGGTTGTCCGGGTCCACCAGCGCCCGGTACTCGCCCTCCGAGCCCTGGTACACGTCCGGCACCCCCGGCATCGTCAGATGGACCAGCGCGGTGCCGAGGACGTTGGCGCGGACGTGCGGTTCGAGCGCCTTGCGGAACGCGGCCACGAGCTGGCCGGGCGGCCCGCACGGCCCGGCCGCGACGAACGCGGCCACCGCCTCCTCGTACGGCGGCTCCTGCTCCGTCCAGCTGGTGTACATGCCCGCCTCGCGCACGTGCTTCAGCAGCGCCTGCCGGACCCGGTCCTCCTCGGCCGGGCCCAGCCCGAACACCGTCTGCCAGGCCGCCCAGGCCAGCTGGCCGTCCGGCGCGCCCTCCTCGGCCAGGCTCACCTCGGCGAGCAACGCCGACCAGCGGTCCGGGCACTCGGTGAGGACCGCCAGCGCGGCGCGCACGTCCGCGCTGCGCTTGGTGTCGTGCGTGGAGACGACGGTGCCGGTGAGCGGCCAGTCGCGCTGCACGCGCGCGCAGTACGCGTGGAACTCCTCCGGTGTCACGCCCGGACTGCCCGGATCGCCGCCCACCTCGGCCGTCGACAGCAGCGGCACGTAGCGGTAGAACGAGGTGTCCTCCACCGACTTGGCCCGCAGGGCCGAGGCGGTCTGCGCGAACCGGGTGCGGAACTCCACCCGGTCGGCGTGGTCCGGCGCCGACGGGTCGCCGGGCGGCTCGACCAGCAGCCGGCGCACGATGCCGACGGCCTCGGCCTCCTCCGGCACCACGAACGCCAGCCGCGCCTCCTCGGCGGCCTCCTCGGTGATCACGGCGGACGCGTCACCGGAGGCGTACGGCCGGTAGACCCGCATCCGCACCAGCAGCTCCTCCACGGCCGTGCGCAGCGCCCAGGGCGCGCGGTCGCGCAGCGACAGGTCGGGCGAGGCGGCGCACAGCCGGGCGGCCACGCGGGTGAGCCGCTCCGTCTCGGTGGCCAGTTCGTGGGTGAGCACCTTGTACGCGGCCCGCCGGACCGTGGCCTCCCAGTTGCCGCCCCGGTCGGTCTGCGGCGCCGCGAAGGCCCGGTAGCGGCCCAGCAGTTCGTACGCCCCGGTGCGGTCCGTGAACAGGCCGTCGACGTGCCGCAGGGCGTCGTAGCCCGTGGTGCCCGCGACGGGCCAGGAGGCCGGCAGGTGCTCGCCGTCGGCCAGGATCTTCTCCACGACCGTCCAGCGCCCGCCGGTCGCCTGGTGCAGCCGCGCCAGGTAGCCGTCGGGGTCGGCCAGTCCGTCGGGGTGGTCGATGCGCAGCCCGTCGACCACGCCCTCCGCCAGCAGCCGCAGGATCGTGCCGTGGGTGGCCTCGAACACCTCCGGGTCCTCCACCCGCAGCCCGATCAGCTCCGAGATGCTGAAGAACCGCCGGTAGTTCAGCTCGGTACGGGCCAGCCGCCACCACACCGGGCGGTACCACTGGGCGTCCAGCAGCTCGGGCAGCGGCAGGTGCCCGGTGCCGGGGCGCAGCGGGAAGACGTGGTCGTGGTAGCGCAGCACGTCGCCGTCGGCCACCAGGTGCGCCAGCTCCGAGCCGATCGGGCCGCCGAGCACCGGCAGCAGCACCCGGCCGCCCTGCGCCTCCCAGTCGATGTCGAACCAGCGTGCGTACGGCGATCCGGGGCCTTCACGCAGCACCTCCCACAGGGCGCGGTTGTGCCGGGGCGACACCGCCATGTGGTTCGGCACGATGTCCACCACCAGGCCGAGGCCGTGCTGCCGCGCGGTGCGTGCCAGCGCGCGCAGGCCCTCCTCGCCGCCGAGCTCCTCGCGCACGCGCGTGTGGTCCACGACGTCGTAGCCGTGCACGGAGCCCGGGACGGCCTCCAGGACCGGGGACAGATGCAGGTGCGAGACGCCGAGCGACGCCAGGTACGGTACGGCCGCTTCGGCGGCGGCGAACGGGAACGCGGGCTGGAGCTGCAGCCGGTAGGTGGCCGTGGGCACCCCCGGTTCGGGTCGCGCAGAGGTCATGGGAACCTACGTACCCCGCTCGCCGTCTTTTGTGTCATCGCTCCCCATACGGACCCACACGCGCGCAGAGAAAGCGCACAGAACGCGCAGAGAACGCGCAGAGAAAGCGCAGAGAGCGCGGGGAGAACGCGACGCGGTCCGCGCCGCCTCGGCGGACGGCGGTCCGTACCGGTCCCACCGCCTGCCCGCAGTCCGCCACCCCGCGCCCCGCAGGCGCGGGCAGCCCCGGCACGCGCGCGTGCGGGACGGCGCAGCCCCGCCACAGCGGCTGCGCCGTCCTGCCGCGCCCCGGCTACGCCGGGCGTTGCAGCACCGTGAGGCTGCGGTCCGGCAGGGTGAGGCGGTCCCCGGCCGCGACCTTCTCGCCCGTCCCCGGCGGTACTCCCTCCGGGCGGGCCGTGTCGACCACCACCTGCCACTGCCGGCCGTGGTCGACCGGCACCAGGAAGTCCAGCGGCTCGGGTGAGGCGTTGAACATCAGCAGGAAGGAGTCGTCGGCGATGCGCTCCCCCCGCGGGCCGGGCTCGGAGATGGCGTTGCCGTTCAGGAACACCGTCAGCGCCGACACCTGCGCCGAGTTCCAGTCCCGCTGCGTCATCTCACCGCCCTCCGGGGTGAACCACGCGATGTCGGACAGCTCGTCATGGGTGCCTTCCACCGGACGGCCGTGGAAGAAGCGGCGCCGGCGGAAGACGGGATGGTCGCGGCGCAGCCACACCATCGCGCGCGTGAACTCCAGCAGGCCGCTCTCCAGCGACTCCGGCCAGTCCAGCCACGACAGTTCGTTGTCCTGGCAGTAGGCGTTGTTGTTGCCGCGCTGGGTGCGGGCGAACTCGTCACCGTGACTGATCATCGGCACGCCCTGGGACAGCATCAGCGTGGCGATGAAGTTCCGCATCTGCCGGTCGCGCAGCCGCAGCACCTCCTCGTCGTCGGTCTCGCCCTCCGCGCCGCAGTTCCAGGACCGGTTGTGACTCTCGCCGTCCCGGTTGTCCTCGCCGTTGGCGTCGTTGTGCTTCTCGTTGTACGCGACGAGGTCGTGCAGCGTGAAGCCGTCGTGGCAGGTGACGAAGTTGATGGAGGCGAGCGGCCGGCGGCCGTCGTCCTGGTACAGGTCGGAGGAACCGGTCAGCCGGGACGCGAACTCCGCGAGCGTGCGCGGCTCGCCCCGCCACAGGTCCCGTACGGTGTCGCGGTACTTGCCGTTCCACTCGGTCCACATGGGCGGGAAGTTGCCCACCTGGTAGCCGCCCTCGCCCACGTCCCACGGCTCGGCGATCAGCTTCACCTGGGAGACCACCGGGTCCTGCTGCACCAGGTCGAAGAACGACGACAGCCGGTCCACCTCGTGGAACTGCCGGGCCAGCGTGGCCGCGAGGTCGAAGCGGAAGCCGTCGACGTGCATGTCGGTGACCCAGTACCGCAGCGAGTCCATGATCAGCTGGAGCACGTGCGGGGACCGCATGAGCAGGGAGTTCCCGGTCCCCGTGGTGTCCATGTAGTAGCGCGGATCCTCCGTCAGCCGGTAGTACGACGGGTTGTCGAGGCCCTTGAAGGACAGCGTCGGGCCCAGGTGGTTGCCCTCGGCGGTGTGGTTGTAGACCACGTCCAGGATGACCTCGATGCCGGCCTCGTGCAGCGCCCGGACCGCCGACTTGAACTCCAGCACCTGCTGGCCGCGGTCGCCCCAGGAGGCGTAGGCGTTGTGCGGGGCGAAGAACCCGATGGTGTTGTAGCCCCAGTAGTTGTTCAGGCCCATGTCGACCAGCCGGTGATCGTTCACGAACTGGTGGACGGGCATCAGTTCGAGCGCCGTCACCCCGAGCTTGACCAGGTGTTCGATGATCGCCGGGTGGGCGAGGGCCGCGTAGGTGCCGCGCAGCTCCTCGGGCAGCCCCGGGTGGCGCATGGTCAGGCCCTTGACATGGGCCTCGTAGATCACGGTGTGGTGGTAGTCGGTGCGCGGAGGGCGGTCGTCGCCCCAGTCGAAGTAGGGATTGATCACCACGGAGGTCATGGTGTGCGGCGCCGAGTCCAGGTCGTTGCGCCGGTCGGGCGCGCCGAAGTGGTAGCCGTACACCTCCTCGCCCCACCGGACCGAGCCGCTGACCGCCTTCGCGTACGGGTCGAGCAGCAGTTTCGCCGAGTTGCAGCGCAGCCCGCGCCCGGGGTCGTACGGGCCGTGCACCCGGAACCCGTACCGTTGCCCCGGCATCACGCCCGGCACGTACGCGTGCCGCACGAAAGCGTCGCTCTCGCGCAGTTCCACCGCCGTCTCCGAGCCGTCGTCGTGCAGCAGACACAGCTCTACTCGGTTCGCGGCCTCCGTGAAGACCGCGAAGTTGGTTCCGGCGCCGTCATAGGTGGCGCCGAGCGGATACGCCTCTCCAGGCCAGACCTGCATGAATACGACTCTCCCAGGTGTGCCGTCCGGGTGGGGCCGAGTCGGCCCCGCGTCTCGTCCGAAAGTGAGGCAACCTCCCGTGGCTCACCCGCCCTCTTGTTACGTGACCAGTGCGCACGGCGGTTCTGGTACCCGCCGTACGCCGAACCAGCGGGGCAGACACGCAATCCAGGGGACCAAGGGGAGCAGGGGGATGAAGTGCGCGAGAAAGTCCACCGCCATCTGGGCAAGGTACTGACCGGTGCGGCCCTGGCGGCGGCGGGGACCGCCGCCATGGTCGCGGTCACGCTGCCGGGCACGGCGGGCGCGGACGACTCCGGAGGGGCCGGCAGCGCGACGCGGGCCGCGCGGCAGGCCGGGCAGGGCCCGGACGCCGCACCGCCCGGCGTCGTCGAGCGGGCACCCGCCGAGGCGAAGCAGGGCACCGGACGCGACCCGCTGACCGACGACGAGCTCGGGCGGGCCGAGAAGGCAGCCGAGGCCGGACGGCTTTCGGCCACGGGCCGGGACGTCGCCGGGGACCGCGGACCGCAGCGGCTGAGCACCGACCTCGCCGAACCGGAGGCCGCCGAGGCCGACGACCCGCAGGCGCCGCGGCGGGCCGACGTGACCTTCTACGACTACAGGAACGACACACTCGTCACCAGGACCGTCGACCTCGCCACCGGCAAGGTCGTGCACACCGGCACCCGGCACGGTGTCCAGCCGCCGCCCGCCCGCGCCGAGAGCGCCGAGGCGGCCCGGATCCTGATCGCCGACCCGCTGGGCGCGGGCCTGAAGGCGGACTACAAGGACGCCACCGGCAAGGAACTCACCTCACCGGATCAGCTGGAGCTGAGCGGCGGGATCTACGCGGCCTCGCCGGGCGCCCAGCCCGCCGTGCTCGACCGGTGCGGCGAGCACCGGTGCGTGCGCCTGTTCACCAAGGTCCTCAACGGGCCCTGGATCGACACCAGGGATCTGGTGATCGACCTGAGCACCCGCAAGGCCGCCGCCCTCGACCGCGGCTGACCGGCCGCCACCCGCCTTTCCCACCGAACCTCCGGCAAGGGAGTCACCTCTTCATGCCCGAAATGCACCCGGCCGGCGGCGCGTCCGGCCCCGGCCGCCTCGCCCGCAAGGGCGCGGCCGTCGCCCTGTCCCTCGCCGCGCTGGCCGCCGGCGTCACGACGGCGGCCGGGCCGGCCGCGGCCGGCCCGCGGACCGCACCCGCGGCGGCCCCCGGCTGCAGCGCCGCCTACACCATCGAACAGAAGCTCACCACCGGCACGACCTGGCGGATGTGCTGGCGCTACGACAGCAAGGCCGGCCTCGTCCTGCAGGACGTCTCCTACCAGCCCAAGGGCGAGACCAAGCCGATCAAGGTCCTCAACAGCGCGAGACTCGGCCAGATCCACGTCCCGTACGACGACGGGAAGCACGAGTACTACGACCTGACCGGCCAGTCCTTCGCCCAGGACCTGATGGAACTGTCGCCCGGCGAGTGCCCCGGCGGCACCATCAAGACCGTCAAGGTCCCCGACGGCGACCCGCGCCACCCCAACGTCAAGGGCCTGTGCACCACCACCCGTTCGCGTGGTCACGCCTACCGGATGCACGACATCCTCCAGTCGGACAAGACCTACCAGCAGCAGGGCAAGGACCTGCTGGTCTACACCGTCAACCAGGTCGGCTGGTACGAGTACATCAGCGAGTGGCGCTTCCAGGACGACGGCACGATCACCATGAACGTCGGCGCCACCGGCAGCCTCTCCTTCGAGGACTACAACGCCCAGGACGGCCGCGGCTGGCCCATCGGCAAGGGCGCCCGTGACTACTCCACCAGCCACAGCCACAACGTCTTCTGGCGGCTGGACTTCGGACTCGACGGCTCGTCCAGGACGAAGGTCGAGCAGTACGACTCGACCGTCAGCGCCCCCTCCGGCTCGCAGGAGGGTCCGACCGCCAGGACCACCCGCACCAAGGTCACCAGGGAACTCGCGGGCGACTACAAGGCCTACCGCTGGTGGCGGATGGTCAGCGCGACCGGCAAGAACAAGGACGGGCACGCCCGTTCGTACGAGCTGGTCCCCGGACCCACGACCAAGTACCCGGGCCGCGCCTTCACCAAGCACGACATGTACGTGACCGAGTACGCCAAGTGCGAGCTGTTCGCCAGCGACAACCCCGCCTGCGCCACCGGTCACCCGAAGTCCGTCGACAAGTGGGTCAACGGCCAGACCCTCACCCACCCGGTGCTCTGGGTGAACGTCGGCTTCCACCACATCGCCCGGGACGAGGACCAGCAGCCCATGCCCGTGCACTGGCAGGGCTTCTCCATCGCCCCCCGGGACGTCACGGCTATGAATCCGCTCACTCCGAAGGACCTGGCATGGCAGAACGGACACTGGGAACCGCGTAGTTGAGCCGGGCGGCCGGGAAACCGACCTGTCCATCCGGCTGCACCGCCGACCGCTCGCGGAGTACCCTTCCTTGATCGTTGAGACGGGAAAGGCCCGGGGGAGCGGAAGGCGGTGCACGGGTGGGCTCGGGAGGGCTGGAGCTGCCTCCTGGTGACGAGGGTCACGAGGGGAACTCCACAGACGTCCCGCCCGGCGCGGTGTCCCTGGCCCGGCCGATGGACGCGGGATCCATCGGGCCGGAGCTGGACTGGGACGCCGACGCCTGGCGCGAGGTGCGCACCCGCGCCCAGCGGGCGGGCCGGGCCTACATCTGGCTGAACCTCGTCGAACAGCGGCTGCGCGCCGTCGTGGCGGCCGTGCTGCGGCCCGTCTACGAACCCGTCCACGGCGACGAGTGGGTGGTGGCCGCGGCCGGCCCGGCCGGGCAGGAGTGGGTCCAGCGCGCGGTCGCCGTCCGCGAGGTCAGCCGCCGCAAGGGCTACCTGCTCGACCCGGCCGACGACAACGTGCTCAGCTTCCTCACCCTGCCGCAGCTGCGCGAACTGGTGGTGCAGCACTGGCCGTGCTTCGAGCCGTACTTCGACGAGCGCCGGGACCTGGAACTCGCCCTGGACGAGCTGGAGGTGACGCGCAACGTCGTCTCCCGCAACCGGGCCCTGTCCGCGGCGGTCCTCGGCCAGGCCGAGCGGGCCTCCGCCCGGCTGCTGGAGATGCTCGGCGCGGGCGGGGACGTGCCCTCGGCACGGCGGCTGCCCGTCGACGCGGTCGAGGACCTGGTCGGCGACCGGTACGCCGACGTCGTCGCGGTCCACGCCGACCGGGTGCGGCTGCTGCGCCAGTTCCCGGCCGAGGACATCTTCGGCGGCGCCCGCCGGCTCGACGCCATCGGCATCGGCCTCAACCTGCTGGTGCAGAACTTCTCCGGGCGCCGCCTGGTCCGGCTCGCCGAGTCCGGCTGCCGGGTGCGGCTGCTCTTCCTCAACCCGGCCTCCAGCTCGGTCAAGCGCCGCGAACGGGAACTCGGGATGAAGCGGGGCGAACTGAGCCGCTCGGTCGAGATGAACATCCTCCACATGCGCCGGGTGCGCTCCCGGCTGCGCGACCCGGGCGCGTTCGAGATCCAGGTGTACGACGAGACGCCCCGCTTCACCGCCTACCTGGTGGACGGCGACGGCGCCGACGGGATCGCCGTGGTGCAGTCCTACCTGCGCGGGGCGCGGGGGATGGAGTCGCCGGTGCTGGTGCTCCGCAACGGCAGCAAGCTGGTCAAGTCGGACGACATGGATGAAGCCGGGCTCTTCCCGACATATCGCGAGGAATTCGAGTTCACGTGGGCGGATTCGCGCCCGGTGTCCTGAACTGTCCGTGGCGGCAAGCGGAACGCGGTCCTCGGATTGTCAGTGCCGCGTGCGATGGTGGAAGCCACTGGGGGAAAGCACCACCAAGAAGGGGGGCCGCCCATGGGCTGGCACCGGGAGCTGCTGATCGGCTTCGACCTGGAGACGACCGGGACCGATCCGCGTACGGCGCGCATCGTCACGGCGGCCGTGATCGAGGTCAGGGCCGGCGAGCCCATGGGACGCCGGGAATGGCTGGCCGATCCGGGCGTGGAGATCCCGGCCGACGCGGTCGCCGTCCACGGCATCAGCAACGAACGCGCGGCGGCCGAGGGCCGTCCGGCCGACCGGGTGGCCGACGCCGTCGCGGACGTCCTGGTCGCCTACTGGAAGACGGGCGTCCCCGTCGTCGCCTACAACGCGGCCTTCGACCTCACCCTGCTCTCGGCCGAACTGCGGCGGTACGAGCTGCCCTCGCTGGCCGACCGGCTCGGCGGCGTCCGCCCCGCCCCGGTCATCGACCCGTACACCATCGACCGCCGGGTCGACCGCTACCGCCGCGGCAAACGGAACCTGGAGGCGGTCTGCGCGGAGTACGGCATAGTCCTCGGCGCGGCCCACGACGCCACCGCCGACGCCCTCGCCGCGGCGCGGCTCGCCTCCGCGATAGCCGAGCGCCATCCGAAGGTCGCGTCCCTGGGCCCGGCCGAGCTGCACCAGCGGCAGATCGAGTGGTACGCGGACTGGGCGGCCGACTTCCAGGCGTTCCTGCGCCGCAAGGGGGAGGCGGACGCGGTGGTCGACGGCACCTGGCCGCTGCGGGAACTGACGGAGGGCCAGCCGGCCTAGCGGCCTTCGGGTCACGCCGGCGTCACGGTGCGGCTGATCCGGCACTGCTTCCCGGGAGCCGACCTGCTCCGGAAGTCATCCCCTGGCCGTTTTACGCCGGCGGGCGCGCGGCGGCCGGCGCAGCCGCCAGCGCCGGGCACCCTCAGAAGGGATACCACCGCACCGTCGCGTCCCCGTCCCGCAGCGACGCCACCCGGCGCTCGAACTCGGCCAGCGCCTTCGGGTTGCCCGGGGCGTGCTGGGCCACCCAGGCACAGCTCGCCGTCTCCCGGGCGCCCCGCAGCACCGCACAGCCCTCCCACTCGCGCACGTCCCAGCCGTACGCCTCGGTGAAGGAGTCGTACGCCTCGGCGGGCAGCCCGTAGCGGTCCCGGGACAGGGCCATGACCACCAGGTCGTGCTCGCGCAGATCGGCGGAGAAGGTCTCCAGGTCGACCAGGACCGGCCCGTCCGGCCCCACGTGCACATTGCGGGGCAGCGCGTCGCCGTGGACCGGACCCGGTGTCAGGTGCGGCGTCAGCGCCGCCGCCTGGGCCGCGAAGCCGTCGCGCCGCGCCCGCAGATAGGCCGCGTCCTCCGGATCGACCGCGTCGCCCGCGAGCCGCAGCCAGCGTTCCACACCGCCCAGCAGGTCGCGGGGCGGCAAACCGAAGGGAGGAGAGGGGAGTGCGTGCACCCTGCGCAGCAGTCCGGCCAGGTCCCGCGGCCCGGCGGGCCGTACGGGGTCCGGCAGCCGGTGCCACACGGTCACCGGGTGGCCGTCCACCAGCAGCGGCTTCGGCTCGGCCGCCCGCACCGCCGGTACGCCGGTGCCGGCCAGCCACCCGGCGACGGCCAGCTCGCGCTCGGCCCGCGCCAGCAGTTCCGCGTCCCGGCCCACCTTCACCACCAGGTCACCGGCCGCGAACACCGCGTTCTCGCCGAGGGCCAGGAGCCGCGCGTCCCGGGCCGGGCCCGGCAGCACTCCCGCCGCCGCCAGTACGTCCCGTGCGCGTGCCTCGTCCATCCTCGTGCCTCCGTGCCGTCTTCCCGTGCCGTGCCCGTCCGGTCTCCCGGTCCTCGTCCCCGGCCAGTCTCGCATTCGCACAGGTCGCCCACCGGGCGCGGGCCCTTGACGAGGTGCCGGGCCTTCACGACCATGAACACGCCAACCGTGCAGGCAAAGGGGCTGGTTCCGTGACATCAGTGGCCGAAGCACGCAGACCACCGGCACCGGCCCCGGCACGCGGGCGGGCCGGCCGCCGGGTCGCCGATCACGGCTCCTGGTTCCTGGTCCTGCCCGCCCTCCTCCCGATCCTCCTGCTGAGCGTCGGCCCGCTGCTCTACGGCACCCTGCTGGCCTTCACCGACGCCCAGTCCGGCCGGACGGCCGCCACCCGGTGGATCGGCGCCCTCAACTTCCGGGACCTGCTGCACGACACCCTCTTCTGGGAGTCCTTCCGGATCGGACTGGTCTGGGCGGCCGGCGTGACCGTGCCGCAGTTCCTGCTGGCGCTCGGCCTGGCCCTGCTGCTGAACCAGGACTTACGCCTGCGCGGCCTGGCCCGCGCCCTCGCGATCGTGCCCTGGGCGATGCCCGAGGTCGTCGTCGGCATCATGTGGCGGCTGGTCTACAGCCCGGACGCCGGTGTCCTCAACGAGACCCTGCGTGACCTCGGTCTCGGTGCCGGCCGGGACTGGCTGAGCGGCCTGGCCACCGCGCTGCCCGCGGTGATCGTCGTCGGTGTCTGGGCGGGCCTGCCGCAGACCACGGTCGCGCTGCTCGCCGGACTGCAGAACGTCCCGCGCGAACTCCACGAGGCGGCGGCCGTCGACGGCGCGGGCGCCTGGCGCCGCTTCCGCGCCGTCACCTGGCCCGCACTCCGGCCGGTGGCCCTCGCCGTCACCGCGCTCAACCTCATCTGGAACCTCAACTCCTTCGCCCTGGTCTACGTGCTGACGGGCGGCGGACCCGGCGGCAGGACCCGGCTGCCGATGCTCTTCGCGTACGAAGAGGCCTTCCGCTACGGCCAGTTCGGCTACGCGGCGGCGATGGGCTGCGTGCTCGTAGCGGTGGTCTCGGTCCTGCTCGCGGTGTTCCTGGCCGGCCGGCTGCGCGGCGGTGACACCGCATGAGGGCCGCACGGACCACCCACACCCCCCGGATCTCACGGACCTCCCGTGCTCCCCGGATCTCCCGGACCCGCCGTGCCGCCCGCGCCGGACGCTACCCGGCCCTCCTGGGCTACCTGCTGTTCCTCGCCTTCCCCTTGCTGTGGCTTCTGTCCACCGCGCTGAAGTCCCCGCGGGAACTGGGCAGCCTGCATCCGGCCTGGATCCCGCGCGACCCGACCCTGGCCAACGTCCGGCAGGCCTTCGCCGAGCAGCCGCTGGCGCACGCCGCGCTCAACTCGCTGCTGGTGGCGTCCTGCACCGCCGCCGTCGCCGTACTCATCGCCACCCCGACGGCCTACGTCATGGCCCGCCACCGCACCCGGCTGGCGCGGGCCGCCACGGGGTGGGTGGTGGTCAGCCAGGCGTTCCCCTTCGCGCTGGTGATCATCCCGCTGTTCCTGGTACTGAAGAACCTGCGGCTGATCGACTCCCTGGCCGGACTGGTACTGGTGTACGTGGTGTGGGCGCTGCCGTTCGCCCTGTGGATGCTGACCGGCCATGTCCGGGCGGTGCCAGTCGAGTTGGAGGAAGCGGCGGCCGTCGACGGGGCCGGGCGGCTGAGAACGCTGGTGTCGGTGACGGCGCCGCTGCTCGGCCCCGGCATCGCGGCGACGGCCCTGTTCGCCTTCGTCACCGCGTGGAACGAGTTCTTCTTCGCGCTGGTGCTGCTCAAGAGCCCCGGCAAGCAGACCCTCCCGGTCGTCCTCACCCACTTCATCGGCGCTGAGGGCGTGGCCGACCTCGGCCCGCTGGCCGCCGCCGCGTTCCTCGCCACCCTGCCCTCCGTGGCCGTCTTCGCGCTCGTCCAGCGGCGGATCACGGGCGGCCTGCTCTCGGGGGCGGTGAAGAGCTGATGCGCAGAGCGATCACCACCGCGCTCGTCGTCCTCCTGCTCCTCGCGGGCTGCTCCCCGGGCGACCGCACGGACGGCGGCCCCGTCACCCTGCGCTTCCAGTCACTGGCCTGGCAGCAGGAGTCCGTCGCCGCCAACAAGGAGCTGGTGCGGGAGTGGAACGCCACCCACTCCGACGTCAAGGTCGAGTACGTCCAGGGGAGCTGGGACAGCGTGCACGACCAGCTGCTCACCTCCTTCGAGGGCGGCGAGGCACCCGACATCATCCACGACGCCTCCGACGACCTGGCCGACTTCGCCTACGGCGGCTATCTCGCCGACCTGACCGGCCTGCTGCCCGCCCGGCTGCGGTCCGGCATCCCGCGCGCCGGCTGGGCGACGGCCACCTTCGGACGCGGT
Source organism: Streptomyces sp. NRRL S-1022 (assembly GCF_000720135.1). Taxonomy (GTDB): domain Bacteria; phylum Actinomycetota; class Actinomycetes; order Streptomycetales; family Streptomycetaceae; genus Streptomyces. The sequence continues at coordinate 161,124 of NZ_JOIU01000002.1, read as the reverse complement.
GTCTACGGCGTGCCGTTCCTCCAGGAGCCCCGGGTGCTCATCGCCGACGCCGACCGGCTGCGCGCGGCGAGGGTGCGCATACCGACACCCCAACACCCCTGGAGCTGGGCGGAGTTCCGGCAGGTCGCCAGGCGGCTGAGCGGGCCGGGGCGGTACGGCGTGGCCTGGCCGCTGAGGGAACCCGTCTCCGCCACGCTCAACCTGTCCCTGTCGGCGGGCGGACGGCTCTTCCACCGGGGCGCGGACGGCAGGGTCACCGTGCGCTTCACGGCCGGGGACGCGGTCGTCCCGCGCACCATCCGCGACCAGGTCGTCCTCGACCGCAGCGCGCCCGCCTCGACGCTCGGCAGCGGCGGCTCGGACACCCTGCCCGGCTTCTTCGCCGGCCGGTACGCGATGGTCCCGCTGGGCTTCTCCTACCGCCAGCAGATCGTGCAGCAGGCGCCCGCGGACTTCCACTGGACGGTGCTGCCGGCCCCGGCCGGCGCCGACGGGCTCACCCAGGGCGTCAGCCCGCAGACGCTGTCCGTGTCCGCCGACTGCCCGCACAAGAAGGAAGCGGTCGCGTTCATCGACTTCCTGCTGCGGCCCCGCAACATGGTCCGCCTCGCCCTCGGCGACTGGATGCTGCCGACCGGCACCGGGGCACTGAAGGACCCGGCTCTGCACACCGCCAAGTACGGGTGGGCCACCGGCACCGCCCTCGCGGCCCGGCTGCGCCCGGCACCCGCCCAGTCCGTGCGCGGCTACGCGGAATGGAAGGACAAGGTGGCCGCCCCGGCCTACCAGGAGTACTACAGCGGCGCGATCGGCCTCGAAGAGCTGCGCCACCGCCTCGAACGGGACGGAAACCTGGTGCTGGCCCGCTACCAGCGCTGAACGGTCACCGCAGGGACGGTCCCCGGCGCACCGAAAAGCGTTAGACGAGACGTATCGTCTCACCTAGCCTCGACGTCATGCCTGCAACGATCCCGCCCGCCCACATCGCCATGTTCTCCATCGCCGCCCACGGCCACGTGAACCCCAGCATGGAGGTGATCCGTGAACTCGTCGCCCGCGGCCACCGCGTCACCTACGCCATCCCGCCGGCCTTCGCCGGCAAGGTGGCCGACACCGGCGCCCGGCCCGTGCCCTACACCTCCACCCTGCCCGGACCCGACGCCGACCCCGAGGCCTGGGGGAGCACCCTGCTCGACAACGTGGAGCCGTTCCTGGACGACGCGATCCAGGCGCTCCCGCAGCTCGCCGAGGCCTACGCCGGCGACACCCCCGACCTCGTCCTGCACGACATCACCTCCTACCCGGCCCGCGTCCTCGCCCACCGCTGGGGCGTCCCCGCGATCTCCCTCTCCCCGAACCTCGTCGCCTGGAAGGGCTACGAGGAGGAGGTCGGCGAGCCGATGTGGCGGGAGCCGCGGCGGACCGAGCGCGGACGTGCCTACTACGCCCGGTTCGGGGCGTGGCTGGCCGAGAACGGGATCACCCTGGACCCGGACTCCTTCGCCGGCCGCCCCGACCGCTCCCTGGTGCTCATCCCGAGGGCACTCCAGCCGCACGCCGACCGGGTCGACGAACGCGTGTACACCTTCGTCGGCGCCTGCCAGGGCGACCGCGCCGGGCAGGGCGACTGGCGGCGCCCCGCGGACGCGGAGAAGGTCGTGCTGGTCTCCCTCGGATCGGCCTTCACCAAGCAGCCCGCCTTCTACCGGGAGTGCGTGCGCGCCTTCGCGGACCTGCCCGGCTGGCACGTCGTCCTCCAGGTGGGCCGGCATGTGACCCGGGACGAACTGGGCGACGTACCGGAGGAGGTCGAAGTGCACGACTGGGTGCCGCAGCTGTCGATCCTGCGGCAGGCCGACCTGTTCGTCACGCACGCGGGCGCCGGCGGCAGCCAGGAAGGGCTCGCCACCGCCACACCGATGATCGCCGTACCGCAGGCCGCCGACCAGTTCGGCAACGCCGGCATGCTCCAGGGACTCGGCGTCGCCCGGCACCTGCCCGCCGAGGAGGCCACCGCCGACCGGCTCCGCGAGGCCGCGCTCGCCCTGGTGGACGACCCGGAGGTGGCCCGCCGGCTCAAGGCGGTGCAGGCGGAGATGGCCCAGGAGGGCGGCACCCGGCGGGCGGCCGACCTCATCGAGGCCGAACTGCCCGGCCGCGGCCCGCGCTAGAGGACCGCTCCCACCGGACGGGAGCACGGCAGGGCCCGCCGGTCCCCACGGGGGCAGCGGCGGGCCCTGCGGCGACGGGCGGGATCAGACGGTCAGCCGTTCACCCCGGTCGGGCACCGGTGACGCGGCCTGCTCGGGCGCCTCGTCGTGCGTGAGGTCCGGCAGCCGGTGCAGCCACTTCGGCAGGTACCAGTTGCGCTCGCCGAGCAGCGCCATCACCGCCGGGAGCAGCACCCCGCGGATGACCGTGGCGTCGATCAGGACCGCCGCGGCCAGGCCCACGCCCATCTGCTTCATGGACTGCATGGACAGCGTGCCGAAGATGGCGAAGACGGCGACCATGATGACGGCGGCGCTGGTGACGACCCCGGCCGTGGTGACCACGCCGTGCCGGATCGCGTCCGTCGTCGTACGGCCGCGCATCCGCGCCTCGCGGATCCGGGAGACCACGAAGACGTGGTAGTCCATCGACAGCCCGAACAGGATCACGAAGAGGAACAGCGGCAGCCAGGTGACGATCGCGCCGACCCCTTCCGCGCCCACCAGCGAGGCACCCCAGCCGTGCTGGAAGACGGCGACGAGGATGCCGTACGCGGCGGCCACCGACAGCAGGTTCAGCACGATCGACGTGATCGCGACCGTCAGCGAACGGAACGACAGCAGCATCAGCAGGAAGGCGAAGACGACCACGAACGCGAAGACCGGGACGACGGAGCCCATCAGCTGGTCGTTGAAGTCGTGGTTGCCCGCGACCTGCCCGGTGATCGGCGCCTGCACGCCGTCGGCCTTGCCGAGGGTGGCGGGCCGCACCTCGTCGCGCAGCTTCTCCAGGCTCTTCGTCGCCCGGTCCATGTCGGAGCCGCCGACCAGCGGCACGGAGACCAGGGCGACGTTCTGCGCGTCGTACAGCTTGACCTCGACCGGGCCGCGCGAGGCGCCCGAGGCGATGGCCTGCCTGCGGAAGTCGGCCAGCGCCCGCCGCACGCCGGGGGCGTTGACGTCCGTGGCCTTGACGACGACCTGGGCCGGCTCGCTGCCGCCCGGGAAGGCCTCGTTGAGGTGGTTGTACGTCTGCACCATGGGCAGCGAGTCGCCGAACTCCTGGTCCAGGGTGAGCTGCTGGGTCTTCATGCCGAGCGCGGGCGCGGCGATCGCCAGCAGCGCGCCGGCCGCGACGACGACCGAGACGAGCGGCTTGGCCAGCACACCCCGCAGCACGGCCGACCAGAACCGGCTGTCCCCGCTTCCCGTGCGCCGGCGGCGGCCCAGGAACGGGATGCGCCCCTTCTCGACCCGCTCGCCGAGCAGCGACAGCAGCGCGGGCAGCACGGTGACCGAGCCGGCCATGGCGACCGCCACGACCATCAGCGAGGCCAGGCCCATCGCCTCGAACTCGGCGAGCCCGGTGAACAGCATGCCCGCCATCGCCACGCACACCGTCACCCCGGAGACGACAATCGCCCGGCCGCTGGTGGCGGCGGCGATCCGCAGCGCGGTGCCCGCGTCCCGGCCGGCGGCCCGCTCCTCGCGCTCGCGACGCAGGTAGAACAGGCAGTAGTCGACGCCGACGGCCATACCAACCAGCAGCATCACGGAGTTGGCGGTGTCGCTCATCGGCTGGAGGTGGCTGACCAGGCCCATCAGGCCCATCGTCGCCATGATCGCGGTGATCGCGAGGGCCACCGGCAGCAGCGCGGCCACCAGCGCGCCGAACGCGATCAGCAGGATGCCGAGGGCGACCGGCACCGCCGAGTACTCGGCCTGCCGGAAGTCGTCCCCGAAGGCGTCCTTGTACTGCTTCTGCATGCTGGCGCCGCCGATCTCCTCGATCCGCAGGCCCGCGTGGTCCTTCTGCACCCCGGCGACGGCGTCCAGCACCGGCTCGATCCGGTCGGCGGCCGTCTCCGCGTCACCGCGCAGGTCGAACTGGACCAGCGCGCTGCGCCCGTCGCGGGAGACGGTGTGCGTGTCGTACGGCGAGGTGACGCCCGTGACCTCGCCGGTGCCCTCGACGGCCTTCACGACGTCGGCGACGGCCGCGCGGAACTCGGTGCCGGTGGCCTTGACGGCGCCGGTCCTGCCCTGGACCAGCACGGTCTCGCCGGCCGGCTCCTTGATGCCGGCGTCCTCGATGATCTTCGCAGCGGTGTGGGTCTCGCCCTTGAGCTGGTCGCTCTGGTCCACGTCGACCCGGCCCGCCGCGGAGCCGAGCCCCATCGCCAGGACCACGAACAACACCCATATGCCGACGGCCGCCCAGCGGTGCCGGGCGCTCCAGCCGCCGGCGCGGGCGGCCAGCCCCCGCACCCGCACCTCTGTGTTCCCCATGACGGGTCTGCCCCCCTCGTGTGCGGTGCCGGCCCCCTGCCGTCACCTGCGTGCTTGTTCGATTCGACGGTAGGGGCCGGACGGGAACGGCTCGTCGTACTGGCCGGTGAACTGTGCGGTGGCCGGATCACCACTGGGGAGGACGACGGCCCCTTACACCTATCGCCGGTTCTCGGGGACGGCTCTCAGGGCTCCGGTGTCCGATCCGCCGCCAGCGCTCCCGGTTTGTCATTGCGAAACCTTGTTGAACAAGTCACAGCTGCGTGAAGGAGTTGATCCGCACGCCGCTGATCAGCGAGAGTTTCGCGCAGCCCGGCCCACGCCGTGCCGTGCGGCCTTCGCGCCCGCCCCCACGGGGCACGAGGGCCGCACGGCAGGCGCCGCGGGACCGCCCGCCTGTGCGAGGCTCGGCGCATGCGCTACATCATCATCGGAGCCGGCGCGGTCGGCGGCACCGTCGGTGGACGCCTCGCCCAGGCCGGGCGCGAGGTCGTCCTCGTCGCCCGCGGCGCCCACCTGGCCGCCCTCCGCGCGCACGGGCTGCGCCTGCGGGTCCCGCAGGGGGAGTCGACGCACCGGCTGCCCGCCGTCGACGGGCCGGACCCGCTCGGCGAACTGCGCCCCGACGACGTCCTCCTGCTCGCCGTGAAGACCCAGGACACCGTGGCCGCCCTGGACACCTGGGCCGGCACACCCGTCGCCGGCGGCGGCACCGCGGCCGAACGGCTGCCGCTGGTCTGCCTGCAGAACGGCGTCGAAAGCGGCCGGCTGGCACTGCGCCGCTTCCGGCGCGTGTACGGGGTCTGCGTCTGGCTGCCCTCCACCTTCGTGGAACCCGGGACCGTCTCCGCCGCCGGCGCCCCGCTCACCGGCGTGCTGCACCTCGGCCGCGCCCCGCACGGCGCCGACGACACCATCCGCCGGATCGCCGCCGACCTCACGGACGCGCACTTCGAGGCACCGGTCGTGCCCGACGTGGCCCGCTGGCAGTACGCCAAGCTGCTCGGGAACCTCGGCAACGCGCTGGAGGCGGTCAGCGGACCCGTGGCGAGCGAGGCGGCCCAGGCGCTGTTCGCACGGGTCCGCGCGGAGGGCGAGGAGGTGCTCGACGCCGCCGGGATCGCGTACGCCGGCGCGGCGGAACAGCGCGCCGCCCGCGACGGCAAGGTCACCCTGGTCCCGCTGGACGGGGTTCCGCGGGGCGGCGGCTCCTCCTGGCAGTCCCTGGTCCGGGGCACCGGCACCATCGAGGCCGACTACCTCAACGGCGAGATCGTCCTGCTCGGCCGGCTGCACGGCGTCCCCACCCCGCTCAACGAACTGCTGCAGCGCCTCGCCGGCGAGTTCGCGCGCGAGGGCCGGCCGGCCGGTTCGCTGCCGGTCGCCGACCTCGTCCGGCTGGCCGACGAGGCGGTACGGCAGAGCGGCTGACCAACGGCCCCGGCCGCGAGGGTCCGCCGATCGGACCAGTCATACAGCGGTCGATTGGGCCGGGACTCCGGTCCATCCGGGCACTAGCGTCGCCGTCATGACGCACAGCAGCACCGACACCCCGCCCCGCACCACCGCCGGCCCTGCCCGGGTCGACTTCTACTTCGACCCGGCCTGCCCGTTCGCCTGGATCACCTCCCGCTGGCTGCTGGAGGTCGAGCGGCTGCGCCCGCTCGACCTCCGGTTCCGGGTGATGAGCCTCCACCTGCACAACACCGGCAACGAACTGCCCGACTGGTACCGGGACCTGGTGGACCGCTCGATCGGCCCGGTACGGGTCGCCGTGGCCGCCGCCGAACGGCACGGCGACGAGGTGCTGCGCGACCTGTACACCGCGTTCGGCACCCGCATCCACGACCACGGCGTCAAGGACTTCGACACGGTGATCACCGAGTCGCTGGCCGAACTCGGCCTCCCCGCCGACCTGTCGGCCGCGGCCCACGACCCGGCGTACGACGACGCCGTCCGCCGCAGCCACACGGCCGGCGCCGAACCGGAGACCGGCGGCTACGTCGGCACCCCCACCCTGCACCTCGACGGCACCGTGTGGTTCGGGCCCGTGCTGCGCGCCGTGCCGCGCGGTGCCGAGGCGGCCGAACTCTTCGACAGCTTCCGGGTGCTGGCCCGGCACCCCGACCTCTTCGAGCTGAAGCGGACCCGCACCGGAGCGCTCCGGTTCGACTGACCCGAGAAGAGATTGGCCGATAAGTGCCCCTGCGGCGGGCCGCCCGCGGCGCACGTGTGACACGGCGGCCACGGCCGGCGCAGAACCAAGAGCCGTCGCGGTCCGACGTCGCAGGGGAGCGCCGGACCGCGGCGACCGTTACCACACCCCCGGCCCCCGCCGCCGCGCCTCACCGAACCACGCGACAAACCCGCGGAGTTGTTTCTAGGGTGAGCCGCGCGACAGGCGTGAGGGGGACGGACGGATGAGTGTGACCGGCAGGCCGCTGCCGTCGTTGCCGCAGTACCGCAAGGACGGGGTCACCCGGCGCCTGAGCGCCTCGGTGCACGTCGCCGACGACGTCGCCCTCTACGTCGACCGGGTGCTCACCGGAGACCGGCTCGACGCCCTCGGGCCGAGCCCGCACATCAGCGCCGTCGCCCTCACCCGGCCCGCGCGCGTGGCCACCCGCCGCCGCGCCGCCCTCGACCACCGGCTCGCCTGCCTCCGGACGGCCGTACTCCTCGCCCTGCCCGTCGGATCTCGGGGACTGGTCAACGCGCACCCGTCACTCGGACGGGTGGCGATTTTCGGCCCTCTCGGCGCCTGCGCGGTCGCCCGGCGACTGGTCCGCCACACCGAGGCCCGCGACCGCGACACGGCCCGGGAGGTGTACCTCTCGGAGGTCGTCCGGCAGCCCCCCGGCATCAGCCGGCCCGCCGAAGCGCCCGGCGGCGGAAAGCTCCCGCTGCGCCCCTTCGACGTCATCGGCCTGCGCACCCACATGGCACGGCACGGGCAGAACATGCCCGGACTCCAGGGCCCGCGCGCCCGGAACCGGCTCCACGTCCGCGGCAGCAACGTCCCCCTGATCCCCGGGCCGCCGCCCGACCCCACCCGCCTGTCCCGCGCCGGGCTCCCGGTCGTCCCCCTCGAACGCTGGTGGGACCTGACCCGCCACGCCACCCGCCGCACCGGCCCCGGACAGCGCGGCGCCCTCGGCCGCACCCTGCGCCGCCACCGCCGGCAGCACGACCGGGAACGCGCCCTGACCCGGACCCGCCGCGCCGTCACCCGGCAGCACGTCCGCCACGGCCACGGCGCCACCGGCAGCCTCCGCGAGGACCTCGGCGCCCGGGACGAGGCCGGTCGCCTCGAACGCACCGACGCGCAGGGCCACCTGTTCCGGCTCCGGCAGGGCGTGCCGACCGCCACGGAACGGTTCCTGCGGGACCACCCCATCGGCACCAGTTCCCTCGACAAGGCCGTGCAGGTCATCAACACGCGGACGTACGACATCGGTAACGTCAGCGGTCCCAGCAACTTCGGCGCCCCCGCGACGGTTCTCCCGGGCGGGCAGCAAGGACCCGGACCCCACGGCGGCCCGGGAGCCCAGGGCGGACCCGGGCCCGCGGGATCCGGCCCGCCCCCGCCGAAACCCCAACCCCAGCCATCCGGCGGCCCCTCCGGCCCGGAACCTGGCCAGCCGGAATCACAAGCGAGGACAGGACATGAGCTCCTACAACATCGGCAACGTCAACGGCCCGGCCGACTTCGGCGACCACGGGCAGATGCAGGTCGACCACGCCAACCCCGACCTGCCGACCATGATGGACCTGTCCGCGCGGCTCACCGAGACGCTGCGCGCCGAGTACCCGCAGCTGGTGCGCCAGGGCGAGATCATCCAGGCCCAGTTCCAGGAGTCCGCCGAGGACGGCCTGCCGCCCAACCGGGGCCGGATCCGCTCCGCCCTGGAAACGATCGCCATCGCGGCCTCGGCCGGCACCGGCAGCCTCGCCTTCACCCGGCAGCTCCTCACCGCCCTGGGACTGTAACCGGCCGGAGCCCCGCCGCCACCTGGCTCCGGCCACGGACGTCACCGCGCCCGCACCACCGCCCGGACCCCGCCGCCGAGGTCCAGGTCGAGACCCGACCGCAGCGGCACCCTCCGACCGGGCTCGACCGTCTGCACGGTGCCGTCCGAGCGGGTGCCCGTCCAGGTCTCCCCTGAGCGGTCGACGAGCCCGAACCGCCCCGGCTTCCCGGGGTGTTCCACCAGCTCCGCCACGAGCGCCGCGCCCGAGCAGTCGTGCCGCGCCGGCTCCGGCAGCAGACGATGGGCCCGCACCCGGGCGGCGCGGCGCAGCCGGATGTGGTGCTCGGTGCGCGGCGGCGGAGTGGTCACCGTCACTGCTGAGACGGCTGGGGGACCAGGAGCCCCCGACGGCCGACGCGGTGCGGGCTCCCTCCCGCGGCCGGGACGGTGGTCAGGCCCCGAGAGCCGTCAGAGCGGGCCGGGACGCCCCCTCGTACCGCTCCACGAGCACCCGGGCCACCTCGGGCGCCGCACCCAGCACATCGCCCAGGACGTCCGCCCCGGCCGCGCCGCGCGCGATGCGGTCGGGCAGGAAACCCGGCGCCAGGACGTACGGCGCCACGGCCACCCGCGCGCAGCCCAGCGCGCGCAGCTCCCGTACCGCGTCCTCGGTACGGGGAAGGGATGCGGAGGCGAACGCAGGCCGCACGGCGCACCAACCGGTGTGCCACCACTCCCGCGCGATGTCGGCGATCACTGCGATCGCCTCCGGGTCGGAGGACCCCGCCGAGGCCAGCACGACCCCGGTCGAGGACTTGTCGGCGGGGGACAGCCCCGCCGCGTACAGCCGCCGTTCGAGGGCGGCCAGGAGCAGCGGCGACGGGCCGAGCACCTCCGCCTGGCGGATGCGCAGCTGCGCCGGCGCGTCCCGCAGCACGGCGGGGATGTCCGCCTTCGCGTGGAACGCGCGGGTCAGCAGCAGGGGGAGGGCGACGACGTCACGGACGCCCTCCGCCGCCAGCGACCGCAGCACCCCGTGCACGGACGGGACGTTGAAGTCCAGGAAGCCGGTCTCCACCCGCACGTCCGGGCGCAGCGAGCGCACCCGGCGCACGAGGGCGTGCACCGTCGCGGCATGGCGCGGGTCGCGGCTGCCGTGGGCGATGACGACGAGGACGGGACGGACCGGCTGCACAGGGCGCATGGGACTCAGCTCTTCACCAGCAGGCCGCGGCTGCGCAGCACCCACCGCTCCAGCGGGCTGAAGATCAGCAGGTCGATCGCTATGCCGACGAACAGGATGAGCAGGATGGCGAGGAAGACCGTCGCCATGCTGCTGTTGGTACGGCCCACCTCCAGCAGCTGGCCCAGGCCCATGCCCATGTCCGGCGACTGGGCGATGATCTCGGCGGCCATCAGCGAACGCCAGGAGAACGCCCAGCCCTGCTTCAGCCCGGCCACATAACCGGGCAGCGCCGCCGGCATCACGATGTGCCAGGTGCCGCGCAGCCCGGTCGCGCCCAGGGTGCGGCCCGCGCGCAGGAACAGCGGGGGCACCTGGTCGACACCCGACACCAGGCCGTTGGCGATCGAGGGGACGGCGCCGAGCAGGATCACGGTGAACATCACCGAGTTGTCCAGGCCCAGCCAGATCACCGCCGGCGCGACCCAGGCGACCGAGGGCAGCGACTGCAGACCGGACAGGATCGGGCCGAACGCCGCGCGCACGAACCTCACCCGCGCCACGAGCAGACCCAGCGGCGTACCGATGGCCAGCGCGAGCAGGAAGCCCAGCAGACCGCGGGAGACGCTGCCCCAGATGTAGTCGATCAGGGTGCCCTTGAGCCACTGGTCCTCGACCTCGGCCCACACGTCCTGGGGCGAGGGCAGCTTCGACGGGTTGTCGACGACCGGGTAGAGCAGGCTCCAGGCCACCAGCACCACGGCGATGGCGACGATGGGCGGCAGGATCTTGTTCCTGAAGGTCTGGCTGAAGGGCGTACGGCCGGCGGCCGTCGTCTCCAGTGCGTCGAGGCCCGCCTCGACGCTTCCGGCGTCCTGGGCCGGCGTCGTCTCAGTGCTGGCCATGACGGCGGATCTCCCCACGCAGTACATCGGTGATCTCAAGGGACAGTTCGGCCACGGGCGCGTCCTCGATGCGCCGCGGCTGCGGGATGTCGACCGTCCACTCGCGTGCGATCCGGCCGGGGCGCGAGGACAGCAGCACGACCCGCTGGGCGAGCCGCACCGCCTCGCGCACGTTGTGCGTGACGAAGAGGACGGACAGGCCCGTCTCCGCCCAGATGCGGGTCAGCTCGTCGTGCAGCACGTCCCGCGTGATGGCGTCCAGGGCCGCGAACGGCTCGTCCATCAGCAGCAGGTTGCTCTCCTGGGCGAGCGCGCGGGCCAGCGCCACACGCTGACGCATACCGCCCGACAGCTCGTGCACCCGCTTGCCGTACGCGCCCTTCAGGCGGACGAGTTCGAGCAGCTCCTCGGCCTTGCCGCGGCGGTCGTTCTTCGCGACTCCCCTGAGTTTGAGGGCGAGTTCGATGTTCTTGCCCGCCGTCAGCCACGGGAAGAGGGCGTGCTCCTGGAACATCAGGGCGGGGCGGCCGTCCGTCGCGATGGCGCCGGCGGTCGGCCGGTCCAGGCCCGCGACCAGGTTGAGCAGGGTGGACTTGCCGCAGCCCGAGGCCCCCAGGAGGGTGACGAACTCGCCGGGCGCGACATCGATGCTGATGTCGTCCAGGACGAGCTGCTGCCCGCCCGGTCCTGCGAAGGACTTCGAGACGTGCTCAAGGCGGGCGGCGTACTCCACCGACTCCGCGGCCTTGGCGAAGGTCGTTGCCATGGTCGTCACCTCCTGGGAACTCGTCGGGCGGGGGTCAGCTCGCGCCGAGACCGGCGTCGTCGACCGTGTTCGCGCCCTCGGCCTTGAGGACCTTGTTGAGGATCGTGAGGTCGTAGATTCCCTTGAGGTCCGGCTTCTGGAGCAGGCCGGCCTTGACCGCGTGCTCCGCCTCCGTGCCGAGGGTTGAGGCCAGCGGGTCGTCGGTGAACTGGATGGACTTCCACGCCGGGTCCAGGACCTTGGCCGGCAGCGCCTTGCCCGAGTCGGTCTCAAGCTGCTTGTTCGCCACGGCCTTCGCCCGGCCGGGGTTGGCGTTGATCCACTTGTTGGCCTCGACCGAGGCCTTCAGCACGGCCTCGACGGCCTTCGGGTGCTCCTTGAGGAAGGCCTGGCGCACGATGATGTTCGTGATCACGAACTTCTTGTCCGGCCACAGCGAGGCCTCGTCGAGCAGCACCTTGCCGCCCTCGGCGACCAGCTTGGACGCGGTCGGCTCCGGCACCCAGGCCCCGTCGATGGCACCGGACTTGTAGGCGTCCGGGGTGATCTTGTTGTCGGTGCGGACCACCGACACGTCGCCCTTGCCGGTGTTGGCGTCGACCTTCCAGCCCTGGTCGCTGATCCAGTTGAGGAACGCCACGTCCTGCGTGTTGCCGAGCTGCGGCGTGGCGATCTTCTTGCCCTTGACGTCCTTCAGGGACGTGATCTTCTTCGGGTCGACGACGAGCTTCACACCGCCGGAGGCCGAGCCGCCGATGATCTTCAGGCCCTTGCCGTTGGACTTGACGTAACCGTTGATCGACGGGGACGGGCCGATCCAGCCGATGTCGATGGAGCCGGAGTTGAGCGCCTCGATCTCCGAGGGGCCGGCGTTGAAGATCTGGTAGTCCGCCTTGGTGGCGCCCAGTTCCTTCTGGAACAGGCCCTGCTGACGGGCGACGAGCGCGGTGCCGTGGGTCAGGTTGCCGAAGTAGCCGATCTTGACGGACCCGAGGCCGTCGATCTTGGACGAGCCGGCGGCGACCTTCTCCTTGGCGTTGTCGGCCGTGGACTTGGACCCGTAACCGCAGGCGGCGAGGGTGAGCAGGGGGAGCGCTGCTACCACGGCGGCACCGCGGCGAAGGAGGGTGGAGCGGTTGGCAGGCACGGGAGGGTGTCCTCTCGTTGGCCCGGCGGTCACGGGCTTTCAGGTCGTGGCCGGGAGTTCGGCAAGGGTCTTCGTCGCGTCCGGGACGTCGGGTGGGGGGACGGGGCGCGCAAGCGGTGCGCGTACGTCAGCGCACACATCGCGCCACTCCGCCCTGCCCGCTGCCGAGGGCGCCGCTGCCGACGCGGCCGCCCTCCTTCGCGAACGTCGAGTAGAAGTCGGTGGCGTACATCCTCAGAAGTCCCAGCCGTCGTCGTCGGCCTCGTCCTTGACCGGCTCGGGGGCCGCGAACGACTCGCCGACCATGCCGGCGGTGAGCGTGGTGCCGTCGGAGGGGTCGATCAGGATGAACGAGCCGGTGCGGCGCGAGTCGGCGTAGGAGTCGACCGGCAGCGGCTCGGCGGTACGGATCTTCACCCGGCCGATGTCGTTGGCGACGAGCTGCCCCGGGTGCGGGTGCAGGGACAGGTCGTCGAGGGTCAGCCGGGACGGGATGTCCCGCACGATCGCCTTGACCGTGCGCGTGCCGTGCTTGAGCAGTACCCGGTGGCCGACCGTCAGCGGGGCGTCGGCGACGTGGCAGACGGTCGCCTCCACGTCCTGGGTGGTGGCCGGCGCGTCCTTCGTCGGCACGATCAGGTCGCCGCGCGAGACGTCGATGTCGTCCGCCAGCAGCACCGTCACCGACTGCGTCGTCCACGCCACGTCGGCCGGCTCGCCCAGCAGGTCGATGCCGGTGATGGTCGTCGTACGGCCGGACGGCAGCACGGTGACCGGCTCGCCCACCCGGAAGGAACCGGCCGCGATCTGGCCCGCGTAGCCCCGGTAGTCCGGGTGCTCGGCGGTCTGCGGCCGGATCACGTACTGCACGGGCAGCCGCGCGTGGCAGTGCGCCAGGTCGTGGCTGACCGGCACGGTCTCCAGGTGCTCCAGCACGGTCGGGCCGCCGTACCAGTCCATGTTCGCGGACGGCTCCACCACGTTGTCGCCGGCCAGCGCCGAGATCGGGATCGCGGTGACCTCGGGGACGCCCAGCTCGGTGGCGTACGCCGTGAACTCCTCGGCGATCGCGGCGAACACGGGCTCCGCGTACCCGGCCAGGTCCATCTTGTTGACGGCGAGCACCACGTGCGGGACGCGCAGGAGGGCGGCGATGGCCGCGTGCCGGCGGGTCTGCTCGACCACGCCGTTGCGGGCGTCGACCAGGATCACCGTCAGCTCGGCCGTGGAGGCGCCGGTCACCATGTTGCGGGTGTACTGCACGTGCCCGGGCGTGTCGGCGAGGATGAACCGGCGGCGCGGGGTCGCGAAGTAGCGGTAGGCGACGTCGATGGTGATGCCCTGCTCCCGCTCGGCGCGCAGGCCGTCGGTGAGCAGCGCGAGGTCCGGGCCCTCCTGGCCGCGGCTGGCGGAGACGCGCTCCACGGCCTCCAGCTGGTCGGCGAGGACCGACTTGGAGTCGTGCAGCAGCCGCCCGACGAGCGTGGACTTGCCGTCGTCGACGGAGCCGGCGGTGGCGAACCGCAGCAGGGTGGTGGCCGGGAGCGCCTCGGTCGTGGTCGTGCTCATGCTTAGAAGTACCCCTCGCGCTTGCGGTCTTCCATCGCGGCCTCGGACATCTTGTCGTCGGCGCGGGTCGCGCCCCGCTCGGTCAGCCGGGACGCGGCGATCTCGGCGATGACGGCGTCCAGCGTGGTCGCGTCGGAGTCGACCGCGCCGGTGCAGGACATGTCGCCCACCGTCCGGTAGCGCACGAGCCGCTTCTCGACGGTCTCGCCGTCCTTCGGGCCGCCCCACTCGCCGGCGGTCAGCCACATGCCGCCCCGCCGGAACACCTCGCGCTCGTGCGCGAAGTAGATCTCCGGCAGCTCGATGCCCTCACGGGCGATGTACTGCCAGACGTCCAGCTCGGTCCAGTTGGACAGCGGGAAGACGCGGACGTGCTCGCCGGGGGCGTGCCGGCCGTTGTACAGGTTCCACAGCTCGGGGCGCTGACGGCGCGGGTCCCACTGGGAGAACTCGTCCCGCAGCGAGAACACGCGCTCCTTGGCCCGGGCCTTCTCCTCGTCGCGCCGGCCGCCGCCGAAGACCGCGTCGAACCTCTCCGACTGGATCTTCTCGGTGAGGGGGAGGGTCTGGAGCGGGTTGCGGGTGCCGTCGGGACGGTCCTTGAGCACACCGCGGTCGATGTAGTCCTGGACGGAGGCCACATGGAGACGCAGCCCATGGGCGGCCACCACGCGGTCCCGGTACTCAAGGACTTCCGGGAAGTTGTGTCCCGTGTCCACATGCAGCAGGGAGAAGGGAACCCCGGCCGGCGCGAACGCCTTCAGCGCGAGGTGCAGCATGACGATGGAGTCCTTGCCACCGGAGAACAGGATCACCGGGTTCTCGAACTCGCCCGCGACCTCGCGGAAGATGTGCACCGCCTCGGACTCCAGGGCGTCCAGGTGCGACAGGGCGTACGGGCTCGCCGTGCCCTCGTTCGGCTTGGCGACCGTGGTCATGCCAGTCCCCTCTCGCTCAGCAGCGCGTACACCGACCCGGCGGACTCCTGCACCGTCTGATGCTGCGACTCGATCCGCAGATCGGGGGTCTCGGGCTCCTCGTACGGGTCGTCGACACCGGTGAGACCGGTCAGCTCACCCGCCGCCTGCTTGGCGTACAGGCCCTTCACATCGCGCACGCTGCACACCTCGACCGGGGTCGCCACATGGATCTCCAGGTACGGCGTCCCGTTCTCCTCGTGCCGCTTGCGGACGGCGTCCCGGCTGTCGCCGTACGGCGCGATCACCGGCACCAGCGCCTTGACGCCGTTGCGGGCCAGCAGCTCGGCGACGAAGCCGATGCGCTGCACGTTGGTGTGCCGGTCCTCCCGGGAGAAGCCGAGGCCCGCCGAGATGAACTCGCGGATCTCGTCGCCGTCGAGCACCTCGACCCGGTGGCCCCCCGCACGCAGCCGGTCCGCCAGCTCGTAGGCGATGGTGGTCTTGCCGGCGCTCGGCAGACCCGTGAGCCAGACGGTGGCTCCGGTCGTCACGTCAGTCTCCTGATGGTTCGTCGTCATCCGTGCAGCCCGCACTCGGTCTTGGCGCGGCCCGCCCAGCGGCCGGCCCGCGCGTCCTCGCCCTCCAGGACCCTGCGGGTGCACGGGGCACAGCCGACGGAGGCGTAGCCGTCCATCAGCAGCGGGTTGGTGAGCACACCGTGTTCGGTGATGTACGCGTCCACGTCGTCCTGGGTCCAGCGGGCGATCGGCGAGATCTTGACCTTCTGCCGCTTCTCGTCCCAGCCGACGACCGGGGTGTCCGCCCGGGTCGGGGACTCGTCGCGGCGCAGGCCCGTCGCCCACGCCTGGTAGTCCTTCAGGCCCTCTTCCAGCGGCTGCACCTTGCGTAGCCTGCAGCACAGGTCGGGGTCGCGGTCGTGCAGCTTCGGGCCGTACTCCGCGTCCTGCTCGGCGACCGTCTGCCGCGGCGTGAGGGTGATGACGTTGACGTCCATCACGGCCTCCACGGCGTCCCGGGTGCCGATGGTCTCCGGGAAGTGGTAGCCGGTGTCGAGGAAGATCACATCGACGGGGGCCTCGCCCTTCACCACGCGCGAGGCGAGATGGGAGACCACGGCGTCCTCCATGGAGGAGGTGACGCAGAACTGCTTCCCGAAGGTGTCCACCGCCCACTGGAGGATCTCCAGCGCGGAGGCGTCCTCCAGGTCACGGCCCGCCTGCTCGGCGAGTGCCTTCAGCTCCTCGGTCGTGCGCTCCTGCTGAGCCGTCGTCATATCCGGTCGTCCCCTCCGTTGTCGGCTCGCTGCAGCCCCCGGGCGAGCAGCCCGAGGAACGTCAGCCGGAATGCGCGGTTGCACGCCCCGCATTCCCAGGCGCCGTGGCCCTGCTCGTGCGGACGCAGGTCCTCGTCACCGCAGTAGGGGCAGTAGAAAGGCGCCGCACGCTCACTCACGACAGCGCCTCCTCGGAAGCCCGCGAAGCCCAGGCGGCGAACCGCTCGCCGGCCTCGCGTTCCGCCTGGAAGCGCCCCAGCACCCGCTCGATGTAGTCGGGCAGCTCGTCCGCGGTGACCTTCAGGCCGCGCACCTTGCGGCCGAAGCCCGCCTCCAGACCGAGGGCGCCGCCCAGGTGCACCTGGTAGCCCTCGACCTGCTCGCCCCGGTCGTCGAGGACCAGCTGGCCCTTGAGACCGATGTCCGCGACCTGGATACGTGCGCAGGCGTTCGGGCAGCCGTTGAGGTTGATGGTGAGCGGCTCGTCGAAGTCCGGCAGCCTGCGCTCCAGTTCGTCGATCAGCGTCGAGCCGCGCTGCTTGGTCTCCACGATGGCGAGCTTGCAGAACTCGATGCCGGTGCAGGCCATCGTGCCGCGCCGGAAGGAGGACGGCCGCGCGGTGAGGTCCAGCGCCTCCAGGCCCTCCACCAGCGACTCGACCTGGTCCTGCTCGACGTCGAGGACGATCATCTTCTGCTCGACGGTGGTGCGGACCCGGCCCGAACCGTGCGCCTCGGCCAGGTCGGCGACCTTCGTCAGCGTGGCCCCGTCGACCCGGCCGACGCGCGGCGCGAAACCGACGTAGAACCGGCCGTCCTTCTGCCGGTGCACACCGATGTGGTCCCGCCACTGCTGCACCGGCTGCTCGGGCGCGGGTCCGTCGACCAGCTTGCGCCCTCCCAGGTACTCGTCCTCCAGCACCTGCCGGAACTTCTCCGCGCCCCAGTCGGCGACCAGGAACTTCAGCCGGGCGCGGTTGCGCAGCCGCCGGTAGCCGTAGTCGCGGAAGATCGAGATGACGCCCTCGTAGACGTCCGGTACCTCGTCGATCGGCACCCAGGCCCCGAGGCGCACGCCCAGCTTGGGGTTGGTGGACAGGCCGCCGCCGACCCACACGTCGAATCCCGGGCCGTGCTCGGGGTGGCGCACGCCGACGAACGCGACGTCGTTGATCTCGTGCACCACGTCCAGCAGCGGCGAACCCGAGATGGCCGTCTTGAACTTGCGCGGCAGGTTCGAGTACGCCGGGTTGTTCAGGACGCGGCGCTTCATCTCCTCCAGCGCCGGCGTGGCGTCGATGATCTCGTCCTCGGCGATGCCCGCCACCGGGGAGCCGATCATCACGCGCGGGGTGTCACCGCAGGCGGTGACCGTGGACAGGCCCACGCCCTCCAGCCGGTTCCAGATCTCGGGCACGTCCTCGATGCGGATCCAGTGGTACTGGACGTTCTGCCGGTCGGTGATGTCCGCCGTGCCGCGCGCGAACTCCTGCGAGACCTCGCCGATCACCCGCAGCTGCCGCGTGGTGAGCGCCCCGCCGTCGATGCGCACGCGCAGCATGAAGTACTCGTCGTCCAGCTCCTCCGGCTCCAGCACCGCGGTCTTGCCGCCGTCGATCCCGGGCTTGCGCTGGGTGTACAGCCCCCACCAGCGCATCCGGCCGCGCAGGTCGTTCGGGTCGATGGAGTCGAAGCCGCGCTTGGAGTAGATCGTCTCAATGCGTGTCCGCACATTGAGACCGTCGTCGTCCTTCTTGAACTGCTCGTTGCCGTTGAGGGGCGTGAAGTGGCCGACGGCCCACTGGCCCTCACCGCGGTGACGGCTCACCTTGCGGCGGGGCGCTGAGGCGGCAGGGTTCTGTGGGGTGGCGGCCATGGGTGTACGTCCTTCGGGACAGGCGGGAAGTCGGCTCTGACCTGCGCGTACGTGCGCACGCGGGCATGAGTGCGCACCCTTGCGCAGGCGTGATCAGGTACGAGGAGTGAACGGCGGTGCTGGGGCGTCAGCTCGCCGGACAGATGGCGCTGGACATGCGGCCGAGGTCGACGTGCCGCCGACTCACCAAGGCAATTCCAGTTCCAGGCATGACGGAAGCGTGTCACGGCGATCTGGACACAGTCCAGCTTCGTCCATCATGCGGACACCCTTGTCCCGGAATGTGGAACAAGGGTGGCGTCGCTCACATGCGCTGCGAGAAGGCTTGTCCCGCCAGGTCAGGCGGGGTATGCCCCGGGCCACGGCCCGGGCGTGGCCGTCTCCGGCTCCAGCTCCACCTTGGTGTCGAACAGCTTGAAGCCGCGCCGCTGGTAGTTGGCCATCGCGAAGTCGCCGTCCTTGCTGCACGTGTGCAGCCACACCCGCTTCGTGGGCGTCCGCTGCGGCCACCGCTCGGCCAGGTCCCAGGCGCGTGCCGTGCCGTACGCCAGCAGGTGGCCGCCGATGCGCCGGCCGCGGAAGGCGGGGATCAGCCCGAAGTAGACGATCTCCACCACGCCCTCGTCCTGCGGCTCCAGTTCCACGAAGCCGGCCGGGGTGCCCCGGTCGTACGCCACCCAGGTCTCCACGCCGGGCCGCTCCAGGTACTCCTGCCACCGCGCGTACGTCCAGCCCAGCCGGTCGGTCCACCGGATGTCACCGCCGACCGAGGCGTACAGGAAGCGGCTGAACTCGGGGGAGGGCACCTCGGCGCGGACGATCCGGACGTCGCCGTCGGGCGCGGCGGCGGGCAGGAGATCGGCCGGGGACGTCTGCTCAAGGGACCAGGTGGTGACGGGAACGCTGCTCATGCGGGCCAGGGAACCATCCCCCGGCCCGGTCTGTCGATCGGCGTCCGGGCCCGGCCGGCCCCGGGCCCGCCCGGGCCCCCGGGGGTCAGTCCAGGGCGCCGTCGAGGCCGGCCAGCGGCAGGGCGAACAGCATCCGGTCGGACAGCGACCACACCTCGCCGGTCGCCTGCCAGTAGGAGAGGGAACCCGCGTCCCGCGCCCAGCAGCGGTCCGAGGCGTCGGCGCCGCAGCGCACCGCCCGGGCCCCCGCGGTGTCCTGCCGCCACAGTCCGCCGTGCCCGTCCTGCGAGCCGGGCAGCCGTCCCACATACCAGGACGCCCGGTCCGCCCCCGGCTTCCGGTACGACAGCACGCCCCGGATCCCGGCCGCCCGGGTCCGGTACGCCTCCACCGCGTCCGCCCGCCCCCGGCCGTCCGTGGCGAGCAGCCCAGGGCGTGCCGGGTCGGTGCTGAACGCGTACCGCCACAGCCGGGCGCGCCGGTCGCCGTCGGGCGCGGTCCACTCCGCGGCGACCAGGCTGTCCGGTGCCGTACCCCGGTCCAGGGCGAGCGCGCCGGGACAGGGCGGGCCGGCGGGGGCGCAGCGGCCGGCGGCGAAGCGGTAGGAGCCGACCGCGGGCAGGACGTAGCGGTGGCCGTCGGCGGACCAGCCGCCGGGCACCCGGCCGATCGCGGGGGCGTCGACGGTGGTGCGCTGGATGCGGTCGAGGTCGTAGACGTAGAGCGCGTCGGCGCTGCCGGACGTGGTGGTGACCAGCAGCTTGTTCTCGTACCAGACCATGCCGGAGATCCCGGACGTCAGGCCCCGGTAGTCGCGGCCGCCGTCGACCGGGACCACCAGCAGGGCCCAGCGGTAGGCGAGGTGCGCGGGGTCGTCCGCGTCGACGAAGGCGACCCGGGCCAGGCCCCGTTCGGCGGGCCGGCCGGCGGTGGTGCTGTGCGCCGAGCCGGCCAGGATCACCCGGTGGGTGCCCCACACGCCGTCGTCGTCGGCGTCCCCCGAGGTGGTCACCGACGCCGGCCGCCAGGTGTCGGCGGCGGAGTCGGCCGGGTCCCAGCAGTAGGCGCGGGCGGCGGCCGGGGCGACGGGCAGGGACGCGCGGTCGCCGGAGGGGCAGTCGGCCGCCTCGCGCAGGTCGCGGTCGGCGCTGTCCAGTACGTCGTCCACACCGACCGGGCGGCCCATGGCGGCGGCGAGCCGGTCCAGCGTGCGGGCGGGGACCAGGTGCTCCTGGAGCCGGAGCGGGCCGGTGTCCGCGGGGGAGACCAGCGGCTTCAGCGCGCCCGGGTCCTCGCCGACCTCGGCCTGGGAGGCGCTGATCAGGGTGGCGGCGGCGGTGAGTGCCAGTGCCGTACCGGTCAGGACGGCGCGCAGTGCCGCGCCCCGTCTGCGCCGGCGGTGTCTGCCGCGATGCTTCATCTCTCCTCCAGAGGGCGGGCCAACTGCGCCTCTTGATCCGTACGTTGACGCGAGGAACAGGTGGGGAGGCCCGTACGGGATGCTACGGCAGGAACGGCCCGGGCAGGGTGAAGTCGCCGCAGATCGGCCGGGGGAGCGCGGACCGGGCCGGGGTCGGGCGGACGGCCGTTCACGCCGGAGGCCGCCCGGTCGGGCCGGTGTGCGGGGTATTCCGTTTCCGGGCCACCGCCGGTGCCGTCGACTGGGGGAGCAGGTTGCGCGGATCGTCCGGAAGGATCACGTCCACTTCCGCATCGTCGCAGAATCGATACGGCCGATGGTGGAGCAGTTCCCCGAGGTACCGCCGGATCCTGGACATCTCCGCCCGTACGGTCACCGTCCGGGACGGATCGCCGAACAGGTCCTGCGCCAGCTCCGCCGCCCCCCGCCCGGCCCGGTGCTCCGCCAGCACGAACAGCAACTCCGCGTGCCGCGGACTGAGTTCCCGCGACCAGGCGGCCGCCGAGGCCGTGACCTGCACCGTGCAGCGGCCCGGCCGGGAGAGGTCCAGCACGATCCGGCGGACGGCACCGGCCTGCGCCTCGTCCTCCGCCCGCAGCAGCCAGCCCTTGGCCAGCGGCTCCACCGCGCACGAACCCAGCGAGGGCAGCCACCGGCGGCCCGGCGTCAGCCTCCTGGGCAGCGCCACCCGCCGCACGTACGGCATTCCGGTCACGGCCGCCGCCCAGCCGTCGCGGTCCACCACCAGCGCCCGCCCCGACAGCCGGGCCAGCACCGGCGCCGCCACCGCCCGCAACGCCTCCAGCGAGGTCTGGTGCACCTCCCGCAGCCGGGCCTCGGCCAGCTTGGCCACCGAGTCCACCCAGGCCAGGGTGGCCGGATGCACCGTCTCCAGCGGGCCGCTGACGTCCACCACCCCGAGCAGCCGGCCGTCCCGCGGATCGGTGATCGGCGCGCCCGTACAGGTCCAGGAGGCGTGCGACCGTACGAAGTGCTCGGCGGCGAACACCTGCACCGGCCGCCGCACCACCGCCGGCGTGCCCACCCCGTTGGTGCCGACGACGTCTTCCCGCCAGTCCGCGCCGAGTTCGAAGCCGAGCCCGTCGGCCTTGCGCAGCACCGCGGCCGACCCCTCCCGCCACAGCACGCGCCCGTCGGCGTCCGCCACCACCATGATGTGCCGGGTGACGTCCGCGACCGAAAGCAGACCCTCCCGCAGCACTGGCAGGACGTGCCGCAACGGCGACTCCTCCCGCCGCCGGCGCACCTCGTCGGACGACAACAGGCCCGAACGGAAGTCGTGTTCGGGATCGACACCGCTGCGCAGCATCCGCCCCCAGGACTGCTCGATCACCGGCCGGGGCGCGATCCGCGCACGGTGTCCGGCGAGCGTGGCCTCGCGCGTCTCGTTCAGTACCCGCGCCGCCTGTGCCGCGTCCACGGCGGCCAAGCGCGCCACGTTCATCGGCGGGTTCACCACTGCGGTCCTCCGGAGAAAGGCATCGAACACACTTGTCAAGCCGTCCGGGCGGCGGTTTCCGGTCCGGCTGTGCCTCTCATAGTGCCGCTCCGGGCATGGCGGAGGCACAGACTCCGCGCATGTGCCCCCATAAGTTGCAACCCCCTGCAACCCTGGCGGACCACCGGACGGTGGCCGAGACTTGACGACGACGCCCTGCGCGTCCGCGGGCTCAACGGGCCCCGACGGCGGGGGTGGTGCCGTGTCGGCGCAGCACCACCCCCTGCCGCCCGACGGGTTGGCCGGGCGCGGCGCGGGACGGCACGGAGGGGCGTGTCGGCGGCGGCTGGGGGTCCGTCGTGGCTCCTCGGGCGGTCCCTCCCACTTCAGGCAGGCAGGCCGGTTCGGCCGGGTGCGGTCGAGGGGTGTACGGAGGGGCGTGTCGGCGGCGGCTGGGCCCTTCGTGGCTCCTCGCGCGGTCCCCCCTGCACTCCAGGCCGACCGGCTCGGCCGGGCTCGGCCGAGGGGCTTACGGAGGGGCGCGTCGGCGGCTGGAGGTCCGTCATGGCTCCTCGCGCGGTCCCCCCTCCGCACTCCAGACCGGCCGGCTCGGCCGGGCGCGGCGGGGGCGGCACCGGGAGGGTTGCGTCGGCGGCTGCGGGTCCGTTGTGGGGCGGCACGGGGAGGTTGCGTCGGCGGCTGCGGGTCCGTTGTGGCTGGTCGCGCAGTTCCCCGCGCCCTCCGGCCGGCCTGCGCCTCACGGCGTCGGGCGCGCCCGGTCCACCACCGACTCCAGGTCCAGGCCCGTCGGCAACGTGCCGAAGGACGCGCCGTGGTCGCCGCCCAGACGGGAGGCGCAGAAGGCGTCGGCGACCTCCGGCGGGGCGTGCCGTACCAGCAGGGAGCCCTGCAGGACCACGGCGAGCCGCTCCACCACACGGCGGGCCCGGCCCTCGATGCCCTCCAGGTCGGCGAGTTCGGTGAACAGATCCTTCACCGCCCGGTCCAGCCGGTGGTCGGCGCCGTGCGCGCGGCCGATCTCGGTGAGGCAGGCGTCCAGCGCGCCCGGCTCCCGCTGCAGCGCCCGGAGCACGTCCAGCGCCTGTACGTTCCCCGCGCCCTCCCAGATGGAGTTCAGCGGCGACTCCCGCACCAGCCGGGGCAGGCCGGACTCCTCGACGTACCCGTTGCCGCCCAGGCACTCGGCGGCCTCCACCGCCACCGGCGCACAGCGCTTGGTGATCCAGTACTTGGCCGCCGGCACCGCGAGCCGCAGGAAGGCCCGCTCCTGCTCCCCGCCGTCGTCCCAGGCCGCGGCGAGCCGCAGCGCGAGCGCGGTCGCGGCCTCAGACTCCAGCGCGAGATCGGCGAGGACGTTGCGCATCAGCGGCTTGTCCACCAGCTTCCCGCCGAACGCCTCCCGGTGGGTGCAGTGGTGCACGGCCTGTGCCACCGCCTGCCGCATCAGGCCCGCCGAGCCGAGCGCGCAGTCCAGCCGGGTCGCGGCGACCATCCCGATGATCGTGCGCACCCCGCGCCCTTCCTCGCCGACCCGGCGCGCCCAGGTGCCGGCGAACTCCACCTCGGCGGAGGCGTTCGAGCGGTTGCCCAGTTTGTCCTTCAGCCGCTGGATCAGGAAGACGTTGCGGCCGCCGTCGGGCAGGACCCGCGGGACCAGGAAGCAGGTCAGCCCGCCCGGGGCCTGCGCGAGCACCAGGAACGCGTCCGACATGGGCGCCGAGCAGAACCACTTGTGTCCGGTCAGTACATAGGTGCCGGGCTCCGCGAGGGGGTGCGCCACAGTGGTGTTCGCGCGGACGTCGCTGCCGCCCTGCTTCTCGGTCATGCCCATCCCGAACAGCGCGCCCGGCTTCTGCCCGGCGGGCCGCAGCTCCCGGTCGTAGACCGTGGACGTCAGCCGGGGCTCCCACTCGGCGGCCAGGGCGGCGTCGGCGCGCAGCGCGGGCACGGCCGCGTGCGTCATCGACAGCGGGCAGCAGGTGCCCGCCTCCACCTGCGTCCAGACCAGGAACCCGGCCGCCCGGCGCACATGCCCGGCGGGCCGGGTCCAGGCGCCGGTCAGACCGGCCGAGACGCCCTTGCCGAGCAGCCGGTGCCAGGCCGGATGGAACTCGACCTCGTCGATCCGGTGGCCGTACCGGTCGTGGCTGCGCAGCCGGGGCGGGTGCTCGTTCGCCTGCGTCGCCCATTCGTGCAGTTGTGCGGAGCCGGCGGCCCGGCCGAGCGCGGACAGCTCGGCGCGCACCTCGTCCAGGACGTCCGCGGCCGTGTAGCGGTCGACGGCCTCGGCGAGGGCCCGGTCGGCGGTGAAGACGTCGTAGCCGACCAGCGGGGGCGGCTGGTTCGTCACGGTGTGGGTGGAGGTGCCTGCCATGGTTGCGAACCTACCCGGGAAGGCGGCGGTGATGGCCTCCAGAGTGGCACGGCGCCGGGAACCGGACGGGCCGGGCCCCTGATCGCCTCCGGAAGGTGAGGACGGCCCGGCACGGCGGATACCGTTAGGACGTGCAGCCAGCAAGCGAAACCCCCGAGCAGCCGGCCGGTCGGCTCCACCGGGCCAGAGCCCTCTACCGGAACGTCTCCAAGCGCAGGACCGCCTGGCTGTTGCTCAAGGACACCGTCAACTCCTGCATGGAGTACCGCATCCTCGGCCTGGCGGCCGAGGCGGCGTTCTTCACGCTGCTGTCGGTGCCGCCGCTGCTGCTGAGCCTGATCGGGCTGCTCGGCTACGTCGACGACTGGACCGGCGCCGACACCATCCACAGCCTGGAGACCAACCTCCTGGAGGCCTCCCGCACGGTCCTGTCCGACAAGGGCGTCAAGGACATCGCCGAGCCGATCCTGCACGACGTGATGAAGGGCGGCCGGCCCGACGTCATCTCCATCGGCTTCCTGTTCGCCCTGTGGTCGGGTTCCCGCGCGGTGAACGTCTTCATCGACACCATCACCGTCATGTACGGCCTGGACGGCGTCCGGGGCATCGTCAAGACCAGGATCATGGCGTTCCTGCTGTTCATCGTGGCGCTGCTGATCGGCTCCGTGGCGCTGCCGCTGATGGTGGCCGGACCGGACGCGGTGGTGCGGATCCTGCCCTGGTCGGAGACGGT
The DNA here is from genome assembly GCF_000720135.1 of Streptomyces sp. NRRL S-1022. GTDB lineage: Bacteria > Actinomycetota > Actinomycetes > Streptomycetales > Streptomycetaceae > Streptomyces. The sequence goes on along the minus strand of NZ_JOIU01000002.1, from coordinate 136,076 downwards.
CGTCCAGGTTTTGTACTGGCCGGTCGTGATCGTCCTGTCCATCGTCTTCCTGACGACCCTCTACCACGTGTCCGTGCCGGTCCGCTCCCCGTGGATCGAGGACGTGCCCGGCGCCCTGGTCGCCCTCGCCATGTGGGTCCTGGGCAGCTTCCTGCTGCGCATCTACCTCACCAGCACCATCGAGGGCGCCACCATCTACGGCTCCCTCGCCGCCGCCGTCGCCGTCCTGCTCTGGATCGGGGTGTCCGCCTTCGCCGTGCTCGTCGGCGCGGCCGTGAACGCGGCCATCGACCGGGTCTGGCCCGCCGCGGCCACGGCCGCCGCCCGCGAGGCCAACGAGCGGATGCGCCACGCCCAGGTCGCCGAGTACGTCGCCCGCGCCGCTGCGGCCCGCGAGGCCGACCCCGACGATCCCGACGACCCCGACATGCCCTCCGAGTTCCCCGAGCGCTGGTCCCGCTTCCTGCCCCCGGAGGACGTGACGGCCCGCCTGCGCACCCATGCGAGGAATCCGCACCACGCCCACAAGGGGCACGGCGGGCACGAGGGACACGAGGGACACGAGGGACACGGCGGGGCAGGACATCCGGTGCAGTGACGTTGCGGCCGGCGGTGACGGGGTCGCCGACTCGCTCCGTCCTGCACGCTCCGCCTGCTTCCGGCCCGGTGCCGGTCTCCACCCTCTCTGGACCCTGAGGTGGAGAAGGCTGCCGCGCTGGTTTCCCGAATCTCCACCCGGCACTCCACCCGTGCGCCGATCCGCCCGGCACCGCCTCACGCCTAGCGTGAATGCGCGGGCCGGAACCGTCCGGTCTGCGGCAGCACAGCCGGGCACCCTCGCCACCGCACCGCCCGGTACCACTCCGACACCGGGCAGGGAGGCAGCGATGGACAGGGCCGACGTGAGGGGACGGACGCGCGGTACGGCGCGGGAGGGCGGTATGGCGAGGGCGGTCGGTATGACGCGGACGGTCGGTACGACGTGGGAGGGGGCCGGGACAGCCGAGCCTCCACCCCGGCCGTCCGACCCTCCATCCCGGTCGTCCGAGCCTCCGCCCCGGCCGTCCGACTGCGGGTCCTCACCTTCCTGTGGGGAGCCGAGCAGCTCCTCGACGGCGCCCTCGGCCCACTCGCCGCCGTCACGCTGCCGCCCGGCACGGTGTCGCTGCTCGACCGGGTCCCGTCCTTCCTCCTGCTGGACCCGGCCGCAGGGATCACCGCCGGCTACGCCCGCCGCTTCCGCACACGCCACGCCCTGCCGCTGCTCGGCACCCCGGCACCGGCGACGGGACGGCCCCGGCGCGGTGGACGCGGGCACGGCACCGGCGCCGCCGGCGACGTACGCTGACTCCCGTGTACGCGGAGCGGGCATCCCGGCTGACCGGCGCCGTCGTGTGGACGAACTCCCCGGCCGGCACCGGCACCCGTCCCGTGCTGCCCGACGGCTGCATGGACCTGCTGTGGAGCGAGGGCCGGCTGCTGGTCGCGGGGCCCGACACCCGCCCCTACCTGCCCGAGGGCCCAGGCCGGTCCTGGACGGGCATCCGCTTCTTCCCCGGCACCGCACCCACGCTGCTCGGTGTGCCGGCACACGAACTCCGTGACCTGCGGGTGGAGTTGGCGGACCTGTGGCCGGCGGCGCGGGTCCGGCGGCTGGCCGGCCGGATCGCGGCGGCCCCCGACCCCGCGAGCGCGCTGGAGGACCTCGCTCTTGACCGGGCGGCGCAGGCGGGGCCCCCGGATCCGGTGCCGCGCCGGGTGGTGGAGTGCCTGGCCGGGGGCCGCCCGGTGTCCGCGACGGCCACCGAACTCGGCCTGGGAGAGCGCCGCTTGCACCGCCGCTGCCTGACCGCCTTCGGTTACGGCCCGAAGACCCTGGCCCGCATCCTGCGGCTGCAGCGGGCGCTGGCCCTGGCCCGCTCCGGGACCCCGTACGCCGAGACAGCGGCCCGCGCGGGCTATGCGGACCAGCCCCACCTGGCGCGTGAGGTGCGCCGGCTGGCGGGGATGCCGCTCGGGCAGCTACTCGCCGGGGACGGGTAGCGGGGCGAACAGGTCGACCGCGTTGCCGTCGGGGTCGTGCACGGTGGCGTACCGCTGGCCCCAGAAGGCGTCCCACGGCTCCAGCTCACCGTGATGGTCGGCGGCCAGCAGCTCCTCGTACCGGGCGTCGACCTCGGCGGGGGAGTCGCAGCGGAAGGCGAGCGAGACCCGTCCCGTGCCGGCGGGCGGCTGCCATCCGGGGTGGAAGGAGCGGACGGTGTCCTCGGTGTCCAGGGCGAGCAGCAGCCCGCCGGGCAGTTCGGCCTCGACATGCGGCTGGTCCTCGGCTCCCGCGGGGAAGGCCAGTCCGAGGCGGCGGTAGAAGGCGAGCGAGGCGGCCAGGTCGGAGACGACCAGGCCGATCACGGCGAATCGTACGGTCATGCGGGCACCGTAGGCCGCGGCCGGCCGGCCCGTCTTGAAGGAATCGGACACCGGCGGCGGGGCACCGGCCCGGTCACGGGCGCCTCGGGCGGCCGTTCCGGCCGCTCGCCCCGAGGTGCTCGACGAGGACGAACGTGACGCTGATCAGCAGGGACCAGGCACCGAACTTGGTCAGCGGCACCGGCTGCCAGCCGCCGAGCTGCTGCGGATAGCTCCAGGCTCCCGCATAGGTCGCGGCGTTCTCGGCGACCCACAGGAAGAAGCCGATCAGGACGAAGGAGAGGGCGAGCGGCATGCGGTAGCGGTGGGCGCCCACGCGGAAGCCGACCCAGGTGCCGGCCGTCGCCGCGGTCATCGCCACCGCGAGCGGCCAGCGCAGGTCCGGTATCCAGTGGTGGGTGAAGAAGTTGAGGTAGACGGCGGCGGCGACCAGGGTCGTGGCGGCGGCGCGGTAGCGGGTGTAGCGCAGCCGCATCAGCCGCCGCGCCCGGCAGACGTAACTGGCGACCGCCGCGTACATGAAGCCTCCGTACAACGGCACTCCGGCGATCTTGGTGAGGGCGTCCTCCGGGTAACTCCACGAGCCCACATGCACCTTGACCAGCTCGAACAGCAGTCCCAGCACATGGCACACGGCGATCACCGCGGTGTCCCGCCGGGTCTCCCAGCCGACCCGGCGGGCGACGAGGGTGAGCAGTACGCCGTAGACGAGGACCAGGTCGTAGCGGGCGACGGGCAGCGGGGGCAGCAGCCGGGAGGCCCCGATCCCGGCCAGCAGCGCCCCGGCGAAGGCACAGGCGCGGACCTGGACCACGCCGAACCGCACCAGCTGGGCGAACCCGTGCCGCAGTCCGCTCCCGGCGGACCCGTCCTCCGTGCCCATGCCCCTCCTTCGCGCGACAGTGAGGGTCCCGGCGACAGAACCCGTATTTGAACACGTTCAATCAGGAGGTGTGGTTCCCGCGTGAGCACGCGAACCCGGCAAGATCCGGAAGAAGGACCCCGGCACCGTGCACCCGCCGCCCGGCACTCCGCCCCGAGCCCGCCGCCTCGCGCCCGGCGCTCAGCCGAAGACGACCGGCCCGTTCGGTGTGTCCACGGTGAAGGAGAGTGCTACGGGTCCCGTCGTGAGGGTCAGCGAGGTGCCGAGGGCCGCGAGGGGGCCGCGCACCGCCTGCGGGGCGGGCGTCGAGGCCGACATCGCCAGCAGCGGGGTGACCGGAAGTCCCGAGGCGGCCGGATGCGGGGAGTCGCCCCAGTCGATGAGGAACGGCAGCAGACCCGGCGCCTCACCGGGACCGGCGTCGGTCAGCCGCCACCGCAGCAGGGTGCCGTCCGGGGTCCGCCGGCTCATCGGCCGCACCGGCCCGGGGTCATGACCACGCGCCCGCGCCGCGGCGACCGCCGCGTCCAGGTCCGGCGGGCTGATCGCCCAGGTCACCACGGAGGGACCGGCCAGCCGGTCGACGCCGAACGGCCGCGGCCCGGCGGCCCCGGGCTGCTCCGGATCCGGCCCGATGATCTCCAGGTAGCTCCGGCCGCCCAGCCCCACCAGGTGGTTGCGCGTCCCCAGCCCGACATGCACGCCGCCGGGTGCCGGCGCGACCCCGGTCCGCCGCGCGAACTCGGCGACCGTCACTTCCAAGTCCGGTGCGGCGAGGACGACATGGTCCAGCAGTGGCGGAATCGCGTTCATCGCGCGAGAGGTTACGGGATCGGGACCGGCCCCGGGAACGCCCGTGCGGCACGATGGGCGCATGATCCGTACCGCACGCACCCTGCCGCTGCTGCTCCTGCCCGCACTGCTCGCGGCGTGCGGCACGGAGAAGACCGACACCGGCGACGCCCGGCAGCCCACCCCGGCCACCACCACCTCCGCCGCCACCACCCCCGCCGCCACCACTCCGGCCGCCACCACGTCGCGGACCGAACTCGACGAACACCTGCGCGCGTTGGGCATCGCGCCGGAACTCGTCTACCTCACCGACGTGCCGGGCTTCACCCTCGCCCAGCAGTCCATAGGCGTGAACGGGGACGACGGCTTCTCCGCCTCCTACTGGGCGAAGGACGGCGCCGTACTCCACCTCTACGCCGAGCGGGGCAGCGCCGCCGACTGCCCCACGGACTACGTCTGCCGGGCGCCGGCGAAGGGCCGGGTGGTGCGCATCAGCGGCGAGAAGGTCGCACCCGGGGTGCTGCGCCGAGCCGCCGACGCCGTCCACCGCCCCGCACCCGAGGAACTCGCAGGCCTTCTGCCGCCGCCGCGCACGGCGACGGCCCCGGTGCAGCGCGGCGACCTCCCGTCGTACGGCGACGGAGCGCCCGACAACAGCGTGGGCGAGGGCGGTTGACCGGTTCGACCACCGGCGGCCGCACGCGGGAGCCGGGCCGGAGCACGCCCGCCTAGAGTCGTGTGGCATGCCTCCTCGTCTCCTCCTCTACACCCGTACCGCCGACTACCGCCACGACTCCATCCCGGATGCCGTCGCCGCCGTCCGGGACCTCGGCAGGTTCGCCGTCGAGCACACCGAGGACCCGGCGGACCTCGAACGGCCGCTGGAGGGGTTCGCGGCCGTGGTCTTCCTCTCCACCAGCGGTGACGTGCTCACCCCGGCCGGGCGCGCACGGCTGGAGAGCCACGTCCGCTCCGGCGGCGGCTTCGCCGGGGTGCACGCGGCGGCCTGCACCGAGTACGGGTGGCCGTACTACGGCGAACTCCTCGGCGCCCGCTTCACCCGGCACCCCGCCCACCAGCCCGGCCGCGCCCTCGTCGCCGACCCCGCCCACCCCGCCACCCGGCGGCTGCCCGCCGTGTGGGACTTCACCGACGAGTGGTACGACTTCGACCATCCCCCGGGCGGCGGGGCCCGGGTGCTGCTGCGCGCCGACGAGACGTCGTACGACGGCGGCGGGATGGGCGCGGACCATCCGCTGGCCTGGTGCCGTGAGCAGGGCCCCGCAGGCGGACGCGTGTTCTACACGGCACTCGGCCACGCCGCCGGCGCCTACCGTGACCCGCTCTTCCTGGCCCACCTGAACGGGGGGCTCACCTGGGCGGCACGGCTCACCGAGTGACGTTTCTGCGGTGAATCGGTTGCTCCATCGGAGTGAGTAAAGCTGGCGTAGGGCGAAGGTCACGTGAATACCTAGAGATGCTCTTGTCTTGGCAAAGGGCGTCGAGACGCGGCGGCCCCCCCATCCCGCCCCGCGTCACCCACCCACACGAGGAGCCGGACCTTGACTTACGGGAAGAAGCTGCGCGAGAGCATCGCCGAGCCCGGGACCACTCCGCTGATCGGCGTGTACGACATGTACTCGGCGTCGATCGCGGCCAAGCACTACGACGGAATGTTCGTATCGGGCTTCGGTTTCGCGGCCTCGTACTACGGCCTGCCGGACATCGGATTCATCGCCTGGCCCGACATGGTGGCCTTCGTCCAGCGGCTGCGGGGCGCGTTCCCGCACCACCACCTGCTGGTCGACATCGACGACGGGTACGTCGACCCCGAGGTCGCCTGTCACGTCGTCGAGGGACTGGAACGCATCGGTGCCTCCGGGGTCATCCTTGAGGACCAGAAGCGGCCCCGCCGCTGCGGCCACGCCGACGGCAAGCAGGTGCTGCCCCTGGACGAGTACCTGGAGAAGCTGCACAGGGTCCTGGAGACCCGCAAGGACCTCGTCGTCGTCGCCCGAACCGACGCCACAGACGAGCACGACATCCTGCACCGCGCCGAACAGCTGGCGGCCACCGACGCCGACGTGGTGCTGGTCGACGGGGTGCGCAGCGTCGAGTGGATCCAACGGATCCGAAAGGTCGTCGGCGACAAACCGCTGCTGTTCAACCAGATCGCCGGCGGCAAGTCGCCCCGCCTGTCCCTCGGCGAGCTGTCCGACCTCGGCGTGGACGTCGCCATCTACAGCACCCCCTGCCTGTTCGCCGCGCACGAGGCGATGGACTCCGCCCTCGCCGGTCTCAAGGCCGCCGACGGCCGGCTGCCGGAGGTGGACCCCACGAGCGGGGTCGGCGTGAAAGCCTCCACCAGCCTGCTGGAGCGCAACATCGCGCCCGAGCGGCGCACCCCCGAGGGTGTGGGCGTGTGACCGGTGCCGTACCCCGGCTCGGCGCGGCCACGGCGGTCGCCGCCGCGCTCCTCGCGTCCGGCGCCGCACCCGCGGTCGCGTCCGGGAGTCTGATCACCGTGATCGACAACTCCCACGCCGACTCCTGGCTCGAAGTCGACCGCACGGCCAACGTGCAGACCGGCAGCGGCACCGCCGGCAGCGACCACGACGGCAGCGCCGTGGACGTGGTGGAAGCCCTCTTCGGCGCCGACCGGGGCGAGGAGGACTGAGCGGAGCGAAGCACCGGAACCACCGCAACAGCACGACGGCCGGGCACCCCGTGCGGGAGGTGCCCGGCCGTCACCGGGTGACCGGACCGCCCGGGGACTCAGTCCTCCGTCAGGTCGGGACGGCCGTTCTCGTCGAGCTCGACCTCCTCCTCGGGGTCGTGCTCGTCGGCGGGCGAAGCCACGGTGGCGGGCGAGGCCACGGTGGCGCGCTGCGGCCCGGGAGCGACGGTACGGCAGGCGGCGTGCGCCGAGCCGTAGACGGTGACCAGGGCGGCTGCGGCCACGGCGAGGGCCGCGGCGATACGCGTGGTGGGGTCCATGCCCGGCCAACGAACCCCGCACCCGCGGGGTCACCGTGCCCGGCCCGAACCGGCCGCCCACGTCACGCGGTCGGCCGCTCGGCCGGCACCGGCCTGCGCACCACGGCACGGCGCACCGGCGGCGGGGCCGTGCTCGCCCGCTCCACCAGCCGTGTCGACAGCTCCGTCCGCGTCCCCTCGGGGCGCTCGCCCCGCATCATCCGCACCAGCAGCCGCACCGCCGTCGCCGCCATCTCCGCCAGCGGCTGCCGGACCGTGGTGAGTGCCGGGGCGACCCAGCGGGCCTCGGGCAGGTCGTCGAACCCCACCACGCTCACCTCGTCCGGCACCCGCAACCCCCGTTCCGCCAACGCCGCGTACACCCCCAGCGCCATCCGGTCCGCGCACACGAACACCGCGGTCGGCGGCTCGGGCAGATCCAGCAGCTCGTGCATGCGCAGCCGGGCGGTGGCCTCGTCACGGCCAGCGTGCCGCACGTACTCGGCGCGCTGCCGCACGCCCGCCGAGGTGAGCGCCGAGCGGTAGCCGGCCACCCGTGCGCCGTCGGCCATGGCCCGCCGGTGCCCGGCGATCACCCCGATCCGCTCGTGGCCCAGCCGCAGCAGATGCTCCGTCGCGCTCACCCCGCCCTGCCAGTTGGCCGCCCCGACCGACACCACCCCGGCCGGCGGCTCGTGCACCGGGTCGATGAGCACGTACGGGATGCGGTGGTGGTCCAGCCAGGCGTACTGCGCGGCGGACAGCTCCGCGAGCGGGAACAGCACGCCCGAGGAGCCCCGCGTGGTCAGCTTGTCCAGCCAGCCGCGCTCCGGCCGGGAGTCCCGGGTCCGGTCCGGCCCGGGACGCCCGGCCGAGACCACCACCTCCAGACCCGCCTCGTACGCCGCCGCCTCCACCCCGTGCAGCACCGCACCCGACCTGGAACTCTCCAGCGGGTGCAGCACCAGGTCCACCAGGCCCGGCGCCTTCGACGCGTCGAAACGGGGCCGGCGCACATAGCCGAGCCGGTCCAGCGCCTCGGTCACCCGGCGGCGGGTCTCCGGCGCCACGTCCTCCCGGCCGTTGACCACCTTGGACGCGGTGGGCACCGACACGCCCGCCTCACGGGCCACCACCGCCAGCGTCGGCCCTGCCGCCACGCTCGCACTCCCCGCACGGACCATAGGGAACCACCTCTCCGGCCCGCCCGTGGGCCACCGAAAGTTGCGACCAGCGCTGCGTCCGCGGCCTGCTCACCGAACAGACAGAAAGCGCTTCCTACCATAGGTGGGCGTCAACACGGCGGGAAGACACGGGAATTCACGGGATGGCGGATCCCGCTGCTTTCGAAACTCCGAACCCCGGAACGTCCCGGGAGTCTCATACGCCCGGGCGGTCGCGGTCGCCGGGGCCGACAGGGCGAGCCGAGTCCGGAAGCTGGCGATGTCCGCCATGAAGGAGGCGACGACGAGGTCCACGGCGTGGACCGCAACCGACCGTGACCAACGCGCCGGGCAACACGGCCGCGAACCGTGCTCGCCGGAGAGCCGGAGAGCCGGAGAGCCGGATGAAGCCTGACGCCGGCCCGACCGGGCGACGGCGCCGACCCCGACCGGCCGGCACCGTCCCCGACCGGCCGGCACCGTCCCCGACCCGCCGGCACCGTCCCCGACCGGCCGGCACCGGGCCTCGCCCCGCCGGCACCGGGCGTCGCCCCGCGCGCCGGGGCGCTGGCGCGTCAGGCCGACGGCGAAGCGGGCCGCCGTGCCGAACCGGGGCGCACGCAGCCCGGCCGCCCGGGGGAACGTCGACGGCCCCGCCTCGACGCCGGCGCCCGTCTCGTATGAGGTCGTGGTGCGCGCGCTCCGTCATCTGTTCGGTCGTCAGGCGACCCGGGACAGATCCGCGTGCCGCACCCGGTGCCGCGGCGGGAGGCCCTCGGCCAGCCGCTCCAGCTCCTCCACGACGATCACGCCCAGCCGTGCCAACTCGTTGCCGAGCGAACCCGCGATGTGCGGGGTGAGGAAGACGTTCGGCAGCCGGTACAGCGGCGAACCGGCGGACAGCGGTTCGGGCTCCGTGACGTCGAGGACCGCACTCAGGCGCCCCGAGACCAACTCCTGCGTCAGCGCCTCGTGGTCGACCAGCCCACCGCGCGCGGTGTTGATCAGCACGCCCCCGTCCCGGACCAGGGCCAGCCGGGCCCGGTCGAGCATGTGGCGCGTCTCGGGGATGTCGGGGGCGTGCAGGGTCACGATGTCGCTGCGCCGCAGCAACTCCTCCAGCGATACCGGTTCCGCCCCCAGGCCGGCGGCCTCGGCGGCGCTGACGTAGGGGTCGTACAGCAGGGCCGTGAGGTCGAACGGCCGCAGCAGCTCCATGAGCCGGCGGCCCACACGGGAGGCGCCGACGACCCCGACGCGACGGCCGAGGTTGCCGGTGCCCGCGGTTTCGGCGGGGCCCGGACCGGTGTGGGTACGGCGGTAGCGCTCGCGGTGGCCGAAGGCGTCCTTCCCGGCGAGCAGAATCATCGCGAGCGTGTACTCCGCGACAGGCAGTGCGTTGCCGGCGACCGCGCTGGAGACGGTGACGCCATGCGCCCACAGGGCCTCGCCGACCAGGGAGCGGACCGAGCCGGCGGCGTGCAGGACGGCCCGCAGTTCCGGTGCCGCGGCCAGGGCACCGGCGTCCAGGTGCGGGCAGCCCCAGCCGGTGATCAGCACCTCGGCCCAGGCCAGGGCGCCGGATGCCGCCGGATCGGCGAAGTCCCGGACGACGAACTCCGGGTCGATGTCCGCCGCCCGCCTCAGCCGCTCCATGAGCGGTGGGGGGAAGAGCAGCGGGAGATGTACCGGATCCATCGCGAACACGGCCCGCGGCGGCTGAGGGCTGGGCATGGCTCTCCTGACGGAACGGGAGCGTAGAAGGGTGTGCAGAAAGCGCCTTCTAACGTAGGTCCGCAGGTAAGAACGGGTCAATCGGCAGGGCCGGGCGGCGGATCACGGTCTGGGGTCGCGTACAGCCGGGCGTCCGTCGTGGCGCCGGTCAGGACCTCCCCGGACTCGGACCGCCGACCGGCCGGCCTCTCGGTCGGGCGACGGGTTCTTCCGGCACGACGGATCGACCGGGCGCCGTGCGTGGTGCCAATTCCGTTCAGGGACTCTCCTGGGGGACTCCCATGGGGGCTCTCCCGATGGACGCGGGTCCCGACCGGTTGCGCTTCGACGTGACAACCGGCCGCCTGCTCAACGGCGTTCATCGCCTCCTCACCCCCCACCGCCACCGCCACGGCCACCGCACCGCCACGGCCGGGGTACCGCGACGGCCATGGCACGGGCGGCACCCGACCCTCACCGTAGGCATCCTGCCGTCTCCCCCCGGGGGGCTCAGGACTCACGGCGACCGCGGCGACGTCATCCTCGCCGACCGCGCCGACGGCCCCCTCCCGCGGGCCTCCGGCCTGCGCCCGCAAGAAGACCACTAGCGCGCACGCAGCCCTCGGTGGGTGAGCCCCCGGGGGACCGGCCGCACCGCCGGCGACGGCTACGAGCAGCCCTCTGCCGGCACCCTCCGGTACGCCGAACAGCCCAGTCCCGGGCCCCTGCACCGGAATACAACCGGGTGATGTGATGCTCTGATGTGAACGGTGCACGAGCGCGGCGAAGGGCTGGCGGGTGATGACGGCAGACCAGACGGGCCCCGTGGTCAGCACACCCCACGGAGCCGTACGCGGCCGGTACGAGCAGGGCATCGCGGTGTTCCGCGGCATCCCGTACGCCGCCCCGCCCTTCGGCCCCCGGCGGTTCCGCCCACCCCGGCCCCCCGAGCCCTGGGACGGCGTCCGCGACGCCGGCGCCTTCGGTCCCACCGCGCCCAAACCCCCGTACTCCGAGGCCTTCGCCCGGTACCTGTCCGACCCGGTGATCCTCGGCGACGACTGCCTGAACCTCAACGTATGGACCCCCGAGCCCGGATCCGGTGCCCGGCTCCCCGTCCTCGTCTGGCTGCACGGCGGCGCCCTCACCAGGGGCTCCTCGGCCGTACCCGTGTACGACGGCCACGCCTTCGCCCGCGACGGCGTCGTCTGCGTCTCGGTGAACTACCGCCTCGGCGTCGAGGGCTACGGACTGTTCCCCGACGCACCCCCCAACCCCGGCCTGCGCGACCAGCTCGCCGCCCTGCGCTGGGTGCACGAAGCGATCGGTGCCTTCGGCGGTGACCCCGACCAGGTCACCCTCTGCGGCCAGTCGGCCGGCGCCATCAGCGCCGGCGTCCTGCTCGCCGCCCCCGCGACCCGCGGCCTGATCCGGCGTGCGGTCCTGCAGAGCGGCCCGCCGGAAGCCTCCGACCGGGACAAGGTACGGCGCATGGTGCGCCGCATGGCCGCCCGGCTGAAGATCCCCGCCACCGCCGAGGCCTTCGCCGCCGTCGACCGCGACCTGCTGCTGCGCACCCAGGCCGAGGTCGGCCGGCTCAGCAGCCCGGTCCTGGGCGGACCCGCGTTCGGCATCGTCGTGGACGGCGACCTCGTACCCCGCGACCCCCTCCAGGCCCTGCTCGACGGCGACGCCGGCCAAGGCGTCGACCTGCTCATGGGCTGGACCCGCGACGAGTACCGGCTCTGGTTCGTGCCCGGCGGACTGCTGGAGCACATCGACCGGCTCGGCCCCGTCGCCCTCGCCGCGGCGATGGCCCGCTGCCACGTCGGCCACGACGTGCCCCGCGCCTACCGCGCCCTCCACCCCGACGCCGGTGTCGCCGAGATCGTCGGCCAGATGGTCACCGACCACCTGCTGCGGGCCCCACTGCACCGCCTCGCCGACGCCCGGCCCGGCACCTCCCACCTCTACGAGTTCGCCTGGCCGTCCCGCATCCCCGGCCTCGGGGCCTGCCACGCACTGGAACTGGGCTTCGTCTTCGACACCGGCGACGTACCCGAGTCCAAGAAACTGGCCGGCGAGGGCGCCCCGCGGGAGCTGGGCGACGCGATGCACACGGCCTGGGTGCGGTTCGCTGCGACCGGGGATCCGGGGTGGGAGGCATGGGACGCGTCACATCCGGTGCGGATCTTCGGCGACGGTGGACCGTATACGGCATACGGTCCACGGGATGCGGAATTCGCCCTGTGGTCGACCGCCCACCCCGTCCCCGAGCCCGGCCCCGCCGGTCCAATCCGGGCCCCAGGGGCCGAGTGGGCGGCGGCGGTACGGCGATTGCGGCGGTCGGCGGCGGCCCGGCGGCGGTGACCGCCGCTGGTCGCCGGTCGACAGTGGACAGACGCCAGGCACCCCCCTGACGACAAACGACTGTTGACAGCCGACAGCCGACAGCCGACAGCCGACAGCCGACCGGCGACAGCCGACTGTCGCCGGTCGACAATCGCCCCAGCGGCCCAGCCAGGACACCAAGACGGTCACGGACGCAGTCGGCCCCCGACCGGCGGTCACGGCGACCGACGGCATCAGGCGGGCGGCACCAAGACGATGAAGCACTCCCCGCCGAGCGGCGCGCTCAGGCCGCGTCCAGTGCGCGCGCCATCGACGTGATGGCCGGCGGGCCGACCCGGCAGCACCCCCCGATCAACCGTGCCCCCGCGTCCCGCCACGCCTTGACCTGCTCGGCGCCGAACGTGGTGCGCCCGGTCCAGGCACGGGCCTCGGCATCCCACGCCTCACCGCTGTTGGGATAGACCACGACCGGCTTCCCGGTGACACGGGCCGCGGTCTCGACGGCGTACGCCACATCCCCGGGCGCGCAGCAGTTCACGCCGACCGCGATGACCTCGTCGGCCTCGGCGGCCAGAGCGAAGGCTTCCTCCAAGGGCTGGCCCGCGCGGGTGTGGCGACCGTCGACCGTATACGAGAGCCAGGCCGGCACCTCCAGCCCGCGCACCGCCCGCACCAGGGCCGCCGCCTCGTCCGCGTCCGGAACCGTCTCCAGCGCCAGGACGTCCGGCGCGGCCTCGGCCAGCACCTCCAGGCGCGGCCGGTGGAACCGCTCCAGCTCCTCGACGCTCAGCCCGTACCGGCCCCGGTACTCGGAACCGTCCGCGAGCATCGCCCCGTACGGGCCGACCGAGGCCGCCACCCACAACGGCCGGCCGACACCCTCCCCCTGCGCCTGCCGGGCGGCCTCCCGGGCCAGCTCCACGCTCAGCCCGAGCAGTCGGGTCCCCTCCGCACGGCTGATCCCGCGCTTCGCGAACCCCTCGAAGGTGGCCTGGTAGCTGGCGGTGATCGCGACCGCCGCGCCCGCCCTGAAGTAGGCGAGGTGCGCCTCGGTGACCGCCTCGGGCCGCTCCGCGAGCAGCCGGGCCGACCACAGCTCGTCGCTCAGATCGTGTCCGGCCGACTCCAGCTGGTTGGACATGCCGCCGTCGAGCACGACCGTTCCGGCGGCGAGGGCTGCGGCGAGACTGGGGGAGGTGTTGCTGGTCATGTCACGACGCTAATCGAAGCGCGAGGGAAGCGAACCCAGGTGTCCAGCAGGTGAGCAACCGTCCATGCTCATTCTGACCTGCGGAAACTCCCATGGCACCGGCGACATCATCGGCGGCGGCATCTTCGCCCTGCCCGCCACCGTGGCGCGGTACGGCACGGTCAGCCTGCTCGCCTTCGCCGTCCTGTCCGTCGCAGCTCCGATCGCGCTCAACCGCACGGCGGGTCCTGACACCACCTTCCGGGTCCTCGTGCTCATCACCGCGTTCACCGGCTGCGTGCCCTATCCGCTGTCCGCCGCCGCGCGGTCGTACCGGCCGGCCCTGGCTCGCGCGCCCGGGTCCGCCCGGCCGGCCCCGCCCGTGACCTCACCGTCGCCGCGCTGTCCTTCGCCTTCTCCTTCGGACTGATCGCCGGCGCGGGCTCCGCGACGGTCTACCAGGGCGTGTTGTTCGCGGGCACCCCGGTGTACGGGTGGCTGCGCGGCCGTCAGGAGCCGGCCGGAACGCCCGCCTGACGCGGAACGCCCCCGGGAGAGGAGGAAGCGCTTTCCCCTCCTCCCGCCGGACCCATTGACCCTCTCGCGGACCACCCTTACCTTTTCCGCGTTCGGCATCACAGATGCTGTACGTGATTTCGAACGCACGGCATTTCGAAGGTACCGCTGTCCCCCACCGAGAGGCAGTCGCATGAGCCGCGACCACGACCTGCCCGAAGCCCCTTCCCGCCGGCTGCTCCTGAAGGGCGCCGCAGCCGCCGGCGTCCTGGCGGCCAGCTCCGCGACCCCCGCGCTCGCGTCCCCGACCGCGCCCGGCAAGGCGGCCCCCCACGTGAACCCCCTCGTCTCCCAGCGCGCCGACCCGCACATCACCCGCCACACCGACGGCCTCTACTACTTCACCGCGACCGTCCCCGAGTACGACCGCATCATCCTGCGCCGCGCCCGCACCCTGAACGGCCTGTCCACCGCCGCCGAGTCGGTGATCTGGCGGGCACACGCCACCGGCCCCATGGGCGCCCACATCTGGGCGCCCGAGCTGCACCGGATCGGCGGCAAGTGGTACATCTACTTCGCCTCCGCCCCCGCCGAGGACGTCTGGGCCATCCGCATCTGGGTCCTGGAGAACGCCGGCCCCGACCCCTTCAAGGGCACATGGGTCGAACGAGGCCAGGTCAAGACCGCCTGGGAGACCTTCTCCCTCGACGCCACCACCTTCAAGCACCACGGCACCCGCTACCTGGTCTGGGCCCAGCACGAACCCGGCACGGACAACAACACCGCCCTGTGGATCTCCAGGATGGCCAACCCCTGGACGCTGACCGGCCCCCAGGTCCGGCTGTCCACACCCGAGTACGACTGGGAGTGCGTCGGCTACAAGGTCAACGAGGGCCCGTACGTGCTGCAGCGCAACGGCCGGCTCTTCCTCACCTACTCGGCCAGCGCCACCGACTGGCACTACTGCATGGGCCTGCTCACCGCCGACATCCACAGCGACCCCATGGACGCGCGGAGTTGGCGCAAGTCACCCGTCCCGGTCTTCACCAGCAACGACACCACCAAGCAGTACGGCCCCGGGCACAACTGCTTCACCGTCGCCGAGGACGGCCGCACCGACGTCCTCGTCTACCACGCCCGCCAGTACAAGGAGATCACCGGCGACCCGCTGCACGACCCCAACCGGCACACCCGTGTCCAGAAGCTCGGCTGGAAACCGGACGGCACCCCCGACTTCGGCGTCCCCGTGGCCGACACCGCGAAGACGGGTGCCTGAGATGAGACGCGCGTACGCCGTCCTGCTCGCCCTGTGCTGCGCCCTCGCCGCCGCCCTGGCGACGGCCGGCCCCGCCCAGGCGGCACCGCAGACGATCGTCAACGGCACACAGTTCACCGACACCTCGGGGAACCCGGTGCACGCCCACGGCGGCGGAGTCCTCGAAGTCGGCTCCTACTACTACTGGTTCGGCGAGGACCGCAACAGCGACAACACCTTCCGGTCGGTCGACGCCTACCGCTCCACCGACCTGAAGAGCTGGGAGTTCCGCGGCCGCGTCCTCACCCAGTCCTCGGCCGCGGAACTGTCCACCGCCTACATCGAACGCCCCAAGGTCGTCTACAACGCGGCCACCGGCAAGTTCGTCATGTGGATGCACAAGGAGAACGGCACCGACTACAGCGAGGCGCGCGCCGCCGTCGCCGTCTCCGACACGGTCGACGGCAGCTACACCTACCGGGGCAGCTTCCGCCCGCTCGGCCAGTACATGTCCCGCGACCTGACCACGTACGTCGACACCGACGGCACCGCCTACCTGGTCTCGGCCGCCAACGAGAACTACGACCTGCACATCTACCGGCTCACCGCCGACTACACCGGCATCGACCGCTTGGTCGCCAACCCCTGGCCCGGCGGTCACCGCGAGGCCCCCGCCCTGTTCCAGCGGGGCGGTGTGTACTTCATGCTCACATCGGGCGCCACCGGCTGGAACCCCAACCAGCAGCAGTACGCCACCGCCACCTCCCTCGCCGGCCCCTGGACCTCCTGGAAGAACGTCGGCGACTCCACCGCCTACGGCTCCCAGACCGCCTACGTCCTCGCGCTCCAGGGGAGTTCGGGCACCTCCTACCTCTACCTGGGCGACCGCTGGGGCAACTCCTTCGGCGGGAAGGTCGACGACTCCCGGTACGTCTGGCTGCCGCTGACCTTCCCGGCCTCCACCTCGATGAGCACCGCCTGGTCCCCGGAGCTCACCGTCGACACCGCCGCCGGGACCGTCACCGGCACCGACGCCGCCTACAGCACGCTGACCGCCCGGCACAGCGCCAAGTGCGCCGACGTACCGAACCAGTCCCTGTGGCAGGGCGTCGCCCTCAGCCAGTACACCTGCAACGGCGGCGCCAACCAGAAGTGGTGGTTCAAGGACCTCCGCAACGGTTACCACGCGCTGATGGGCCGGGGCAGCTCCCTGTGCCTGCAGGAGAACGCGAGCAGTGTCACGCAGGAGAACTGCACCGGCGCCGGCAGCCAGCAGTGGTCGGTCACCGCCTCCGGCTCGTACCTCACCCTCAAGGCCCGCGCCAGCGGGAAGTGCCTGGACGTCTCCGGCGCCTCCACCGCCGACTCCGCCGCGCTCATCACCTACACCTGCAACGCGGGCACCAACCAGCAGTGGACGCGCGGTACCTGATGCGCCTCAGACGAGCAGGTCGATCGCGTCGATCGCCGTGCCCGCGCTCAGATAACCGGTCGTCCCCGAACCGCTCACCACATCGATCCTCAGCACGTTGTACTGGCCGGTGTCCGTGCGCCAGGCACTGGCCGGGACGCTGTAGGTGAAGGTGTGGTTGTTGCCCCGGTACGAGCCCACCGTCAGGGACCGGGTGCTCGGCTGGGCGGGCGGGGCGGGGACCGCCGACGTCCAGGAGTCGTTGACCGTGATCTGCGGCCGGCCGTTGGCGTAGGCCGTCGTCACGCCGATCCTCAGGGTGTGCGCGGCGGCGGCCTGCGCGGCGGTGAGCCGGAAGTGGACGAGCAGTCCGCTGTTGACGTCCTTCCACAGGTAGCAGGGGAAAGCGGACGTCTCCGTACCGCTGCCGATCACCACGTTCCCGGTCCAGGACGCGGCCCGCACGTCGGAAGGGTGGGCGTACGTCATCAGGTCCGCGTTCTTGAAGCCGTTCGGGGTGCCGTTCCAGTCGCCGATCCGCCAGATCGCGGCCGCGGCGGACGGGTCGTTGGACGACGGGACGGCGATCGTGTTCAGGGTGGTCGTCGTGCCCGCGGATACGGTCACCTGTGAACTGTATACAGCCAACTCGCCTTTGTAGACGGTCAGCGTGTATGCGCCCGGCAGTATGCGGGATACCGAGAAGTACCCGTCGGAGGCGCGCGCCGACGCCCAGTACTGTGCCGCCCCGTTGGCGAGTCCGACCGTGTACGGGTACGCCGTGTCCCGCCCCGTGATGCCGACCCCGGCCACCCGCCCCCGCCCGCTGTCCGGCACGTACCCGGCGATGCCCAGCGAGTCGGCCCACGGGGTGGTCAGCGTGCCGTGGAACAGCGCGGACGACGGAGCCCCGCCGTCCGTGAACGCGATGACGTACGGCCCCTGGAGGCCGTACCGCTCGTCCTCGGTCTGGTTCTCGCCGTAGTACAGGATCTCGTACAGCCCGCCGCCGTCGGCGCTCTGGTGGCGCAGCAGGGAGCGGTAGAAGGGGCCGCCGGAGGCCTTCTCGTGGTTGCTGCGGACGATCCACAGGCCGACGCCTGCGGTGGTCCAGCCGGTGTAGTCGTAGTCGACTGCGCGGAGCTTGGAGTAGTGCTTGGAGCGGGTCTGCCCGTCGGACTTCGCGAACACGTCCGAGGCCTCGATGGTGCTGGTGGTGTAGGTGTAGGAGTCGGGCTGGTCGTTGCGGAACAGGCCCGCGCGGACGCGCACGATGTAGCGGGTGGCGCTGACCGAGGAGTCGGCCTTGTGGGTCCACAGGTAGACGTTGTTCTCGCCGCTGCGGGCGGCGTAGTAGTGGCGCAGCGTGCCGTGGGTGACCGAGATCAGGACGGTGGAACCGGACTGGGTCAGGGTCACGGTGGAGCTGCCGAGGCCGGACTCGATGTGCGAGTTCTTGCCGCCGTAGCCCTGGTACTCGGTGCCCTTGTGGACCAGGGAGGTCAGGTCGCCGGTGGCCTTGGAGACCTTGAGGACCAGGCCGGCGCCGGTGGTGACGACGTAGTTCGAGCCGTCGTCGCTCCAGCCGAAGCCGGCGGCGGACGCGGCCGTGGCGAGCGGCCCGGCGAGGGCGGCGGAACCGGCGGCGGCAGCGGCGCCGACGACGAAGGCGCGGCGGGAGACCGCGCCGTCGGGGGATCCGGACATGGGGGTGCCTCCTTCGGGAGGTCCGGGGTGTGCGGTGACTGGCAGGGTGTCAGTTGAATCGATTTTGCGAAAGGGCTTTCACTGCTCATGACTCGGTGACGATGAGAAGTCGCACCAAGGGCTAGAAAGCGCTTGTCCAGAGCGGTACGGTCTCGGGTCGGCCCAGGTTCGACCGACGGAGGAGCCGCTCATGAGACGTTTCACAGCCGCCCTGGCGATACCGGCCGCCCTGGGCGCCGTACTGACGGCGGCCCCCGCCCAGGCCCACCCGGGCCGGCCGCCCGGCATCGAGAACTGCACCGCCACCGTCTGCCACTTCGACGTCCCGCCCGGCACCTACGACGTGACCGTCCGGGTCGGCGGCGCCACGGCGTCCAGCACCCGCATCACCGGCGAGACCCGCCGCTCGCTCCTGCCGGAGACCGCCGTGGCGGCCGGCGAGCACGTCAGCCGCAGCTTCACCGTCGACGTCCGCACCCCCGAGGGCGAACCCACCGGCCCCGACGGAACGCCCGGCCTGGACCTGGCACTCGGCGGCTCCGCACCCGCCCTCGCCGGCATCAGGGTCGCCCCGGCCCGCCACGCCCGCCAGATCATCCTCATCGGCGACTCCACCGTCTGCGACCAGCCCGCCGACCCCTACTCCGGCTGGGGCCAGCAACTCCCGCAGTACCTGCGCAAGGGCCTGTCCGTCGCCAACTACGCCGACTCCGGCGAGAGTACGGTCACCTATCTCCAGAACCCGCGGCTCTGGGACACCGTGCAGCCCCGGATCCGGCCCGGCGACCTGGTCCTCGTCCAGCTCGCCCACAACGACAAGACCACCGACGAGGCGACCTACCGCGCCAACCTGGAGACACTGGTGGCGGGCATCCGGGCCCAGGGCGGCCGGCCGGTGCTCGTCACCCCGGTCGTCCGCCGGTGGTTCAACGCCGACGGCACCCTCGACAACGACACGGCCCTCCTCGTCAACGGCCTCGGAGTCGACCACCCCGCCGTCATCCGCTCCGTCGCCGCCGCCGGGCACGTCCCGCTGATCGACCTCACCGCGAAGACCAAGGCGCTGGTGGAGTCCCTCGGCGTGGAAGGCTCCAAGCCGGTCTACCTCTCCAGCGAGAAGCGCGACAACACCCACACCTCCGTCCACGGCGCCACCCTCTACGCGGGCCTGGTCCGCGACGAACTGCTCGCCCGGCATCTGGTGCCCGAGGGCACGGTACGGGTGGGATGAACTCCCGGGGCGCCCCGACCCGAACCGGGGCGCCCCGCGTCCCGCGAGGAAGGACAGCCACCGCCGTGATCGAACTGCCCGCAGACGACCGCGCGTCGAGCCCGTACACCGGCTACACCCGGGCCCACTGGGAAGCCGCCGCCGACGCCCTGCTCGCCGCCGTCACGCCGTACGCCACCCCCGACCGCGCCCTCTACCACCTGCCCGGCGACCACGTGAGCCACTCCGGCCACCTCTCCGACGGCCTCGAAGGCTACGCCCGCACCCTGCTGCTGGCCGCGTTCCGCCGCGACGAGACCGCCCTCGGCCGGTACGCCGAGGGTCTCGCGGCCGGCCCCGGCGGAGTCTGGCCGCGGATCACGGACCGCGGCCAGCCGCTGGTCGAGGCCGCCTCGATCGCGCTCGCCCTGCGGCTGACCCGGCCGCTGCTGTGGGACCGCCTGGACGACGCGGTGCGCCAGCGGACCGCCGCGTGGCTGGCGGACGCGCTCACCGCCGAACCCTGGCCGTGCAACTGGGAACTGTTCCCGGTCACCGTCGGCGGTTTCCTCGCGGAGATCGGCCACCAGGAGGATGCGGCACGAAAGGCGATCGACCGCGGGCTGGAGCGGGTCGAGGACTGGTACATCGGCGACGGCTGGTACACGGACGGCGCCGGCCGGAAGTTCGACTACTACAACGGCTGGGCCATGCACCTGTACACAGTCCTCCACGCATGGCTGGCAGACGACAGTGAACTGCTTTCTGTATACGGTCGACGGTTGTCACGCCACCTCGCCGACCACGCCCGCCTCTTCGGCGCCGACGGCGCCCCCCTGCGCCAGGGCCGCTCCCTCACCTACCGCTTCGCCACGACGGCCCCGCTCTGGCTCGGCGCCCTGACCGGACACACCCCCCTGCCCCCCGGCGAGACCCGCCGCCTGGCCTCCGGCGCACTGCGGTACTTCCTCGACGGCGGCGCGGTCGACGAGCGGGGCCTGCTGCCGCTCGGCTGGCTCGGACCCGACGAGTCCCTGCTCCAGACGTACTCCGGCCCAGCCTCCCCCTACTGGGCGAGCAAGGGCTTCCTCGGCCTGCTGCTGCCGCCCGGGCACGAGGTGTGGACGGCACGGGAGGCACCCGCCCCGGCCGACCGCGCGGACCAGGCGCACCCCGTGCCCGTCCCCAACTGGCTGCTGCAGAACACCCGTTGCGACGGCCTGGTCCGGCTGCACAACCACGGCAGCGAGGACGTCCGCTACGACCCCCACTACACCCGGCTCGCCTACTCGACCGCCACCGCGCCCGTGCCGTCGTACGACAACAGCGTGATCGTCGGCGGCGATGCGCGCCGTACGGAGATCGAGCCGCTCGGCACCGGGGAGGGGTGGGCCGCGTCCCGGCACACCGTGCGCGCCGGGGTCACCGTCACCAGCCTGGTGGTGGTCCGGGGTGCCGTGGAGGTACGGGCCCATCTGGTGGCGGGCGCGGCGCCCGGGACCGCGGTGCGGGTGACGGGCTGGCCGGCCGGGGACGGCGTACGGGCCGAACTCGTCCCCGCCGCCGGGCTGTCGGCGGAGCTCACCGGGACGACCGGGGACGCTGCGGGCACCCTCTTCGTGGCGCTCGCCCGGATCACCGGGGAACCGGACCCGCTGCCCCTGACCGAGCTGGTGTCCGTGGCGGTGAGCGAGGACACCGGTGCGGAGCCGGGGCACGAGGTGCGGGTGACCTGGTCCGGGGGTGCGACCGCAGCCTTCCGTTTCACGGCGCCGGACGGGCCCTCCGCGGGCGCCCCGTGGTCGGTGGCACCCCGGTGAGACCCGGTGAGAGGTGACGGGCGGGGGACGGTTCGGGGGGCGCCGAACCGTCGTGCGGCTAGCGTGGCGGTATGACCGCAGAGCCTGCCTCCGCCCCCTCCTTCGCCGGCCTCCATCATCGTCCCGGCGAGCCGCTGCTGCTGCCCAACGCCTGGGACCACGCCTCGGCCGCCGCCCTCGCCGCCCGGGGTTTCCGGGCGGTCGCCACGACGAGCCTGGCGGTCGCGGCGGCCGTCGGCCTGCCCGACGGGGAGGCGGCGACCCGTGAGCACACCGTCCGCCTCGCCCTCACCCTCGGCTCCGAGCCGTACTTCCTCTCCGTCGACGCCGAGGACGGCTTCAGTGACGACCCAGACGAAGTCGCCGGCTTGGCACGGGAGTTGTGGGCCGCCGGGGCCGTCGGCATCAACCTGGAGGACGGCCTGGCGCCGGCCGGCCGGCACGCGGCGAAGATCGCCGCGGTGAAGGCGGCCGCACCGGGGCTGTTCGTCAACGCCCGTACGGACACGTACTGGTCGGGCGACGGCGACGAGAAGGAGACGCTGCGCCGGCTCGAGGCCTACCAGGAGGCGGGCGCCGACGGGGTGTTCGTCCCGGGCCTGACCGACCCCCTGCGCATCGCCACCCTCGTCCGGCACACCGCCGTCCCGCTCAACGTGCTGTACACGCCCACCGGACCCACGGTGGGCCACCTCGCCGGCCTCGGGGTGCGCCGGATCAGCCTGGGTTCGCTGCTGTACCGGCGGGCGCTCGGCGCGGCCCTGGACGCCATGGCCGACATCGCGGCCGGACGCGCCCCGGCCGGTACGACCCCGTCCTACGCCGACGTCCGCGCGCTGGAACGCAGCGTCTCGGTGAGCGCGTCGGCGAACTCCACGGGATGATCCAGGGTGCCGAGGTGCCCGCCCGGGAACTCGGCGAAGGCACACCCGAGCCGCCCGGCCAGGAACTCGGCCGTACGGTGCAGCACCTGCCCGCGCGAGCCGGCCCCGGCCGCGATCGTGAGCCGCCCCGCGGGCAGGGGCGCGGTGGGCGCGTACGCGCTGAACGGGCGCAGCACCCGGGCCAGGAACACCCCCATCGGGGACGCCGACTCGCCCTCGGCGGGCGGCCGTCCGGGCCCGTCCAGCTGCTCGATCAGCTCCGCCCGCCGGTCCGCCCCGTCCGGCAGGACCGTCACGCACGGCGGCTCGTGCGCGACCACGTGCGCCAGCCGGCCGGGATGGCGGGCCAGCAGGTCCAGGACGGCGATACCACCGGAGCTGGTGCCGCACACGTACGCCGGCTCGCCCGCCGGCAGCACCTCCTCCAGCAGGCGCGCCGCGCCCTCGCTCCAGTCCGCGACCCGCTGCTCGGCGACCGGCCGGCCGAGCCGGCCGTGGGCGAGGCCCAGCGGGTCGTACGTCACCACGGTGAAGCGGCCGGCCAGCCGCTCGGTGAGCGGCCCGAGACCCATCGGATGCCCGGCCCCGCCCGGCACCAGCAGCAGGACGGGACCGCGGCCCGTGATGTCGTGGTACGGCGTGTCAGTCATCGTTCTCCGTCTCCCGGGGCCAGTGTTCGAGGGCGAGGTGCAGTGCGTCGACCGCCTTGTCCCAGGAGGCCGTCACGTCCCGGTCCGCGCCGAAGCCGCCCGCGCTCTCCAGGACGCAGTAGCCGTGGAAGGTGCTGCGCAGCAGGCGTACCGCGTCCGTCAGGTCCGGTTCCTCCAGGCCGTACGCGCGCAGCATGCCGTAGGTGATCTGCGCGGTGCGGCGCAGCGCGGGGGAGTCGGCGATCAGGGCCTGGTCGATGCGGATCTGGGTGGCCGCGTACCGGCCGGGGTGGCGCAGGGCGTACTCGCGGTAGGCGCCGGCGAACGCCGTCAGCGCCTCCTTGCCGGCCCGGCCGGCCACGGCCGCCGCGATGTGCTCGATCAGCTCGCCGCCCGCGTACAGCGCCAGCCGGGTGCGCAGGTCCTGGAGGTTGCGCACGTGCGAGTACAGGCTCGCGTCCCTGACGCCGAAGCGGCGGGCCAGCGCGGAGATGCCGACCTGGTCGAACCCGACCTCGTCCGCCAGCTCCGCGGCGGCCTCCACCACCCGCTGCGCGCTCAGTCCCGCCCGGGCCACCTGCCCACCTCCCTTGGATGCCTAGGTTGCAGCCTAGAGCATCTAGGTAGGGTGGGGGCGGTGATCAGCCGATCGGCGCGTACAGCACCCCCAGCTTGTCGATCCCGGTCCCCGCGCGGCCGGTGAAGCCGACGACCTGCCAGCCGGCGGGCGCGGTGAACGTGGTGCCGTCACCGGTCGCCGTGCCCGCCGCGAGTGTGCGGCCCCGGTCGGTGGCGAAGGCGGCCGAGAAGATCCGGGTACGACCGTCCTTCTGGCCCTCGGTGAGCCTCACCGACGTCAGGTGTTCGCCGGCCGCCAGGGTGAGGGAGGCGGCCGTACCGCCCGTGCCGCCGTGCCCGAGGACCGCACCGCCGTCGTGGGTGAGGGACACGGCGTCGAGACGGGTGCCGCCGCGCAGGGTGAGGGTGCGCGGGGCGGGCGTGGCCGGCAGGTCGTCGGCGTCGTTGAAGGCAGTGCCGTGCGGGCCGCCGAAGAAGTCGCTCGCCCGGAGCTTCGGGGCCAGGGTGTAGGAGAAGTCGACGGTGTGCGGGAAGTGGTCGGAGAGGTTGCCGCCGGCCGCGTCCAGGAACCCTGCCCACGCGTCGTGGTAGCGGGTCGCGGTCAGGGTGACCAGGCCGCTGCCGCGGTAGAGGACCTTGTCGACCACCTCGCAGTCGTCGGGCGGCGCGGACGCCGGGCACAGCAGCGGATCGGCGCCCTGGGCGGGAGGCGTACCGCCCTTGGCCAGCCGCACCCAGGCGTCGGTGAGGCCGTTGTCGTCGACGAGGGTACGGATGTTGTCGCCGGCGCGGGTGTAGCGGGTGTTGGTGTCGCCCATCACGATCACCGCGTTGCCCGCCGAGTTGGCCTGGATGAACTCCGACAGCTGCGCGATGTCGGCGCGGCGCGCGGCCAGGGCGTCGTCGGTGTCGTCGGCGTTGGGGTGCAGGTTGTACAGGTCGACGTAGACGCCTTCGGCGAGCCGCATCCGGGCCAGGGTGAAGCCCTTGGGGGTCAGGCAGTTGGTGCCGGTGCAGGCCTTCCACTTCACCCGCTCGAAGTCCTCGAAGGGGAATTCCGACAGGGTGTTGAGGCCGTCGCCGATGCCCGCGCCGCCGCTGGTCGCGGTGCGGTGGGGGTGGTGGTCGCCCGCGTAGAGCGCCGCGTGGTAGTTGAAGTCCTCTTGGACGTTGACGATGTCGTAGCCTGCCAGCCGCGGTGAGATCAGCGGGGTGTTGGTGGCCGGGTGGCTGGAGCTGAGGCCCTCCGGCAGCCCGGCCACGTTGTAGGTCAAGACACTGAAGCTGCCTGAACCGGCGGCGTGCGCGGTACCGGTGGAGGCGGTGAGCCCCGACACGGTCAGCAGTCCGGCGCCGAGAGCGCCGAGGAGTCGTCCCATGGGTCGCATGTTGACCATGTTCACGTCAATGTGGCGGGTTGAGAAGGTGGTGGGGAAAACGCTTGCATGAACACTGGGAGCCCGGGCCCGCCGCGGCCGCGGCCGGCCCGGAGGAGGGCCGGCCGCGGCCGCCGTCGGAGCCGTGCCGGTCAACCGGTGCCGGGGGCGCCGGACGGGGAGAAGACGAACGAGAACTCCGCCGGTTCGGCCCGCAGGTGGTACCGGGGCAGCGGGCCCGGCCCGCAGGACTGGGAACCGATGCCGTGCTGGCCGTGGTCCAGGTTGACCCAGACCGTGTCACCGGGCACCAGGTCGCTGCGGTGCGCGGCGGCGTCCAGCTGCTCGGTGGTCCAGCGGCGGGCGGTCAGGCAGAACACCGGGTCGCCCTCGATGCGCAGGCCGCCCAGTTCCGCCCAGCGGACGTCGATGCGGGCGCCGTTCTCCTGCGGGCGGACGTACGGCGTCTGCAGATCGTCTACGGTCGACTGCCAACGGCCGACCGCAGACGCCATCCTGGTGTCCGCATACGCCTCGCCCGGACCGCCGCCGTACCACTGCACACGGTCGGCTGAGGACAGTCCGAAGCGGATGCCGAGGCGGGGGAGCGGGACGGTCCAGTCGCCGTCCGGGACGGTGGATACGGTCAACCGGATACGGTCTCCGTCCGACGACCAGCGGTATACCGTCGACAACCCCAGCTCCCGGGCGGCCGGCGCCACCCGCGTACGGACGGTCAGCGCGTCCTCGCCCACCTCGACCGCGTCCAGACGGTGCCGCATCCGGTGCAGGCCGAGCTTGCGCCACAGCTGACCGTAGCGCACGTCGCTCTGCCAGGCGGCACCGTCGTCGTTGTCGGTGGTGGCCCGCCAGACGTCCAGCCGCGGACCGGTGACGGGTACCTCGCCGATCGTCCGCAGCGCCCCGGTCCGGGCGTCGAACACGGCCGGGCCGAGCGTGATCACTCCGTCGCCCGGCACCGGCCGGGCGGTCGCGGCGACGTGCGGCACCCGGCGCGCCGACGCCGGGACCTGCCCCCAGGCGACGACATGGTCCCGCGGCGCCCACGAGGCGCCGGAGGCGAGGGCCGCCCGGACGGTCCACCACGCCTCGCCGGCCGGGGCCCCGGCCGGCGAGGCCGGCAGCTCCACCTCGGCGGACTCGCCGGGCGCCAGGGCGGGCACCGGCAGGGTGCCGCGGTCCACGGTCTCGCCATCGACCTCGTACGACCACGAGAAGGCCAGCGCCGACAGGTCCGTGAAGTCGTACCGGTTGGTGATCCGGACCGTGCCGGCCGCGCGGTCCGTGCCGTCGGCGGTGATGGTGACCGGCTCGATCACCTTCTTGTACTCGACCAGACCGGGGGAGGGCCGGCGGTCGGGGAACAGCAGGCCGTCGCAGACGAAGTTGCCGTCGTGCAGCTCCTCGCCGAAGTCGCCGCCGTAGGCGTACCCCAGGTCCGGGTGGGCGATGCCGTGGTCGATCCACTCCCATACGAAGCCGCCCTGGAGCCGTCCGTGGGCCTCGAACAGCCGCTGATAGTCGGCCAGTCCACCGGGGCCGTTGCCCATGGCGTGCGCGTACTCGCAGAGGATGAACGGCAGTTCGCGGCGCCGGTGCGGACCGCCGTCCAGGCCCTGGCCGATCCGCTCCACCTCGGCGTGGTCCGCGTACATCCGCGAGTAGACGTCGGTGTCACGGCAGTCGAGGTCGCCCTCGTAGTGGACGAGCCGGGAGCCGTCGCGTCCGTGGATCCACTCGGCCATCGCGGTCAGGCCCCGGCCGGTGCCCGCCTCGTTGCCGAGCGACCAGATGACGACCGACGGGTGGTTCTTGTCCCGTTCCACCATGCGGGCCGCCCGGTCGAGCAGCGCCGGGGTCCAGCGGTCGTCGTCGACGGGGTTGTCCCGCCAGCCCTGCTCGGTGAAGCCGTGCGTCTCCAGGTCGCACTCGTCGATCACCCACAGGCCGTACTCGTCGCACAGGTCGAGGAAGGCCGGGTGCGGCGGGTAGTGCGAGGTGCGGACCGCGTTGATGTTGTGCCGCTTCATCAGCAGCACGTCCTCGCGCATCGTGTCGAGGTCGAGCGCGCGGCCCCGCTCCGGATGCCACTCGTGCCGGTTGACGCCCTTGAAGAGCAACGGGCGGCCGTTCACCTTGATCAAGCCGTCGGACCGTTCCACCGTGCGGAAGCCGATGCGCAGCGGCACCCGCTCACCCCCGGTGGCCAGCACGCCGTCGTACAGCCGAGGCGTCTCCGCCGTCCACGGCTCGACCGGGACGGTCACCGGCTCACCGGTGGCGACGTCGATGCCGAGGCCCGGGACCGTGACCCGGCCCGCCACGTCGGAGTCGACGCGGAGGGTGCCGGTGCCGGACAGGTGGTCGTACGAGGCGTGCACGAAGAAGTCACGGACGCTGTCCGCGGGGCGGTGCAGCAAGGTGACGTCCCGGAAGATGCCGGGCAGCCACCACTGGTCCTGGTCCTCCAGGTACGAGCCCGCCGACCACTGGTGGACCCGGACCGCCAGTACATTGTCCGCAGTCTTCAGCAGATGGCCGACCGGGTACTCGTGCGGCAGCCGGGAGCCCTTGAACTCGCCGAGTTCCGTGCCGTTCAGCCAGATCCGGGCGCAGGACTCCACGCCGTCGAAGCGCAGCACGGCACCGCCGTCGGCCGGCCAGTCCGCGGGCAGGCCGAAGACACGCAGGTGGTCGCCGGTCGGGTTCTCGGTCGGCACCCGGGGCGGGTCGACCGGGAACGGGTAGAGGTGGTTGGTGTAGACGGGCGAGCCGTGGCCCTGGAGCACCCAGTGGCCGGGGACCGTGATCTGCGCCCAGTCACCGGCGTCGTACCCCTGCGCCGCGAAGGAGTCGTCCTCGGCGTCGGCCGTGTCCGACAGTCGGAAGCGCCAGCTGCCGTTGAGGGAGAGGGACTGGGCGTCGGAGGACGCGTACCAGGCGCGGGGCGGCAGCGCCCCGGAGCCCGGTGAGACGTCCTCGACGTAGGCGGTGGTCGTGCGCAAAGACATCGGTCTCCTAGCTCAGCCCTTGATGCCGGTCTGCGCGATCCCCTGCACCAGCCAGCGCTGGAGGAAGAGGAACACGAACAGCAGGGGCAGGATCGAGATGGCGGTCGCCATGAAGATCAGGTGGTAGTTGACGGTCTGGTTGGTCATGTACGACGACAGGGCGACCTGGACGGTCCAGGCGCTGGGGTCCTGGCCGATGACCAGCGGCCACAGGAAGGCGTTCCAGCCGTTGATGAAGGTGATCGTGGCGATCGCCGCGAAGAAGTTCAGCGAGTTCGGCACCACGACGCGCCAGTACGCGCCCCAGTAGCCGAGCCCGTCCACGCGCGCCGCCTCCTCCAGTTCCTTCGGGAACCCGAGGAAGTACTGCCGGAACAGGAAGCAGGTGAAACCGCTGAAGAGCCCCGGAACGATCAGACCCCGGTAGCTGTCCACCCAGCCGAGGGACGACACCAGCACGAAGCTGGGGACGAAGGTGACCGCGGCCGGCACCATCAGGGTCACCAGCACGCCGTAGAAGATCTTGTCGGAGTGCCGGTAGGGGATGCGGGCGAGGGCGTATCCGGCCAGCGAGCAGACGAACAGCGTGCCGACTGTATGCAGGATGCCGACGACCAGCGAGTTCCACATCGACTGGCCGAAGTCGACCGTCGGATCGTCGAACGGTTCGGTGATGTTGCTCCACTGGATGCGGGCCGGGAAGAACTTCCAGTTCTCGCCGGTGATCTCCGGGTCGGTGGACAGGGCGTTGCGGATCAGCAGGTAGAACGGGACGAGGAAGAGCAGCGCGGCGACACTGGTGGCGATGTACAGGCCGGTGGAGCTCATCACCCCGCCGCGCCGCGCGCGCTCGGGGGACTCCGGTGCGGTCGTGGTCACTCGGACTCCTCACCCCGTCCGAAGCCCATGATCTTCCCCTGGAACAGGGTGACGACGCAGATCAGCACGGTCAGCACCACGGCTCCGGCGCTGCCCTTGCCGTAGTTCTGGTCCTGGCCGAGGGCGGTGTAGTAGAGCTCGACCAGCGGCGGCCGGCCCCAGGTCGTCTTGGACAGCAGGTTGAAGAACTCGTCGAAGGCCTGGTAGGCCGCCACGAGCAGCAGCAGGATCACGGCCGTGGAGGTGGCCCGCAGCTGCGGCAGCGTGATGTGGCGGAAGGTCTGCCAGCCGCGCTTGGCACCGTCGATGGAGGCGGCCTCGTACAGCTCCTGCGGGATGTTCTGCAGCGCGGCCAGGAACAGGATCATGTAGAAGCCGGACTGCAGCCACAGGCGGGCGGTGATGATGACCAGCCAGTACCAGGGCGGGTCGGGGTCGGCGAGCCAGGCCGTGTTGTCGACGCCGAACAGGCCGAGCACCGTGTTGGCCAGGCCGAAGCGCACCCCGTTGAAGAGGGACATCTTCCAGATGAGGGAGGCGGCGACATAGCTGCACGCGGTCGGCAGGAAGAACACCGACCGGTAGAACGCCCGCATGAAGCGCAGCCGGTTCACGAGCAGGGCGAGGCCCAGGGAGACTGCCCAGGTGGTGGGCACGATGAAGGCGGCGAAGACGGTGAAGGTGCCGAGCGAGCCCATGAACCCGCTGTCGGAGAGGACCTCCCGGTAGTTGCCCAGGCCGACGAATTCGCTGGGCGTGACCGTGAAGCGGGCCTCGAAGAAGCTGAGGTAGAGGCTCCAGCCGATCGGTACGTAGACGAAGACGATCAGCCCGATCAGGAACGGGCTGGTGAAGAGCCAGAAGTTGAAGGTGCGGCTGCCCCGCAGCCTCCGCCGCGGCCGGGCCCCGGCGGCCTCGGCCGGGGCGGGACTCGCGACACCGCGCGTGGTGGTCGTCGACATGTCGTGATCCGTCCGGCGGCCTATCCGAACAGCTTCTTCAGCTCGGCGCCGACCGTCCTGTCGCAGCGGTCGAGCGCGGCCTCCGGGTCACCGCCCTTGCGGACGCAGTCGGCGAACACGTTCTCCGTCGCGGTGATCATCGCCTGGGTCCAGCCGATGTTGTCGAAGTGCCCGTACCGGTCGAAGAGTTCCACGCCCTCGGCCGGCAGACCCGACTTCAGCCTGCTCGCCGACTGCGCGATGGAGGTGCGCGGCGGGATGTGGAAGCCGTAGGAGGTCGCCCAGTCCTCCTGGTACTTCTTCTGGTCGATCCACAGCCACTTGACGTACTCCTTGGCCGCGTCGACGTGCCGGCTCTTGGCGTTGACGAACACCGACCAGCCGCCGTTGTAGACCGACGGCTTGCCCGCGTCGCCGACCTTCGGGAACGGCATGATGCCGAGGTCGTCGCCGAGGGCCTGCTGGAACTGCGGCATGGCCCACATGCCGCAGAACTGGATCGCGCACAGGCCCTGGTTGAGCGCCGAGGGGTCCCAGAAGTCGGCCGGGGCGTCCAGCAGCAGATGACCGCTGGTGAACAGCTTGCGCATCTGCTTCAGGCCCGCGACGACGCCGTCCGTGTGGTAGGCGATCTCGTTCTTCTCGTTCAGGGTGTCGGCGCCGGCCGACCAGATCAGCGGGTTGATCACCGCGTGCAGGTCGTTGCCGAGGAACAGGCCCTTGACCTTGCTCGTGGTGAGCTTGGCGGCGGCCTCGATCAGTTCGTCCAGCGTCCGCGGCGGCTCGACGCCCGCCTTCTCCAGCAGCGACTTGCGGTAGAAGAAGAACTGCGGGTCGTCGATCATCCGGACGCCGTAGATCTTGCCGTCGACCGTGTGGGACCGGATGTCGGCCTGGTTGAAGTCGTCCTTGGCGGGCTCGATGATGTCGGTCAGGTCGGCGACCTGACCGCTCCTGACGAGCTGGATCTGCGGGTGGAACTCGAACAGATCCGGCGCCTGGGCGGTCAGCAGGGACGCGAACAGCTTGCTCTCGAAGTTCGAGCCGGTGATCCACTGCGTGGTCACGCCGGCCTTCGGGTACGCCTTCGCGTACCGCTTGATCGCCTGCTCGGTGCCTGCCTCGCCGTACGCGTGGAAGTACTGCACGAGCTGCTTGCCCGAACCGGAGCCGCCGCCCCGGCCGTTGTTGCCGCCGCACGCGGCGAGCGAGCCGGCGGCGGCGAGGCCCGCGGCGGCCCGGAGTATCGAACGGCGGTCCCAGGTCCTGCTCTGTGCCGACATGCTGACGTCCTTGTCTGTCTTGTCTGTCTTATCTGTCGTTCCTGTATTGGCTGTCCGACTGCGACTGCGACTGCGAGTGCGGCTGCGGCTCCGTGCCCGGGGGCCGAATGCCGGCGAGGGCGCGTGCTGCGGGACGCTAATCTTCGGCTAAGCCTTCGGCAAGGGGTTGGACGAAGTGCGTGCGAGTTGTTGTACGCGGTTCGGGATCGCGAACGGGCGTGCGGGGCAGGCGAGATGAGGGCCGCCGGGTCAGGGGAGTGGCCGGCGGCCCTCGGCCGGGGAGAACGGTCGCGCTACCGCCTGGTCCAGGCCTCGTTGGCGCCGCCGGAGCAGCTGTAGAGGATGACCTCGCTACCGTCCGCTGTCGCCTGCCCGCTGACGTCCAGGCAGCGGCCCGACGCCTCGTTCACGATCTGCCCGTTGGAGTTCAGCAGCCACCGCTGGGTGCCGCCACCGCTGTACGCGGCCGACGTCGTCAGATGCGAACCCGAAGCCGTCAGGTAGCCGTTGGCGCCCTGCAGAGTGCCCCGCGCGTCGTACGACCACGACTGCCCGGCCGCGCCCGTGCAGCCGGCGATCGCCGCACCCGAGGCGTCGGCCGTCAGGCACTTGCCCGACTGGCCGCCGACCAGGGCACCGGTCGGTGCCGAACCGCCGTACCCCTTGCGGTCCAGGACGTACGTCGTGATCGAACGCGGCGCCAGGGTCGCGGACATGGTGCCGCCGGAGACCGACGGCTTCGCGACCCGCGCCCAGTTCTCACCGGCGGAGGTCCGCACGGCCTGCCGGGCCCGCACCGGCGTCCCGCTGTTGAAGTGCAGGTCCAGCGCGGTGCCGGTGGCGTTGTGGTTGTTCACCACGACGACCCACGTGCCGGTCCGGTTGTAAGCGGACACCTCGACTCCGTCCGGCCCCCCGGTCACGTTGTGCAGGGCCGCGCCCGGCCGGACGAACTTGCTGTACTGGCCGAGTGCGTAGTAGCGCTTGGTGAAGTACAGGGTCTGGTTGCCGTTCGTGGCGTACGCCGGGTCGTAGTAGATCAGGCCGTCGTTCCAGCCCTCGTCGTTACGGGCGTGCGGGTCGCCGCCGGTCATCTCCGACAGCGCCACCCACCACTGGAACGCCGAGTCGTGGGCGGTCGCGAGGTCCTTGTAGATGATCCGGGACAGGTTCAGCCCGCCGTCGATCGTCGGGTCGTACTCCTGCGCCCAGCCGGTGCCGCCCTTGCCGAAGCAGCAGATCTCCGTGGACCAGGACGGTATGCCGGCCGCGCGGGCCGTCTCGTACACCCGCGCCCGGTCGGCGTCGCCCGGGTTGTCGTAGGTGTGATGGGCCAGCCTGGACACATACCGGGCGGTGCCCGGCTGCGAGATCCACTGCGGGACCTCGGAGTTGAACTTCACCGTGCTGGTCGACTCGTCGGCGATGACCGTCGCCTTCTGGTGCCGGGCCCGCTGCTCGGCGCCCAGCGCGCGCACGATGTCGTCGCGCTGGCCGACGTCGACGAGCATGCCCTCCTGGCCGCACGAGTCGAAGCTGTTCGTCGGCTCGTTGAACGGGCTGATGTAGTCCAGCCGCACACCCTGCTTCGCGAAGTGGCCGGTGACGTCCGCGATGTACTTGGCGAAGTCCCGCTCGTTCTCCGCCTTCAGGTGGCCGCCGCAGCTCTTGCCGTTCGTCGTCCACCGCGCGGGGGCGCTGTTGACGAAGCCGATCAGGTCCTTGACGCCGTACTCGGCGGCGGCGTGGAGGAAGTAGCGTCCGGCCTCGTCCTTGCTCCAGTCGTAACCGCCGTCCGGTCGCAGGAAGTCCTCGGGGGCGCGCGGGGCGTAGGTGACTCCGGTGCCGCCACCGCCGATGTTGTACCGGTACGAGCTGAGGGCCAGCCCGTCCTTGGAGAACAGGAGTCCGGCGAGCCGGGCCCGGACCTCGGGGTCGAAGTTCTTCAGGTCGTTGACCCACCAGGCGCCGGAGGCGCCGAAGTTGTCGATGGTCTGCGCGGCGTGCGGGGAGACCTCGGCGGCGGCCGTGGATTCGGTGGCACCGGCGGGCGGCGTGGTGAGCAGGGCCGCGGTGACCGCCAGCGCGGCCGAGGCGGTCAGCAGGAACGATCCCTTGCTGCGGGGCCGAGTGGTGCGGGAATGGGCGGTGCGGGAGTGGGCGGTGTGGGGGTGAGACACGTGCATCCCTTCCGTCGTCATGAAGGCGGTGCGGTACGGCTCCTTGCTGCGGTGGTGCGTTTCGCGGCCCTCTGCCCGACGGACTGCAACGCCCCTTCCAGCGCGAACGTGGCCGCGCCGAGGGACACCGGGTCGGTGGGGATCGGGGAGAGGACGATCTCGGTGGCGGCCAGCGGCCGGCGCAGGGCGTGCCGGGCGACCGCCTGACGGACCTCCCCGAGCAGCGGCTCGCCCAGCCGGGCGGCCACCCAGCTGCTGAGCACCACGACTTCGGGGTTGAGGAGATTGATCAGGTCGGCGATGCCCGCACCGAGGTAACGGGCCGTGTCCCGGACGACCTTGAGCGCTACCGGGTCCTCGGCGGCGACCGCACGGGCCAGCGCGTCGACGGTGGCGGTCTGGTCCTCGGGGTGCAGCAAGGGGGAGCGCGGGTCGAGTTCGCGCAGGTTCTGCATGATGCCGGGCGCGCCGACGTACGTCTCCACACAGCCGTGGTTGCCGCAGTGGCACAGCCGGCCGTCCAGCACCAGCGTGGTGTGGCCCCACTCGCCGGCGCTGTTGCTCACACCCCGGTGCAGGCCGCCACCGAGGGCCAGACCGGCGCCGACGCCGGTGCCGAGGTTCACGACCACGGCGTCCCCGCGGCCCCGTGCCGCCCCGAACCACAGCTCGGCGACCGCGCAGGCGCGCAGCGGGTTGTCCAGGTACAGCGGGTAGGCGATGTGTTCGGCGAGCAGGTCGAGCAGCGGTACGTCGTGCCAGTTCCAGTTGGGCGCGTACTCGGCGACCCCGGTGTCCCGGTCCACCTGGCCCGGCACGCTGACCCCGACGCCGAGCACCCGGGCCGCTTCGACGCCGGCCTGGGCGACCACCGAGCCGACCGCGGCGGCGACGTGCCCGACGACCTGCTCGGGCCGGCTCTCACCGGGCCGCATGTCCTCGTCGGCCCGGGCCAGCACGTTCAGCGCCAGGTCGAACAGCTCGACGTGGACGTACGTCTCCGCGATGTCCACGCCGATCAGCGCGCCCCCCGAGGCGTCGACCGCGACCAGGCCCCGGGGGCGGCCGCCGGCCGAGTCCTCGAAGCCGACCTCGGTGATCATGCGGAGGTCCAGCAGCTCGCCGACGAGAGTGGCCACGGTGGCCAGGCTGAGCCCGGTGGCCGCGGCCAGCTCCTGCCGGGAGGTGGGGGACTCGGCGATGATCTGGCGCAGCACCTCGTAGCGGTTGGCGGTGCGGATGTCACGTGATGTGCGCTTCAACGCGGCTGCCCCTCCCGTCCCGTCCGGACCAGTCCAGGCCGGAGCCGGTCGGCACCGGCGCGGCGTCAGGCTATGGGCTGGGAGCGCCTTTCGACAAGGGCTTAGGAAAGGGGGTGGAGAAAGTCCGCCGACGCCGGGTGCGGCTGTCAGTCGCCGAGCAGGTCCCGTACGAAGGCGTTGCTGAACGTGCCTGCGGGATCCAGGGAGCGGACCAGGGCGTGGAAGTCGGCGAGGTGTGGATACCGTCCACGGAGTACCGCCGACGGGATACCGAACACCTTGCCCCAGTGCGGGCGCGGATCGAACGGCTCCAGCGCCTCCTCCAGCCGGCGCACCACCGGCAGCACCGCCGCCTCGTCCCGGATCCAGGTGAAGTGCAGCGCGACCGAGTCCCGTCCGTGCGCCGGGCTGAGCCACTGCGGGTCGGCGGCTACCGTACGCACTTCGCAGGTCTGCAGTACACCGGCGACCGTATGCCGTATGCCGTCGATCGCATACAGCGCATCGACCGCCGCCGACCGTGGCAGCAGGTACTCCGACTGGATCTCCTCCCCGCTGCTCGGCGTGAACTCCGCCCGGAAGTGCGGCAGCCGCTCGTGCCACGGCCCCGGCACCCCCAGCTGCTCGGTGCAGTTCTCCGCGGGCATGCCCGGCACCGGGTGCAGCGGGCCGGGCGCGGGTGCCGCCCACGGGAAGTCCACCGCCGGCCGGTCGGTGCGCCGTTTGACCCACACCTGCCGGAAGCCCGGCTCCCGCCAGTCGGTGAACAGGCTCACGCTGTACCCTGCGGCCGCCACGGACTCGAAGTCCAGCCCGCTCAAGGCGAGTTCGGTGTAGACGCGCTGTTCCACCCCGTACGCCGGCTCCAGGCCGAGGGTGAGCGCGGTGACGACGCCCAGCGCGCCGAGGGAGGTCACGGCCCCGTGGAACCGCGGGTCGTCCCGGCCGATCGTCACCGTGGAGCCGTCCGCGAGGACCAGCTCCACCTCCCGGACCGCCGACGCCAGCGGGCCGTTGCCCACGCCGGAACCGTGGGTGCCCGTCGCCACCGAGCCGGCCACCGAGATGTGCGGCAGCGACGCCAGGTTGGGGAGGGCGAGCCCGTGCGCGTGGACCGTGCGGGCCAGTTCGGCGTAGCGGACGCCGCCCGACACCCGCACCGTGCGCGCGGCGCTGTCGACCTCGATCACCGGTGGGAGTCCCGCGGTGGACAGCAGCACACCCTCGGTGCCCGGGTCGGCGATGCGGTTGAAGGAGTGCCCGCTGCCCAGCACCCGGACCCGCGCACTCCCCGCCACCAGGGCCGTGAGCGCGTCGAGCGTGCGCGGACGGTGGAACGCGCGCGCGGTGTAGGTGATGGTGCGCGCCCAGTTGGTGACCGTCCCCGCGGTCCCGGCCGTCCCTGTCATGCGTGCGTCCCTGTCATGCATGCGTCCCTCCCGGACAGTGCGTCCCTCCCGGACAGTGCGCCTCCTCCGGGGAAGCGGGTCCTCCGAAGAAGCGGGTCCTCCCGGAGCGTACGTCCCTGCCGGCCCTCTCATCCCTCCCGGTCCGTCCCCCCTCGCCCGCCACGCGTGCGGATTTCGTCGTTCCACGACCTGTCGATCGACGTATACGAAATTTTCCTGGCCGCCGGAGCGCGATATCGGTACCTTTCCGCACATGAATCATGAACCGCTCCCCGCCCGCCTGCCCGTCACCGACCGCACCCGTCACCGGCGGCTGCGCGAGCAGGGCCGTCTGGAGCGGGCCGAGCTGGAGGCGATCCTCGACGCCGGGTTCGTCTGCCATCTGGGCGTACTCGTCGACGGGCGGCCGGTGGTCGTGCCCACGGTCTACGGGCGCGACGAGCGGTGGCTCTACCTGCACGGATCGGTGGCCAGCCGCAGCCTCGGCGGGGACGCCCCCGTGTGCGTGACCGTCACCCACGTGGACGGGCTGGTGCTCGCCCGGTCCGTCTTCGAGCACGGCGTCAACTACCGCAGCGCCATGATCCACGGCGCGGCCCGCACGGTCACCGATCCCGCGGAGAAGCTGGAGGGCCTGCGCCGGCTCACCGAGCACTCCGCGCCGGGCCAGTGGTCGTACGCCCGCCGCCCCAGCCGCAAGGAGCTGGCCGCCACCACGCTGCTCGCCCTCTCCCTTGAGGAGGCGTCCGTCAAGATCCGCACCGGTGCCCCGGACGACGGCGACGGACCCGACGCGGCCCTCGGCCTGTGGGCCGGAGTCCTGCCGCTGGCCACGGTCTGGGGCACCCCTGACCCCGACCCGGCGCTGCCCGCCGGGACCGCCGTGCCGGAGCACATCGCGCGCCGTGCGGGGACCCGGCACGGCTGAGCCGCAAGCGGGGGCATACGGTGTAAGACGTACGCCTGAGCCGGGAGGAGACAGACGGATGGGCAGTCGTACCGCGCTGGTCGAGGATCTGATGGAGCGGTTCCCGCAGGTGCCGCGGGAGGCCGTTTTCAAGGAGGACCTGCTCCGGGGCGGTGTCGCCTTCGACAAGTCCGCACTGAGCGATACCGCCAACGAGGCGGCCGGGGACGTCAAACCGAAGTCGTACTTCATCTTCTCCTTCGACCACGGCACCCTGCCCGAGCTGGGCGAGGCCGCGCTGCGCCGGCCGCCGGAGGAGATCATCCTGACGGGCGGCCCGTACGACCTGAGGCGGACGGTCGTCTCCGTCCGGGTGAACCCGGCCTCGCCGTACCGGGTCGCCGCCGACGAGGAGGGGCTGCTCGGGCTGTACCTCGACGGCCGGCGCATCGCCGACGTCGGGGTGCCGCCGATGCCGGAGTACTACCGGCACACCCTCTCCAACGGCAAGTCCGTGATGGAGGTGGCCCCGACCATCCAGTGGGGTTACCTGATCTACCTCACCGTCTTCCGGGTCTGCCAGTACTTCGGCGCCAAGGAGGAGTGCCAGTACTGCGACATCAACCACAACTGGCGCCAGCACAAGGCGGCCGGACGCCCGTACACCGGGGTGAAGGACGTCGAGGAGGTGCTGGAGGCGCTGGAGATCATCGACCGGTACGACACCGCCAAGGCCTCCACCGCCTACACCCTCACCGGCGGCGCCATCACCAAGACGGTCGCCGGGCGCGACGAGGCCGACTTCTACGGCCACTACGCCAAGGCCATCGAGGAGCGCTTCCCGGGCCGCTGGATCGGCAAGGTCGTGGCGCAGGCGCTGCCCAAGGCGGACGTGCAGCGGTTCAAGGACTACGGGGTGCAGATCTACCACCCCAACTTCGAGGTGTGGGACCGCCGGCTGTTCGAGCTGTACTGCCCGGGCAAGGAGCGGTACGTCGGCCGGGACGAGTGGCACCGCCGGATCCTGGACTCCGCCGAGGTGTTCGGTGCGCGCAATGTCATCCCGAACTTCGTGGCGGGCGTGGAAATGGCCGAGCCGTTCGGTTTCACCACCGTCGACGAGGCGATCGCCTCCACCACCGAGGGCCTGCGCTTCTTCATGTCGCACGGCATCACGCCCCGGTTCACCACCTGGTGCCCGGAGCCCACCACCCCGCTCGGCAAGGCCAACCCGCAGGGTGCGCCGCTGGAGTACCACATCCGGCTGCTGCAGGCCTACCGGCAGACGATGGACGACTTCGGCCTGTCCTCCCCGCCCGGCTACGGCCCGCCCGGACCCGGCCGCGCGGTGTTCTCCGTCAGCTCCTTCATGGACAGCCTGCCCGCCGACGGGCCGACGGCCCAGGAGGGCGAGACGGAGGCGCCGGCCCGGGTGTGACGGCGGCCGGGACCCGTTCCCGCGCCGCTGAGCGAAACGGCGTCCGCGTCCGTACCAGAGGCCGGAGTTGGGGTCTCGTTGCGACGCGCTTCCGTGCCGCCACCCTCGGTAGCCGGATGTGAACAGGCCGCTTGTCAGTTGTGTCGAGGACGTGAAAGGCTCTGTGCCCTGCCGCGAGGTTCCCCGCAACTCCCTTTTTCCTTTGGTGAGTTGCCCTCGCTCGTGGATGCAGGAGTCCCATGCCCGACCTGCCGACCCCCCAGGACGACACCGAGACCGCGCTGTTCTCGGAGTGCTGGGACGCGGTGCTCTCGTACGCGGACCTGTGCACCTCCGGGTCCTTGACGGCCCATCAGCTGGCGACCGAGGCGTTCACGCTCGGCATGCGCGAGGTCCGCGCCGCCGCGAGCACCCATGTTCGCGGCGCGGGCCGCCGTACCGCGCGGCTGCCGGTGATCCCGGCGCTGCTCACCGCCGTCCGCACCACCGCCGCCGCCTGGGAGGCCGGCGGGCAGGGCCACAAGCTCGACCCGGATCTGCGGCTGTGGCTCAACTCCGCCGGCGCCGCCCGGTTCTCGGGGCCGCCGCTGCAGCGCCCGGTCGCGCTGCGCGGCCTGAGGGACATGCAGGAGGCGGACGCCGCGCTGCTGTGGCTGGCCGAGGTGGAGGCGCTGCCGCTGCCCGCCGTGGCCCGCCGGCTCGGCCTGGAACCGGCCGGCGTCGCCGGTGAACTCGACCAGGTCCGCACCCTGTTCCGGGACCGCTGCCACCGCGCCCACCTCGACTCGCCGATGGACGCCCAGTGCCGCAGCTACGCGCGGCTGCTGGACGCGGTCACCCGCTCGCCCACCGCGGAGACCCCCGGCGACCTCTCCCGGCACCTCGCCACCTGTGTGCAGTGCGCCGAGGCCGCCGCCTGTCTGCGGCTGCACGGCGGCGGACTGCCCGCCGCGCTGGCCGGCGGAGTGATCGGCTGGGGCGGCCTCGCCTACCTGGAGCGGCGCCGCCGCGCCACCGAGGTCCGGCTCGGCGCGGGCCGCCCGGGCGGCGCCGACCCCGGCGACGACGAGGAGGGCACGGGCCGCAGCCGGGTCCTGCGCGGCGGGCTGCTCGCCGCCGCGGTGCTGCTCTCGGCACTGGCGCTCGGGGTGTCGATGATGCCCTTCGGCGGCTCCGGCGACGACACCGCCGCCGCCCAGGACGTCCGGCAGCCGGTCGCCGACCCGGGCGTCTCCCGCACCGCGCCCCGCCCCACCGCCACGGGCTCGCCGTCCGCACCGCCCTCCGCGCCCCGCACCGAGGGCTCGCCCGGCCGCGGGAAGCCGGACCCCGAACCCCAGGGCACCTCCTCCGTCACCCACCCCGCGGACGGCCCGAGCGCCTCCGCCACCACCCGGTCCGCCCACTGCCGGGTCGCCTACGAGGTGGACAGCCAGTGGCC
This sequence comes from Streptomyces sp. NRRL S-1022, assembly GCF_000720135.1. Classification (GTDB taxonomy): domain Bacteria; phylum Actinomycetota; class Actinomycetes; order Streptomycetales; family Streptomycetaceae; genus Streptomyces. The sequence continues at coordinate 96,380 of NZ_JOIU01000002.1, read as the reverse complement.
CGACGGCTTCCAGGCCACCGTCACCGTCACCACCGACCGGCCGCTGAGCGGCTGGGAGGTGGCCTGGACCTTCCGCGACGGCCAGCAGGTCGGCCAGATGTGGGACGCCACCGTGCGCCAGAACGGCTCCCGCGTCACCGCCACCGCCGCCGACTACAACAAGACGGTCGCCGCCCACGGCACCCTGTCCTTCGGCTTCCTCGGCACCTGGACGGACGCCAACCGGACCCCGCACGCCTTCGCCCTCGACGGCTCGCCCTGCACGCTGGGTTGAGACCCGCACGCAGACCCGGCCGGACCGCGCGGAAAACACGTTGACGCACCGGCCCGCCCTCCGGCTGGAGTCGCCCTCGCCTGGGAGAGTGGTGCGACATGCGCAGTGGTGAGGTCGAGGTGAGCTGACCCGGGTTTGCGGCGAGGCCGTCCCTGCCGGCCGTTGTCCACGGCGGCGACGGTGTCGACCAGCAGCAGAGTCGGGTGACGCCGTAGTGGTGAGGCCGGCCAGGGGTGCGGCGAGTGAGGAGACGTGACCCTATGTGATCAGGTGATTTTCTGATCCTGGTCGGTCACGGGAGCCGCGGGGCTCGTCAGAGCTTCCCGCCGATCTCACAGGCCCGGCACGGCGGCTGGCCGCAGGTGCATTGCATGATGGCGTCGAGGACGTTGTGGTCGTGGTAGAGGCACTCGTCCTTGCAGGTGTGGCGGGGGATGAATCCTGCCGGGATCTCGCCGGGCCACGGCTCATGGCCGTCCCGGCAGCGGACGAACCGCTCGGGGTCGGTGGAGTGCAGTTCGTGCATGTTCGACCGCGCCTCCTCCTCCAGCTCCCGCACTCGCTCCACCAGAGCCTTGAGCTCGGCGGCGATGCCGGAGTACCGGTCGGCGCCGGTCCTCACGTGCGCGGCCCGCAGGGCCATCGCCGCGTTGCCCAAAAACCTGCCGGCATCCTGAAGATCGGTAACGTGGTGCATCTGAATGCCGGTCACGCCCCGGACCCACACTGCTTCCGTGCTCACTGATCCACCTTCCCGGCGTTCGCCTGGTTCTCTTACGGGAGATTACGCACGGCGCCGGTATCTTCGCGTAGTGAAAAACAATCTGTTTACGGACGCTAAAGGCCTCGCTCGTGCCCGTCCAGTAAATCGCGCGTGAATCGACTCACAGCCCAGGTGATGGATCTTCTGTTGATTCTCCAGCCGATTTCCGGTCGGCCGGACGTCACCCCCGGACGATCAGGTATTCAGGGCGGATGGGGCGCCCGTCGAGCCGGCACTCCTCGGACGGTGGCGGCTGCGGGTACCAGACGTCACCGGCGTAACCGGCCAGTTGGCCGCTGCTGAGGATGCGAGGTCGGCTCCAGCGTCGGAATCGAGGAGTCGCACCAGGTCGGCCTGCCTGGGCCGCCGGCGCAGCACCGCCTGGCCGTTTCGGCCGGAGCGGCGGTCACCGCGGGTACCGGGTCCGACCACGTCGACCTGCCGAGCACGACCGACCACGGCATGACAGTGGCCGAGGTGACCTTCAGCAACAGCATCAGTGTGTCGGAGCACGCCGTGATGCAGATTCTCACCCTGGTGCCGCGGGGCCGGTGCGGTCTGACCGCCCGGTAGCCGTACTCGGGTGGACAACCGCCCACGGGAGCCGAAGGGACAGGCGGGCGGTCTTCGCCGGAACCCTCGGCAGGAGTTTCGGTGACGAGGCCCGCGGCCGTGGCGCTCACGGTCAGAACACGGCCTGGGAGAAGGCCAGACCGACGAAAAGTGCCCCGAGTCCGGCGACGACGGAGACGACCGCGTTGGCGGCCGCGAAGAATCGCGATCCGGCCTCGAACAGGCTCAGCGTCTCGTAGGAGAACGTGGAGTATGTGGTCAGGGCGCCGCACAACCCGACGCCCAGCAGGAACTGGTCGTCCGGTGACGCGACCTTGGCCATGACCGCCCCCGTCAGCACGCCCAGAATCATCGCGCCGGTGATGTTGGCGGCGAAGGTCCCCCAGGGGAAGACGGTGTCGTGGCGCGCCTGGATCGACCGGTCGATGAGATACCGCAGGGGGGCACCGACGGCGCCCCCGAGCGCGACGAGCAGATACCTCATGTACCCGCACCCTCCCGCCCTCTGTAGTGGACCACTTCGACCTCGTGCACGGTGACCAGGCCTTCGATGGACAAATCCGCCAGCTCCGGGATGAAGGACCGGATCCGCTCCTCCTCGTCGACGATGACGATCGCCGCCGGCAGGTCGTCCGCCAAGGACAGCAGCCGTGTCGTGTGCACGATCGAACCTGAACCGAAGCCCTCCACGCCACGGAACACCGTCGCTCCGGCCAGACCGGCCTGGTGAGCACGGTGGACGATCTCCGTGAACAGGGGCCTGTGATGCCACGTGTCCGAGTCGTCGACGAAGATCGTCAGACACAGTGCGCGTCCACTGAGCCTCATCTCGACTTCCTCACCACCAGAAGGCGGCGGGCGCCGACCACGCCGATCGTCACGGCGACCAGCGCGACGACCACGGTCGCCACCAGGTACACAAGAGCAATGCCGGCCCGATCCGCCCGGACCAGTCGCTCGATGTCGGCGCAGTACGTGGAGAAGGTCGTGAAGCCTCCCAGCACCCCTGTGCCGAAGAACGGACGCACCAGCGGGTTCACGGTCCACACCTCGGTGATCGCCACCACGAACGCGCCGATGACCAGACAGCCCGAGGCATTCACGCACAACGTCGTCCAAGGGAATTCCGCCTGGCCCGTCGGCCAGACCAAGGCCGCCGTGTACCGGGCGCAGGTGCCTGTCGCCCCGCCCACGGCGATCACGGTGAGCACCCGGGCGTTCCCGCGACGGGCGTCTCGGGATCGACGTGCCTCTATCACAGCAGAACTTTCCACCGATGCGGTCCGAATACCGGGCGGGCCTGTCACTCACCTCGTTCCGCTCCACACGCGGCCGCACCTACCGCACAGGGCGGTTCCTGCCCTTAGCTTCGCGTGAACGGCGGCCGGTCGGCACTGCACAGGAACCCCGTCTCCGGCCGCTCTGCCGGTGAATCCAGCCTAAACCAGTGGGTCCCGTCCGGCCTGTGGGGATCCTGCCTCAGGAGCGCTCTCACGACGTTCTCGGATTGCGTCGCGAGTAGGGCCACCGGCCGACCGTCACCTGACTTGACACGTGGATTACCGAGACGTCTCCTGGAAGAGAAGGAAAGTGTCCGGAGGCTGCTGATGGCAACGTACGAATATCTATGCAGTCACTGTGGACCTTTCGACGTGAGGTTGGCGGTCGGAACGGCGCCCAGGATTCACGAGTGCCCTGTTTGCGCCGACGGTGCAAAACGCGTGTACTCCGCGCCCGGCCTGACGCACACCTCGAAGGAAGCCGCTGCCCTCCACGTCCGTGAGGAGCAGTCCCGCGAGGCCCCGGCAGTGGTTTCCGAAGTGCCGCCACGCATGAAGGCGCGGCAGCGGCCACGGCCGCACCCCGCGCTCTCGCGGTTGCCGCGTCCGTAAGGGCGGTGGTCGACACGGCAGAACGCGTTGTGCGTCGACGTCCGAACAGGACGTCGCTTCCGTAGCAGTGCGAGGAAGGCGGCCATCGCGCCACGCCGGCCCGGCTGAGCCGGAATCACGTAGCCGGCCAGGGTCGGACGCGTTCCGCTCTCCACGCGGATTTAGGAGGTGCGTCCCCGTGGCATCCGTGGGACTGCTCTTCGTCGGCGCCGTGCTCTTCATGAACGGGATGATGCTTCTCGGAAAGGTCGACGCCCGGTCGGCCGCGGTGTTCAACCTTTTCGTGGGCGCACTCCAGGTACTCACGCCGACGTACCTCATCTTCATTGCCAACAACGAACCCCGGGCAATTCTGGCGGCATCCGGAATCTATCTGTTCGGATTTACCTACCTCTACGTAGGCATCGGGATCCTCGCCGTTCTCGACACCACCGGGGTCGGCTATTACTCGCTCTTCGTGGCGATTGTGGCTCTGGGATACTCGTTCATCAATTTCCACATCCTCAAGGACAGCCCGTTCGGAGTCATCTGGCTCTACTGGGCATTCTTGTGGTTCCTGTTCTTCTTGCTGCTCGGCCTCAAAAAGAGCAGCCTCACGGTCTATACCGGCTGGGTCACGGCGATCGAGGGCTGGGTCACCGGCGTGATTCCCGCCGCTCTGCTGCTCGGCGGTTACTGGACACACCCCACCGAAACCGCCATCGCACTGGGGGCCTTCGCCGTGGTGGTGTTCGGGGCGCTGTGGCCACTCACCCGGGCAACGCGGCATCCGTCCCCCACCGCCCCGTCGGCGGGCCTGAGTACGTCCACGTGACCGGAACAAGAAGCATTCGAGGAGACTGTCATGCCCGAAGTTCGCTTCAAGGTGGACCAGAGCAAGTCCATGCGCGAGCAAGACGTTCCCGGACACAACAGGTGGCATCCGGACGTCCCCATAGCCGAAATGGTGAAGCCGGGCTCGGAGTTCCGTATGGAGTGCCGCGACTGGACCGACTGCCAGGTCGGCGACAACGACTCCGCCAACGACGTACGTGACATCGATCTGACCATTCCCCACATGCTCAGTGGTCCGATAGGCGTGGAGGGAGCCGAACCCGGCGACCTGCTCGTAGTAGACATCCTCGACCTGGGCCCCGTGCCGCAGCAGACCGGAGGCGCGGCAGGCCAGGGCTGGGGCTACACCGGCATCTTCGCCAAGGCCAACGGCGGAGGCTTCCTGACCGACTACTTCCCTGACGCCTACAAGGCGATCTGGGACTTCCACGGCCAGCAGGCGACCTCCCGCCACCTCCCCGGCATCCGCTTCACCGGGATCACCCACCCGGGGCTGTTCGGAACCGCTCCGTCCGCAGAGATGCTCGCCAGATGGAACGCCCGTGAGCAGACACTGATCGACACGGACCCGAACCGGGTCCCGCCGCTCGCGGTGCCGCCGGACGCCACCAACGCACTCGCCGGCACGGCCACCGGAGACCTCGCGAAGCGCATCTGCGCGGAAGGCGCGCGCACGGTGCCGGCCCGCGAGAACGGAGGCAATCACGACATCAAGAACTTCACGCGAGGTTCGAGGGTCTTCTACCCCGTATACGTCAACGACGCCAAGCTTTCCGGGGGCGACCTGCACTTCAGTCAGGGCGACGGAGAGATCACGTTCTGCGGCGCCATCGAGATGGGCGGCTTCATCGACTTCCACGTCGACCTGATCAAGGGTGGCATGGAGACGTACGGCATCTCCACCAACCCGGTGTTCATTCCGGGCAACGTCGAGCCGCGGTACTCGGAGTTCCTGACCTTCATCGGCATCTCCGTCGACCACGACACGGACACGAACTACTACTTGGACGCGACACTGGCCTACCGCCGGGCCTGTCTCAACGCGGTCGAGTACTTCAAGAGGTTCGGCTACAGCGGGGAGCAGGCCTACCTGTTGCTCGGCTCCTCCCCCATCGAGGGACGCATCAGCGGCATCGTCGACATCCCCAATGCCTGCTGCTCGCTGTACGTACCCAGTGCCATATTCGATTTCGACGTCCGGCCCTCCGCCGCCGGCCCGACGAAGGCCGAACGCGGCGCGTGCGCGGTGAGCTCCGCCTGACCGGACCTCGGCTGCGGCCCCGCGGCCCCGGCTGCAACTCGGCCCTGCGCTTCATCGCCGATTGCCCGATCCCGGACGCGGGCCGCGGCCACGACTTGTCCGTGCATTTCATGCCCGTGGGCACCAGAACCTCGCTCAGAACGCCGTGCGAGTCGCCGCGCGGGGTCGGACCACCAGCTCGTCGGCCGCCGCGTCGGCGCCGGCCACCGGCCCGCAGCCCAAGCGGAACCTGATGCTGTTCGAAGGCCGGTCTGTGACTCTGCCGAATATATCGGTGGCGCCCGACTGCGTGCGCCCCTAGGGTGAGCTTCAGGCAGTGGCTGTCGGCCGCTGCTGTCGGCCGAGTGTGCAAGGGGAGGTGTGACCGATGGCTGTCTCTGTGATGGGCGTTGCCCGCGACCAGCAGTTCGTCCACTCCACCTCCGTGGCCTCCGGCTGACCACCTCACAGCGCAGACCTGCGCGGAGCCGGGGCCGCCCTGTGAAGGGTTCCCCTTGAATCTGTTTTCTTCTTCTTCGGTTTCGTCGCACCCTCTCGCCGTCTACGGCTGGGACGAGGGCTGGGAAGCCGAGTTCGCCCCCTACGCCGAGCAGGGTCTCCTGCCCGGCCGCGTCGTCCGTGTCGACCGCGGTCAGTGTGACGTCGTCGCCCCGGCCGGCACCGTCCGGGCCGACACAGAGTTCGTCGTTCCCCGCGACCCGATGAAGGTCGTGTGCACGGGGGACTGGGTCGCCGTCGACCCCGATGGCGACCCGCGGTACGTGCGGGCGTATCTGCCGCGCCGCACCGCGTTCGTCCGCTCCACCTCCTCCGAGCGGTCCGAGGGGCAGATCCTCGCCGCCAACATCGACCACGCCGTCATCGCCGTGTCCCTCGCCGTGGAACTCGACCTCGGCCGCGTCGAACGCTTCCTCGCCCTCGCGTGGGAGTCCGGCGCCCAGCCCGTCGTCGTCCTCACCAAGGCCGACCTCGTGCCGGACCCGGTCACCCTGGCCCACCTCGTGCAGGACGTGGAGACCAGCGCGCCCGGCGTGCCCGTGCTCCCCGTCAGCGCCCTGCACGGCGGCGGACTGGACGTGCTCGTCGCGCTGGTCGGCTCCGGCACGAGCGTGCTGCTGGGCCAGTCCGGCGCGGGCAAGTCGACCCTCGCCAACGCGCTCGTCGGCGCGGACGTCATGGACGTGCAGGCGGCCCGGGACGTCGACGGCAAGGGGCGGCACACCACGACCACCCGCAACCTGCTCCCCCTGCCCTCCGGCGGGGCGCTCATCGACACCCCCGGGCTGCGCGGCGTCGGTCTCTTCGACGCGGAGACCGGTGTCGGGCAGGTGTTCTCCGAGATCGAGGAACTGGCCGAGGAGTGCCGGTTCCAGGACTGCGCGCACGAGACGGAGCCGGGGTGCGCGGTGCGGTCGGCCGTGGAGAGCGGGGAGCTTCCCGAGCGGCGGCTGGAGAGCTACCGGAAGCTGGTGCGGGAGAACCGCTGGATCATGGCCAAGACCGATGCGCGGGCCCGCGCTGAACTCCGGCGCGACTGGAAGCGGAAGGGCGCGGAGGGGAAGGCCGCGATGGAGGCGAAGCGCGGACGCTGGGCGTGACCACCCGGCACCGCGGCGGACACCCGGGGGCCCCACCCCCCCCCGGACCCGCCGCGGTCCCGGGCCCCCGGCCTCGGCACCGCCTCGGTCGCGGGCCGCTGCGGCCGCGGGCCGGTCTCGGAGCCGCCTCGCCCGCGGCCCACTGCGGCCGCGCACCGGTCTCGGCCCGGCCGGCCTCGGCCTCCGGGCCGGCCGGCGCGGCCCGGGTTCCCCTTGGCCTCGGGGTCGTCTCGGCCGCCGGCCACTGCGACTGCGGGCTGGTCCCGGCCCCGGCTGGTCCCGGCCTTGGGACCAGTAGGCTTCCTGGTCCGGTCCGGTCCGGTCCGGCCTCGGACGCCTCGGCCTCCGGGCCGGTCGGCCTCCGGCGGTACGGTTCGGTTCTCCGGCGCTCCCGCGGGCGTCACCTTCACGTCCGATTTCCGCTAGCCCACCTGCCGGGGCCGCCCCACACTGGAACGCGTGAAGGACGAGGACAGCAGGTACGAGGCGGTGCGGAGCCGGGACGGGCGGTTCGACGGGGTGTTCTTCTTCGCCGTCGAGACCACCGGCATCTACTGCCGGCCCAGCTGCCCGGCGGTCACGCCGAAGCGGTGCAACGTGCGGTTCTTCGCGACGGCCGCCGCCGCGCAGGGCTCCGGGTTCCGGGCCTGCCGGCGGTGCCGGCCGGACGCCGTGCCGGGCTCGGCGGAGTGGAACGTCCGCGCGGACGTCGTCGGCCGGGCCATGCGGCTGATCGCCGACGGCGTCGTGGACCGCGAAGGCGTCGCCGGGCTCGCCGCACGGCTCGGCTACAGCGCCCGGCAGGTACAGCGGCAGCTCACCGCCGAACTGGGCGCCGGGCCCGTGGCACTGGCCCGGGCCCAGCGGGCGCACACCGCCCGTGTGCTGCTGCAGACCACCGACCTGCCGGTCACCGAGATCGCGTTCGCCGCGGGCTTCGCCAGCGTGCGGCAGTTCAACGACACCGTCCGGGAGGTGTACGACGCGACACCCACCGAGGTGCGGGCCACCGCCCCCCGGGCCCGGTCCGCCCGCCGGGCCGCCGCCGGCACCGGCATCCCGCTCCGCCTCGCCCACCGCGGCCCCTACCAGGCCGCCGCCGTCTTCGACCAGCTCGCCCGGGAGGCCGTACCCGGCGTCGAGGAGGTGACCGGCGCCCCCGGCGCCCGCACCTACCGGCGCACCCTGCGGCTGCCGTACGGCACCGCTCTCGCCGCCGTCCACGAACGCGCCCGCACCCCGCGGACCGGCACCCGCACCCGCCCGGGCGGCTGGCTCGACGCCCGGCTCCAGCTCACCGACCCCCGGGACCTCACCACCGCCGTGCAGCGGCTGCGCCGGCTGTTCGACCTGGACGCCGACCCGTACGCCGTCGACGAGCGGCTCGGCGCGGACCCCCGGCTCGCCCCGCTGGTCGCCGCCCGGCCCGGGCTGCGCTCGCCCGGTGCCGTCGACCCGCTGGAGCCCGCCGTACGCGCCCTGGCCGGCGTCCACGGCGCCGAGGAACTGGTACGCCGGTACGGCAAGGTGCTCGACGCGCCCCACGGCGGCCTCACCCACCTCTTCCCGGAGGCCGCCGTCCTCGCCGAGGCCGAGCCCGCCGGCCCGCTGGGCGCGCTCGCCGCCGCCCTCGCCGACGGCGCCGTACGGCTGGACCCGGGCGCCGACCGGCACGACGCCGAGGAGGCCCTCCTCGCCCTGCCCGGGATGGATCCGGCGACCGTCGCCACCGTGCGCGTCCGCGCCCTCGGCGATCCCGACGTCGCCCCGCCCGGCGCCGGCCTGCCCGACAGCTGGCGGCCCTGGCGCTCGTACGCCGTCCGGCACCTGCGCGTGGCGGGCGAGCCGGTCCCGTGACGACCGGGCCGGCGACCGGGCCGGCAACCCCCGAACAGACGACCCACGAACCGACGACCCACGAACCGGCGTCGGCCCGTCAGCCGACCACCCCTGCGAGGAAGACCGGACCCATGACCACCCAGCCGATGCCCCCTGCCTACTGCACCCACCTGGACACCCCCGTCGGGCGGCTGCTGCTCACCGCGGACGCCGACGGTGCGCTCACCTCCCTGACCGTGCCCGGGCAGAAGGGCGGCCGGACCCTCCAGGAGGACTGGCGGTACGACCCCGGGCCGTTCCGTGCCGCCGCCGAGCAGATCGCCGCCTACTTCGCCGGCGACCTGAAGGAGTTCCGGCTGCCCCTCAGGGCGACCGGGACCGCGTTCCGGCAACGGGTGTGGGACGCGCTCGACGAGGTGCCGTACGGCGCCACCGTCACCTACGGGGAGATCGCGGCCCGGATCGGGGCGCCGCGCGCGGCCGTTCGCGCCGTCGGCGGGGCGATCGGCGCCAACCCCTTGCTCATCCTGCGGCCTTGCCACCGGGTGATCGGCGCGAACGGGTCGATGACCGGATACGCGGGGGGACTTGACCGCAAGGTCCGGCTGCTCACCCTGGAGGGCGCGCTCGCCTGACGGGCCGTCATCCCCCGCCCGGTGCCCCGCGTTGCGCCGAGCGGGTGGATGACCCCCGGTGCTCCGGCGCCGCGGCCCGGCCGTGTGGCACCGTCGGCTGCGACGGGCCACAGGGGCGGTCCCCGACGGGCCCCGGGGAAGGGCGGGCAGACATGGGCAGGGTCGTTCGGGTCCTCGCGGTCCTCCTCCCGGCGCTGCTGCCGGGCCTGACGGCGCCGGGCGTCGCCGAACCGGCCCCGCTGCCCTGGACCGGCAGCTGGGAGACCGCCCCCTCCGGAACCGCGGCCGCCCTGCCCGGCACCGCCGTCCGCAACGTCGTCCACCTCAGCGTCGGCGGCGGCGCCGTCCGCGTCCGGCTCAGCAACCGGCTCGGCACCGGCCCGCTGCACCTCGGCGCGGTCACCGTCGCGCTGCGCGCGTCCGGCCCCGCCGCCGTCCCCGGCACGCTGCGCACCGCCACCTTCCGGGGCGCCGGGGAGGTGACCGTCCCGCCGGGCGCGGACACGGTCACCGATCCGGTGCCGCTGCCCGTACGGGCCGGAGCGGACCTGCTCGTCACCGTGTACACGCCGGACGACTCCGGGCCCGCGACCTACCACCGCACCGCGCTGCAGACCAGCTACCTGGCCCGGGCCGGCGCAGGCCGGGCCGCCGACGAGGACGGCGCCGCCTACCCGGCGCCCACCAGCCGCTGGTACTACGTCACCGGGGTCGACGTCCGCGGGGCCGCCGCCGGCAGCGTCGTCGCGTTCGGGGACTCGCTCACCGACGGCAACGGCTCCAGCCCCGACACCAACCGCCGCTGGCCCGACCGGCTCGCCGCGCGGCTGGCCCGGCACCGGCTCGGCGTGCTGAACGCGGGCCTCGCCGGCAACCGCCTGCTGCGCGAGGGCACCGGACCGAGCGCCCTGGCCCGCCTGGAGGCCGACGCCCTGGACCGGGCGGGGGCACGGGCGCTGGTCGTCTTCGAGGGCATCAACGACATCAAGGGCGTCCCGGCGGCCGGCGACGCGGCCGCCTTCGCGGACGCGTACCGGACCCTGGTGACCCGCGCCCACGCCCGCGGCATCCGGGTCGTCGGCGTCACCCTCACCCCGTACCGCGGCTACCCCGCGTGGACCGCCGCCGGGGAAGCGGTACGGCAGCGGGTGAACGTCCTCATCCGCACCGGCGGCCTCTTCGACGCGGTCGCCGACGCCGACGCCGCCGTCCGGGACCCGGCCGACCCCCAGCGCATCCTGCCCGCCTACGACCCCGGTGACCACCTGCACTTCGACGACGCCGGCATGGCCGTCGTGGCCGACACGGTCCACCACGCCCTGACCCGCCGGCAGCTCGGCCCCGCCCTGCCTCCGGCGGGCAAGTAGGCGGCCACCAGCCGTCATTCGTACGGGAGTTCACCGCCTCACTCGACGCGCCGGTCGACGCACCCGATGCGCCGGATTTTCCCGATGCCCCGTTTTCTGACGGCCCGAGCGGTGGACAATCAGGGGCATGAACCAGCAGGGGGGAAGACCCGCCCGTCACGAGGACGACTGGTGGGGGCAGCTGTACGACGACTTCACCCAGGACACGGGTCCCGCGGCGGCGCCCGATTCCCTGGACGACCGTTTCGCCTCGGCGCGGAACGCGGTGACGGGGCGCCCCACGGACACCCCGGACCCGGCACCGGCCGACCCGGCACCGGCCGACCCGGCACCGGCCGACCCGGCACCGGCCGACCCGGCACCGCCCGAGCCCTCACCCCCGCCACCGCCCCCCGCCGCCGCGGCCGTACCGCCGCAGCGGGGGACCGTCCCGGATCCGGTGCCCGAGCAGACCGCCGCCGAGAGCGCGGAGCCCGGCGACCCCGCACCCCCCGCCCCCGCTCCCGCCCTCGACTACGTCGGCTCCGGTCCGCCCACCTACGACCCCGAACCCACCGCGCTGCCCCTCTCCGACCCGGACGGGCCGGGGGAACCGGTCGCGGACACCGTGCTGGACGGTGCCCGGTACGGCACGTCCACCCTGCGGGCCGTGTCGCTGCGCGGGGACTCGGCCCGCTACCGGGGCGAGCCGCGCCGGGACGCGCTGCTCACCGCGCGGTTCGGGGCCGGCGAACAGGCACTGGTGCTCGTCGCGACGGCGACCGGCGCGCGGGGCGTCCCGGGGGCGCACCTGGCGGCGGCCGAGGCGTGCCGGTGGATCGGGCAGGCCGTGGGCCGCAGCCACCGGCGGCTGGTGGAGGACATGCGGGCGGCCCGGCGCGGCGACCTGAAGTCCGGTCTGCACCGGCTCACCGACCGCGCCCTCGGCCGGCTCCGGGCGAGCGCCGCCGAACAGGGTCTGGACCCGGACGAGCACACCGCGAGCCTGCGCTGTCTGCTGCTGCCGGCCGGCCCGGACTGCCGGACCCGCGTGTTCTTCGGCGTCGGCGACGGCGGGCTGTTCCGGCTGCGGGACGGCGTCTGGCAGGACATCGAGCCGCGCACGGCCCCCGACGGCGGTACCGGAGCAGCCGACGGCGGCACCGGAGCACCCGGCGCCCTCGGCGGCGGGTCCGGCTCCCCGCCCGAGCGCACCCCGCAGGGCGACCGGCTGACCATGGACCTCGGCATCCCGGCCCCGCCGAACCCGTTCGAGCCCGCCGCGGAGCCGGACCCGCGGCCGCCCCGCGAACCGTTCCGGTTCCGGGCCTCGGTAGCCCGCCCGGGTGATGTGCTGGTGATGTGCTCGGCGGGCCTGGCCGAGCCGCTGCGCGGCGAACCCGCCCTCTGCGCCTACCTGGCCCGTCGCTGGTCCGGCCGCACCCCGCCGGGCCTCGCCGCCTTCCTCGCCGACGCCCAGGTACGGGTGAAGGGCTACGCCGACGACCGTACGGCCGCCGCCGTGTGGGAGGCGTGACGGCGGCCCCTGTGACTCCATGGAGGTATGGGCAAACAGAATGTGGCCGAGCAGTTCGTCGACATCCTCGTCCGCGCCGGGGTGCGCCGGCTGTACGGCGTCGTCGGCGACAGCCTCAACCCGGTGGTGGACGCCGTCCGCCGCAACGCCGCCATCGACTGGATCCACGTACGCCACGAGGAGACGGCCGCGTTCGCGGCCGGCGCGGAGGCCCAGCTCACCGGGCGGCTGGCCGCCTGCGCGGGCTCCTGCGGCCCGGGCAACCTGCACCTGATCAACGGCCTGTACGACGCCCACCGCTCGATGGCCCCGGTCCTCGCGCTCGCCTCGCACATCCCGTCGAGCGAGATCGGCCTCGGCTACTTCCAGGAGACCCACCCGGACCGGCTGTTCCAGGAGTGCAGCCACTACAGCGAACTGATCTCCAGCCCCCGGCAGATGCCCCGGCTGCTGCAGACCGCCATCCAGCACGCGGTCGGGCGCAGCGGGGTGAGCGTGGTCTCTCTGCCCGGGGACATCGCCGCCGAACCGGCGCCGGAGAAGGCCGCGCAGAGCGCGCTCGTCACCGCCCGGCCCACCGTGCGGCCGGGTGACGCCGAGATCGACGCGCTCGCGGAGATGATCGACGCGGCCGGCCGGGTCACCCTGTTCTGCGGCAGCGGCACGGCCGGCGCGCACGCCGAGGTGATGGAGTTCGCCGGGCGGATCAAGGCCCCGGTCGGGCACGCGCTGCGCGGCAAGGAGTGGATCCAGTACGACAACCCGTACGACGTCGGCATGAGCGGACTGCTCGGCTACGGCGCCGCCTACGAGGCCACCCACGGGTGCGATCTGCTGCTCCTGCTCGGCACCGACTTCCCGTACAACGCCTTCCTCCCCGACGACGTGCGGATCGCGCAGGTCGACGTACGGCCCGAGGTGATCGGCCGCCGTTCCCGGCTCGACCTCGCCGTGTGGGGTGATGTGCGCGAGACGCTGCGGTGCCTGATCCCGCGGGTGCGGGAGAAGACGGACCGGCGCTTCCTCGACCGGATGCTGAAGAAGCACGCGGACGCGCTGGAGGGCGTGGTCAAGGCCTACACCCGCAAGGTCGACAAGCACATCCCGATCCACCCCGAGTACGTGGCCGCCGTGCTGGACGAGGCCGCCGCCGACGACGCCGTGTTCACCGTCGACACCGGCATGTGCAACGTGTGGGCCGCCCGGTACATCTCGCCCAACGGCCGCCGCCGGATCATCGGTTCGTTCTCGCACGGGTCGATGGCCAACGCGCTGCCCATGGCGATCGGCGCACAGTTCACCGACCGGCGCCGGCAGGTGGTCGCCATGTCCGGGGACGGCGGGTTCTCCATGCTGATGGGGGACTTCCTGACCCTTGTGCAGTACGACCTGCCGGTCAAGGTGGTGCTGTTCAACAACTCCTCGCTCGGCATGGTCGAGTTGGAGATGCTGGTCGCCGGGCTGCCCTCGTACGGCACCGCCAACACCAATCCCGACTTCGCCGCCGTCGCCCGGGCCTGCGGCGCGTACGGGGTGCGGGTGGAGAAGCCCAAGCAGCTCGCCGGGGCGCTGAAGGACGCCTTCCGGCACAAGGGGCCCGCCCTGGTGGACGTCGTCACCGACCCCAACGCCCTGTCCATCCCGCCGCGGATCAGCGCCGAGATGGTCACCGGGTTCGCGCTGTCCGCCTCCAAGATCGTGCTGGACGGCGGGGTCGGCCGGATGCTCCAGATGGCCCGCTCCAACCTGCGCAACGTGCCGCGGCCGTAGGGGGGTGATTTCGGCCAGTTTCACGCGACGTGACGACGTGACGGCAGCCGGTACCGGAAGCGGCCGGACCGGTGTCACGGGGCGTCCGTGGCGTCCAGCGGCGCCCGGGGAGCCCGAGGCACGGTCCGGACGCGTCCGGGCGGCCGGCGGGCGCGGGGTGCGGATGTGGCCGAACAGCCGGTCATCGGGCATGTCCCAGGACTGGCCCGGAGCGGGCTGGGCAAGCATCCCCCCGTGAACGTGTTCGACCAGGAGGGGCAGGGACCGGCGGCGTGCGGGCGGGGGTCATGAAGAGGCAGGCACGAGGGGGCGGTCCCTTGACCGTAGGGGCCTTCTCGGCGACTACGGGGGAAGAGACCGACACCATCACGGAGCACGCGCGACGGCTGAGGCGCAGGCTGGTCAGGGCGGACCTCAGGGCGGTCCCGGAGACCCGCCGGGCGCTGCGCGAACTGCTGCGGCACTGGGGCAAGCCGGGCCGCTCGGAGATCGCCGAACTGCTCACCAGCGAACTCGTCACCAACGCACTCGTCCACACCGACGACGACGCCGTGCTCACGGCCGTCGTGGAGGACGGCGGCCTGCGCGTGGAGGTACGGGACTTCGTGGCCCGCAGACCCGAGCCGCGCGCGTGCGGCACGGACGACGACACCCACGGCCGGGGCCTGCTGCTCGTCCAGTCACTCGCCGACGCCTGGGGCGTACGGCCGCACGGGGTGGGCAAGTCGGTCTGGTTCCGGCTCGACGCCGAGGCGGCCTGACCGACGACCTCACGCCGGCGGCACGAACGGCGGTGGGCTCTCGTGGCGACGAACAGTGCTGCGCAGACGGGAACGGGGCGGACGGCGGGACCCGTGTGGTCGCGCCGTCCGCCCCGTCACCCCGGTCCCCGGGCGAAAGGCGGAGGTCAGCCGAACTGCTGCTCCAGGTCCTTGAGCTTGCGCTCCAGGGAGTCCAGGCGGGGCAGGGCCATGGTGTCGTCCTCGGCGGTGAGGTCGACGGTCACCGGTTCAGCCCCGGCGGGAACCCGCTGGAGGGAGGGCCGAGCGCGGACGGGCAGCGGCTCCGCGGTCGATATGGCAGGCTCCGCGGTCGCCGGCGCCGGTCCACGTTCCACCTGGACCTCGGTTTCCCGGCCGGTCCCCCGGCCCGCGAAGCCGCGGTGGCCCCGGCTGATCGCCTTCAGCCGGGCGCGCTCCACGCGCTGCTGGTCGCGCCGCCGGAGCCGGGTCTCGTCCTTCTGCCGCTTGTCCTCGCGGACCTCCTCGACGGCCTCGTCGAGGCTGCGCACGCCCTCCAGGAGCATCAGCGACCAGGCCCGGTAGGTCTCGCGGGGAGCCCGTACCCAGCGCACGATCCGGATCTGCGGCAGCGGACGCGGCACCAGGCCCTGCTCCCGCAGCGCGGCCCGGCGGGTCTGCTTCAGTGCCCGGTCGAACAGCACGGCGGCCGACAGCGACATGCCGGAGAAGAACTGCGGCGCACCGGCGTGCCCCGCGCCGCGCGGCGCGTGCACCCAGTTGAACCAGGCCGCGGCCGCCGCGAACAGCCAGACCAGTATCCGCGAACCGAGGGCCGCGTCACCGTGGCTCGCCTCGCGCACGGCGAGGACGGAGCAGAACATCGCCGCGCCGTCCAGGCCGAACGGCACCAGGTACTGCCAGCCGTCGGTCAGCCCGAGGTTCTGTTCGCCGAAGCCGACGAGGCCGTGGAAGGAGAGGGCCGCCGCCACCGCCGCACAGCAGAACAGGAGTACATAGGAGGCCGTGCCGTAGATGGCCTCCTTGCGTCTGCGGCGCTCCTCGCTGCGCTCCCAGGAGTCGTCCGCGCTCGCGTTCTCCCCGGAGGAGCGCTTGCCGCGCGCGAGCACCGCCACCGCCGCCAGCATGCCCAGGAGCAGTACGGCGCCCGGAAGCAACCAGTTCAGCGATATGTCGGTCAGTCTCATCAGGGGTCCCTTGCATGGGGATAGGGCGTAACGCCCGCCATAGTGGCCCACTCCCGAGGCCCCTCAGGGGGTTTCGGGGCAAGAGGCCGCCAAGAAGGTGCAAGGGGATGCCCAGGACGGCGTTCTGCTCGAACTGCCGCATGAGGGGCGGGAGTTGAGTTCGAATAAGACTACCCGTACGGATGGTTCCTCGGAAAGTTCCCGCGACGGGTGAGGGCTGTGTGCATCACGGTCGGCGGGCGGGTGCGGGGCGGGTGGCCCTGCGACGGGGATCCTAGCGGACGGGCGGGTGTGCTCCCGGCCTGCGGATCCCTCAAGCCGCCGTGGAAACAGTCGTGTTGACGATCGGCCGGCGGTCACAGGTGCGCGGGCAGCTGGCGCAGGTGTCCTCCGGGCGGACGGTGTAGAACATGCAGCAGCTCGTCCGGTCCCGGGTGTGCAGCGGTGCGCCGTCCGGCCCGGTCAGCGTCCGGAACCCCGCGGAACCGGTGTACGGCAGGGTCGCCCCCGGCAGCAGCAGCTCCAGCTCCCGCACGGCCCGCGCCGCCTCCCGCTCGCCGAACAGCCGGGCGACGTACCACAGCCCCTCCGCGACCTCGTCGGTCGCCATGCCCCACAGCGCGCGCCCGCGCCGCCGCATCCGCGGCCCGAAGGCGGCGAGCACCGGCTCCAGGTGCTCGGCCACGGCCGCCCGCACCTCGGCCCGCAGTGCCTCCTCGTCCGCCACGACCACCGTGCCGGGCAGCGCGGCGACCGGGTCGCCGGGGAGGCAGGCCACCCGGACGGGGCGGCGCACGGCCATCCGGCCGGCGGTGCGGTCGTAGGAGACGTGGGTCACGGGGAACCGGGGCACCCGGCGCCGCAGGAACCACGGGACGGTGATCAGCAGGCAGGCGGCCCAGGCGTAGCGGTGCAGACCGAAGCTCGCGACGACGTCCGGGCGGGCCGGGCGGCCGTGGTCCCGCACCACCTGGGCCGCGTCCCAGGCCAGGAAGGCGTCCAGCTCCGCGCCGCCCGCCGCGAGCCCGGCGGCGGCCGTCCAGCCCGCACCCGCGGGCGCCTCCTCGTCCGGTCCCAGCTCGGTCACGGCCAGCCCCGGGAAGGCCGTGGTGAGGCGGTCGTACGCAGCGGTGAGCGGCGTGGCCGCAGCGGGCATGGCGGAACCAGCCTCCTCGGACGCGTCCGCGGACGCGGACCGGATTGAACAGGTAAGCCTTACCTTACCCATGGTCTCCGGAGTTTGAAGTGCCGCCCGCTGCGCCTAAGGTGCTTGACGGACAAGCGACAACCCGTCGTTAATGACCCCAAGTGCCGACAAGCCGCCAGGAGGACCCGTGAAACAGGGCGTGCAGGGCTCCGCGGGGACGCCGGCCGCCGCCCGGGTGCCGGCGCAGCAGCGCCCGGCCGCCGACCGCGCACCGGGCCGGGAGCGGGACGCCGCGGTGCCGGACGCGGCGCGGGGCGAGCACACCCACGGCGAGCGCCCGGCGCCCGGGCCGCGGGCCGTGGTGCAGCGGTCCTCGGTGCGCGGGCAGATCCTGGACGCGCTGCGCACGGCACTGGTCACCGGTGAGCTGAAGCCGGGCGAGGTCTACTCGGCGCCGGTGCTCGGGGAACGCTTCGGCGTCTCGGCCACGCCCGTGCGGGAGGCCATGCAGCAGCTCGCGCTGGAGGGCGCCGTCGAGGTCGTGCCCAACCGCGGCTTCCGGGTGGTCGAGCGCGGGACGCGGGAGCTGGCCGAGCTGGCGGAGGTGCGCGCCCTCATCGAGGTGCCGGTGATGCTGCGGCTGGCCCGTACGGTGCCGGCCGAGCGGTGGGCCGAGCTGCGGCCGCTCGCGCAGGAGACGGTACGCGCGGCGGCCTCCGCCTGCCCGGCGGCGTACGCGGAGTCCGACCGGGCCTTCCACCGCGCGCTGCTCGGCCTGTCGGGCAACGGGCAGCTGGTCCGCATCGCCGAGGACCTGCACCGGCGGTCCCAGTGGCCCCCGGTGCGGCGCGGGCGGGCCGAGCTGCTCGCCGACGCGGCGGAGCACCTCGCGCTGCTGGACGCGCTGGCCGCCGGGGACCTGGACGGGGTGCGCAGACTCGTGGGCGGACATTTCGCCGGCGCGGGCTGAGTGCTGACGGGGGCGCCGCCCGGGGACCGGTCATCCCCCGGGCGCGGGTCCCTCGTGGCCGGTGAGCACCACGGGCCCGCGCCCGGCGACGGACCCCGGCCACCCTCCCCCTACGCCGTCGCCGCTCCCGGCGCGGGCGGTGCCAACTGTTGTGCCAGCCAGGTCGGCACACCCCCCAGCAGCCGGAACAGGCGGCGGGCCTCCTCGCGGAGGCGGGACGCCTCCGGTTCCTCCTCCGTGTCGGCCAGGGACACCAGCGCCGGCGCCGTGCCCACCAGGTAGCCCAACTCCTCCCGGATGCGCAGCGATTCGGCGAAACCGTGCCGCGCCTCCGTCAACTCCCCCTCCCGCAGCGCGAGTCCGGCCAGGTGGCGCCAGGTGAAGGACAGCAGCAACGGGTCGGCATCGGTCATCGCGGCGGCGTGCGCGCGCCGGAACGCGGCGCGGGCCGCCTGCGGGACGCCCGCCAGGTTCTGGGCCACCAGCCCGCGCCGGAAGTCCAGCAGGGCCCGCCCCGGAGCCCCCGGCGGGACCAGCGCCGCCGCCCTGCCCAGCGCGGCCCGCGCCTCGTCGGCCCGGTCGCGCACGCCCAGCAGGGTCGCGGCGTAGGCGAGGTAGCCGCGTTCGCAGGCGGCGGCCCCCCGCTCCTCGTCGCTGTGGGCCAGCGCCTCCGCCGTGCGCAGCGCGTCCTCCGCCTCCTCCCAGCCCCGCTCGGTGTACAGGCACCGTTCGACCAGCAGGGCGGCCCGCTGCAGCGCCGGGGCGGCACGGTCGGCGGGCAGCAGGGCCGCCGCGTCGGCCCAGCAGGCCCGGCTGCGCAACCGCCATACCGCGGTCTGGAGCGGATCGTCACCGGTGGTTCCGTTACCAGACATGGCGGTATGCGCCACGTTGCCCTCCCCGAGCGCGCCATCGAGCTGTTGAGTGGTGGCGGCATTCCAGCACCAATCGCGGTGCCCGGCCAAGAGGGTGGGTGAAAGAATTCACAAAGTAGGGGGCGCGGGCGTGACCGGTTCCGGCCCTCGCGCGCCCCCGCCGACCGCGTCTGACCTCAGCTCATGCGCAGGGCCAGGAAGAAGTCGAGCTTGTCCTCCAGGCGGGACAGGTCACGTCCCGTCAACTGCTCGATCCGCCCGACCCGGTAGCGCAGCGTGTTGACGTGCAGGTGGAGCCGGGTGGCACAGCGGGTCCAGGAGCCGTCGCAGTCGAGGAACGCCTCCAGGGTCGGGATCAGCTCGGCCCGGTGCCTGCGGTCGTAGTCCTTCAGCGGGTCCAGCAGCCGGGCGGTGAAGGCGCGCCGGACGTCGTCGGGGACGAACGGCAGCAGCAGCACGTGGCTGGCCAGTTCCTGGTGGCCGGCCGCGCAGACCCGGCCGGTGCGGGCGGCGGCGACCCGGCGGGCGTGCCGGGCCTCCTCCAGGGCGCCGCGCAGGCCCTCCGCCGAGTGCACGGCCGCGCTGACGCCGAGGGTGAGCCGGCCGTCGTCGTCGAGGCCCGCCGACAGCGGCTCGCGCACCGACTGCAGCAGCGCGTCGGCGAGCAGGCCGGTCTCCGAGCCGTCGTGCTCGGTGGCGACCGCGGGCAGCGGGACCAGGGCGATCGCCTCGTCGCCGGTGTGCGCGACGGCGATCCGGTCGGACGGCTCGGGGCCGGTCGCCATCGGGTCGACCAGCACCTCCTCCAGCAGGGACTGGGCGACCGGGCCGCCCTCGATCCCGTCCCCGTTCCACTCCACCCGGGCCACCACGACCTGCCAGTGCGGGGCCGCCCCGAGGCCGGGCAGCAGCACCGGCGCGGCCACCCGCAGCCGGGCGGCGATCTCGGCGGGCGCGGCGCCCGTCTGCACCAGCTCCAGCACCTCCTGGGCGAGCCGGCGCCGGACCGTGCGGGCCGCGTCCCGGCGGTCCCGCTCGACGGCGATCAGCTGGGTGACGCCCTGGAGCAGGTCCAGGCGCTCCCCGGGCCAGTCGCCGGCGTCGGCCTCCACCGCCAGCAGCCAGTCCGACAGGACCGTCTCGCGCACGTCGCGGGAGGCCTGCGGGGAGCGGCCGGAGGAGCGGATCGGGAAGAGCGAGTAGGTGGTGCCGTGCAGCTGCACCCGGTGCGGGCCGCGGCGGCCGGTGCGGGTGGCCGCCAGGTGCTCGGCGGCGAGCCGGCCGCAGGTCTCGGCGGGCAGCGCCGGGCCCGCGACCTTGGAGCCGGCGATCAGCCGGCCGGTGGGGGAGAGCACCCAGGCGCGCAGGTCCAGGTCGGAGCCGAGCAGGTCGAGCACCACGTCCGGGCCGCCGCCCGCCGGGCCCGAGGTCATCATCCGGCGGTGCCGGTCCACGACGGCCGCGAGGTCGCCGGCGCGCTCGCCGGAGACCTGCCGGACCACGTGCTCGGTGATGGTGGCGAACGCCACCGACTCGTGCACCGCGAACAGCGGCAGCCGGTGTCTGACGCAGGCCAGCACCAGGTCGTCCGGGATGTCGCCCAGCTCGGCCTCGCCGGCCGCGAGGGCGGCGACCCCGGCCTGCACCAGGAGCCGCACGAACGGCTCGGAGTCGTCGGCGTCCCGGCGCCAGGCCAGCCCGGTCAGCACCAGCTCGCCGCCGGAGAGGTAGCGGCTCGGGTCGCGCAGGTCGGTGGTCATGACCCCGCGGACCGTGCGGTCCAGCTCGTCCTCGCCGCCGAGCAGCCGCAGGCCCAGCGCGTCGGTGTCCAGCAGTGCGCGCAGCCGCATCTCGTCGCCGCCGTTCTTTGTCTCGAAACCTACGATGAATCTTGGAGGGGACCCGGGACGGGACCCGGTGACGGGCCGCACCGGCCGGAAACCGGGCTCGCCACGCCGTTACCTGCGTTTCCCGAGGAAAACGGAGAGGTTACCGATGACCTCCGTTCATACGAATCTACAAGATGCTCGCCCTGGCCAGCGAACTCCTTCATGGTTTCGGTGACTGACCCCGCCGGAGTACAGGGCGGTGTACTGAGGCCACTCCGCGTGAACAGCACATGAACGAGCCGGGCCCGCCGCACACGGATTGGCTCAATCTGCACGACTCCAAGAGCACTGAGACGAAGAAGAGAGCCGGTCATGGACTTCCTTCGCCCCGCCAGCTGGGAGGAGGCGCTCGCCGCCAAGGCCGAGCACCCCACCGCTGTGCCGATTGCGGGTGGCACCGATGTGATGGTCGAGATCAACTTCGACCACCGCCGGCCCGAGTACCTCCTCGACCTGAACCGCGTCGGAGACCTCTACGAGTGGGAGGTCGGCGAGGACACCGTACGGCTGGGTGCCTCCGTCCCGTACGCCCGGATCATGGAGCACCTCCGGGCCGAGCTGCCGGGCCTGGCGCTCGCCTCGCACACGGTCGCCTCCCCGCAGATCCGCAACCGCGGCGGCGTCGGCGGCAACCTGGGCACGGCCTCGCCCGCCGGCGACGCCCACCCCGCCCTCCTCGCGGCCGGCGCCGAGGTCGAGGTGGCGTCGGCGGCCCGCGGCACCCGGCTGATCCCGATCGACGCGTTCTACACGGGCGTCAAGCGCAACGCGCTCCAGCCCGACGAGCTGATCCGCGCCGTGCACGTCAAGAAGGCCGACGGCCCGCAGCAGTACTCGAAGGTCGGCACCCGCAACGCCATGGTCATCGCCGTGTGCGCCTTCGGGCTCGCCCTGCACCCGCGGACCCGGACCGTGCGCACCGGCATCGGCTCGGCCGCCCCCACCCCGGTACGGGCCGGGGCCGCCGAGGAGTTCCTGAACGCGGCCCTTGAGGAGGGCGGCTTCTGGGACAACGGGAAGATCATCACCCCGTCGGTCGCCAAGCAGTTCGCGGACCTGTGCTCGGCCGCCTGCAACCCGATCGACGACGTCCGGGGCACCGCGAGCTACCGCCGGCACGCGGTCGGCGTGATGGCCCGCCGGACGCTGACCTGGACCTGGGAGTCGTACCGCGGCGCCCGCCGCGCATCCGAGGGAGCTGCGTAATGCGTGTCAACTTCACCGTCAACGGACGTCCGCAGGAGGCCGACGACGTCTGGGAGGGCGAGTCCCTGCTGTACGTCCTGCGCGAGCGCCTCGGCCTGCCGGGTTCGAAGAACGCCTGCGAGCAGGGCGAGTGCGGTTCCTGCACGGTGCGCCTGGACGGCGTGCCGGTCTGCTCCTGCCTGGTCGCGGCCGGCCAGGCCGAGGGCCGTGACGTGGTGACCGTCGAGGGCCTCGCGGACTACGCCAGGCAGCGCGCCGAGGGCGGTTGCGCATCCGGCGCCTGCGGTACGACCGGTACGACGGGTACGACGGGTACGACGCTCCAGGACGCCCGGCTGGGGGTCCCCCCGGGCGAAGCCTGGGGGAGGCAGGCGAAGGGCACCGACTCGCAGACCGGCGAGGGCACCGGACTGTCGCCGATCCAGCAGGCGTTCATCGACGCCGGCGCCGTCCAGTGCGGCTTCTGCACCCCGGGTCTGCTGGTCGCCGCCGACGAGATGCTGGAGAAGAACCCCAACCCGACCGACGCGGACATCCGCGAGGCGCTGTCGGGCAACCTGTGCCGCTGCACGGGCTACGAGAAGATCATGGACGCGGTCCGCCTGGCGGCCGCCCGCCAGTCCGAGGAGGTCTGACGATGCCGACCAACGGCGCCCCTACGAAGATCACGCAGGGCTCGCAGACCAAGGGCGGCATCGGCGAGTCCACGCTCCGCCCGGACGGCACCCTGAAGGTCACCGGCGAGTTCGCGTACTCGTCCGACATGTGGCACGAGGACATGCTGTGGGGCCAGATCCTGCGCTCCACCGTCGCGCACGCCGAGATCGTGTCCATCGACACCTCCGAGGCCCTCGCCCTGCCGGGCGTGTACGCCGTCATGACGTACGACGACCTGCCCACGGAGGTGCGCAACTACGGCCTGGAGATCCAGGACACCCCGGTCCTCGCGCACGGCAAGGTACGCCACCACGGCGAGCCGGTCGCGATCGTCGCCGCCGACCACCCCGAGACCGCCCGCCGCGCCGCCGCCAAGATCAAGGTGGACTACAGGGAGCTGCCCGTCATCACCGACGAGGCCTCCGCGACCGCCCCGGACGCGATCCTCGTCCACGACGACCGCGACGACCACCACAGCGGGCACGTCCCGCACCCGAACATCGTGCACCGCCAGCCGATCGTCCGCGGCGACGTGGCGCAGGCCCGCCGGCGGGCCGACGTGATCGTCGAGGGCGAGTACACCTTCGGCATGCAGGACCAGGCCTTCCTCGGCCCCGAGTCCGGTCTCGCCGTGCCCGAGGAGGACGGTGGCGTCCACCTCTACATCGCCACCCAGTGGCTGCACTCCGACCTGCGCCAGATCGCGCCCGTCCTCGGCCTGCCCGAGGACAAGGTGCGCATGACGCTGGCCGGCGTCGGCGGCGCGTTCGGCGGCCGCGAGGACCTGTCGATGCAGATCCACGCCTGCCTGCTGGCCCTGCGCACCGGCAAGCCCGTGAAGATCGTCTACAACCGGTTCGAGTCCTTCTTCGGGCACGTCCACCGCCACCCGGCGAAGCTGTACTACGAGCACGGCGCCACCAGGGACGGCAAGCTCACCCACCTGAAGTGCCGGATCGTCCTGGACGGCGGCGCCTACGCCTCCGCCTCCCCGGCCGTCGTCGGCAACGCCTCCTCGCTGTCCGTCGGCCCGTACGTCGTGGACGACGTCGACATCGAGGCCATCGCCCTCTACACCAACAACCCGCCCTGCGGCGCCATGCGCGGCTTCGGCGCGGTCCAGGCGTGCTTCGCCTACGAGGCGCAGATGGACAAGCTGGCGAAGGAACTCGGCATGGACCCGGTGGAGTTCCGGCAGCTCAACGCCATGGAGCAGGGCACGATCATGCCGACGGGCCAGCCCGTCGACTCGCCCGCCCCCGTCGCCGAACTGCTGCGCCGCGTCAAGGCGATGCCCCTGCCGCCGGAGCGCCAGTGGGAGTCCAGCGAGGGGGCCGACGTACGGCAGCTGCCCGGCGGCCTGTCCAACACCACCCACGGCGAAGGCGTCGTACGGGGTGTGGGCTACGCGGTCGGCATCAAGAACGTCGGCTTCTCCGAGGGCTTCGACGACTACTCCACCGCCAAGGTGCGCATGGAGGTCGTGGGCGGCGAGCCGGTCGCGACCGTGCACACCGCGATGGCGGAGGTCGGCCAGGGCGGTGTCACCGTCCACGCGCAGATCGCCCGCACGGAGCTGGGTGTCGCCCAGGTGACCATCCACCCCGCCGACACGCAGGTCGGTTCGGCCGGTTCGACGTCCGCGTCCCGTCAGACGTACGTCACCGGCGGCGCCGTGAAGAACGCCTGCGAACTGGTCCGCGAGAAGGTCCTGGAGATCGGCCGGCGCAGGTTCGGCTCCTACCACCCGGCCTGGGCCACCGCCGAACTCCTGCTGGAGGGCGGCAAGGTCGTCACCGACGGCGGCGAGGTCCTCGCCGACCTGGCCGACGTCCTGGAGGGCGAGGCCGTGGAGGTCGAGGAGGAGTGGCGGCACCGGCCGACCGAGCCCTTCGACCTGCGCACCGGCCAGGGCCACGGACACGTCCAGTACTCCTTCGCCGCCCACCGCGCGGTGGTCGAGGTCGACACCGAACTCGGCCTGGTCAAGGTGATCGAGCTGGCCTGCGCCCAGGACGTCGGCAAGGCGCTCAACCCGCTCTCCGTCGTCGGCCAGATCCAGGGCGGTACGACCCAGGGCCTGGGCGTGGCCGTCATGGAGGAGATCATCGTCGACCCGAAGACCGCGAAGGTCAGGAACCCCTCCTTCACGGACTACCTGATCCCCACCATCCTCGACACGCCGACCATCCCGGTCGACGTGCTCGAACTCGCCGACGACCACGCCCCCTACGGGCTCCGTGGCATCGGCGAGGCCCCGACCCTGTCGTCCACCCCGGCCGTCCTCGCGGCGATCCGGAACGCGACCGGGCTGGAGCTCAACCGCACTCCGGTACGGCCCGAGCACCTCACGGGGACCGCGTAACACCCACCGCTCTCCGGGCGGCGCCGGGAACGTCACACACTCCACGCGCCGCCCGGAGGAACCCCCTTTGAGTTCCGCTCCGCTCGCGGTCCTTGAAGTACCAGGAAATTCGTTCGTCTCGGGCCGTCCCCCGGGTCGTCCATTCCCAAATCCCGTGCGCCGCAAGGACGGACGCGCGGGTGCCCCTGTGAACCTTGGGAGATGGCACCATGACCCAGCAGTCAGTGGAGCCGAGGACCGCAGCCGACGACGCCGGTGATGGCACCCGCGTCCCGGCCGGGCGGTCCTGGCTCGACCGGTACTTCCACATATCCAGAAGAGGATCCACGGTCGCACGAGAGGTGCGCGGCGGCATCACCACCTTCATGGCGATGGCGTACATCCTCCTGCTCAACCCCCTCATCCTGTCCGGCAAGGACGCGGCGGGGGACACGCTCGGCCAGAAGGCGCTCATCACCGCGACCGCGTTCGCGGCGGCCTTCACCACGCTGCTGATGGGTTTCGTCGGCAAGGTGCCGCTCGCCCTCGCCGCCGGCCTCTCCGTCTCCGGCGTCCTGTCCTCGCAGGTCGCCCCCGCCATGACCTGGCCGCAGGCCATGGGCATGTGCGTGATGTACGGCGTGGTCATCATGCTGCTGGTCGTCACCGGCCTGCGCGAGATGATCATGAACGCGATCCCGCTCGCGCTCAAGCACGGCATCACCATGGGCATCGGCCTGTTCATCGCCCTCATCGGCTTCTACAAGTCCGGCTTCGTGCACCAGGGCAAGGCCACCCCGGTCACCCTCGGCCCCGCCGGTGAACTCACCGGCTGGCCGGTGCTGCTCTTCGCCGGCACCCTGCTGCTGATCTTCATGCTCCAGGCCCGCAACGTCCCCGGCGCCATCCTCATCGGCATCGTCTCCGGCACGGTCGTCGCCGCCGTCCTCAACGGGCTCGGCGTCATCGCCCCCGAGGAGTGGGCCAACGGCGCGCCCGAGCTGCACGGCGCGGTCTCGATGCCCGACTTCTCGCTCTTCGGGCACGTCGAGTTCGGCGGCTGGGGCAAGGTCGGCGCGATGACGATCGGCATGATCGTCTTCACCCTGGTGCTCGCCGGCTTCTTCGACGCGATGGCCACCATCATCGGCGTCGGCACCGAGGCGAACCTCGCCGACGACAAGGGACGGATGCCCGGCCTGTCCAAGGCGCTGTTCATCGACGGCGCCGGCGGCGCGATCGGCGGTGTGGCGGGCGGCTCCGGCCAGACGGTGTTCATCGAGTCGGCCACCGGCGTCGGCGAGGGCGCCCGCACCGGTCTCGCCTCCGTCGTCACCGGCCTGTTCTTCGCGGCCTGCCTGTTCTTCACGCCGGTCACCGCGATCGTCCCGCAGGAGGTCGCCTCCGCCGCCCTGGTCGTCATCGGCGCCCTGATGCTGATGAACGCCCGGCACGTGGACTGGGCCGACCGCGCGACCGCCGTCCCGGTCTTCCTGACCGTCGTCCTGATGCCGTTCACGTACACCATCACCACCGGTGTCGCCGCGGGCGTCATCTCCTACGCCGCCATCAAGGCGGCCCAGGGCAAGGCCCGCGAGATCGGCGCCTTCATGTGGGGTTTGACGGTCGTGTTCCTCGTCTACTTCGCCCTTCACCCCGTCGAGGGCTGGCTGGGCGTCCGCTAGCCCCCGCCGCAGTCCTTCCCGCAACGCGTTAGGAGACCGACAGATGCTGGACATCGCCGAGGAGCTGGACCGGTGGGCCGAGCAGGGCCGTGACTTCGCCGTCGCCACCGTGGTGGCCGTCGGCGGCAGCGCCCCGCGCCAGCCCGGCGCCGCCCTCGCGGTGGACGCCGACGGCACGGCGATCGGCTCGGTCTCCGGCGGGTGCGTGGAGGGCGCCGTGTACGAGTTGTGCCGGCAGGCGCTGGAGGACGGCGAGACCGTCCTGGAGCGCTTCGGCTACAGCGACGAGGATGCCTTCGCCGTCGGCCTGACCTGTGGCGGCGTCATCGACATCCTCGTCACCCCGGTCCGGACGGACGGTCCCGCCCGGCCGGTGTTCGCGACCGCGCTGGCCGCCGCCGCCCGTGGGGAGGCGGCGGCGGTCGCGCGGATCGCCGAGGGCCCGGCACAGCTGCGGGGCCGGGCCCTGCTGGTCCGCCCGGACGGCTCGTACGACGGCGGTTTCGGCGCCCACCCCGGACTGGACCGCACGGTCGCCGCCGAGGCCGGCGCCTTCCTGGACGCGGGCCGCACCGGCACGCTGGAGATCGGTGAGCAGGGCTCGCGCTGCGGCGCCCCGCTCACGGTCCTGGTGGAGTCCTCCGTCCCCGCGCCCCGGATGATCGTCTTCGGGGCGATCGACTTCGCCTCGGCACTGGTCCGGATCGGCAAGTTCCTGGGCTACCACGTCACCGTGTGCGACGCCCGCCCGGTGTTCGCGACGCGCGCCCGCTTCCCCGAGGCCGACGAGATCGTCGTGCAGTGGCCCCACGAGTACCTGGAGCGGACCGCGGTGGACGGCCGTACCGTCCTGTGCGTCCTCACCCACGACGCCAAGTTCGACGTACCGCTGCTGAAGCTGGCGCTGCGGCTGCCGGTCGCCTACGTCGGCGCGTTGGGCTCCCGCCGTACCCACCTGGACCGGGGGGAACGCCTGCGCGCGGTCGGCGTCAGCGAGCTGGAGCTGGCCCGGCTGCGTTCCCCGATCGGCCTCGACCTCGGCGCCCGGACGCCCGAGGAGACGGCGCTGTCCATCGCGGCGGAGATCGTCGCGAGCCGGCGCGGCGGCAGCGGGGTGTCGCTGACGGGCGCGCACACCCCCATCCACCACGACACGGCCGCGCTGCGGGCATCGCGGATCGGGTCGGTGGCCTGAAAAGGGTTTGCCCGCCGTCCGCGCCGCTGTGTTCCATGACGGCATGGTGTCCCCCGACCGGCTGGCGGCCTTCGCGGCCCTGTCCTTCCTGCTCATCGTGGTCCCCGGCCCCAGCGTCCTGTTCGTGATCGGCCGGGCCCTGGCGCACGGCCGCCGGGCCGCGCTGACCACCGTCGCCGGCAACACGCTCGGCGCGTACGTGCTCGTCGCGGCCGTGGCGCTCGGTGTCGGAGCGGTCGTCGAGCGCTCGGTCCTCGTCTTCACCGCCCTGAAGCTCGCCGGGGCGGCCTATCTCGTGCACCTCGGTGTCAGGGCGTGGCGGCAGCGCGGCTCGCTGCGAGCCGCCGTCGCGGAGTCCGGCCCCGCGCACGGCAGCCTGCGCACCCTGGGGGAGGGGTTCGCGGTCGGCGTGGCCAACCCCAAGACCATGGTGTTCTTCGCCGCCGTGCTGCCGCAGTTCGTGGACCGTGCGCAGGGGCACGTCCCGGCGCAGCTGCTGCTGCTCGGGCTGGTCTTCAACACCATCGCGCTGATCTCCGACGGCATCTGGGGCCTCGCCGCCTCCTTGGCCCGCGACTGGTTCGCCCGTTCCCCCCGCCGCCTGTCCGCCGTCGGCGGCGCGGGCGGCCTGACGATGATCGGCCTGGGCGTGACGGTGGCCCTGACCGGCCGCAAGGACTGAACCCCGCCCGGCGGGGGCCCGGGGCTCGGTCCGGTGTTTCCGCCCGCGCCCGTTCCGCGCTCCCGGTCGCACCCGCCCGGCGTGTCCCGGCGTCCGCCCACGGCGTCCCGGCGGTCGCCCGGTTGTGGCCGGGCGGTGTGTCTCGGCGTCCGCCCATGGCGTCCCGGTGGTCGCCCGGTTGTGGCCGGGCGGTGTGTTCCGGCGTCCGTCCATGGCGTTCCGGTGGTCGCCCGGTTGTGGCCGGGCGGTGTGTTCCGGCGTCCGTCCACGGCGTCTCGGTGGTCGCCCGGTTGTGGCCGGGCGGTGTGTTCCGGCGTCCGTCCATGGCGTTCCGGTGGTCGCCCGGTTGTGGCCGGGCGGTGTGTCCCGGCGTCCGCCCATGGCGTCCCGGCGGTCGCCCGGTTGTGGCCGCCCGGCGCTGCTGTGCGCGCCGGCTCGGCGCTCCCGGCCGTGCCCGCGCGGCGCTCCCGGTCGTGGCCGCCCGGTGTTCCGGTCGCCGGGCGGCCCCTGTTCAGGCCCGGCTGAGCAGGTGGTCGGCCGCGTGGCCGAACAGGTGGTGGGAGGCCGACTTCAGGGCGGGGTCGAAGGCGGAGGGCAGGAAGCGTACCCGTAGCTCCTCGCGCCAGACCACGCGGCTGTGGCCCCCGGGGCCCGGGTGGACCTCGATCTCCGCCCAGCCGAGGACCACACGGCCGCGCTTCTCCAGGCGGCACAGGCCGGCCTCACCGCCGGCCGGCGGACGCCAGAGAGTCACCTCCATGACGTCGTCCACGGCGAGCGGCCCGACCCCCGACCTGGCCACGAAGCGCGTGCCCGTGCGGGTCGGCGCGGGCGTGAGCACCCTGATCCGGGTCAGCGGCACCGCGTCGGCGTGGCGGGGCCAGTCCGTGAGCCGGCGCCAGGCCTCCTCGGGCGGGAGGGGTGCCGTACGTTCGAAAGAGATGGTGGGCACGGCACGATCGTAGGCAATGCGCGCCGGTCACCCGCGTGTTCGGCGACCCGCCGCGCCGCCCGCATAGCGGGTGCCGCCGGGCGGACGTATCCTTGAACCGTCGGTGCGCGGCGCGGCGCGACACATATCCTGCTTCCGGCCTTCCTGTCACGGGGCGGGCAATTCGCCTGCCGCACGGGGGAGTTGATCCATCATGCCGTTGAAGACCTACGGCGTTCTGAGCGCCCGCGCCGTCGACACCCGGCGCGAGGGTGCGAGCCACACACCGCACTACCAGATCCACCTCACGGACGACCAGGGCACGCACTACCGCGCGGCGGTGAACGTGCTGTCGCAGGAGCAGCCTTCCGAGCTGCTCTACCTGGTCGCCGACGACTTCCGGCACCCGCTGACCGCCCGCCTGGAGGACCTGTCCAGCGGCTGGAACACCCTGCCGTCCGGCCCCGGCGGCCCGAACCTCGACTTCGTGCGCGGCAACCTCTTCGACCCGGCCGGGATGCGCTCGCTCCCGCCGGACGTCGTCGGCCCCGACAACGACCTCGCCGACCTCCTCGACCACTACGTACAGCGCGCGGTGGCCGACCCGGCGGCCCGGCTGTACGTCTTCGGCTCCCGCTTCGGCCCCGAACCCGGCGTCAAGGACAAGGTGTTCGGATTCCTGCCCGGCAACGGCGTGCACGACGTCCACATGAACCAGGGCAACAGCCACCGGTTCCGCGGCGACGACGGCGTGTGGCAGGACGGCGGGTTCCTGCTGCGCTTCCCCGGCCAGTCCCGCTGGGTCGGCATCTTCCTGGCCTTCCAGAGCCAGTCCTGGCACACCGACGACACCACCGGGCACACCCTGGAACACGTCGACGGCACCCGGCCCACGCCCGCCGTGCGGCCGGTGCGGATCGTCGCGGCGCTGGTCGACCCGGCCGGCCCCGCTGCCGGCGCGGAGACCGTCACCCTGCTCAACGCCTCGGCGGACCCCGTCGACCTGACCGGCTGGCGCGTCGTGGGCCGCCTCGGCCACGGGGCACCGGTCCAGGCCGCGGGCCCGCTCGCGCCCGGTGCCTGCCTCACCGTGCCGCTCGGCGCCGAGGCCCGGCTCGGCGACCACGGCGGGGAGCTGTCCCTGCTGGACGCGGCCGGCCTGAAGGTCCACGGCGTCTCCTACACCGCCGAACAGGTGCGCGAGGGCTGGACGGTGGTGTTCTGAACGGCCCGGGCGGCTACGGGCGGTACACCTTGCCGGGTTCCGCCCGGCCCGGCGCCAGCAGCTGGGGAACCGTCACGAACACGTAGCCGCGCGCCTTCAGCGCGTCGATGATGCCGGGCACGGCCGGTACGGTCCCGGGATAGATGTCGTGCAGCAGGATGATCCCGTCCCGGGACGACTGGTCGAGGACGCGCTTGGTGATGAGGGCCGAGTCGTCGGTCGTGTAGTCCTTGGCGGTCACGCTCCACAGCACCTCCGCCAGGCCCAGCTCCTTGCAGATCCGGTGCACATCGGCATCGGTACGGCCCTGCGGCGGGCGCATCAGCGTCGGCTTGCGCCCGGTGAGCCGTTCGATCGCGTCGTCGGGCCGCTTCAGTTCCTCGCGTATCTGCGCGTCGGATATCCGGGTGAGGATCTTGTGGTCCCAGGTGTGGCTCGCCACCTCGTGCCCCTCGGCCGCCATCCGCTTCACCAGCTCCGGGTACTTCTCGATGTGCCGCTTGCCGAGCAGGAAGAAGGTGGCCGGGACCTTCTTCTCCTTCAGGATGTCCAGCAGCCGCGCCGAGTTCTCGCTGGGGCCCGCGTCGAAGGTGAGCGCGATGCACTTGGCCTCGCGGCAGTCGACGGTCCCGAACTTCGCCGGCGCACCGTGCGCCGCCGCGGCGCGTGCGGTGCTGGGCGCGGTCGTGTCGACCTCGGCGCAGCCGGTCAGCGCCAGGGCCAGGCAGGCCGCGGCGGACGCGAGCGCCCATCCGCGGAACCTGCGGCCCGTTGTGCGCATCTTCCTGGTCGAGTGCGCGGGCGTCGAAAACGTGTCCGTCGATAGAGGCATGCCGGGACTATACACCGCGTGTATAGCGCACGTGTTCGAATATGCGGGACGGTGAACACAGCCGTCCGCAACGTCCCCGTGCACACCAGTGGTACCGAGCGGGTACGCGGAGTAACCTCGGGACCATGACGCGCACGGGGGAGCGAGTCGTCGCATCGCGCTTACGCACACCGCCCTGGATCGCCCGCATCGAGACACCGGACGGGCGCGTCCTCGGCGCGGGCGTCCTCCTCGCCCCCGAACGCGTGCTCACCGCCGGCCACGTCGTCAGCCCCGGCCACCGCTACACCGTCCGCCTGGTCGGCGTTCCCGGCCTGGACGCCGTGGCCGCCACCGTCCGGCCCGAAGAACACGTGCCCCAGCGCGAGGACACCTTCGGCGACCGCAGCGGCGACCTCGCCCTGCTCCGCCTGGCCGCACCGCTGCCCGCCGCCCACACCACCCGGCTCTACCGGCTCGCCGCCCCGCACGGACCCGTCAGCATGTACGGCTTCCCGGACGGCGACGACGGCGGACGCTGGCACGGCGCCACCCTGGTCGCCGCCCGTGGCCGGGACAGCCAGGTCCAGCTGCGCCCGCTCAGCCCCGGCGAACTCGCCGCCCCCGGCTTCAGCGGCGGCGGTGTCGTCGACCACGCCACCGACCAGGTCATCGGCATCGTCCTGAGCGTCGACGAGGGACCCGGATCCGCCTTCAGCTACATGAGCCCCACCGAGACCATCCTCAGTCATCTGCCGCAGGCCGCCGCCTGGACCGACGGCGCCGAGGCCGTCGACCCCCGGCTGCGCACCGGCACCGGCCCCGCCGCCGGCCGGCTCGACGTCCCCTTCGCCACCGAACTCGCCTCCTGGTTCCGCGGCGAGGGCTGGCCGGTGCTCGTCACCGTCGTCCCCGCCCGCGGCGACCGCGCCTGGACCCTGCAGCGGGCCGTCACCCTCGCCGACCGCGAACTGCGCACCCACCGCAACACCAGCGCCGTCAGCCACGACCCGCCCGAGACCGTGCCCCCCGCCGGCGCCCACGACCTCGCCCTGGACGTGCAGGGGCTGACGGCCGCCGAGGTCATGGACCGCATCGCCGAACGCCTCGGCATCCGCGACGACCCCCGGCCCGAACGGCTCGGCACCCTGCGCGTCCCGCTCGCCGCCGTACTCGTCGCCGTGGACCGGGCCGCCGACCCCGACGCCCTGCTCGCCCTGCTGGACCGGCTCGCCCGCGAGGGCGCCCGGCTGCTGCTCGCCTTCCGCGGCCCCGGCGGACCCGCCATCCGGGCCGCCGACACCCTCGTCCACCGCCCGCTGCGCGACCGCTGGACCCGCCTGCACGCGGAACTCGACCGGATCACCGACGAGTTGGGGCCCGCACTGGAGGACCGCCGGCACCGGGTGCTGCCCGCGCCCGGCAGCCGCGCGCTGCTCGCACAGGCCGAGGCCGGCGTACGGCGCAGCCGGATCATGCGCGCCTGGATCGCACACGCCCCCGGCCAGGAGCACGAACCCGCCCGCGCCGCACTGCTGTTCACCTTCGAGGCGGCCGCCGGCCGCCGCCGGCGGCGCCTGGAGAGGGCCATCGGCCTGCTCGACGACCGGCTGCGCCGCCGCGAGGAACTCCTCGGCCGCGTCGGCGCCGAGTGGCCGCTGTGCCGGCAGCGGGCCGCCGCGCACGGCGACCGGGTCGTGGCCGCGTACCGGCTCTACGAACACGCCATGTCACAGCTGCGGCAGACCCCCTGCGACATCGAGCGGGCCGAGTCCGCCACCGAACGGTTCGTCGGCTTCTGCTCCACCCCCGCGACCACGGTCACGCCCGAAGAGGAGGGCGCCTCGTGAGCCGGCGCAGCGTGTCCGCCAAGGAGGGCGCCTCGTGATCTCGTGTCTGCGGCCCGGCTGTGCCGGACGCATCATGGGGACCGGTTACTGCGACACCTGCGGCCACCGGCACGTCGAGCCGCGCGCCGAAGCGCACACCGCGCCCCGGACCCGGCCCCCGGCCCGCGCCGACGAGGAGGCCCCCGGCCCGGCCGCCGTGCACGCCGTCGCCGGGGTCGGTGAACTCGACCAGCACGGGCTGGTCGTCCTGCCCGAGGTCCCCGTCCCCGACGACGTGCTCGTCGAGGACCCCCGCCCGCCCACCGGCGGCCGCCGCTGCGGCGCCGACGGCTGCACCATGACCATCGGCGTCGGCTACGGCGGCCAGCCCGCCCGCGCCACCGGCCGCTGCCCCCGCTGCGGCACGCCCTACTCCTTCCTGCCCCAGCTCGCCGGGGGCGACGTCGTCGCCGACCACTACAAGGTCCTCGGCTGCCTCGCCCACGGCGGCCTCGGCTGGGTCTACCTCGCCGAGGACACCCGCGCCGACGGCCACCGGGTCGTCCTCAAGGGCCAGATCAACGTGCACGACGCCCTCGCCCGCCGCACCGCCGTCGAGGAACGCCGCTCCCTCACCGACCTGCACCACCCCGACATCGTCCGCATCATCACCTACGCCGAACACCGGGCCGCCGGCCGCTCGCCCACCGGCTACCTGGTCATGGACTACATCGGCGGCCGCTCCCTGCAACAGCTCTTCGACGCCGACGACGCCGAACGGATCTTCCACGGCCGCCCCCGCCTCGACCACGTCCTCACCTACGGCTGCAAGATCCTCGGCGCCCTCCAGTACATGCACGAACGCGGACTGCTCTACTGCGACATGAAGCCCGCCAACGTCATCCACTTCGGCCGGGCCGTCAAGGTCATCGACCTCGGCGCCGTCCGCGCCATCGGCGACCGCACCTCCGCCTACGTCCACACGGCCGGCTTCGCCCCGCCCAAGGAGGAGATCGACCGGCGCGGCTGGCACGTCGACAGCGACCTCTACACCGTCGGCATGACCCTCCAGGCCCTGGCCCGCGGCACCGAACCCGCCCGCGGCCTCGCCCCCGACTCCTTCCGCCGCCTCATCGCCCGCGCCACCCACGCCGAACCCCGCGCCCGGTTCCGCTCGGCCGCCGAGATGTCCCGCCAACTGTGGGAAGTGCTGCGCGAGTTCCGCTCACTGCAGTTCGGCGAGCAGCTGCCGGAGAGCTCCACCCGGTTCCGCGCCTTCGGCGCCAGCCTCGACGCCGGACTCGGCGCCATCCCCGCCCTCGGCCACTGGACCGCCCGCCCCACCGGGCACCCCGCCGGCCTGGACGTCTCCCCGCCCGCCGCCGCCGAGGTGGCCGGCGCCCTGCCCGACCCGGTCCCCGACCCCGACGACGGCGCCGCCCTGCTGCTGGACACCTTCCCGCCCGACGCCCCCGACCGGGTCGCCCGGCAGTGGCCCCGCGAATCCCGCCTCGGCACCCCGGAGACCGCGCTGTGGCTGTGCCGGGCCTACCTCAGGAAGGGCGAGCAGCAGGCGGCGGAGAACTGGCTCGCCGAGGCCGAGACCCAGCTCGGCGAACGCGCCGCCCACGACTGGCGGATCGCCTGGCACCACGGCGTGCTGCACCTGAGCAAGGGCGAGGTGGAACCGGCCGGCGCCCGCTTCGACGCCGTCTACCGTGCCCTGCCCGGCGAGTACGTGCCCAAGCTCGCCCTCGGCTACTGCGCCGAACACACCGGCACCACGGCCGCCGACGGCAGCCGCCCCGCCCGGGCCATGCGCTTCTACGAAGCGGTCTGGAAACGGGACTCCGCGCACACCGCCGCCGCGTTCGGCCTCGCCCGCGGCCACCTGGCCGGCGGCGACCGGGACGCCGCCGTACACGTCCTGGACGAGGTGCCCGCCACCTCCCGGCACTACGACGCCGCCCGCATCGCGGCCGTCCGCATCCGCGCCGGCATCCTGCACGGCCACCCGCCCACCCCGGCCGGCCTGCGCGACGCGGCCCGGCGGCTGCCCGGGCTGCGCCTGGACGGCGGCGCCGTGAGCGGCGAGTCCCGGGCCCGGCTGGTCGCCGAGGTCCGCGAGAACACCCTGCACGGCCGGCCCGCCCCGGGCTGGGGACCGGACTTCCCGGCCGGGGACCTCCTCGGACCCGGGGACGAGGACGGCCTGCGCACCCGGCTGGAGCAGTCCTTCCGGCAGCTCGCCGCCCAGGCCCGCACCGCCGGGGAACACGGCAGGCTCCTCGATCTGGCCCACGCGGTGCGGCCCATGAGCACGTTCTGACCCCGCACGGCCCTCCGGGAGCAGCACGCCCGGAGGGGACGAACTTTCCGGACCCGCTTGGGAAGAGGCAGTGATGACCGTGGCCGAGGAGACCGAGGTGACCCTCGCGGTCGGCCAGCAGAAGGAACTGCCGGTCGAACCGGACCCGGCCGGCCGGCCCCCGGACCGGGAGATGCACGCCATCCTGGAGATCGGGGTCAGGGGCGGCCGCCCGGGACACACCGGCACGCCCGTGCCCGGCACCGGGCCCGCCCTCGCCGAGGTGCTGATCGTCGACACCTCCCGCTCCATGCTCCACCCCGCCGCCAAACTGCATGCCGCCAAGGACGCCACCGTCGCGGCGGTCCGGATGCTGCCCGACGGCACCGCGTTCGCCGTGCTCGCCGGCCGGTTCGACGCCACCCTGGTCCACCCCGGGCCCGGCAGCGCCGTCCTCGCCGTCGCCGGGGCCGCCGAACGCGCGGCCGCCGAACGGGCCGTACGGATCCTGGACGCGGACGGCGGCACCGCCATCGGCACCTGGCTCGACCTCGCCCGCCGGCTCCTGAAGGACCAGCCCGCCCCCGTCAAACACGTCCTGCTGCTCACCGACGGGCGCAACGAGCACGACCACCGGGCCGCCATGGCCCTGGACACCGCCCTCGACGCCTGCGAGGGCCGGTTCGTCTGCGACGCCTGGGGCATCGGCGACGACTGGGACGCCGAACTGCTGCTGCGCATCACCCGGCGGCTGCACGGCCGCGCCCGCGCCGTCCGCGCCGCGTCCGAACTCACCGCCGCCTACGAGGAACTGGTCGCCGGACTGCTCGGCACGGCGGTACCGGAACTGCGCATCCGGCTCACCCCCACCCCCGGCACCGTGATCCGCCAGGTCAAGCAGGTCGTACCGAACGAGCAGGAACTGCCCCCGGTCCCGGCCGGCCCCGGCGGACGCGGCGCCGAGTACGTCACCCGCGCCTGGGGCGAGGAGGTACGGCACTTCCAGGTCGTCCTCGGCGCCGACCCGACCGGCCGCGAGACCGGCGAGGACCTCCAGCTGGCCGCCGTCGAGATCGTCGTACCCGACTTCGGCCGGCCGGTACGGCTGCCCGCGCCGCAGCCCGTCCTGGTGCGCTGGACCGACAACCCGCTCGACGCCTCCCGCCGGCATCCCGGGGTCCGCCGGCACGAGCTGTACCAGCAGGCCGGCGCCGCCGTCGCCCACGCCTACCGGGCCTGGCTGCGCGGCACGGACGGCCGCGACACCGCGGACCGCGAACTCGCCCGCGCCCTCGCCCTGGCCGGCGAACTGGGCGACGCCCAACTGCTCGGCGCGCTCCGGCTGATCGAGACCGCGCCCGGCACCGGCCGGGTGCGCGGCGGCCTGAAGGACGTCGACTGGCAGCACCTGATCCTCTCCAGCGCCCTGACGACCCCACCGGAACCGCGGGCGCCCATCCCGCCGGCCCGGCCCCGGCCGGGCGGCCCAGGCACCGGCGGCGCTCCGCCCGGGAGCGCGGCCGCCCCGCCCGGTTCCGCCGGGCCCGCCGTCACGGTCCGCCCCGACGGGCTCGTCGAGTGCCCGGACTGCCGATGGCTCGGCCCGGCCGACTCCGTCTACTGCGGGGGCGACTGCGGACGGCTGCTGAGGGGGTCGCCCGCATGAGCACCGGCGGAGGTACGACACCGGGCGCGGGCGGAGGTACGCCAACGGGCGCGGGCGGAGGTAGGCCCCTTGGGCCGGCCCGTGGTGACGGTGGG
Organism: Streptomyces sp. NRRL S-1022; assembly: GCF_000720135.1. Classification (GTDB taxonomy): domain Bacteria; phylum Actinomycetota; class Actinomycetes; order Streptomycetales; family Streptomycetaceae; genus Streptomyces. Next base: position 58,595 of record NZ_JOIU01000002.1, on the reverse strand, counting down.
CCCCTTGGGCCGGCCCGTGGTGACGGTGCGCCCTTCGGGCCGGCCCGTGGTGACGGTGCACCCCTCGGCCCGGGCCGTGGTGAGGGTGTGCCCCTCGGCCCGGCCCGCGGTGAGGGCGTGCCCCCCGGCCCGGGCCGCAGCGGGGGCGCGCCCCCAGGCACCGGAACCGGCACCCGTACGCATGCCCCCGCAGCGCCGCCCGTCCCGCCGCCGCACCCGCGCCTGCGTTCGCGCGCGACCGACCGCCGCACCCCCGGCGGGGCGCCCCGCCGCCTCGCCGGCCTGTTCGCCCGGCTGACCGGTGCCGGGCCGCGCCCGCCGGAGGGCGGCAGCACGACCGCCCACGACCTCGCCGTCCGCCACCGCCTGCTGCTGACCCTGTCGGCCCTGCTCACGCTGTCCCTCTTCGTGTCGTACCAGGGCGTGCACGCCGACGCGAACCCGCTGCGCACCTCCAGCGCCCCGTCCGTGCTGTCCCTCGACACCGCGCTGTACGCGCTCGGCCAGGCCCGGCAGGACGCCGGCGCGCCGGCCCCGACCAGCGACTTCCAGAAGCAGATCTCGGTCGCCGCACAGAGCCTGTCGGCCGCCGCCGCGGACGACGACCTCGGCGGACCGGCCGGCCGCCAGGCCCTCCAGACCATCGCCGGGCTGATCACCGTCTACGCCGTCAAGGTCCAGCAGTCACAGCTCCAGCCCGACGGCAGCGTGCTGCGGGAGGCCTACCTCAGCTACGCCACCAGCATCCTGACCGAAAAGGGCTCCGGGATACAGGACCGCCTGAGAGCCCTGCAACGCCAGCAGCGGGCCGCCGTGCACCGGCAGACCTCGTTCGGCCCGCTGCTCTGGCTCGCCTGGAGCGTCACCCTGCTGCTGGCCCTCGCCCTCGGCGCCGCGCTGCTGGAGACCCAGCTCTTCCTCCGGTACCGCTTCCGGCGCCGCTACAACCGCCGGCTCCTCGCCGCGCTCGCCCTGCTGACCGCGGGCTTCGCGGCCGCCGTGCTGTTCACCGCCTGGACCCAGCAGGGCATGACGGACACCCGGCACCTGCTCGACCGCCCGCTGCCCGGGCGGCTCATCCCCGACGCGGGGCGGGATACCGCCTCGTACCTGGCCCACACCGGCTTCCGCGCGGCGGCGGCGGTGTGGATCCTCATAGGAGGCGTCCTGCTCATGGCACTGGCCGAGACGGGCCTGCGGCGGCACATCGACGACTACCGGTTCAGGCCCCGGTGAGCGCCCGGCCCCGGCCTTCGCGCCGCCTGGTCCGCAGGGTGACGGTGCTGGCGAGCTGCCTGGCCCTGCTGGCGGCGGCCGTCGTGACGGGCGTACGCGCCCTCGGGAACGAGCCGACCGTCACGCTGCTGGCCAACTGGACGGGTGAGGACGAGAAGCACTTCCGTCAGGCGGTCATCGAGCCCTTCGAGCGGAAGTACCACATCCACGTCGACTACCAGGGCAGCAACGCCGAGAGCCAGGTGCTGGGCGCCGACGTCGAGGCCGGGACGCCGCCCGACGTGGTGGTGCTCACCGGCCCCGGCGAACTCGCCGAATACGCACGGCAGAAGCACCTCGCGCCGCTCGAACAGCTGGTGGACCCGAAAAACTTCGGGCCGTCCTGGGCCATGCCGCTCGCCGACGGGCACGTGTACTGGTTCCCGCTCAAGGCCGATCTGAAGAGCATCGTCTGGTACCCGGCCGACGTCGGGGAGCAGCAGCGCGGACGAGCCGTGCACCGGCCGGCCGAGTGGTGCGTCGGCATGGGCTCCGGCGCCACCAGCGGCTGGCCCGGCACCGACTGGATCGAGGACCTGCTGCTCCAGCGCTACGGCGCGCGGTTCTACGAGACATGGGCGCGCGGCGATCTGTCCTGGCAGTCCCCGCAGATGAAGGACGTGTGGAAGGCCTGGGGCCGGCTGGTCGGCGCCGGCGGCGACCGGGAGCTGGTCCGGCGGGCCCTGAAGACGCCGTACGGTGAGGCCTCACGGCCGGTGACCGCGAAACCGCGGGGCTGCACCCTGGAGCACCAGGCCTCCTTCATCCGCGGCCGGCCCGCCTGGCAGCGGGCCGACGGCCGCTACGCCCCCTCCGCCCAGCTCGTCCTGGGCGCCACCGGCAGCCACCCGTGGGAGGTCTCCGGCGACCTCGTCGCCCTGCTGCACGCCACCCCGGAGGCCAGGAAGCTCATCCGCCACCTGGCCTCCGCCGACGCCCAACGGGCCTGGAGCGACGAGGAGTCCGGCTTCTCCGTCCACACCGGCGTCCGACCCGGTGCCGGCGGCACCGGGCCCGACTGGCGCCGCTCCCTGGCCCGCACCCTGCGCGACCCGCACGAGGTGCACTGCTTCGACGCCTCCGACGCGATGCCGCCCGCGGTCCGTGACGCGTTCGCCGAGGCCACCATCGAGTTCCTCGCCGACCCCGGCCACCTGGACGCCCTCCTCCGCTCCCTGGACACCCTCAGCACCACCTCCGACCTGACCTGGCTGCCGTCGGTGTGCGACCGGACGCCGTGAGGCGCAGCCGCGTTCAGTCCCGGGCCCAGGGAAGCGTGAGCGAGCGCCCCTGGCCACGGCCCGCCCCGGCGGCCGGGCGGCGGGTGGACGGGTCGAGCGGGTTGTCGCCGATCGCCGCGGCCGACGCCTCGTCGGGTGCGACGACCACGACCTCGGCACCCCGCTCGCGCAGCTCCGCCACCGACCGCTCCAGCGGCTGCTCGCTGGGGAACGGCTCGGTGACCCCCAGCGGCACCAGCACCAGCACCCGGTCGGCACCGGCGGCGAGGTCGGCGTTGGCGACGGACCGCACCCCGCCGTCCACGTACCGGCGCGCGCCGATCGTCACCGGCGGCCACACACCCGGCACGGCGCAGCTCGCCGCGACGGCGTCCACCAGCGGGACACCCGAGTCCCGGTCGAAGACGCGCGGTTCACCGCTGTCCGCGTCCACCGCGACCACCTTCAGCGCCCGCTCCGGCCACCCGTGGTCCGGCAGCCGGGACTCGATCACCGTCCGCCGTTCGGCCTCGGAGACCGTCCGCGCCGCGAGCGCCACCCGCCCGACCGCGCGCCGCAACTCGGCCACCGACGCGGCCGTTTCGGCGGCGGCACCGAGCTGCGCGGCGAACTTCTCCAGATCCATCTCGGCCATGATCTCCGCGGCCTGCACCGAGGGATCCACCTGCCGGGCGTACAACTCCTCCAGCGGCAGCCCACTGCCGACCTGGGCCGCCACGGTCGACCCCGCCGAGGTCCCCACCAGCAGCCCGGCCCCCGTCACATCCCGCCCCACCTCGGCGAGCCCCACCAGCACCCCGGTCATCCAGGCGATCCCCCCGACCCCACCGCCCCCGAGCACCAACGCCTCGCGCATGTCCGCCCCTTCCGCCAAGTCCTCGATCTCTTCCTACGACATCGCACGGCCCGAGGGCGTTGCCCCGGACGTGCCCGTCCCGCGGTCAGCCGTCAGACGAGCTCTTCCGCGTGAGCCAGCGCCCGGGCCGCCTCGGAGTGCGCGGCGGCACGGGCATAGGCTTCGGCGGCTTCCAGCAGGGTGGTTCGGGCCCGGGTGCGCTCTCCCGCGTCGAGGTGGAGGGAGGCCCGCGATTCGAGGGCCTGGCCCGTGCCGTACCAATCCTCGAACTCCCGGAAGATCTCGACAGCGGCGCTGTACGCCTCGGCGGCTGCCAGCGGACGCCTCGCGCTGTGCAGGGCGAGACCGAGGTTGTGCAACGCAATGCCCTCGCTGTGGCGGTCCCCGGTGGCGTTGTAGAGATCACGCGCACGGGTGAGCGACTCCATGGCCTCTTCCATCCGACCCGCCATGTGCAGTGCCAGTCCGAGACTGTTCCAAGCCATCCCTTCATCCACCCGGTTCCCCACAGCTTGGTGCAGGTCGCGTGCCCGGGACAGAGCGTCGATCGCCTCGTCCACGCGTCCCGCCAGCTGAAGAGCATCGCCGAGATTGCTCCATGCCGTGGCTTCGCCGTAAGGGTTTCCCGCATCGTGCTGAAGGTCCCGGGCACGATTGAGTGCGGAGACGGCCTCTTCCATCCGGCCCGTTTGCTGCAGGGCCTTGCCGAGGTTGCCGTAGGCGATGGCCTGTGTGGCCTGGTCACCGGTGAGACGGGCGGCGTCCAAGGCGACGGTGCTCACCGTGATCCATTCGGCGAAGTACCGACGCCACATCAGGTAGTAGGCGAGATCCCCGGCGAGGTCCACCGCCGCCCGCGCGTACCGTTCCTCCGTCGCCCAGTGCACCGCCGACACCAGCCCCTCCCGCTCCCTGTCCAGCCAGGCCAGTGCCTCCGCCCGGCTCGCGAACAGTTGCGGTTCCGGCATCCCCGGCAGCCAGCGCAGCCGGGCGTCGGCGGCCTTCGCCCATCTGCCGTACAGCGCGAGAACGCGATCCCGGGCCGCCGCTCCTTCGCCACGCAGTTCCACGTCCGCCGCGACGACACCGTTTCCGTACGCCCGCACGAGATCGTGTACTCGCCACCCCTTGCTCCTGACCCGCTCCACGAGATGCGCACGGGCCAGTGCCCTGAGGTCCCCGGTCGGCGACTGCTCGGATCCGACGAGGGCCGCGATCACCTGATCACTCGCCTCGGGTCCTGGTGCGAGAGCGAGCAGGCTCAGCAGGCGGGCCTGCTCGGGTGGAAGGCTCCGGTAGGAGAGGTCGAAGGCGGCGCGGACGCTGCGTTCCCCGTCGTCCAGGCGGTCCGTGCGATCACGGGAGGCGGCGAGTTGCCCCACCAGATCCGCCACCGGTCGGCCCGGGTCCTCCGCGAGGAGCGCGGCCGCGATCTGCAACGCCAGCGGCAGGTACCCGCAGAGTTCGGCCAGCCTTCGGGCCGCGCGGACGTCCGCGCGGACCCGGTCGTCGGAGGCACGGGCGACGGTGAGGGCGCGCTGGAGGAGTTCCACGGACTCGTCGGGAGCGAGCTGGTGCACCTGCATGAACCGTGCGCCGAGCTGGGGCAGGCGGTGGCGTGAGGTGACCAGGAGTCGGTGGCCGCCGCCCGGGAGCAGCGGACGAACCTGCTCCGACGACGACGCGTCGTCGGCGACGATCAGCATCGGCCCCTGCTGCCGGACCCGTTCTGCCAGGACGGCGCGGTACAGCGCCTCCCGCTCGTCGGCCGTGCCGGGAATGCGCGTCGGGTCGATACCGAGAGCCCGCAACAGGACGTCCAGGCCCTCGTGGGCGGTGACCGGAGTGTCGGCATAGCCGCGCAGGTTCACGAGGAGCGTCCCGCCCGGGAACCAGCCCCTCGAGCGGGCTTCGTGTGCCGCGTGCAGGACCAGCGTCGTCTTCCCCGTTCCGGCCAGTCCCGACAGCACAATCACTGGGACATCGGGAGAACCAGGTGCGAGAACGTCCATCAGCCGGGCCAGCTCCGCATCCCGTCCGGTGAAGGACGGATCCGTCGGGGGCAGGGCGTCCACCGCAGTGGGCGGCGATGCGGTGTAGTGAGGCTCGTCGTACCGGTCTTCCTCAGCGTTCGGATCGGCCAGGTAGTGCAACAGCACCGCCATGGTCACCCTGGCCGCTTGGGCCGCCGCCTGCACGAAGGTTTCCGGGGAGTCGGGCCCGCGCTTCTCGGCATGAGCGAGATCGCTGATCCCCCGAACCGTCAGGAGGTCGAGGTCGCCGTTCAAGTAGGTCATGTGTGCGGAGCCCCAGCTGTCCACAGCGAGCGCGCCGGCATCGTCGAACTGGTCGCGGAGATGCTGGAGCAGCCGTGTCGTCTCCCTGGCGAGCAGCACGTCACCGGTCGCCACCGGTTTGAAGTGGACCCGTACGTCGGACACGTTCTCCACCGCGGAACGGGCCGCCTCCGTCAGCGCGTGGGAGGCGGTCCAAGCCTCTGGCCGTACTCCGAAGCCCGTAGGTGTCTGCGTGCCGCGGTGGAAGTCGTACGTCTTGGTGCCGACGACGACGTCCCCGATCCGGATGTCGCCCCTCAGGCTGCTCGCGACCCCGGTGAGCAGCACCGCTTCCGGGCGGAGCCAGTCGAGCATCCGTGAGATGAGCACGGCGGCCGTCGTGTTGCCTTCCCCCACCTCGGCGATCGCCACGAATCCGGACGTTCCCGCCAGCCGGCCGCGCTCGATGATGGTTCCGTACGGGTCGACGAGTTCCTCCCGGTCCGCGAGGTGGGAGCGGACGGCGGAGTATTCGCCCGCCAGCGAGGTGATGACGAGGGCCCGGCAGAGCGGCGGCGGACTCTCGCTCTCCGTCGTCTCCTCTTCTTCGTCGTCGTCCCGGACGAAGGCCTCGGCCTCGTCGTACCCGAGCCGGCTCAGCAGGGCGGTCCCGACGCGGGCGAACGGATGGGGCGCGCCGTCCGGCCGGCCGGCGCGCGCCGGCGGCACCAGCCATGCCGGGAAGTCCGGTGACCTGCCCACGAGTTGCTCGACGCGTTCGCCCACCCGGCGGCTGGAGGCGACGAGTTCCCGGAGCGGGACCGTGTCGAGGAGCAGGTCCTTGGTCGCCTCGGTGAAGTCGAACAGGCGGTGCTTCGCGGGCCCTTCGGGTCGCGCCTGCCCCTCGCGCGGCACGGGCCGCAGCAGGCCGCCGAGGAAGATTTCGGCCAGCGCCGACGCACCCGCGGCCCCGGGGAGACATGTCTGCACGAGGTGCATCACGGGGACCGTCACCGGTGCCACGGCCGCGAGGTGGGCGGCGAGACGTACGGCCGGAGGGGACGCCGTACGGAGGAACGCGCGTGCGGCGGAGCGCGGTGCCGGACGACCGGCCGAGCGCGCGGTGTCCGGGGTACGCGGTTCCCACAGCCGCAGGGGGACCGGGCGCCCGACCGTGGTGATCGCGTCGGCCCACGCGTGCAGTCCCGACGGCGTCAGCTCGACCACGGGCACCGGCACACCGGCGAACGACGAGACGTCGGGGGGCAGCAACGGGTCGGCAATCCGCCACGCGGCGTTGGCGGAGCCGGGGCGCGGTGCGGTGACGTGCCAGGTGTCGGCGGTCACCCCGGTGCCGGCCCAGAGGTGGCGCGGGAGTACGTGGACCACGGCCGTGGGTCCGGACGAGGCCCACTTCTCCAGCTGGGCACGCATCCGCCCGTCCTGCCAGGCGGGGGCCGCACCGTCCGTGACCACCAGGACCAGGGTGCGCCCGGAGGGGTCGTTCAGCGTGGTGGCGGGCAGGGCGGTCGTCCTGCTGCCGCTCCAGGGGCGGACGAGGAACACCTCGCGCTGCTTCGCGGAGGAGGCCGGCGCGGCCGCCCGGTACCACAGCTGGTGGACCTCGATCTGCCGGAAGGCACCGCTGTGTTCCAGGGCGGCCTGGAGCTCACGGCAGTGCCGTTCCCACAGCACCATGGACACCTCGCTGTCGATGACCAGCGCGAGGCGGAGCCAGCGTTCGGGCCGTGCGCGCAGCACCACGTTCGGGATCTCGGTGTCGGCCTGGGACGCGGCCGTCGCCTGCTCGTCGAGTTCCGTGTGGAAGACGCTCGGAACCCGGCGTTTGAGCGGGCGCAGGGCGCGGCCGAGGGACAGTTCGCTGCCCAGGACCTTGGCACCGGGCAGGCGCAGCCCGCCGGAGGCGGTCACCGGTGAAGGGGCGCCGCTGACTGCCCCCAGGTGTTCCGGGGCGGCTCCCTCGGCTTCCGGCAGGGGCGGGGAGCCGGTGGGGGCGTGGGGGAGGGCATCGGTGGCGGGAAGGCGCGCGCCCGCGGCCGGTGCCGCGGCCGTCTCCGGCATGGCACCGGCCGCAGGCACCCCGGGCACCCGGCGGGCCAGCGGTGTCCCCGCCCCGCGCGGCAGCCGCCTGCTCAGCCACAGGGCGTCGAGCAGGTCCTCGTCGTCGAGGTCCACGCCCGCCGCGCGGAGGATGCGCTCCAGCTCCCGGATCACGTGTCAGCCGCCGGAGTTCAGCTGGTGCAGCACGGACCGCAGCAGCCCTTCGGGATCGAGCCTGGCTCCTCCGTGACGCAGGAAGACGGCGTTGAGCAGCTGGTCGGTGGCCAGTTCCTTCATGCTGCGCTCCTTCAGGAACGCGGCGACCAGGTCGTCGGCCTCCGCGAGCGCGTCGGGACCGAGATGACCGAGGATGATCTGCTTGAGCCGTTCCGGCCGTGGATCGTGCAGGTTCAGGGGCAGACAGCGCCTGCGGAACGCCGGCGGGAAGTCCCGCTCGCCGTTGCTGGTGATCACGACGACGGGGAACTCCGTGCAGCGCACGAAGCCGCGCCGTACCGTCACCTGTTCGCCCCGGTCCGCGGTGAACACGTCGACGGCGGACTGGGAATCGGGCAGCCGGGACAGTTCGGGGATCTCGAAGGAGCCCTCCTCGAACACCGTCAGCAGGTCGTTCGGCAGATCGACGTCGCCCTTGTCCAGTTCGTCGACCAGGAGCACGCGGGGCCGCTCGGCCGGCACCAGCGCCGTGCCCAGGGGGCCGAGCCGGACGTACCTGCCGATGCTCGGCGCCGCCTGGCCCGCCTCGGTCGCCAGACTGCCTTCCTGGAGCCGGCCGATCGCGTCGTACCGGTACAGCGCGTCCTGGAGCGTGGACCGGCTGTTGACCGGCCAGCGCAGGACGGGGCCGAGGTCCAGTTCGTGGGCGACCGCGTCGGCGAGCGCGGTCTTCCCCACCCCCGGATGGCCGGTGACCAGGAGGGGACGGCGCAGGTGCAGGGCCGCGTTGATCACGTCGGCCTCTTCCTCGCCGATGACGTAGCGCGCCTTCGGCGCGGTCCCCGCGGCGTCGTCCGCGCGCGTCTCGCCGCCGCCGTCCCCCTCCGCCCCGTCCTCCCGGTGCGTGAAGCGGCGCCACGGCGGGGCCGGAGGGAGCTTCACCCTGCGCTGGGTGCCGTCGCCCCGGAAGATCCGCCAGCCGGGATCCTCGGTGGCCGCGGCCGCACCGGTCGGGTCGGTCATCAGCAACTCGCTTCCTCTTCTGGGGCGGGCGAACGGGTCAGCGACGGCACCGGCGGAAGGTCCCGGTCGTGGTCTTCGAGGAGCAGGGCCGGCCGGATCGGATGCCGTGGGGGGTCCCGGTGGGTCTCCGCCCAGTAGTAACGCACCCGTTCCGGCAGTCCGGACAGGTCGCCCTCCGGCTCCAGGGGCGCGAAGTGCGTGCGGTCCAGGGCCCGTGAGTCCTCGCTGTCCCACAGGACGACCGGGTACCCCACGGCGAGCGCCGCCCGGACCAGCAGCTCACCGGCTCTCCGGCCGCTGCGCACCACCGCGCGGGCCGCGTCGCGGTCGGTGGTGAGGGCCCCGTACGCCCGGGTCGCCCGGGGATCGTCGGCGATGTGCGACTCGTCCAGGTAGACGACGTCGTTGCCCCGGGTACGACGTGCCCAGCGCCGCTTGAGGGAGGCCCGCCTGCTCTGCTCCCGGTGGACGGCGACCATGGGTGCGCAGCGCAGCGTGATGCGCTGTTCCACGCCGAAGAGCAGGGGGGTTCCGACGCCACCGGCGCCGTCCCACGCGTGGACGGAGACGTCCAGGATGTCCTCGTGGTCCAGCACGATCTCCACGACGGGCGCGGTGCCGTCCTCGTCGGTGAGCGACTGGGCGGCCCGCTGGACGAGTCTCATGGCCCGTGTGGAACCGAGGGGCACTCCGTTCTCCGGGTCCTGGAACCGGTCCAGCGTCCCTGTGCCGGCGTCGACCCAGACCACACAGACGTAGGTGTCCCGCTCGCCCTGGGGATGGACCTGGACGACGACCCGCGAGGACGCGTCCGCCGCGATGAACGCCTCGTCCCACTCGGCCGCCCGGTCACGGACGGAGTCGAGTTCGGCGGGCTCGACGAACAGCCGCCCGGCGACCCGCTCGCCCCAGCGGTCCAGATGCCTGCGCAGGGCATAGGGCACGGGCGCGGGGCCGGTGTGCACGGCCAGGTACTGGGTGAACGCCACCACCGCGGGCACGGTGAACCCCTTCCCCGTCCGGCTGAGGCGCCCGGGGTACTCCTCCAGCGTCGCGAGATGCTCCATGAGCTGTGCCGTGGTCAGGACGCCGTTCGCCGTCGTGTGCACGTCGACGCCCGGCGCCGCGGCCTGCGTGAGCGTGTTGACCGTGGCGGGGGACAGGGCGGGCCACCGTGCGAGCAGGTCCCGCAGCTCGTCGTGTTCGCGGACCGACAGCAGACCGGGAGCTCCGTGGGCCAGGCCGAGAGCGTGGAACGCCCGGGCGGGCTGGGTCATCCCGTCCTGGACCAGGGCCTCGACGAAGGTGGCCGTCATCCGCGGCCTGGTCAGCAGGGCTCCGGCGAACCAGTGCGCGGGATCCCCGGTGGTGACCGGGGGGTGACCGCAGGCGCCGCCGACCCGCGAGGCGTACAGCAGGCAGGTGTCGTCGTCCCCGCCGAGGGCCTTGCGCAAGGTGGCGCGGACCTCCAGCACGGCCAACGGGTCCGTGCGGGCGAAGGCGGTGCTGAACTCGCCGCCGTCGAGGGCGCGGCGGTGGTAGACCGTGGGCGTCTGCAGCGGTCCCGTGTCGGTGTACCCCTCCTCGAAACCGGCCCGCACATGCTCTTCGAGCCGGGTCAGGTCCGGGTGCAGGCGGGACGCGTGTTTCTCCAGCCAGTCCAGCAGCAGGCGGGAGAAGACCCCGGTGCCCGCCGCCCCGTCCTGTTCGGCCTCCTGGCCCTCGCGGGCCGCGTACAGCAGGTACTGTTCCACCTCGCGGCGCGGGTGCCGGGGGAACGGTACGGGCACCGGAGCCAGCCGGAGCTGGTAGTGCTCCACGAACGCGGCGCAGGCGTCGAAGAAGAGCACCTGCTGGGTGAAGCCGGACAGGTCGTGGCGCGTCAGGAACTCCCGCAGCTCCTCCACGCGCAGGCACCGCAGGTCGTCGGGGCAGGCTTCCGGGGTGAACAGCAGCCGTCCGCCGTTGTCCGTCCCCAGCGCCCCGTGACCGCCCCAGTAGACGTACAGCAGACCACCGGAGGCGGCCGGGAGCTCGTGGACGAAGACCTTGCGGATGTCCTCGGCCGTGTCGGCGCGCCGCCAGAGGACGTCCGCCTCCCCGGCCGCGGCGGTGACGGCCTCGTCCTGGTCCAGCGCGGAGAGCAGCACGGTGATGTTCTCCTTCGGGACGCCCCCGTCGCGCAGCCAGCGCGCGAAGCGCAGCGCGTTGCGGGCCGCCCCGCGCAGGCTCATGCCGGGATCCCTCGGGTAGCTCTCCAGCCCGACGACGACGGCGTGGATGTCGCTCGGGTCGGTCCGGTTCAGTCCAGCCATGCGGAGACGGCGTCCCAGACCTCGGCATTGGACCAGTACGCACTGTGGGCGTGGGGGAAAGGCTGTCCGTTGGAGACCTGGACGTCGTGGGCACGGCCCTTGAACACCCCGGCCGCGCGGTAGGAGAGGAGGTCCCACGGATCGTGGATGTTCAGCCAGGCGGCCGGGAAGTGCCCCGGCAGTGTGTCCGGGTGTTCGAGGGAGGCCAGGGCGCCGCACTCGTACAGGAGCCCCGCCTGCGAACCGACGGTGATCAGCTGGTCCACCCGGTCGAGCCGCTCCATGGCCAGCAGGTCCACGGCGGCGACCCCGCCCAGGCTGTGGGCCAGCAGGGTGACCTTGTCGCCCGGAGCGTTCTCGACGGTCCGCCGGATCAACTGGCGGACGCCGTCGCCGCGGGCCTGGTAGCGCAGGATGTCGCCCGCCATCGGCAGCATGCCGTCGCTCAGCGAACCCCGGCGGTCGACGGCCCACCGGGTGGCCCGGCGCAGCGCGGAGGTCTTCACGGCCTGCCGCACCCCGCCGGTCAGTGCCCGGCTCTCTCCCGACAACTCGCCGCTCAGGGCGGCCAGCAGGGCGTCACGGTCCGGGCCGGCGAGGGCGTCCGCACCACGGGCCCCGGCGGAGGCGACGGTGGCCGCCACGACGGCCTTGGCCACGGCGTACCGGTGCTCGTAGCCGTTGTGGTCGACGGTGGTGGCGGCGTCGCGCACCTCGGGCGAGCCGGCCACCGTGCGCAGCGCCGTATCGAAGTCGGTGCGCAGGCCGTACCGGTCGAGGCGCGCCACGAGGTCGGGAGAAGGCCGGTACTCCTGGACCGCCTTCAGGAACCGCTTGGCGGGCGGGAGGCCGCGGACCATGCCGGCCGGGGGCGGCGGGCGCAGGCCGAGCAGCCGGAGTTCGTAGCCGGGATCGTTGTAGAGGACTTCCCACTCGGCGATGGCCGCGTCGAGGTCCTCCGCTTCCCGGCCGCCGCCCGAGCGGGTGTAGCCGGGGACCGAGACGCCGCCGTGGACGAACTCGGCGCCGTGAGCGGGGCCCCAGAGGCACCCCCGCACCTCCCACTCGGGCCGGATCGCGCGGATCCGCGTCCGTACGGTGGCGAAGGTGTCGTTGTACGACTTCTCGCGCACGCCCGTACCGTGCACGAAGACCACTGACCGTGTCATGAGCCCCCCCGGCTGCGGGGCCGGGGACACACCCCACGGGTGTCCGCTTGCGGCCCGGCCACGATGGTAGCCAGTCGGCGGCCGGTGGATCCGGAAGTCGGGCAAGGTGATCGCCGGGTGTCCGTCAGCGTGCCGTCATGGCCAAGAGCGCGGGGAAGCAGGGCGGTGCGGCGGTGGGCGGGGCCGTGCTGGGGTGCGGGCGCTGAACCGGGCCACGCTCGGCCGGTGCGGGACGTGGTGGGCCATCTCGTCGGGTTGCAGGCGCAGAACACCAAGCCGCCGTACTACGCGCCGGCCGCCCGGCTGGAGGAGTTCGCGCCGGAGCGGTTGTCCGCGCTGATGGCCGGGCGGGAGGTGGCCCGGACGGTCAGCCTGCGGTCCACGGCGCACACCCACACCGCCGACGACTGCCTCGCCCTGCGGCCCTTCGTCCAGCCGGCCCGGGACCGGGAGCAGGCGGGCTTCCGGGCGGGACTGGCCGGTGTCGATCCCGGCCGTCTCGCGGCCGTCGCCCGTGACCTGGTCGAGGCCGAGCCGCGGACCATGGCCGAGTTGCGGGCGGCGCTCGGGGCCCGGTGGCCCGGGGCCGATCCGCGGGCCCTCGCCGTCGCGGCCCGGTGCACGCTGCCGCTCGTGCAGGTCACCCCGCGCGGGCTGTGGGAGGAGAGCGGCCGGGTCGCCCTGACCACCGTCGAGCACTGGCTGGGCCGCCCCGCCGGGCCGGCCCTGGCACCGGAGGCGGTGGTCCTGCGCTATCTCGCCGCCTTCGGTCCCGCGTCCGTGCGGGACATGCAGGCCTGGGCCGGGCTCACCCGCCTCCGGGCCGCCTTCGAACGCCTGCGCCCCCGGCTGCTGACGTTCCGTGACCCGGCCGGCGTGGAGCTGTTCGACCTTCCCGACGCCCCGCGCCCCGGCCCGGAGACCCCGGCGCCGCCGCGCTTCCTCCCCGAGTACGACGACCTCCTGCTCGGCCCCGCCGACCGCGGCCGCTTTGTCCCGCCCGCCCACCGGGGCCGCAACCGGCAGGGCAACCAGGCGTACCGCACCCTCCTGGTCGACGGTTTCCTGGCCGGTCTGTGGACGCTCGACGGCGGCACCCTCGTCATCGAGACCTTCGGCGAGCTGTCCAGGGCCCGGCGGGAGGAGGTGACCGCGGAGGGGGAGCGGATGCTGACGGTCATGCACGGGGCCGCGCACGACATCCGGTTCGGGGGCGTCGTACGGCGGTGAGGGCGCCGGCCTCCGCCGTTGCGCCGCTGCTCCGCCGCGACGGCAGGCCCGGCTTCGTGGCCGGCGGCATGACCGACGTCGAGCTGTTCGCCCCCCTGGACACGCTCGCGGTGCCCGACGCGCCGCTCTACGTTCTGACCGGGCTCGACCGCGGCGACCGGATGGCCGGCCGGAGCCCGCAGGAGGCGCCGGCCGGCCTCACCGCGGACGCCCGACCCCGCTGCTGCCCGCCGAGGGCATCCACCGGGTGCTGCGGCAGCCCGCCGTGCTGGAGCGCAACCACTGCCTCATGACCACCGGTTCCCCGGCTGCGCGGGGCCGACGGCGCCCTGGACGCCCGTACCCCGGCGCTCTGGATCAGCAACGGCACCGGGCGGGACGGCCGCGAGCGCCGCAACGCGCCCGAGGCGGGCTGGTGCCGGGCCGGCAACCGCCACACCCGGCCGGGCTCCGGCTCCGCCGCGGAGCGCCGGACGGCGTGCGGCGGGGCATTGGATAGGGGGCGTTGCGGGCCGCTCGTGGTGGCCCGCAACGCCCCCCGGCAGTTACCCGAGGGGTGCTCGGGAAGTCTTCCGGGTCACGAGTTGACCTGCGCGGTCACCAGGTCCGAGAAGGTGGTCAGCCGGGTGTAGACACCCGGGTAACCGGCCTCCGCGCACCCCTCGCCCCAGGAAGTGATCCCTGCCAGGGCGCCCCCGATGAGCAGGGGACCGCCGCTGTCGCCCTGGCAGGTGTCGACGCCACCGGACGTGTATCCGGCGCAGACCATGTCGGACTGGACGAAGTCCGAACCGTAGGAGGAACGGCAGCTGGAGTCGGACACGATCGGTACGGTCGCGGTCCGCAGCTGGTTGGAGGAGCTGCCGTTCTCCGAAGTGGTGCCCCAGCCGAGGATGCGGGCCGTGGTGCCGGCCGCGTACACGCCTCCCTGGGAGGAGGAGACGTACGACACCGGGGTGTACGGCATCGACGTCGACAGGGTCAGCACGGCCACGTCGTCGCCGTTGGTGGCGTCCGTGTAGTCCGGGTTGATCCAGATCTTGCCGACCCGGCTCACCGTGCCGTTCGTGCCGTTCAGGTACGTCCGGCCGCCGACCACCCGCACGCTGCTCGTGGTCTCGCCGACCATGCAGTGCGCGGCCGTCACGACCTTCCTGGGCGCCACCAGGGTGCCGCCGCAGAACTGGTTCTGGGACGCGTCCGTGATCTGCATCATGAACGGGTACGCGGTCGTCGTGGTGGTCGTACCGCCGACGATGGGCTGGGGTGCGGCGCTCGCCGTGGGGGAGGCGAGCAGCGCGGTCGCCGCTGCGGCGGCGGTGGCCACCAGGGCCGCGGCGGTCTGTCTTGCACGTGTGAGCCCGAACATGAGTCTCCTCAGTGGGTTGCACCGGTGGGGGTCGCGCGGGTGGGGGTTGCACGGGGGTCGCGGGACCGACCCCCGTATGCCCGGGCGAGCGGCACGCCCTTTACGCTAGGACCCGGAACCCTCGGCTCCCAATGAGGGAACCCCCTAGGGGGTTGGGTGAGGGAAAACCCTCGGTCCGGTTCAGTTAACAAGAGCGCCGCTCAGGGCGCGCGGCGACCTGCCGCCAATCGGACGATGTCGACGCGCGATCGGATCCCCAGCTTGCGGTAGACCCGGGTCAGGGTCGCCTCCACCGTCTTCACGCTGATGAACAGCCGGGCCGCGATCTCCCGGTTGGTGGCGCCCTCCATGACGAGCGCGGCCACCTGACGCTCCATCGCGGCCAGCACCGCCAGGGCGGCCGGCGCGTCCGGCACGGCCGGCGCCGGTTCCGGCTCGGGGGCGGCGCGGGATGCGTCCACCTGGCGCAGCCAGGGCAGGGCCCGGCAGCGCCGGAACATCCGGGCCGCCTCGTCGAGGGCCGCGGCGGCCGCGCGGGCCCCCTCCGGTGTGCGCCTGCCGTGCAGCCGGGCCAGCGCGAACGCGGCCCGCGCCTCCTCCAGGCCGTAGCCGAGCTTGCCGAGCCGGTCCTGAGCGGACGTCAGCTGGGCGAGCGCGGCCTCCAGGTCGCCCCGGGCGGCCCGCACCAGGGCCTCGGAGCGGTCCAGTACGGCGAGGACGCTCTCCCGGCCGAGCCGCAGCGCGTGTTCCCGGCTCGCGTCGATGACGGCCTGCGCCTCGGCCGGTTCACCGATCCGGACGAGTGCCTCGGCGAGGTCGCCCTGCCAGCGGCCGCGGGCCGGGTCGGTGATGCCGAGCCCCAGCTCCAGGCTGCGCACCCGGCGCAGCGAGCGCACGGTGCCCGCCGGGTCCCCGGCCACCAGCTGCGCGTACCCGAGCGCGCCCAGCGCCCGGGAGAGGTACATCTGGTCGCCGTCCTCCTCGGCGTGGTCCACCGCCTCCCGGGCGAGTGCCAGCGCGCGGTCGACATCGCCGCCGGACGCCTCCGCGAGCGAGGTGAGCATCGCCGAGGCGGTCTCGCCGATGCCCGAGTCGCGGGCGAGCAGCAGGCTGTCGCGGGCCAGGTCGAGGGCGCGCCCGCAGTGCCCGGCGCGCAGCTCCGTCTCGGCGAGGCCGCGCAGGAAGTGCACCTCGCTCTCCACCGAGCCGCGCCGGCGGACCTCGCGCAGCAGCGCGGTCACGGTGGTCCGGGCCTCGGCCAGCTGGTCGCCCATGACGAGCCAGCGGAACCGGGCGCTGCCCGCGCCGTTGTGGTGCCAGGCCACCCGCGGGTCCTGGGGTTCCCGCAGGGCGCGCTTGATGGTGCGGGGCGCCTCCGGATGGCCCATCAGGGTCTCGGTCTGCGCCTGGAAGGCGAGGGCGAGCAGTTCGGTGCGCCGGTCCTGGCCGCACGCGGCGAGTTCGGCGGCGTGCGCGGCGGCCTCCCGGGCCTCGGTGAAGTCGCCCTCCACGATCAGCGCCCGCCAGGCCAGCTGGTAGTGGACGAGGGCCAGCAGCCGGGGGTCGTCGCCGGCGTCGGCGAGGGCCTGCGGGAAGACGGCGTCGACCTCGGCCATGGTGTGGCCGGCGGTGTCGATGACGATCATCCAGGCCCGCACCCGGTCGGCGGGCACGCTCGCCCGGGCCAGTACCTCCCGGGCGATGTCCCGGGCCAGGTCGACCTCGCCGGCGGTGATCGCGTCCTCGGCGGCGGCGAGCCGGCGCTCCTCCTGGCTCGGACTGCCGTCGGCGGGGGTGTGCCGGGCGGCGAGCAGGCCCAGCTGGGCGGCGACCGAGGGCGCCCCGCGGTCCCGGGCGAGCGCGGCGGCCCCGGCGAGCCGGGCGGCCACCTCCGGGTCGGTGCCGGTGCTGGCGAGGGCCAGGTGCCGGGCCCGTTCTATCGGGTCGGAGGCGGCCGTGGACAGCGCCGCGTGCGCGGCCCGCCGTTCGTGCGCGGGGGCCTCCGCGTACAGCGCGGCGGAGATCAGGGGGTGCGCGAACCGTACGGCGGGTGCGTCGGGCTCGGTGGCCAGCAGCCCGAGTTCGGCTGCCTGGGCGCACTCGGCCTCGGCGTTCTCCCGGCCGGCCGCGTGCAGCAGCGCCGGGGTGGGCCGGGCGCCGGCGCTGGCCACCAGCAGGGTGCGGCGGGCCTCCACGGAGAGCATGTCGAGGCGGCTGAGGACCAGGGCGCGCAGCGAGGTCGGCACGGGCAGCGGCTCGCCGGGCCGGGGCGGGGTGGGGTTGTCGGCAAGGGCGCGGCCCAGCTCCAGGGCGAACAGCGGATTGCCGCCGCTGGTGCGGTGGATCTCGCGGACGGTGGAGCGGGACAGGCCGCCGTGGCCGCGGTGGTCGAGCAGCTGGGCGACCTGGGCGCGGGACAGCGGGCCGAGCCGGACGGCGCGGGTGCCCGGCGGACAGGCGCGCAGCTGGCGGTCGTACTCCTGGCTCTCCTGCCCCTCCGTGCGGACCGCGCACAGCAGTTGCACCGGGGTGCCCTCCAGCCGCCGGGCGGCGAAGCCGAGGAGTTCGGCGCTGGCCGGGTCCAGCCACTGCAGGTCGTCGGCGACGACGAGGACCGGGCCGTGGGCGGCGAGGGCGCGCAGCGCGGAGAGCACGGCCAGGCGCAGGGCGAGGCCGTCGCGCTGGAGGCTGGACTCGCCGCGGCCGGTGAGCGCCGACTCCAGGGCGGTGCGCTGGGCGGCGGGCAGCCGGGCGGAGACCTCGTCGAGGACCAGGCCGAGGAGGTCGGCGAGGGCGAGGAAGGGGAGGTGGGATTCTGACTCGGTCGCCGAGCAGCGCAGGACGGTGCGCGCGGTGGCGCCGTATTCCTCGGCCAATGCCCGCAGGACGGTGGATTTCCCTATTCCGGCGGGGCCGTGGAGCAGCACACTGCCCCCCGAGGCGAGTTGCCCGCGGGCGTCGGCGAACAACTCCTCGCGGCCGATGACCAGGTCGGGGCGGCACCTGGCAGGCTCCTGGAAGTCCCGTCGCACGGTCACCGCTCCCCTCGTGTGTCGTGTCCGGACCAAATTCTAGGCAACGATCCTTGAAATTCGGACGGAAGCCCTGGTGAGGGAAATAACAACGGTCAAGCAGAGGGAAATTCAAAGCGGCGCCGGATGAATGGGAAGGTTTCCTCACCGCCTTCGGACTACGGCAGCAGCCCCGCCCTCCGGGCCGCGGTCACCGCCTCCCCTCGTGTGTGCGCGCCCAGCTTCCGCATCGCCGACCGCAGGTACCCCTTGACCGTCTCCGGACGCAGGCCCAGCCGTTCGGCCACCGCCGCGTTGGTGGCCCCTGCCGCCACCCAGGACAGCACGTCCAGCTCCCGTGGCGCCAGGGTTACGCCCCCGGCACGTGGCGGCGCGGTCAGCAGGCCGCACGCGGCCAGCAGTTCGGCCCGCAGTTCCGGGTCGGCGATCCGGGGCGCCAGCGCCCGCAGTGCCGCGTGCGCCTCCCGCACCTGTTCCCACCCGGCGCCCCGCTCGGCGCCGGTCTGCGCGGGCCGGGCCGCCGCCAGCAGTCCCCGGGCCTCGTCACGCACCACCAGCGCCTGCTCCACGTCCCGCGCGGCCGCCACCGCCGCGCCCAGCGCGCGGTCACCGAGCGGCCGGGCCGAGCGCAGCGCGCCGTAGAGCACCCCGCGCACCCGGCGCCGGACCACCACCGGCACCGCGAGCACCGCGCGGATGCCCTCGGCGGCCACCGGTACGTCGTACTCGTGGCTGATCTGCCGGGAGCTGGAGTAGTCGGTCACCGCGCACGGCCGGGCCAGGGCCACCGCCTTGCCGCCGAGCCCGCTGCCGGAGGTCACCGCGAGCGAGCGCAGCGCGGCCGTGGTGGTGCCGCTCAGCTCGCTGATGCGGATCTGCGGCCGGCCGGACTCCACCAGCCCGCCGAAGGCGACGGGCAGTCCCGTCGTGCGCCGCAGCCGGGCCAGCGCGCCACCGATCTCCACCGCCCCCGCCGCGTCCGCCGTCACCTGTCCGCCCTTCCGGCCACCCACCCCCCGTTCGGGGGTGGTGAGACCTGCATCACGGATTAGACGATGCCAGAGAGCCGCCCGGCAATGGCCGGGAACCACGGGAGTGAGCCGGAGGGCGCGCCGGCGAACGCCCACCCAGGCAAGGAGGACGGATGACGACGGCGACCGAGGCCTTCAGGAACGCACGGGACTTCCTGCTGGCGCACCGCGAGGACTACGCCACCGCCTACGAGGGCTTCCGCTGGCCCCGGCCCGAACAGTTCAACTGGGCGCTGGACTGGTTCGACGTGATCGCCGCCGGCAACGACCGCACCGCCCTGCACATCGTCGAGGAGGACGGCACCGGGACCCGGCTGTCCTTCGCCGAACTGGCCGAGCGCTCCAACCGGGTCGCCCGGTGGCTGCGTGAGCGCGGGGTCGCCGCGGAGGACCGCGTCCTCGTCGTGCTCGGCAACCAGGCCGAGCTGTGGGAGACCGCGCTGGCCGCGATGAAGCTGCGCGCGGTGGTCATCCCGGCCACCCCGCTGCTCGGCCCGGGCGATCTGCGCGACCGTGTGGAGCGGGGCCGGGTGAAGCACGTGATCGCGCGCGCCGAGGACACGGCGAAGTTCGCCGGCGTGCCCGGCGCCTACACCCGGATCTCGGTCGGCGGCCTGCCGGAGGAGGGCTGGGAGCCGTACGAGGACGCGTACGCGGAGTCCGCCGAGTTCCTCCCCGACGGTCCGACGCTGGCCGACGACCCGCTGATGCTGTACTTCACCTCGGGCACGACCGCCCGCCCCAAACTGGTCGAGCACACCCACACCTCGTACCCGGTCGGGCACCTGGCCACGATGTACTGGATCGGGCTCCGGCCGGGCGACGTGCACCTGAACATCTCCTCGCCCGGCTGGGCCAAGCACGCCTGGTCCAACCTGTTCGCGCCGTGGAACGCGGAGGCGACCGTCTTCGTCTTCAACTACGCCCGCTTCGACGCGGCCCGGCTGATGGCCGAGATGGACCGGGCCGGCGTGACCACCTTCTGCGCGCCGCCGACCGTGTGGCGGATGCTCGTCCAGGCCGACCTCGGCCGGCTGGCGGCCCCGCCCCGGGAGGCGGTGGCCGCCGGCGAGCCGCTCAACCCCGAGGTCGTCGAGCGGGTCCGGCAGGCCTGGGGGGTGACGGTCCGGGACGGCTTCGGGCAGACCGAGACCGCCGTGCAGGTCTCCAACAGCCCCGGCCAGCCGCTGAAGACCGGCTCGATGGGCCGGCCCAGCCCCGGCTTCCGGGTGGACCTGCTCGACCCGGTCTCCGGCGCGCCCGGCGCCACCGAGGGCGAGATCGCGGTCGACCTCGGCGAGCGCCCGGTCGGCGTGATGACCGGCTACCACGGCGACCCCGACCGCACGGCCGAGGCCATGGCGGGCGGGTACTACCGCACCGGGGACATCGCCTCCCGGGACGAAGAGGGATATCTCACCTATATCGGACGCACTGACGATGTGTTCAAGGCCTCGGACTACAAGGTGAGTCCCTTCGAGCTGGAGAGCGCGCTGCTGGAGCACGAGGCGGTGGCCGAGGCGGCCGTGGTGCCCGCCCCGGACGAGCTGCGGCTCGCCGTGCCCAAGGCGTACGTCGTCCTCGCCGAGGGCTGGCAGCCCGGACCCGGCACCGCGAAGGCCCTCTTCGAGCACTCCCGGCGGGTGCTCGCCCCCTACAAGCGCATCCGCCGGCTGGAGTTCGGCGCGCTGCCCAAGACGGTGTCCGGCAAGATCCGCCGGATCGAGCTGCGCGAGGCCACGGCGGCCGGCTCGCAGGACGAGTACCGCGAGGAGGACTTCCGGTGACCGCTCAGCCGTCGTACACGCACGGGACGAGCCCCACCGTCCTGCTCGGCGACACCATCGGCGCCAACCTGGACCGGGCGGTGGCGGCCTGGCCGGACCGCGAGGCGCTGGTCGACGTGCCGTCCGGGCGGCGCTGGACCTATGCCGAATTCGGCGCCGCGGTCGAGGAGCTGGCGCGGGCGCTGGCCGCGAGCGGGATCGCCAAGGGCGACCGGGTGGGCATCTGGGCGGTCAACTGCCCGGAGTGGGTGCTGGTCCAGTACGCCACCGCCCGCATCGGCGCGATCATGGTGAACATCAACCCGGCGTACCGCACCCACGAGGTCGAGTACGTCCTCGGCCAGTCCGGCGTCCGCCTGCTGTTCGCCACGCCGGCGCACAAGACCAGCGACTACCGGGCGATGGCCGAGGAGGTGCGGGGCCGCTGCCCGGCGTTGCGCGAGATCGTCTACTTCGGCGACCCGAGCTGGCAGGCCCTGCTCGGGCGGGCGGCCCCGGACGCCCCGTACGCGGAACTGTCCTGCGACGACCCCATCAACATCCAGTACACCTCGGGCACGACCGGCTTCCCGAAGGGCGCCACCCTCTCCCACCACAACATCCTCAACAACGGTTACTTCGTGGGGGAGTCGGTCGCGTACAGCGAGCAGGACCGGATCTGCATCCCGGTGCCGTTCTACCACTGCTTCGGCATGGTCATGGGCAACCTCGCGGCCACCTCGCACGGCGCCTGCATGGTCATCCCGGCCCCCTCCTTCGACCCGGCGGCCACCCTGGAGGCGGTGCAGCGCGAGCGGTGTACCTCCCTGTACGGCGTCCCCACCATGTTCATCGCGGAGCTGAACCTCCCGGACTTCGCCTCCTACGACCTCTCCACCCTGCGCACCGGCATCATGGCGGGCTCCCCGTGCCCGGTGGAGGTGATGAAGCGGGTCGTCGCCGAGATGCACATGGAGCAGGTCTCCATCTGCTACGGCATGACGGAGACCTCCCCGGTGTCGTTGCAGACCCGGATCGAGGACGACCTGGAGCACCGCACCGCCACCGTCGGCCGGGTCCTGCCCCACCTGGAGGTCAAGGTCGTCGACCCGGCCACCGGCGTGACACGGCCGCGGGGCACCGCGGGCGAGCTGTGCACCCGCGGCTACAGCGTGATGCTCGGCTACTGGAACGAGCCGGAGAAGACCGCCGAGGCGATCGACGCGGGCCGCTGGATGCACACCGGGGACCTCGCGGTGATGCGCGAGGACGGGTACGTCGAGATCGTCGGCCGGATCAAGGACATGATCATCCGGGGCGGCGAGAACATCTACCCGCGCGAGATCGAGGAGTTCCTCTACGCCCACCCGAAGATCCGGGACGTCCAGGTCGTCGGGGTGCCGCACGAGCGTTACGGCGAGGAGGTGCTCGCCTGTGTCATCCCGGGCGACCCCGCCGACCCGCTCACGCTGGAGGAGCTGCGGGACTTCTGCGCGGGCCGGCTCGCCCACTACAAGATCCCCAGCCGGCTGCGGATCCTCGACTCCTTCCCGATGACCGTCTCCGGGAAGGTCCGCAAGGTGGAACTGCGGGAGACGTACGGGGTGTGAAGCCGCGGGAGACCCGCGGGGTGTGAAACCGCGGGGAACGAGCACTGAATGTTCCACGGCGGTCCCGGGCCGCGCGCGCAGTCGGTGGCGTACCGGGTCCGGGGCCGTCGGGAGGTGCGGTGCGGGGCCGCTCGCGCGGGCGGACGGTCAGCTCCCGCCGTCCCGGGCCCGCGTTCCCGGGCGCGGCGCGCCCGTGCTGTGCAGGGCGCCGGCCGGATCGTTGACCGGCTGCGGGACGCCCGCCGGGTCGAGCACGAACAGCGGCATGCCGAGCGCGTCCGCGCCGGTCCGGGCCGCGCCGGTGTAACCGGCGAGGGAGAAGTACACGCACCGCGCGGACTCGGTCATCGCCGTCAGCCACAGGCACTCCACGTCCCGCGGGCCGGCCGGCCGCACCGTCGGGTCGACCTGGGCGAGCAGTCCGTGGGCGGCGAGCCCGATGCCGTTCGGGGGCCGCTGGTCGGCGCGGCGGATGTCCCGGTAGCCGAGCCAGCGCAGGTAGAGCGCGGCGGTGGTGACGGCGTCGCGGGCGGTGCGGATGGTGCGGGGCCGGAAGGGGGCGCGGGGTCCGGGCGGCGCGTGGCCGCCGGGCTCGGCGGCCGGCGGGCGCGGGGGGTCCGCCGGGTCCGGTCCGGGTGCCGCCGTGCCGCCCT
Source organism: Streptomyces sp. NRRL S-1022 (assembly GCF_000720135.1). GTDB lineage: Bacteria > Actinomycetota > Actinomycetes > Streptomycetales > Streptomycetaceae > Streptomyces. The sequence goes on along the minus strand of NZ_JOIU01000002.1, from coordinate 35,511 downwards.
CCCGTGCCGGCCCGGCCACCGGGACGCGCAGGACCGTGCCGCAGGGGCAGCCCAGTTCCGGCCGGGGCCAGTGGCCCGGGCGCCCGCAGGCCGCGCACGGCACGGTCAGCCACTCGTCGTCCCAGGCCCGGTGCGCCGCCACGGCCGGCTCGGCCGCCGGATCCAGACGCGGCGCGGTCGGCGCCCCGCACGCGCAGGGATACGCCGGCGCGGTGTAGAGGTGAGTGCGCCGGCAGACCGGACAGCGCACCGGAACGCTCTCGGGCATGACCCACTCCAAGGCGTCGCGTCGGGACGGCGCTCCCATGGTGCTCCTGCGCGCACGCTCCTGTCCGGCGCTTTCCGGTGTCCGGACCGCTCTTGACGACCTTTCGCCGCCCACCTACATTGCTTCCAGATAGTAGAAGTCAATTTCCGCATTACGGAAATGCAGAGATTGGTCCTCTGGAGACCGTGCTCACCGCGGGGCGCGCCGGGAGTACGCATCAGACAGCCGAAGCAGGAGTACTCGATGGCTCGTATGACCGCTGCCCGCGCGGCAGTTGAGATCCTCAAGCGCGAGGGCGTCACCGACGCCTTCGGTGTGCCGGGCGCGGCGATCAACCCGTTCTACAAGGCCCTCAAGGAGGGCGGCGGCATCGGGCACACCCTCGCCCGCCACGTGGAGGGCGCCTCCCACATGGCCGAGGGCTACACCCGGACCAGGCCGGGGAACATCGGTGTCTGCATCGGCACCTCCGGACCGGCCGGCACCGACATGATCACCGGCCTGTACTCCGCCATCGGCGACTCGATCCCGATCCTGTGCATCACGGGCCAGGCGCCCACCCACGTGATCCACAAGGAGGACTTCCAGGCCGTCGACATCGCCTCGATCGCGGGGCCGGTCACGAAGATGGCGGTCACCGTCCTGGAGGCCGCGCAGGTCCCCGGCGTCTTCCAGCAGGCCTTCCACCTGATGCGCTCCGGCCGTCCCGGCCCGGTCCTGATCGACCTGCCGATCGACGTCCAGCTCACCGAGATCGAGTTCGACCCCGAGACTTACGAGCCGCTGCCGGTCTACCGGCCCACCGCCACCCGGGCCCAGATCGAGAAGGCCCTCACCTTTCTTCTGGAGTCGCAGCGCCCGGTCATCGTGGCCGGCGGCGGTGTCATCGGAGCCGACGCGGCCGACCTGCTGGTGGAGTTCGCCGAACTGACCCGGACCCCGGTCGTGCCGACCCTGATGGGCTGGGGCGCGCTGCCCGACGACCACGAGCTGAACGCCGGCATGGTCGGCGTGCAGACCTCGCACCGGTACGGCAACGCCAACTTCCTGGCGTCCGACTTCGTCCTCGGCATCGGCAACCGCTGGGCCAACCGCCACACCGGCTACAAGCTGGACGTCTACCGGGGCGAGCGGAAGTTCGTCCACGTCGACATCGAACCCACCCAGATCGGCAGGATCTTCCCGCCGGACTACGGGGTCGTCTCCGACGCCAAGGCCGCGCTGGAGCTGTTCGTCGAGGTGGCGAAGGAGCTGAAGGCCGGGGGCAGGCTGCCCGACCGCGGCGACTGGGTCGCCGCCACCCAGGAGCGCAAGGCCGCCCTGCTGCGCCGTACGCACTTCGACAACGTGCCGATGAAGCCGCAGCGCGTGTACCAGGAGATGAACCGTGCCTTCGGCCCGGACACCCGGTACGTCACCACGATCGGCCTCTCGCAGATCGCCGGCGCGCAGATGCTGCACGTCTACAAGCCGCGCCACTGGATCAACTGCGGCCAGGCCGGCCCGCTCGGCTGGACCATCCCGGCCGCGATCGGCGTCGCCAAGGCCGACCCGGACTCCCCGGTCGTCGCGCTGTCCGGCGACTACGACTTCCAGTTCATGATCGAGGAGCTGGCCGTCGCCGCCCAGCACCGGATCCCGTACGTCCACGTCCTGGTGAACAACGCGTACCTGGGCCTGATCCGCCAGGCGCAGATCGGCCTGGACATCAACTTCCAGGTGAACCTGGAGTTCGAGAACATCAACACGCCCGAGCTGGGTGTCTACGGCGTGGACCACGTCAAGGTCGCGGAGGGCCTGGGCTGCAAGGCCATCCGGGTCACCGAGCCGGACCAGCTGGGCGCCGCCTTCGAGGAGGCGAAGAAGCTGGCCGCCGAGTACCGGGTGCCGGTCGTGGTCGAGGCGATCCTGGAGCGGATCACCAACATCTCGATGAGCCGCACCATGGACATCAGCGACATCAGCGAGTTCGAGGAACTGGCCACGGAGCCCGGCCACGCGCCGACGTCGATCAGGCCGCTGAAGGTCTGACGCGTCCGGCACCACGAGGGGCGGCCCGTTCCAGGGGGACGGACCGCCCCTTCGCCGTGCCGCCGGGCCCGCGGGGGCCTTTGCTGCTTCGGGGGCGGCGGCGGGTTCGGCTCCCGCCGTGCCCGCTGTGCCGTGCTGCCGGACCGTGGGTCCTCAGCCGACCCGTCACCGCCCCCCGTGGTCGTGCTCGCCGTGCCCGTGGTGGTACCCGCCGTGCCGTTCCGCCGGGCCGTGGGTCCTCAGTCGAACCCGCCGCCGCCCCCGCCCCCGAAGTCGTGCCCGCCGTGCCCGTGGTCGTACCCTCCGTGTGTGCCGCCGTCCCAGCCGTCGTGGCCGTGGTCCGCGTCGCCGTAGGGGTCCCCGCCGCTGATGAGGTGGCGCAGGCTGTTGCCCCGGCCGAACGGGAAACGGGCCTCGTCGGCGAGTGCGCCCCGGCCCGTCAGCCCGGCCTCGCGGGCGAAGCGCGGTACCGACACGGCCAGGGCCCGCTCGCCGTACAGCGCGGCCGCGAGCAGCGCCGCCTCCTCCGGCGGACCGCCGGGCCCCTCGGGCAGCGGGCGGCGCTCGCGCAGTTCCGCCAGCAGCCGGCGGCCGGCGCGGGTGCGGCGCGGCGGCAGCGGCCGCAGTGGTCCGTCCGCCGCCAGGTCGGCCCGCATCCGGGCCAGGGCCCGCCGCACCACCGCCCGGCCGGGCAGCTCCCTGGGGCCGGCGGGCCGGCAGAGGCCGGTGCGGACGGCCTTCTCCAGCGGATGCCGGACGGGCCCGGCCCAGCCCGTCCCGGTCCTGCGCAGGGTGCCCGGCCGGCCCGCCTCCACCGCGCCGCGCAGGTGCAGGCCCAGGACGGCGACCGTGACGGCGGGGCGGTCGCCCCCGCGCAGCAGCGCGACCGCGTACGGGTCCGGCGCAGTCGGCGAGACCGATGGCGTACGGCCCATGAGACACCCCCGGCACGGGACCCGCCGCCCCCGTGCCGGCGGGCCCCGCATGCCCCTAATCTGCCCTGTGACAGGGGTGGTTGAAGCCTCCGCCGCGGTCTTCAGAGGTTGATTTGAGGGTTGCGCACCCGGCCTACGGCCGCTGCCGTACGCGCCGCCGTCACAGCTCGTGCTCCGACAGCCCGGGCCAGTCGTCCGGGCCGCCGCCCTGCCATTCGATCAGATCGCTCTCCTCCACCTCGATCCGGTCCAGGTCGGCCAGCCGGAGGATCTCCACGACATCGTCCAGATGCGAGGCGATCCCCAGCATCACGTCCCCCTCGGTGACCCGCCGGGAACCGTCCAGCGCCGGGGGGTGCACCACGATGTGCGGGTAGTGAGTCATGCCTTCAGCGTGCGGCGCGGGGCACGGATCCGCACGCCGGACCGGTGCCCGGGAACGCCGAACGCTCCCTCACCGGGACGACCCGGTGCAGGGAGCGCTGGTTGCCGTCCGGCGGCGCGAGGCTGGGCGCGACAGGTCGTTCGCGCCGCCGGACGGGGCGGGTGGGCCCCGGGGACGGGGCTGGGTGGGACCGCGGTGGCGGCGACGGAGCCGGGTGCCCTTCCCTCTGGTCGAGAAGGGGGCCCGGTCCTTGACCACCGCACTGGCTCGCTCACCGCCGCGGTCCTCGCCCTGCCCGCGCCTTTCGTCCGGCGGCCACCCCTCATCCGGGCCGCCGGGCGTGCCGCGCGGGCCGCGTGCGGGATCGTGACCTCCCGTCAGATCCCGTACGCTGCTCGTGTTCCTGGTGCTCAGTCCTCGCGCAGGGCGCGGACCGCCTCCGCCACGCGCTTGCCGTACTCGGGGTCGGCGGCGTGGAAGTGGGCCAGGTTCTTCTCGATCACGTCGTCGCGGGAGACCTGCGAGAGGCCGCCGGCGATGTTCGCGATCAGGCGGGACTTCTCCTCCTCGGACAGCAGGCGGTACAGCTCGCCCGCCTGGAAGAAGTCGTCGTCCTTGGTGTGCAGGGGCGCCTCGTGGGTGCCCGTGTGGCCGTGGACGGCCAGCGGGGCCGACAGCGGGCGGCCGGTCTCCACCGGGCCGTCGTACGAGTTCGGCTCGTAGTTCCTGGCGTGGCGGCCCTGCGTGTTGAGCGCCATCAGGCCGTCCCGGCCGTAGTTCGCGGCGCCGCCCGGGACCGCCTTCGGGGCGTTCACGGGGAGCTGGGTGTGGTTGACGCCGAGCCGGTAGCGGTGCGCGTCGGCGTAGGCGAACAGCCGGCCCTGGAGCATCTTGTCCGGGGACGGGCCGATGCCGGGCACGAAGTTGTTCGGGGCGAACGCGGCCTGCTCGACCTCGGCGAACACGTTGTCCGGGTTGCGGTCCAGCACCAGGCGGCCCACGCGCTGCAGCGGGTGGTCCCGGTGCGGCCAGACCTTGGTCAGGTCGAACGGGTTGAAGCGGTAGTCGGCCGCCTCGGCCGCCGGAATGAGCTGCACGTACAGCGTCCAGGACGGGTGCACGCCCCGCTCGATCGCCTGGAGCAGGTCGGTCTGGTGGGAGTTGGGGTCCTGGCCCGCCAGCTCCTGCGCCTGCTCGGTGGACAGGCAGCGGATGCCCTGGTTGGTCTTGAAGTGGTACTTGACGAAGAAGGCCTCGCCGTCCGCGTTCGTCCACTGGTAGGTGTGCGAGCCGTAGCCGTTCATGTGCCGGTACGACGCCGGGATGCCGCGGTCGCCCATCAGCCAGGTCACCTGGTGTGTGGCCTCGGGGGAGTGCGCCCAGAAGTCCCAGACGTTGTCCGGTTCCTGGCGGCCGGTGAACGGGTCCCGCTTCTGCGAGTGGATGAAGTCGGGGAACTTGATCGGGTCCTTGATGAAGAACACCGGGGTGTTGTTGCCGACGAGGTCGTAATTGCCCTCCTCGGTGTAGAACTTGACGGCGAAGCCGCGCGGGTCGCGGACCGCGTCGGCGCCGCCGAGGGAGTCGGCGACGGTCGAGAAGCGCAGGAACACCTCGGTGCGCTTGCCGATCCCGCTCAGGAAGGCGGCGTGGGTGTAGCCGGTGACGTCGTCCGTCACCTCGAAGTGGCCGTACGCGCCGGAGCCCCGGGCGTGCACCACGCGCTCCGGGATCCGCTCGCGGTTGAAGCGCGCGAGCTTCTCCAGGAGGTGCTGGTCCTGGATCAGGAGCGGGCCGCCTACGCCGGCCGAGGCGGAGTTCTGGTTGTCTGCGACCGGGGCGCCGGACTCCGTGGTGAGTGTTCGCGGCGTGAGCACGCGCTTCGACATCGTGGACCTTCCGTGCGGGTGTCAGCGGAAACCTGTTTCCGCTTCGTGGAGCCTAGGAGTGGGGGGTCGGAGCGTCAACAGTTTGTTGAAGTGGATTCCGGGCCGCGGCGCCGCCTGGGCGCGACAGGACAGGTGTCGGCGGCGCCGCGGCCCGGAAGTGCGGGAGGGGCTGTCAGACCTGGGCGCCGGACAGGCGCTCCACGGCCCGCAGCAGGGCCGAGTGGTCCAGGCCGCCGTCGCCCTGCGCGCGCAGGGAGGCGACCAGCTGGGCGACCACGGCGCCGACCGGCAGGGCCGCGCCGACGGTGCGGGCGGCGTCGGTGACGATGCCCATGTCCTTGTGGTGCAGGTCGATGCGGAAGCCCGGCTTGAAGTCGCGGTTCAGGAAGTTGTCCCTCTTGCGCGCCAGCACGGTCGAGCCCGCGAGGCCGCCGCCCAGGACGTCCAGCGCCGCCGCCAGGTCCACGCCCGACTTCTCCAGGAAGACCACGGCCTCGGCGCACGCCTGGATGTTCACGGCGACGATCAGCTGGTTGGCCGCCTTCACGGTCTGGCCGGAGCCGTGCGGGCCGCACAGCACGATGGTCTTGCCGAGCGCCTCGAAGACCGGCCTGGCCTCGTCGAAGTCGGCCTGCTCGCCGCCGACCATGATCGACAGTACGGCCTCGACGGCGCCGGCCTCACCGCCGGACACCGGGGCGTCCAGCACCCGGACGCCCTTGTCGCGGGCGGCCTTGGCGAGGTCGACGGAGGTCTGCGGGGTGATCGAGGACATGTCGATCAGCAGGGCGCCCTGCCGCACGTTCTCCAGGATGCCGTCCGGGCCGTAGGCGATGGCCTCGACCTGCGGGGAGGCGGGGACCATGGTGATCACCACGTCGGCGTCCCGCACGGCCTCGGCGATCGATCCGGCGACCGTACCGCCGGCGGCGGCCAGCCGGTCCAGCTTCTCCTGCTCCAGCGTGTAGCCGGTGACCTGGTAACCCGCCTTGATCAGGTTCTCGGACATGGGGGAGCCCATGATGCCGAGGCCGATCCAGGCGATCTTGGGAAGACTCATCGGGGGGTGCCTTTCTCCGTACAGAATGATCAGCGGGCCGCGCGGGCCCCGGCGGGCAGCCAGTCGAAGGCCTCGGCGCTCGGGCGGTCGCCGGGCTTGTACTCCAGGCCGACCCAGCCGTCGTAACCGGCCTTGCGGAGCTGGGCGAGCAGGTCCTCCAGCGGGAGCGAACCGGTGCCGGGCGCGCCGCGGCCGGGGTTGTCGGCGATCTGGACGTGGCCGGTCCTCGCCGCGTACCGCTCGATGACCGAGGGCAGGTCCTCGCCGTTCATGGACAGGTGGTACAGGTCCATGAGGAACCTCGCGTTGCCGAGGCCCGTCGCCGCGTTCACCGCGTCGACGACCTCTACGGCGGCCGGCGCCGACACCAGCGGGTACAGCGGCGACTCGGGCTGGTTGAGGGCCTCGATCAGCAGGATCGCGCCGATCCGGTCGGCCGCCCGGGCCGCGAGGACCAGGTTCTCCAGGGCGAGCGCGTCCTGCTCGGCCGGGTCCGTCCCCTCGACCCGGTTGCCGTAGAGCGCGTTGAGCGCCGTGCAGCCGAGGGAGGCGGCGAAGTCCGCGGCCACGTCGATGTTGGCGCGGAACCTCTCCGACTCCTCACCGGGGACCGACAGGGCGCCGCGGTCCGGGCCCGGCAGCCGGCCGGCGTAGAAGTTCAGGCCCGTGAGCCGGACGCCCGCGTCCTCGATCGCCTTCTTCAGCGCGTCCAGCTCGGACCGCGCGGGGGTGGGGGAGTCGATCCAGGGCCACCACAGCTCGACCGCGGAGAAGCCCGCCGCGGCGGCGGCCGCGGGACGCTCCAGGAGCGGGAGTTCCGTGAAGAGGATCGACAGGTTGACGTTGAAGCGCTGGTCTGCGGCGGTGCTCCACTCGAAACCTGGCATTCGGGCCGCGCTCCCTTCCGTGGTCAAGTTTCCGTATTGCGGAAGTTCGTTTCTGCGTAATGGAAGATTGCCGTCGCGTGTCGCCGCTTGTCAAGAGGGGTCGGTCACCGCCCGCCCGAAAAGCCCTGGCGGGGGTTAGGTTGAGCGCGTGCGATTGAGAGTGGAGTTCACGACCGAACCCTTCGACCTGGACGAGGCGCCCGCGCACGCCCTGGTGGCGCGGGAGGTCATCGAGACGGCCGAGCTGGACGCCGTCGACGTCGGCCCCTTCGGCAACACGGCCGAAGGCGGCGCCGACCGTGTGCTCAGCGCGGTCGACGCGCTGCTGCGCAAGACCCTCGGGGCCGGAGCCACCCGGGTCTCGCTGCAGGTCAACGTGATCGACGAGGCACTCGGCGACGGGACCGGGGAGGGCGGTAGGTGACCGGGCACGAGCCGTTCATCGCAGCCGTGAAGCCGCTGGTCGACGCCATGGGCGCGGTGCTGCTGCCGCCCGACGAGGCCGGCCCCGAGGATGTCGTCCTCGCCTGGGAGGGCGCCGACGTCGTCGCCGTGCGCCTGCCGCAGCTCGCCGACTCCCTCGACCACATCCTCGCCGCCATGGAACGCCGGAAGGGCCGGCCGCTGGCCGACCTGGACCGCAAGGCCAAGCAGGAACTCGTGCGCAGCCTGGAGGCGCGCGGCGCGTTCGCCGTGCGGCACGGCGTGGAGACCGTGGCGAGCGCGCTGGGCGTCAGCCGCTTCACGGTCTACAACTACCTCAACCGCGAGAAGGGCTCCTGACCGGGACGGGAAGCGGCAACTGCCGTGCCGCCGGGGCCGGGCCCGGCTTGTTACGCGGAATTTTCAACAAAGTGTTGACGTGGTGTTTCCGAGGGCGTTAGCTATCGGCAGCCCGTTCAGCACGACGGCCCATCGTGGCCACGGAGGCTCCCGTGACGTCGACTTCCACGCCCCCGGGCCTGGCCCGGTTCAACGATCTGGAGGAGCGGGCGGCCCTCGCCGCCCTCCATGAGGCGTGTGCCTCCACCGAGTGGGCCCGGCGACTGCTCGCCGGCCGCCCCTACGCCACCCCGGAGGACCTCTACACCGCCAGCGACGCCGCCATGGCCGAGCTGACCACGGCGGACCTGCGGGAGGCGATGGCCGGGCACCCGCCGATCGGACGCCCCAGGCCCGGCGACCCGGCCTCCGCCCGCGAGCAGCGCGGCATGGCAGGCGCCTCCGGCCGGCTCAAGGCGGAGATGCTCGAACTCAACCTGGCCTACCAGGAGAAGTTCGGCCACGTCTTCCTCATCTGCGCCACCGGCCGGACCGGCGAGCAGATGCGGGACGCGGTCAAGGAGCGGATCGGGAACGCGCCGGAGCAGGAACGGGAGATCGTCCGCACCGAGCTGGGCAAGATCAACCGCATCCGACTGGCCCGACTCGTCGAAGAGGACGCCTGACACCATGAGCAGCAGCACCACCGCCTCCGTGTCCACGCACATCCTGGACACCTCGCTCGGCCGCCCCGCCGAGGGCGTCGCCGTCCACCTGTCCGCCCGCGGCGGCCAGGGCGCCGCTTACGGGCAGGGAGGGGACTGGCAGGCGCTCGGCGGCTCCGCGACCGACGCCGACGGCCGGTGCAAGGACCTTCCGGACCTGCCGGAAGGCACCACCCACGTACGGCTCGACTTCGCCGTCGAGGCGTACTTCGAAGAGAGAACCGCGAACCAGCAAGCCGATGCGCAGCAGGACGCCCCCGCGAATCGGGACAGCGGGCCGGCGGTGTTCTTCCCGGAGGTGGCGATCACGTTCGCCGTCGTACCGGGCGAGCACTACCACGTACCGCTGCTGCTCAACCCGTTCGGCTACTCCGTTTACCGAGGGAGCTAGCTAGAGATGCCCACCATTCTGGGACAGAACCAGTACGGCAAGGCCGAGAACCGAGTCGTCAAGATCACGCGGGACGGCGCCACCCACCACATCAAGGACCTCAACGTCTCCGTGGCACTGAGCGGCGACATGGAGGAGGTCCACTACTCCGGCTCCAACGCCAACGTCCTGCCGACCGACACCACCAAGAACACGGTGTTCGCGTTCGCCAAGGAGTACGGCATCGAGTCCGCCGAGCAGTTCGGCATCCACCTGGCCCGGCACTTCGTCACCAGCCAGGAGCCGATCCACCAGGCCCGCATCCGCATCGAGGAGTACGCCTGGGAGCGGATCGAGACCTCCGACGCCAACAGCAGGTTCATCGGCGCCGACGAGGTCAAGCACTCCTTCGTCCGCAAGGGCCAGGAGACCCGGCTCACCCAGATCACCTACGACGGTGAGAAGTGGGAGGTCGTCTCCGGCCTGAAGGACCTGGTCGTGATGAACTCCACCAACTCCGAGTTCTGGGGTTACGTCAAGGACAAGTACACCACCCTCCAGGAGGCGTACGACCGGATCCTCGCCACCCAGGTCTCCAGCCGCTGGCGGTTCAACTGGACCGACGACGAGCAGAAGATGCCCCACTGGGAGAAGTCCTACGAGCAGGTCAGGAAGCACATGCTCCAGGCCTTCGCCGAGACCTACTCCCTCTCGCTGCAGCAGACGCTGTACCAGATGGGCTCGCGGATCATCAACAACCGCAGCGAGATCGACGAGGTCCGCTTCTCGCTGCCGAACAAGCACCACTTCCTGGTGGACCTGGAGCCGTTCGGTCTCAAGAACGACAACGAGGTCTACTTCGCCGCCGACCGCCCCTACGGCCTCATCGAGGCCACCGTCCTGCGGGACGGCTGCGAGGCCCGAATCCCGGTCGACATGACCAACCTCTGACGCGGGACGCGCGCCCCCGGCCCCGCCACCCGGGCCGGGGGCCCGCCACACCGGAGGGAACGAAATGGCACAGCCAGCGAAGGGGCCCGACACCGCCCCCTGTCCCACCCCGCCGGTGCACACCGAGGACGCCGTCACGTCCGTGCACCCGGTGGACGAGAAGCTCCATCCCTCGCGGCTCGTCCCCGCCGCGCTCCAGCACATCGCCGCCATGTACGCGGGTGTGGTCACTCCTCCGCTCATCATCGGCCAGGCCTGCGGACTCGACCTCGCGGCCCGCACCCGGCTGATCGCCGCGAGCCTGCTCATCGCCGGCGTCGCGACCGTCCTGCAGACCATCGGCGTCAAGGGCCTGGTCGGCAACCGGCTGCCTTTCGTCAACGCCGCGTCCTCCGCCGGCATCGCCCCGATCCTCGCCATCGCCGAGACCAACGGCGAAGGCCACCAACTCCCCGCGATCTACGGCGCGGTGATGGTCGCCGGAGCCTTCTGCCTGGCCCTCGGCCCCTTCTTCGGCCGGCTGCTGCGCTTCTTCCCGCCCCTGGTCACCGGCGTCGTCATCACCCTGATCGGCGTCACGCTGATGCCCGTCCCGGTGAACTGGGCGCAGGGCGGCGACGAGACCGCCGCCGACTTCGGCGCCATGCGGCACCTCGCGCTCGCCGGATTCACCCTCGCCGTCATCCTGCTCGTGCAGCGCTTCGGCAAGGGCTTCGTCCGCCAGGTCGCCCTGCTGTCCGGGCTGCTCACCGGCACCCTCGCGGCGATCCCGTTCGGCATGGCCGACTTCGGCGGCCTCCGGTCCGCGCCCCTCGCCGCGCTGCCCACCCCGTTCGCCTTCGGCGCTCCCGAGTTCCAGCCCGCGGCCATCCTCTCCCTGTGCATCGTGATGCTGGTGCTGATGACCGAGTCCAGCGCCGGCATGCTCGCCCTCGGCGAGATCTGCGACCGCCGTGCCGACGCCCGGACCATCACCCGCGGCCTGCGCACCGACGGCATCGCCACCCTGCTCGGCCCCGTCTTCGGCGGCTTCCCCACCTCAGCCTTCGCCCAGAACGTCGGCGTCGTCTCCCTCACCCGGGTACGCAGCCGGTACGTCGTCGCCGTCGCCGGTGGCACCCTGCTGGTCCTCGGTGCCTTCCCGGTCCTCGGCGCGGTCGTCTCCCTCGTCCCCCTGCCGGTCCTCGGCGGGGCCGGCATCGTGCTCTTCGGCTCCATCGCCGTCAGCGGCATCCGTACGCTGTCCGAGGCGGGCCTGGACGACAGCTCCAACATCATCCTGGTGGCCGTGGCGCTCGGTGCCGGCATCATCCCGCTGGCCGCGCCGGCCTTCTACGCCGGGTTCCCGGCCTGGGCGCAGACCGTGCTCGGCTCCGGCATCAGCGCGGGCGCGCTCGCCGCGGTCCTGCTCAACCTCTTCTTCCACCACCTCGGCACCCGGGGCCGTCAGCCCGCCCCGGCACTCAAATCCTCCTAGGGTCCTGCCGTGCCCTCCCCGTGGACACCCCTTCGGTCCCTCTGTCCACGGGCCGCCACCGAAAGACAAGGAAGCACGATGGCACCATCGGCAGCCCAGCGCACCGTCATCGAGAACTGCGCGATCGCGACCGTGGACGCGGGCGACACGGAGTACGCCTCCGGACACCTCGTCCTCGCCGGGAACCGGATCGAGTCGGTCGGCGCGGGCAAGGCCCCCGAGGGCCTGGAGAACGTGGTGCGCCGGATCGACGCCACCGGCCACCTGGCCACGCCCGGCCTGGTCAACACCCACCACCACTTCTACCAGTGGATCACCCGGGGCCTGGCCACCGACCACAACCTGTTCAACTGGCTGGTCGCGCTCTACCCCACCTGGGCGCGCATCGACGAGCAGATGACGTACACCGCGGCCCAGGGGTCCCTCGCCATGATGGCCCGGGGCGGTGTCACCACCGCCATGGACCACCACTACGTGTACCCGCACGGCTCCGGCGACCTGTCCGGCTCGATCATCCGGGCCGCCGCCGGGATGGGCGTACGGTTCACGCTGGCCCGCGGCTCGATGGACCGCAGCGAGAAGGACGGCGGCCTGCCGCCGGACTTCGCCGTCGAGACCCTCGAAGGCGCCCTCGCCGCCACCGAGGAGACCGTCAGGCAGCACCACGACGCCTCCTTCGACGCGATGACCCAGGTGGCCGTGGCGCCCTGCTCGCCGTTCTCCGTGTCCACCGAACTCATGCGCGAGGGCGCCGAACTGGCCCGCCGCCTCGGCGTACGGCTGCACACCCACGGCTCGGAGACGGTGGAGGAGGAGAAGTTCTGCCACGAGCTGTTCGGCATGGGCCCCACCGACTACTTCGAGTCCACCGGCTGGCTCGGTGAGGACGTGTGGATGGCGCACTGCGTCCACATGACCGACTCCGACATCGCCGCGTTCGGCCGCACGAAGACCGGCGTCGCGCACTGCCCGTCCTCCAACGCCCGCCTCGCGGCCGGTATCGCCCGCGTCCCCGACATGCTCAGGGCGGGCGTCCCGGTCGGCCTCGGCGTCGACGGCACCGCCTCCAACGAGTCCGGCGAACTCCACACCGAGCTGCGCAACGCCCTGCTGATCAACCGTCTCGGCGCCCACCGCGAGGCCGCCCTGGGCGCCCGGCAGGCGCTCAGGCTCGGCACCCACGGCGGCGCCCAGGTCCTCGGCCGGGCGGACCAGATCGGCTCGCTGGAGCCCGGCAAGCTCGCCGACCTGGTGCTGTGGAGGATGGACACCCTCGCCCACGCCTCCATCGCCGACCCGGTCACCGCGCTGGTCTTCGGCGCCGCGGCCCCGGTCACCGCCTCCTTCGTCGACGGCCGGCAGATCGTGGAGAACGGCCGCCTGCTCACCGTCGACGAGGACGCGGTCGCCGCCACCACCCGCGCGGAGGCCCAGCGCCTGGCCCGGATCGCCGCGCAGGCCTGACCCGGGCCGGCACAGACTCCGGCCGGGAGGGACGGCTCCCGGCCGGGACCGTGGATCCGAGCGGGATCCACGGCACGCCGCCTCCGGGGCGCGTGCGCACGCACGCGCCCCGGAGACGGTCACCCCGCACCGCTCCACCGCTCACGCGCCACCCCCGTCACGGTCCCGCACGACCACACGCACCACCTCCATGAAACCCGCGTCGCCTGCGACGTGTCACCCGCCCGGAGGAGCCGCCGTGGCCGCCCATCCAGTTGACGAGAAACTCCCCGCCCTCAAAATGGCGACCAGCGGTCTGCAGCACGTGGCCGCCATGTACGCCGGAGTCGTCGCCCCACCGCTCATCGTCGGCGCGGCCATCGGCCTGTCCGCCACCGACCTGACCTTCCTCACCGGTGCCTGCCTGTTCACCGCGGGCCTCGCCACCTTCCTCCAGACGCTGGGCGTCTGGAAGATCGGCGCCCGGCTGCCCTTCGTCAACGGCGTCACCTTCGCCGGTGTCGCCCCCATGACCGCGATCGTCGCCTCCACCAAGGACAAGTCCGACGCCCTGCCGATCATCTTCGGCGCGGTCATCGTCGCCGGACTCCTCGGTTTCCTCGCCGCCCCGGTCTTCTGCAAAGCGGTCCGCTTCTTCCCGCCCGTCGTCACCGGCTCGGTCATCACCCTGATCGGTGTGTCCCTCCTTCCGGTCGCGTTCGGCTGGGCGCAGGGCCCCGACCCCCGGGCGGACGACTACGGTTCGACCACGTATCTCACGCTCGCCGGCGTCACCCTGCTGATCGTCCTGCTGCTGCGCCGCTTCACCCGCGGCTTCGTCAAGCAGATCGCCGTCCTGCTCGGCCTGATCACCGGCACGCTGATCGCGATCCCGTTCGGCGTGACGGACTTCGGGCCGGTCGCCGACGCGGACGTGATCGGTTTCCCGACGCCGTTCCACTTCGGCGCCCCGCAGTTCCAGCTCGCCGCGATCCTGTCCCTGTGCGTGGTCATGGTGGTCTCGATGACCGAGTCGACCGCCGACATGCTGGCGCTCGGCGAGATCGTCGAACGGCCCGCCGACGAGCGGACCATCGCGGCCGGTCTGCGCGCCGACACCCTCGGCTCGGCGATCAGCCCGCTGTTCAACGGGTTCATGTGCAGCGCGTTCGCCCAGAACATCGGCCTGGTCGCCATGACAAGGATCCGCAGCCGGTACGTCGTCGCGGCCGGCGGCGGCTTCCTGGTCCTGATGGGCCTGTGCCCGATGGCCGCCTCGCTCATCGCGGTCGTGCCCCGCCCGGTCCTCGGCGGCGCCGGTGTGGTGCTGTTCGGGTCGGTCGCCGCGAGCGGCATCCAGACCCTGGTCCGGGCCGGCCTCGACAGGGACAACAACGTCCTGATCGTGGCCGTGTCCCTCGCGGTCGGCATCATCCCGATCACCGCGCCGGGCTTCTACCACGCGTTCCCCGAGACCGCGAGGATCGTCCTGGACTCGGGCATCTCCACCGGCTGCCTCACGGCGGTCGTCCTGAACCTCCTCTTCAACCACCTCGGCAAGGGCCGCGAGGCCCAGGACGTCACCCATCCGATGGAGGCGGGGGAGGAGATCGCCGCCGTGCACTGAGGCCGGCGGCCGGGAGCCGGCGGGCCCGGATCCACGAGGCCCGGGGAGCGGGCGGCGTTCGCCCGCTCCCTCGGCCGGTGCGGGGCACGGGTCCTGCCGCGTGCCCACGGGTGTCCGGGGCTACAGGCCGAACAGGGCGACGTCCTCGGTCAGTTCCTTGAAGACCTCTCGCGGGTCGGGGACCAGCTTGCGCTCGGCGAGGTTCAGCAGCCCGCCCACCGCGGTGACCTCGGCCGCCACGGTGCCGTCGGTCCGGAGGATCTCCTGCCGGATCCGGAAGGTCTTGCCGCCGCCCCACTCGAACACGCACGTGACGTCGACCTCGTCACCGGCGAGCAGTTCCCGCAGGTAGCGGATGTTCGTCTCCAGCGCCACCGGGCCCACGCCCCGGGACAGCAGCCGGGCCTGGCTGATCCCGGCGGCCTGGAGCAGCGACCAGCGGGCGTGCTCCGCGTAGTTGAGGTACACCGCCTGGTTGAGGTGTCCCTGGACATCGGTCTCGTATCCGCGGACGGTCACACGGACGGAAAACGGTTCGGTCACTGCTTGCCCTTCTCGCGTTCGGTTCTGCGTTCGGTTCTGCGGTCGACCGATCCTGGCACGGCGGTCACACCCGGCGCGGCGAGGCCAGCACGAAGCGTGCTCTCGTCCGGGGTTCGGTGTACTCGCCGGCCTGCCAGCCGGCCCGCTCCAGGGTGGCCGCGCAGTCCGCCAGGGCACCGGCGTCCGGCGCGTACACCGCGACCGCCTCCGGCTGCGGGGTGGCCCGGACCCGGTAGCCGTCCGTGCCCCCGCCGGCCGGGAGGTGCCCGGCGGCCTCAAGCGCGAGCGCGGCGGCCCGCACCAGGTGCGTGCGCTCCCATCCGCAGGGCCGGTCCGCGGCGCCGTCGGGGTTCGTCATCCGGCGCAGCTCCAGCAGCCCCTGCCAGGCGCTGTGCACCTGGCGCCGCCGGTCCGCACCGGTGCCGGGCGGCTCCTCCTCGCCGCCGACGCGGGCCGTGAACACCCCGGCGTCCGGCGCCGGCCCGGCCGGTGTCCCGGGCCCCGCCTCGCGTATCCGGTGGCCCGCCGGGGTGAGGAAGTGGTCGTGCGGCGGCCGGGGGTGCCGGAAGGCCAGCCCCCGCTTCACCAGCGCCGCGAGCTGGGCCCCGGTACCGCGCAACCGGCCGGTGACCGGGTCGGCGGCCTCGATCAACCGCCGCTGCGCGGCGGTCGGCGGTCGGGTCACGGGACGCTCCTTCCGGCACCGCTCGCTCCACGGAACCGCCGGACGGACGGCCCATCCGCAGAGTACGGCCCGCCACTGACACCGCGGGCCCCGCGGCGGCGCGGTGCGGCCGAGCCGCCCTGGAGGCGCGGCGTGGGCGCGCCGGTCCCGGTCCCGCCGCGGGAGAGCACGCGGCCGGACTGCCGCACCGGGCTGCCGCCGCCCGCCCGGGGCGGCAGGGGCGTCCGTACGGCCCGACCTGCTACTCCGGAGGCCGGATGTTCCAGCCCGCCACGACCGGGCGGCCGTGTTCCGTGCCCAGGTGGCACAGGGCGCCGGTCGCGAGCTGGAAGAGGGCGCCGTGCCGGGGCGGCAGGCCCAGGCGGCGGGCGGTGAGCACGCGCAGGAAGTGGCCGTGGGCGATCAGTACGACGGCGCCCTCCGTACCGGCCAGCGCGGCGTCGGCCTTGGCCAGTATCCGGTCGGCGCGCTCCCCGACCTGCTCCGGAGTCTCGCCGGGGTGGTCCGGCGGCCCGGGCGCGACCCCGTCCGTGAACAGGAACCAGCCGGGCCGGCCCCGCTGGATCTCCGGGGTGGTGACCCCTTCGTACCCGCCGTAGTCCCACTCGCGCAGGTCGGCGTCGACGCGCGCGTCCGGGATCCCGATGAGCTCGGCGGTGTCCCGGGCCCGGCGCAGGGGGCTGACGAAGGCCGCCCCGATCCGGTGGGAACGGATCAGCGGCACCAGCCCGCGCGCCTCCTCCCGCCCGTGCTCGGTGAGGGGTACGTCGGTGCGGCCGGTGTGCCGCCCGGTCCGGGACCACTCGGTCTCCCCGTGCCGGACGAGAAAGAGGTCACCCATGACGGCACCGTGGCACAGGGCCGGCGCGGCCCGCAGGGCGGACTGCGCCAGACGGCCGTTCCCGCCCCGGCGCCGGGTGTCAGGTGCCGGGGTGGACCAGTGTGTGCTCGGTGCCGAGGGAGGCGGTGCCGGTGTCGGCATACAGCGTGGTCTCCCCGTCGGACCAGCGCACGACCAGGTCGTTGGGGGCGCGGTCGTGCCGGAAGTCGCCGGCCGTCAGCACCTGGGCGTGCTGCCAGAGGCTGTTGGGCCCGCGCAGCCGGGTCCTGGTGCCGAGCCCGGCGGCGGAGGTGCCGGCGTACGTGTCGAGCGTGCCGTCGGCCCAGCGCACCAGCAGGTCCCCGGTGCCCGTGCCGTCGAAGTCGCCGCCGGTCAGCAGGGCGGCCCTGGTCCAGGTGGTGTTCGCGCCGAGGAGCCGTGTGCCGGTGCCGAAGCCGCCGGCCCCGATCCCGTCGTAGAGGGTGAGGGAGCCGTCGGCCCGGCGCACCAGCAGGCCGGTGCCCCCGTCGGCACGGAACGGTCCGGCGGCGAGCTGGACGGCGTCCTTCCACGCGGAGCCGGGCGGTGCCATCCGGATCTCCCGGCCCAGGCCGGACGGGCCGGGCTGCGGGTAGAGGGTGGCCTCGCCGTCGGACCAGCGCACCAGCAGCCCGGCCCGGTCGCCGCCGCTGAAGGTGCCGCCGGTCACGGCCCGGGCGTGGGTCCAGGTGGAGTTGGCCTTCCGTAGCTGCTTCTCGGTGCCGAAGCCGCCCTTGCCGTCGCCGGGCTGCAGGGTGACCGCGCCGTCGGACCAGACCACGAGCAGGTCGCCGTGCAGATCGCCGGTGTAGTCGCCGGAGGCCATGAGCATGGCCTTGCGCCAGCGTGCCGCGCCGCCCGGCAGCGTGCCCTTCAGACCGCGGTACGGCGGCAGGTCGGCGGGCGGGGCCTGGTCGGCGACGGCGTCGGCGAGGAGGTTCGCGGCGTCGGCGCCGAAGGCGGTGGCGTAGCTGATGTAGTCGACGCTCGCGTCGTTGCCGCCGCCGTTGTAGCCGCCGAGGTTGCCGATGACGTGCCCGGTGCGGGCGTCGTCCTTGTAGTCGGTGATCCAGGGGCTGCCGGACACCCCGCCGTAGTAGCCGCCGCAGGTCATCGACAGCTGCCGGTAGCCGCGCAGCTGCGTGGTCGGCACGGTGCACTTGACGGCGCGTCCGGCGCTGTTGTGCCGGTAGGAGGGGTAGCCGGGGACGGTGACGTTCTTCAGGTTGTAGCCGGAGGGCCGGGTGAAGGTCAGTCCGCCGCCCACCGCGTCCTGGAGGGACTGCCCCCGCTGGTTGGCCGAGACCCGGGCGAACGCGGTGTCCAGGTCGGACGCGGTCTTCTTGGTGGTGGTCGAGCCGCGGTCGGGCACGTACCGGGGGTCGATGAAGATCCGCTGGATGTGGAAGATGCCGTACGGCTGCCGGTCGGGTGCCGCGCCCTTCACGAACTTCGGGACGAAGACGTAGTCGCCCTTCATGTTCAGCGCGCAGTGGGCCGCGGTGAGCACGATGTCCCGGGCCTTGGTGTCGATCACGCTGCCGGTGCAGTGCCAGGTGGTGCCGCGCGGGCCGTCCGAGCCGAAGAACGTCCCCACCAGCCGCGTCCCCTTGAACAGCGTGCCCTGGGGGCGGCGCGCGGCGGCCGGGCCGCCCGGCACCGCCGGGGCCTGCCGCGCCGCGTCCAGCGGCTGTGCGCCGGCCATGCGCTGCGCGGTCCAGAACCGCGCGGCCTGCTGCGCCTCCTGCCCGGCGGACGGGCGGGGCGGTGTGGGCTCCGCTGCCCCCGCGGCCGGGACCGCGAGGCCGAGCACAGCCGCGCACAGCACGACGACGGTGGTGCGGCGTCTTCCGTCCGACAACACTGATGGTCCCCCTGGTGTCTCCGGCCCGTCCGGTCCTTCCGGACTGCTGGCACCGCGCCGGGGGAGGGCGGTGCGACGCTGGTCGGACGCGCACCGGCGGCGTGCGGACCCCGTCTCGCGCGCCCCCCGGCCGGCAATGGGGACGATCTTCGCACAAACGAGCGATACGAGCCAGGCGGCTACTGCCGGTACCCGCTCAGGAACCTCCCGATCCGGCCGATCGCCGCCTCCAGGTCCTCCGCGTGGGGCAGGGTCAGGATGCGGAAGTGGTCGGGGCGGGGCCAGTTGAAGCCGGTGCCCTGGACCACCTGGATCTTCTCGCGCAGCAGCAGGTCCAGGACGAACCTCTCGTCGTCGTGGATCGGGTGCACCTTGGGGTCGATGCGCGGGAACGCGTACAGCGCGCCCTTGGGCTTGACGCAGGAGACGCCGGGGATCTCGTTGAGCTTCTCCCAGGCCACGGTCCGCTGTTCGTGCAGCCGGCCGCCGGGCCCGGTGAGGTCGCGGATGGACTGGCGTCCGCCGAGCGCGGCCTGGATGGCGTACTGGGCGGGCGCGTTGGCGCACAGCCGCATGGAGGCCAGCATGGTCAGGCCCTCCAGGTA
Source organism: Streptomyces sp. NRRL S-1022 (assembly GCF_000720135.1). GTDB lineage: Bacteria > Actinomycetota > Actinomycetes > Streptomycetales > Streptomycetaceae > Streptomyces. The sequence goes on along the minus strand of NZ_JOIU01000002.1, from coordinate 16,145 downwards.
GTCCCTGGCGTGCTGCTTCGGGCCGGTGACCACCAGCCAGCCGGAGCGGAAGCCCGCCACCCGGTAGGTCTTGGACAGTCCGCAGAAGGTCAGGACGACCAGGTCGGGGGCGAGCGCGGCGGCCGAGTGGTGGACGGCGTCGTCGTACAGGATCTGGTCGTAGATCTCGTCGGCGAAGACCATCAGGCCGTGCCGGCGGGCCAGGTCGAGGATGCCCTCGACGACTTCCTTCGGGTAGACCGCGCCGGTCGGGTTGTTGGGGTTGATGAGGACCACGGCCTTGGTGCGGTCCGTGATCTTCGACGCCATGTCGGCCAGGTCCGGGTTCCAGTCGGCCTGTTCGTCGCACAGGTAGTGCACGGCCTTGCCGCCGGCCAGCGTGGTGACGGCCGTCCAGAGCGGGAAGTCCGGGGCGGGGATGAGGATCTCGTCGCCGTCCTCGACCAGCGCCTGGACGGCCATGGAGACCAGCTCCGAGACGCCGTTGCCCAGGAAGACGTCGTCCACGCCGACCTGGAGGCCCAGGGTCTGGTAGCGCTGGGCGACCGCGCGGCGGGCCGACAGGACGCCGCGGGAGTCCGTGTAGCCGTGCGCCTGCGGCAGCATCCGGATCATGTCCTGGACGATCTCCTCCGGCGCCTCGAACCCGAAGGCCGCCGGATTGCCGGTGTTCAGGCGCAGCACGCTGTGCCCCGCCTCCTCCAGCGCGTTGGCCTGCTCGATCACCGGACCCCGGATCTCGTAGCACACCTCGCTGAGCTTGTTGGACTGCCGGAACTCCATGCGCCCCTCCGAAACTCGTGATGCTTGGTTTTACCAAGTAGGAGCTTGGAAAGTCCAACAACATGTCTAGACTGCGTCGCATGCCACCTCGCCGAAGCTACGACCAGTACTGCTCCGCAGCCCGCGCGCTCGACCTCGTCGGGGACCGCTGGACCCTGCTGATCGTCCGGGAACTGCTCGCCGGCCCGCGCCGCTACACGGACCTGCACGCGGACCTGCCCGGCGTGAGCACGGACGTACTCGCCTCCCGGCTGAAGGACATGGAGCGCGACGCCCTCGCCACCCGGCGCCGGCTGCCCCCGCCGGGCGCGGCCTACGTCTACGAACTCACCGGCCGGGGCCGCGCGTTGCTGCCCGTGCTGCAGGCGCTGGGCAGCTGGGGCGAGGACGAACTGGGCGAGCGCCGGCCCACGGACGCCGTGCGCGCCCACTGGTTCGCGCTGCCGCTGCTGCGTGCGCTGGACGGCGAGGGACTGGTCGAGGTCGGCCTGGAGGAAGGGGAGTTCCACCTCCACGTCGGCGCCGCGGAGGGGCCGGTGTACGGCGACGGGCCCGCGCCCGGCGAGGCGGACGCGCGGCTGGTGATGGACGCGGCGACCTGTGAGGCCATCGCCCGCGGGGAGACGAGCCTGGCGCAGGCGGTACGGGACGGACGGGTGACGGTGACCGGCGACGGCACGCCGGCCAAGGCGCTGCGGGAGGCGTGAGAGCGGGCCGCGGCGACAACAGGAAGGCCCGCCGGGAGGCGGGCCTTCGCGTCACATCACGTTCACGCGTTCGGGGGTACCCGCGACGGCCGGCCCGGCCCCCGCGTGAGCACGTACCCGCCGATGCCGGCGAGGGCGGCCAGGACCGCGCCGATGCCGGTCCACACCCAGCGGTCGGACCACCAGCCGGAGGACCAGCCGTCGTCCCGGCCGAAGCTGGAGAGCACCGCCGTCTTCGAACCGTTCCCGCTCTGCGTGGACTTGGCGGCGATACCGGGCACGAGCGGCTTGCCCAGCGAGCCGTCCACCGCCGCCGACCCGCCGATGTCCTTGGAGTCCACGCGCACCTCGGCGCCGACCGGCTGCCCGAGGTCGGCGGCGGCGAGGTCCACCACCGTCAGCCGGATGTAGTACGTGCCCGGCAGCGGGTCGTCGGCCCACGGCTCCGACCAGCCGCGCACCGTGCGCAGCACACAGGCCAGTTCGACCGTGGCGGCGCCCTGCGCGGCGGTGCGGCTCTGGGCACCGTACTGGCAGGCCTGCCGGCGCCGCAGACCGTCGTACACGTCGAGCTGCCAGGTCTCGGAGCCGTGCGTGGCGGGGAGCTTCACCGTCGCCGTGACGGTGGGGCGCTGCCCGGTGTCCGCGGGGAACGACCAGTACAGGTAGTCGCCGGTGGAGCCGGAGGCGGTGGCCCGCTGCCCCTGCTCGACCTCGGTGGCCGTCCGGAAGGAGGAGCCCGCCCGGGTCGGCGCGTCGCCGTCGGCGGACGCGCTCGGGGAGGGCGAGGAGTCGGCGGCGGCCGGCCCGGCGGCCAGCCCCAGCGCCAGCAGCGCGGCGCCCAGCACACGTGTGATCCGCATCAGTTCGTCCTCCAGACCGCGACCCGCCAGCGCGACAGCCAGCCCCACAGCAGACCGGCCAGGAAGCCGGCCAGCACCAGCAGACCGAGCAGCCACCAGCCCCGGCCGAGACCGAAGGCGGCCACGTCGTGGTGCCCCGACGGCCCGTCCACCACGTCCACGGTCAGCTCCAGCGGCAGGCCGGGGCTCGTCTTGACGCCGGCGGCTGCCGCGAACGAGCTGGTGAGCTGGAGGCACACCGTCTCCGCGGGCGCCGTGTCGTCGTCGCTGTCCGGCTTCGGATAGCGCAGACCGGTGGAGACGACGTCGGTACGGCCGGTGCCGGCGGCCTCGCCGCGCACGATCTCCCGTCCGTGCACCGTCACCGCCCGCAGCAGCACCCCGTAGTTCGGGCGCACGGCGCGGTCGTCCGCCACGCTCACCGAGGCACGCAGCTCCTGGCCGGGCTCGACGGCCACCTTGTACCAGCGCTGCCGGTCCAACTCCACCCGGTCGGTGTACAGCCCGGACTTCAGCGCCGGCGCCTGTTCGCACCGCTCCGCGCCCTCGGTGGCCACCGGCGTGACCACCGGATCGGCCGCCCGCTCGACCAGGTCGCCGACCCGGTCGGAGAGTTCCTCCTTGTGCCGTACGTCGGTGTACGTGCCGCCGGTCGCGTCCGCGATGCAGCTGAGCTGGTCGCGGGTCTTGGCGTCCGGCACCAGGCCGAGGGTGTCGATGGTCAGCCCGATGCCCTTGGCCGCTATCTCCCGGGCCACCTCGCACGGGTCGAGCGGCTGGCAGGTGTCCTCGCCGTCACTGATCAGCACGATACGGCGGGTGCCGGAACCGCCGTCCAGGTCACCGGCCGCCTTCAGCAGCGCGGGCCCGATCGGGGTCCAGCCGGTCGGCGCCAGCGTGGCCACGGCCGTCTTCGCGTCGGTCCGGTTCAGCGGGCCGACCGGATAGAGCTGCTCGGTGTCCTTGCAGCCCTCCTTGCGGTCGTTGCCGCGGTAGTTGGCACCCAGCGTGCGGATACCGAGCCGGACCTCCTCCGGCGTCGCGTCCAGCACCTCGTTGAACGCCTGCTTCGCCGCGGCCATCCGGGTGCCGCCGTCGATGTCGCGGGTACGCATGGAACCGCTGACGTCCAGCACGAGTTCGACCTTCGGGGCGGACTGGTCCGTCTCGTCGGCGACCGCTCCGGCAGGAAACGCGATCCCGGCCGTCAGGGCGGCGAGCAGAGCACAGACGCCCGCCGCCAGCCGTTGTCTTGTGATCATCGCCGGATCCTATTGATCAGACGGGCCGCGCTCCAAAACGAGCGGGTTCGGCAGGGACGTCCACCGGTCGCCCGGCGTCCCCGGAGACAGCCGCATCAGCGTCAACGCCTTGGCGGGCAGGGGTTCCTGACGCAGCGCGAGCAGATCGGGGGTCGGCGGGAGGTCCGGCAGGGCGGCGGCCAGGGCCGTGCCCAGGGCCGGTCCCGAGCCCGCCGTGGCGGCCAGCGCGCCCGCCACCAGCGAGCCGAACAGCTTGCGGCGCAGGGCGGTGTCGTCGTCGGTGAGCAGGCGGCCGGCGACGTCGGGCGGGGCGATGCCGTGCCGGGCCAGCCGGGCGGGGCTGATCCGGATGTCGGCCAGGTCCCGGTAGACCAGGCGCCGCGGGCTGCCGTCGGCCGCCAGGACGACCAGCAGGTTCTGCCCGTGCGCCTCCAGGGCCACCCCGAGATCCAGCAGGCGCAGGCCCACGGTGAGCGCCAGCCGGGTGAACGCGGCCAGCCAGGCGGGGGAGCCGGGCAGGGACGTGGTGGCGAGGGCGGCCACCGGCAGGACCCGCTCGCCCGGCCCCGCGTACACCTGCGGCGACTCCCGCAGCAGCGCCGCCAGATCGGCGGAGTGGGCCGTGGCCGCGCCCAGCGTGCGGGTGATGTGCAGCAGGCCGTCGGTGCGCGCCGCCAGCGCCTCGGCGAAGCCGGACAGGGACGCCGCGGTCCGTACCGAGGCAACCGAGATGTCCCGCACCGACGACGTCAGCCGGGCGCTGAGCGCCGTCTTGACGTGCGGGCCGCCGGGCAGCGCCAGGGTGCGCAGGGACATCAGCGGACGGGCCGGGCGCCAGACGTCGTACGACCGCCCCAGCACGTGCGCGGCCTGCCAGGGGTGCACCGGCAGCAGGAGCCGTCCGCCGTCCCGGAGCTCGTCCGGCCAGTCGCCGGACAGCAGGCAGCCGGCCGCCGGCACCGGCACCGTCCCCAGCTCCACCACCGGCCCGTGCTCCGGCCCGTACGCCAGCTGGTCCGCCACCGAGAAACCGGGCCGGGACCGGCAGTTCGGGTGGAACGGGTGCCCGTCGACCACGCGCTGCTCCCACTCCCAGTCCTGCGCCGGCCACTCCTGCGGGTGATCCGCACCGGCCCGGGACAGCGCCAGTGAGGCCACGCTGTGCGCCAGTTCCGCGGCGAAGCCGGACGCGTGCCGCACCCCGAGCGCCGCCGTGAGCCGCGCCGGATCGTCGTACCGCTCCCGGTCCAGGCGCACGGCGGTGACGTACGCGCCGGTGGCGTACGGGTCCGCGGCCGGCCCGTGCAGCATCCGGCCGTCGGCCAGGCGCAGCGCCAGCCCGTGCGCCCCCGGCACCCGGCCGGTGACCCACGGCAGCGGCTCGTGGGCCAGCGCCCGCCACAGCCGGGTCAGCACGGCGGCGCGGGCGCCCGGCAGCTCGGCCGTGTACCGGGTCAGCAGGCCGGGCCGGACGGCGGCCAGCTCCTCGGCGATCCCGGTGTCGGCGGTGGGGGGACGGTGCACGGTCGGCTCCTCGGGTACACGGGGCACACCACGATTGTCCGGGACGACAGCCATACTGATCGTCACCGGCTCCCGGACGGCGCACCCGGCGTGCGCGGGGAAGACCGCGGGGCCCCCGGACGAAGAACGAATGGATCGCGTGGACCTCACACCCCCCAGCGGTGCCGTCGGCCGCCGCGCCGACGCGTACGCGACCGCGCCCCTGCTCAACTGCCTGCTGCGGGAGGTTGCCGAGCCGCTCCCGGACGACGGGGACCGGCGCGTGCACCGGCTGCCGGACGGACGGCTGCTGCGGGTGCGCGCCGGGCGGCGGCCCGCGGACCCCGAGGTGCACACGGCCGGGTCCTGGCACCCGGTCGGCCACGCGGAGCTGGTCAAACTGGTCGCCGAGGAACTGCGCCGGCACACCGGGCTGCCCGGCGGCGACCTGCCCGCCGAGATGATCGACAGCCGGGAGGCGGTCGCCGCCCTGCTCACCGCCCGCGCCCGGGCCACGGCACCCGCGGACCCCTACCTGCGCTCCGAGCAGTCCCTGCTCACCGGCCACCCCTACCACCCGGCGCCCAAGGCGCGCGGCGGCGGCCCGGTCGCCTCCTGGCTGCCGTACGCCCCCGAGGCGCACGCCCGCTTCCCGCTGGTGCTGCTCGGCGTCCGCGAGGACCAGGTGGCCGAGGAGGGCGACACCCGCGCCCTCGACGCCCTCGGCACCGCCCCGCCCGGCTACCGGCTGCTGCCCGCCCACCCCTGGCAGCTCGACCTGGCCGCCCGCGACCTCGCCCCCGCCTTCGCCGACGGCCGGCTGCTGCGGCTCGGCACGACGGCGTGCGACACCTGGCCCACCGCCGCCGTCCGCACGGTGTACGAGCCGCGCCGCGACCTGTTCCTGAAGTTCAGCCTGGACGTCCGCATCACCAACGACATCCGCCGGCTGTGGCGCCACGACCTGCGCCGGGTCCGCCGCACGGACACCGCCGCCGGGCACGCCTTCGCGGCGATGGGGCCGCCCGCGGCCTGGCTGAGCGACCGCGGCTACCGCACCGCCGCCTTCGCCTTCGAGGAACTCGCGGTGCTGGTCCGCGACGGGCTGCGCGGCCACCTGCTGCCGGGCGCGACCCCGCTGCTCGCGGCCGGGCTCGCCGAGGGCTTCGAGGGCAGCCCGCTGGCCGCCGCCCCCGACCCGGCCGGCTGGTGGGAGGCCTATCTGCGGCAGGTCGTACCGCCCGCCCTGACCGCGTTCGACGCGCACGGCGTCGTCCTGGAGGCCCACCTGCAGAACACGCTCGTCGCCGTGGACCGGGCCGGCACCCCCGTGCAGGCCCTGTTCCGGGACGCCGAGGGCGTCAAACTGCTGCCCGACGTCACCCGGGCCGCCGGCTGGGAGCGGCTGGTGTACTGCCTGGTCGTCAACCACCTCACCGAGATCGCCGGCGCCCTCGCCGACCTCCACCCCGGCCTCGACCCCTGGCCCGCCGCCCGCCGCGAACTCGCCCGGCACCCCCTGCCCGAGATCCCCGCCCTGCTCACCGCGCCCACCCTGCCCGGCAAGACGAACCTGCTGCTGCGCTGGACCGGCGCGGACGGCGCGGACGCCCGCTACCTGCCCCTGCCGAATCCGCTGGCCACCGCCTGACCTGCGGGCCCCCGGCCGGCGGGCCGCGCGACGCGGCCGCCGGACTGGGGGCTGCCGACCGCGCTGGTGGGGTCCCGGCTAGGGGGCGGTTAAGGGTAGGGGCCGGGGTGCGGAATGCGTAACGTGGTCGCTACCCGGGGTGTTCAGAGGATTCCGGTGCGGTGACGGCGACTTTCGTCTCCCGCACCACCACGCATGTGACCGAGCAGTGGGCGCGCGACGTCTTCAAGGGTGAATTCGTCGTGCGCTGTCGGCTGCTCGCTGATCGAGGAGGGGGACAATGAGCTCTTTGGTCGAAGCTCTGCTCGACGGCGCAGACGCGGGCGAGCTGGAACGGCACGAGCTGCCCGCCGAATATCTGGCCGCACACCTGCGCGCGTCGGACGTAGGGAAATTCGGTGACCGCGCGGACAAGGACGTCCGCGACACGCTGCACGTCGGCCGGGTGCCGATGCCGGAGATCGCGCCCGACGAGGTCATCGTCGCGGTGATGGCCAGCTCGATCAACTACAACACGGTGTGGTCCGCCACGTTCGAGCCGGTATCCACCTTCGAATTCCTCAAGCGGTACGGCCGGCAGGGCGGTTACGCGGCCCGCCACGACCTGCCCCACCACGTCGTGGGGTCGGACGCGGCCGGGATCGTGGTCCGCGTCGGAGCGGGCGTGCGCCGCTGGCGCGTCGGCGACCACGTGGTGGTCAGCTGTGTCCAGGTCGACGAGCAGGAACCGGCGTCGCACGCCGACGCGATGCTCGGCACCGAACAGCGCATCTGGGGCTACGAGACCAACTTCGGCGGCCTGGCCCACTTCGCCGTCGTGCGCGCCGGTCAGCTGCTGCCCAAGCCCGCCCACCTCACCTGGGAGGAGGCCGCCGGGGTCCTGCTCACCGCGGCGACCTCCTACCGCATGCTCGTCAGCGACAAGGGCGCGCGCATCAAGCAGGGGGACATCGTGCTCGTCTGGGGCGCCACCGGCGGCCTGGGCGCGTACGCCGTGCAGATGGTGAAGAACGCCGGCGGCATCGCGGTGGGTGTGGTCAGTTCCGAGCGCAAGGCCGAGGTGCTGCGCCGGCTCGGCTGCGATGTCATCATCAACCGCAACGACATCGGCATGGGCCAGGACGCCGCCCCCGATCCGCAGCGGACCATCGAACTGGGCAAGCGCCTCGGCCGGGAGATCCGCCGGCAGCTCGGCGAGGACCCGCACGTCGTGTTCGACTACATCGGCCGGGCCACGTTCGGCATCTCCGTCTTCGTGGTGCGCAAGGGCGGAACCGTCGTCACGTGCGGTTCCAGCACCGGATACGACCACCATTTCGACAACCGGTATCTGTGGATGAACCTGAAGCGCATCGTGGGCAGCCACGCCGCGAATCTCCAGGAACAGGCCGAATGCAATCGCCTCTTCCAGCTCGGTCAGCTGTCGCCGATCGTCTCCGAGGTCTATCCGCTGCACGAAGTGGGTGAAGCGGCCCGGCTGGTCCAGGAGAACAAGCACACCGGAAAGGTCGGCGTTCTCTGCCTCGCGCCCCGGGAAGGACTCGGGGTCACCGACCCCGAGAAGCGGGCGCGTATCGGGGAAGCCCGCCTGAACCCCCTCCGGAACACCGCGGGACAGCCGGACCGGAATACGTCCGCGGTGCTCGAAGGGGCTGTCTGACGTGACGGACTCCTCCATAGGAATTCTCTCGACCGGCTCCTACCTGCCCAAGCGTGAGGTCGGCAACGACGAGGTCGCCGAGCGCGTCGGCGTCACCGCGGAGTGGATCGAACGCAAGACCCAGATACGGTCGCGGCGCTACGCCGCCCCGCACGAGGCGACGAGCGACCTGGCCGTCCGCGCCGGCGCCGCCGCCATGGAGCAGGCCGGGCTGTCCGCGGACCAGATCGACTACATCATCCTGTCCACCTCGACGGGTGACTTCCCCCAGCCGCCGACGTCGTACCTGGTGCAGCACGGGCTCGGGGCCTACGGCGCCGCGTGCTTCGACGTGAACGTCGTGTGCAGCGGCTTCGTGTACGCGCTGGCCCTGGCCCGCGGCATGGTCGCGCTCAACCCCGACAGCCGTGCGCTGGTCATCGGAGCCGACCTGTACTCCCGCATCCTCGACTTCGACGACCGCAGGACGGCCGTGCTGTTCGCCGACGGCGCCGGTGCCGCGGTCGTCGGCGCGGTCCCCGCACCGTACGGCATCATCGACACCGCCCTGACCAGCCGCGGCGACGCCCACCACCTGATCCGCGTGGAGGCCGGCGGCAGCCGCAACCCGGCGACGGCGGAGACCGTCGCCGAAGGCGGTCACTTCTTCCGGATGGACGGCCGCGCCGTACGGGACTTCGTCGCCGACAACGTGCCCCGGGCGCTGGTGGAACTGGCGGAGAGCGTCGGCGTCGAACTCGCCGACGTGCGGCACTTCGTCCCGCACCAGGCCAACGGCGTGATGCTGACCGAGGTGGTCGAGCGCGCGGGGCTCGTCAACGCCCACACCCACCGCACGCTGAGGAAGTACGGGAACGTCGGCAGCGCGTCGGTACCGGTGGCCCTCGACGAGGCCAACCGCAGCGGGGCGCTGGCCGCCGGAGATCTGGTGCTGCTCGCCGGGTTCGGCGGCGGCATGGCCATCGGTGCATCACTGCTGACCTGGGGGACCGGAGCATGACCACGTCCAACGACACACTCACCACACCTGCGGAAAGCCACCCGGACGACCACCCGGACATCCACCGGGTAGGGGTCGTCGGCAGCGGCATCATGGGAACGGGAATCGCCGAACTGTGCGCCAAGGCGGGCCTGGACGTCACCGTCGCGGTCTCCTCCGACGCCTCCCTGGTGTCCGGACCCCAGCGGCTGGCCCGGTCCCTGGACCGCGGGGTCGCCAAGGGCAAGCTCACCGAGCGGGACCGCGACGACGCGCTGGGCCGGGTCTCCTTCACCAGGGACCTCGGCGAACTCGCCGACCGCCAGCTGGTGATCGAGGCGGTCAAGGAGAACGAGCAGCTCAAGCTGGAGGTGTTCGCCGACCTCGACAAGATCGTCGAGGACCCGGACGTCATCCTCGCCTCGAACACCTCCTCCCTCCCCATCGTGCGGCTCGCCCGGGCCACCAGCCGTCCGGGCCAGGTGCTCGGGATGCACTTCTTCAACCCCGTGCCGGTCCTGCCGCTGGTCGAGCTGATCGACTCGGTGGTCACGGACGGCAGGGTCACCGCACGTGCCCGGGCGTTCGTGTCGGACGTCCTCGGCAAGAAGCCGATCGGCTCGCCGGACCGCGCGGGCTTCGTCGTGAACGCCCTCCTCTTCCCCTACCTGCTCTCCGCCATCCGGATGGTCGACTCCGGTCTCGCCACGGCCGAGGTCATCGACCAGGGCATGGTCGACGGCTGTTCGCACCCGATGGGTCCGCTGCGCCTGGCCGACCTCATCGGCCTCGACACCACCGTCTCGATCGCCGAGGCGATGTACGAGGAGTTCAAGGAGCCGCAGTACGCGCCTCCGCCGCTGCTGCTCCGCATGGTCGAGGGCGGTCTGCTGGGCAAGAAGTCCGGCCGCGGTTTCTACCGGTACGCCTGACCCTCGTACGCCCTCGTACGCCCTCGTACGCCCTTGCGTCCGCGCGGGCCCCGGGGTGCGCCCCGGCCCGCCGTGACGAGGTATCCGAGCACGTTCCTGCGCGCGAAGGCCCTGCCGCGCGCGGTCGCCGAAAGGAAGAGCCACACCATGGCCACTGCATCCGTGTCCGGACGTCCGGAAGTCGACACGGTGCCGGGAGAACCCATCGCCGTCGTCGGAATGTCCTGCCGCTTCCCCGGGGCGCCCGGACCGGAGGCGTACTGGCAGCTGCTGCACGCCGGCCGGAGCGCCGTGTCCGACCGGGTGCCCGACGGGCGGCCGGGCCTGCCCGCCGACGCGGTGACCCGGCCGGCCGGATTCCTGGACGGCGTCGACGCGTTCGACCCAGAGTTCTTCGGCATCACGCCCCGGGAGGCGGCGAGCGTCGACCCGCAGCAGCGGCTCATGCTCGAACTGGCCTGGGAGGCGCTGGAGCACGCCGGCATCGTCCCGGCCTCGGTCGAGGGAACGCGGACCGGTGTCTACCTCGGCGCGATCTGGGACGACTACGCCAGGCTCGTCCACCAGCACGGGGCCGCGTCGGTCACCCACCACACCATCACCGGCGTCAGCCGGAGCATCATCGCCAACCGCATCTCCTACCTCCTCGGCCTGCGCGGCCCCAGCCTGGTCGTGGACTCGGCCCAGTCGTCGTCGCTGGTCGCCGTCCAGCTCGCCTGCGAGAGCCTGCGCAAGGGCGACTGCGCGCTGGCACTGGCCGGCGGAGTCAGCCTGAACCTGGTCCCCGAGGGCTTCGTGGTGGCCGAGAAGTTCGGCGCCCTGTCACCCGAGGGCCGCACGTACACCTTCGACGACCGCGCCAACGGCTACGTCCGCGGCGAGGGCGGCGGCGTCGTCGTCCTGAAGACGCTCAGCCGGGCGCTCGCCGACGGCGACACCATCCACGGCCTCATCCGCGGCGGAGCCGTCAACAACGACGGGGGCGGCGACAACCTCACCGCCCCCAGCAGGGCCGCACAGGAGGACGTGCTGCGCCGCGCCTACGACCAGGCCGGCGTCGCCCCCGACGCCGTACGCTTCGTCGAACTGCACGGCACCGGCACCCCGCTGGGCGACCCCGTCGAGGCGGCCGCGCTCGGCGCCGTACTCGGTGCCGGCAGCGGACGGGCCGCCGACTCCCCGCTGCTCGTCGGCTCCGTCAAGCCCGCCATCGGCCACCTGGAGGGCGCCGCCGGCATCGCCGGGCTGATCAAGGCGGTGCTCTGCGTACGGGAACGCACCCTCGTCCCCAGCCTCAACTTCCGCTCCGCCAACCCGGCCATCCCGCTCGGCGAGTTGAGGCTGCGCGTCAACGACGGCCTCAGCGAGCTGGACACCCCCGACGGCACCCCGGTGCTGGCCGGCGTCTCCTCCTTCGGCATGGGCGGCACCAACTGCCACCTCGTCGTCTCCGACTGGACCCCCGCCCCGGAGGACGCGCGGACACCGGAGCGGTCCGCCCCCGCCCGCACGCCCGGGACGCCCACCCCCGTGCCGGTGTCCGGCCGCACCGCCGACGCACTGCGCGCCCAGGCCGGCGCGCTGCGCACCCACCTGGAGACCCACCCCGGCCAGAGCCTCGACGACGTCGCCCACTCGCTGGCGACCACCCGCACCCACTTCGAACACCGCGCGGTGCTGCTCGCCGCCGACCGGGACGAGGCGCTCGCCGGCCTGGCCGCGCTCGCCTCCGGCGACACCCCCGCAGCGGCGGCGGCCGGCTCGGTACGGCCCGGCGAACTGGCCTTCCTGTTCACCGGACAGGGCAGCCAGCGGGCCGGCATGGGCCGCGCCCTGTACGACACCTACCCGGTCTTCGCCGCCGCCCTCGACGACGTGTGCGCCCTGCTCGACAAGCACCTCGACCGCTCCGTCCGCGACCTGATGTTCCTCGCGGAGGACACCGAGGACGCCGGCCTGCTGCACCTCACCGGATACACGCAGGCCGCGCTGTTCGCGTACGAGACCGCCCTGTTCCGCCTGCTGGAGGACTGGGGTGTCACCCCCGACGTCGTCCTCGGCCACTCGGTCGGTGAACTGGCCGCGGCACACGCCGCCGGCGTCCTCTCCCTCCCGGACGCCTGCGCCCTCGTCGCGGCCCGAGGCAGACTGATGCAGCAACTGCCCACCGGCGGCGCCATGGTGTCCGTCCAGGCATCGGAACAGGAGATCCTGCCCACTCTCGCCGGCCGGGAGGACCAGGTCTCCGTCGCGGCGGTCAACGGCCCGCTGTCCACCGTGCTCGCCGGTGACGAGGACGCCGTGCTCGCCGTCGCCGCGCAGTGGCGCGAGCGGGGGCGCAAGACCAAGCGGCTGCGCGTCAGCCACGCCTTCCACTCGCCGCACATGGACCCGATGCTCGACGCCTTCCGCGAGGTCGCGTCCCGGCTCTCCTACGAGCCCCCGCGCATCCCCGTGGTGTCCAACCTCACCGGACGTCTCGTCCCCGCGCAGGAGATCAGCACACCCGGCTACTGGGTGCGCCACGCCCGGGAGGCCGTCCGCTTCCACGACGGCGTGCGCACGCTCGCGGAGCGGGGCGTGCGCTCCTTCCTGGAGGTGGGACCGGACGCGGTGCTCGCGGCGATGGGCCGCGACTGCGTGCCCGCCGAGCACGAGCAGGAGACCGCCTTCCTGCCCACGGCGCGGCACGGCCGGCCGGAGGTCCCCGCACTGCTCGGCGCGCTCGCCGAACTGCACGTCCGCGGCACCGCCGTGGACTGGCACCGCACGGCGCCCGGCCCGGCCGGCCGCCGCGTGCCGCTGCCCACCTACGCCTTCCAGCGCCGCTCGTACTGGCTGCGGGCACCGCAGCGTACGGGCGCCGACGTCAGCTCGGCGGGACTCGCCCCGATCGACCACCCGCTGCTCGGCGCGGTCGTACCGCGCGCCGAGGCCGGGGAACTCATCCTCACCGGACGGCTGTCCCCGCAGGCCCAGCCCTGGCTCGGCGACCACCGTGTGCACGACGAGATCGTGGTGCCCGCCGGTGTCTTCGTGGAACTGGCGCTGCAGACGGGAGCCGAGACGGGCGCCGCGCACATCGAGGAACTGACGCTGCAGTCACCGCTGGTCCTGCCCGCGGACGGCGGGGCACGGTTCCAGGTCGGCACCGGAGCGCCGGACGCCGAGGGGCGGCGCACGTTCTCCGTGCACTCCCGGCCCGAGGACACCGACGCGGACGCCCCCTGGACCCGGCATGCCACCGGCACCCTCGTCCCGGCCCGTCCCGAGATCCCCTCCGACCTGAGCGTCTGGCCCCCCGCCGGGGCCGTACCCCTCGCCGCCGACGACCGCCCCACGCCCCTCGACCCGGGCTTCGCGAGCCTGCGGGCGGCCTGGACCCTGGGCGAGGAGCTCTTCGCCGAGGTGGCCCTGGACGCCGGGCACGGCGAGGGGGCCGCCCGCTTCGCCGTGCACCCGGGCCTGCTCGACGCCGCCCTGTACGCGCTCGCCGGGCACCGGGCGCCCGCCGCCGGCACCGGTCCCGCCGCGGTGTGGCTGCCCGCCGAGTGGCGGGGCATCGCCGTGCACGCGGCCGGGGCGCAGACCCTGCGGGTCCGGATCACCCCCGCCACCGCGGCGGCCCGGACCGGTGCGGCCGGCCCGTTCTCGCTCACCGTGGCCGACGGCGCGGGACTGCCGCTCGCCACCGTCGGCGCCGTCACCCTGGCCCCCCTGTCCGAGGAAGCGGTACACCGTGCGGCCGGCACACCCGGCCGGGAGGCGCTCTTCGAGGTCGGCTGGACCGGCCTGGCGCTCACCGCGGGCGACGCGCGGTCCGGCCGGTGGGCCGTGGCGGGTGACACCGACCTCGGCCTGGCCACCGCCCTCACCACCGCCGACGCGGGAGTGATGGTCCACCCGGACATGACCGCGCTGATCGAGGCGGCCGGTTCCGCCGCCCCCGAGATCGTCCTCGTCCCGTGCCCCACGCCGGTGGTGGCCGGCGGCGGCGAGGTCGCCGAAGCCGTCCGCACCGCCGTCGCGGACACCCTCGTCCGGGTGCGGTCCTGGCTGGAGGACGACCGGCTCGCCGGCTCCCGGCTGGTGCTCGTCACCCGCGGGGCCGTGGCCACCGGGACGGCGGGCGAGACCCCCGACCTGGTGGGCGCCGCGCTGTGGGGTCTGCTGCGGTCCGTGCGCGCCGAGTACCCCGGCCGGGTCGGTCTGCTGGACCTGGGCCGCGAACGGGAGTCGCTGCGCCCGCTGCCCGCCGCGCTCGCCTCCGGGGAGCCCGAACTCGCCCTGCGCGGCGGCTCCGTCCTGGTTCCCCGGCTGCGCCGGTCGCGGATCCCGGCCGGCCCGGCTCCCGCGTGGGAGTCCGGCGGTACGGTGCTGATCAGCGGCGGCACCGGCGGGCTCGGCTCCCTGGTGGCCCGTCACCTGGCCGCCGAAGGCGGCGTGCGGCACCTGCTCCTGGTCAGCCGCGCCGGTGCCGACGCCGAGGGCGCCGCCGAACTGGCCGCCGACCTCGAGGCATCGGGTGTGCAGGTGACCGTCGCGGCCTGTGACGTCGCCGACCGGGACGCCTTGGCCCGGCTGCTCGCCGGCATCCCCGGCGAGCACCCGCTGACCGCCGTCGTGCACGCCGCAGCCGTCCTGGACGACGGCGTCGCCGCCACGCTCACCCCGGAGCAGATCGAGCGGGTGCTGCGGCCCAAGGTGGACGCGGCACTGAACCTGCACGAGCTGACGAGGCAGCAGAAGCTGTCCGACTTCGTCCTGTTCTCCTCGGTGATCGGCACGGTCGGCAACGCCGGCCAGGCCGCCTACGCGGCGGCCAACGCCTTCCTCGACGGGCTCGCCCGGCTGCGCAGGGCGGAAGGGCTGCCCGCCCTCTCGCTCGCCTGGGGACCGTGGGACCACGAGGACGGCCTGGCCGGGGGCCTCGGCGACGCCGACCGGGCCCGGCTCCGCCGCCTCGGCCTGCAGCCGCTGGGCGTCGGCGAGGGGCTCGCCGCGCTCGGCACCGCCCGCGCGGTGGACGCGCCCGTCGTCGTCCCCGCCCGCTTCGACCGCGCCGCCCTGCGCGCCAGGGCGGCCGAGGAGGAACTGCCCGGCGCCCTGCGCGGCCTGGTCACCCTGCCCAGGCGCCGGGCCTCCGCCGCGCAGCCGCACCCCGTGACCGGCACGCCCGCCACCGGGCTCGCCCAGCGGATCGCGGAGCTGCCCCGGGACGCCGCCGAGCGGCTGGTGGACCGGTACCCGGGTGGTGTGGGGTCGCCGGAGGATCTGTGGCGGCTGGTGGTGTCGGGCGGGGACGCGATCTCGGGGTTCCCGGTGGACCGTGGCTGGGACCTGGAGGGGTTGTACGACCCGGAGGGTGGGCGTGCGGGGACGTCGTACACGCGTGAGGGCGGGTTCCTGCACGAGGCGGCGGAGTTCGACGCGGAGTTCTTCGGTATCTCGCCGCGTGAGGCGCTGGCGATGGATCCCCAGCAGCGGTTGCTGCTGGAGGCGTCCTGGGAGGCGCTGGAGCGCGCCGGCATCGACCCCCTGGCCCTGCGCGGCAGCCACACCGGCGTCTACGCGGGCACGTTCATGTTCCGTGACGACACCGCGGAGCAGACGGGCGCCGAGGGCCAGCGGATGACCGGCAGCGCGGCCAGCGTCCTGTCGGGCCGCGTGTCCTACACCCTCGGCCTGGAGGGCCCCGCGCTGACCGTGGACACGGCGTGTTCGTCGTCGCTGGTGGCGTTGGACATGGCGGTGCAGGCGCTGCGGCGCGGTGAGTGTTCGCTGGCGCTGGCGGGCGGTGTGACG
>NZ_JOIU01000001.1 GCF_000720135.1 Streptomyces sp. NRRL S-1022 | reverse complement strand
CCGTGCAAGCCGTCGCCGCCCTGCTGTCCCACCAGCAGACCGCCGACCTGGCCCCGGCACGAACAATGTGAAACGCCAGGTCCCACCGAGGCACACGACACCTCACCGCCTACCGTGCACGAGCTCGTTAATTGCGCACCATCCCACAGAACACCTCTCCCCTGCTGGCCGGGCCGAGTCCCTGTAAACGACCGACGCCGGGTGTTCCGCTCCCATACGCCCCAGCCAGTGCCTGAGCACCACTTGAGCGCATTACCCGCGCGTGACAGGGTCGTGCTCCATGATCGATGAGTTCGCGAAGAAGTATCTGCACAACGATCTGCGAGAGATCCGCAAGGCGATGCTCTGGAAGCTCGACGGGCTGAGCGAGTACGACGTCCGCCGCCCCCTGACGTCGACGGGTACCAACCTTCTTGGCTTGATCAAGCACCTGTCGCTCTGGGAGTCCAGGTACTTCGGCGAGGTCTTCGACCGGCCGTTCCCCGAACCCCTGCCCCGGTGGGACGACGCTGAGGAGCGTGGCGCCGACATGTGGGCGACCCAGCACGAGACACGCGAGCAGATCACCGACCGCTATCGCCGCGTATGGGAGCACTCAGACGCGACGATCAACGCCCTCGCCATCGACTCCCCCGGCTACGTGCCCTGGTGGCCACGCCCCAACGTGATGCTGTTCAACATCCTGGTCCACACGCTCACCGAGACCAGCCGGCACGCCGGACACGCCGACATCCTGCGCGAACATCTCGACGGCTCGACAGGGACAGCGGCCGAGTACGCGATCCCGAAGCGCGACGCAGCCTTCTGGGCAGCCCAGCACGCGATGATCGAGCGAGCCGCCAAAGCAGCAGCCGACGCCAAACCTGATCACATTGGTGGTTGACGATCCTCTGCCCCTCAGCCCGGACAGCACCGAAGCGTCCCGACAGCCCGCTGACTGACCGCACCGGGCCAGTGCACGGTTCCTGACCCGACCGGACTCGGTCCGCGCGCGTTACGGCTGGGTGCCCACCAGGCCGTTGCGCTTGTCGTCTTCGTACGCCTCTTTCGCGACTTCGTTGTCTAGCTTCAGCAGTATCTCGTCGTTCAGACCCTTGCAGGCGTTGTCCTCTTTGACCCGGGTGGCATGGTCGAGCCGATAACGCATGGCGTCGTCGAGTGACTTCCTCTTGGCGACCTTGCAGGCTGCCTCTTTGGCCTTGGTATCGCCGTCGCTGCTGCCGCAGGCCGTAAGAGCAGCAGTGAGAGCAAGCAGGCCGGCGCAGGCGGCAGCGCGAGTCTTCATGTCCCCCCATGGGTTGCTGAAGCCAGATGGACATCATGCGGCCGGCCGCGGCTGAGAGCGGTGTCTGTGGCCGTCTCGTGATCCGGGAGTTGCAGAGCTCGGTGATGCCCACGAGCAGCCGCCGGGGCGGGCCCCGGGCGTCGGGCCCGCCACACTGCCCCGTGTCCGCATCGGTCAGCGCGTGCGTCAGCCCCAGCTGCCACTCGGCCAGCATCCGCAGCCCCGAGCAGCGTGCCGGCTCACATACGCCCCTGGGCCGTCCCTGCTGGCGAATCCTGGGGCACCAGCTGCGCGCCTGAGTCGTCGCCCGGCAAGCCATGATTCCACTCGAATACGGCACCCTGAGGGCGGCGGCGGACACGACGGGTGATGGTGCGACTTCCACGTGGATATACCGAGCAGTCTGGTCGAGTGTGCTGCGACAGCTTGACGCGTCGGGACCCAGGACAACGAAGTGGCCGATCCGGTCGCTTACCGTCGCGTAGGGACCGGAGGTGACGTGATTGCCGAGTTCTTGGGTGATGACGATCCGGTCGAGAAGCGGTTGACGATCTGCGTGGCGATGTACGGCCAGACGGCGCACGCGGCCGGTCATCGTCGCGTAGAAAAACTGCACTGCCGCCGCTCGCTGACGGGTCGCGATTAGGTTCGCGGCTCGGCCTGAGGCCAGGTCGGCCGCGATGCGCGGCAGGTCAATTCCGGTGGCGTGCTTCACGACTAGCGGTATCAGGTCACCTGCAAGGTGCGGACTGACATCGATGATGCGGGGGCCCTTGCGGGTGAGCCTCATGTGTACGCTGATTACACCAACCTTGATGCCGAGAGCCTGTACAGCGCGTGCGACGACCCGCCGCAGTATGGGGTTCTGCAGTAGGGCATCATGCGCAAATACGCAGTGCCGTACAGTCTGGCGGGCCGGTGGCGGGCCCAAAACCGTCCGTGTGATGGAGACGATTCGTATGTCTTCTTCATCGAGAACGACCGTTTCCGCGGATACTTGCTCGCCGCCCAAGTCTTCCTCAACCAGGATAGCGCCCTGCCAATCGATCGGAGCTTTTACCTTCGGCCGATCAACCAGCTCATACGCGGCGCTGACTTCACTGCGGTCGCGTGCCTGTGCTGCAGTTGTGCGCGCCCTACCGGACTGTCTAATCAGGACGGGATACCCTAACGAATCCGCGCGGGCAGCTACTGATTCAGCATCGGGGACTTCAGCCCAGCGCGGCTGGGGGACACTGTGCTGTGCGAGCACTGCTCTGAGTTGAGCGAGGTCACCGAAACGAGCCAATACTTTGGCCGGCGTGGTTGGCGTTCTCAGTAGTTCGGCGACCCGGGCCGTTGTCTCAACGTGTTCCGGCATGTAGGTAAGTGCACCGCGCAGTTCATGGCGCGCCTGGTAGGTTCCCGCTGCGGCGACGGTAGCAGCAGGGTCTGCAGGGTCCACGGCGATATGACGGACCAGGTACGGACGCGCCCACGCCGGCGCGGTGGTGTCGAGGAGCACCACCGGGTGTGAAGCGGCAATCTGTGCGAGCTGGAACTCATTCTCGGCGGCGTGAGAGATACCGGCCCCGAGTAGGCATATGGCTTCTAACATGTCATCCTCAGATAAGAGAGTCAGCGCAAGCCGACCCGTGTCTCCTCTGCTATGCATTGCACCTACCGGGGGCGACGCACGCTTTTCCCTCACGAAGTCGCCGTCAACGGCGATCGAGTGCCAAGCGATGCTCTTCGTAAACACAACTCCCCAACATGCCCATACGCGGCCAGCGCACGAAATTACACGACGGACGGCATGTGCTGTCCCGGGGCATAGACGGAGTGGGTGTCGGCCCCGACTCCTGTTCACGCAAGCCCGTGGCCGCACTGCCGGGCGACTCGGCACCTTAAGTCTGGTGGCCCGGACCCATGTATGCACACCCGACTTCGATCAGCACGTGCGCGCCCCGGTCCGATGCCATGCCACGGTCGAGCGTGGCGGCGCCAACGATCGGTCCTCACAGATATGCCACCTCGGAGTGCTGTAGACGTGACTCCTAGACCAGGGCAGCAACCGACCGTTAGCGAGGTGAGTGACCATCGACTCTCTCCACGATCCAATGAAACCGACCGGTAGCCTGGTTAAGGTGATCAGACTCTTCCACGCAAGGTGGACGAAATCAACGGCCACGTTGGTGCGCGCAGTGATTGTGCGGCTACAGTCGCTGCGCTCGTGACTATCCGGCGTACTGCACTGGCGTTCTACGTACAGGCCGGCGGTGACTCGCAACTCCGGTGACAGAGCACCGGCTCAGGATGAAGGACGGACGTGACAGTGCGGCAACCTGCCCAAGCCCGCGGCATAGCCACGCGTGCGGAGATCCTCGATGTGGCTGCGATCCTGTTCGCGGAGAAGGGCTACTCGCAGACGTCGCTGCAGGACATCTTGGATCAAACCGGCCTGACGAAGGGCGGACTCTACTACCACTTCCGAACCAAGCAGGAGATTGCCGTCGCGGTCGTCACCGAGGGTTTCGCCATGGATGACACACCGCCACAGGCAGGTCCCTTGCAGGCTGTTGTCGACGCGTCGATCGTCCTGGCGTGGCTCACCCCCCAGGTGCCTGTGGTGCAGGCAGCAGCACGGCTTGCCACCGACCAGGACCACAAAGACACGTTCGGCTACCTCTGGTCCCAGTACATCCCCCGTGTCACCCAGTTGCTGGAGGAGGCCAAGCGACGCGAGGAGCTCAAGCCAGGCGTGAAGCCCGACGAGACATCCTGGGTGTGGGTGGCCGCCTACACCGGTGTCGATCTGATGTGCCGGCTGGACTACGCGGCTCTGCCGCGGAAAGTCGCCGAAATGAACCTGCACTTCGTCGCGGGCATCGCCACAGAGAGAACACTGGCTGAGCTGGACATGACCGTGGAACGGGGCCGAGAGTTGCTGCGGCGTTCACCGTGGGCAGCCGAGTATCTCGACAAGGTGGCCCCCCGCACCTCTGCGCCTTTCGACTGGCACAAGACGTGACCGTCGGACGGTGCGTTTGCGTGCGCTGACAGCACCACCGCGGAGGACGATTCCGCTTGGCATCACGCCGGTTCGGTCACGGCATGGGCTTTCACGCAACCGCGCCGTCCGCAACACGATCAAGAACAGGTCTTCTTGAGGTGCAGCCAGTAGACGAGGTTGCGCGCGGGTGCCCCAAGGGCGTGGTGCAGGGCGAGGCGTCGTTGCCAGTGGGGACCACGGGCGAGACGCCGTCGACCCAGGGCGAGGGCTTGGGTGACATCGTTGACCGGCGGCAGCTGCGGTGACGAGTTCAACCGGGGTACCCGCCCCGTAACAGATCAGGCGGGACTCTCGGCCCAGCTTCCGCAATGAGGGCGGTGCACGGCAAAGCGACGGGCACGTAGCTGGCTCTGAGCCATGACTGGGCGTCCCTCACCGCTGCCCCCTCCGGGATGGCTGAGCCTCCTCGACCACCGGACACCGTCGCCAAGGCCAACGTGCAGCAAACCGGCTGGCTCCCCGTTTTCACAAAGCTAACCTGGCACTTCGATACGATCCGTTACCATTGACCCCCCAAGAGCTACACTGCGTTAGTTTCACTTTCATCCACTCTCTACGGGGTACGTCGATTCGAGCCATTGGTGATGGGTGGGGGACGCCAGAACTGTCAAAACCGACCGGACGCATGGTTGGATAGCGATCGTTGTTCGAGACCTGCGGTTGTCACACAACTCATGAATGAGAAGGGGGTGCTATGGGGCGTGAGACATCCCACGAATACCAGCGGTTGATGAGGTGCTACCGCGAGAGGCTGACTCGGCCAGACGTGGGACTGGAGCCCCGCCCTGACGGGGGCCGGCAGACGAAGTTGCGACAACCGGACGTCGACGAGGCCCTGAGGTGCGGTGCCGGCGTCTACCAGAAGGTGGAGAGCGGTCGGCTGCGTCCGTCCCCCGAGTTCTTCTTGCGGATCGCGCAAACACTGGGCTTCAGCTCGCATGACAGGCGCGTGGCCCACCTCGAGCTGTTCGGCTCGGAGCCACCACCATCGATCGGAACGCCCTCACCGCACTGGCAGCGCGCAGTCGACGGCCAGCGGGAGATGATGTGCGTCCTGGCTCCGGATGGACAACTCACAGCTCACAACACGGCCTTCGCCGCGATATTCGGCGACGACGACGTCCCTTCGAACCTCTGGCGCTGGTCTCTGATGTCCGACCGCGCACGTGACACCGTCCTCTGCGACTGGGAGCAGAGCTGGGCCCCCTATCTGTTGGAAGAGTGCCGCCTGCTGTCACTCCGTTATCGCGACCACGAGGCCATCCGCCACCTGCATGCGGACTTGGCGGAGGATCCCCGACTGCGCCGGCTGCCCAGGGCCGACGCCGGCTTGAACGGCCGTACCGCCTCACTGCGACATCCGGAGCGGGGCACGAAGCGTGTGCGGATCCTGGTGGCGGAATCAGAAGGATTCCGCCTGTTGACTTTTCTTGTAGAACCGTCGTGACACACTGGCCATCATTTCCCAACTGTTAACACTGGAGGCTTCATGCACGTCCTTGTACCCGACGACCCGGTCCTCGCTGCGAGCTTTCTCGTTCTTGAGCAGCCTCTTTTATTCTCCCTTCACTACCTGTACAGGACAGAGTTAACGGCTTCTCAGGCGGACACTATAGGAGTGGCTTATGAGAGCTGGGGACAGTTGCAGCAGATGCTGCCCTCACGATTCCACGCGCAGTCCCCGGACGCTGAGGCCAGTGAGGAAGACGGGTATGTACTCGAAGGCTTAGCAGGGCAACGGTTGACGAGACTGTATCCCGTAGACGCCGGGCTACGGATCAGCAACCTCGAAATCTGTTACATGATGCTGCGCCAGGCACAGCTCGACAGCTGGCGCGGCCCGCTGGACCCGCTGGCCGATGTGCTACGTGAGATCGATGACGGCATCGACTTGATCGGCCATTTTCGTCGAGTCCTGCAAGTCCTCCGTCTGCCATCGCCCCCACAACTGCTGGCTGCCTTTGGCCGTGGAGCGCCGCGAGGGCCGGTGACCGTCGTCAGCCTCGACGCTGAACAAGAGCGAGAGTACCGCGATCACTGTGAGACGGTTGTCGGGATTCTCAGCGGTGATGACACTTTCGCCTATGCCACGCATCGGGCCCTCTACCCCACGTGAAGGCGCGGAGTGTCGAGGACGAGAAGCAGCGCCAGCCATGATCCGTCTCAGCCGTACAGCTACACGGGCACCATCTCGGCGGCGGTCTCCGCGGTGTGCAGCATCGGATGCTCAGCCATCACGCCCTCCAGTACCGCGAAACCCTCCGTCAGCTGCAGCGCATACGGCACAAGCGCCTCGATCAGTTCCTCCTCCGCGTGGAACAGTTGGTGAATATGGTCGGAGGTGATGTGACCGCCAGCCAGCAAATCCCCGCTGTGAGCCTTCACTTGGCCCAAGGCGAACAGGCGGTGCAGTTGCTCGAGGATTGCCCGGACATGGGAGTCGGGCTCCTTGTCGGCGGCGCCCAGCAGCGCCTCCGCCGCCAGGCGGTGCACGTGAGCTTCGACAAGCTGCAAGGCTGGCGTCACGGTTCCGTTCCATCGGGCGAGTGGGTCGCCGCGGCGGCCGTTCCGCAATCGACTGCGGGCCCTGCTGTGCCATATGCGCTCGATGTCCGCGAGGAGTTCCTGCAGATGATCAGAGTTCTCCAGCGAGCGGCTGCCAGCGGATACTTCAGAAGGGGGCGTTGGGGTGAAACCGCCCGTGAGCATCTCGCCGGCGGCCTTCACCCAGATCACGCGGTTGTCGCCCTCTGCGGTGACAGTTCCTTCATTCGCCGCCAGCTGGTAGGCGATGCCATTCGACAGCAGTAGGCCTTGTGCTCCGCAGCGCTCACGGCATTCGGTCATGACCGTCCTCGCTTGCCAGGTGATCCAGGCTTTGGTCACAGCTGCAAGACGCTCGGTCTCTTCACGTTCCGCCTCGCCGCTGCTCGTCCATCGCTGTACCACCTCGCGGTGCAGCAGGGTCGCGGCGTAGGTGGTGGCGACTGCGGCGAGGAGCGGGGCATGGTGGCTGCGGTGCTCGATGAGGGAGACCTTGCGACCGGTCGTCATTCCGGAGGTGAGCCGCCGGTGAGAGTGCCTCATGGCGACGGCCAGGGCGTGCCGCGTCACGCCGAGGCTGTAGGCGCTCATGCACAATTTGCCAGCGTGAACCCGCTTGATGGACTTGAGGAATCGTTTGCGCGGATTGCCCAGCGCACTGACGAACGTGCCGTCGCGTGACAGGCGACCCTGTTCCCCCTGCAGCATGGCTTCGAAGGGAAGTCGCACGCCGTGGAAGGACGTGGCGCAGTGGTCGACAGGCGCGCTGGCAGTCTGCGGCAGAGGCCGTACCTCCACGCCTGGGTAATGCCGGCCCGCCCTGTCAGTGAGCGGGGTGAGGAAGAGGAAAACGCCGTGGTCGACATTGTCCACCACCAGACGGGCCGCCACGACAGCGTTCTTAGCGCCACCCGCGCCGGAGGTGTTGGGCATCCACTTGCACGCGCCAGGGCTTGGTGTCTCGAGGATGAAACCGCTCGTCTCGGGTTCGAACCTTGCTGTTGTCTCCAGCGACGCAGCGTCGTTCCCATGGTCCAACTCGGTGCACAAAAACGTCCCAACGCTCTCTATGCGGGCATACGGAGACAGGTCCCGCCCACCAGGGTCGTGATCGACCAGACTGCCGATGTGCAGGTTCCAGTGGATACTTGCGATTGTGGCCATACCTGCGTCCACCACACCGGCCCACTCGTGCATCGCCGTGAGCGACTCGATGTCCGAGGACAAACCCACCGGATCCGCCATCGCTTCGCTGACGAAGCGGAGTCGCTCATACGAAAGTGCTATGCGCTCCTGCGGGCTCAGGCCCTCCTGAAAGGCGAACCGGGGGCCATCGAACAGGCGCCTCCAAGGCTCGTGGATCTGTTTTGCGCGAGGCCCGAAGAGGATGCGCTTGAAGCATCCAGTCATTTCTTCTAATGAGTCAAGGTGAGTGTCGGTCACGACCTGAAAGATAGTGGAATCGATCACTCCTACATAGCGTGATGATCAACACGATTGACTGCTGGCGAAGTGTGGAAGCGACCTCGAAGTGAACAAGCTTCTACCTACACTGCGGCCTGATGGCAGACAGAGGCAGGTGAGCAGCCGAGGTAGTAAACAGCCAACAGCAGCACAGCCTCGGCCAGCAGAAGACGCCACGGCCAGCCACCACCGGGGCCGTTGCCGCCTCGCTCCCGCACTAGCCGAAGCAGCTTCTCTGACCCATCCGCAATCCGGTGAACGTTTCCACCCACACCCGCGTGGGCCCGCAGCGCTCCATCCATACAGGCAAGAATGAGGCTCCGATTGCTCAGCCCCGACTCTACCGAGGCCCGAGGGGCCAGCTCCTGGGCGTTGCGTCTGGCCCGGATGAGCCACACGAGGACCCGCAGCTGGGTACCACCCGGACGCGGAGCAACCATGCACTCCATCGCGGGAATGCGGGTTTTGTGCAGCACGCACCTGTAGCACGGCGATCCGCTCCCGCTGGAACCCGATCAACGACAGCGGCTGGCGCCGCGCCCCGGCCTCCAGCTCGGCCACTGGTCTGCTGCTCTGCAGATCGGGAACGCTGGCCGGAGACAATCATCTGGTCCGGTCCCGGCGGGGCGGTCGCCTCCAGTACTCGCGCCAGTTCGTAGCCGACCGTGGCTCCCATGCTGTGGCCGAAGACCGTCAGCGGGCGGTCGGCTCATACGGACAGCTCTTCGGCGATCCGCTTCGCCATGGCCCGGATGCCCCGCCCCGTAGGTGCCACGCGCAGGTCCTTGCGGCCGGGGTACTGGACGGCGACCACCTCCACTCGTGCCCGGCCGGCCAGTTCTCTGGAGAGCCGGAAGAATGTGCTCGCGGAACCGCCCGCGTGAGGGCAGCACACCAGGCGTGCCACCGGGTCCGGCACGGTGTGGAAGCACCGCAGCCAGCTGTCGTTCGGCAAGTTCACCGGTTCAGCTCCTCGTCCAGAAATCGCGCCGTGTCCTCGATGCGCAGGTGGTCGTAGGCCAGCGTGGGGGGCAGGTCCAGCGCCAGGGTCTCTGCCAGGCGCGTGCGCAGCTCCACGGCCATGAGCGAGGTGATGCCCAGGTCGAGGGGTTCGGCGTCGCGGTCAAGCGGTTCGGGGCCCTCGTGGCCGAGGACATTCGCGGCCGTCTCCGCGACGATCCGCACGAGTGCGGCGAGGAGTTCGGAGCCGGACAGAGCGGCGACCTCTTGGCCCGGCGCCTCCTGCGGGGCGTGCTCCTCGGCTTCCACCACGGTGACCGCCGCCGCAGCCGCCGTCACCCCCGTCCTTGCCGCCGGTTGGTCGGTCTCCAGCCAGTGCCGGCGCCGCTGGAAGGCGTACGTCGGCAGTGTCGTGAGGAACCTCGGCCGCCGTTCGTCGTAGAGCGGGCTCCAGTCGAGAGTCCTGCCCTGGGCGTGAAGGTCGCCCAGGGCGCTGAGGAAGGAGACCGGTTCGGGCCGGTCGCCGCGCGCCACGGGGACGGCCCGGGCGGCATCGTGGCCAGCCGGGCACTCGGGCACTATCGAGGACAGCACGGCGTCCGGGCCAAGTTCGAGGAAACCACGCACGCCGCCCGCCAGTTCGCGCACGCCGTCGGCGAAGCGCACCGGCTCCTGCGCATGGCGCACCCAGTAGGCGGGGTTCATGAGGTCTGTCTCGACGGCGATCCGGCCGGTCAGGTTGGAAACCACCGGCACCGTGGGACGGTGGTAGTCGAGCTGCTCAGCCACCTTCAGTGAGCCTTTTCCAACCTGCCGCAAAGCGCACTGCGGTCGCCGAGAGCATGGTGCTCGCCTGTTCATGCGCCTCCGCTGTCCAGCCGCTCCGCGGACTGGAGCAGGTACTCGGGCAGTTTTGAACTGGCGGCCAGCACTTCGATCCCGATGAGGCGGCCTTGCTCGTCGAAGTCGAGGTTGATCATGGCGTCAACGTCCACCGGATCGCAGGGATACATGCGCGCGGACTTCACGCGGGCCTGCGGTTCGGTGAGGTACACGTACGCTGCGTCCACGGTCTTGTCGTAGGTGACTCTGAAGTCTGCCACGGTGGGCGGGCTCCCTTGCTGTCGTTGATGGCGGCGCTGTCCTTGTCCATGCCACAGGCCGCACCGGCCTCAGGCTGGCGTGGCGAGGTGCAAGGCCAGGACGGCCTTGACGATGTCGGTGATGCGGACAGTGCTGCAACGGAGTTTGCGCAGGAGCCGCCAACTCTTCAGGGTGGCGTTGGCCTGCTCGCCGACTGCTCGGATCCTGGCGTGGGAGGAGTTCGCCGCCCGCTTCCCGGCTGGGAGCGCGCTCCAGCGGCCCCGGTAAGGCACCCGGATCGTCCCCCCGGCTCCCTGATATCCCTTGTCTGCCCACGTCCGGATGCCGGCATGGGTGAGTGCTTCGATGATGCCGTGGGTGCGTGCGGCCTTGATGTCGTGGACGGCACCCGGCAGGGCAGGTGAGGCCCAGAGCAGGCGTCCGAACGCATCGGCGATGACCTGGACGTTCATGCCGTGGCGCTTGTGCTTGCCAGAGTAGAAGGGGCGGTCAGCGGCGATGCGGTCGATGGACAGCAGGGTGCCGTCCAAGATCACGAACGCCTTGTTGGCGGCGACGGTCATGGCCTGCTGAAGGGTGGGGGCGAGGGCGGCCAGGACCTCAACCGCCTCGGCGATGTACTGGTAGACGGTGGCCAGCCCGATCCCGAAGCCGAACGCGAGTTGGGCGTACGTGTGCCCGCAGCGCAGGTGGGCTAGGACGAGTAGGGCCTGTCGGTGTGCGGTCAGGCGGCGCCAGCGCGTGCCGCGCTCCCGGCGCCGGGCTGTCAGCAGGTTGGACAGGTAGCACAGGGTCGAGGTGGACAGATCGATCCCCGATGGGTAGACAAGCACGCGCGAGTGCCTGTACTCGCCCCCCGTCATCGACCGGGCGCCTGTGGGGCCGGGCTCAGCGGGCCGGTGTGACGGTTACGGGAGCGTTCGGACAGTTGCCGACCTCGGTGAGTGCGACCTGCTCGTCGGTGCGGAGACCTGGGTGAGGATGCGGTACCGCCGGAGCAGCGGGACGACGACCATCTGGGCGAACAGACCTTGCGGGCGGCCTGCAGTCGAGCACCGCGTGGACGGCTACGCACTGGGCGACACGTACCAACTGCTGTCCAACGAAGCTCGCCAGGGGGGCGCGCCTTGTGTGCCAGACCCCGGCCTGGGTCGCCCGCCTCCTGATGCGCCAACCAGCTCACCGTCACCGCCGTCGGCGGCATCCAGTAGGCGGCCGGGATCCGACGCGCCGGCATGCTGCCGAAGAGGCCGTCGATGATGCCGCCGGTGCCGAGGATGCCGTCGGCGATGGGAGCTGGTCGGCCATCCGTGAAACGACGCCGGCCTCGGGGGCGGCGCGCGCGCAGCTTGGGCCACGGCAGATGATCCTCGCCCTCGTGGTGTTCCCCCAGAGCGCCGAGGACCAGGTCGAGGTGGTCGGTGAGTTCGGTGGTACGCCGTCGGTCGCCGGGGGCGGCGGTTTCGACCAGGTCGACCAGGAGCGGATCTCACGGCGGAAGACGCGGTGCAGGACGTCACGGCCGCTCGTCATGACCGACCTGACCCATATCGCGCTCGCCGTCCAGCGCGGGCCGGCGGCCACGCCGGACACACGGCGGGCCCCCGGCCTGACGCCATTGGACGTCAGGGGAGCACGAGCACCGCGGCGATGGCGGCGCGTAGCTCCTGATCGTCGGGGATGGCCCGGCGGTGGCCGGGCGCGAACCGGGTCAGCGCCCTGCGCGCGGCCGCCAGACCCCTTACGTCCTTCTGCGCGATGTCCCCGTCCTCGCGGCGCCGCTGACCGACCTGCTCCACCACGACCCCTCAGCACCGTGGGGGCGCCCGGTCCACGATCCCGGTCAACGCGTGCGTGCCAGCAGGCGCAACGCAGCTGACCAGCTGCGGCTGGGAATGAGCGCGGCACCGCCCGATCCATGGTCGGGGCGTGGTCGCCCCGTGACGGTTCGGGACGTTTTCGAGAGGCTCATCGTGTGGCGGTCTCCCCCATCTGCTCGGGAATCCGCGGCATGGTGCGAGCGGTACCGCGTCGTTTGCGCAGGCGCGTCTCAAGACGGGTGGATGGCTCGCCGGAGTCGTTCGGTCGGCCAGCGGCGGTTGTCAGCAGTGTGCGGATCTTCTGGGCGAAGTCGGGGCCGGGCAGGGGCATCTCCATGTCGGGTTCGCGGAGGTATCCGACGGCGACGGCGGTGGGCAGGAACTTCATGAGTGCGATGACTGCGGCGGAGCGTGGCCGGCGGGAGGTCTGCGCGGCCAGATGTCGCAGGATACGCAGAAGTGTGCTGGTGGGGGCTTCGTCGAAGCGGCCCTGGCGAGAGGGTTTCGGTGGGGGGCGGGGGTTGGACGTCATCGGTCTGGCGATGCCACCACTGAGCTGTGTCGTCCTCGCCCAGTGAAAGATGGCCTCGTCAACGACGAGTTGAGCGAATTCGCCCGACATGACCCACCCCGTGAATCTCTTGCGCAGAGGCCCAGTGACTGGGCATCAACCGCATGTCCGCGCCGCGTCCGAGCCGACGGGCTGTGTGTTGTTCCTCGCGGCGTGAACGCCTGCCCTGAGAGGGGTCGCTGACGCTGTGTCAGGACATTGATGCGGTCATCGTAACGGTCTGTGCACAGCGGGGAGGGTGTTTGCCAGGGAGATATGCGGCTAGTCATCAGATTGACCGAAAATAGGTGAACCGTACGTCAAATATACGCGTCCGCGGGCTGTTGCGGACAGGTCGCGTGCTCCTCGGCAACGCTGCGTGGCACGTGGGCCAGCACTCTATCTGCGTCATCCGCGTTCCGGGGCTCACTCCCCCGCCTGGCGAGGAGCGGGGTGCAAGGTTTCCCCTCGTGAGGACTGCGAGTCAAGGAGGCGCATGAGTACGGCGTCGTGTTCCTGGTAGAGGACGCGTCCTGTTTCCTGCAGTTGGGCGGCCAGCTCGGGATCACAACTGCTCGGGAGAGGGCCGAGCGGGATGACAGACGGCCGGTCGCCTGCTGCACGCACGAGTGCGGTGTCCATGGCGACAAGCACGGCTCCGTAGGTCTGCTGCACGGTGGCGGCGATGTGCAGGCCTGCGGCATCCAGGTCTCCTGCGTAACGCAGGGGTACGCCCTGGTCGAATGCCAGTTGGAGCAGGGCGTGGTCGACGGCCCGGAGCTGGCCGCTGGTGCAGGCCATGGGCTGGGGGCTGGCGCACTCCATCGCGGCCTCGAGGACGGAGGGGTTCTCGACGACGGTCAACGGATGCGGAGCCAGCCGGGGCGGAGTGCGAGTGAGATCCAGGAGGTTGAGGGCGACGGGGGTGGTGGCCTCGTTGAGGCGGCGGTCGATGGGGCCGTCGCCGAGAGCTCTGACCTGGTGGAGCAGGACGGTGGCGGAGAGGCGGTCGGCGATGATGCCGTGGCTGGCCAGCAGGGCGCGTATGTGGTCGGGGCGGGTGGGTTCCGGGCGGTCTGCGAGCTCGGCGAGAGCGGTAATGAGGCGCTGTCCGGGCCCGGTTACGGGATCGAAGTAGTGCGGGTCGCCTGCGTGGTCGTGGGCAAGTTTGGCCAGGGCACGGGGCGGCGTGTGGGGAAGGCGGCGGGTGAGGGAGGCGAGGGCGTCGATGAGACGGCGCATCTCGGGAACGGTTTCTTCAGCGGCTCCTGAGGTGAGCCGGGCCCGTAGCCGGGGCAGGTGCGGCAGTTGCTCCTGGGCATAGCGGACCAGTTCTTGGCGCAGTTCGACGGTGGCGAGGCGGCCGTGCCTGCGGTTGACGACTGCGCGGCCCACGGCGGCCTCGACCAAGGACTGCAGGGTGCCCGGGGTGAGGCCGAGCGCGTCCAGGAGCGGGGGCAGCGGCACTTTGACGCCGCGGTCGGTGTGAGGGACACGCGTGCGGCCTCGTCGGCGCTGGGCGGATGTGTCGAGCCATGCTTTCAGGGCGGCCACCGCGCCTGGCGTCAGGCCGGGCACGGTGACGGTGGCGATGTCGTCCGGGGTGCTGCCGGCGCTGAGGCGGTCGTGGATGGCCTGCCACAGCGGGGCGAGTTCCGGGTCGTCGGCGAGGAGGGCGTGGTCGGCGGTCATGGAGTGTCCTGGGGCTGCGCAGCCGTCATGTCGAGAGTGAGGGGCTGGGGCTCGCCATGGCCGTGCCATAGCCAGGGGACGGTGATGCGGCGCCGGCCGGCGGTGACGACCTCGTGGACCATGGCGCGCCGGGTCTCCCGTTTGATCATGGGTGTCATGAACGGGGCGGTGGCCAGGACGTCGAAGTCCCAGGAGCGCAGCAGGGCCAGGACCTGGCGCAGGTTGCGTTCGTCGAAGGCTGCGTCGATCTCGTCGATGGACAGCAGGCGGGGGCCCGCGTAGCCCGGGGCGGAGTACATCGACCAGGCGGCCGCGAGCAGGGGCAGCATGGTGGCCAGGCGCCTCTCACCAGTAGAGAGGGCTTCCAGCGGGTTGGAGCGGGCGGTGATTTCGCGGAACTTCTCCTTGCCGGCGGCCTCGAAGGAGGCGTGGGTGACGGAGATGGTCCAGTCGTACCAGCTGCGGTAGTCGAAGGTGTGGGCGACGCGTTCGGCCCAGGGCTCGCCGGCCTTTTCGTTCATGCGCTGGCGCAGCGCGTCGTACATCTGCTCGAAGGTGTCGTCGGAGGGCGGCATGCCGATGAGGTCCACCATGCGCTGGGCCTCAGGGGTGTCGCGGACGTCCCATTCGACCTGGACGCCGACGTGGGCCACGCCCGTGCGGACGTCTTTGAGGGTGTCGTGGATTTGGGCGACCAGTTCGGCGGCTGCTTGCCGGCGCAGCTGGATGTCGCGCTGCAGGCGGGTGAACAGGCTTGTCTTGAGGACCTGCTTGATGTCGGCGCGCAGGTCGTCCTCGAGTTGGGCGGCGGTGGCTTTGAGGTCTTGGACAGTGGTGGGGACGTCTTGGCCTCGCACCGCGGCGGGGTCGGCGACGACGGCACGCCGCCAGGGGGTGTCTTCGATGCCCACCAGTGTCACCTGCCGGTCGAAGCCGGCCAGGTCGGCGCTGGCCTTGCGGGCGGCGGTTTCCAGCAGGGCCAGGTCGCGGTCGCGCTGCCGTTCCAGGACGGCGCGGCGGTCGGTGCCGCCGGGAGCGTCGGCCAGCAGGCGCCTGGCCCAGGCCAGGCCCGCGGTGAGGTTGGCGGGGAGGCCGGGGCCGGTGGTGGGCAGGTCGTCGGGGACGACGGCGAGACGCTCCTCGGCCAGGCGTGCGAGGCGGGCCGTGCAGGCGTCGCGGTTCTTCTCGGCGGCTTCCCGCTGCGGGGCGAC
The DNA here is from genome assembly GCF_000720135.1 of Streptomyces sp. NRRL S-1022. Classification (GTDB taxonomy): domain Bacteria; phylum Actinomycetota; class Actinomycetes; order Streptomycetales; family Streptomycetaceae; genus Streptomyces. The sequence goes on along the minus strand of NZ_JOIU01000001.1, from coordinate 361,708 downwards.
CATCGTCAGTGTGGCCTCGGCGGCGATGGCTTGCCCGTCGGCTTCATGCTGCCGGGTGCGGCATTGCTCGGCACGCTCTTCGGCCTGCCGTAGCCTCTCGGCGGTGGCTTCCCGGTGGGCCAGGAGCTCTTGGTACTGGGCGCCGTGCAGAGCACGCATTTCGGCAACCGTTGAGGCTTCCTCCTCGGCGCGTCTCTGGGACTGGGCGGCTTCCTGTTCGGCCTGGGCGTGGCGTGTGCGGCGCTCGGCGGCTTCCTGGTGGTCGTCGTCGGCCCGTGCGAGCAGTTCGGCGACCCGCTGGGCGGCTGGAGCCCAGGCATGGATATGGCCCACGAATTGAGCGACCGTTTCCCGTCGGGCGTCGAGATGGTCTGCTTCGGTGCGCAGCATGTCGCCTGCGGGAAGGGCTGCTGCGCGGTTGAGTACGCGCAGGGCCTCGCTGACGGCCTTGGAGGCGTCCGCGTGGCGGGCTGCGGCCTTGACGGCTTCGGCGCGTGCTCGGTTCAAGTCCTGCTCGGCTGCGTTCTCCGCCGTGTGCGCTGCCTCGACGGCTTCGATCGCCTGGTGCGGGAAGTTGTCGTGTTCGGTGTCGGCGGCCTGCTGGTCTGCTGCGGCTCGGGCCCGTGCGTCTGCGCTGGCCTGGGCGGTGGCCGCCTGGTCGGCCGCTGCATCTGCGGCGGCTTGGGCGGCTTCGGCGGCGCGGTCCTCACTGTGCCGGGCGTGTTCGTGGGTGAGGGCAGCGGTGGCGACGGCGGCGGTGCGGGCGGCCTGGGCTGCCTCGAGTTCGGCCAGGATGCGTTCCAGAGCCCGGTCGGCTTCGGTCAGCGCCGCGGCGGTGCTGTGTTTGGCGGCTTCGGCGGCCGCGCGCCGGTCGGCGGCCTGGCCGCGGGCGACGTTGACACGGTCGGCAGGCGGGAGGCTGTCGCGTTCCGCGGCGGCTTCGGCGATGTCCTGGTGGCGGCGCGCCAGGTGTTCTTCGGCTTCTTGGAGGGTGCGGTGGGCGGCGGCCAGGTCGGCTTCGAGGCGCCTGACACGCTGTTGGCGTGTCCTCTCCCGGGTGGTGCGGCCGATGAAGGCGGCCCGGTATCCGGCTGGAGCGGTGGCGGTGAGGACGCCGTTGGCCAGCCGGCCGATTGCCGGGTCACTGCCGGGGGCGTCCAGCGGGATGGCGGCAAGGGTCTGGCGTACTCGGGTGGTGTCGATGGCTGGGGTGTCCTCGACGACCAACAAGTTGGCCAGGGTGTGTCCCTGGGCTGGGGTGGTGGGGGTGAAGGTGAGATCGCCGTCGCACACCCGGCCGTCCGGGGTGACCAGGGCGTCCAGGAGGCCTGAAACGAGGAGGGCGCCTTCGATGCGGTCGGCGTCGGCGGCGCTCAGGCCGGGGGCGAAGTCGACGAGTGCCCACAGCGGGACGCCGTCCCCCTCGGTGCGGGTGCGCCAGGCCGGAGGCGCCGGGATGGGTGCGGCCTGCTGCGCCTCGTGCAGGTCTTCGGTGAGGGCGGTGACGGTTTCGGTCGCGGCCTGGACCTGCCGGGCCGCTTGCTCGGCCTGGCGTTGGAGGCGCGGTGTGGCCTGGGCGTGTGCACGCACCGCCGCCAGGGTGAGGTCGGCGGCCCGCAGCAGGTTCAGGTCGGCTGCCGGTGCGGTCACCTGGGGCAGGGGAAGGTCGCTGGCGGACAGATAGGTGAGGTCGTCTCGCCATCCGCGCACCCGGCCCAGCCAGTCGCGAACCGCCTGAAGGGCTGCCGCATCGGCCTCGGTGTGGGCCTGTTCGGCGGCGTCAAGCGCTGCCTGGGCGTCGCTGCGGGTCTGCTGGTGGGCTCGGCGGGCCTGGGTACGGCGGGCCTCGTCGGCTTCCGCCTCGGCGCGTGCCTGCTGCACGGCGGCTTCGTGCGCGGCGCCGGCCTCGTCTGCGGTCTCTTTGGCTGCGGCGTGGTCGGTGCGGGCCTGGCCTGCGGTGCGGGCTGCGGCGTGGGCGAGAGCGGCGTCGGCGGCCGCTTGCTGCTGGTGCCCGGACAGGTCGATGCGGGTGCGGGCCGCAGCAGAGGCGGACGCAAGCCAGGCGGTGAGCCGGCGAGTATCGGTGCGTTCCTCGGCCTCCGCCGGTTCGGTCAGGTACGACGGCAGCGGTCCGAGCAGCGGCGCCGCCTCCTGCCAGGCGTCGAGGCGGACGGAGAGCTCCTCCTCCGCGTGCCGGCGGTCGCTGGTGGCCTGGCCGGCCGCCTCACGGTGTGCGTGTTCTGCATCTTCAGCGGCACGCTGTTCGTCTGTGGCGGTGCGCTGGTTGTCCTGCATGTGCTGGTAGGTGCGCAGGGCCCGGTCGACGGCCTGGATCTGGCGCTGGTGGTCTTCCGCCCAGGCCAGCGGGTGGCTGCACAACCACGCTGCGTCGAGCGCGGTGTCGGCAGCGCTGCGGGCTTGCGCGAGGGCTTCGGATGTCGCCATGAGCTGTTCGCAAGCGGCCTGCGCTCCCAGAGCGGTGGCAGTGGTACGCAGGTCCCCGGCGACCCGGGTGAGTTGGACTTGGGCGGCCCGGGCGTCGCTTCGGCTGTCGACGGCCTTGCGGTCGGCCTCGCCGGCGTCGGTGCCGGCCGTTTCCGCGCGTTTGGCGGCGGCTTGGGCCTGGGCGGCGAGGTCGCGGGCACGTTCCTCGTGGTGGGGCAGTTCGGCCCCGGCGTGTTCGCTCAGCAGTACATCGTCCGCGGACAGCTGCCCACGGGTGCGGGAGATGTCGCTCTGCGCGCGGGCATGCTCCTGAGCCGCGTCCTGGGATGCCTGCCGGGCAGTGGTCAGCTGGTCGGTGGCCTTCTTGAGGCTGCGGGCATGGTCGTCGAACTCGGTGTTGGCTGCGGTCAGGGCGGCGGCTTCCACCTGGGCCACGGTGCGCAGGTAGCGGCGGTAGCTGCGGTCGGTGCCGTCCAGGAGTTTGGCTTCCTGGCGGGTGCGCTCCAGTTTGTTTTCGAGTTCGGAGATGCGTTCCATCGCCTCGGCGACCTGGGTGAGGTTGTCGGTGTCGAGGGCGGGCAGGGCGTCGGTGAGGACCTGCCGCATCCGGGTGGGGGAAATGGCTTCGGCTGTGCGCACGCTGCGCAGGGAGCGCAGGACGGCGAGCAGTGCCTCGAACTGGACCTCGTTGAGCGAGGCGAACAGACGGGTGCGCACGGTGTGGCGGTAGGAGCGCTCGTCTTGAGGGCTGAGTTGTTTCAGAGAGCCGCGCAGGGCTTTGGAGTCGGTGAACATCTCGCCCTGGCAGGCGGCCAGCTGCCCGGCGAGCGCGTCCAGCGCGACGGGCTCGCGTTCCTGTTCCACGGTCAGGTCGCTGCCCACTCGGCCGGGAGAGAGGAAGAAGGCGCGGTGCAGGTGACCCGCGGTGGCCCGCAGCCACAGGCCAGTGGTCATGTACCGGGTGCTGCCGTCGGCCGGGTCGTGCAGCCCGTACTCGAGCCACCAGATGCCGGTGCGGTCTTCGCGGTCGTTGAAGTCGGTGTGGCGGCTGGTGAGGGTGCCTGCGGCTTTGCCGGACACCGACAGGGCGGTCTGGGAGGTGTCGGCGTCCAGCAGGACGGTGATCAGCATGGAGGCGGTCAGGGACTTTCCGGAGCCGTTGGGGCCGACCAGGGCGAGCCAGCCGCCGGAGAAGTACAGCTGCTCGCTGGCCCAGGCCCAGGAGTTGACGATGCCGGCGCGCGTGGGCTGCCAGCGGCCCTCGGCGGTGGGGGTGCCGACGGCCGGCTCGTCGGCTGTCAGGCTCAGGTGTGAGGTGGGGTGCTCGGTGGGTTTCATCCGTCGTCTCCTCGGCGAGCCTGGGGCGCGGCATCGGGGGTGGGGGCGGCCTGGGCCGTCTCGGGCGGCGGGAACAGGGGTAGCGCCGGGTCCAAGTCCGGGGTGGCGGCCGGTGAGGGTGGCGGGGCGGGCTGGCGGACGCGGATGCGCCACAGGTGGACGCCGGGTGTCGGCAGCCAGGTATCGGGGTGGGCGGGGTCGGGGACGAGCAGGCCGACGCTGGTCAGTTCGGCGGCCGCGGCGCGGGCCAGTGCGGGTATGCGGTCGTAGGTGGCCGCCCAGCGGGGCTGGTTGGCGCGTAGCTGGGTGAAGAGTTCCGCAATGTCGGTGAGGGTCAGCGGTGCGGTGGGGTCCTCGCGGCCGGGGAGGGTGGCCAACAGGGCGAGGGCTGCCTGGCGTTCGGTGCGGCGGCCGTTGGGAAAGTCGATGCTGCTGGACTGGCCGCTGGGGTCGGTGATCTGCCACCAGTCGCGGCGCACGGTTGCGGTGAGTCCGAGGGCGGCGACGGCGTTGAGGGCGCGTTCGCGTCCGGTCAGCGTGTGCAGGTAGGGGGTGGTGTCGGTGTCGTCGTCGAGAGGGTCGGTGGCGGGGTCGTCGACCAGGCGGCGGATGGCGTTCAGGCGCCGTTGCTCCAGTGTGGGGGCATCACCTGCAGTGTGGGCGGTGTGGTCCAGGAGGGATTCGGCGGACAGGGCAGCGGCGTGCTGGTCCGGCGGCACTACGTCGAGTTGCAGGAGGGTGGGTGACAGGGAGGAGAATTTGGTGGCGAGGCGGTCTCGGGAGGCCGTGACGATGAGGTCGCCGTCCTCGTCGGCCAGGGCGCGGTCGAGGTCGGCGTCGACGGTGATGGTGCCTTCCGCGACGAGGATCTTCAGAGCGTCGGCCAGGCTCTGGCGGTTGTGGCGCGCCTCTTTCTTGCTGACGTCCTCGGTGGTGACGACCGGGAATCGGGGCAGGCGCCCGCCGGTGGTGTCGGCCGCACAGACCTGGGCGATGGCCTGCATGAGTTCGCGCACGCTCATGCGCGGGCGGCGCCACAGCTGTTCGCAGGCCAGGCAGATGAGGATCATGACCAGGGCACCGGCCAGCGGCTGTTTCTCCCGCACCAGCCTCGGGCCCCGGTCGGCCGGCACATCGTGGCGGCGTTTGTGCAGGCGGATCAGACCGGCGACCTTGTGGACCTCCAGGGTCCAGTTCAGTTCGGTGCGGAAGAACTCCGCCAGGGCCGGGTGGCCCTGCAGGGCCACCCGGTAGTGCTCGGGATCGTCTTCGACGGTGAGGCGGCCGGTCGCACTGAGCAGGCGGGCGCTCGCGCGCAGGTCGGCATCCAGCAGCAGGGTGTCGTTCATGCCACGCTCCAGTTGGGCCCTGCCGCGTGCTCGGCTGGGCGGCGGGGAGAGGATGTGTTGTCCTGGGGGGTGACCGACAGCCGAAGGTCAGGCCCGGACAGGCGTCCTTCGGCCAGTTCGACGGTGACAGTGGTGTCGGGCCAGCCAGGCCTGACCGTGACGTCCAGGCCGGCCTCGTCGACGGTGGCCCGCCCCACTCCGTCCTGCGGGTGGTACTGGGTGAGCGCGACCTCGACGGCGTTGAGCAGAATCAGCGCCGCCTCAAACGGCAGTTGGCCAAGGTATTCGAGGCCGACCTCGCCGTCGGTGGCCAGCAGCGCGGCGAGACGGCGGCGACGCTGTGCGGCTGCCTGTGCCTGGGCGTGGGCCGCGGCCCGGTCGGCGGTGGTGTCGGGCACTTTGCGGGGGCGCCCCGTGGTGCGCCCGTGCCGCTCGTGTTCCCGCAAGGTCACCTCGACCTGGTGACGGCCGGCGCCGGACTGGGCGGGCGTGCCGTGGGCGACGTCCTCCTCGGCGGCGCCGATGACGGCGTGCCAGGCGGGCCAGTCCCCAAAGGCGGCCGCGTACACGCGGCGAGCCTCAGTGTCGTCCGGCTGGCGGTACAGGCTGTAGGCGAGGGCTCTGAAATCGACGCCCAGGTCGCTGCCACGCCGACGGGCCATGTAGCGGCGGTCGATGGCGACCAGCAGAGTGTGCACGGCGCCACTGGCCGAGTCGATCAGCCGGTGCACCGTGCCGTCCGGTTCGAACCAGGCCTCCAGATCGTTCAGGCGGCGGATGCGTTCGTCGACCCAGTGCTGCTGGTCCGCGGCGTCCAGGAGACCTGCGTGCTCGACAGCGGCTTCCACTGTGCGGGCCAACCCAGCCGTGCGTAGCTCGGCGAGGGCCCTCTCGACGCGTGGGAGGCCGCGTCCGTATTCACGGGGGAACTGGCGCAGGGCTTCGACGACGCGGTCGCGGTTCTCGCCGAACACGTCGTTGTCCGTGACGTCGGACTGCACCATCTTCGCCAGTGCCGCGTAGAAGTCGGCCGTCACCCGCTGCAGTTCGTCGATGCGGGTGCGAACGTTCTCCAGGTCACCCGGCAGCCGGCCGTGATCCTCCTTCAGGTGGTCGAGGATCTCGCGCAGCGTGTCCTGAACTCCGTCCAGAAGGCGGCTGGGCAGCTGAAGGGCGCGTACGACGTCGACGACCGCGGTACGCACGGCGGCCACCACCCCGCGTCCCCGTTGGGTCAGCGCCCACGCCTCCTCGCGCGCCGACAGGCCTTGCAGGCTGCGCAGCGGAGCCGCGTAGTCGTGAAACGGCTCGGCGAAATGCCAAGACAGCAACTGGTCCAGCAAAGAACGCAGTTCAGATTCCGGCAGCGGGTCGTGGTAGCCAACCGCCCTCAGTTGTGCGGAGATGTCCGACAGTGTCGCCATCGGCCCCCGCGTGGACAGCTCCTCCAAAGCGGCCAGCAGCGCAAGGTAGCGCTCCTTGACGAGGCCCTCGGGCGTCCCGAACACGTACCAGTCCTCCGGTACGACCTCCTGCCACCACCTACGCGAACGCAACACCATCTCCCCTGCACACGACGGCACCGTGACGCTCGGTGAAGGGGACCGGCAAAATGGTGCCGCTCTCTGCTTCCGAGCCCTTCATGAAAGCTAGATGCCGCCACTGACAACGCCGCCGGGAAGAACCGGAAATCAAGGGGATCCGGCACTCGTCAATGACTTGAACCTGCGCTATTCGCCTCAGCCAGTGCACTGGATTCAAGAACGGTGCACGGACCGGTTCGTGCCCTGTACCACCCAGGGGAAGAGGTCCAGCAAGACTTGCCTGAACTGCGAAAACGCGGAATCTGACGTGCTCGAGATCTGCGACGGCAAGGAGTCACACCATCACAAGGCGGGGCCGATTCGGCCTGTCGGCAGTAGCCGAAATCAAGTCATATCCTCACGAGAGACCGGCCACCCCCTCCCCGCGGAATAATGAACATCCATACCCTGACAAGGAATTCGCCTACTCGTTCGAATTCCACTAGCTGATCTTTATGGCCACGATTGCCTGCAGAAGATCATTCAGGCCGGTTAACACCACCTCGGATGAGGAGCGCAGCAGGCACCGCGCCGGGGGAAGTCCGATCGGCGATTGTTATGTTCGACCGCTCCGCCCGGTGTCGGGCCGCCCGGGCTCGGCTACCTCCTGACCGCAGGTGCCCTCCCCCAGGTCTCCGTCGGGATCATCCCCACGGCATCCCCCTCCCGTCACCAGTGGCCTCGCGAGACGTTCCACGTCTACGACGACCGTCTCGTCAGCGTCGAACTCGTCTCCGCACGCGTACGGATCACACAGCCGGACGAAATCGCCCTCTACCTTACGGCGTTCGAACAGCTGCGCAGCGCGGCCGTCTACGGAGCCGAGGCCCGAGCTCTGATCACCCAGGCCATCGACACGCTTCACTGACCGCACTCGGAGCCGACAGTCCTCGACCTGCGTGAGGAGATCGCAATCACGAAAGGACCGCTGGCCAGCTGCGCGGGTTGCCGCGCAGCTGCGGATCCGCTCGCTGCGTGCCCATGCCAGTGACGGCCTGATCCGCACTGCGGCAGCACCCTGGGGCAGGAGTACTATGGCTCGTGCCCGCTCCGGGGTGCCGAGTGCCTGGTGGAGGCCGGGCTCAGGAGAGATGTGACGGCCTGCGAGGCGCCGGGAGAGCAGGCAGCAGCTCCCACAGCGGCCTCGAACCTGCGGCCCATGACGCCAGCAGCTGGCGGTCGACGAGGTGCAGCCGCTGCTGACGGGCGAAAACGCGGCCGGGCTCGGTGATCCTGCCATTGGTCACCATCAACACGACATCACCCTTGTGGACCGGGCGGCCTGTCCCGTTGAGCACCTGCAGCTCCGGGGTGCCCACCGGTGCGCCCTGGGCACCGTTGCGGCGGTGCTTGCACTGGATCACCCAACGCCGCCCCAGCGGATCGGTCGCTTTCACATCCGCTCCCAGATCACCCCGTCCACCGACCTGGACGGCATCGCTGCAACCGTCCCGGTGCATCAGATCACGGATCGCGTACTCGAACTGCCGGTGAGACAGCACATCCAGCTGCCCCAGCTGATAGCGCAGTGCCCGCGCCCTGGCCCGTTCCTGCTCCACGCGCTGCGTCCGCTCCTGCCACCACCACAAGCCGCCCACAATCGCAAGGACGGCTCCCATCAGCAGCAGCCACCAGTGGGCGAGGAGCCATTCGACCACCATCACTGTGATCACGACCGCTGCGGCGGCGGCCGGGAGGACGGATTGCCCGCCCTTCTGGCGGCTGGTGCGGCTGGTGGTCCGCCGCCTGGCCGGAGGGCGCCGGGTCATCGCTCAGCCCTCAGGGTGGAGAAGTCGATCGGGTACGAGACCATCGGCTGAGGTGCCGGCTTCCTCGGCTCGGGAGCGTCGAACTTGATCGGGTACGACACGGTTGGGCGCGGCATGGCATCCCTTGAGGTACTGCCGGCATGGTGATCCAAGCGGATCGGGGAGGTCACAGCCGGCCGGCGCGGTGCGCTGTCCGTTCCGTTCGCCGTCGAGGTATGGCCAAAGCCGAACACGGCCAAGCCGAATAGAGCGAAGATGGTCATCTCCCTGCGCGCGCCCGGCGCCCATCGGGAGTGTCCGCGTACTGGCGTCCCATCGGAGCGCACGTACGGCCGGACAAATGGCATGTGGTCCTCCCAGTGATCGTGTGTCCCCCGCAATCACTGACATGCTGACGGCCGGCACTGACAACCGATCATCCCTGAGACTTCAACTTGCTTCGAATAGAGAGCAGTTCAGGACAGTGTGGGACCTGCAGTCGCGGCTGCAGGCGCATTTCCCGGAGAGGCATGGGGCGGGCCGAACCTGCTGGCATTCCTCACCGCGTGAGGATGGCGAAGCTGTGTCTCACCTGGGCAGTCGGTTAAGGCGAGGCCTCGCACCCGTTCGCTCAGGGCAGGATGGTGGGACAATATTTGATCCAGCTGTCCGATGACGGATCCGGCCAATTCTGCAAGCAGCATCCGCAGGCAGCGCCTGCAGCGCACCCATCAGGCCGCTGTGGCGGCCAGGAGACAGTCGAGGCGCTGTAGATCGCACACTGAGCTCGTCCAGCGCTGCTCACCGCTCACGCCGCTCAGGCTGGAGCGGCGGCACAGGTTGCTCAGCCACTGACCCAGCCGTGGAGGAGGTGGAGGACGCCGCCGCGGCCGCCTTCTTCGTCCTCGCCGACCCCGCCACACCGGCGGACCACCGGGAGAAGGCGTTGGTCACGCTGCTCAGCGAGCCCCGTGACCGGGTCACGCAACAGCAGGAGACAGTCGCCGCCGGCCGAACCGAGCTGACGCAGGCAGAGACCTCCCTGGCCGCCGAGCGTGCCTCGCTGGCGGCGGACACCCGCGCGGCGGACCGGAGCCGCACGCAAGCACAGCAGGCCCAGCACCGTCTGTCGGAAGAGCGGTGCAATGTCCTGGCAAGCCTGTCCGCTCTGCCCGGGCCGATCCGCGCGCATCTTCCCCAGCAGCCCGCCCTCCCGACGGCACATGATCTGGAGGCCGCCCAGGCCGTCCGGCAGAAACAGGACCGCCACGAGGAACTGGCCGAACGGCACAGGGAACTGCGCACGCTGCTGCAATCGCTCCTGGCCGAGCGGGAGCAACTTGCCGAGCGCAGACGCTATGAGGTCACCGAACCCCTGCACCGACTGGAGGCCGGACTGCACCGGTGGGCAGACAGCGCGCGCAGCGCAGCCGAACTGCTCGAGGAAGGACAGCGCCCGGCACTCCCCGCCCTCACAGCACCGGTGATGCAACAGCCACGCCGGAGTACGCAGCCGCCCTGGAAACGGTCACCACGCGGCTACTGGCATCCCTTGACGAGCATGAAACCGTCGCACGGGCGGCCGTGGCAGACCTGGTTGCACAGCTTGCCGTACACGCTGACGCACTGGCCTCCACCTACCCCAGCATCGCCGCCGGATCCCCTGGACCCCGAACTCCTGGACGGCCTGACCAGCCAGGCTGGCACGCTCCGCAGCGAGGCCGCCCGCGCGCTCCAGGAAGAACAGGACGCCCTGTCCCAGATCCCGCACAAGGACCGCCTCATGGCCGCGATCGACGCCGGACAGCGCCAGAAAGCCGCATGGCAGACCGTGGCCGCACACCTGACGGACGGAAAAGTTCCCGGTCACCTCACCGACCTTCGGACCCGCGCGCTGCTCGCACACGGCAGCGAGCTGCTGCAGCAACTGTCCGGCGGACGGCTGGGTTCGCCGACAACTTCGACATCGTCAACCTCGCAAGCCATAACCGCCGCAGCTCACGCACCCTCTCCGGCGGCGCAGCGCAGACGGCGTTGGCCTGGCGCGGGGACGGCCGGCGCTGTGCAACGTCTGAGGTCATGCGGGGTCCGTCAGGTATCAGGGCGAGGGAGGCCTGGAAGGTCTCCCAGGCGCCCGGCTGGTCGGGCCGCTCGGAGCGACGGCATCACAGGAAGCGGACGGTCGGTAGGCCTTCGCGGAATCTATCACCCCGTACGCTATTAGCCCGCTCTATGCACGTGATGTGTACGCGATATGTTCGCTTCATGGTTAAGGTGAGGGTGGAGGTGTGCCCTGTCTGAGTTGTTTGATGCTGTTGACGCGCTGGTCGCGTCCCGGTCCCCACTGCCGCCGCCAGCGGAGCGCAGGCGGGTGCGCCAGGCTCACGCACTCACCCTGGAGGAGGTGGCCGCCTCACTGAAGGTGCGGCGAGCGACCGTCGGCGCATGGGAGTCCGGCAGGACCGAGCCGCGGCCGCCGGAGCGGGAGGCGTACGAGCGCCTGCTGGAACAGCTCGCCGTGCTCTACCCCGCTCCCGAGAGCAGCGGTGTCCCCCAGAAGGACCGCGCGGTGCCGCAGTAGGTGCGGGAGCCGTCTGAGGTGGCGGAGTAGTCCTGGAAGTCGGTCAGTAGGACGACGCCGCGGGCGGCGGCGTAGCCGATCTCAATGCAGACGCCGAGTTCGAAGAGCCGTCGGCCTTTGACGTCGGCGACGAAGATATGGCGGCCCAGCTCGGCTATCTCTTGGCCGCGGGTGCCCGTCTGCTGGACGGCGTGGTCGGCGCCGTTGTCCCGGCCACGTGAGAGGGCATCTTGAACCTGAACCCCACCTGTTGCTTCTGCTTCCAGATCGTCGATCGACCAGGACAGTGCAGCGACGCAGGTCAGGCTTGGTGCTGTCGACCCGGTGCGAGGCGGTGATGTACGGCAGCGGGCCTACTCGCACTCAAGCTGTCTGCGCGAGAGAGTCCACCCGAACATCGACCTCTGGTGGGAGCTCTGAGACCGGTCCGCCCCGGAGCTGATGAGGATCCGCGAAAGACGGCCGGGGGCGGGGGGCGGGGTTGAACGGTACTCGGTGCCGTTCAGGTGCAGAGGGAACGGTAGGAGCAGCGTGGGCGCCAGCGAGATGTACGGGATACAGCGGGGGGGCGATCGCGGCTCTCCTGGAGGCCGTCGGCGACTCCGTGATGGTGCTCTCGTATCAGGAGGACCGATCATTTGCCGCCATGAGTCTGGACCGCTTCGGAGCGGCGGGGTGGGTCCGGCTGGACTGGCCATGGCTGGGGCCGCTGGCCGCGGCGGACCACGGCGGGCCGCTTTTGGCGTGGATGGGCAGCGTCATCCGTCTTCGCCGCGGCGCCGGCGGGCCGCCCGGGTACGGCAACGACCCGTGGTGGCTGCGGCAGGAACACCAGGCCGCGACCATGGCCGGCCAGCTGCGGGTCCTGGGCAAGGAGAAGAAGGCACCCGGCTCGGGAACGATGTGGCGGGCTGCGGTGCCCGCCGAGCAGCGGATGCTGATCACCAGCACGCTCGACAGCGTCCAGGAGCAGCTGCTGCAGCTGCGCGGGGTGCACAGCGGTCCGACCGCCGATGTCGCCCGGCGGCTGCTGCGCGGCCTCGGTCACAGTGCCGGCCTGATCGAGAACGCCTGGAAGCGGACCGCTCTGGCGGCGGTGAACGGCGGGGTGCCCCTTCAGGAGGTGGCCCGGTGGGTGGACATGCCCGTCGAGGTACTCCGGGAGATGCTGACCGCGGACGGCCGGGACAACGGCGGCTGAGCGCGATGAGGTGAGGGCCGAGTCGGCTGTTAGCCGATACGGCACTCGTTCGTGGCAGAAACACTGAAAACAGCGGTGTGCACCGGCGGGAGCGGCTTGGCTGGCGCGGGTGACCAGCACAGGAGCAGCCCGGCCCCGGAGCCGGGCAGGGCGGGCGGGCGTGGACCAGGGCGGCGGGTTCGAGGCGGTGTTCCTCGACCCGGTGGGGCGCCCTGTGCAGCAGCGGTGGGCGGATGCCGCCATGACCGTGGCGTTCGAGGACCTGCCGCCGGTATCGGCGTTCCCGGTAATCCCGGGGCGGCGCTGGGGACCGGGCCTGTGGTGGTCGGCGAGCACCGGCAGGCACGTGGCCGCGGGATCGAACGCGATGCGCGCCCATCTGATGGTCCTGGACCGCGACGCGGACGTGACGGGCCTGGCGGGACGGCCGGTACGGCTGCTGTGGCGTGATCCACGCGGGCAGGTCCGTTCCTGGGTGCCGCAGCTCTTCGCCCGCCGTGCCGACGGCACCGCACTGCTCGCCGACTGCCCCAGCCACCCCGACGCGGGCGGGGAACGCGCCCGGGGCGCCGCCGAGGCGGTCGCGCAGGCGTGCGCGCACATCGGCTGGACCTACCAGCGCCTGGCACCGCTCGACGACGTGCTGGCCGCCAACCTGAAATGGCTGGCCGGCTACCGCCACCCCCGCAACGCCGGCCGCCCCAGTCTGGCGGCAGCGGTCGTCGAGGCGTTCACGCGGCCACGGCCGCGAATCGAGGGCACCGAAACGGTCGGCGACCCGATCGAAGTCCTTCCCTGCGTGTTCCACGCCCTGTGGCACGGCCGGTTAACGGCTGGTCTGGACACGCCGCTGCACGAACGCGTCCTCGTCGGCCCGCAGTTCGATCGTGCCGACCATCGCCCAGGCCACCAGGGGCACAGCGGCGCGAAACCGGTCGCGCAGTCCGAAGGTATCGCCTTCCTTGCGTCGCTCTGGGTCGTGATGCACCACGTCTCCGTAGATCCAGGCCATGGCCAGCCCATGCGCATCGAGGTCACGCTCTTCGCCCGTGGACGTGTCAGCGACCATGACCCAATAGCCGGATTCGTCGCGCGTGGAGGGGCTCACCCGTGTCCGCCACTCAGCGCGTGCGGCCCGTATCCACGCCGCATCTTGCGGCGCTGCTCGACAGGTGTAGCCCAGAGCCGAGAGCGCCTTCATGTGGAAACAGTCCTCCTGCTCCAGCAGTATTGGCCTGATACGCGCTGCCGCAGATTCGACCACTTCCTCGGGCGGGAGCTCGTACGAGATCCGGACCTCACCGCGGTCGACACGGACGTTGATGCTCATGCGGGTCAGCTCGACAAGGGCGTCCCAGTCGGCGGCCAGCGAATGCTCCTCCACCCTGCGGGCCCTCAACACGAAAGCTTCCAGCAAGCGCTGGTGCTTCTCGTCAAGAGTTTCCGTCTGCCCGCGGCTCACGCTTCCCCCTCGCATCGATCGCTTCCAGCATGACGTGCCTTCTCCGTCGTAGCCATCCAATTCGCCGGGCTGGTCCATGCCACAAGGAGAAGCGCGGCTGGTCGGGAGGCGTGCCCAGCTCAGCGGCGCAGGCGCGAGAGCCAGCCGGTGGCCTTCTGCTCCGGCACGGCCGACTCTTGCTCCTGGCGCGTCGCGTTCGGCCAGGCTTCCTCCCAGTCGGTCCCATGTCGCTGGTCGCAGTCCCCGCACAGGGTCGGACGGGCCTTCGGAGTGAGGCGTCCCAGCCAGTGCACTCCACCGCCTGCCACCACTCGTACGTGAACGCTGCCTTGCACTCGGTGCAGGGCGTAGCGCATGAGGGCATGCTGTATGGATTTCTAGGGCCTCAGCTCTTGCCGGTCTCGCTCAAGAACAACTCTTCGAACCGCTGATACTCGCGGCGCAGGCTGCCCTTCCCTGTGTAGGCGGCGTGCGTTGCAAGGAAGAGACGCGGTCCCGCCCAAGCACCGTTCGACCACAACTGGATCAGCCATGCCGGAGCTGTGCCGATGTCCTGGGACAGTTCAACCCACACCGCCGTGTCGGCAGCATGCTCGCCGTGAGCCATCGACGAGCCGCTCGTCCAGGCGTACCCCTCGATACCGATACGGCGCTCAAGGTTCTCGCTGAGCCAGTCAATCGAAAGGGGTGTGATCTCGGGGGTGCGACGGCCCCTCTTCACAGGCCAGCCCCGGTCCTTGGCGTAAGCCAAGATGTCGCTGATGTCCTTCGCAGGATCGCGGTTGGTCCCGTGCGCGTCATCCAGGTCGCCGTCGTTCTCAACGAGCTGGTCGGCATCGGTATCGCCGCCGAGCATTTTCCTGAGACGGATACCTGCCGAGAGTCGTGCGAGGCGACGCGTGAGGGCACGTTGCAGGCGTTCGTCAGTGCTGATAGTCGGGTCGATTACCGCTGTGGCCCACAGGCACGCCTCGAAGACACCACGCGCGACCGAGACCGCGCCCATCAGCGATTTCTCTGCACGAAGCAGGACGGCGAAACCCCGAAGCTGATCGGCGGCGCTGAGGATGTTGACCGCTGATTCATACCGGAGAACCGTTGCAGCTGGTTCGGCGCGGTCACCGAGCATGACGTCCGGGACCTTCATGTCCTCTCGCGCCGGGCTCTTACGCTCCGATTTCCAAGGCTTGAGGCCCAGTTGCGTGAAACCGTCGGCTATTTCGTCGACCGCTGCCGCAAGCGCGTCACGACGCGCATGTGCCTCCTGTCTGCCTTGGCGCAGCTGGACGAGAATATCCATCGCCCACGCCTCGCCGTCCCTGCTCGTATCGCCTTCGCTTGTCACACGCCACACCCTGCCAGATGGCTACGACCAGGAAGTAGCGCTTTCCGTTCAGCCTGGCAGTTGCCACTGACAGCCCGGTCCGGCCGGGTCACCTGCGGAAGCGGGAGAGCCAGGTGCCGCCGGCCTTCTGCTCGGGCACGGCCTGGTCGTGCACCTGGTGCTCGGGCCAGGCCTGCTCGGCTTGGCGTTCGGCGGTGATGGCTTGCTGCTTGCAGTCGTCGCACAGGTGCGGGTGGGTGTCGCGTGGGGCGCCCCACCCGGCGGCCTCGATGGCCTTCCACCGTTCGTCGGTGAACCGACCGCCACCAGCGCCGTCGGCCACCGCTGCGAGGCGAGTGCCCGCCGCACCGCGGTGTCAGTGGCCGGCCTGACCGCGGCCGCCATCACCGGCATCCTCTCGCTGGTCACCACCCTGCCAGCGGCCGGGACGACCGCCCTCGGCACTCTCGCCGGCCTGCTGCTCGCCGCCCTCTACCTTCTTGACCCGCCCCAGCCACCGCACGCTGGACAGCTGAAGATCACCACGGCCGCGCTGATGACCCTGCTGCTCCTGACCGGCGGCCCAGCGCTCACTATCCTCGTCACCGAAGTCTCCCTGTGGGCGACTGCCCTGGCCATCAGCATCCTCGGCGGCCCCCCTGGTCGCCTGCGCCAGCGCTCTGCGCCATTTGGTCGAACACACGCTCCACCGCGCGGCCTGGCACGGGACCTCGCGACGACTGCCGGCGCCCTGCAGATCACCACCGTGCTGTTCGCCGCCCACCACGCCGGCTTTCCGCCCCTGACCCTCATCGCTGCCGGCATCGTGCTGTGGCCGGCCACGGTGCTCCTCACCGCGGTCCTCACACCGCGCCGAACCCGCCAGGCGCCTCTCGCGTCGACCCGGTCCGCCGTTACCCCCACATGACCTGCGCGGTTCCACGACAGCGTGAAGCTGCATCCAATTTGGCCGGTCGACGGCTGATGGGGTTGGGTATGCGCGTCAGTGAGTTCGATCATGGACCGGTCATCTCCGGGCGTGATCAGAGCATCGGAGGAGTCCGGGTGAAGGCTGTAATACGGGGGGCCGCCGTCGCGGCGATGATGGCGCTTGCCCTGACCGGGTGCAAGGACGGGAACGCCCCGGCGGACGGCGCGGCGAAGGGAAGCCCGGCCACGGAAGGGGCGACGGCACAGTCGCCGGCCAAGGGAGGCGGAGGGTCATCGGCACCCTCCGATGGCCAGGGCGTGACGCCGAACTTTCCCCCGGTTTGGGTGGATGCAACGGGTCTGTACTCAGCACTCCCGTCCGACGGCAGCGTCGGCGACGTCATGGTTGGCGGCGAGCCCTTCGTGATCCAGGGAGGCGAAGCGGCCACGTACTGCGAGAAGGAGACCGCCTCGCCGTGCCCCGGGATCCAGGCCGCCGGACACCGGGACATGGAGGCGCGCGGCAACTCCGACAGCACCCGCGTGGAATTCACCCTCTTCACCTTCCCCACCGCCGAGGAGGCTGGCAAGGCCATGAAGAACCTCGCGGACCAGCGGCGCAAAAAGTGGGCGGAGGAAGGCGCCCCGGCGAAGCCGGTGACCCTGAAAACTGACGCCGACGCGACCGACGCCATGCAGGACGGGGACAGCATCGACGTCGTCATGCGCGTCGGCGCGGTCGTCGCCTACCTCGACGCGGACGGCGCCTCACCGGACAACGTCGAGTACGCGGCCAAGGTGCAGATCGCCCGCGTGAAGTCCGTCTCGAACGGCATCAACCCGGACCGCTGACCCACCGGGCGGACCGCATAGGAGCGCGGCTGGCATCGCAACCTCCTGGGCCTCGTGACGTCGGCAGCCGTGGTCTTCGCACTGCATCACCTCGGTGCCGTTCAGTTCAGCCTGACGGTTGAACAGCGCGGTCGTCTCGGCGGCAAGGCGGCGGCCCGGGGCGATGTCAGTGGCCGCCTCTATGCTGCGCCGCACAGCGAGGCACGACCCCGCTCACCCTTCAAGAGCGGGGAGTTGGACCCATGGCGCGCACCGGCAGACCACGGAAGGACCCCCGCGAGCCGGAAGACATCATGCGGGCGGCCGGCCTGGAGCCGCTGGAGCCCTACCCCGGCATTGCCGCCCCGTGGCGGTGCCGCCATACGGTGTGCGGGCGGGAGGTCACTCCCCGCCTAGGCAATGTCACCACCGGGCAGGGCGGCTGCGTGTACTGCTCCGGGCGGGCCCGGATCGACCCCGAAGCCGCGGCCGGCGTGATGCGGGCGGCCGGCCTGGAGCCGCTGGAGCCGTACGCCGGCACCGCGTTCCCGTGGAAGAGCCGCTGCACCAAGTGCGGGGCCATCGTCTCCCCGCGCCTGGGCTCCCTGACCGGCCGGAGCCGGCGTCCGTCCTGCAAGCCCTGTTCGGACCGGGCGACCGGTGCGGCACAGCGCCACGGGGTCAAGTACCCCTGGCGGTGCCTGTGCCACGGCTGCGGCACCATCACCTCGCCGACCTTCGGATCTATCCTCGCCGGCCAAAGCGGATGCAGACGCTGCGCCGACCTCCGCGCCGCCGCCGCACGGCGGGAAGACCCGAGCGCGCCGCCGCCTCCATGCGCGAGGCCGGCCTCGAGCCCCTGGAGCCCTACACCACGGCCATGACGCCGTGGCGCTGCCGCTGCCGCTGCACCACCTGCGGCCGCGCCGGTGTGCTTTGGGGCGGCGGACCTGGGTCTCGGTGCCGTCGATCCGCAGTTTCACATTCTCCGCGGCCGCGTAGGCAAACACGTCCGCCAGGGTGTGCAGCCGCAGGCCGGGCCGGTCGGGGACGGCGAAGCCCCGCTCGGCCAGGACAGGGCGGATCTCGCCGATCGCTCGGGTGATGGTGGACCGCTCCAGGCCGTAGAGCTCCGCGAGAGCGGCGTGCGGGAGTTGATGCCGCAGGTGGACCAGGGCGACCAGCACCCGGTCGGTAAAGACCAGGTCGTGCTTCGGTCCGGCACCCGGCCGCTGCCTGCGGCCACCGCAGCGCCGCTTGTGCAGCGCGGACTCGCACCGTGCGGCCCACGGACCGGCCAACTCCTCGATCAAACCGCCGAGATGTGCACGGGAGATGGCCGTGAAGGCAGGACGGACAAGGCCGCACGGGCCCATTCCTTCGTCGTCACACACGAGGAACCCGTGCGGCCTCCTCCACGTCACGCCCCTATGTTGCCGGCATGCATGCCGGCTACGGCTGGGAATGGTCTGCGAGCGCCGCTGCGGTGGCGCGTACGAAGGCTTGGGGGTTGTCCAGCATGATGTTGTGGCCACAGTCCGGGATCGGGACGACGGACACCCCGGCTCGGGTGAGTGCGTCGGTGCCCGGGAGCGGCCCGTCGGCCTCGGGCAGCAGGTAGGCGCGGGGAATCTTCAGGTCCACCAGCAGTTCGCGCATGGTGGGAACGGTCCCGCGGATGAGGTGGGTAGCGCTGCGGTGGAGGGCTACCCGGCCGGCGAGGCGCATGGTGGACCACCAGTGGGGCCCGACCCGGTCGCGGACCTCTTCCCAGCCGCCTGTCAGGAACTCCTGCTCGGAGTACGCGGCGATGCCGCTGCTGCCACTGGAGCCGGGCGCGCGCGGGATCGGGTCGAGGTTGGCGTCGATCAGGACCAGGCGGGAGACCAGGTGGGGGTGACGGGCGGCCAGGACGATGGCCACGGAGCCGCCCATGCTGTGCGCGATCAGCTCGGCGCCGGTGACGCCTGCAGAATCAAGGGCTGCAGCGAGGGCGTCGGCGTGCGATTCCAGGGTGTAGTCGAAGCTCGACGGTCGGTCACTGATGCCGTGCCCGAGCAAGTCGATCAGCAGCGAACGGTGGCCAGCCAGCAGAGGGTGGACCGCGACCTCGGCGAAGTAGGCAGGCGACGTCGCAGACCGTGTATGTAGACGCGGGACGGCTCCTGTCCCGGCAACTCCACCCAGCGGATCTGGTCACCGTCGGCCGTCACGGTGGTGGTACGCACAGTCTGCTCCCCTGCAGTCAAGATCGGTGGTCAGACGAGAGTAGCCACCAAGCTCGGCACGTCGCCGCTGGCCCTTACCGCAAACTCCTATCCCGGCACCGACAAACGACCTCGACCTAGCCGCGTCACCCAATGCCCGATTCGCTCACAACCTCGTTAGCCGTGGTCTTGCGGGCGGGCCGAGCCGGCGGAACACCCCCGCGCCGGCGGGGAGGACAGGTCGTCGCCCTGGCCGCACTGCCGCTGGTCGCCTACGGGGAAGAGTTGCCCATCCTGCGCCGCTACTGGCGCAGGAGTTCGGCCGCCGTCCCGCCAATCCGGCCGCCCTCGTCGCGCCCGACCTGCGTGCGGTCCTGGCGGCCCTCGAAGCGGGCGCCGGGATTTCCGCCCTGCCGCGCTACCTGGCCGAGCCCGCGCTGTCCGAGGGCCGTATCGCCCTGCTCCACCGCCCGGTGGCGCCTCCGCTCAACACCGTCTACCTCGCGGTGCGCCGCGGAGCGCCGGCCAATCCGGCGCTCACCGTCGTACGCGAGCGGCTCACTGACGCGGCAGCCCGATGGGGCGGACTCATGACCGGATGCGGCGGCGTAGCCTGCGTCACGGCGTGAGGGAGGTGAGGGTGCCTCCTTCGACCTTCAGCGCCGCGCCGGTGGTCGCCGACGCACGGTCGGAACTGGTGAACACGATCAGATCGGCCACCTCGGACGGCCGGATGAGCCGCTGGATCAGTGATGTCGGCCGGAACCGTGCGATGAACTCGCGCTGCGCGGCGTCGAACGTCTCGGCCTCGGGGATGAGGGCGGTGATGTACTCCTCGATGCCTTCCGTATGGGTGGGGCCCGGCAGCACGGAGTTGACGGTGACGCCGGTGCCGGCGGCGGCCTTGGCCAGACCGCTGGCCACCGCCAGCAGGGCGGTCTTGGTCATGCCGTAATGGACCATGTCGAGTGGTGTGTCGATGGCCGTCTCGCTCGAGACGAACACGATGCGGCCGAACCCGCGCTCCATCATCCCGGGCATGTACTGGCGCGCGAGCCGGACGCCGCTGAGGACGTTGACCTCGAAGAAACGACGCCATTCCTCGTCCTGGATCTCCAGGACCGGGGTGGAGGCGAAGATCCCGGTGTTGTTGACCAGGACGTCGACCTCGGGCACCGCCTCCAGCAGCGCTCGTGCGCCCTCGGCGGTGGATACGTCGGCGGCGACGGTGACGAGGTCTGCGCCGGGCACCCGGGCGCGGATGCCGTCGGCAGCCGACTTGAGCCGGGCCTCGTCGCGTCCGTTGAGGACGGTGCGGGCCCCCGCTCGGGCGAAGGCTTCCGCGGTGGCCAGGCCGATGCCCAGCGTGGAACCGGTGACCAGGGCGGTACGGCCGGTGAGGTCGATGTGCATGAGTGAGATCCCTTGGGTAAGTGCGGCGCCCGTCAACCGGTGGCGCCCTGAGATCCATCTACTGAGACGGATCGTTCTCTCTCAGAATGAGACGGAACGTTCTCTCTTGTCAACCGCTTGATGGAGAGAACGATCCGTCTCATAATGGATCGGTTCCTTTTCCCCAACCGGACGAACAGGAGGCTCCAGGTGCGACGATCTGCCGAGGAGACGCGACGGCACATCCTGGACGTGGCCGGCGACCTGTTCTACTCCCGTGGCGTACGCGCCGTCGGAATGGACCTGGTGATCGGCACGGCAGGCGTCGCCAACGCGACGCTCTACCGCCAGTTCGCCACCAAGGACGAGTTGGTCACCGCCTACCTCGTCACCCGTAACGAGGACTGGTGGCGGCGCCTGCGCGAAGCAACGGCAGCAGCACCCGGCCCCCGCGCCCGCATAGAAGCCCTGTTCGCCCTCACCCGGCAGGACATGGCGACGCCCGGCTACCGCGGCTGCGCCACCCTGAACGTCACCAGCGAGTTCCCCGACGAGGACCATCCCGCCCACGCCGCGGCCGTTGCCCATAAGACAGAGGTGCAGACCTGGCTGAGTAAACAGCTCCGCGAAGCAGGCGACGCGAACCCTGACGACACCGCCGGCAAGCTCCTGGTGATCCTCGATGGTGCCCAAGTCCTCGCAGCCGCGATGGCGACCGAAACCCCGGGCGACCACATGATCCAACTGGCGGAGCAGCTCCTCGACGCGAGGCTGCCGGCATCTGCGTAACCGGAGGAAGACGGCCTCCTGGTCGTGCGGCATACCTCCCAGACCATGGCGCCAGCCGCTTCTCTCTGGCGGCAAGCCTCCCGGCCACGTTCGTCTACGCCGGCATCAACGTCACCGACACCCCCCCCTCTTCAGCGGCACCCGCGGCGCCCAGCTCGCCGGACGCGCCACCCTCGTCGACTGCGGCCCCCTCCCCGCCCGACACGGCACCAGCGAACCCTTCCGCGAGGTCATCACCGACATCGAAAACGCCCTCGACCTCCACCAGCACAAACCCGGAACCCTCCCCCGGCACACCCCCTACCTCCACCAACGCACCGCCGGCCGTATCGGATCCCTCACCAGACTCATCCGCCAAGCCGCCATCACCGCCATCCACGACGGCACCGAACGCATCACCAAAATCGCCCTCGACGCCGTACGCCTCGACCACCTCGCCGAAACCCATCACCGCCCCACCCGAAGCCGCTAACGCCCCACCCACCAGGCGAAACTGACCAGCAAAAACACCAAACCAGCCATTACATGCCAGAACTACCTACAACCCACCCCGCCACACTCCACGCAGAACACATAACCCCAGCTCAAACCCCCGCCCACCCCCACCCAACCGCCCACTCCACTTCTCAGCGAACCCACAACACCCCAGGCCAACAAACACTCAGCACACCAACAAACCCCCCTCCGAGCGTTACCGACGCCCCCGTCCCCTACACCGGACTCGGCCTCTACGACCCCGCCAGGAAGCCAGCCCTCAACTGGTGACCCCCACCCACACACCACCACCGCCAGCCACTCCCCCAGCCCGGCAGGCCAGCCTGCCCGCACCGCCGCCGAAGCCCCCTGGCCGCACGCCCACGAGGCCGAACCGCAGGGGCCGATCACCACCTGGCAGGGCTGGCAGAGTACGGGTCAACGTCGTCTCCCCGGGCGTGATCGCGACGGAGGGCACCACGGCCCTCGTCGCCCGCATCGCCGACGCACAGGGCATCGACCGGGCTGCGGCCTGGGACCAGGTGCTGGCCTCGCTCGGTGGCATTCCCCTCGGCCGTCCGGCACGCCCCGAGGAGGTGGCCGAGCTGGTCGCCTTCCTCGTCTCCGACCGCGCCGCCGCCATCACGGGCGCCGAGCACACCATCGACGGCGGCACCGTCCCCACCCTCTGACCCCGCCCCGCACCTGGACGAGTCATTCCGAATACTGACGTGAGCCATCACGTGCGGCGTGGGGGCATGCGGCCGGGACCCTCGACCTGGCCGCATGCGGTTGAGCTGGTTACTGCGTCTTGACCGGGAGGAGGTCGCGTTCGCCGAGGACCTTCTTGGCGACAAAGGTGGCATTGAGGGCCTTGGGCATGCCGCAATAGACGGCGGCGTGCAGCAGGGCTTCGACGATCTCTTCGGGGGTGAGGCCGACGTTGAGGGCGGCATTGATGTGCACTTCCAGCTGCGGCTCGCAGCCGCCGAGGGCGGTAAGCATGCCGAGGGTGACCAGTTGCCGGTCGCGCGGCGACAGGCCGGGCCGGTCGTAGATCTCGCCGAAGGCCCAGGCGACTACCTGGTGGCTGAGCTCGGGGCTGATGTCGGCGAGGGCGTCGACGACGCGCTGCCCGGCTTCGCCGTCGACGCGGGTGAGGATCTCCATGCCGCGGTCGAAGCGGTCCTGGCGGGTCTCAGTAGCGGGGTTGGCGCTCATGGTTGTTCCGTTTCTGTCTGCTGGTCGAGCAGCGTCTCGTAGTACTTGATCTTGTTGTCCAGTGCGGCAGCGTTGCGGCGCAGGCTGCGGATGCGCTCGTTGAGGTCGGCCTGGTGCTCGCGGAGCATGGCCAGCCGGTCGGCGATCGTGGCGTCGCCGGCGGCCCGCAGTCGGGCGTACTGCTGCATGTCGCTGATGGACATGCCGGTCTCGCGCAGCCGCAGCAGAAAATCCAGCCAGGCCAGATCGGCGGCCGCGTAGCGACGTTGGTTGCCGGTGGTACGGCCCACCGGTTCAATCAGCCCGGCGCGTTCGTAGTAGCGCAGGGTGTCGGGCGAGAGCCCGGTCCGCTCGGCGACCTGGGCGATCGTGAGGGTGGGTTCCCGCCGGCGGGCAGCGTTTCCATCGGCCATGAGAAGACCGTAAAACCTGGAGTGCGCTCCAGGTCAAACCCTGACGGAAGTGGGACGCGTCACGCGGCCTTCCAGCCGGTCGTCGCCTGCAGGCATCGCCAGCTGAGGCGCTCAACCCCGCCGACTTCAGTCACATGGGGTGCGTCCGGAGACGTGAACAAGGCATCCAAGATCGTTCTGTGACAAGCGCTCTGGACACCCTGCTCACCGCACTCCGTGAAGCGACGACGAGATCGGAGACACCCGATGGCCGGGCCGACCTCCGCGGTTGACGGACTCCGAGCTGGTCCGCCTGGCCGTCGCCCAGGCAATACTGGGCTTCGCCTCGGAGTCCAGGTGGCTACGGTTCGTCCGCTCCCGCCTGGGAGGGCTGTTCCGTTACGTCCCGAAGCAGCCGGGCTGGAACAAGCGGCTGCGAGCCGCGCTTCCGCCGGCCAAGCGGGCCATACGGCTCCTCGCAACGGACACCGACTTCCTGTTCGACAACCACTGGATCATCGACTCCACCCCGGTTGAATGCGGACGCTCGCGGCCCACAGTGAAGCGGTCGGACCTGGCCGGTTGGGCGGGATACGGGTACTGCGCCAGCCACTCACGGTTCTTCCGGGGGCTGCGTCTGTACCTGGTGTGCACCCCGACGGGCATGCCGATCCTGTGGGCCCTGGCGAACCTCGAAGCTGGACGAGCGCGAGGTGCTCACCGCTATACCGGACCGCGATCCGGACGCGGTCACCGACCGGCCCGGCCTGCTGCTGACCGCAGACAAGGGCCTTGCCTACGAGTTCGAGGCCGATCTGACCCTGCGCAGGGCAAAGTTGCTGCGGCCGTCGCTTGAGGGCTGCGTAGCCTGTACTGCATCCGCGTGTGAGGTAGTGCCGCCCTGGATCGCTCCGGGCTCCAGGTGGACAAGGGGCGCATCGCTGCTCGCCCTTGGTGACCTGCGCCCAGACGTAGATGGAGCAGGACAGCCGTTTGCCATCGTCGCCGGCGATGTCTCGCTGTGCTCTGGGCAAGGGTGTTGAGACTGAGCGCGATAGTTGGCGCTTGAGCACGCTAGTTGGCCTTGCAGAGGGGCACGCCAGGTGTGCTGAGGAGGTCCATTCGCGAGCGGAGGCTCTTCGGCTGCTCCGACTTGACCTTCGAGTCGGGTCGAAGGTTTACGGTCGCTTGTGTGACGAGCTACCGCATCTCGCAGCTGGCCCAGCGCTCCGGCGTTCCGGCCACGACGCTGCGCTTCTACGAGGACTCCGGTCTGCTGCCCGCCGACCGCACGCCTTCCGGGTACCGGGTGTACGGCGAGGACGCGGTGGAGCGCCTGGCCTTCATCTCATCGGCCAAGCTCCTGGGCCTTGCCCTCGACGAGATCCGCGAGCTCCTGGACGTCCGCGAGGCAGGGGTGTGCGCTTCGGTCCGGGCACGGATGCTGCCGCTGATCTGGGGGCGAATCGCGCAGACCGACGGCCGGATCGCCGAGCTGCGCGCGTTCTCCGCCCACCTGGCTCGCGTCCATGCCGACCTGTCCGGCCCGGCTCCGACGGGGGCGTGCGGGCCGGACTGCGGCTGCACCACGACCAGCCCGGCGCTGGCGGCCGAGCCTGTGCCCATCGAGCTGTCGCCGACACCCTTCTCAATGGACACCGAGCCGTGGCGGGAGGTCCCGGTGGCCTGCGCCCTGGGCGGCGCCGAGCTGGGCGAGCGCACAGCACAGTGGCAGCAGCTGGTCGCCAAGGCCACGAGCCACGAGGAGATCACCGACGGCCTTCGACTGTCCTTCCCCGCAGACGCTGAGCTGGCCGGTGACCTCGCGAAGCTGGCTGCGGCGGAACAGAGCTGCTGCGCGTTCTTCGACTTCACCCTGCACCTGACCCCGACCGCTCTCCAGCTGGACGTGCGGGCCCCCGAGTCCGCCGCCGGCATACTGGACGACCTCTTCGGAGCACCCGCATGACCGCCTCCTCTGTCCGTCCGTCCCGGCCCTGGGGCACGCTCGGCGCCGGCGCGGCCGCGATCGCCGCCTGCGCGGTGTGCTGCGCGGGGCCACTCCTGGCCGTCCTCGGCGGAATCGGCGTCACCTCCGCGATCGGCGCGCTATGGAGACCCGCCCTAGCGGTCCTGGCCGTGGCAGCCGGGCTCGGAGTCCTCGTCGTACTTCACCGACGCCGGACATCTGCCTGCCGCACGGCACCAGCACCGACCGACCTCGGCATGCCTACCTTGGGCCCACCGCCGGAGAGAGACGGCAGCCAAGCGGCTGGCTGAGCGATCGCCGCAGGCCGGACCGAGGGCAGCGGCTCGTGAGAAACGTCCCCCGCCTCATCCCCGACCGACCACCAGCACGAAGCGAGCCTGCCGCGCCCTCGCGCTCGCTAACACCTCCCCCGCCGTCCCGGCCGCCGAGCCGAAGCCGCGCCCGCCGGCCGGCCGGCCGGCCGCGTTTGCCTCGGCCGCGAAACGGCGCAGCAGCGTCGACTTGCCGATCCCCCCCCCGGGCCCATGGACGAAGAGCACTGCGGGGGCACCCGCGTGCCCGGCCAGAACGGCACGGAAGACGGCGAGTTCCGCCGGTTGGCCATGCCGGTGCGGCGCTGGGTGGGTATGAGTGTGCCGTCGATCAGGACCACCTCCCCGCCTCTCTTGGCGACTTTCCTCAGGGCCCGGTCCAGGCGCGGTGCCCGGGCTGCGAGCAGGGCAACCACCTCGTCACGCCAGCGGCGGACGGTGGATTCGGACACGTTGTTTCCGCCGGCCATCTCGGCCAGGCACTGATCGTGCCGCAGCACCGCCAGGACTATCACCGCGATCCGGCCGGGCGGCATGATCCGCCACCGGGACCGTATTGCCTTGAGGTGGCGGCGCAGCAGACCAGCGAGGTGGTTGACGGTGCGCGTGGACAGCGGCAGACGGCACTGACAGACAAGCGGGCAGGTGTCCTCGGCGCGTTCATCGGTTTTCGTCACACAATTCCAACGGCCGCCGGGGGCACCCCGGTCACGCTCGCGCCGCACCGCTCCGGGCGATGGCGTCCCCGGTCACAGGCGGGTGGTGAAGCGGCCGTCAGGGCCGGCTGGAGGGTGCGGCACGGCCTGGCGCGCTACACCTGGGCCCCGCGCACGCTGACAGCGAAGGCGGGCTGGACCCACATCACCTGCCCGCTCGGCGATGCGGTGCGGTGCGGTGCGGTGGATCCTCCAGGGGCGTGTGCACCCCCATACTGGGCCGGGCGGCACGATGTGGTGGAGGGTCCCCGCGTACGCGGAACTGGCGGCCGCCCACGGTCGGCTGCCAGGCGGATGCCGTTGCCGCCGCGCGTGCCAGGGCCGCCGGGCAGGCCCGCCGGACTGCTGCCGCGCATGCCGCTGCCGCCGAACGGTGTCTGCAAGAGGCCCTGCTGCAAGCACAGGAACGGCGGGCCGAGCAAGAACGTCCGGCCGCGAACACGCCGTGATGGAAGCCGGGGTGTGGCCCGCCTTCACGCAGCTCCTCCGCACCCTCTCCGGCAAGACGGTCGAGTACGGCGGCCAGAGTCTTGCGCGCATACGGCCAGGCCGCAGGGCGTCGGTCCATAACGTGCGACCACGCCAGTCAGCGATGACGGTGGCCCTCATGGTGTTCTGCTTCTTCTTGCCCGAGACGAACGCGCGGCGGCCGCCGCAGCCGGCCGGGGGCCGGCGGACCTGCATCCTGGTGGCGTCCAACCACAGCTCGATGCCCTCGGCCCGGGCGTAGGCGAACACGTCCGCCAGTGTCCGTAACCGCAGGCCGGGGCGGTCGGGGACCGCGCACCCCCGCTCGGCCAGGAGCGGACGTATCTCTGCGATCGCACGGGTGATGGTGGAGCGGTCGACGCCGAACAGCAGCCCCAGCACGGAGTGCGGCAGGGTCGTGCCGCAGGTGGATCAGTGCGGCCACCAGCCGGTCGACGAAGACCAGCTGGTGGCGGGCGCCGGCTCCCGCGGCCCACTTCCTGGCTCCACCTCGTGCAGCATGGCGACGACCCTCGACCCCGGCCTGCCACGACACGGCCAACTCCTCGACCAGGCAGCCGAGATGAAGCCGAGAGATCCCCGTGAGCAGCCGCTGTGTCAGCACCGTTCGATTGACCATGATCGCCACAGACGGATCATGCCACCGGCCAGGCACGACGCCTCACCCGCTATCACGCACCAACTCGTCAGACCGGGCCGGGAATGCGCTTGGCCGCCTTCCGGTTCGTTCATGTTCAGCACGTGCCGGGCGGCGGCTATCAGGTCGTGCCGTGCGGCCTCGTAGGCGCGTTGCCGCTCGGCCCGTGCCTGTCTTGCACCGCGCACATTCTCGAGCCCATTGCGCTCGTACTCAAGCGGTACAGCTGCGTTCGCCGGCAACAGCCGCACCTGCTGGCGGTCCAGACGAGGCACAGCGTTCAAGGCGTCGATCACTTCCTCGTACTCGGCCGGCGGGGTGCCGAAGAGCCCCTGGCAGCGCTGCGCCGGTGGGCGAGCGCCCGAGCAGTCCGCGTCCGTCGCGCGGCGATCACCGGTCCGGGCCCTGCCTCCGCGGCCCACGGCCAGGCTGAGACCCGGCGAGGTCCCGCGACGTTGCGGTTTCCGCCGGTCAGCGACACCACGAGCAGGAAAGGCCGTGAGCGGGCGCACGCTCGACCAGCACGCTGAACGGACCCAGCTCTGCCGGATCCGGCCCCCGCTGGGGCCCCCAGAACGCACGCACGCGATATCAGGTGCCCCCCGGGCTCCCGTACGCCCTCGTGGGCATCGGCATGACCCCGACTGTAGGGGTGGCCTGGTCTACGGTCGGTCCGCCGCCGGAGCGTCGTCGGTAATGGCTGCGGCGGGCTGCCGTCCACCGCCCGCACGGTGGGACCGGCCACGTCCCACCCGCAGTATTCGAAGCCAACTACCACCTGACCGATAAGAAACCCCAGGTCACAGTGCGCAATTCGGAGTCTCCACCAGTCCCGGAATGGTTCAGCCCACTTCCTCGGACCGTCCCACGAATGTCTTGTTCCGCGATCCGCAGGCGGTTCGCCCGGCTTCCGGAGTCGGTTGTCACGTACACATTTCAGGACCACCGGACCTGCTCGAGGGTCTGGGCACCGCCGAAGTGTCCTCGCAGCGGTGCGGGCACGTGATCCAATCCCGTGGCACGGTGATTCGCTGGTCCGGGAAGGCACACGGTCGCCGCGCCGACGCCTTCACGTCTCATGGTGGGCGTAGCCGTTCCGCCACGCCCACACGGCGACCTCCACACGGTTGCGAGCCGAAAGCTTGGCCTGGATGTTGGTCAGGTGCGTCTTCACAGTACCTACGGTGATGTTAAGGGCCTCGGCGATCTCGGCATTGGTCAGCCCCTGGGCCACCAGGCGGACCACATCGAACTCGCGCGGCGAGAGATATGTTTCCGCGCCTTGCGGAGGGGGCGTCCGCATCATCCGTTCCAGCAGACGGACGGTGATGGCGGGGCTGATGAGCGAGTCACCGACCGCCGCCGCACGTACCGCCTCGACCAGGAGACGGGGGCCGGCGTCCTTGAGGACGAAGCCGCAGGCGCCGGACTGGAGGGCGCGGGTGACGTACTCGTCGTCATCAAACGTCGTCACCATGACGACCCTCGGCACGTCAAGCGCACCGGGCCGGGCCAGGGCCCGCAGGGCGTCGAGCCCGTCGAGGCGGGGCATGCGGATGTCCATGAGGACGACGTCGGGACGGTGGCGTGCGGCCAGGGCGACGGCCTGCACGCCGTCCTCGGCCTCGGCGACGACGGTGATGTCATCCTCCACGGACAGGATCATGGCCATGCCCGTGCGGACAATGGCCTGGTCGTCCACGATCATGGTCCGGATCACGCGGCGTCCGCCCGATGAAACGGGAGGGACAGTGGCAGGCGTGCGTGGACCTGCCAGGTGCCGTCGCCCCCGGCACCGGTTCGCAGGCTGCCCCCCGCACTGGTCACCCTCTCCTTCAGGCCCGTGAGGCCGTAGCCGGGCGGGGCCGTGGGCCCGGCCGCTCCGTCGTTGTCGACCGAGACGGTGACGTGCCGCTGTTCGGCCTGCACCCGCACGGCCACCGTGCGGCAGGCGGGAGCGTGCTTGCGGATGTTGGTCAGGGCTTCCATCACCACGCGGTGGACGATGGCTGCCACGTCCATCGGAAGCTGCTCAGTGGGTCCGTCCTCGACAAGTCGCACGGACACACCGACGAGGCCGAAGCCCGCTACCAGTGCGCGTACGGCGGTCATGCCGCCGGGCGGGGTGACCGGGGCACCCGGATCGTCTGCCCTGAGCGCGCCGACCATGCGGCGCAGGGACACGATCGCTTCCGCGCCGGTGTCCTCGATGCGCCGCAGAGCGGCCGGCACGAGGTCGGGCCGCTTGTCGGCGATGGCCCCGGCGCCCTGGGCCTGGACCACCATGCCCGTCACGTGATGGGCGACGTAATCGTGGAGGTCCCTGGCCAGTCGCATGCGTTGTTCGAGGCGGATGCGGTACTCCCGTTGCCGCCGGTCGGCCGCGACGAGTCGGGCGGTCACGGCGGCGCCCGCGACAGCCACGGCGATCAGCGTCAGGATGAAAGCGACGATGACGCTGCCCTCGCGGACCTCCACCGCGAGGGGGCGCGAAACGACGGCGGCGATCAACGCCACCGTCCCCACCGCCGCGGGGGCGGCTGCCCCGCGCCGGGCCGTGAACGCCAGCACGATCAGCAGCGCGACAGGCTCGAAGGCGCCGTACGCCGAGGACGCGCCGTGGTCCGCGCGCAGGTGCACCGCCGTGGTGAAGGCCAGCGACGCCACCGCGGCGCAGAGGCCCGCACAGGCCGTGCTCCAGGGACCGGCGCCACACAACGTGATGAAGGGCAGTGCGAGCAGGACGACTGCCGTCGTCATCGCCGACAGCCCCAGCAGTAGACCGGTGACCGGCTGGTGGAAGGTTCCCCACCGCAAGTCGAGTCCTGCGGCGGCCACCGCGAGAAGGAGCAGGGCTGACCACAGCAGTGTGACCGCACCGCGCAGGAGGGCCGGCGGCCGAGGTCGAGGGGAGGACATGCAGTGAAGGGTAAGACAGCCGGCTCGCCTCGCCCTCTGCCGAAAGTCGTAAGCATCGCCCGAGAAACCTGTCTTTCGCGGGATCCGCACAGTGACCGGCATCCGGGAAGGTGGCCACCGATACCCCGTCGGACCCCGGAGCGACTGACGCATGAATGTGAACCTGACCATCGAAGCGACGTACGTCCTGGGCCCCGCCCTCGCCGCCTTCCTCGCTGTGGTCGCCGTGCGCCACCATCGTGCACAGTCCGGCTGGGCGGGCCGGCACGTGGTACTGCGCGCCGCCGCGTGTCTCTACGCCGCGGCCGTGCTGTCGATCACGGTCTTCCCCCTGGAGGTGACCTGGGGCAAGTACGCTAACCAGATGCCGTGGTGGAACCAGATCAACTTCATTCCTCTGGTCACCGCCGACATGACCGCGGTGCCCAACATCCTGATGTTCGTGCCGCTCGGCGTCATGCTGCCTCTCCTCACGCGCGTGAGCAGCACGGTCCGGGCCGTCGGGGTGAGCGCGCTGGCGAGCCTGTGCATCGAGTCGACGCAGCTGCTGTCGTACGTGCTCTTCAACAACGGCCGCGCCGTCGACATCAACGACCTGCTCGCCAACACCCTGGGCGGGCTGTTCGGCTACCTCCTCGTGCGCCTCTCCCTCGGCAGACCCTCGGCACGTGAGCTGCTGCGGCGCTTCGCACTGCCCGGATCCGCCGCGGGGCGGCCGGTCGTGGCGGCGGCCGCTTGACAGGTTGGGTGACGGAGCACGCGCCGGCCGTCTGCCGGGCCGGCGCCGCGGGTGAACCCGGCCCTGCACTTCACCGTTGTGGTCCACGGAGCGCCGACCGCGGGTGGACCACCGTAGGGCCCGGACTTCGGGAGTACGTCGAACGGGGCATGCCCCGCCCCGCTCGGGGTCGGGACGCTCCCCCATCGTCCACATGATTCAAAGCCGCCATGATGCACTCACCAACCGGCTGCTGCCCGCACACCGGACCCTCGCGGCGATCACCGTGGCCGGGACCACGTCGCTGTCCGCCGGAGCCGCCCCCTCCGCCTTCGCCGCGTCCTCGACGGCCGGGCCCCAGCTACGTCGCGCTCGGCGACTCCTACGCCTTCGGCGCCGGGCTTCCCGGCGTCACGGACACCCAGTGCGACCGCACCACCGCAGGTTACGCCGCCGTCATCTCCCGGACGCCGGCGGGCAAGGGTCGTGCCTTCAAGAACGTCACCTGCACCGGCGCCACCACGGCCGCCCTGTGGAACGCGCAGGGCTCCAAGCCCGCGCAACCGAACGCCCTCACCCCCGATACCAAGCTCGTCACGGTGGCGGTGGGAGACAACGATCTCGGCTTCACGAGCGTGCTGACCACGTGTGCGCTCGTGGCGTCCTGGGATCCGGCCGGAAGACCGTGCAAGAAGTACTCGACGGCCGGTGGCAAGAACGTGCTCGGTGAACGCATCGACACGGTCGAAGGCCGTGTCCGTGACGCTCTCACCGACATCAGGCGGCGCAGCCCCGATGCCGAGGTGATCGTGGTCGGCTACCCGGCCCCCTGTCCGTTCCGTGGTGCGCGTGACATGATACCATTGTGGATTTTCTTACGATTCCAAGCTATTTCCCACCAGATGGGCGCGCTGCCATAACCGATCTGATCGCGGCGGCCGCGTCCGGTCGTGGTGGCGCGGTGGTGGTCCGCGGTGAGGCGGGCATCGGCAAGACCACTCTCCTGCGGCATGTCCTGGACGCTCAGGACGGGTTGCGGGTGCTGTGGGTGAACGGGGCCGAGTTCGAGGCGGACTTCGCCTACGCGGCGGTGCATCAGCTCACCCGGCCGTTGCACGACCGGATCGGGCGGCTGCCGGCCCGGCAGGGGAACGATCTGTCGGTGGCGTTCGGGCTCGGGGAGGGCAGCGCGCCCAGTCAGTTCGCGGTGGCACTCGGTGTGTTGGGGCTGCTGTCGGAGGCGGCGGGAGAGTCGCCCGTGGTCTGCGTCGTGGATGACGCGCAGTGGCTCGACCGGGCGTCGGCGCAGGTTCTGGCGTTCGCGGCGCGCAGGATCGGCGCGGAGCCGATCGCGCTCGTGTTCGGGTTGCGCGATCCGCACGGCGTCGACGAGCTGGACGGGCTGCCGGAGCTGAAGCTGTCGGGCTTGTCCGATCAGGCGGCACGCGACCTGCTGGCGTCCGGGGTTCCGGTGCCGCTTGACGACCGGGTGCGTGAGCGGATTCTCGCCGAGGCGCGCGGCAATCCGCTCGCGCTGCTGGAACTGCCGCGCAGGCTCGGTCCCGCCGGACTCGCGGGCGGATTCGGGCTGCCCACTCCCGCCTCGCCGGCGAACCGGATCGAGCAGAGTTACCGGGAGCGGGTCTCCCGGCTGTCGCCCGGAGCCCGGATGTTGCTGCTGATCGCGGCCTCCGAGCCGCTCGGCGACCCGGGTCTGCTGTGGCGGGCCGCGGATCTGCTCGACGTGAAACCGGAGGCCGGAACCGAGGCCGAGGCGGAGGAGCTGATCGAGTTGGGAGGCCGGTCCCGGTTCCGGCACCCGCTGGTGCGGTCGGCCGTGTACGCCGCCGCGTCACCGGCCGACCGGCGGCTCGTCCACGGAGCGCTCGCCGACGTCACCGACCCGCAGACTGATCCCGACCGGCGCTCCTGGCACCGGTCTCAGGCCGCACCCCGGCCCGATGAGGACGTCGCGGCCGATCTGCTGCGCAGCGCGGAGCGGGCCCGGCGGCGGGGCGGGGCGGCGGCCGAGGCCGCGTTCCTCCAACAGGCCGCGTCCCTCACTCCCGATCCCCGGTTCCGGGCCAAGCGCAGCCTCGCCGCGGCACGGGCGGCGCTGGAGGCCGGCGCCTTCGAGACCGCTATCACCCTGGTCGACGCGGCAGAGCACGGCCCCATCGACGACGCCGGGCGGGTCGAGGCCGAACTCGCCCGCGGACAGGCGGCGTTCTTCCGCGACGGCGCGGCCGACGCCGTCGGCCATCTGATCCGGGCCGCCGGACTCGACCCCGGCCGGGCCCGGCTGTACCTGCTGGACGCGCTGCAGGCGGGGCTCGTCGTCGGCCGGTCCTCGCCCGCCTGCCGTACCGCCCTTCAGGCGGCCCGGCAGGCATCCGTTCCCCCGGGGCACCGCACCGGCGCCGACGACCTGCTGGACACGCTGGTCGCCTACCTCGACGGTGATCTCGCGACGGTGCCCGTACTGTCCCGCATGCTGTCGGACACGACCGACCCGCTGTGGTCACGGCGCCTGTCGTTGGCGGCGCTGCTCGCCGTGGAACTGTGGGACTTCGCCCTGGAGGAACGATTCGCCACCCAGGCCGTCACAGCGGCCCGGAGCTGCGGAGCGCTGATGATCCTGCCGGTCGGCCTCTGGATGCGGGCCATGGCCGCCGCCCAGCGCGGCGCGCTGCTCGACGCCTCCGCCCTGCTCGGCGAGGCCGACGGCATCGCCGAGGTGACCGGGGTCCCGGTCCACTGGTACGGTCACCTGCAGGTCGCGGCCGTGCGCGGCCGGCCCGCCGAAGCCAGGCCGCTGATCGACCGGGTGCTGGCCGAGTCGCGGGCCCGCCGCAAGGGGATGCTGACGGCGATGGCCCACAGCGCCGCCGCGTTCTACGCCAACGGCGTCGCCGACCACCGCGCGGCGCTCGAATCTGCGAAGCTGGCACTCACCGACGGCGACCTGTCGATGAGCAGCATGGCACTGCCCGAACTGGTCGAGGCGGCGGTGCGGTGCGGCCAGGAGGCCGTCGCCCGCGAGGCGTTCGCCCGGCTCGACGAGCACACGCGGGCCGCGGGCACCGACTGGGCGCTCGGGGTGCGCGCGGCTCTCGGCGCTCTGCTGTCGGACGAGCCGGAAGCCCTGCATACCGAGGCGGTGGCCAGGCTGGGCGCCGGCGGCATGCGGATCTGGCATGGCCGGGCCCTGCTGCACCAAGGGGCGTGGCTGCGCCGCGACGGCCGCCGCCGTGAGTCGCTGGAGGCCCTGCGCGCGGCCCACGACCTGTTCACCACGACGGGCGCGGAGGGATTCGCCGAACGGGCCCGGGCCGAACTGGCCGCCGCGGGCGAGCAGGCCAGATCGGTGACGAGAGGGGTGCTGGAGGCGCTCACCGGCCAGGAACTCAACATAGCCCGGCTCGTCGCGACCGGCGCCACCTCCCGCGAGGTCGCGGACCGGCTCTTCCTCAGCCCCCGGACGGTCGACGCCCACCTGCGCAACATTTTCAAGAAGCTCGACATCACCTCGCGCCGCCAGCTCACCGACCTCGTCACCCAGGCGATCTAGGTGACGGTCTAGGCGACTTTCACCGAAGAGCGGCCGGGTCTCGCCACAGCAGACTCGGCCGCATGGACAACCCGCCCGCCGGCATCGACCGCGCCGCCCCCGTCGTCGCCCGCCACGAACTGACGATCAGAGCTCCCGCCCCCGCGGTCTGGGGGTTACTGACCGACGTGCCCGCTTGGCCGTCCTGGCAGCCCGACATCGTCTCCGCACGCGCCCGCACGCCGTTGACGCCGGGCGCGACGTTCCACTGGCGCACCGCGGCCCTCGACATCGCCTCCACCGTCTACGCGATGGAGGCGCCCGGCCTCATCCTCTGGGGCGGCCCGGCCCAGGGCATTGTCGCCGTACATCAGTGGACGCTCATCTCGTCCGGCCCCGCCGCGACCCTCGTCACGACCGAGGAGTCGTGGGACGGCGCCCCGGTGCGGGCCGACGCCGCCAACATCCGGCAGGCGCTCGACGACTCCCTCGCCCAATGGCTCGGCCACCTCAAGACCGCCGCGGAGAAACCGCGATGACCGCTGTGGAGCCCGCCATGCGCAAGCGATCCCGCGGCGCCGCCCTCACCGCTCTGGCCGCCGCGCAGTTCACCGTCATGCTCGCGACGTCGATCGTGAACGTCGCTCTGCCCCAGATCCGCGACGGCGTCGGTCTGTCGGACGGCGGCACCACCTGGGTGGTCAACGCCTACGGCCTGGCGTTCGGAGCCCTGCTGCTCGCCGGCGGGCGAGCAGCAGACCTGCTGGGACGCCGCCGGGTGCTGTTCGCGGGCCTCGCGCTCTTCGGGGCGGCCTCGGCGGCAGCGGGACTGGCGACTTCGCCCGCCGTCCTCATCGGTGCCCGCGCGGTGCAGGGGACCGGCGCCGCGGTCGTCGCCCCCGCGGCCCTCGCTCTGGTGATGGACCTCTACCCGCCGGGGCCGGGGCGGGGCAGGGCGCTGGGTATCTGGGGCGCGGTGTCCGGCGCCGGAGGCGCGGCGGGGGTCGTCCTCGGCGGCGTACTGAACCAGGCGTGGGGCTGGCCATGGATCTTCCACGCGGTCGCTGTCGGAACGTTCCTGGTCCTGGGCGCCTCAGCCGTCCTCGTCCCACAGACCGCGGCAGCGGCGGCGGCTCGGTTCGATCTCCCCGGCACCGCCACGATCGGCCTCGCGCTGACCGGTCTGGTGTGGGGGCTGACCACCGCCCGCAGCGACGGGTGGACGGACGGCCCCGTACTCGGCGCCTTCGTGCTGGCGGCCGTCCTCGGGGCGGCGTTCGTCCTGATCGAACGGGGCAGCCGCCACCCGCTGGTGCCGCCCAGGCTGTTCGCCGGGGGCCGGGTGACCGCAGGAAACGTCCTGATGGGCCTGTTCGGTTCGGTATGGATCGCGCTGTTCTTCTTCCTGCCGCTCTACCAGCAGCAGGTCCTCGGTGCCAGCCCGCTGGTCACCGGTCTCGGACAACTCCCCCTCGCCGCCGCGAACATGCTCGGCGCGACCCTCGCACCGCGGATCGCACGCCGGATCGGCGCCACGGCCACGGTGATCGGAGCACTGCTCACCGAGGCCGCCGGAATGCTGTGGCTCTCGCGCATCGGTGTGCACGGAAGCTTCGTCACCGATGTCCTGGGCCCGAGCGTCCTGGTCGGCCTCGGCCTGAGCGTCGCGTTCGTCCAGCTCACCGCCCTCTCCATCGAAGGCGTGGCCAAGGACGACTCCGGGGTGGCCGGGGGACTGGTGAACACCACACGCCAGGTCGGCGGTGCGATCGGCCTCGCGGTGCTGACCACCGTCGCCGGAACCGTCACCTCGGCCGCCCACCGGCCACACCTGGAGGCGCTGACCGAGGGATACCGCACCGCGTTCGGCATCTCCGCCGCAGTCCTTGTGGCAACCGCCCTTCTCGCCTCTCTTCTGACCCGTTCGAACACGAAAGCAGGGAAAGCACCATGCGCACCATCGACGAATCCGCTCCCGTCGTCGTCCGGCTCTCGACCGTGATCGACGCTCCGCTGGAGACGGTGTGGAACCTGCACACCGGCATCGACGCCTGGGCCGAGTGGAACACGCACGTCGACGAGGCCAGGCTCGACGGCCCGCTCCAGCCCGGCAGCTCCTTCCGCTGGAAGACCCACGGACTGGACATCACCTCCACCCTCCACGAGATCGTCCCCGGCGCCCGGATCGTCTGGGGCGGCCCCGCGAACGGCATCGACGGCGTCCATGTGTGGACCTTCGAAGCCGACGGCGGCCAGGTGACCGTCCGCACCGAGGAGTCCTGGGCCGGTGCCCCCGTCGAGGCCGCCGTCGAAGAACTCGGCCAAGCCCTCGAACAGTCCCTCCAGTCCTGGCTCCTGGCCCTCAAGTCCCGTGCCGAGCAGTCCTCCTGACTGACCATCATCAGCACCCACAACGACACCACCGAGCGACGAGGTTCACACATGTCCACCAAGCCCTACCTGATCGGCCACTACACCCCGGCCGTCGACGAGATCACCGCCACCGGTCTGACCGTCGAGGGCAGCCTGCCGCCGGAGCTGACCGGCCGGCTGATCCGCAACAGCCACAACCCCAAGCCCGGCGTCACCCCCACCCACTGGTTCAAGGGCAGCGGCATGGTCCACGGCATCCGTCTGCGCGAGGGCCGCGCCGAGTGGTACCGCAACCGCTGGGTCCGCACCCCCGCCCTGGACGGCGCCCCCTACCTCACCGAGCACGGCCCCGACCTGACCGCCAGCACCGCCGGGACCCACGTCGTGGAACACGCCGGGCGCCTCCTCGCCCTGTGCGAGGCGAACCTCCCCTTCGAACTCACCCGGGACCTGGACACCGTCGGCGCCTACGACTTCGACGGCAAGCTGCGCAGCGCGATGACCGCACACCCCAAGACCGACCCGGTCACCGGGGAGTTGCACTTCTTCGGCTCCTCGCCGTTCCCGCCGTACCTGATGTACTACGTCGCCGACGCCAAGGGCCAGGTCACGCACAGCTTCGAGGTGCCGGGCGCCACCGCCTCCCTCAAGCACGACTTCGCGCTCACACGTCACTACGTGGTCTTCGTCGAAGGCACGGTCACCTTCGACCCGACCGAGCACTCCGGCATCCCGTACTCCTGGAACGACGACCAGCCCGCCCGGATCGGCGTCATGCCCCGCGGCCCGGAGGGCGCCGGAGAGATCCGCTGGTTCCCCATCGAGCCGGGCAACATGCTGCACGCCGGCAACGCCTACGAGGACACCCAGGGCCGCATCGTGCTGGAGGGCCCGACGGTGGACAAGGAGGGCTTCCAGCTCTCCTGGAACTGGTGGGTCGGCGCCCCCGGCCGCGGCACGGAGCCCAACACGCGCTCATACAACCGCCGTTGGGTCGTCGACCTGGCCGCCGGCCGCGTCGACGAGCGGATCACCGACGACCTCGCCGTCGAGTTCCCCACGCTCAACGAGGACTTCCTCGGCGCCGAGAACCGCTACCAGTACGCGGTCTCCTTCCCCGACCAGGACGGCTACGGCGGCTACGGCATCGTCAAGTACGACCGCACCACCGGCGCCCGCCGCGTCCACCAGG
The DNA here is from genome assembly GCF_000720135.1 of Streptomyces sp. NRRL S-1022. Classification (GTDB taxonomy): domain Bacteria; phylum Actinomycetota; class Actinomycetes; order Streptomycetales; family Streptomycetaceae; genus Streptomyces. Next base: position 323,546 of record NZ_JOIU01000001.1, on the reverse strand, counting down.
CCGGGGACGCCCGCCTGCCCAGCGAGGCCGTGTTCGTGCCCGCCGCAGGAGCCACCCGCGAGGACGACGGCTATCTGCTCACGGTCGTCTCCGACCTCAAGCAGGACGCCTCCCAACTCCTGGTCCTGGACGCCTCCGGCCTCGACCGGATCGCCACCGTCCACCTGCCACGACGGGTCACCGGCGGCATCCACGGCTCCTGGATCCCGGACACCGACACCGGCACCGACACCGGCACCGGCACCGGCACCGACGCCTCCGACAGCTGAAATCGCCCCGCGGCCGGGGTCCGCTCCTCCCGGCCGGGCCCGCACCCACCACCCGTTCCCTGAAATCCCCGAAGACTCCTCGAAAGGCCAAGCATCGTGCGTACGTTCACCGTGGCGAGGTTCACCGCCGCCTCCACCGTGCTCGTCCTCGCCGTCTCCGGCACCGCCCACGCCCTCACCGACGACAGGCCCACCGCCCCTGGCGAGAGCCTCGCCGCGCACACCGCTGACGTGCAGATCGATCAGACCGCGCCGGTCATCACGCGGGAGAACATCCTCATCCACGCCCCCCTGCGCACCATCTGGAAGATCCAGACGGATGTCGAGAAGTGGCCCGCCTGGCAGCCTGGCGTGGAGAGGGTCGTCAAGGACACCCCCGGACGCCTGCGCCCCGGCTCGGTTTTCCGCTGGAGCACCGAGGGGCTGGACATCACTTCCACCGTCAAGCAGGTCAGACCCGGCAAGCGCCTCGCCTGGGGCGGCCCCGCCCAGGGCATCACCGCCGTCCACGTGTGGACGTTCACGCCGACCCGCGACGGCGTCCTCGTCCACACCGAGGAGTCGTGGACCGGAGAGCCCGTCGTCGCCAACCAGGCTGTCCTACAGGCCGCCCTCGACAACTCCCTCCACGACTGGGTCGACAACCTCCGACACGAGGCCGAGGCCGAGGCCGCGAAGTAGCCCGTCACCGTGCGGTCGATTCGGGACCTGCCAGCGAAGGCGCGGCAGCCGCCGCCGGTGCGTAGTGCTGAAGTGACATCACGTTCGCAGGCTGGTCCTGCGGCCGGCGCCGGAGAATCCGACCGTGGGTCATTCCCCCCTACCGGAGAAATCATTCCCCCCTACCGGAGAAAGAGGTACGCAATGCGTCCAGGAGCAACAGCGCGTCGAATGATGATGGGTCTGTTGATGGCCCTGTCGGTGATCCTTTCCGGGGTGTTCACGGCTGCCCCGGCCAACGCCATCTCCGATGGCCAGATCGCCGGGGCCCTGCGAGGAGCCGCCCAGCTCGAGCTCAATGGTCGATACACGTGCACGGCCAGCCTGATCGCGCCGACGTGGATCATGACGGCCAGACACTGCATCACCAACAACGGCAACCCCACCCCCGGCAACTACAGCGTCGTTCTTGGCTCAAGGGACCTCGGCGGCTCCACAGGCGGTCAGCGCGTCCCTGTGAGGGGATACACCGGCTATGCCTTCGCCGATGTGGCTCTGATGGAACTCGCGGTGCCCGCGAAGAGCAACGCCTGGATCACCCCGATCGTCGGCGAGGGTGTGTTGCCCGCGGGCAACACGAATCTCGCCCTGTCCGGGTGGGGAGACACAGCCATTGGCAACAGCACACCGTCCCCAGTGCTCAAGGTGTGCACCGTGCGCGTCATAGACTTTCCGGACACAAACACCTTCAGCGGGTTCGGCCTCGACGGGCTCCCCCTCCCCGGCGACTCCGGCGGACCGGTGAGCAACGCACTGCACGTACAGTTGGGCGTGACCGCTTCGGTCGATATCCCCGGGCGCGTCGTGCACATCGTCGCCATCGGCGAGACCGGCGTACGGCGATGGATCCACAGCGTCACCGGAGTCTGAGCAGGCACCATGGGCAGCACGGCGGTGATCACCGCCGCGGACACCCGCAGGCACGCCTGCCTCGCCCAGGGCACGTACCACCGCGGCGCTGTCTCCGGTCGCGTGGTCCGTCCGACGTCCATTCCCAGGGCCATCGATCGCGCCCCCGTGCGCGGCGGTCAGCGCCATCTCCAGCCGTCGCCCGAAGATGTCGCGTGCGCTCTCGCGGGGAAAGCGGTGGCTGAGCTGAGCTTGCCGTTGACCGTATCCTCGAACAGCGTCTCCCACTCGGTTCCTCACTCGAGGATTCACCGGACGTGAGGACCACCTCCGCCTGATCCTGTGCTCAGACCAAGGAGTGCGCCTGGATCAGGCGGAGGCCGTGCGGATGAGTCTGCTGGGTGGAGAACCGGAGTGTGGGGCATTCGCGATGCCGTCACGCTTCCGGGCGGAGCTGTACGCGTCGATGAGTGGACGGGCAGACACCCTGTTCGAGCTGACAGACGCGCTGCTCTGCAGTGACGGTCCGGTCCGGACTCTGGTCGATCTCGCGCTCGCCAACGCCTCCCCCGCCATCCCGGCCGCCGAGCCGAAGCCGCGCCCGACGGCCGGGCGCCGAACGCTCGGGGCCGGCCCCACCGCGCCGGACGGTGACCGGAGCTGTGACAGACCCGGTGCCACGGGCCTGTGACAGCCCGATCCGGTCCAACCCGCGGTCGGGGCGGGCCCTCACACGTACGTGCGCGTGCACCGCGTGTGCCGCCAGGCAAAACCCCACGCTCCGGCAAGGGTCCCGAGCTGCGGGGCCAGTCGCTGGGGCCGAGCGGGGGACGACGAAGGTTGGACAGCATACAGACCGGGAAACCGCTGTACGTCGAGCTCACGGCCTCGCGGGTGCCGGCCCTGGAGCAGGGCTTGGGTCGGGAACAGTGCACGGCAGACGGCCGCACGCGAACGAGGCTGACGCACAACCGCTGCCACGCGGAAAGAACTTTTCACGGAATACGAATGCGCTGCTCAGGGTGGGCCACTGAACCGCTGAGGTCACCAGCAGACTCGGCCGTCGCGAGGTGGGTCGCGCCGAAACCGGTACTTCTCGTCGCACCTGCAGCACAACCGTGTACACGCACAGGTATGAACCGCGGGTCAGCAGGTACGCGCGCGGCTCGTCGGCCTGCCAACTATGACGCTCTGACTGGCCAACTGAAGCGCTCAGTCACAGCAGGAAAGGGCATTGGAGGAGGCCCTGGCAGCAGGGGCGTTGCAGACCGTGCCGCTGGCCGGGAGCTGACCGCGTCGCTGATCGGCAGGGTCGCGGCCCGCTACGGCCTGCCGGCCGCAGACCTGCTGCGGCAGTGGACGTGCCGTAGCTCCCCCGCCCGGCTGGCCGGCGGCGGCGTGCAAACCGACGGAGAGATCGTGCTCAACGAAGCCAGGCGGGATGTGCTCGCCGGACTGTGTGGGGTCGAGCCGACTGTGCTGGCCCGGACACTACACAAGGGCCGGCCGGGCAGCCCGGCTCCAGGCCATGGCCGAACGACTGCTGCGGGGCCAATCCGCCCGTGCCCGGACACCACAGCCACCGTCACCGCCACCGCAGACAGCCGTGCCGCAGCCTCCCGCCCCCCGGGGCAACGCCCGCCTCATGCGACCGTTTGAACAGGCCGTGCGGTGCTGCCGGGTCGGTCACTCAGGAAGGCGTCGACATCACCGGCGAGCGCGGAGTGGAGGCGATCTGCTTCGCCGACACCCGCGGCTCCCAGGTCGAGATCGTGCAGAACATCGGCCGGGCGCTCAGGCTGAACCGCGACGGAGGCACCAAGGTGGCGCGGATCAGCGTGCCCGTCTTCCTGAGGAAGAACGAGGACCTGACCGACATGGTCGTCAGCACGAGCTTCAAGCCGCTTGTGGCCGTGCTCCAGGGCCTGCGCAGCCACGCTGAGCGCCTGGTCGAGCAGATCGCCTCCCGCGCCCTCACCCGCAGCACACGCGAGCGCAAGGTCCACCTGCAGCGCGACGAGAACGGCCGGATCACCGGCACCAAGTACCGAGGCCTGGACGGGCAGCGAGGCCGGCGGCAACCAGGCAGAGGACACCGCCCAGACCGCCGCGAAATCCGCCCTGCTCCACTTCCCCTCCCCCAAGGACGCGGGCACGATCGCGGCGTTCCTACGCACCCGGGTGTACCGGCCCGAGTCCCTGGTGTGGCTCGAGGGCTACCAGGCCCTGCTCCGTTGGCGGAAGGACAACCACATCGCCGGCCTCTACGCCGTGCCGTAGCGGTGTGCACCCTCAACTGGCCGTGCCGCAGGCGAAGTGACGAGCCGAGCGCGATGACCTCGCCGCGGCCGAGCGGGTGACCCGGATCGGCGAGCAGATCGCCGGGGCACGAGCCGCGGCGGCGTCGGCTGGACCTCCGCCGCCCGCCACGACAAGCTCGTCGAACAACGGAGGCTCATTGAGTCAGGTAGTTGTGGATGAAGATGTCCCATCGGCCGTCGTTGTCATTGAGGTAGTAGTCGTTGAGGGTGAAGGCGACCTGGACGGGGTTGGTGCCGGTCCACTGGATGCAGAGGCTGTTGGCACCCAGCCAGTAGTGGTTGGGCAGGCCTGTCCAGGACCCGAGCAGTCCGTATTTCGGTAGTCCGGGTTGGGGCCAGGTTCCGCCGGGGGGTGCCAGATCCGACCAGCCTGTCCCGTCCGCGGTGTACTTGCCGTCCCAGGGCCAGGGGCCGATCCGCATCTGGCCCCGCACCGTGACGCGGTAGACGTCGCCGGGGCGTAGCGTGAGGCCGCCTTCGGCGCCCCACCAGAGCATGTCGGTGAAGGTGACGGTGCCTTCGTCGCCGGACTTGCAGCGGGCCATGGCGGCGGAAGCGCTGGTTTTCACCGGGGTGGCGCGGTAGTGCCGGATCGTCATTCTCCAGTGGTCGGTGTTGTCGCCAAGGTTGGAGTCGTTGATCGCGAACAGCAGCCGGGCGTGGACGGCGGGTGTGCCCTGGCATCCGCCGAGTTCGGTCGCCTGACGCCAGTCACCGATCCAGCCAGTGGGGTAGTTGTTGGCTCTCACGAGCAGGCTGTACTTGTTGAGGCCAGGGACCGGGTAGCCCTGGCCTGGTGGTGCGGCTTCCAGCTTGCCCTCCGGGCCGTACAGGCCGTCACCGACGGATGCCGGGTCCGGCCAGAAGTCGATGGTGAACGCATCGCCTGGGTTCAGGACGTTGGGAGGGTCGACGACGTTCGGGTAAGCGACGCCGGGCCCGTGGGCGGGTTGTGTGATCACGGTCGCGGAATCGCCGCCGCCACGGGTGCGGCAGATGGCCAGCGGACTTCCGGGAGCGGCCGTCGGCGCGTCCGCACGGTAGTGACGCACCGTGATCCGCCAGAGGCCTCCGTTGTCGGACAGGTTGTCATCGTTGATGCCGAACAGCAGTCGGGTCTCCACGGCCGGAACCACCCGGCAAGTGGTCAAGGCGGTGGTCTGCATCCACTCGCCGACCCAACCTCCCGGGTTGTTGTTGAAACGGGCGATCGAGCTGTACTTGCGCAGGCCCGGCGCCGGGAATCCGGCGGGCGCCGCCTGGGCGTCACCGTCGGGACCATAGCGGGGGCCCCAGCCGGCCGTGATGGTGTCGCTCGAGACGACCACCGACACCACATCACCGGGCCGGAGAACGTTCGCCGGGCTCTCCGCCGGCGGATAGGAACTTCCACGTTGCTTGCCGGCATACGAAAGGGTGACCTCACCCTCGCCCTTCTCGCCTCGTTGGCAGCGTGCCAGCGGGGTATCCGCGAAGGCCGGAGCCGCTGAAAGCCCCACCAGCATCCCTGCCAGGGCAACCGCGGCAGAGAACAGCGCGATGGTCTGACGCCACCTGAACACAAGCCCTGTCATCGATGACATGGTCTCCCCTGCCCCTGCCCCTGCTCCACCGGCCAGAGTGGCAGGAGCGCAGGTTGCACACATCCGGCCTGCGGGGGCGCACTGGCGCACAACGCCTTCCCGTCGGACGCCAATGCGCCTCCATTCTCCCTGACTGTCACGACCGCCGAGGGGAGCAGCGGGCCGCCCCGCCGCTGGCCTCAGTCGCGTTTGCGTGGAGTGACGGCGTCAATGACGTCCTGGACGATGGCGAGCCTGTCGCCCATCTCGTCGGTGATCTCGGCATCGAACTCTTCCTCCAAGGCCATAACCAGACCTGGTCTGGCCAGTTCATCCATCCCGAGGTAGACAAGCGAGACGCGGTTGTTCCTCAGCTCCTCCATGTCGCATCCCAGTTCCCGGGCAATAACCTTCTTCGCGCGCTCTTCGATGCTGCTCATGCAAGCCTCTCCTCGATGGAGCCGGACACCGTTCGCGTCGGCCTCAGTGATCATTCCGGACCTCGCCTATGGCAGGTGAGCGACGCACGGAAGACCTCCCCTGAAACGAGCACTCGCGCGAGGAGCACGAGGGCGATGGTGAGTGCGGTGGTCGGCCCAGCGCTGGCCCGCCTATGTCCCCCGGCCCAAAAGCTGGGGCTGGGCAGCAGGATGGGCTTCCTGCTCTACACCGACGACGAAGACCTCGCATTACCGGTGACGGCCCAGGCGATGGGAATGAAGTGGCCGCCGTCCTGGGCGTCCGGCCGCGGTGTTCTTGCGGCCGTGGAGCACGGGTTGACGCCCCGTCAGTGGTCGCCGAGCCGCGCCGTGAAGGGTTGCCACTGGCCGAGACAGTCTTCTTCACCTCCTCTGCGCTTTTGATCAAACTCCTTCATGATTCGCTCACGAAGCCCATAAGCTGCGCGTCGGGGGGCGAACAGCCCTCACGCGGAGGGGAATTCACGCTCATGGGTAGATCAGCGCTGTCGACGCGCCGTCGTGGTGCGGCCGTCGCATTCGTCACCGTCTCGCTCGCTCTCGCGGGCAGCACGCTCCCGGCCGTACCGGCCGCCGCGGCGACCGTGCAGCCGCCGTGGAGCAGCCCGGTGTCGCTGTATGACTACAAGTCCGAGGTCCAGGACGTCGTCATCGCCAAGAGCGGCACTGCCGTGGCCGTCTGGACCCAATACACGACCGGCGTCCTCTACTGGGCGACGCGCCCCGCGAACAGCGAGAAGTGGACCACCGCTCGGATCCTGGCCTCCGAGACGGTCGGGAAGGCGCGCCTGGCGGCCCTGCCGGACGGATCGGTCGCCGCGGTGTGGACCACGACCGCCCACATCGCCTCCGCCACCCTGGGCGCCGGACGGTCGGCCTGGTCGCAGCCCACGGTGATCGCCTCGGACCAGAGCACGAACTTCGACTCCCCCGACCTCGCTGTGGGGCCGGGCGGGACGATCGCCGCCGTGTGGAGCCAGCGTGTGTGGCGGACCGGCAGGAGTGAGGCGTACGCCGCCACCATGTCCGGGGAGGGGAGCTGGTCCATTCCGGCTCAGGTCAGCAACGCTGCCACGTACGCGGGTGTCTCCGGCTACGGGACCGTCGGGCACCCGCAGGTCGCCTACGACGGACAGGGCGGGCTCGTCGTCTCGTACTGGATGAGCGTGAGCTCCCAGTACTACAGGGTGATGACCAACACCAGGCCGTTCGGCGCTTCCACTTGGCCGACCCCGCAGGAGATCACCGCAGCTTCCGTCGCTCCGGAGCTGGCCTCGGCCCCGGACGGCTCGGTCCACCTGGTGTGGCAGGACGCGAACGGCACCTTCCAGATCGTGCGCCGCGCTGACGCGGCCTCCGCGTGGAGCCGGCCGCAAACCGCCGCGACCGCCGTCGGCAAGCCCACCGAGGTTCCTCAGCCGTTGGTCGGGCCCGACGGCGATGTCACCCTCGTCTGGACCGACAAGGCCACGGGCGCGGGCGCGGTACGGGCCACCACCTTCGACAGCGCCGGCGGCACCTGGTCGGCGCCGAGGACGCTGTCCTCCGGCGACGCCCAGTACACGTCCGACGCAGTCATCTCCCCCGACGGCTCGGTCCATGTGCTGTGGCCCGAGCTCGACGCCGACCAGCAGCACGAGTCCGTGTGGGAGTCCACCCTGGCCGGCGGGACGTGGACGTCCGCGCGCCGCGTGGGTGGTGGACGGTCGGTGCACGTCGAGATCGCAGCGGACGCCGTCGGCTCCGCCACCGCGGTCTGGGGGCCGTCGTCCACCATCTCCCCCGACACGGAGGTGATGGCCTCAACCATGGCCTGGCCCACCCTCCAGGTGACGGACAGCGCGGTCCCGGCGAAGGTGTTCCTGAACGGCACCACCTCCTCCAGCGCCGCCTGGAAGCCCTCCTGGACCACCAACTCCCCCGTCGCCTCCTGGACGCTCACGCTCAAGGACACCGCGGGGCGCACCGTCCGCACCCTCACCGGTGACCCCGGCTCCGCCACGACGATCGCTCCGGTCTGGAACGGCCGCACCAGCACCGGCGCGATCGCCGAGAACGGCAGGCTCACCTGGACGCTGAAGGCCGTCCAGTACGGCTCCGGCACTGCGTCGACGCTGCAGACCGGCACCGTCGCGGTGGCCGGCGGCAGACCGGCCATCCGTGACTTCGGCGGCGGCGCCGACATCTTCTCCGACGGCTTCGGCGACCTGCTCCAACTCGACACCTCGGGCAGGCTCCAGTGGCTCCTGGGCACGGGCCACGGCGACCTGACGGGGGGCGAGATCGGCGGTGGCTGGTCGACGAGCATCAAGGCGGTGCCCTTCGGTGACCTCAACGGTGACCGCTGCAACGACTTCCTCGTCCGCGTCGGCGACGCCCTGCGCGCCTACCGGCCGGGCTGTGGCAACGCGCCGTCAGCCGCGGGCACGCCGTACAAGACGGTCTCCAGCACCGGTTGGAAGCAGTACGACGTCCTGACCTGCCCCGGTGACGTCACCAAGGACGGCCGCCCGGACCTGATCGCCCGCAACTCCCCCACCGGCGCGGTCTACCTCTACAAGGGCACCAGCAGCGGCACCCTCTCCGCGCGGGTAAAGCTGTACGCGAACTGGAAGACGTACAAGAAAGTCGTCGGCGCCGGTGACCTCAACGGCGACGGCATCGGCGACCTGGTCGCCCAGGACACCTCCAACAACCTCTACCGCTACTACGGCAAGGGCAACGGCACCTTCGCCGGCCGCGTCAAGATCGCCGGCAACTGGGGCGGCTCCTACAACGTGGCGGTCGGCGTCGGCGACATCACCGGCGACGGCAGGAACGATCTGATTGCCCGCGACACCACCGGCAACCTCTACCGCCAGTCCGGCGACGGCAGGGGGTCGTACGGCACACGCGTCAGGATCGGTAGTGGCTTCAGCCGTGCCAAGGAGCTGTTCTGACAGTCCTCCGGCAGCTCGGGCGTGGGGCTCGCAAGCCACCCGTGCCACGCGTGCGCTCCGTCTCAGCGACACGCCGAGTGCCCGGCGTGTCGCTGACACTCGATCACCAGCCGGTTACCGCTGTGACCGGTGCGGCGTGGCTGCGACGGATCACTGGCCCATCGATCCGCCGGCCGCCGGCCTTCCGGCGGCGGTGGAAGGCCTGACGAGGGTGGCCGGGGTGTCGAATCCGCTCCCGCGGGCCTGACTGATCGGGTCAGTGAGTGTCGGTACGCCTTTCGAGGCGAGTGCCGTGGCGGAGGGTGATCGACATCAGGTCGCTGGGGGCGTCCAGCTCCAGGCGGTGCCAGCGGCCGCGGGGGACGATCACTGCGTTGCCTGCCCGCAACTGCACCATGGCCTCGGCGCCGCCGGGCGCGGCAGGACGGAGATGGAGGCGGACGCCGCCTGCCAGGCAGCACACTGCCTCTTCGGCCCCGGGGTGCATCTCCCACTGGTCAGCGTGAACGTCGGCGTCGGTCTCCACGTGGAACGTCGCGATCTGCCAGGCACCGGAGTAGCTGCTCGTCATCTGCCGTTCGGCCACTTGGACATTACCGTCGGGGTGGATGTGCAGCGCAGAGGCGAACAGGTCGATGGATGAGATGGGTGTCGTCGTCATGACGGCGTTCCTTCCAGTCGATTCTCTGCGGGGGCGGCCGGTTGCGGGTCAGGTGTCATGGCCAGGCGGCGCGGGAGCGCGCCGATCGCCACGACCGCCGCCAGCGCGAAGAGGGCGGCGGCGGCGGCCAGGCCCGAGGCGTAGCCGTCGTTGAGCGCGGCGGGGCCGGATGCTGTGCCGGTGCGGTGTGCGGCTACGGTGGCCAGGGCGGCCAGGCCGATGCAGCCGCCGAGTTGGCGGGAGCTGTTGAAGAGGCCGGAGGCCATGCCGGCCTCGCGCGCGGTGACACCGGTGGTTGCGGCGGCGGCGACCGGGGCGAGGACGAGTCCGGTGCCGATGCTGGTCATCAGGGAGGGGCCGAGCACGTCGGTGAGAAAGCCGCCGTCGGGAGTGATGAAGGCGAACCAGGCCAGGCCCGCGGCGGCCAGCAGGGCGCCGGGCACCAGGGCTGCGCGGGGGGTGCGTGCGGCGGCGACGCGGGTCGCGACGAGGGTGCCAGCGACCAGTCCTGCGGAGAAGGGCAGGAAGGCGGCGCCGGTCGTTGCGGCACTCATGCCCAGCACTTGCTGCATGTACAGGGACACGAAGTAGAACGCCGAGAACTGCCCGGCTGCGGCCAAGAACACCAGCACGTTGGCACCGGCGACCCAGCGACTGCGCAAGAGGCCGAGACGCAACAGCGGTGCGGGGGCCCTGGATTCGGCGAAGACGAAAGCGGCCAGGACAGTGGCCGCGGCGGTGAGGGTCGCCAGGGAGGCCGGGGATCCCCATCCTTGCGTGTCGGTGCGCACGACGCCGAACACCAGCAGCCCGACCCCGCCGCTCGCCAGGACGGCACCCAGCACGTCGAGCCCCTCGTCGCGGGCGGGCGGTGCTCCCCTGGGCGCGCTGGCGGGATCCAGCGCGAGAGCCGCCGCCACGATGGGCAGATTGACCAGCATCACCCAGCGCCACCCGGCGTACTCGGTCAGCAGACCACCCGCCAGTACTCCCAGCGCCCCTCCTGCGGCGTTCACCGCGCTCCACACCCCGAGCGCCCGGACACGACGGGGGCCCTCAGGGAAGGTGGTGGTGAGCATCCCCAGCGCGGCCGGGGCGGCCGCAGCGGCTCCCAGTCCCTGGCCGGCGCGGGCGGCGATCAGTTGCCAGGGGGCCTGGGCCAGGCCGGCCGCCAGCGAGCACAGCCCGAAAACGGCCAGGCCCATCACGAACAGCCGACGGTGACCGTACAGGTCGCACGCCCGGCCGCCCAGTAACAGGAGTCCGCCGAACGTGAGTGCGTAGACGTGCACGATCCACGACAGGTCGAGCGGCGCGAATCCCAACGCGGTCCGTATCGCGGGCAGTGCGACGTTGACCACCGACATGTCCAGAGCGAAGGCGAACTGTGCGACGGCCGCAGCAGCCAGCACCAGTCGGGGTCGCCCCCGTGAGTTTTTATACATGTAAGGAAAGTAGCCTCAAGAGGCCGTCGCTGTCGACCGCTGAGGGATGATGGGGGCATGCCGCAATCTTCCGCACCGCGCAAAGCCCTGGGCCGGCCGCCCCGTATCTCCCGCGAAGAGGTCATCGGTACGGCCCGCCGGATCGTGACCGAGGAAGGCGTGGACCGGCTGACCATGCGGCGGCTGGCCACCGAGATCGGCAGCACGCCGATGGCGCTCTACCACCACGTCCGCAACAAGGAAGCATTGCTCGTCCTGCTGCTGGACGACTACGCCGCGCGGGCGCTGCGCCGACCCGAACTGCCCGCCCACCCCCGCGAGCGGGTCGTCGTCGCCGCAGCAGCGATCCACGAGGCGCTCGCCGCCTGCCCCTGGATCGTGGAGGTGCTGACCGCCGACGACCTGATGTCCACATCCGCCCTGTGGTTCGTCGAGCAGATCGTCGACGGCCTTGTCGGATGCGGCCTGTCCCTAGAGCAGGCCGTGTACGGATACCGGGCGATCTGGTACTACACCGCCGGAGAGATCGTGGTCCGGACGACAGCGTCCCGACGGCGCGCAGACGATGACCGTGCCACCTACCGAGAGCAAGTCTTCGGCAATCTCGACCCGGACGAACTGCCCCGCTTGGCACAGGTCGCGGACCGCTGGGCACCGCTGACCGCCGAGGACACTTACCTGGACGGTCTCCGAGCTCTGGTGGCTGGCCTCCTGACTCCCCGTTGACCTGCTCACCCTGCATACCGGCATCCGTGGCGGACCCGGACCGCTACTCCCTGATCCACCGGTTAAGCAGCACCACGAATCCCTGTCGGCCGTCGCTGTCAGGGACATTCGAGGTGAAAGGGCCAGTGCCAGATCGGGCGGGTAACAGCGGGGACCGGCCACGGTGCGAGCTATGCTCTGACGCCACTCCACCGCAGGTCAGCGCAACAACCGCCGCCACAAGACCCAAACTTTTCAAGCTGAGGTACGAAGCCGCGTCGGCGCAGAGCAACCCCTAAGATTCCGTCCATGGTGACTGCGATCGTCCGCGAGTGGGACGACGAGGGAGGGTGGGGGGTTCTCGACTCCCCCGAGACCCCCGGCGGCTACTTCGGTCATTACTCTCACATCCAAGCAAACGGCTTCCGCGCTTTGTCGCCCGGACAGCAGGTCGACCTCACGTGGGAAGCCCCTGGCTTCAAGCAGGACGGGTACAACTTTCGCGCGGTGAGCATCGTGCCTCCTGACATCCACAACTGGCATCAACAACGGCGCACGCCCACGGGCTCCAGCGGGCCCGCTACGCCGAGGTGGTGACGATCGTCGGCCGCCTGGCCCGGGTCACGGTTTTGAACGACCTGAGGTTGCTGAGCTGTGGGCGGCTCGAGTGAGTGTCTAACTGCGTGGCAACACGCACAGCGCACCGTCGTGCGGCTAGACGCCGTGACGACAGCCGACGGCCGGACCGTCCCCGCCGAGATCACGGTCTGGGCCACCGGCTTCGCCGTCCACCCCATCGCCCAAGCCACCACGCTTGAACTCACCGACCGCGGCCAGATCCTGGACGACACCATCATGCACTCGGTCTCCCACGAGGACGTGTACGCCGCGGGCGACGCAGCGATGGCGATCGGCCCGGGCGGCAAGGAGCTGCGGATGTCCTGCGCCTCCGGCGTCCCCATGGCCTGGCAAGCCGCCGACGCCGTCGCCACCCGTCTCACCGGCGCCAAAATTCCCCGCATTTCGATCCGTTACCACCAGCAGTGCATCTACCTCGGCCGCAAGGAGGGCCTGATCCAGTTCGTCACCGCCGACGACCAAGCCCGCGAACGCACCCTGACGGGCCGCGGGGTCGCCTTCTATGCCCGTCCACTGAGCCTCTGACCTGCAACGAACGGGTCCATGCGAAGGTGTTCAGGGCCCTGTCGCCAGCCCCCGGCGCGCGCTCTGCTGGAGGCCGTTGACGGCAGGCTCACCGGATCCGCGCGCGCTTCTCCCAGTAGGCCAGCTCTTCACGTGTGGCCAGGATTCGTGGATGGTCTGGGCCGAGTATCTGTACCTGCTGGTTCAGCAAATACGTGAGGGAGGTCGCGGCCCCGGCGGCGTCTCCGGCCCGGCCACGCCAGTGAGCGTGGCTGTAGTGGGCGTCAAACACTTTGCACCAGTTGGAGAGCGCGGTCAGGTCTTCCAGGCCGCTCGCGTAGGGCCCCGTACGTGTCTCCTTCGGATGCCGGAGCCCGCCGTGCTGCCCCAGTACGCGAATGAGATCGGCCAGGAGTGCTTCGTACGCCATCGCTGCTCCGTAAGAGTCTCCCGACTCACCCTGCCAGCGCGCGAGTTCCGCTCGGGTGTCGAGGACAGCGGTGGAGTCCGGGAACGAGCGCTGCTGCAGCAAGGACAGGAGCTCGGTGTATGCGGCTACCGCACCGGCCGCGTCACCCGCGGCGCCGCGCCAGCGGCCCAGAGCGGCCCGGGTGTCGAGTGTGCGCTTGTGGTGAGGACCGAAGAAGCGGCTCTGCTGGTCGAGGATTGCTTCGTATCCCGCCACAGCCCCGGCTGCGTCGCCGGACTCGCCCTGCCAGTGGGCTTGACGGAGGCGGGCATACTCGAGGCCCGGAGAGTAGGGGCCTTGGTGATGAAGTGCCGCGCCGGCCAGCCGCTCGAAATAGGCGACGGCTGCCTGCGTCTGGCCGGTCGTTCCCAGCAGCTCACCGACACGGTAGAGCACCTCGTGGTCGGTCGGGCTCGGGCCGTTGCCCGAAAGGCCGGAAAACTCCTCGGGTCTGGAGTAGGGCATACCCGACCAGAGGGCCGAGTCGGCATGCCCGCGCAGCACCTCGACGGCGTCGACGAGTACCGGGGTGAATCCGGGGACTTCTTTCTGAGCGTCGGCTGCCTTCACCAGTGCCGACGCGACCTTCCAGGTGAGGTTGCGTATCCGGCCGGCGGACAGCGCCTCGCGCGTCACGCGCTGAAGTACTGGGTGGACACGCACCGCGCGGTACGGGTCGCTTGGTGTGTAGTCGATGATCCCCAGTCGGTCCATCAGGCGGAGCGCACTGGGCACCTCGTCCGCCCGAAGCGTCGGGCCGGACGCCGCAGTGGTGCGGTGCTCTTGGAAGTACTCCGCGGCAGCGGAGTTGGTGAAGGCGGATTCGGGTATTCCCTCGGCAGGCAGCAGGGAAGCCAGCTCCAGCAGGGGACGGGCCAGGTCGCCTGAGGGCATCCGGTCGGCCTGGTCCAGCGATGACCGCCAAGCTTCGGGCACGGCTGCGTTCTGGCCGTCGGGCAACGCGCCGTGTATGGGCACGAGTTCGGCGAGCGGCCTCCCACGGCGCGGTCGGACCTCGCCCCACTCGTCGGGCCCACCGAGCAGATCGTGCTCCTCCAGGAGGCGGACATACGCCGTCAGGCCCAGCCTCGCGCCGGCCAGCTGCGCAGCCGCCTGCGACAGGGCCAGCGGCAGATACCCCAGGGTCCTTGCGAGGGCGGCGAGCCCATCGGCTGCAGCGCCCGGATGCCCGTACTCGGCCAGCACCTCCGAGAGATAGGCCGTGGCCTCGTGGGGCCTGAAGTCCGCCACGGGGACCACCAGGCGGTTCAGTCCTGGCTGGCCGACGTCTTGGCGCCGTGTGGTGACCAGGAGCCGGCCGTCCGGGTGATCGGGCGGCCACAAACCCTGCAGATCATCGGGGTCGGCCACATGGTCAAGGACGATCAGCCAGCGGCGCTGCGCACCCTTGGCGTCGGGCCGCAGCCAGGCGAGGAACGCCTGCGCCGCATGTTCGGCTTCGGCGGTGCCCGAGCCGGTGGCCGCGTCTGCCCCGGTGATCTCGGCCATGGCGCGGGCATACCCGGCGACGACTGCGTTGCGGTCGGTGGCTGTAACCCACACGAGCAGGTCGAGCTGCTCATCCCGCCAGGCCGCTCGCGCGATCCGGGCGGCCTGCTGTGTCTTGCCGACACCCGCGGTGCCAACGAGCACGGTGCAGCGCACGGCGTCCGCCGGCCCCTTGGACCCCGTTCCCTCGTCGAGATCTCGGCGCGGCTGAAAGCAGCGCGCTGCAGCGGGAACGACTCCCACGAGAAGCGGCCACGACGCGGGAGGACGGGCATTGCCATAGTACGAAACCTGATCGGCGTGCCCGACGGCCACGCCGTGGTGACTGGCCTGGACAACGTGCGGCGCTGACGCGGTGGAGAAAGCGGAGGTGGGACGCGGGCTGGGGTCGTCAGCCGGTTCGCTCAGCCCTGGGACGAAACCGGCGGTGGAGGGGGGCTCAGTTGCACGCCTCCGTTGATCACCCCTGCGGCGACCGAGCCATTGTCGGCGCTGACGTTCAAGTCCCGGCCGACGGCCAGTGCGCCGTTCCCGACCACTGCCTCGGACGCGCGGGCTGCTTCCAGCAGCGATTGCAACTCCGCGACCGCACGGTCGCGTTCGTCCTGCGCGAGGCCCTCCAGAAGGCCCTCGAACCGGGCCTGCCACCACGCCTCCTGACGGATGCGGATCCGCTCGGCCGCCACTCCGTCCTCCGCCGCCAGATCAGCCGCAGTCTGGTCCAGACGCGCCAGCTCACCGAACTCCCGCTCAGCGTCCCCGCGCCCGAACCACACCGCCACCCGCCGACGGAACCCCTCCCAGGCATCCGTACCGGCGGCTTGCACCACCGCAGTTCCCCCGGTGGCCGCCAACACCGTTAAAGCTTCAGGCAGCACGCGCCATCCCCCTTCCGTGCTAATCACCAAAGATGTCGTTGATCTTAGCCGCGGCGCGCGCTTCGGCACCGGGTGGATTCTTCACACAGGATTCGCACGGACCAGCCGGCACCGATGCGGAGCCGAGCCCGCCGCCAGACAGAAGGCCATGGCCCGTGCGGATACATACGTAGACTCCGCCCGGATGTGGGGGTATGCGTGTGGGCAGCCCCGCCTGCGACTGCGGGGCGCGGGACGACGGTCACAGTGGCGGCTGGTGTGGCGGGTACCGGCGAGGTCGACCAGGAGAGTTGGCGCTCGGCCGGACACGACTCGTCGTTGGGGCGGGATGAGTGGGGAGATTGAGCGAGTACAGGCGGAGTTCAGGCAGATGCGTCCTCGATGACGACTCGGCGCACTGTGCGCAGCGTCGATCGGAGGATGTCCAGATCGGCCGAGTCCAGGGCGAGTCGGATCGCCTGTGGCGTGTGGGTCGAGGTGGTGAACGGCTCTGCCGTGGTGACCGAGATGAGCTGGCGTGCGAGGGTGGCGGTGAGGCGGTCGGCGCGTGCATCGTCGGGCAGTGGCAGCCAGGTGAAGTAGGACGAGGGGTGGCTGATGAGCGGGAGGCCCGCCAGTTCTTGTCTTGCGAGTGCCTGGCGCGTCTTGGCGTCGTCTCGTTTCTGTGCTTCCAGGCGGTTCACCGTGCCGTCGTCGAGCCAGCGGCAGGCGATGGCGGTGGTGAGGGCGGGGGTGTTCCAGGTGGTCGCCCGGATGGCGCGTTCGAGGGACGGAATCGTGGACGGCGGGGCCAGGACGAACCCGACCCGTAGGCCGGTGGCGATGCTCTTGGACAGTCCTGAGACGTAGACGGTGATGTCCGGTGCGGTGGCGGCCAGCGGCGGTGGTGGGTCCTCGACCAGGTAGGCGTAGGAGGCGTCTTCGATGATGAACGGACCGTGCTGTCGGGCGATCCTGATCAGGCGGGTGCGGTCGGTGGCCGGCATGACCCAGCCCAGGGGGTTGTGCAGGGTGGGCATGGTGTAGATCGCGCGCACCGGGCGGCTCGCGCACAGTTTGTCCAGGGCGTCGAGATCCGGCCCGTCGGTGGTGGTGGGGATGGGCTCCAGGTCGAGGTGGAAGGCGTGCGCGAGCACCTTGAAACCGGGGTAGGTGAGTGCGTCTACCGCGACGACGTCGCCGGCGCTCAGGGTGGCCATGACGGTGACGGCTAGGCCGTGCTGGGCGCCGTTGGTGATGAGGATCTGATCCGCGTCGGTGGTGATTCCCCTGCGTCTGAGGTGTTGTGCGATGGAGGCTCGGTCCTGGGGGCGCCCTCGGTGCGGTTGGTAGCGCAGCAGCGAGTCGAGATCGCCGGAGGTGGCCACCTCTCGCAGGGCCTGCCGCAGGAGGTCGGCCTGGCCGGGCAGCGACGGGTAGTTGAAGTTGAGGTCGACCGTGTCTGTGGCGACGGCTTGCTGATCGATGCCGTGACCGGCGGGGACCGCGATGTCCCGGACGAACGTGCCGCGGCCCTGTTCCCGGCTCACCAGGCCCATGGCTTCCAGTTCGGCGTACACCCGGGTCGCGGTTACCACGGCGATGCCCTCGCGGGCGGCGAGAGCACGGTGGGTCGGCAGCCGCACCCCCGGGGCGAGCCGCCCGGCCTGGATGTCGGCTGCGAGCGTGTCGACCAGCTTTTTGTATCGCGGCGCTGCCATGCACCGGATTGTATGCATGACAATTCTTTGACTGTTCTGCTCACGGGCTCCTACCGTCGAGTCCCGCTCATCAGAAAGGGACTGCCGCCGTGCACATCGCAATCCTCACCTTCGAGGGCTACAACGAGCTCGACTCCCTGATCGCGCTCGGTGTGCTCAACCGCGTCAGGACCGACGACTGGCGCGTCACCATCGCGACCCCCGGCCCCAGGGTGACGTCGATGAACGGGGTGGTCATCGAGCAGATGGCCACGCTGGAGGAGGCGTGCGCTGCCGACGCCGTCATCGTCGGCAGCGGCATCGCCACCCGCGAGGTCACTGAAGACCCGGCGATCATGAACGTGCTGCGGGGTCTGGACCCCTCGCGCCAGCTCATCGCGGCGCAGTGCTCCGGCGCGCTCGTGCTGGCCAAGCTCGGTCTGCTCAACGACGTCCCCGCCTGCACCGACCTGATCACCAAGCCGTGGGTCGTCGCCGCCGGCGTCGGGGTCCTCGACCAGCCCTTCTACGCCAAGGACAACATCGCCACCGCCGGCGGATGCCTGGCATCGCACTACCTCGCCGCCTGGATCATCACCCGCCTCCAGGGTCATGAAGCCGCCGAAGGCGCGCTGCACTACGTCGCCCCGGTCGGCGAGAAAGAGGAATACATCGAGCGCGCCTGGCGCAACATCACCCCGTACCTGCCCGCTCCGGCCCCAGAGCTCGTCTGACCCACCAGCCCGCACGTTCGGCACCCCGGCCGACCACCGGCCCCGGAGCACGGTTCAGACCCTCACCATCTGCAATCCCGCTGCGGACAGCAGCGCGCCCAAGCGTACATCTCACGTACGAGGAGCGTGCCATCCTGGTCGCCCCCACGCTGGGCCGTCGCCGCCCCGGATCAGAGTGGCGGCGTGCAGTTAGCCGGCGGCATCTTTAGGTACGGACCCGCCGTACGTGCCTGCGGGGACGATCTCTGATCGGGCGGTGCACAGCTCGTCGACGTCGTCGGGGTTGACTTCGCCCGGTAGGAGCGACGAGACCGCCGCAGCGCCGCAGAAGGCCGTGGGGGTCACCCCCCAATGCCGCCCAATGCCGCCCAGGAACCTCCGGGAGCTCGACATGGAGTGGGCGATTCAAACCGGCGCGGCATCCTCCGCCACCGCAGGCGAGGCAGCGATCGTCGTGTTCCAGGAGCACCAGCTCGATCGGAAGGGCTGCAATACCACCCCGCGCGTAGGCCATCTGGCCGTCGACGCTTGCGTCCGGTGCGGGCATGCGTTCGGCTGACAGGCGGATGTTGCAAAGGGTCCAAGCATATTCGCCCGTACCTGGGCAGGCCGGGCGGAAGAGAGCTGCGCCACCGAAGGTTACATGCCCATCTGCCCTACCCGCGACGGTGTCGAGATCTTCTACAAGGACTGGGGCCAGGGGCGTCCCGTGGCGTTTATCCACGGCTGGCCGCTCAATGGCGACGCCTGGCAGGACCAGCTCAAGGCCGTTGTCGACGCCGGATACCGCGGAATCGCGCACGACCGTCGCGGACACGGACACTCCACGCCCGTCTGGGACGGCTACGACTTCGCCGACGACCTCAACGACCTGCTCACCCACCTCGACCTGCGCGACGTCACCCTGGTCGCGCACTCCATGGGTGGCGGCGAACTCGCGCGCCACATCGGCCGACACGGCACCGGGCGACTGCGCTCGGCGGTGTTGCTGTCCGCCATCCCGCCCGTGATGATCAAGTCTGCCAAAGATCCCGAGGGTGTGCCGGACGAGGTGTTCGACGCGCTCAAGGACGGCGTCCTCACTGAGCGCTCCCAGTTCTGGAAGGACACTGCGGAGGGCTTCTTCTCCGCCAACCGTCCCGGCAACAAAGTCACCCAGGGCAACAAGGATGCCTTTTGGTACATGGCGATGGCGCAAACCATCGAAGGCGGCGTGCGATGCGTCGAGGCCTTCGGTTACACCGATTTCACCGAGGATCTGAAGAAATTCGATATCCCCACCCTGGTGGTGCACGGCGACGACAACCAGGTCGTGCCCATCGACGCCACCGGCCGTAAGTCCGCCCAGATCATCCCGGACGCCGAGCTGAAGGTGTACGAGGGCAGCTCCCACGGCATCGCGATGGTCCCGGGCGACAAGGAGAAGTTCAATCAGGACCTGCTCGAATTCCTCAACAAGTAGGAAGACACAGGCCAAGCCTCGGCCGACCCTGCCAGCCGCATGGTCTTGCTCGCTTTCGCCCAGGACCGCAAAGGAACGGCCGCCGCCCGGGCCCTCAGACTCGGGCCGGCCGACACCTAGCAGTTCCTGCACAGCGGCCTCACCCTGCGCCCTGACACCGCGGTGCCGAATCCCTTGGCGGTCACGATCCCCTCGGATCCCGGGCAGATCTCCAGCATCCTGACCATTAGTCGATGGGGAGGCGCGGTGCGGGAGGTTGCAGTCCCGGTCGGTGATGCCGATCTGGCCCAAGCCGCGTCGAACCCGCGGCTGCCACTGACAGCCGGGCCCGATCGCGTCAGCTGCGGAAGCGCGACGCTGCCGACCCGGTGGTCGAAGCCCTACGTGCGGCCCGCAGGTCCCCGGGACAGGGACGAACGTCTCCAGGCGCTGGTGGCGCTCTGTGGGTCTGCTGCCCGGCGCCCGACAGCCGCTCGCTACTCCCTGTGTCTGCCGGCAAGGGGCTGGCTGTGGCCATTGAAGGAGACGACGCGGTCGACGGAGCGAGACCAAGCCGTCCCCGAACGGCGGGCGGGGCCGTAGTAGTGCCTCAGCGACCGCTGTTCTCCGATCGCCACCGGCGACCGAGGAGGAGGACGACCGAGCCTGCGGCCACCGACACGGCGGCTACGCTGCCGAGGGTGATGGCGTGCGTGGTCTGCCGCCCTGAGCCGGTGTTCGCGAGGGTCGGGCCGGAAGGGTCGGCCGCGGTCGTCGTGGTACCGGTGACCCGGGAGGCCTGCTCGATCAGGCGAGTGACCGCGCCCGGCTGGGATACCGCGACAGCGTGGGACGCTTTGACCTCGACGGTGTGGGCATGGGCGCGCTGGGCCATGAAGCGTTGTGAGGCCGGCGGGATGTTGCGGTCCTCGGTCGTGATCAGAGTCCAGGAGGGGATGGTCTTCCAGGCGGCCTTGGTGGCCTTCTCCTGCAGGGCCGAGGCGGCCACGGGACGCTGGGTGGCGGCCATCAGGTCGGTCACCGAACTGGGCACGTCGGCGGCGAACTGGTCGTGGAACCTGTCGGACTTGATGTACTGGTCGGTGCCAGTGCCCCCACTCGGAAGGGGGAAGGGCACGTTCTTGAGGGTGGGGCCGAGACTGCTCCCGGGGAACTTGTTGGACAGCTCCAAAGAACTCTCCCCCTCAGCGGGGGCGAAGGCGGCGACGTAGACCAACGCCTTGACATGGGCGTCACCGACAGCAGCTTCGCTGATAACGGAGCCGCCGTAGGAGTGACCGACGAGCACGACCGGTCCATCCACGCTCTTCAGCACGCTGTGGATGTACGCGGCGTCACTGGCCAGTCCACGCAGCGGGTTCGCCGGAGCGATGACCGGATACCCCGCCTGCTGCAGGCGCGTGATCACCCCGTTCCAGCTGGACCCGTCGGCGAAGGCACCATGTACCAGCACGATGGTGGGCTTGACGCCGCCTGCCCCGTCTTCCGCTGAAACCGATGCCGATGCCGCCGGGACCGCGCACAGGACTGTGACGGCGAATCCAGCCGCCGCACCGTGAAGACGCCGTCTGTGGCGTCGTATGCCATGGACCGCACTCATTTTGTTCTCGCCTTCCGTCAGGCTGTACCGCAATCAGCTTCACGTGTCCGTGGCACCGAGCCAGCTCACCCAGTGCAATCGGGTGAAATCGGTACGGCAGTCGGTGTAACCGCTTCCGCGAGAGGCTTGGCAGGCACTCGAATCACACAGCCTTCGGTGGCCGACGTCAGGGCCGCCGAGCGTTCACTCACACCCTCGCTGCTGATGCTCATCGCCGAGCGTCAGGGCACCACCGGTGCGGATCCGCTGCTGAGTTCCAAGCAGCGGGCGCTGCAGGATCAGACGTCTCGTGCTCCTGCCAGCAGGCGCTTCGAGCCGCAATGCACGCCGGCCTGGCCCGGACACGGTGCGCGGGTGCGGTGCGGGATTTTGTCACTTCCGGCATCGACACAGGTCAGAGCGGTGTTACAAGCCCAGAGCCTGCACTCCAACTGAGACGACATACCAGCGGGCGGTGTAGAGGTGGTAGGCGGGCAGTAGGCCGCGCAGCGTCTTCGGCTTGCTGATGTATGCAGTACGCGGCGGCCACGATCTGTTCGTCAAGGCCTGGCTCGTGGTGGCGGCGCCGGGCCAGAGGCGAGGTGGCGCGGGCTTGCCGACGGTGGAACCGGCCGCCGCTGTTCATCACGAACACGGTCGCGGCGATGTCGACGGCCGCCAGCGCTATGTCGACCACGGCGGCGACCCGGGCCCGGATGGCGGCCGGCGGAGTAGGAGTGCTGGATCACATGCGCGGCGGAGTACGGGCCCAGCGGGGCGTCGTCGAAGCAAAGCTGCTTGGCCTGTGCGGGCGCGGGCAGCTGCCGGTAGGCGTGCTCACCACGGGCCTGCTCGATCGCGTGGAACAGCGGCAGAAGATAGGGCGCCCTTGAAAGCCTGCGTGCTCATGCCCGGCAACGTAGAACTCAAGGGCCGCGCGCGATAGCCGTTTTGATGCCCCGGTCCGGGCGCGCCGGTGAGATGTGAGCTGGGCTGGTGCCAGCCGCATTCGTCCGGGTGGGCGAGGCGCGCTTTCTGGCCAGTACTCGCAGGTAGCGGTACGGGAGGCCGGCTGATGGGGGGCGTGATCGCGGTTGTGTTACGCGACGACATGCCCGCTTGCGTGGGGTGGGAGACCCTGATGCACGAACGGTTTAGCGACGTGTGGATCCGTGGGCCGCGCTCGTCGCCGTCGCCGGACATGTGCCCGTCCCGCTCACCGGCCGCGACTACCTCGAACTGCTGCCCGTGCGCTGGCAGGCCATCACCCCCGCCGGCATCACCATCCACCACCACACCTACGACGCCGACTTCCTCGCCCCCTACCGCGGCCAGGCCTCCCCTGTCGCCGGCCGGGGCGGGAAATGGGAGATCCACTACAACCCCCACGACGTCCGCCAGATCTGGATCCGCCTCACCGACAGCGAACTCACCGAAATCCCCTGGATCCACCGCGACCACGTCCACCAGCCGTTCAACGACCACACCTGGCAGCGCACATTCGCACCCACGCCCGGCACAGCAACCACGACGACAGCCAGCAGCACGAAGCACACCTCGTCGACGCCCTCGATCAGCTCATGCGCCGCGTCCACAGCGGCCACGCCGCCAAAACGGAACAAGCTCTCCTCGCCCGCGCCACCACAGCGCCCATCCCCGCCGCCCGGCATCCGCAACACGACACCGGACCCACCACCGACGAACCGGCGCAGCACAGCGACAACGACGGCCAAGGCGCCAACAGCGAAGGTGACAGCATCGACGACCTCGACGGCGCGCCCTACGACGACCTCAGCCCCAACCCGGGCGCCGGATTCGGGCTCTACGACGCCTACGAGGAAGCCGACAAGTGGTGAACCCCCGCCCCCGCCCCCGCCCCACAGCGCATCGTCCAAGCAGCGCACCCGCCGATGCGGGCAGTGACAACACGGCCGAGCCGTCCTGGCCCCTGACCACCTGGCAGGGCTGGCACCGCTTCGCCACCACTGACCCACCCGCCCCGCAGCACCGACGAACGCCTCGCCTACCACTCCAGCTTCGTCACCATCCGCACCCCCGCCATCAGCCAACTCGCCACCCAGGTCCGCACACTGATGATCCTCGGCGGTCACCAGCAGACCACCGCACGGCCCTCCCTGATCGTCACCGGACCCGCCGCGGCCGGAGAGACGACCGCCCTCCTCCATGTCGGCCGTGCCTGCCACCTCGCCCACACCCGCAAAAACCCCACGCCGCCCGGATCAGCCCACGTCACAGCACCCGTCGCCTACGTCCTCGTCCCGCCCGGCGCCACCGCGAAAACCCTCATCACCCGAATTCGCCCGCTACCTCGGCATCCCCACCACCACCCGCATGACCCAGACCCAGATCACCGACGCCGTCTGCCACACCTACACCCAAGCGGGCGTCCAACTCGTCCTCATCGACGAAATGCACCGCCTCAACCCCCGCACCACCACCGGCGCCCAAACCGCCGACCCGATCAAAGACCTCACCGAACGCCTCCCCGCGACCCTCGTCTACGCCGGCATCAACGTCACCGACACCCCCCTGTTCACCGGCACCCGCGGTGCCCAGCTCGCCGGCCGCGCCACCCTCGTCGACTGCGGATCCCTCACAGGCTCATCCGCCAAGCCGCCATCACCGCCATCGGCGACGGCACCGAACGCATCACCAAAACCGCCCTCGACGCCGTACGACTCGACCACTTCGCCGAACAACACACAGCCAGCGCTAACCCCCACCCCACCGACCAGGCAAAACAGCTCTGACCAGCACAAACACCAAACGAGCCATTACACGCCAGAACTACCTACAACCCGCCCCGCCACACTCCACACACAACACATAACCCCAGCCCCAACCACCCACCCGGCTTTTCAGCGAACCCACAACACCCCAGGCCAACAAACACCCGTTACACCAACAAACCCCCCTCCAAGCGTTAACGGTCGACCAGTTGGGCGGGCTCATACGCAGCATGCCGGACGCCGGCTATCCGGCGGACTGGAGCCGCGCTCTGGAGCTTCTCCTCGTCGACTCCGACCGCGGCATCAACCTGCGCAACGACATCTGTCACGGCCTGATCGACACCCCGCCCAAGCACCGCGTCGCGCTCATCCTCCAAGCGGCGCTCTACCTGCTCAGCCACACACACGGACATCGAACCCTCCCCCCGCTTGCCCCTGAGCGGCCAGCAAGGCTGAGCCCAAAAACGGCAGCGGGACGACACCGATAGCGGCGGATGTGCTTTCGTACGCCGTGATCGATCGGCCAGCGGCCGCCGCTGACTGCAGCGCCGGCGTCTGCATCCGCGTGAGCTACGGGCCGCGACGCGCTTTAATGCGGGGCGGTGCTTGTCCGACGCCCTTCGGGCAGTTCTCCTCCCGTGCGGCGTCATGATCTACGGTCTTTCATTGCACCAGCACCGATCAATTCAGCAACGGGGAAGTACGCACATACGCAAAACAGCAACCCTCGCCATCAGTCTGCTCGCGGCGGCGGCCCTGGTGACCGGGTGCAGCAGTGAGAAGAGGGACGGCGGCTCGGCCAAGGCGGGCGAGGCCTCACCGAGCGCCTCGGCGACCGACAAGGCAGAGAACTCGTCCTCGGGGAAGAAGGGTGCTTGGCACCAGGTGGTCTTTGAGGTGGGCGGCACGGGCGCGGCCAAGGTCATCTGGATCGGGAACACCGACCACTTCGAGGAGGTGACGCTGCCCTGGACGAAAACGGAATCCATGCAGTGGGAGGGTGCCGAGCTGAAGGTCGGCGTCACGGTGTCGGTGGTGCCCGGTTCGGTCCAGGACCCGGACGGGATGCTCAAGCCGGCCCCGTGCACGATCAAGGTCGACGGCAAGCAGGTCGCTGACAACCAAGACCGCAAGTCGGCCAAGCCCTGCGAATACAAGCTCAAGGACTGACAGCCGGCCCTCTTTCACGCGCCCCGCCACCTTTCGGCAAGGCGTTTGCGCATGCTCCAGCGCACCGTCGGGCGTGGCCGCCCGACGGTGTAGTGAACGATGACGGCACGACGGTTGCCGACCGCACCGGCTGAGGGACGCCATCAGCACCGGAGGTATGGGCACGGTCGGCCTACCGGAGGCCTCCACGGGCAGGTCGCGCCGACGGACCGCCCGACATCCTGCAGCCGCATGCCATGACGCCGCCCTGACCTGCGGCTAAGACCTTGCTCACGTTCCGTCGGTCCAACCGAGGCGGGCACGCCTGTCCTGGCAACCAATGTCGTCACTTGCACGTCGGACACCATATGGAACGTGATTGGCTCTTCTCACTCATACCGATGGTGATCGGCGTGAGCTTCCTCTGTGCTGGCCTTTATGGACGGCGCCGCACCAGAGCGCTGCGACGTACCGGAACTACTGCGGTAGGCCGAGTCGTGCGTCACGACACCAGGCGAGACGACGACGGAGGCAAGTACCACCACCCCGTCGTGGCCTGGACGACCCGGGACGGCCGCGACTGCACGTACCCCTCCAGCTTCGGCCGCGGCACAGTTCTCCACGGCTACGGCATCGGCAACTCCGTCACGGTCCTTTACGACGAGGGGAACCCCAGCCGCTTCGAGATCCGAGGCTGGGACAACCCATCGATCTACCTGGTCTTCGCCGTCGTCGGCGTGGCGCTCACAGCCGGCACCCTGTCGGTCCTCTTGGTTCTGATGATCACTGCCTGATCACCTGTGGCTTCCGCAGGCGTCCCGTCTCAACGGCGTTTGACCAGTCTCACCGAAGTTTCCTCGACGTACGGTGGGCTGGTCGAAGGATTCATGAAACGAGGTGAAGAGTTGTCGCCCCTTACGGGCTCTCGGGGTCGGCGTCCCCAGCTCGGGCGGCGGCCGCCGCCTCCAGCAGCAGCCAGCCGTCGACCTCCACTGCCCGCCGCTCCCCCGGCTGCCACCCACGGGCCAGCGCCACGTCGAGCAGAGCCCGGACGGCGCCTGGCTCGTGCAGGTTCAGGTCTGCCCCTGCCCTCTGGGTGAAGCCCACGTCCCCGGAGCCGAAGGGGGCCCCGCCCGGGATGTACCGGCCAGGCCCGTCGACAAAGACAATTTGCAGCCGGCCGCCGGCGCCGGCCGGCTGCGGGGACAGAGTGAGGATTTGGCGGCAGTCCACGGACCGGCCATCGTGGTCACTTCGGTGACTGTGGCGCATCGTCCACATGTACACGCGCTCGTCGGTGACCAGTCGGCGGGGCTTCTTCGAATGGCGAGGCACGCAACCGAGGGTACGCAGCCTGATCCACAGGACAAGACCTTGCAGAGACAGGGCCGCTGACCTGCGGGCTGACAGGTTGAGTCGGAGACTCGGGACAGGTGCAACAAGGAGTCTCGGGAGGGCCGTGGACGGAGGCGAGTGCTCGTCTCACCGATCATGGCGAGGGAGGGCAGCCCTGAGCTGGACTCCGTCAGGGTGGTGAGACTCCTGGTCCCATGATTCGCAGTGAAGGTGGCAGTTTCTGGACCACGCCGATGGCCGACTTCGTGATTGAGAGCTGGCAGCACCAATTCCGTCGAGACCAGTCAGGAAGGCGACGAATCAGGTTCGTCCCATTTCCAGCCGGTTTCGGGGAACTGCTCGAGCAGGGCAGAGAGCGACATCGCCTGATGGACGGCGGATGACCAGTCCTGAGCGGAGACATCGAGCAGGACCAGCGGCGGGGGTGTCTGCCGGAAGTCGTAGGTGAGCATTTCGCGGCTTCCGTCCCCGCCGATCACGACGCTCCCGGGGAAACGCTTCTGGAACTCGCCGGCCTCATTGACTTCGATGAGCTCCGCGACGGCATTGATCATCAGGAAGTCGTCCGCAGGAAGAATGAACTGGCTCATGCTCCCTTCCGCGGCCAGAAAGTGCCGATAGTCCGCGGGAAATCGAACGCCGAAGTGGCGCTCGGCCTGCACGATCTTTTCGTCGTTCGAACTCATGGGGCCCGTTCTATCAAGGCCGGGGCGGCCCTGTCCGCACGAGGGTCGCAGCAGAGAGGGGTTGCTGCGGGGCGATGCCGAGCCGGTGTGCTGCCTCGGCCGCTAACTGGGGGTGGTCTCGCCAATAGGGCGCAGAGAACAGGCCGGTGAGAACGACGGCTTCCGGGTAGGTGGCCAGCTCGATCCGGGCCTCGGAGGGACGGAGGGGATCACCGAACGGGTCCTCGCCCAGCACGTCGAGTCGTCGGTTCCAGCTTTGCCGCAGGGACTCACCGCTGCTCGGTCTCGGGCCTCGATATAGGCCAGCGCGGTGGAGGGATGGGGGCCTCGCCGGACGATCCGCTGGTGCCGGAGGTTGGCCCGCAGGACCTCGGGCAACCGTGTCAGGTCCTGCTGTTCATCGCTGAGGAGCCAGCGGTGATGCCGGTGGCAGACGCCTTCGTGGTGCGGTGTGCTGCGGACGACGAGACCGCGGATGTGCCGACGGGCCTTGCAGAGGCGGCAGGCCGGGCGGCGCCGCGGTTCGACGACTTCCTCTGTGGCGGATCGAAGGTGCCGGAGCGGGTCGCCGATCCAGCCGAGCGGCGGTATGGCGCGGATCAGGGTGGACGTGCTCCGGCCGGTCAGCACGGCGAGCCGGGAGAGCCCGTCTGGGGTCCAGTAGCCGACTCGATTGTCGACGCGGCGGTGCTTCCGCGACGGGCCGATCAGGGAGGAGAGGTATCCGATGGTGAACGGGCGGCGGCGCGAGCGGCAGGGACCGCAGCCCGGCAGTCACGCGATGCGCTTCTCGCTGCGGATCCGTCGCCGGCGGGCGCGGGGGACGCTCTGCCGTTCCGCGCCCTCGTCCAGGTCGACCCGTTCCAGCCGAGGCTTTGGTGATCTTCTCGCTGCCGTCGAGGATGGCGTCCAGGTTGATCGTCGGGGCGTCCACCAGCGGCGGCAGGTGGCCAGTCGTTCTGCGCATCGTCATGATTTGTCGCCTCGCGCTCGCGGTCGGTGTGACGTGGTCGTCCCCGACGGGGGTGCGGGGACGACCACCGGGCCGCAACCCGGCCTTGGTGCGGCGCTGGTTGGGCTGTCATCCAGTCAACGATCACTTGTGCTGTGGGACCATCACCCATGCGGCGTGCGCATAGGGCTACGCGCTAAGCGGGTACGAGCAGGCATCGAACGCCGCAGGGAAACGTAGCGTGGGGGACGTCGTGGACTTCCAGGCAGGACCGATCCGGGACGCCTCACGAGCTGGGGACTACGGACGCGTCATCGAGCTGGCCCGCAGGGGATGGCAGATGACGCAGGCGGCACTGGGGCAGGCCCTGGGCATGTCCCAGTCGGCCGTCTCCCGTCTGGAAAAACGCGACCAAGCCTCCTACAGCACCGACGTCCTGGCCACGGCGGCTGTCCATCTTCAGATCCCGCCCGGGCTGGTGGTCTGGCGGACGGGCGCACGGCGCAGGGTCAGGTGAGAGACGACGCTCCCATGCACCGACGCACCGTCCTCGGTGGCGCCCTCGCCGCGATGGCAGCCCCCGTTCTGGCCGCCGTGCCGGACACGCACGACACGATAGGCGGGCAGGCCACCGCGCTGCGGCTGACCACGAGTGCCTACCGCAGACTCGATGCCACCACCCCTTCCCGGGACCTCTCCGACGCGATCGACGGCCATATCCGGCTCATCCAGACCATCACCCGCACCGCGGCCCAGGATGCGGACCGGGCGCGGCTGGCCGCCGTGGGCAGCGAGGCCGCCTCCTTCGCGGGCTGGCTCGCGTGGGACAAGGGCAACCACGGCTCTGCCCGCTCCTGGTACGGCGCAGCCGTCAAAGCCGCGAAGGCCGCCCGCAACCCGCTCCTGGCCGCCTACCAGACAGGCACGCTCGCCCAGTTCGAGGCCCATGCCGGCAACGGTGTGCAGGCGTTGAACCTCGCCCGCCGCGCCCGCCGGGTGCTGGGCGAGACGCGCCCGGCCGTCGCCGACGCGTGGCTGCTGAGCGTCGAAGCCCTCGGGCACGCGGCAGCCGGCGACCGGCGCAGTGCCGACCAGGCCCTGACCGCATCGCGCGCAGCGGCACATGCGCTGACAGCCGACGAGGAGCCGCCACCGTGGCCGTGGGTGTTCTCCTTCACCCCGGACAAGGTGGCCGCCTGCCGTGTCACCTGCGGCGCGCGCCTGGGGCTGCCGGACTGGGTGCATGCCGAGGACGTGGAGGCCCTGAGCACCGGGCATGCGAAACTACGCGCGGTGCTCGACATCGCAGCCGGTCATCTCGCCGGCGGGCGGGTGGAGGCCGCGTTCGCCCTCGCCTCCCGCGCGCTCGAGGCCGGCCTGCGCTACCGGTCCGGCCGGACCGTGGAACGTGCCCGCCATCTGCGCCGCAGCCTCACCACCAGCTCACCGCCCAAGGTGGTGCGGGACTTCGACGAACGCCTGCACGGCGTCTACCTGTAGGGAGGACGATCCGCATGAGGGTGGGTATCACCGGGCACCGCGGACTGAGCACGCAGGTCGCAAAGCAGGTGCGGGCTCTCCTGGCCGACCAGGTCGGGACATACGAGGCGGCCGGACTCGTCGGCGTCTCGTGCCTCGCCGACGGCCCCGACTCCTGGTTCGCCGACACCGTCCTGCACCACGGCGGCCGCCTTGAGGTCGTCATCCCGGCCACCACCTACCGCCAGGGTCTGCCCGGCTGGCACCACGCCGTCTACGACAAGCTGCTCTCCCGCGCGGCGGACGTCCACCACACCGGCATCACCGAGTCGACTGCCTCAGCCCATCAGGCCGGATCCGAGATCCTCGTCGGCCTGGTGGACGAGCTGATCGCCGTCTGGGACGGGAAACCGGCGCGGGGATACGGAGGCACCGCGGACGTGGTGGCGTACGCCGAACGGATCGGCGTCCCGGTGCGGGTGCTGTGGCCCGAGGGCGCCAGCCGATGACAGCGGAATGGCGCTCCTGTGCCTCGCAGAACCCCGGAATCGTGTTTCCGCGCCGGTCACCGGGGTGTGCCCTCTCGCGGGCCGGCACCGCGCGCTCGCGTCCATGGACCTCGCGCTGCCCTTGCCATCCTCAACGCGGCGGTGGTACTCCGGCCGATCGGCGCTGCGCAGACCGGGCCACGTCCGTACAGTCCGTGCGCGACACCCCGGAGACGCCGGCTTCGAAGAACACCATCGTCAAGACCAACCAGCAGGGTGGGCGCCCCGACGGTGTCCCGGCCGCGGCACCAGGCGGGCTCCACGGAGGATGGACGCAGTGAGCCGGGGTGTGCTGCCCGGTGGCGGTCGGTGCTTCTACGGGCGCGGTCCTTGCTGTGGTGGAGCGGCCGGGGCGTGGGGCTGCTGGCCGCTCGGCCAGGAGGCATGCTGTGGCGGCGCTGCGGTGGTGTCGCCGTGGGCGAGCGCTTCGGCCGCCTGTCTGAGGCGTTGCTCCGTGGCGGCCTGAAGCTCGGCGGCCTTGGTCTGCACGGTCCGCAGGGTGCTGGGGTCCTCCAGCGCCGTGCACAGGTCCGCATAGGAGATGGGCTCGGCTTCGGTGGCGTCGGCCGGGCGGTGCGGGGAGATGAGCTCCATGGCCCGCCGCCTGCGTTCCGGATCCTCCGTACGCAGGTTCGCGAGAAACTGCCGCTTGGTTTCCAATCGCCCCCTGAGGTCCGCACCTTGGGAGGCAGGACAGCTCCCAGGCAGAGCGGCCGCGCGGGCAGACCCGGGCATCGGGTCAACTCCTTCGTGAGCTTGGCGACCCGTCACTAAAGTGGCTTGCACCGGTCCCTGGGCGGTCTGGTGAACCCCCGGCGTGGGGTGCGGTGATCGGCGCACACGTCACCGGTGGCGGGTGATTTCAGGTGTGGGCCAGCGAGGTCCGCTGTCGGCGTCGTTGACCCACATGTACTGGGTGGTGCCGCTGTCGGTGACGGTCATCCCGAAGTCGTACAGGGCGGGTTGGCCCAGATCCAGCCACGTGTCCCAGGCTGCTTCCAGTTCGTCGGCCAGGTGCCGGGGGCCGCCCTGAGTGGCGATCGTACGGCCGCCGCAAGAGCAGCGGCTGCAACCTGATCCTGAACTTCAACCGCTTCCCGGTCCGGTTCCGGCCGGTCGCCAAGCAGCTGGCTTACGCCATGCTGTTCGGGCCCCTCCCGCAAGGAGAGAAGCGCTGCAAGGTTGAGGGGGTACGGTACGCGTCCACCGAACTCTTCCGCTTCCTGACCTGGCTGGACAGCCAGGCCGAGCCCCGATGCCAGAGGCTGGCCACTCTGACCGGGGCCGA
Source organism: Streptomyces sp. NRRL S-1022 (assembly GCF_000720135.1). GTDB lineage: Bacteria > Actinomycetota > Actinomycetes > Streptomycetales > Streptomycetaceae > Streptomyces. Next base: position 291,935 of record NZ_JOIU01000001.1, on the reverse strand, counting down.
CCTTCTCGCCTACCAGCGGCACCTGGTCGGGCTGTTCCCCAATGCGGCGACACAGCGGGAAACCTGTCGGGCGAAAGTCCGATTGTTCTGGCGCTGGCGGCACAACCTCAGCGACTGGCTGCCCTTCGACCCCGTTCACATCGATGGGTGGGGCGAACCCGATGCTGGCGGACAAAGGCGGGGCGAGAACCGCACCAGCCGGATTCCCTAAGAGGTTCTCGGACCGCTGTTCGTCTGGGCGCTACGGTTCATTGACCTCTTCGGCCCTGACATCATCGCCGCCGACCAGCAGTGGAGGAAGACCCGGTTCGTCGGGGTCTACCAGCGGCCTCCGGTCCGGAAATTCCACAGCTCCACCGGCACACTGCATCAGGCGATCTCCGATCATCTGGAAACGTACGTCACCAGCGGCCGGCCGCTGCCGGGCTGGCGGGGGGTCCCTAACCGCAAAGTCCTCGCCCAGCAGATCGGATGCAGCCGAAGGTCCCTGGACGAACCCGCCTACCAGGTGCTCATCGACCAGGCCGAGGCCAAGGTCGGGGTCAGCGAGAGCGCCGCCTTCAACATTCCGATCCGCGGCTCGCTCGACGGCGGGCCATGGACCGGCGACATCGTCACGCACCCCGAGCAGCCCAACAGCCTCGCCGTTCTGGCCCGGCATCTCCAGGCTGCCGCCTATGCCGTGATCGCGTACTTGAGTGGGATGCGTGACTCAGAGGTCGAAGAGCTTCGACGCGGCTGCCTGCGGACCGAGCGGGACCCCGAGGGACGTCCCTACCGCTGGAAGGTCGACGGAATCGCCTTCAAAGGCGAGGACGACCCGAGAGGAGTGTCGGCGACCTGGACGTCGGCGAACCCGTCGCACGAGCCATCGCGGTCATGGAAGCGCTCCAGCCGCCCGGCACCGACATCCTGTTCACCCGGCTCCCGCACGGCTACGGAACCCGCCGCCGTGTCCGCGACGCAACCGCCATGCTCAACAGCACCACCAACGAGAATCTCAACCACTTCGTCGCCTGGGCGAACGCCTACTGCGAGCAGCACGGACGCGCCGACGGCATCCCGGCCGTCAACGGCCGGATATTCCGGCTGATGACACTTCCGGCGAACCCTGGCCTGGTTCATCGCTCGTCGGCCGGGCGGCTCGATCGCCGGAGCCCTGCATGCCGGTACCAGCGATTCCGGATTTCGCGCGGAAGTCGAGAGCGAACAAGCTCTTGCCCGCGGTGAGCACTACCTCGCCATGGTCGATGCCCACGAACACACCGAGCTGACCGGGCCGGCCGCCGCCGAAGCGGCCCGCCGCCTCGAAGGCTTCGGCCACCGGGCCCGCTTCCAAGGAATCGTCGTCTCTGACGAACGGCGCCTGAAACGGATCATGGGACGGGAAGACCCTGCCGTCTATCCCGGCACCTACATCACCTGCGTCCACGACCACAGCAAGGCACTCTGCGAACGAGCCCGCAGAGGCCGCTCCGAAGGGCTGCCCGATCACGGCGAATGCCAGCCCCTCGCCTGCCGGAACGTCGCTCTGACGAGCAGCAACACCCAAGCCTGGCGGTCAGACTCGACCGCATCGACCAGCGCCTGGCGGCACGGCCGCCGCTGCCGCCCCTCATGCAGCACCGGCTCGAGTCACGACGGGCCGAGATCACAGCGTTCCTCACTCGCAACACCAGCACCCCGGAGACCGCATGACCCGCCGCGTCGACTCCCCCTCCGAATCCCGAGTCCGGGCGGCCCTGAAAGAACTCCGCCAGCGAGCGGGCGACAACGGCACCCAGCCGAGCGTCCTGGCTCTGGCCAGCAAGTTCGGCATGAGCAACACGACCTTCCGCCGCCACTTCCCCGCCATCGCACAGGAGATCGTCGCCCTCCGGTCAGCACCGCCGACGCCAGGAGCCCCAAGCGAACCGAGCCACTACGACAGGCTCGTCGCCCGAAACGCCAAGCTCAAACGTCGCAACCGCGAGCTCACCGAGACCCTCACACTCACCGCCTGCCACATCCAGCGCATCACCCTGGAAAACCAGAAGCTGAGAGAAGAACTGGAAGCCGCCACGGGCGTCGCTCGCCTGACCTCTGTCCCCGGCCTCGGACATCAGTACAGCCGTTGAGGTTGCGATTGATCAACGTCTGATCGCGCTCGGCAGGCGCCGGGAGTGTCCAGGGTAAAACCCCCAATGTGGTTGCCTTAACGACCGCCTATGGAATGGCAGCGCGGTCCGGGCCGCTGCCGCTACTTCAGCGGGCGCCGGGCGGCCAGTGCCGTCAAGGCAGCCAAGAGCGTCAGGCACAGCCAGGCGAAGGTGTCGCCGATGCGGTCGTAGAGCGTGGTGGTGCCGCGGGTCGGGATGTAGGCGACCATGGTCTGGCGGCCGCCGGAGGTGAAGTAGTCCGCCGTGGCGAGGACGTGGCCCTGGTTGTCGTAGGCGGTGGAGACGCCCTCCGCGTCCTGGCGGACCAAGGCGTAGCCGGACTCGACGGCGCGCAGGGCCGCCTTGGCGGTGTGCGGGGCGCCGAACTCGCGCCAGTCGTGGGAGGGGACGAGCATGATGTCGGCGCGGACCCGCATCATGGCGGGGAAGTCCGTGAGGATCGCCTCGTTGCGGCCGTACGCGGGTGCGGTGGCGGTGTGGACGCGGACGCCGATCTCCAGGTAGACGCCCGAGCGGCGGGCCTCGGCCTGTGCGGCGGCCACGGTGGCGGCCTCGTGCGACTCCTGGGTGCGGACGGCCTCCTCGGGCCAGACGACGATCTTCGCCCCGGCGGCGGCCTCGCGCCGGGTGGCGGTCAGCAGGTCGTCCTCGACGGCCGTCATCGCGGGCTGCACCTGTGCGGCGGGGGCGGTGGCGACGCCGGCCGGGGTGTCGGCGTACCGGCTCAGTACCGTCTTGAGGTGCTGCGTCACGGCCGAGGTGGGGCTCACGCCCGCGATGCGTACGGTCAGGCTCGTGGGCGGGGTGAGCGCGAGCCGGGCGCCGCCGGCGGCGAGGACGAGGGCTGGCAGGAGGGCTGCGTACAGCAGGCCGGCGCGCCACGAAGGGCGTTCCCAGCGTTCCCAGCGTTCCCAGCGTTCCCAGATTCCGTTGACGGCGGCGGCGACGTAACCGATCAGGAACCCGATCCCCCACGGGCCTGTCACCGAGACGAGTTGGAGGAGGGGCAGGTCGCCGTGCTGGGTGACGGCAAGGGAGCCGTAGGCCGTGCCGCACGGGGAGACTACGGTGATCAGGTACTCGGTGGCCGCCACACTGGCGGGGAAGGCCAGGGTGGCGAGCGCGGGGCGCAGGCGGCTCGCCAGGAGCCGGTCGGCCAGGTACGGCAGCGTCTGCAGGGCGGCGAGCGCGGTGGCGCCCGCGACGACCACGGAGTTGAAGCCGATCTTCGACTCCTGTACCCAGAAGACGGCCGCGGCGGCATGCGCCGCCCAGAGCCACAGCGGTCCTGACCAGGCGCGGCCAAGTCGTGCGAACCGCAGCAGGAGCACGGGGTAGAGCCAGGCCGCCGCCGCGATGTCCCACCGGCCGCCCACCGCGAACAGCATCGTCCCCGCGCCGAGGACCAGCAGGCCGTACTGCCGTATCAGGTGATTCTTCAGTATCGGGTGATTCTTCACAGGGGACGACGCTAGGGAGAGGGGGTGTCGTCGCGCCTCGGCCGGTGTGACGAACTCCGGTCGCGGGCGCGGAACTTTCGGTGCCCGACCGGAGGATGATCCGCCGCGCTCCCGGGTCGTCTAGCCTGACCGACCAAGATGGTCACTGACTTGAAGGCCGCGCCACGAGCCGCGCGGCGCTGGATCGCCTGCCGACCGCGGGCGGCGGACGCCGCGCTCGGCGGTGGGCTGACGTTGTTCGACGTGGCCACCGTGGTACACCGCGCCCCGGAACCCGCCGCCTGGGGCGTTGTCCTGTGGGGGGCGCAGACCGTGCCCCTGCTGTGGCGGCGGACGCACCCTTGCCTCGCGCTGGCGGCGATGACCGTAATGTACGCGGCCTTCCAGGCGACCTCCCCGATCGCCGGGAAGGTGCCGGGCCCGTTCCTGCTCATGCTCGGCGTGTACGCCCTGGCCGGACACGTCCGTGCCCGCGTGAGCCTGCCGGGGGCGGTGCTGTGCCTCGTCTCGGCGCTCACCGCCGATGCCCTCACCGGGCACTGGCGGCAGCCGCCGAGCCTCGGTTCGCTGGAGCCGATCAGCGCTACGACGTTCGTCTTCTTCCTCGGTCTGGCCTGGACGTTGGGGTACGGCAGACGCAGGATCGGGGCTGACGCCGACCGGCTGCGCGATCTCAACCGGCGGCTGGCCGCCGAGCAGGAGCGCAACGCCCGCCAGGCGGTGGTCGCCGAACGCGCCCGTATCGCCCGTGACCTGCACGATGTGGTGGCCCACCATGTGAGCGCCATCGCCGTGCAGGCGCGGGCCGCCGAGGACGTCCTGGCCACCGGGCCGCTCCCCGACACGGCGGTGGTGGAGGGCGTCGGACTCATCGCGCGGAGCGCCGACACCGCGCTCGTCGAGATGCGGCGACTGCTCGGGCTGCTGTCCTTCCGTGACCAGCGGCTCGCACCCGAACCGTCCCTCGACCACCTCGGCCCGCTCCTGGACATGGCCACCGCGGCGGGCTGCCGGGTGACGAGCCGGGTGGAGCCGGGGGCGGAGAGCGCGCCGTCCCCGGGGATGCGGGTATCGGCCTACCGGATCGTCCAGGAGGCCCTGACGAACGTCGTCAAGCACGCCGGTCCCGTGGGCGTACGCGTCACCGTGCGCGGCGACGCCTCGCGCCTCACCGTCGAGGTGGTGAACGGTCCGGCCGCCCCGGGCCACCAGCCCGTCCCCGGCAGCGGGCGCGGGCTGGTGGGCATGCGCGAACGCGTGGCGGCGTTCGACGGCGAGGTGACGGCCGGGGTGTGCGAGGGCGGCGGCTGGCGGCTGTATGCCGTCCTGCGGGCGCGGGCGCCGCGAGCCGCAGAGGTGGCCGTATGACGGTACGGGTACTCGTGGCCGACGACCAGGAGATGGTACGGACCGCGCTGCGGCTGGTCATCGACCGCCGCGAGGGGCTGATGGTCGTCGGCGAGGCGGGCGACGGGGAGCAGGCGGTCGCCCGGGCGGCCGAACTGCGGCCCGACGTCGTGCTGATGGACATCCGCATGCCCGGCACGACCGGTGTCGAGGCCACCCGGCGCATCACCGGCTGCTGGCCCGGGCCGGGACCGGCGCCGCGGGTCCTGGTCCTCACCACGTTTGACCTGGACGAGTACGTGCATGCCGCGCTGCGGGCGGGCGCCGCTGGGTTCCTGCTGAAGAACAGCCCGCCCGACCGGCTGGCCGAGGCCGTACGCGCGGTCGCGGCCGGGGAAGCCGTGCTCGCCCCGGACATCACCCGCCGCCTGATCGACACCGTCACCGCCCTGCCCGCCGGACTGCTGCCCGGGCCTCCCCCGGCCGCCCGGCCGGACCGGACCGAGCTGTCGCGCCTGCTGACCGCCCGCGAACTGGAGGTTCTGGTACTGGTCGGGCGCGGCCTGTCCAACGCACGGATCGCCGCCGCCCTGGGCCTGAGCGAGGCCACCGTGAAGAGCCGCGTCAACCGCATCCTCACCCGCCTCGGCCTGGAGAACCGGGTGCAGGCGGCGCTACTCGTCCACGGGGACGGCCAGGCTCCGCTCGTCGGCCGGGACGGTGAGTGATCAATCTGTGTGGAACAGCCGCCTCTCCGGCTCGATGTAGTTGCTCAGGAAGTGGTCGACGGTCAACGGCAAACCCTGGCCACAAGCACCCGGACCACGGCTGCGGATGCGAGTGGGACGACACCTGGCAATGGTCTGGGCACCCAGCACTGAACCCGGCGCGGTCCCGATCACGGCCATGCGGCACCCGGCCGCCCTGGTGACCGCCGCCAGCATCCCCAACCCTGACGAAGGCGCCCCTGCAACCTGGGCAGCATGACCTCGGTGCGGTGCAGTGCGGTGCGAATGAGGGCCCGTGTCGCCAAAGGGGTAGGGGTCCTCACGCGTCCCAGGGTCTGGAAACAAGAGTTTCCAAGTCGTTCGACTCGCTCGAACATCGTAAGGAGACAAGGGCCCGGTCGCCGCGAGCTGCGGTGAATGGGCCCTTTTTGCGTTCCTGCCGTCTTGTTTCCCGAGGGAAAGGTCAGGCGCGGCGGTTGAAGCCGAGCGCGGTAGCGACCTTGTTGTACTCCTGGGCGGGCATGCTGTTCGGCGCGAAGATTGGCACTGGGCAGTCGTCTCGGTAGATCTTCGGCATCTAGCAGGACCAGTGAACGAACGGCAAAAGCGGATACCGGCCCGGCTGGGAGCTCGACTGGCCCGCCGCGACTGCCGGCCCCTGGAGGAGCCCGTACAGCTGGCTCAACCCCAGCCCCTTCGAGCTGTAGCTCTGCCCTGGGACAGCCGCTCTGCTTGACCGGCTTCGACGACTGTCCCGGCCCGTCCATCCCATACGAGACGAGACGAAGAACCCGAGTATGTCGTCCCTCCTGCGCGTCCAGGGCCGGTTCGGCCAGCGCACCCTCTTACTGACGACCGCTGCCCTGCCGTTGACCGGCTGGGCAGTCCACGCGGTCACGCTGCACAGGCAGCTCGCCGCCACCCGCCGCGACCCGCTGACCGGCCTGCTGCGCCGCGACTCCGACACCGCCCGCGCCCACCGGCTCCTGGCCCGCCACGGCGACGACACGGCCGTGGTCATCGTCGACCAGGACCACTTCAAGGCCGTGAGCGACGGCTTCGGGCACCCGGCCGGAGACGCCGTCCTGGCCGCGACCGCCGTGCGGCTCACCGCGTGGGCGGGCCCGCGCGCCTCCCTCGGCCACGTCGGAGAAGATGAGTTCGCCGTCGTCCTGGAGCTGCCCGCCGCACGGTTGGAGCAGCGTCTCGCGCAGCTGGTCCGCGTGCGCCGCCATCGCGGAGGTGAACACGCTTGACCGCCCAGGCCATGTACGAGATCGAGACCAGCGAGGCGCGTCTTTCTCACGGAAGCTCCAGAGCGCCCTGTGTCCTTCAGAGTGGTGCAGGACCGAGATGAAATGCGACCAGCCGCGGCAGAGCGTGATCAAGCAGCGCGGCCTCCGACATGACCGTGATCGACGCACAAACCCTGCCGTCGCCGGGCGGACGGAGCCGCGCATTCACTCCAAAGAGGCCAGGTCGCGCACCTACCTGTCAGCCGCTCACGCAGACTGCATGGAGGGCGTCACGGAAATGGATCAAGATGTGGTGGCGAGTTCGACGAGGTGCCGGGCTGTGCCGGCAGGATCGACGATCTGATGAAGATGCGCGCCGGGCAGGTGCGCCACACGCCAGCCGCGTTCGCGCGCTTCGGCGGCAAGGTCCTCATACGGAGGGCCGAACAGCAAGTAGGCGCAGGGATGGTCATCCCAGCCGTCGGGGACCGGGATGTGCTGCGAACTCACGCGCTTTCAGCCGCACTGACGGCAAGTCGTCGTTACTGCTCGCCTGCAACGGCGCCATCCTCGCGAGCCTCACGTCCGTCGCCGACGAGGACCTGCCCCTGTTCACCAGCTGGGCACCTTACCTCGGCGCCCGACAACGCCAGCGTCGCAACGGCCGAGGGCAAGATCCGCAGCCTCAGTACGAACCGCTATGCGTAGATGGCCGATGGGCTGCGAAAACTGATGGAGATGGCGATCAGCTCATTGCGTCGAGGACGGCGATGATGTCGGCCGGTTCCGCGCGGGTGGTGTAGTCCGTGTCGACGAAGGCCCAGCGGATCGCTCCATCGCGGTCGATGACGTAGGTCGCGGGCAGCGGGAGCGTACGCGGATGGCCGTCATTGACGCGCTGGAGGTCGAAACCGAGCTTGTCGTACACCGCTGCGAGGTCATCGGGGAGGTCGAAGGCGAGCCCGTACTGCTTGGCGGTGTCGGAGCCGATATCACTGAGGACCTCGAAGGCGAGGCCGTGCTTCTCGGTCAGAGTGAGGGACTCGTCGGGGATCTGGGGGGAGACGGCCACCAGGCGGGCGCCGCGGGCGGTGATGGCCTCGTGGTGCTGCTGGAGTGAGCGCAGCGCGATGTTGCAGTACGGGCACCACGCGCCCCGGTAGAAAGTCAGCACGACCGGGCCGTCAGCTAGCAGGTCGTCGAGGGCCAGGGTCTGTCCGGTCGCGGTGGGGAGGTCGAAGCGAGGGGCCTGCGCACCGACGGCCAGGGCGTTGTCGGCCTGGCCGGAGTCGGCGAGTTCCTGGCCAGCCCGCTGCATGATCTCCCGGATCTCGGCGGGGATCTGCTGCTGACGTGCTTCGTAGAAGGTGCGCAGTTCGGCGTTCAGGGTGGTCATGGCGCTTCGTTCCTCCTGGTCGGCGACTGGAGCGGGGCCCAATCTTGAAATGATCGTTTCAAGATAATGCCATGCGTGGTCCCGCGCCAGCCATGCGGAGGCGCCGATGGGTCAGAGGCTGGTGAAGGGGCGATGCTCGGCCAGTGCGAGAGCCTTGATGAACGCGGCGAGTTGGACCGCGCGACGGGCGAGGTAGCGGCGGAGGCGGGGGGTCTGCGACCCGTACGCGGCCGCCCAGAGGGCTGGTATGCGATTCATGGGGGCATGGTCGCGGCGATTGGTGCCACCGCGGGCGGATCGTGGACGAACCTGGATGCGTTCGCACAGGTGGGTGACCTGTCCTGCTCTGTACCCGTCAGCACCTTTGCGGGGTGGTGAACGGGGAGTATCTTGGAATCCTTATTTCAAGATGGCGGGGTGAAACATGCCGGACATCAAGCACTTCGACCCGGATGCCACCCTGGAGACCGTGGTGCGGCTGTTCTGGCGGCAGGGCGTGGCCTCGACCGGGATCCAGGACATAGTGAACGCGACTGGGCTCAACCGCTCCAGCCTGTATGCCACGTTCGGCGGAAAGCAGGAGCTCTATCTCACCGCGCTGCGCCGGTACCTGGAGCAGCGTTCCCAGCCGATGTTCCGGCGCCTGGCCGAGGACGAGCGGGGTCTGCCGGCCGTCTCCGAGTTCTTCGCCGGCCTGATCGAGGCGCGCTGCTCGGGCGAGTACGCCCAATGGGGCTGCATGGTCTCCAACGCGCACGCCGGGGCCGAGAACAGTGATCCGGAGGTGCGCGGCGTCCTGGACCAGCACCACCGGGAGCTGCGCGAGGCGATGTACGCGGCACTGGTCACCGCCGACCGCCAGGGTCAGCTAGCTCCCGGGGCCGATCCTGGTGCTTCCGCGGATCTGCTGGCGTTGCTCGCCTACGGGGTCAACTTGCGCTCGCGTGCTGGTGCCGACGCCGCGTCGTTGCGAAAGACGGTGGCCGCCGCCCTGGACTCGCTCGGCGTCAGGGCGGCGGAGTAGGCATCCGTGGTTCGGGTTCTCAACTGGGGTTGGGGGCAGGTGAGGTGTCCGGACGGAGGGTGGCAGCTGACACCGCTTCGGTTTCTGCCGCATCGGCCGTGTAGTCCTCAGGGGCTGTGGCGTCGATGCCCTCGGGGGCCTTGGCCGCCTTCAGGACGAAGGTGAGGACCACCGTCAGGGCGACGTTGAGCACGAACGCCGTCAGGCCGATGTAGCCGGTCTGGCCGATGCCTGGGATCGCCGCCGACGAGCCGCCGAAGTGCTGCTGCGTGGGCGAGGCGACACCGTACGCGGCGAGAGTGCCGTAGATCATGCCTGCCGCCCAGCCGGCGAGCAGCGCCCAGCGGTGGAACCAGCGGGTGAACAGGCCGCCGACCAGGGCCGGGAAGGTCTGCAGGATCCAGATGCCGCCCAGCAGCTGGAAGTTGATGGCGACCGTCTTGTCCATGGTCAGGACGAAGACCAGGGCGCCGACCTTCACCAGCAGCGACACCAGCTTGGAGACCTTGGTCTCCTGTTGGGGCGTGGCGTCCGGCTTGATGAAGTCCTTGTAGATGTTGCGGGTGAACAGGTTCGCGGCCGCGATCGACATGATCGCCGCGGGGACGAGCGCGCCGATGCCGATCGCCGCGAAGGCCACGCCTGCGAACCAGCCCGGGAACATGGTCTCGAACATCTGCGGTATCGCCAGCTGCCCGTTGGTGACCTTGACCCCGGCCGCGATCGCCATGAAACCGAGCAGCGCCAAGAGGCCGAGCATCAGGGTGTAGAGGGGCATCACCGTCGTACTGCGGCGGATCACCTCGCGGCTACGGGACGAGAGCGTGGCCGTGATCGAGTGCGGGTACATGAACATGGCCATCGCGGAGCCGAGCGCCAGGGTGGCGTACGTCCAGCGGCCCTCTGCGGGTGGGAGCAGACCGCCCGCACCAGCTGCCGCGTACTTCTCGCTCGCCTGGGCGAAGACGTGGTCGAAGCCGCCCAGCTTGATCGGGATACAGATGATCGCGACGACGATGACGATGTAGATCAGCGTGTCCTTCACGAAGGCGATCATGGCCGGGGCGCGCAGGCCCGAGGAGTAGGTGTAAGCGGCCAGCACGCCGAAGGCGATCAGCAGCGGCAGGTCCTTCACGAACCAGTTGGTGTTCTCGCCACCGCCGACACCGAGCACGTCCAGCACCGCCTGGATGCCTACGAGTTGGAGTGCGATGTACGGCATCGTCGCGAGGATGCCGGTGAAGGCCACGGCGAGCGACAGGCCCTTCGAGCCGAAGCGACCGCGGACGAAGTCCGCTGTGGTGACGTACCCGTGGCGGTGGCAGACGGACCACAGGCGGGGCAGGAAGGTGAAGATCAGCGGGTAGACGAGGATCGTGTACGGCACCGCGAAGAAGCCGGCCGCGCCGGCCGCGTAGATCGCCGCGGGTACGGCGACGAAGGTGTAGGCGGTGTAGACGTCGCCGCCGAGCAGGAACCAGGTGATCCAGGTGCCGAACGAGCGGCCGCCCAGGCCCCATTCGTCGAGGGTGTGCTCATCGCCGGCCTTGCGCCAGCGCGCGGCGAGGAAGCCCATGACGGTGACGAGCAGGAAGAACAGGGCGAAGACAGCAAGTGCCACGCCGTTGACGCCGCCGGTCATGTCTGCACACCTCCCGTGCTCGGCAGGTGCGTTGTCGCTGTGGCCTCGGCGGCAACGACCTCGCTGCTGACGAGTTCGTCGAGTTCGGCGTCCAACGCGGTGGTGCCCTGGGGGGTTGGGGCAGCGGCCTGCGGGTTGCTGCCGCGGACGGCGACGGCGATGCCTGCGAGAGCCATGGGGAGCGCCACGAACGCCGCGGCGGTGCGGATGCCGCCCGGTGCCGAGAGGACCAGGGCGATCAGGGGCGGGCCGAAGGCTCCGCCGGACTTGCCGACGGCTGCGGCCCATCCACCGGCGGTGCCCCGGATGGCCAGGGGGTAGATCTCGGCGGTGTAGGGGCCGATGAGCGCGATGACACCGGCGGTGCCGACGAACAGCAGCATCACGGTGGCCAGCAGGATGGTCCTGTTGCCGTCCATGCCGACGGCTGCCAGCGTCAGGAGGGCGGCGACGGTGAGGGCCGCGTAGACGACCATGGTGCCCCTGGCAGACCAGTGCATGTAGAGCCATGCGCCGACCGCGCAGGTGGGGATGGCCAGCAGTGAGGAGAGGAACAGCAGGGTGGCGGCGGACATGCCGTGCCGGCCGGCGGATTCCAGCTGGCTGGGCAGGAAGGTGATGAAGCCCCAGTAGACGAGGCCCCAGGCCATGGCGTAGGCGCTGACGACCAGCGTCTTGGCCGTCTGTGGAGGCTTGAACAGGGCGGAGGCGGGGACCTGCTTCGCTCGTGTCTGCCGGGCGGTGAAGGCGGCCGATTCGGGGATCCAGCGGTTCAGCGCGATCAGGACCAGGACCAGCGGGAGCTGGGCGAACCACGTCACGCGCCAGCCGGCCAGCGGAATGAGGATCGCGGCCAGTCCGGAGGCGGCCATGTAACCGCCGGTGGTGGTCAGCCCGGCCTGCAGGACCATGATGGCCGCGCGTCGGCCGGGCGGCAGGCTCTCGGTCATCAGGGCGTAGACGACGGGCAGCATGCCGCCGGCCGCCATGCCCATCAGGGCGCACATGGCGAGGGTGCCGGCGAAGGTCGGCATGGCGCCGCACACCGTGGTGCCGAGGAAGAGCAGGGAGGCGATGAGGATGGTGGCCCGGCGGCCGATGCGGTCCGCCGCGCGTCCCCAGACGAGCGATCCGAGCACGGTGCCGGTCAGCGCGACCGTGGGCAGCCACGAGACGTCGGCGGCACTGAGGCCGTATTCAGCCCGCAGGCCCGGCGAGATGAATGCCAGGGTGGCGGGCTTCATCTGGTCCACCAGGAGGGCGAAGGTCAGGATGGCGATGAGGCGGCGCCGACTCGCCGTCGTGGCGTGGGCCGCAGCGGGGGCGGCGGGACCGGCTGTCCGCGGCGGCAAGACGGCGAAGCCGGAAAGCACCACGCCGACGACGATGGCGGCCATAGCAGCCCACATGATCGCCGGTGACATGTCCATCATGGCCATGTGGAAGTGCATGGATGCGGAGTCGATGAACATCCACACGTGCTCGGCGACGCCGGCGCAGGTGAGGGCGACACCGGTCCAGAACAGTAACGGCCGCGGTATCAACGAAGCGGGTGGCACGGACAAGGTCAACTCCTCGCGGAAAGCCGGGCGTCGGGGTCCTCAATGGTGCGGACGGGCGCGGTGGCACGCCGCTCGGCCGACGGGCGGTCCTTGAGGCCGAGTACGTCGGGCCAGCGCGGGTCGTCGGGGGCGACGACGAGGTGGCGGGCGTAGAAGCTGTCGAAGAAGGACAGGACGAACATCGGCAGCAGGGTCCAGATCGCCACCTGCTCCAGCGGCCCGTTGCCGGTCAGCGCGGCGATGATGACCACCACGAACACGTTGGGGTAGGTCATGGCGGTGTAGTCGTCGAGCGTCTGGACGTGGCGGCGCCGCTTGAGCAGGGCGGCGACCAGGCGCAGGCCGACGGCGATGCCCACGGCGGTGGGCGCGTAGCTGGTGAAGCCGTCCAGGTCGAGCTTGAGGCAGACCAGCATGATGAACGCGGTCAGCAGCAGCACCGCGACGTATCCGTTGCGCTCGCCGTACTTGGCCGTGCGGATGGGCGAGCGTTCCCGCAGACGTTTGACCAGGACGTAGACGGCGGTGACGACGCCCGTGGAGGTGGCGGCGCTGATGGCGATGGCCGGGGCGATGTCCTCGTGCAGGGTCAGGGCGAGCACGGCCGAGAACGAGAAGGTCGCGGCCAGCGAGGAGAGCAGGACTTGCGCGAACGTCGGCATGATCATCCCGCCGAGGCAGCGGCTGACGGTCATCGCCACCACGGAGCTGGGCGTGGCGAGGAACACCGCGACGATCGCCGCCGTACTCGTACTGCCCGCGTCCGACCAGCGCACCAGGGCCGCGAAGGCCATCGGTAGGACGAGGTAACGCAGGGTGACGGACCTCAGCGTGCCGCGGTCGGTCACAAAGGTTAGCGCGTTCTCCAGTTCGATACGGCACATGGTGATGACGCTGGCCAGCACCAGGAGCAGGAGCAGCACATAGGGCGAGGTGGAGATCCGCGCTCCCGCCAGATTGGCGAGCAGGCCCGCGGCCAGGCCGGCGCAGAACACCACGGGATGGTTGACGACGATCCAGTCGTAGACCATGTTCATGGTCTTGTTCTCGTTCTTGACGTAGCTGTGGATCCGGTCGCCCTGCAGCATCTGGGAGTTGGGCAGCCGCAGGTCGTACGACTCGTCGGCCGGCCGGTCCAGGATGAACCGGCAGATCAGCTCCACGACGTACTTGTGCGAGACCACGCACACCGTCTCGCCGCGCCGCAGCGCGGGCAGCAGCTCCTCCTCGTAGAAGGCGTGCACGCGGTCCCTGAACTGCTGGAACGTCTCGCCGCCGTGCATGGTCGGGCTGTCGGCGTTCATGGCCCGCTCGTACTCTGCGATGCCGTGGCGGCGCTGGAGGATGGACTTGCTCTCCAGCGTGTAGCTGCCGAAGTCACGCTCCATCAGACGCTCGTCGACCACGACCTCGGGGACGTCCGCCTCGTGGGCGTCCAGACGGAAGATGGTGTCGGCGGTCTCATAGGCGCGGGTCAGCGGGGAGACGTAGACGCGGTCGAAGTGCTGGCCACGGTGGCGCCCCGCGACCTTCTCGGCCTGGATCCGGCCTAGGAAGGTCAGGGGGGCGTCGCGCTGCCCGGCGATGCGGTGGACGGAATTGCAGGTCGATTCGCCGTGCCGGACCATGAACAGGCGGCTCAGCAGCTCCTGCTCGTTGTGCTCTGCCATCACGCGCCCTTCTTCGGGGCGTGCTTGACCTGCTCGGCGTACTGGGAGCCCCAGCCCGCCAGCTTGGTGATGTCGCACAGGTTGTGGACCGCGTGCTTTTGCACGAGCGTGGCCAGCAGGGAGACGCTCCGCCGGGCCTGCTGTGCGGTGAGGCCGAACTCGCGGGCCAGGGCGGCGCCGAAGTCGGCCAGGTCGTCGTCGAGGATGGCGCGGTACTTGCGGCGCTCGGTGCGGTCCTGGGCCTGCAGGTAGTTGACGGCGTTGGGGTAGGCGTTGTCCTTCGCGTAGCTCTGCAGGCGTATCCGCAGGCGGGTGGCCTGCGGATCCTCGGTGGCGAGGTCGGCGGCGATCCAGTCGCTGCTGCGGATCAGGCAGTGGTGGATGCCCTCAGGGATGTCCATCTGCTCCTCCTCGCCGGCCGATTCGAGGTGGCGCAGCACCTCCATCGCCGTGTCGAAGCACTGGTTGCGCAGGGTGCCGATGCTGAATACGAACGCGCCGAGCCGGCCGCGGCGGGTGGTCTCGTCGCCCTGGCGCATCGGGCCGACGGCGAACAGGCCCGCTGCCGCCGTGCCGTCGGCGGCGATGAGCTGTCCGTGGGGGCCGACCTCGATGCCGCGATGGGTCTTGGTCTGCGGCTGCGCGTAGCCGTGTCCGTTGACCAGGCCGTGCCACAGGGGGTGGTCGGCGCGCTCGTAATCGGTCTTGTTGCCCAGGCAGTTGACGACGCGGTCTACGACGATGTCGGGCTGGTCGGCGAAGACCACACGGATCTTCGTGCCGTCCTCGGCGGGGCGCATGTCCTGGATGCCGGCCGACAGGGTCTCGACGGTCTTCGGTGCCCCGTTGTATCCGCGCATCCGGCTGCGCACGACGCCGCCGATCTCCCGCACGGTGCTGGTGCGGTTGGTGACGATCAGGCTCTTGTACCGGTCGAGCAGCATCCGCACGTCGCGGGCGTCCATGCGGGAGATCAGCTCGATGACGTACGGCTCCCACGCCTTCATGACCCGCTCGGGGAAGACGGCCTCGAGCGCGCTGCCCGGCTCCACACCATGCTCGGCGCGCAGGTGCGCGTACTCCGCCTTGATCCCCTCCACCACCGCCTCGGGGGTGAGCTTCTCGGCGTCGAGGAAGGGCGGCCGGCGGGCCTGCCAGATGTCGTGCTCGTGGTCGACGGGGTAGGTGCCGTGCATGTGCCCGCCGCGCGAGCAGATCAGGATCTGCCCCCGGTGGCCTGCATGGATGAGGGAGATCACCGTGTCAAAAGCCGACAGCGCGGAGCCCGTGACGAGGACGCTCTCCTCGGGGCCGACCTCCTGGAACCAGTCCTGGGCACCGGGGGCGTAGGGGTCGGCGAGGAAGCGGTCGCAGTCCTTGATGCGGTGGTAGAAGGGCGCCTGCACCGGTGAGAGGTGACCGGTCGCCAGGATCACCTGGTCCGAGAACAGGTCGTGCACCCCGCCCTGGGCCGAGAAATCGGCGTACTTGAGACGTAGCCGCCACCCTGGCCACGGACGTCGATGACCTCACCGGTGAGCTCGCGCAGGGTTACCTCGGCGTGGGCGTCGGCGGCCGCGTCGCGCAGCCGCTCGGCCAGGTACTGCCGGAAGATCCGCCGCGGCACGACGCAGGCCACGCCGAAGGTGTGGTACTGCCACTTCTGCGGCCAATCCGAGCGGTCCGCCTCCCCGTTGGCCCACTCCAGGAAGTCCTCCGGACGCTCGCGGCGCAGGGTGATGCGGCCCGCCTGGATGTTGAGCATGTGCTCCCAGTTGGTGGACGCCCAGCCGAACGCGATACCTCCGTAGCGGTAGCCCTCCTCCCGCTCTATCAGGCATATCTCCAGGGGCGCGTCGGCGAAGTGGAGCAGCCGGATGGCGCTGACCGTGCCGGAGAAGCCGGCACCGACGATCGTGACGCGCCGCGCGCCCGGGCTCGCGCCGCCCACGGGATCGGGCTGCATGCTGCTCGCCTGCCTCGCCATGTCCGCCATGCCGCGGTCCTGGCTCGGGCTGTCCTGCATCGCGGGGTTCTGCATTTCCACGGTCTTGTCTCCTTCGGTGGGGGGAAGCGTCAGCGCCACTCGTGGGTGAAGCGGACCGTTATGGCGTCACGGATCGAGTTGTGGACGATGCAGCCCCGCTCGGCCTTGAGCAGGGGCTTGGAGATCAGGTCCTCAAGGGAGGCGGGCGCCGACACCTGCACGGTGATTTCGGAGAATCGGGTCGGCGCGCTCCCGAGGCTTCCGTCGACCTGAAAGCTGATCTCGGAGATGTCAACCTGCGGGTCTTCGGCCTTCAGGGCGGCGAGGAAGGTGCTCACGTAGCAACCGCCGAGCGCCAGAAGCAGCAGCTCTCCGCCCATGGGACCGGCGTCGGTGCCCTCTTTCTCCTTTGGCCGGTCGATGGTGAGCGTGTGCTCTCTGGCCTGGCCCACGACGACGCTGCCGCCGACGGGGCGCAGGGAAACACCGATTTGGGGCATGGTGACGCACGGACTCCTGTCCTGGAACGGGGGCACACGAGGCTCGCCGTCAGGGGGCGAGTGGGATTCCTGGGGTGCCGGTGAGCAGGGACGGCCCCCAGCATCAGGACGGAATGCGGGCTTCCGGAGTGATCGTGGATGATCCTGGATGCGCTCCGTGGCCGGAAGCCAACCCTCGGATACCGCTTGACAGTCGAGGCCTCATGTCGTCTAACTTGAAACGACCGTTCCAGGTTGGTCGTGGCCCAGGTGTCCCATGGGGGAGGATGTTCGTGCCGCAGGTGTTGGATCCGGCAAAAGCCCGCACAATAGATGAATTCATCGCGGAACTGAGACTGCTGAAGGCGTGGGCGGGCAACCCGTCGATCACCGAGATAACGCGGCGTATCCACCGCGACTGGCAGCGGGCAGGACGCCCGCGCGGCGAATGGCCGGCCCGCTCCACCGTGGGCAACTGCTTCCAGATGGGCCGCCGCCGCCCCAACGCTGACCTGCTGCTGGCCGTGGTCCAGGCACTCGTCGGCTCCGACGAAGCCATCGTCTCTGGCTGGCGCCAGTCACTACGCGCCGTGTTCGGCGAAGCGGAGGCCGCCGCACGCGTCAGCGCCTACGACCGGCTGCCGACAGGACTTCCCGCATTCGCCGGCAGAACCGGCCTGGTGGTCCAGGCGGAGGCACTGCTTGACTCCGACGGGCAGATGCCGACGGTGGCGCTGGAGGGCATGGCGGGTGTGGGCAAGACGTCGCTCGCCCTGCACGTCGCACACCGGCTTCTCGCAGAGGAACGCACTGACATACCCGTCCTGTTCGCGAACCTGCGAGGCTCCGCTGCGCAGGGCCCAGGCGCCGACCCTGCTGCCGTACTGGAGACCTTTCTGCGGCTGCTCGGCATCACCGGCGACCGCATCCCATACGACCTCAACGCACGAACAGCTCTCTACCGCCAAGTCCTGGCGGGAACGGGCGCACTGATCGTCCTGGACGACGCGGCAGACACCGAACAGGTGCGGCCCCTCCTACCCGGAACCCCAGGATGTCGCACGCTGATCACCAGCCGGCGCGCGCTGGACGGCCTGACTGAAGCCGCCCGTCTGCCGGTACCGCCACTCGACCCGGACGACTCCGTCGAACTGCTGCGGGCAGCGGCCGGAGCCGAACGCCTCGCCTCGGACCTCCTGGCCGTCCAGCAGATGGCGGGATTGCTGGGCCACCTCCCGCTGGCCCTCTCGGTCATCGGCCGCCACATCCGCGAGCACCCTGCCTGGGCACTCGGCGACTACTACCGCGAGCCGCTGATCACCTTGGCCCTGGAGGACGGTGTGCGCACTGCACTGGCCGCCTCCGACACGCGGCTGCCGCAGGGTGCACGGCGACTCCTTCGCCTGCTGGCACTTCATCCGCCGACAGAGGTGGAGATCGCAGGAGCCGCCGCACTCTTGGGTGAACCGTTCGCTGCAGCCGAACATCACCTTGCGGCTCTGGCGGCAGAGCACCTGATCGAACGCACCGCACCCCACCGCTTCCGGGTTCACCCGCTCACCCACGCCTACGCGGAGGAACGTCTCTGCATCGACGAACCTGCGACCCACATCCGCCAGGCCCTGGCCCGCCTGTCGGAACATGGCCACAGCCGCGGTGCCAACATGCGACTCGAGACTCGAACCATCCGCGGACTCCGTTTGCCCGTACCCCGGCAGCACGCTGCAGCAGACAGAGAAAGGAGCAGCCCGCTGCCGCAACCGCCCACAGGACGGGTACTCGCAGCCTGAGGGGGCTACGACGTCCGGCATCCGCGCACGGACGCAAGGAGGAGAAGAACATGCCCGCCGACCAGCACCAGGTCCTCGTCTTCGACGTCAACGAGACACTCAGTGACCTCACACCACTGCGCGGTCGCTTCGAGGACATCGGTGCCCCCGGGCACCTGCTGCCGACCTGGTTCGCCGGGGTACTGCGGGACGGATTCGCCCTGACCGCCTCAGGTGCGTACGCGGACTTCACCTCCGTCGCACACGACGGAGTACGGACCCTGCTGTCTGGCCTGGAGGGATGGGCGGGAGATGAAGAGGCCGCAGCCCGGCACATTCTGGACGGCCTTTCCCAGCTGGAAGCACACCCCGATGTGCCGGACGGTGTACGGAAGTTGAGCGATGCGGGATACCGGCTGACGGCGATGACCAACGGCAGCGTCGCGCTGGCCGAGCGACTGCTGGACGCGGCAGGAGTGCTGGACCGCTTCGAGGCCCTGTCGGACGTGCGCGGACCGCGCTGTTGGAAGCCGGCACCGGCGGCCTACCACTATGCCGTCGAACGAGTCGGCGTCCGGCCTGAGCAGGCGATGTTGGTCGCCGTGCATCCCTGGGACATCGACGGGGCGCGGAGAGCCGGGCTGGACGGTGCGTGGCTGCGGCACGGAGCCTCCGTGTACCCGCGCGCGATGACCCCGCCCAGTTTCAGCGCGCAGGATCTGCATGAGCTTGTGCAGATCCTGGTCACCGGCTAGTGACAAGCGCCGAGCATCCCCAACGCCCCCTGCACACCCGAGGGACCATCCCCACGGGCGCGGGGAGCACAGGTCGACGCCAGGAGCCATCTGCTGTGCGCCCGCGAACGGCCACGTACGAACGACCGCATACGGCATAGGTCAGGGAGATCGGCGCCGTCAAGATCGGCCAGATCGGCGTGGTGGCGCCGGCCAGGACGCCGCTGCCGGACGGTTTCGAGACCCTGGACGGAGACTTCTTCCGACGACCGCACCGCCGACCCCCGCACAGGACGACTGAGGTCTACTCCCGCCAGCTGCGCCCGGCCGACGCCAGGTTCTCATGGCACGTCGAATCGTCACGGGCTAAGCGCGGAGGGCCCCGCCGACGCGCAACACCCCTTGCAGGCCGCCCGATCCCCCGACCGCTCCACCACACCGCGCCCACCCTCCCCTTTTCCTCTTTCTTCCTGGGTGGGGCCGTGTGGGGGTGCAGTCGGGGGATGCCGGGCTACCCGGCCACGCCTGAAAAGGGTGGTGACCCACGGATACATCGTCAGGCCCCGGTTGTATGCGGACCGTTGTCAGCGGGGTTTTCGGCGGGGATGCCGGAGGGGTTGCGGGTGTGGTCGGGGGCGGACTTATCGCATCGTGACGCTGGTCGGGCCTTCACGGTCGGTGGTCCGGTCGGGGCCGACTGGTGGCCTGGGCGGTACACGCAAGGGCCGGACAAGACCGGCGCCGCACCGTACTCGAAGGGCAGCAGTGACAATTCTGAGCGTGGCCGCCGGCGGCGTCGACCGGCTGGCACTGGCCGTACTGGCGCAGTACCGGATGGCAACGACCGAGCAAATACATCTTGTGATCGCACCCGAGGTGCGGATCGAGCAGACGCGGCGCCGCCTGGCCCAGCTGCGCGACGAGCAGCTCATCGACCGCGTCACCCTGCCACAAGCCGGCCGGGCGCGAGCCGGGTTCGCCACCAAGCACGGGGTGGACGTCGCCTTGGAGTGGCCCGAGCTGCGCCAGCGGCGGCCACCGAGGCTGATCGCGGACCGCATCGCGGCCCGTGGCGGGGTGCCCTGGGCCGGTTCATCGCAGGCCATGTGCCGCGGCCAGGGCGACGACGGCGGCCAGGTCGCGGGAGGGTCGGCGGGCAGCGACGTAGCCGTCCGGGCGGATGAGGACGAGTTCGCCGCCGTGTGTGGCGTGGGCGCGGTGGGCGTGGCCGTCCGTGTCGATCACCGTGCGGGGGCCGGTGGCGGTCGGGTCGGTGGTCACGCGGAACGCCCGCAGTCCGGCAGCGGCCGGGCCGTCCGGCTGGGGCAGGGCGTCGGGTCCGAAGGAGAGCAGCGTCCAGTGCGGGCCACGTTGCAGATCTAGCAGGCGGACTGGGCGGCCGGTGGCGGCATCCCGGCAGGGGGCGTCGGGAGCGCGGCCGCCGGCCGCGGTGCCGGCGGTGAGCGGGCTGTCGGGGTAGGCGATGGTCAGGCCGGTGGTGAAGTCGCCGGTCAGGCCGCGCTGCGCGGTCGGTCCGTCGCCGTCGTCCGCCGCGCGCATGACCGCGCGCAGCCGGGTGGTGCTGTCGCCGAGGACGGCCTGGGCGACGGGGCGCCGCTCCTGCTCGTAGGTGTCCAGCAGCACGGGGTCGGCGTCGGCGAGGACGGCGGCGAGCTTCCAGCCGAGGTTGTAGGCGTCTTGGATGCCGGTGTTCATGCCTTGGCCACCCGCGGGTGAGTGGATGTGCGCGGCGTCACCGGCGAGGAAGATCCGGCCGGCGCGGTAGCGGTCGGCAAGGCACACGTTGATCTTGTACAGGGAGAGCCAGTCGGCGCCGGTGATGCGGACACCGGGAACGGCCGCGCGGCTGGCGAAGATGTCGCGGAACAGCTCCAGAGACGGTTCCTGTGGGTCGTTTACGTCGGCGGGGACGGACGCCTGGAACTGCCACAGATCGGTGCCGGGCAAGGGGAAGAGCGAGAGGATGCCGTGCTCCTTGCTCATCCACACGTGCTGGCAGTGGCGGGAGAGACCGTCGATCCGGACGTCGCCGAGGTGCCAGCGCTGGTCGGGGTGGGAGGTGCCGCGTAACGCGATACCGGCGTGCTTGCGGACGGTACTGCGGCCGCCGTCGGCTCCGACGGCGTACCGGGCTCGGATGGTCGCCTCCCCCGTCGCGGTCTCGACGGTGGCGGTGACGCCGTCGCCGTCCTGGTCGAGGCCGGTCACCGCGGTGCCCCACTCGATGGTGCCGCCGAGATCGGCGAGGCGATCGCGCAGGATCTGTTCGAACTTGGGCTGGGAGAGCCATACGGGCGGGTAGGGGGCGTCTGGTGCAGGTGTTCCGGCCGCGACCTCGACGGCTTCGGAGACCACGCGGTCGCGGTCGTAGTGGCGGGTGGGAATGTTCACGGCTCCTTCCTTGAGGACGCGCTCGATCACGCCGAGGTCGTCGGCGACCTCCAGGGCGCGGGGTTGGATCGTCTTGGCGCGGGAGGCGGTGCTGGGATGCGCGGCCCGCTCGACCAGGCGGACGGCGACGCCGCGGCGGGCCAGATCGCAGGCGAGGGTCAGGCCGGTGGGGCCGGCGCCGACGATCAGGACATCGGCTGTGGGTTCCATCATGGCGATGATTACCTACCTTAGGTATCCTTTATATGGCCGAGCGGAACTGCCTTTGGCGGCCCGGTTCGCCTGATCATATACCTAACTTAGGTATCTACCAAGGAGTGAAGCAGGCTATGAGAAACAGAAGCGAGGCAATCACAGGACTGCTGCCGCGCATGGCCCAGCTCAGCGCCCTACTGAGCCGCGGGCAACTGTTCGAACACGCCGCCACCGCAGCCGGGGTGACACTGGACCGGCCCGCGATGACCATCCTCGTCATCCTCGACACCGCCGAACAGCCGCTACGAGTGGGCGAGATCGCCGCCCGCATGCAGGTCGTCGGACCCCACGTCACCCGACACCTCAACACCCTGGAAAAACAGGAGATCGTCAAACGCGTACCCGACCCCAACGACCAGCGGGCCCGCCTGATCGCCCTCACGCCGTCCGGGCAGCAGCTCGTCGACCGCTACACGTCCGTCATCGACGGCTGGTTCACCGCCGCCCTGACCGAATGGCCAGACCGCGACCGCACCGAATTCGTCCGCCTGCTCGGACGCATGGTCGAAGACCTGACAGCTCAACTCAACACGGTCACCGACAGCCGTACGACTGACAGCACACGTTGATCAGCCAGAACTCCCGGCCAGCAACGCCCGAACGCTTTCCCAGGTGAGCTCCATGATGCCGACCGGCAAGTACTCCACTGCGTTAAAGGCGAAGCTGACGTCTGTTCCTGAAAGTTGCGCCCGGCCGGCGCCCGGGTGCGCCAACTCGTCGGGCGTCGGGCGGGGTCAGGTGCCGTTCTCGTCCATGTGGTGGGTCGTGAGGAACTGCCGCCAGCCGTTCACGGCAGCTCGTGCCAGTTCCAGGGCGTCCCGGGTGCCGGTTGTCCCGTCCGGTCGCTTCCACTCGATCGTGAAGGTCGTCCCGCCGTCGGTGAGGTCGACGCGGGCGACATGCGCCGCTGTTTGGCCTGGCTTACGTGTGCGGTGCTTGGCGGTGTTGGCGACGTCGCCCGTGAGGGCGATGGCCGGGTCCTGGCGGGCGTACTGGTCTGCCGCTCGCCCTCGCGCCGACATCGGGACGCGGGCTGTGTCGCTACTGATCCAGTCCTTGAGGTGGAAGCAGTCCTTGCAGAAGTCGACCGGCAGGGCCGTCCAGTCCGAAGGCTCGAAGAGGGTGCCCGCGTAGGCGGCCTCCAACTCCTGGAGCCGTTTCAGGACCGACCGCCACAGTTCCCGCCAGGGCCCGTCGGGGGTGCGGGACAGAGTCCGTCTGACGGTCCCGGACACTGCTACGGCGGTCGCAGAGGTCAGCTGCGTGCACCACAGGCAGGGCAAGACGAACCGGCGGCGACACCGGCGAGTCCCGTACCGCAGTTCGTGCCGGTGACGGTTCCAGCCGTCTCTTCGCTACTGCTTTTCATGATCAACTAAGGTGTTGTGGCAGGGTGCCGCAAATCCCGCTGGACCCAGGTTGACGCGACATGGAGCAGCCCGGGAAAACACCGGACCTAGGTTCTGTCGTCAAATGCACGCCCACATCAGCAGGGCTGCGAGGGTGACGGCTGCTTGGTAGGACTCGGTGGTCTTGTCGTACCGGGTGGCGATGCCGCGCCATTGCTTCAGTTTGTTGAAGCACCGTTCCACCACGTCACGCGAACCCGAGGGTGCGGTGCCCTGATTCTGGGGATGGACCCGTGGGTTCGCGGTCAATTCGCGGGGCCGGCCTCGGCGGCCTGCTCCATGCCCGCGCGGAGTCCGCGTAACGCATCGCGGTCTTCTCGTCGAGACCGAAGATCTTGGCGAGGTGAAGTGGGTCAGGGCCTTGGATCATGGCCTCTTCGAGTTGTCGGCCGACGCGGAGCCGCTCCAAGGTCGCGTCCTGGCCGCGCATCGCGGCACTGATCCAGTAGTGGCCCAGGCCGGGGTGATCAGAGGCGGGTGTGGCCGGGGAACCGCATTCGGCATCATCAGTGTGGTGGCGATCGCTATTCGTTGATCTTGGTGACCTGGCCGGCGCCGACGGTGCGGCCTCCATCGCGGACGGTGAAGCGCAGGCCCTCCTGCCCTGTCCTCCAAATCAACCCCCGCCAACGGGGCCTCCTCATCGAGATCATCCAGAACCTCCGCGAACGCACCCGCGAAGCTCGCGGCAACGGCTGGCTCGGCGGAGTCGAAGGACTCCAGGTCAGTCTCGACGCCGCCACTGCCAAGCTCAACAGCCTCAGTGGGGCCCCGGCCGACGGCCGACCCCAACTGGTCGACCTCGGCATGCCCGTCTTCACCGACCCACCCGCCACTCCCTCACCCCCAGGAGAGTCCCCGCATGCACCCGATGCGCCTGATCTCGTTCGGCCGCCTGCACCTCCCCACGGGCCCGGGCGGCAGGCCGATCCCGCCAGCCGCTAACCGCGTCGAGGGTGGAACCACCGGAGCCGGTGGCGGTCGACTGGCCTGGTCCGCGGCCCGGAATCTTCTTGGTTCAGCGTGGCGAGCTGCGGCAGAACTACCGCGAGGGTTTGAAGGACCAGCTCGGCGCGCTGGGACTGGCCCTGAACGCCGTGGTGCTGTGGAACAGCCTCTACCTGGACCGGGCGGCCAAGCAGCTCGCCGCTGACGGCTTCCCCGTCACCGACGACCTGCTGGCTCGCCTGTCACCGCTGCAGTTCGACCACATCAACTTCCTCGGCCGCTACGCGTTTTTCCGCCCCCAGGAGGCCGGCCGCAGGCCGCTACGCGAACCCTCGACCGGCGGGGAGGACGACGGCGAGCGGTAGGAGCGCCGATCGCGCGATGGAAGGGCTGCGCGGACAGCCGGCCTTGCGAAGGCCTCGCCCGGATGGCGACGGCATTCCTGGGAGTCTTGGGCGGACCGCGCAATGCGCGGCCCGACGCTTCTTACGGGATGAACTGCACCTCTGGGAAGGCCGCGCTCGGGCCGTCGAGCAGATGTCCCCGGCGCTGTCGCAGGTGTAGGTCGAAGAACGCCAGCGGGTAGGCCTGCTGGATCCGGACCGCCCGAGCCGGATCGAGGGTGCCGATCATGTCCTGGACCTGCTGGTTGGTCATGCCGAGGACCTTGCCCGCTTGCGGGATCAGTGTCACCTCGTCGCCGTACGTCTTGTGGATGGCCCCGTCGGCCTGGATGTTCAGCCGCCAACCGCGAAGGTGTGTCCAGAACTCGGCGGCGTCCGGCATGGCGGCCCGGGTAAACGAGGCGGTCATCATCATGAACGGCCGGTCCAGGTCGGTGGTGATGGCCGGCTGCATCGGACCGTCGATACTGAGCCCGGCGTCAACGCGCTGGTCGGCGAGCATGGTGAGCGCGGTGGCGGTGCCACCCTTCGACCAGCCGAACGCGCCGATGCACCTCGGGTCGAGGGCGCCGAGCAGGCCCTGGGGCAGTGGCCTGCCGTCGACGTCGGGGTTGTGCCCGGCGGCAAGGCCCTCGACGACGTCGAGCACGAACCGGATGTCCGCGGCGAAGTCCCGGGGCCCCAGGAACGGCGGGACCTCTGCCGGCACGGTGAGCCGGCCGTCGGGGAACTCGGTGAACGCGTCGTACGTGTGGTCGACGGTGACCACGGCGTAGCCGTGGCTGGCGAGTTCCTGGACCATGATGGTGTGGTCGCCGCGATGGCTGCCCGCGCCGTGCGAGTACACGAGGACGGGCAGGCGATGGCCCGTCTGGTGCACAGGGGCGCCCACGTGTGCGGCCGTGAGTGGGCCGAGGGCGGGATCGAGGGGGAAGCCGACGTCCGCCAGAATCGCCCGCAGCGCACCCTGGGTCATCCAGGGAGCACGCGGCAGGTCCTTCGTCTTGCGAGCGGGGTACCAGACGCTGGCCATCAGCTCGCGGTGATGCCCCGGGCCGGCCACAGGATCCGGACGCGAGGTGTCGACGAGGTGGAGCGGCACCGTGCCCACTGGGTGCGGCCCGGTGGGCCTCGGCAGCGTGAGCTGCGACGGACCGGGGGCGGTCGAAGCCGCCCACGCCTGGCGCGCTGCGCTGATCGGCACGGCGGCCCCGACCCCCGTCACCAGCGCGGCTGCGAGCAAGCGACGGCGCGTCACGTCCGTCGTGGTGACCGGTGTGATGGTCACGTGTCCTCCCTGGGTTTCTTGGACGGTGTTCGGCGTGCTGTCCGGGTCCGCCGAACGTCGGCGGGAGCCGCTCACGGCTCACCGCGGTTCGCCGGGGTGCGGATCAGGACTCCGGGGCTGAGCTGCCGTGCTCGATCTGGTGGATGAGTCGCTTGAGCTGGGTGACCTCGTCCCGCAGGGCGCGGTCACCCGCAGGGGTGAGGGAGAGCCAGGTGCGGGCACGTTTGCCCTCGTAGCCCTTCTCGATCTCCACCAGCCCGGCCTTCTCCAGCACGGACAGATGCTGGCTGAGGTTTCCGGCGGTGAGGCCGAGCGCCGTGCGTAGGAAGCCGAACTCGACCCGGCGCGCCTGGTGGGCAACGGTGAGGATGCCGAGGCGCACGCGCTGGTGGACCACGTCGTCCAGGCCGGTGACGGGGTGCTGCTCGGGCTGATCGGTCATGACGCGTTGCGCCTGCCGGTCAGCTCGGCCAGGCCGAAACCGAGGGCGCCGAGCAGGAGAAGCGCGCCGGGGACGCCGAAAGTGGGCAGAGCGGACCACGGCGAGGTGAACGGGATCCCCGCCCAGCCGGTGGTGAGCGGCACCAGCTCGATGGCCAGGTACACCACGGCGAGCAGCAGCAAGGCGCGGCTGCGCTCCACCCAGGCCAGCACCAGCAACGGCAGCCCGACGGCCATGGCGTTCCCGGCGAGCCGTTCGAGGAACCTCGTCACCCCGGAAGTGGGGTCAAGGTGCAGGCCCCAGAAGTCGAGCGGTTCGCCGAGCTGTGGCATCCCGTGGCGCAGGCTCCACATCGCGGTGGCACTCGCCAGGGCGACCAAGACGATCCCAGTCAGGACGTAGGGCCGGACCCGGGTCCCGACACCGCGGTTGCGGGAGCGGCGGATGTAGAAGAACGCCGTCGCGGCGTAGGCCAGGGCGAGCCCGAGGGGCCAGTAGACCGCCGAGCCCTGCGTGACCAGGGTGCAGCCGCTGCCCGCCGCGGCTTCACCCGCTGGGCAGGCAACGGTCTCGACCTTGAAGGTGAAGCGGCCGACCAGGATCCCGCCCAGTGTGAGCACGCCCAGCAGCAGGAGGGGGAACCAGGTGCCGCGCTGCGCGGTACGGACCCGGCGGGTCAGGTCGCCGAGGCCCGCGAGGACTTCGTGGGGAGTGCCCGGAGAGGGCGTCGACGCGTCTGTCATGCCGTCAGCTTTGCATTGCAAACCAGTTATGGCAAGAGATCTGTGTGCACTCCAAGATCAGATCCGGGAAACCCGGTGATCCGAGGCCGATCCCGTTGGCCCGCGTCGATGCCCAGGGGCCACCCGGGTTCTGCTCGCTGCACGAGCGCCTGGGCACCACCACCCCGGCAGCCGGCTCATCTTCCACGTCTTCGCCGCGCTCGCCGAGTTCATCCGCGAGCTGATCGTTTCCGGCACCCGCGAGAGCTTGGACGCCGCACGCGCCCGCGGCCGGGTCGGCGGTCGGCCCACCGTGGCCACCCCCGAAATCATCCGCGCCGCCCGCGACATGCTGCCCAATGCCTATAACTCGATCACCTCGATCGCCAAGATCCTCGGTGTCAGCCCCGGCACCCTCTACGACCACATCCCCGACCTGCAGGAACTCCGCCGCTCAGCAAGAGCTCCAGAGCCAGCTCGACGCTCTGGAAGAGGCGGGCTGTGATCCGGTCTTCTCGGAGAAGGTCAGCACCCGGGTCAAAGTGAGGCCGGAGTTCGTCAAGGCGATGGACTTCGCCCGCACCATCAAGAAGGCCGTCCCGCACCAGCGGGTGATCTTCACAGTGCACGAAATGAAGCGCCTTGGCCGCGGCGCCGCCGAACTGCTCACCATCGCCGAGGACTTGCGCCACCACGACATCCAGCTCGAACTCCTCACCGGCCCCCTTCAGGGGGGTGTACGACCCGTCCGGGCACGGCGCCGCCCTGTTCGCGTTCTTCGCCGGCATGGCGGAGTCCGAACGCGAGACATCCGGGAGAAGTCCCTGGAGGGCCAGGCGTCCGCCCGCGAGCGCGGCCGGCATGGCGGGCGTCCCAAGGTCGTCGGCGCACCGCCACGCCGTGTGTCTCGGCCGGCCGTACCACATCGCTCTGCCGACGATGACGATGACGGAGCCGCCCGGCCCGTACTCGCTGCGTCCCTGCCGTGGTGACCGGCTCGTCCCGCCCACGGCGCTGCGCGAGCTCCTCGATCAGTTCGTGCCGGCCCCGCACCGCACGAGACGCTGCTCGGCTCCGTCCTGAGCACCATCTCCTGATCCCCGCGCGCGGGTGGACGACCGTCCCGTCGCGCGCGGTCCCGGCTCCTGCCGCCGAGAAACCTCCCCCCTCCGTGACAGGCCACAACCCCAAGGGATTGATGTGCTGACACCGCTCAACCCCCAGGCCCGCGCCACCCGACTCGAAGTGCTGCGCACGGAGTACATGGGCCAGATCGCCGCTGCGGCGATCCGCCAGGGCCGCCCGCTGTGCGTCGTCCCGTACGTGCTCGCACAGCCCGGCGCTGAGCGACACGCGGACCTCGGACTGATCACCTCATACGCGACGCGCATGGGCTGGCAGGTCGCTTTCAGCTCGTTCGCCGACATAGGGCAGCCGCTCCCCCTCACCCGGCGGCCCGGATTCACAGCGGCCTGCAGGTACGCGGCGCAGGGCTACGCCCACGGCGTCCTCGCCATCGCCCGGGCTGCCCTCACCACCGACGACGACTCCTACGCGCGCGTGCTGGAGCACTTGCGCGAGCGTCAGGTGTTCCTCGCCCACCTGCCCACACTGCGTGAGCACACCCCCTGACACCTGCTCCTCACCGGCTGCGTTCGGGCTTCCGGTGAGAAGCAGGCCCTTCTCCTCGTGCGTACGCGCTGATCTGGGCCTGCCACAGTGCGGCGGCGTGGACGTCGCCGTGGGCGAGGTGGTGTAGGTAGAGGCAGTAGGAGGCGGGCGCGTCGTCGGCCGACGTCCTCCCTACGACGACTCGGCCTACCACCACCGACAGATGCCCCCACCTCGCCGCGGCCGCAATGCTGTGCCGCGCTGCAGTGGGCGACGGCCGCCTCGCACAGGGCGGCGCGCTCTTTGGCTGCGTCTTCGTCGGCCGGGTCGGGGCTGGGTTCTGAGACGCCCGCCGGAGCGCTGGTGCTGCCGCTGGAGCTGTGCATGAACAGCAGCCGTGTCCAGCCAGCCGGGCGTGCAATGCCGCGCTGCGTCAGGGAACGGACTCTGCTGCACCCGGCTCGCGAGGACCAGACGTTCCTTGTGACCTGCGGGGTGTAACAGGTGAAGGTCTGGGGTCTGGATGGGTTAGACCTCGGAGTAGGCGACGACTACGACGGTGCGCAGCGCGGTGGCGAAGTACAGGGATCCGTACGGCTTCGAGTTCGTCGGTGTACTGGCGCAGCTGGGGGCCGGCGGTGTCGCCGGGGATGGGCTCGCCGGCGTCGGGGTCGACGAAGACGACGACCAGGGCGCGGTCCAGGGCGTGGAGCTGCGCCTCATGGGTGATGTTTTCCAGTTGCTTGGCGGCGGAGTCGGAGCGGGCGATCCGGGCGCGGCGCGGGCCGTGAGGTGGGGTCATCAGGCGACGGCCGGGCGCTGGCGGGCGAGGCGGGCGAGGTGGGCCTCGCGCAGCTCCTCCCACGGCGTGCACACCTCCACCATGGGCAGACCGTTGGCGGCGATGTCCTCCAGGACGCCGGCGAACTTGTCGGCGGCGGCCCGGGTACGGGCGGCATACGCACGGACCGCGTCGGCGACCGCAGGGTCCAGCTGCTGCCGGGCGGTGACGCAAGGGACCGGCTGATCGCTCATCGTAGGCTCCGTAAGGCGCGCAACGGGCGGGTCTCACCACGGTATCGCCGGATCCCGGCGGGCCGGGACCACTCCCCCGGCACAACCCGTGGGCGCGGCCCAAGGACCCAAAGGACCCAGGTACGGCAGCGCTCCGCATCAACGAGGGAAAACGTCGGCCTCAGGACCCAGCAGACCCAGCCTGCGGAGCCTGCTGGCTTCCGACTGAGGCGCCGAGCCGGCCGACCGCACGCCCCTGTCGGCCTGCGCCGTGCTCTGCGGTGCAGGCCATGAGGGACGACGCCGTTTCGCGCGGCGTCTCCGCGCCACGACATAGAGGGATCCTCCAGGGGGCGTTTTCATGTCTTGCGCCGGCGCCGGACGCAAGAACGGCCGCCTGCTGGGCAGCGGCGGCCACCGACAGACGGGCGGGCCATCAGCACACGCGTCCCGGGCATGACCTGACGGTGTGCCAACTGACGGAAGCCGAACCGATTCGGCATCCCCGTCCGGGGGACAACGCGCCTATGGCCTTCCCGGTCGGGGCAATACCCGCACTGTCCTGTACCCAGCAGAGAGAGATCATTGTGAATCGTTACTCCGTCACGACGGCCGTCGGCGCTGTCTGCAGCACGGTCGCGCTCGTTGTGGCCGCCTCCGGCCCGGCCTCTGCGGCAACCGGCCAGTTCCGCTACACCTACACCACCACCGAGGGCTACGACGCCGTCGGCTTCCTGAACAACCCGCCCAGCGGCGAATGCATCAACCTGCAAGGACCGGCCTCCGAGCCTGGCTCTCCCAGCCGGGCACCCAGGAATCTGACGGACGCCACGGCGACTGTCTTCCTCAGCGCCGACTGCGAGGGCGGGACCTACTACACGCTGCGTCCAGGTGCGCAAGCATCCGAACGCCTCCTCCTGCGTTCCGTCGTCTTCTCCTGAAACGACGGTGAGCCGCCCGCTGCTCGTCGGCCCGAAGCTCGCCAGGTGACGAACATCGGCTCTGGCGCCTGAGCCGCTCAAGCCAGGATGCCCCGCACTGTTGGTGCGGGGCATCGAGAAGAGGTGGAGCGTGGCACGACAGGTTCGACGGCGCGGAGACGTTGTCGGCTTCGGGGTGCCGGGTCGTCATCTTCCTGGCGGGTGCCGCCTACCTCGGGTTCTCCTCCCGGGCAGTAAGCCGAACGTCGTCCTCGAAGGACCTCAGGTAGACGGTGAGCTATCCGGCCCAATGACACGTTCAGACTGCTTGTCAGTGCCCGCTGGCGGCTGGCCGACGATGTGAACGACAGCGGCCGATGGAGGCGGAGTTGGGCTTCTGGAAATCTGCCAGCTACTCGCCGCCGTCTTCAGCCCACTAACCGTGACCGCGACCAGGTTGCTGCACTGGTCCAACTGGTGTCGGCGCCACCAGGCAACAGCCCGACGCAGTCACTACGACGGGACAGCCCCTAACGACGTGCCCCGGCGCCGAGTCCGCGACCGAGGTTAAGTGGGCACGCGCGGATAGGCGCGGTGTCCCGCGGTGGGGGTCAGCGGACCTGGCTCTCGGTACCTGTCGGGCGCTTACCTTTCGGGGCAAGATGGCCGTGTGAGCGGTGACGCATACGGCGGGGACCGGATCGATTTCACGAGCGGGATATTCCGGGGTGGAGCGGTTCACCGGGCGTGACGACGAACTCGGCTCGCTGCTGACGGACCTGGCTCCCGCCGACGCCGGCCGATCCGCGGTCCCGGTCACTGCGGTGGCAGGGCTGGGGGGTGTGGGCAAGACAGCTCTGACCGTGAGGGCCGCTCACACGGCCAGAGAACGAGGCTGGTTCCCGGGTGGCGCGCTGTTCGTCGACTGTCACGGCTACGACGAGACACCTGCCGGGCCCGAACAACTCCTGGAGGCCCTCCTGCGCGCCCTGGGCGTGGCGGCCGCGCATGTACCGGGCACACTGGACGAGCGTGCCGGGCTCTACCGCTCGGTCCTGGCCGAGCGGGCTCGTACGCGCGGCCGCGTGCTGATCGTGGTGGACAACGCCTCACATCCCGGCCAGGTGAGACCACTGCTGCCTGGCCACACCACGCATCGGGTGCTCGTCACCTCGCGTGACACCCTGTCCCAGCTCGGTGCCCACCTGCTACATCTGGACGTCCTGCGGCCGGAGGCGGCCCGGGACGTCCTGCACGGCGCGCTGCGCGCGGCGGCCCCCGCCGACCGACGCGTCCTGGTCGCTCCAGGGGCCGCCCGGCAACTGTGCGAGTTGTGCGGCCGGCTGCCCCTGGCGCTGCAGAGCGCGGCCGCTCTACTGATCTCCGATCCGGGAAAACCGGTGGCAGAACTCGTCGCGGAACTGGCCGATTCCGCCACACTCCTCGATCACCTGGACGATGGCGAACGAGGCGTGCGGTCCTGCTTCGACCTGTCGTATCGCCGCCTCGGTTCGGAGCCCGCGCGGCTGCTCCGACTCCTGGCGCTCGCACCGGGTTCGGAAACGAGCGACGAGACGATCACCGTGCTGTCCGGCGCCGGCACTCTGCCGCGGCGGAGGCTCGACGCCCTGATCCGCGCCCACCTGGTTGCGCCCGGCAGCCTGCGGGGCTGCTGGACCCTGCATGACTTAGGGCGTGTCCTACGTGGTGAGGCCTCGTTGACCTCGGTATGGGGCGGGGTACATGGAGTTGGATTGTTCCGGACGGGTTGTGGGAGATCGCGAAGCCGCTGATCCCGCCGTCGAAGGTGCGGCCTCAGGGTGGCGGGATGCAGGACACGCCTGATGAGACGCTGTTCGCGGCGATCATCTACGTGCTGGTCAGTGGTTGTGCCTGGCGGGCCCTGCCGCCCTGCTTCGGCGTATCGAAGTCGACCGCTCACCGCCGTTTCCTGATTTGGTCGAGAGCCGGCGTCTGGGGCCGCTTGTACGAGGCCGTGCTGCACCGGCTCGACGACGCCGGCCTCACCGACGTCACCCGCGTCGTCCTCGACACCGCCCACGTCAGGGCCAAAAAAGGGGCGAACACGCAGGTCAGAGCCCCGTGGACCGGGGCAAGCCGGGTTCCAAGATGCACGTCCTGTCGGACGCGAACGGACTGCCCCTGGTCGTCGGCATCTCGGCCGGCAACACCCATGACAGCCAGGGACTGAAGCCCATGGTGCTAGGTCACCAAACGAGACACGATCCCCATCGCGGCCGGTACTTCAAGTCCCAGCGCCTCCACGCCGACAAAGCCTACGACCGCCCGGACCTGCGTAAATGGTTACGCGGCAAGCGCATCGGAGCCCGGATCGCCCGCAAAGGCATCGAGTCCAGCGAACGGTTGGGGCGTCGCAGGTGGGTGATCGAGCGGACGATGTCGTGGCTGTCTGGCTACCGCAGACTCAGCCCACGCTACGAGCGCAATCCCCGTAACTAGCTGGCCTTTCTCGGACTCGCCGCCGCCCTCTGCTGCTACAAACGCCTCGTCCGCCTCACCACGTAGGACACGGTCTTAGAGGAAGGCGACGGCTGGGAGGAGAACGCCCTGGTCAAGGTGCTGTAGGACGAGCGGACGTGGACCTGCGTCGCGTGTGCAGCGGGGGCCCCGTCAGATCTGACGGGGCCCCCGCGCTCCTGGCTTACTTCTTCGGCTGGTTCCGCTGGCGCCGCAGTTCACGGATGCGGTCCTGCTCCGCGAACAGCCGCCGATTCTCCTCCACCAGCGACGGACGCTTCGGCTTGGCCGCCTGTTCCTTCTCCTTGGCCGCCCGCCGTTCCTTCGTGAGCGCCTGCGCCCTCTTCTCGCAGTCCGGATGAACCGGCTTGCCCCGGCTGGGCCCTGTACCCGGCTTATCCACACCTTGCCCCCACCGTCGCTCAGTGGGGCGAACCTAATTCGCGGATTCGGGTACGGACAAGCGGAAGCCCGCTACATGTAATTGCTCTGTAGCGGGCCTTCTCTTTTTTCTGAGTGTGCTGTTCCGGAGACGTGGTCAGACCGGAAGGCGGGCCGCGATGCCGTCGAGGACGCAGTCGAGCCCGGTCTCGAACTGCCACAGCAGGTCGTCCTTGCGGTCGGCCTCGCCGATGTAGCGCGCGTACATCGGGAAGCGGCCGGTGCTCATGAGCCAGGCCATCTGCGAGGCGAGTCCCGAGCGGGCCTCCTCGCGGCTGGCCCAGCCGCGCACGCGCAGCAGTTGGGTGAGGCCGACCTCCGAGTCGACGGCGCCGTGCACGTACGCGGTCACGGTGCCGTAGACGGCCATGGCGGTGTCCGCGTCGAGGCCGAGGCCGTCGAGCGCGGTCAGCGCGGCCTCCGGCACGGCGAGCTGGTTCGGCGTGGGGGCGCACCAGGTCACCCGGGTCACCCAGGAGTGGCGCAGCAGCACCTCACGGATGCGCAGGGCCAGCGTCCGCATGGTCGTGCGCCAGCCCTCGGTGCCGTCCGGCAGGTCGAGTTCGCCGTAGACGAAGTCGACCATGAGCTCAAGGAGTTCGTCCTTGCCTGTGACGTAGCGGTAGGCGGCCATCGGAGCCACGCCGAGTTCGGTGGCCAGGCGGCGCATGGTGACCGCGTCCAGTCCCTCGGCGTCGGCGATACCCACCGCGGCCTTCGCGATGCGCTGCGGCGTGAGCGTGGTGCGGGGTGCCGGTGCCGGGCGTTCGAGGCGTTCCCACACGGAGACGTGGTCCCGTTCCTCGGTCTGTACCTGTCTCTGCCGGGAGGCCATCTCCAGGTTCCTTCCGCCGACCGGTGCTGCGTACACCGTATCAGGAGTGGACAAGGTACACAGGGATTTGTACGTTGTACGCGGAAGATACTGTGTACACACACGCTGAGGTTTCCCATGGCTGACGTGACCGGCGGCCCGCTGCGGATCGCGGTGATCATCGGCAGTACGCGGGACGGGCGCTTCGGTCCCGTCGTCGCCGACTGGATCACCGAGCACATCGCCCAGCGCGAGGACATGACGGCCGACCTGGTGGACCTGGTGGCGACACCGCTGCCGACGGTCTTACCCGCCTTCGGTCAGACCCCTTCCGACGAGGTCGTCGCGCAGCTCGGCGCGGTGTCGCCGCGGCTCGCCGAGGCCGACGGCTTCGTGATCGTCACCCCCGAGTACAACCACAGCTTCCCGGCGCCGCTGAAGAACGCGATCGACTGGACAACGAGCAGTGGCACGCCAAGCCGGTCGGCTTCGTCTCGTACGGCGGCCTGGCCGGCGGGCTGCGGGCCGTCGAACAGCTCCGCGTGGTCCTCGCGGAACTGCACGCCGTCACCATCCGCGACACCGTCAGCTTCCACAACTACGGCGAGATCTTCGGCGCCGACGGCAAGCCGACCGATCCCGGCTGCGACGCCGCCGCCAAGGCGATGCTCGACCAGCTCACCTGGTGGGCGCACGCTCTGCGCGACGCCAGGGGCGCCCGCCCGTACTCCGTCTGACGTCCCGCCACTCGCGTCCTGGGGGCAGCGATGAACGACCCTTCGACACCCACGTCCTCGTCCGACCGGCCCGCCTTACCCCGGCTCGGCGTCTTCGGGCTGATGCTCGGGATCTTCCTGGCGACGCTCGACGGGCAGATCGTCAGTACCGCGCTGCCCACGATCGTGGGTGATCTGGGCGGCCTGGACCACTTCTCCTGGTCGGTGACGGCGTACCTGCTCACCATGGCGGCCGCCACCCCCCTCTGGGGCAAGCTCGGCGACCTCTACGGGCGCAAGGGCGCCTACAGCTACTCCGTGCTGCTCTTCCTGGTCGGCACGGTGCTGTGCGGCCTGGCACAGACCATGGGGCAGCTCATCGCCTTCCGGGCCGTCCAAGGTCTCGGCGCGGGCGGCCTGACGGTCGGTGCCCTCGCGGTCATCGGGGTGCTGGCGCCCCCGCAGGAGCGCGGCCGCATCCAGTCGATGGTGGGCGTCATGCTGCCGGTGTCGTTCGTCGGCGGCCCCCTGCTCGGCGGGTTCATCACCGACTACGTGAACTGGCGCTGGACGTTCTACGTGAACGTCCCCATCGGCATCGTGGCCCTGCTGGCCGTCGCCAAGGGTGTTCGGCTGCCAGCCCAACGGGGCGCCGGACGGGTCGACTACCTCGGCGCCGCCCTGCTCACCACCGGCATCCTCGGCCTCACCCTCCTGGCGGGCTGGGCGGGCACCACCTACGCGTGGACGTCCTGGCAGATCGCGGCCCTCTCCGTGCTGGTGGTGGCGTGCCTCGCCTGGTTCGTCCGGGTGGAACGGCGCGCCGCCGAACCCATCACGCCGCCGCGGCTGTTCGCCAGCCGGGAGTTCACCCTTGCCCAGGTCCTCAGCTTCCTGGTCGGCGCGACCCTCGTGTCCGTCATCAACTACCTGCCGCCGTACATGCAGTTCGTCCAGGGTGCCTCACCCACGGTCAGCGGCATGGTGATCCTGCCCCTGATGCTCGGCATGCTGGCGGCGCAGCTCACCACCGGGCGGCTGATGGACCGCGGGGGCATGGAGCGCGTCGTACCGCTCACCGGCGGCGTCGTCACCGTCGGCGGGGTGCTGCTGCTGCTCCTGCTCGGCGCGGACACCCCGCTCGCCGCGGCCTCGGCACTGACCCTTGTCGTCGGGGTGGGGGTCGGTATCCTCATGCAGAGCACCCTGCTCACCACCATGAACCACGCCGCTCCTCGCGACATGGGCGCGGCGACCGGCACCGTCACCCTGGTGCGTACGATCGGTGGTTCCCTCGGTGTCGCCGTCCTCGGAGCCGTGCACAGCAGCCGCATGGCCGACGTCCTGGCGGAGCGGCTCGGACCGAACGCCGAGAAGCGGCTGACCGTCGGGGGAGAACTGACCCCCGCCCTGCTCAAGGACATGTCCGCAGGGGTGCGCCACACCGTCGAGGACGCCGTCAGCAGCGGACTGCACGGTGTGGTGGTCGGCGCGGCCGCGCTGTCCGTGATCACGTTCGCCACCGCGTGGTTCATCCGCGCGGCGGCACCGGCCCCCGACCCGGTGACGGCCGTCACCGGGAGCGACCCGGCGGCGGACTCCGTCCGGATTCCCCCCGCCGACTGAGGGCGGACCAGGTCCCGGGGTGCCCCCGGCACCTGGCCGGCCCCCCGGCACCACCAACCCATCCGAGCCGCCGACCGCACGGCGCATCACCAATCCCCCGTACCCGTGCGGTCGGCTCCTTATCGAAGGCAGACACTGATGCCCGCGAATCCGGTCGAGCGTGCCAAGGACCACCTGGTCCGCCCTTTCTCCCTGGGAGGCCTGACCCTGCCCAACCGTGTCGTGATGGCGCCGATGACGCGCGAGTTCTCCCCCGGCGGAGTCCCGGGCGACGACGTGGCGCGCTACTATGCCCGGCGGGCGGCGGGCGGCGTCGGCCTGATCATCACCGAGGGCACCTACGTCGGCCACGACGCCGCGGGCAACAGCGCCCGGGTCCCGCACTTCCACGGTGACGAGGCGCTGGCCGGCTGGTCCGCGGTGGCCGACGCGGTGCACCAGGAGAGCGGCAGGATCATGCCGCAGCTCTGGCACGTCGGTATGGACCGCACCCCCGGCAACCCGCCCGTGCCCGACGCCCCGGCGATCGGCCCCTCCGGCATCGGTCTGGACGGCACGCGGTCGGGCCACGCCATGACGCAGGCCGACATCGACAACGTGGTGGCCGCCTACGCCGCGGCCGCGGCCGCGGCCGAGACCCTCGGGTTCGACGGCGTCGAGATCCACGGGGGCCACGGCTACCTCATCGACCAGTTCCTGTGGTCCCACACCAATCGGCGCACCGACGGATACGGCGGTGACGTGGCCGGCCGTACCCGTTTCGCGGCCGAGGTCGTTGCCGCCTGCCGGGCGGCCGTGTCCGACGAGTTCCCCATCTCCTTCCGGTTCTCCCAGTGGAAGGTGAACCACTACGACGCCCGGATCGTCGAGACCCCGCAGGAACTGGAGACTTTCCTCGGCCTGCTGGCGGAGGCGGGCGCCGACGTCTTCCACTGCTCCACCCGCCGGTTCCACCTGCCAGAGTTCGAGGGCTCCGACCTCAACCTGGCGGGCTGGGCGAAGAAGGTCTCCGGCAGGCCCGCCATCAGCGTCGGCTCGGTCGGCCTGAGCAACGAGTTCCTCCAGGTGTTCCAAGGGGAGCAGGCCCGCGTGACGGACATCGAGGGCCTCCTCGACCGCATGGAGCGCGACGAGTTCGACTTGGTCGCCGTGGGCCGCGCCCTCCTGGGTGACCCCGAGTGGCTGGCGAAGGTCCTCTCCGGGCGTCACGACGAGCTCACCCCCTTCCACGTGGGCCTCGTCGGCAGCCTCGCCTGAACCCCACGACGCGGTGGCCCCGGCGGGTCGCACCCGCCGGGGCCGAGAATCGACGGACTCCCGCCGCGCCGGCCGGCCTTCGCGGCGGCGGTCGCGGTCCTCGGATGTGTAGCTAAGTGTTGCGGGTCAGGACGTTGGTGACGTGAGTTGTTGGCAGATCAGCTGATGAGCAAGTTGCGCCGTCGCGAGCAGGTCCTCGCGAGCCGTGTCGACGTTGGATCGCACCGACAATCCGTGCCAGACGGATTGGATGAGTCCGGTCAGGGCCACTGCGTTGGTGCCCGCGGCTAGTTCCCCGTCCTGGATCGCTCGTTCGATGCGCACGAGGAGGGCCTGCTCGTTCGAGCTGTGCAGCTCGGCGACGTAGGCGCTGGTATCGAGCGTGCTCGTGCTGTCGGTCATCACGGCGCTGCTGATGAGGCATCCGGGGTGCGTGTCGCTTGGCTGGGTGAACTCGTGGACCGAGTCGGTGAGGATGCGTTCGATGACCGTCTGGATGTCATTCTCGGCAACTGCCTGCTGGTAGATCTCGCGGTACCGCTCGGCGTAGGTCCGCACCGCTTCCTCGAACAGTCCGGCCTTGCTGCCGAAGGCGGCGTAGAGGCTGGAGGTGGAAAGCCCGAGAGTCGCGGCCAGGGTGCGGGTCGAGGTGCCGGAGTAGCCGCGTCGCCAGAAGAGGCGAGCGGCGTCAAGGACCGCACGGTCGCGGTCGAAGGCTCGGGGGCGTCCGCGGTTGCGTTCAGTCACGTTTGCATTGTAGATCGTTCGCTCCATAATAGATTTATGGAGCGAACGATTCAGAAGAAGCTGTCGGTCGGCGGAGACAGCTGGGTCACGGTTGATGTGTACGGGGAGCCGGACACTCCGGGCCTCGTCGTCGTCCCGGGCGTGATGAGCGATGCGCATACGTGGCGCGATGTGGCGGGCGCCATCGACGCTTGGCCCTCAGTGGTAGTCGTGAACCGTCGCGGCCGTGCCCCCTCGGGGCCGTTGACCAACTCGTACTCGCTGCGGACAGAGGTTGAGGACCTCGGCGTGGTCCTTGACGAGTTCGACAGCGCGAGGGCTCTCTTCGGTTGGAGCTACGGCGGCATGATCACCTTGCTGGCCACCAACGAGCGTCCGATTCACCAGATGATCGCCTATGAGCCGGTGATGCAGCCGTTCGGACGCCATGCGCTGCCGGACCTGAAGGCGGCAGCGGAGACGGCGGACTGGGATCGCTGCGTCGAGATCGTCAATCGGCAGATCTCCGGCTTCTCCGCAGCGTATGTCGATGACCTTCGGGCCGATCCTCACAGTTGGGCGATACTGCGTCGCTTGAGCGGACCGCTGTACGCCGAACTCGGCGCGCTCAACGCGACACCGCCTCCGGATCTGATGGCACAGCAGGCGGAGCAAGTCGACTTGATCATCGGCCAGCGTAATCGCGGAACGGCCCCCTACGGAACGTCGCTCGACCTCGTGCGGCAGCACGTCGCGCATGCTGGAGTCCACGAACTTCCTGGCCAGGGTCACCTGGCCCACATTCAGGCGCCGGCAGAGCTGGGGCGCCTGCTCAACAACCTCGCCGCGATCTGATGGGCACCCATGCCAACGCGCCGCTCTCCGTTGAGGGCCGCAGGCGACTTGTCGAGCGATGCCAGTCACGCCCGATCGCCCACGTTGCTGCGGAGATGGGCATCTCCAGGGCATGCGCGTCCAAGTGGGTCAACCGGTACCGTCGCCATGGTGAGCTCGGCCTGCACGACCGGTCCTCCACACCTCACCGTCAACCCACAGCAATACCAGGCGAGGTAGTGGAGCGGATCGAGCAGATGCGCCGAACCCACAAGTGGTCCGCAGGACGAATCGCCTTCGAACTCAGCCAGACCGGGCCCACTGTGAGCCGTCGCACCGTCACCCGGCACCTCTCCCATTCCGTCTGAGCAGACGCCGATTCATCGATCCCGACGGCCACACCACTCGGAAACCACGCACAATCACCGCTCGCCGGCCGGGACAGATGGTGCACATCGACGTGAAGAAGGTCGGACGAATACCTGACGGCGGCTGATGGCGAGCCCACGGCCGAGACAGCGACCACTCCCGGGCAGTCAGCCGGAACAAGAAGAAGACCGGCCGTGGAGGGTACGTGTACCTACACTCCGCGGTCGACGGGCACACCCGCCTCGCCTACACCGAGCCCTTGCCGGATGAGAAAGCCTCGACGGCGATTACATTCCTGCACCGAGCCAGGGCGTGGTTTGCTGCACACGGCATCACCCGCATCGAACGGCTCGTTACCGACAATGGTGCCTGCTACCGGGCCGACGCGTTCACCCGCGCCCTACTCGGCTCACGGCACCCGACCGTACACGCCCCGGCACAATGGGAAAGTGGAACGGTACAACCGGATCCTGGCAGAAGAGTTCCTGTACGCACGCACCTGGACCTCAGAAAACCAGCGCGCCCAGGCGCTGGCGGTGTGGAACATCCACTACAACTACCACCGACCCCACACCGCCCTCGACGGACAACCACCCGCGACAACACTCAGGCAGACCGTCACCAACGTCCTGGCCTCATACATCCGTCACGGGCCAGTTGGTCACCTTCTCCGCGCTCGCCTACGCGCTGCTCTCGCCGGTGCTGGCCGCGGCCACGGCCTCCCGCCGCGTGCCCCTCGTCCACCGGGGTCTTCTCGGAAGACCAGGTCAGTCCGGGTCCCCGCTGGCCTGGAGGCGGCGCAGGGCCAGGATCAGATTGCCGCTGCCGAACGTCGCGAGCGCGGCGACGCCCCACAGGGTCGCCGCGACACCGGCCCGGTCCAGCACGGCGCCCGCGGCCAGGAAGCCCAGCGGCCCGGCCAGGGTGCTGATCGTGACCACGGCCTGCAACACCTTGGGCCCGAAGCCGTCCGGCAGCCGGGCGGAGAGCAGGCCCATCAGCGGCGCGTTCGCCAGGGGCGCGGCGGCCGATGACAGGCCGACGGCGACGACGAGCACGCCGGCTGGCACGGGCACCAGGAGCGTCCACAGGGGCAGAGCGACGCAGACCAGGGCCGTACAGGCGAGTCGTACGGGGGCGACCCGTGCCGCCAGCACATAGGCGGCCACCGAGCCCACCAGGCCACCGGCGCCATCGGCGGCGATCAGCAGGCCGCCGACCCTGGCGTCCCCCCCGAACCGGGCGAACGCCAGCACCGGCATGGTGATCATCAGGGTTCGCAGCATCAGCCCGAACACCACGGTGGACAGCATCGCCCGGCTCAGGAACCAGTCGCCGCACAGATGCCGCACCCCCGCCCACAGGCCGCGGGGCCCGCCCACGGACCCTCCGGCCCCGCCACCCCCTGCCGGGACGCGGTGCAGCAGCAGCAACCCGGAGAAGGCGAACGTGGCCGCGTCCAGCCACACCACCGATGTGGTCCCCACCAGCGGGATCAGCGCACCCGCGAGCGCCGGTCCGGCGAACGCCGAGCCGTTCTGCACACCTGCCAGCGCGCTGTTGGCGCGGGCCAGAGAGCGGGCGTGCGGGCTCAGCAGTTCCATCGCCAGCACCCGCTGTGCCGCGTGGTACGGAACGGCCAGCGCCCCGAGCGCCGCGACGATCGCCACGAGGACGGCCAGATTGAGCGCGCCCAGGGTCTGCAGCAGCGGGATCAGCGCCACCACCGGAGCGCGGGCGAGATCGGAGACGACCATGGTCCGGCGGGCGCCCAGGCGCTGGATGACCTCTCCGCCCGCGAAGCCGAACAGCGCCATGGGCAGCACCTGGGCCGCGAAGACCAGGCCCGCCCGGGTGGCCGAGCCGGTGGTCTCCAGCACCAGCCAGGGCAGCGCGAGCATGGTCATCTGGGTGCCCAACGCCGTCACCGCGCCCGCGACATAGACCGCCGTCAGCGCACGGCTCGGCCTGCCACCCGGT
The DNA here is from genome assembly GCF_000720135.1 of Streptomyces sp. NRRL S-1022. Taxonomy (GTDB): domain Bacteria; phylum Actinomycetota; class Actinomycetes; order Streptomycetales; family Streptomycetaceae; genus Streptomyces. The sequence goes on along the minus strand of NZ_JOIU01000001.1, from coordinate 250,056 downwards.
GTGCCGTTCGGCGCTCCGCCGGGTGGGACGGGGGCTGCGCCGGGCCGGGTCGCCGCGATCGTCATCGGGTCGCCCCTTTCTCCTCGGTGGGTCCGGACCATGTGGTCGCCCCCGCACCCTGTCGCCCGCCCACCGTCCGGTGCCAGGGAAGGACCGGCAGTAGCTCACTGTCGGTGCCGCTGCGCTTTCTTCCCTGCCACGCGGCCCGCCCGTCCGGCAGTGTGATGGCCGTCGGAGCCCACCACAGCCAAGGCCGCCGGCGGCGGAAGCGGACACCAACGAAGGGAGGGACGGCGATGAGCGGCGGTATCGGAACGGCGGTGCACGTCCCGTCCTTCGCCGCCCGCGACGGACGGCGAGCGGTCGAGACCCGGTATGTGGACGGTCTCCCGCAGATCGTGGCCTGGGATCTGACGACGGGTCAGCGCCGCCAGGCCACCACCGCACCGCTGGGTGTGGAGACCGCCGCCATCGAGCCGGACGGCCACGGCCTGTGGTGGTTCGACGCCGCTCCCGGCGGTCAAGGCCGCTGGCTGCGCGGGCCGTTCGAGGGCGGGCACCCGCGCCCGGCGCTCGACGGCGTACCCGCCGGGCGGATGCACGGCCTGGCCTTCGACCCCCGCAGCGGCCTCGCCGCCGTCGGCGTCGGGGTCGCGGACCGCTCGCGCTACTACCTCGGCCGACCGGGCGAGCGCGCCCGCCTGGTGGCCGAGGAGCCCGGCTATGCGGCAGTGGTGGGCCTGGCCCCCGGCGGCCGACTGCTGGCCACCGCGGGGTGCCCGACCGGACCGGCCGCGGTCCGGCTGTGGTCACCGGCCTCCGGCGTCCTCGTGGACGCCATCCCCGGCGCAGCGGGGGACGGCGACGCCGGCGCGGTGTGGGCGCTGGGCTTCCGCCCGGACCTCACCACCGCACGGCCGGAACTGCTGCTCGTCCTCGAACGCGCGGGCCGCTACACCCTGGCCTTCTGGCGGCAGGGCGAGGGGATCCGTACGCACGGTCCCGGCTCCGCCCTCGACTTCGATACGGAGATCACCGCCTGCTGGTACGGGCCCGGCCGCACGGCGCTGGTCCAGCAGGACCGGGCGGGACGCAGCCGCCTGCTCCGCGCCGACCTCGACCGCGGTACGACCACGGTGCTTCCCACGCCCGAGGGCACGATCATCGACTTCTCCTGCGCACCCGACCGCACGGTCCACTGCCTGTGGAGCCGCGACGGCGAACCGCCCCGGCCACTGATCTACCACCCGGAAAGCCCGGAAAGTGCGGAGCACCCCGAACCCCCGGAACGTCCCGACCGCTCCGGCCACTCCGGCCACTCCGGCCGCTCCACGACGGCGTCACGCGGCACCGCGCCCGGCGGAACGACCGGATCCAGGCGCCGCGAACTGTGGACACGTCGGCCGTACGGGCAGATCCACAGCTTTGTGGCCACCCCGCCCGGCCGCAGGGCGGGCCACCGCCCCTGGCCGACGGTCTTCCTCGTCCACGGCGGGCCCCACACCCACGACAGGGACGCCTATGACGCCCGGACCGAGGCCCTGGTCCGGGCCGGATTCGCCGTGGTGCGCACCAACTACCGCGGCTCGACGGGCTACGGCCCCCGCTGGCGGGACGACTTCGGCCACCGGGTCGGCCTCGCCCAGCTCGAAGACCTCGCCGCGGTGCGCGGCCACCTCATCGACGCGGGAGTCTCGGAGCCGGGCCGTACCGGCCTGTGCGGCTACTCCTGGGGCGGCTATCTGACGCTGCTGGCGATGGGCGTCCAGCCCCGGCTGTGGGACGTGGGGCTGGCCGTCGCCCCGGTGGCCGACTACACGGCGGCGTACCGGGCGACGACGCCAGCGCTGCGGGAGGTCGACGACCGCCTCTTCGGCGGCACCCCCGAGCAGGTGCCACACCGCTATCGCGCGGCCTGCCCGATGACCTATGTGGGCCGCGTACGCGGCCCGCTCTTCCTCGCCGCCTCGGCGGACGACGAGAAGTGCCCTCCGGAACAGATCGAGCGCTATCTCGCCGCGCTGCGGCGCCGCGACGTCCCGCATCGCGTCCGGTGGCTCGGCGGCGGACACGACGTGGGCCGTGACCCAGCCGGACACGCCGCCGCCTGGGCCGCCATGGTGCGCTACGCCGACGACACGCTGCGCGCCTCCCCCAGAACCGCCGACCGCCGCAACAGCGGGCGGACCGGCTCGCACCATCCCGTCCACCACACCGAAGAAAGGTCAACCCCATGAAGCGTCACGGACTGCGCGTCGACCCCATCAGCGCCACCGAGCGGGAGCGCGGGATCATCATTCCGCCGCACACCCAGGCCGCCCTGGACAAGGCGGTCCCGGTCCGGCCGAACGGCCCGGCGCGGACCTGCACCACCCGCGCGAAGAAGAACACGGAGAAGAAGTCGCCTCTGCAGTGAGCCCAAGCAGCGCCGTAGCGGGGTGCCACGCCCGGCACCCCGCCGCGGCGCCGGCCGTGCCGGTGAGGACAGGAAAACATCATGACCACAGCTACGGCAGCGACGGCAGCATCCCGGACGAACAGTCCCCGGCCGGAGAAGCACCGGCCGGACAAGCCCGAGACGACGGAACCGCGCCAGAACCCGCCGACGTTCCTCAGCGACCCGTACCCGACCCTGGCCAGGATGCGGCAATCGGCCCCGGTCTCCGTGCTGCACAGCGACGGCGGCCTGCGGCTGTGGATCATCCCGCGCTACGTCGATGTCCGGGCCGCGCTCTTCGACCGCCGCTTCGCGCAGGATGTGCGGCGCGCCCAGGCCCTGGCCGACAGCCGGGTCGAGGGCGTCAACCTGGGCACCGAGATCACCCATATGCTCAGCAGCGATCCGCCCGACCACACCCGCCTCCGCCGCGTGGTCCAGGCGGCGTTCAGCCGCAAGCGGGTCGAGGCGATGCGGCCGATGGTCGAGCGCATCACCCTCGAACTCCTCGACGGGCTGGACGCGGCAGCCGCGCGCCACACGACCCGCACCACCACCGCCACGGTGGACCTGGTACGTGACTTCGCCTTCCCCCTGCCGATCCTCGTCGTCTGCGAACTGCTCGGCTTCCCGCCCGAGGACCGCGACCTCTACCGGAAGTGGTCGACCGCCATCGTCACCCAGGAGGGTGACCACGCGGCGTTCCGGCGAGCCGTCCAGGAGATGGGCTCGTACGTCCTGGCCATCGCCGACCGGCGTATCCGCCGCAATGACCGTCCCGTCGATCTGCTCACCGAGCTGCTGGCGGCCCGCGAGCGCGGGGAGCTGACGGACGACGAGATCGTGGGCATGGTCGCCCTGCTGCTGATCGGCGGGCATGAGACCACCGTGAACCTGCTGGGCACCTCCTGCCTCGCGCTGCTGCGCGATCCCGGCCAGGCCGCCTGGTTGCGCGCCGATCTCACTCGGATGCCCAGGGCCGTCGAGGAGTTCCTGCGCTACGACTCCCCCATCTGTATGGCCACCACCCGCTTCACCACCGAGCCGGTGGACGTCGGCGGGGTGGAGATCCCGCAGGACGAGTTCGTGCTGCTGTCCCTCGGCGCGGCCAACCGCGACCCGGCGCGCTTCCAGGACCCCGACCGCCTCATCCTCGACCGCCGGGACGCCGGCCATCTCGCCTTCGGCGGTGGCATCCACCGCTGCCTCGGGGCCCTGCTCGGCAAGCTGGAGACCGAGATCGCGCTCACCGCGCTCCTCGCCCGCTTCCCCGGAACGACCCTGGCCTGCCAGGAGCGCGACCTGCGCTGGCGCAACACGATGATGCTTCGCGGCTTGGAGGCGCTGCCCCTCACCCTGCGCCGCTGACCCCCGCCCTGACCCTGCCGCTGTGGCGGCCGGTACGTTGCGATCATGGGTGTCTATCTGGTGAGTGTCGCCGCGCAGGACTGGTCGCGGCCGGGAGAGGACGGGTACGCAGACGTCGCCGCCGCACTGAACACCGAGCTGGAGCGGCGCGCGCTGCCCCCTTACCAACCGCGGCCGGCCGCACGGGAGGCGCGGGGCTGGTTCGAGGAGAAGGTCAGCCCGTCCATGGACGGCTTCGTGGCGCTGTGCAGGACGCGGCTGACCGACGCGGAGCTGTCGACCCTCCTCAACTGGAGCGTGCTGGTGCCGTTCGCGCTGGAGGAGGCGATCGTGCTCCCCGTCGGCACCGCGTACTCCGGCGAGGAGACAGCGGTCGTCGGGGCCCCGCAGGTGCTCGCCCTGGCCGAGCGGCTGGCCGACGCCGTCGGACTGCCCGTCGACGCGATACCGGCGGGCGAGAACCTCGCGCTGAGCCTGTGGTTCCTGGAAGGCGGGGCGGAACGGACCGCCCGGGTGCGGCCGGGACCGTGGGCCGAAGACCGGGACGCGGCCTTCTACGTGGCGCTCTACCTGCGCGCCGCGCAGTACTCCCTGCAGTACGGCTGCCCGATGACCTACTCCTAAGCCACAGCAGCCGCCGACCGGCCGGAAAGGCCGTATACGGGACCGGGCCCAGGTCCGGGTCCGAGCCGGGGGCCATGTCCACCACGCGCCCGAGCCCGTGCCCCACCGGAACACCACCGCGTTGTGTCCCAGCGGCAGCGCTGATCGGAACATCCCCGCGTCGGCAGGGAGCACCGGCTGCGGTGGTTAGCAGCCCAGTCCTGATCCGCTGTAAGGCCTTACGACCGCATCCAGTTGGCGAAGGCGTCGACCAGGCCCGCGTAGAACCTCTCGCCGGGCACCGATCCCGGGTTCTTGCTGGCGTCGTAGAACGCGACGTTGGTGAAGGTGACAGAGGCCGAGGCATTGAGGTCCCCAGCGAAGCGGTGTTCTGGAGCATGGAGCGGACCTCTGCCTTGTCCCAGGGCTCGTCACCGACCTGGGTCACGATGAAGGCGGGATCTGCAGCGCCGGACTCCTGATAGTGGCTGACTGCGCGACGCATCGCGTCGGCGACGTTGCCCCAGCCACAGTCCACCTGGGTATGCAGCTGCCCGATGCGGCCGCGGTAGTTCTCCAGCCGGACCTCAGACCACATGCCAAGATCCGCCCTCGCATCCGCGCCCACCACCCAAACCCCTCACACCGCCTCACCGCGCCTCCACACCAACTTGATCAGCCCAGGCCAACCCACCCACTTCTGATCACACCAACCGCTCCTGACAGATGCCCTACGGAAGCTGGGCGTGGAGTGGGCATAGCTTCCGGCTCCCCGGGCCGCACAGTCTGAGTGTCTACGCCCGACCGGACGCGTTGGCCAGAAAATTAGGGCAGGCTGATCGCATGAGCGTGATCTCCCCGTTGGTGGCGCAGTTGGGACTCGAGCCGCACCCGGAAGGCGGCTGGTTCCGCCGGACCTGGCAGACCGAAACGCAGACTTTCGCGGACGGCCGCCGCGCCGTACGCCCCTGCGCGACGGGCATCTACTACCTGCTCCATCCCGGTGAGGTCTCACGCTGGCACCGGGTCCGGTCGGACGAGATGTGGCTGTGGCACCGCGGCCACACCCTGAGTCTCCGACTCGGCGGCCACGGCCCCGACCCGGACCCTGCCCCGGCGGGGACGGTGCTCCTGGGACCCGCTGTCGAACGCGGGCAGCGGCCCCAGTACCTCGTGCCGGCCGGCGCATGGCAGACCGCCCAGTGCCAGGGCGACGAACCCGTGCTGGTGTCATGCATCGTCGCGCCCGGCTTCCACTACGACGACTTCGAGATGCGCTGACCCCGCCTGGCCCACCAGCGCCGGCCGCTGTGCAACCCCTCAGCGGTTGCGCGGGCAGGGCATGTCCGCGCCGGACATCGCCGACCGGGCTGGCCTGTCCGTGCCCCTGCTCCGCCGCGTGCTGCGGACCCCGGCACAAGGCCCCACGGCCCGGGCCGCTCCCCGGCCGCCGCGACTCCGGCGCCCCCGGCCTGACCGACTCGAGGGAAGCGTCCCGGCTGCTGGCCGACCTGGCACGTGCCGGATGGCCCGCCACCACACTCGCGAAGCGCCTGGACATCAACCCCCGCACCGTCGATGCACGGCTCGGTGTGACAGCTGGGCGCCTCCACACCATGCGAGGCTTGGGCAGAAGCGGATTGACGGCAATTTCTTCCGGGGCGTCGGCAAGGTGTGATGGAAGGCTTGTTCCATGACATGGCCCCTGCCCGAGCCGATGCTGACCGTGGGCGTGGATAGCCCGAAGCTGCCCGCGGGATGCGCGGCAGAGCCGAAGTGGGACGGCTACCGCGCCCAACTCGCGGCCTGCGCGGGCGGTCGCGTACTGCTGCGTTCCGGGCAGGGCACGGACATGACGGCGTCGTTCCCCGAGAACCGCGCGGCGGCCCTCTCACAGCTGCCGACGGACATCGGGTTGGACGGCGAACTGGTGGTGTGGGAGCGGGACCGGCTGGCGTTCGAGCGGCTTCAGCAGCGGCTCGCGCGGCGCGGGTCGGGTGCGGCCGAGGCGGCGCGCCAGTGGCCGGCGCACTACGTGATCTTCGACCTGGTTTACGCCGGGGCGGACCTGCCTGGATGGCCGTACGAGCGGCGGCGCGCAGCACTTGAGGCGCTCTTCACGGACTACGGCCTGGAGGCGCCGTTGGCGCTGTGCCCCTCGACCACCGACCCGTTTGTGGCGCAAGGCTGGCTGGAGTGGACGGCGGCCGGGCTGGAGGGGTTGTGCTTGAAGCGGCTGGACGGGCCCCAGGTCGGGGCGCTCGGTTGGGGCGGAAGTACAAGGTGCGGGTCACCACCGAGGCCATCGTCGGCGCCGTCACCGGCTCCGTCGCGGCGCCCAGGTCGGCCTTGGACCGGTTCGAGGCAGCCGACACCGCGGTCAGGGCGCGGTCGTCGCCAAGGTCGTTGGCGTAGGCCTCGCGTTCTTTCGCGCTCGTCAGCAGTAAGTCGTCGCCCCTGCGAAAGGTGAGCAGCGCTTCTTCCGGGATGCGGCTTCCCTCGAGTCGACATCTGCCCCTCGTACCAACTCGCCGACCCGTTCGGCACCGTGGGCACGCAGCCGGGCAGTGACGTCTTCAATTTCGTCGACGCGCAGCGGGATCATCGCGTGCGACTGAAGGCGGCCCGGTAGGCGCTCGGGCGGTGACCGGTGTGGCGGGCGAAGAGGGCGGCGAAGGTGCCGGGGTCCTGGTAGCCGACGGCCGCAGCGACGGCGGCGACCGTGCGGTCGGTGGTCTCCAGAAGATGACGGGCACGGCGGACCCGGGAGGCCTGCAGATGGGCCAGCGGGCTTCGTCCGGTCTCTGCGGCGAAGCGGCGCAGCAACGTGCGGGTGCTGACCCGGAAGGCGTCCGCGAGCGCGGCGAGGTCATACCGCTCGGCGAGGTTCTGGTCGAGCCGGCGCATGACCTGCTGGGAGAACTCTCGGCCAAGCTGCGGGAGGAGCCGCGGGTCGACGTACGGGGTCTGAAAGGTCCGCGCGTCGTCAACGAGCGTCAACCGTGCGGTGGTGCGGGCCACCCGGGCACCGTGGTGGCGGCGGATCAGGTCCAGCGCGAAGTCGTACATGGCGCTGAAGGCGGCCGTGGTCGTCACCCCCGTGTCGGTGACGACCAGATATTCGGGCCGCACGTCGGCGTCCGGGCAACGCCTGGCCAGCTCGTCGGCATGAAGCCAGGAGGTGGTGGCCCGGCGCCGGTCCAGAAGCCTGGCCTCGGCGAGCAGGAACGCGCCGACGCATAGGGAGACCACGGCGGTGCCGGCGGCGGCCTGCGCGCGGATCGCCGCGATCTCGGGGGCGAGCCGAGCGAGCCGGGCGTCTAGGTCCGCGTCCGGGCGTAGTTCGAAGCCGGGGACCACAAGGACGTCGACCTCGCGTAGGGGACGCACGTCCAGGCTCGCGCCGCTCGATGCGGTGACCCGGCTGCGAGGCGAGACGACCGACACCGAGTAGCCGGCCGCGTCCGGTCCTGCGACATGCCCGGCCATCGTCAACAGGTCGGGAACGCCGAACACTTCGGATGCGAAGCAGCCCGGGTACGCCAGGACCCCGACCCGAAGGGCACCCGGTCCGGCGCCGGAACTCCCACCGTCATCCCCCTGCCGTGCCGCCTCGGTCATCGCCGCCGCATCCTCCTGATGCCCCCGGCCCCGGTCGTCCACCGCATACCGCTCACCTCCCACACGTGTGGCGAGATTACCCTCGACCTTGGCGATTCCGCCCCTCACCCGGCGGCCGTCGCAGGACCAGGCTGGCCTCATGAGCGACGACGATCCGATCACCGACTTCACCCGCCGGAGCGTGACCGCAGAGGGGGTGGAGAAGACGGTGTACGTGGCCGGGACCGGACCTGCGGTCGTGGTGCTGCCCGAGATGCCAGGCATCAGTCCCGACGTCCTACGACTCGCGCGCTGGGTGCGTGACGCGGGCTTCACCGTGCATGTGCCCTCCCTGTTCGGCACGGACGGCGCCTTCCCCACGGTCGAGGGCGGTCGGGAGGTCGTCCGCCGCGCCTGTGCCAGCGCGGAATTCCGCGCCTTCACCGGGGGCGGCACCAGCCCGGTGACGGTCTGGCTGCGCGGCCTGGCGCGCCAGGCCCACACCGCTTGCGGTGGGCCGGGAGTGGGCGCGATCGGCCTGTGCTTCACCGGCAACTTCGCCCTCACCATGGCTCTGGAGCCGGCGGTGATCGCCCCGGTGGTCAACCACCCGTCGTTGCCTCTCGATGACCCCGGCGGGCTCGAACTCGACGCGGCGGACGCCGTCGCGGTGCGCGACCGGCTCCACCGCGACGGACTCACCGTCCTCGCCTACCGCTTCGAGGGCGACCGCTGGTGCACGGGGCAACGCTTCGCCGCCTACCGCGCGCTGCTCGGCGACGCCTTCGACGGGCGCGTCCTGCCGGACACTGCCGCCAACCCGGCCCCGCCACCCTTCTTCGCCGACCTGGTCGGCACCCCGCACAGCGTCGTCACCGCCCATCTCGTCGACAGGGCCGGCCACCCCACGGTCCGGGCCCGCGACGAGATCCTCGCCTTCCTCACCGACCGTCTGCACCGGCCCGGGAACCGGTCGCCTACTGCCACCTGACCGGGCATCGGCCCTCCGGACAAGTTGGCAGTCGCCAGGGCGTAAGGCGGCGAACGCGCCGTCCGTGAGATCGCCGTCGCCGTGCTCGGCTTCATGCACTCCGACGACAGTCGGCAGGAAGGACCCCGACCGTGGCAACATCCGGATTCACCTAGTACAGAACGGCCTCGAGGACGGCGATGGCCGGGGACCACTTCGGGTCGCCCTCCTGCCGGAACGTTGCCCAGTAGCGGGCGAGGTGCCGCAGGGTGGCGTCGGCCCGGTCGATCACGACCATCGACCGCGGCACACCGTCGAGGTCGCCGTCGAGGGCGATGCGGCGCTCCAGCTCGGAGCCGAGGTCGACCAAGGCGTCGTAACGGCAGATGTGCGCCGATCGCGGCGACCGCCTCGTCGCCGCCACGGGCGGCCAGGACGCCTACGGGCGCAGGACGTCGCGGGGCATCGTCCCCTCCTTGGTAGCGTGGCCGGCTGCGTAGTCGAGCAGGCAGGCCAGCGCGCGCAGCGCCGGGTGGGTGTCCAGCAGGCCAGCGGGCAGTTCCTTCTCTTCATTCCCGGCTGTCCCCGGGGCTGCGGACGTGAAGTACACCCGGCCTACGGGGCCATGAGCCACACTGAGGCGGCACGTCGTACAGACGCTGCACCCGGCCCTGTCCTGCGCCTCCGCCCACCGCGGACATTGCAGGACAGGGCCTCCCGTTTACGACCTACCCCCTGGAAGAGGCCCAGGAGTGTGCCACATGTGGCACGTTTTTTAGCGCGCCTGAGCCATGCCCGGAGCTGGGAGACCCAGAACCAGTCAGGGCCCTTCCAGACGGGCGAGGTGACCGGCGACGGCCTGGTGTTTGGCGGGTGTTAGGACGGTATTGCGGCAGGCCGAGGACGGCAAGGAAGGCCCCGGCCCATCCTCGCCCGACCGGGACCCCAGTCGCTTCCAGCCTAGACCAGAGTCGTGCGGACCGGCCGGCGGCAGTCACGGACAACGACGTGGCGCAGGTAGCGGTACATCTACCCGACGGTGATCAGCGCGATATCCATCATGGAAGGAGCGCCACACCGCTCTGGACGTGCGAGAAGAGGTCGAACAGCCGCATGCCCCGCCACGCGGGAGCAGCGGCCGGACTTTCTCTCGACGCCTAGTGTCACCTCTTGCCGCTGTCCACGATCACCGGTGTGCCGTTGGCGTCCGTGCCGCAGGGGACCGCGTAGACCGGGTTGGCCTTGGCGGCCTCCTTGTATGCCTCCAGGCACTGGTTGTACAGCACCTTGTCGCTGAGCGAGCGTTCCATGATCTTGTTGGCGGCGGCGATGCCCTCCGCCTCGATCCGCTTGCGTCCCGCTTCCGCCTTCGCCGTACGAGCCGCCTCCGTGGCCCGCTCGGTGGCCTGCTCCTGCTGGATCTTCTTGTCGATCTGGTCCTGCAGCCTGTCCGACGGCCGCACATTGCGCAGGTTGACGGTGGTGACGTCGATCCCGCGCGGCGCCAGACGCTCCTTGACGAGGCCGGCGATCTCGGAGCCGATCTGCTCGCGCGAGGAGGCGTACCCCTCCTCGCTGGTGTGCTTGGCGAAGACGTTGCGGATGATCTCGCGGGCATCGGGCAGCACCAGTCGCTGCTCGACGGCCTCCTCGCTGCCCGCCAGCCGGTACAGTTCAACCGCCTTCGCCGGCACCACGGCCCACTTGATGGTGACGTCGGCGTACAGCACACCGCCCTGCGAGGAGCGGACCTCGACGACGTCCTTGCCGTTGAGATCGAGATCGACCGGGCGAGTCGAGAAAGACGTGACGTCGGTGAACGGCGACTTGAAGTGCACGCCGGACGTCAGCGGCGTACCGATCTTCCCGAAGGTCACCGGGACGCCGACCTCGTAGGCACTCACGACATGCACACAGGAGAACGTCGCCGCCAGCAGCCCCGCCACGCCGCTGAGCGCCGCCCCGAGCTTCCAGCCCGTCACCTCCCGGTGCCGGCCGACGAGAAAGAGGACAACGGCCGCTATGAGCAGCACGATGGACAGCACGAACACAGGTGATCCCCCTCAGGAAGCGTTCCCGCGCCCCCCTGGGGCGCGACCCCGGCGCGCATCGTAGCGACCGGAGATGACGCCCAAACCTCACCGCGGTTCACCCGTGATACGGGCTAGTGCCGTATCAGGCAACGTTTGCCCTGTTGTGACGCGACGTTCGGATGCTGATCCGGGCGGCGCGTTGCTGCCCGGCGCACACCACCGGGTACCACTGACCCAGCGGCCGCCTTTCCTGCGCCCTAACGCCGTCCCGCCCCACCCGCTTGCCTCTCGGCCCACCGTTCCAGCCCTTCCAGCACGCACTGGAGCCCGAAGGCCCACACCACGTCCGGGTTGTAGGCGCCGGCGGCCTCGCCAACCCGCCCGGCGAGCGGATAGCGGTCGACGTCGATCACCTGGGCGAGTAGCGGCCCGGCCTCGGCCCACCAGTCGTTGTCGCTCTGCCGGCTGTTCAGCTCGGCCGCGTCGGCAGCCGCCCGGGCGGTGGAGTGGACGAAGCCCAGTAGGTGGGTGAGGGCGGCGTCCTGTTCGGCGTCGGGCAGGCCGATGCCCTCGAAGGCCGCCAGCTCGTGCTCGTACTTGCCGATCACGCCGGGGCCCAGGGGCGGGCGGGTGACGGACATCTCGGCGATCCACGGGTGGCGCACCAGGAGATCCCGGTTGTCCTCGGCTACCCGGGTGACCCGGTCCCGCCACGGTTCGTCCGGGCCGAACGGCGTCAGCTCCATCCGCCCGTACACCTCGTCCAGCATGAGGTCGAGCAGCTCGGCCTTGCCCGGGACGTACGTGTACACGGTCATCGGCGTCACCCCGAGCCGCTGGGCCAGGGCGCGCATGGTCAGGGCGTCCAGGCCTTCCGCGTCGGCCAGTTCGACCGCCGCATCGACCACCGCGTCGACGGTCAGCCCTTGGCGGGGGCCGCGCCGCCCGGTCGGCGGCTCCGGCGCGCCGCCCGCGCGCCACAGCAACTCCAGCGTGCGAACGGGGTCCCCACCCCCGCTGCGGTTCTTCGTCACAGCTCCTCCAGCCCTCCGGAAATGTGGTGCGCCACAACTCTGTACGACGTATAGAGTACAATGTATAGAGAAAGCTCGAGAGCCGCCCCAGCGAGGAGTTTCGTGCAGATCACCGACACCGCCATATGCCTGACCGTCGACGATGTTCCCGCCTCCGCTTTGTTCCTGACCAGGCACTTCGGCTACACCGAGGCCATGGCCGCCGACGGCTTCGCCTCCCTCGGCCACCCCGACGCGCCCAACGTGGTCTTCCACCGGCGCGGTCTCGAACTGCTCCCCGAGGGCTTCCGCGACCGGCCCGCGGACGGGGTGATCCTCGCCTTCGTCGTGAGCGACCTGCACAAGGAGTACGAGCGACTGCGCGCCGAAGGGGTCACCATCACCCTGGAGCCGCGCGAGGAGCCGTGGGGCGAGCGACTGTTCATGGTCGCCGACCCCAACGGGGTCCCCATCGAGCTGGTCGAATGGGCCACGGAGAACGGGAACGAGAGCGCGAACGTGGCCCTGTAGGGCCGGAACCTGGCGCAGTGCGCACGGCATACGCATTCATGCGTATGCCGTGCGCTAGTGCCGCGTCAGGCAGCCTTCGCCCCGTTGTGTGTCCCGCCGTTCGGATGCTGGAACGGACGGCGCGGTGTCGTCAAGCTGTCTGGGTGGCAGAACAAGTACGCGTCTGCGAGACCGATGACGGCGAGGGGCAGCGCCTGCTGCGGATCATCCGTAGAGGCACGGGGTCGGTGGTGACCTGGCGGCGAGCCCAGATGGTGCTGCTGTCCGCGCAGGGCATGCCCCTGGCGAAGATCGCCGAGGTGACGTTCACCAGCGCGGACCGGGGCCGGGACGTGATCCACAACTTCAACGCCGACGGCTTCGAGGCGCTCTACCCGAAGTACCGGGGCGGCCGACCCAGGGCCTTCACCCCTGCCCGAGCGGCGCGAGACCAAGAAGATCGCCAAGTCCAGGCCGACCGAGCACGGCCTGCCGTTCTCGACCTGGAGCCTGGCTAAGCTGGCCGACTTCCTGGTCACCGAGGGGGTGGTCGACGACATCAGCCACGAGGGCCTTCGGGTCTTGCTCCGGGAGGAGGGCGTGTCGTTTCAACGCGTGAAGACCTGGAAGACCTCCCGCGACCCCGACTACGCCGCCAAGAAAGCCCGCGTCGAGCACCTCTACGCGATCGTCGACGGCGAGGTCATACCCGAGGACGGTGAGCCCGAAGTCGTTTTTGCCTTGACGAGTTCGGGCCACTCAACCTCCAGCCCCACCCCGGCCGACAGTGGGCCGAGCGCGGCGGTCGCCACAAGGATCCGGACCGGGAGCCCAGGCCCCGCCGGCGGGCCACCTACACCCGCCCGCACGGGGTCAGGCGCCTGTTCGCCGCCTACGACCTGTGCCAGGACAAGCTCTACGGCCACATCAAGCCGACGAAGAACCGCACGAGGTTCCTGGAATTCTGCCGCTACCTGCGCACCCTCTACCCGCCGGAGATCCGCATCGCGATCGTGCTCGACAACTTCTCGCCGCACCTGACCACGAAGAAGGACACCCGAGTCGGCGACTGGGCCGCGGCGAACAACGTCGAGCTCGCCAACACGCCGACGAACAGCTCGTGGTTGAACAGGATCGAGGCCCGGTTCACCGCGCTGCGCTACTTCGCCCTCGACGGTACCGACCACCAGAGTCACAAGGAACAGGGCAGCATGATCCGCCGCTACATCATCTGGCGCAATAAGCACGCCACCGACGAACGGCTGCGCAAGGTGGTCAACAGGGCGGACGTTGCCTGATACGGCACTGGTGCTCTGACCGGGAGGGTTCGCCGAGGACGGTGGCTTCGCCTCGCTAGTCTGCACGGCGTGATCAACTCATACGCGAGTTCCGACGATGCTGCAGTCGCGACAGCCGGGGCGCAGGCTGGCGCGGACATGGTACGCAACATGTACGGCCAGCGCCTCAACCGCATCGACAAGGGTGCCGGGGACTTTGCTACCGCTGCCGATGTGGAGGCGGAGAAAACGATCATCGGGGTCATCCGTGCCGCACGGCCCGATGACGCGGTGCTCGGCGAGGAAGGCGGGCAGCACGGCGACGCCGACGCTGTGCGCCAGTGGCTGGTGGATCCCTTGTGCGGCACGCTGAACTACGCCGTCGGCAACATGCTGGTGGCCGTCAACGTGGCGCTGCGCGGCGGAGCGGCGGCGGTGGCCGACCCGTTCGGCGGCGAGGTCTTCTTCACCGACGGGGAGACGGCCTGGGAGCGGCATGACGGGGCCGACGACGCACCGCTGACGCCCACGCCCGCCTCCCGGCTGGTGGACGTGAACCTGGATCCGCCGTTCCCCAGTGCGCCGGGATTCCGGGCCGTGGATCTGCTGGCCCACCCTGCATTCGTCGAGCGGTTCCGGCCGCGCGTCGTGTCCACGACGCTGGCGCTTGCGTGGGTCGCTGCCGGCAGGCGCGCTGCGTATGTCACCGATGGCGGCGACCTCTCCAGGAGCGTGCACTTCGCGGCCGGCATCGCTTTGTGCCGGGCTGCCGGCTGTACTGTCACCGGGATCGACGGTGCCCCGATCGGCGAGGCAGGCCGCGGGCTTGTGGTCGCCGCCGATGACGAGACCCACGGGTTGCTGATGGCGATGATCCGCAGCCGAAGCTAGTGCTGTGACCGCATGGGTTTCGCCGGGCTGGGTCAGGCTGCGACTGGGGGCGGCCTGCCTCCCCAGCGGGCGCCCCCTCGCAACCGCAGCCTGTCCAACCCGGCGAACGGATGGGGCGACGGCGACTGCACGCAGCAGAGTTGGCGTTGTCAAGAAGTCCCATCATCGCCGTGGAGAAGAAGCTTCGATGCGCATCCGTCTTGCCGTCACCGCCCTCGCCCTGGCCACCGCTCTCACCGCCGCGGCGTGACCCTGCCCACCGCCGCCGCCACGCCGGCTTCCAGCGCCCCGGCGTCCGCGAACCTCACGGTTCAGGACATCCTCGACCACCTGCCCGACGACGTCGTTGCGGGCGCGCTGATCAGACGGGACGGCGTGCGCGCCACCGCCGGCCCGGTCACCGCTGAAGCCTATGCCCGGATCGGCAGTGTCACCAAAGCGTTCACCAACACGGTGGTTCTCCAACTCGTCGCCGAGCACCGGATCGGCCTGGACACACCGGCGCGAAGGTACGTCCCCCAAGTGCTGCCCGAGGCGTACAACCGCGTCACCGTGCGCCAGCTCCTCGACCACACGAGCGGCCTGCAGAGCCCGTACCCGTGGGCCGAGGGAGGCATATCTCCACCGCCGCCGACCTGGACAGCTTCATCACCGCACTGTTCCAGCAGCCTGCTCCCACCCGCCCAGCAGGGGCTGGTATTCGAGGTACCGAACCTGAAGAGCGCAGCCGACAACACCAACTGCGTCGGTCAGGCGGCCTGCTACAGCATCGGCGGACTCCTGCGCTACCAGCTCCCAAGCGGCGAGTACACGTGGGGCAAGACCGGTTCCCGCCCCGGCTGGGACAACGGGTTCTTCGCTACCCGCGACCTCCGACACCGCGTGGTGTACTCCCCGAACCCGAGGGGGACCGGCAATGACCTCCCGTACATCAAGGCGATCGTCAACGCCGGGCTTGCCGGCTGACAGCCGGACCTCATCAAGTATCGTCGTTTGAGGTCGCCGACGATGTCGGCCACGGCGCGGACGGTATCGCTGTCGATCAGCTCATGGATGCCCTCGCGGCTGCGCGCGGCATACCCCTCGGACAGCAGCGCGGTGCGCAGGTGTCCGTACTGGATGGCCAAGGCGACGAGCCCGCCCGGACGGCGGGCGATGTGCCAGGCCAGGGTGCGGCGGAAGCGCCTCGTGCCGACCGCTCCGTGGGGGTCGGGCGGATCACCTCGCCAGGCAGGCCGTGGCTGGCATTGGTGTTCGGGTGTGTGGTCGATTTAGGCTGCGCGGGTTCATGCCGTTCACGGCGGCAGCCCATCGACGGAGAGGAAAGCCGATGATGCAGCAGGCGTCGGCCACCGACCCGGCTCCCGGGCGCCGCCCCGAGCTGGTCCCTGACCCGGATGTGGAGGCGGCCCGTATCGCGGCGGTGCGCCGCTACGACATCCTCGACACTCCGCCCGACGGGGCGTTCGACCGGGTGGCGGCGATGGCCGCCCGGCTTTTCGACGTACCGGTGGCGACCGTCACCATCGTCGACACCGACCGCATCTGGTTCAAGGCCGCCCACGGCCTGGAGGGTGTCGCGGAGATCGGCCGTGATCCGGGCCTGTGCGGCTCGGCGATCCTGCGCGATGACACGATGGTCATCCCCGACACTCTCCAGGACCCCGTCGCGGTGGACAATCCGCTGGTCGCCGGAGAGATGGGAGTGCGCTTCTACGCTGCCGCACCGATCATCACCCCGGAGGGGCACCGGCTGGGCACGGTCAACGTCCTCGACACCCGGCCGCGCTCGATCACCGAGGAGGACACCGCCACCCTGGCCGATCTCGCCGCGATCGTACTGGACGAGATGGAGTTGCGGCTGTCTGCGCTGCGGGCCCTGCGCGACGAGCAGGCCCGCCGGGAGGCGGAACGGCGGCACGCCGAGGCGGAACGGGCGCGGGCCGAGGCGGAACGGGCGGCGCGGGAGAAGGCTGAGCGGGACAAGGCTGCCATCGCCGCGTTCGCCTCCACCCTTCAGCGCACCCTGCTGCCCCCGGCCCTTCCCGTGGTGCCGGGCCTGGAACTGGCCTGCCACTATCGCACCGCCTCCGCCCACGACGTGGGCGGCGACTTCTACGACGTCTTCCCCCTCGACGGCGGCCGGTGGGCGTTCTTCCTCGGTGACGTGTGTGGCAAAGGGCCCGAGGCGGCGACCGTCACCGCCCTGGCCCGCCACACCCTGCGCGCCGCGGCCCAGGTCAACGCCGACCCCGTCACCGTGCTGAGCGCGCTCAACACCATGCTGCTCGCCGACGTCACCGCCGGCCGCCGCTTTTGCACCGTCCTCTTCGGTCTCCTGGCGTCCCGGGAGGACGGCGGCTTCACCGTCACCGTCGCTACCGGCGGTCACCCGCCGGCCTACCACGTCCGCCCCGACGACAGCGACGCCGTCTGGGTGCGGGCCGTACGCCCCAAGGGCGGCATGCTCGTCGGCGCCTTTCCTCAGGCGCCCTTCGCCCAGACCACCTTCTCCCTAACGGCCGGGGAGAGCCTGTTCCTCTACACCGACGGGCTGATCGAAGCCCGCACCACCGAAGGCGCCATCCTCGGTGAGGACGGCCTGACCGGCTTCCTCCACCAGCGCACCGGGCCCGTCACCGCCACCTCCCTGGTCGACGACAGCATCACCCTGCTGGCCTCGCTGCCCGACGGAGCCGGCGACGACGTGGCCCTGCTGGCCCTGTCCGTCCCTCACCCTCACACCACACCCGACGGCAGTATCGCCGCCACCGCCCACACCGCCGCCACGCCCGAACACTTCGGCCAGGAGTGATGACCGACGTGCCCGACACGCTGCAGCTGACCGTCCAGCACCCCCGTCCCGACCTCGCGATCGCCACGGTCCTCGGCGACGTGGACACGCGCACCGCGGACACCCTGCGCCACGAAGCCTCGGAAATCCTCGAGCAAGGATGTCCGCACCTGGTTCTGGACCTGTCACAGGTCGGCTTTTGCGATTCCGCCGGTCTGAGCGCGCTCATCGGCCTCTGGCACGCCGCCCAGGCGGTGGGCGGTGCACTCAGACTCGTCAACGTCCCCGACCGCCTGATGCGAATGCTCGTCCTCACCGGTGTCGACGCAGTCCTGCCGGTCCATGCCACCGCCGCCGAAGCAGTCACCACCATGACCGCCAGCCCATCCATCAGCACAGGCGAGCCCGGCTGAGTCACCCGCGCCTCCGTCGGTGGCGGGACCGGTGAGTCGACCGGGATGAAGCGCACGGCCTGCGACAGGGCTCACACCCCCTGCCAACCGGGGCTGATTGCGTCCACCCGGCGCAGCGGCGGTGGGCCGGTGGCGCGGCGCGCGGTGCGGGCCGGTGCGGAGCCGGAGCGGGTGTTCGCGCTGGCGCGGGCGGTGGGGCCCGGCGGTGGGAGCAGGCTTACGGCTGGAAGCGAGAGACGGTGTGGCCGCGGCGCCTTCCTGGTTGCGGGTGGTGATCTGGACCGGTGGCGGGTCGTGGGGCGGGACGCGGTCGTCTTCCCGGAGGTGGTGGCGGTGGCAGAGGCGCTGCTGGGCCCGGCGATGGCGGAGCTGGTGTGGGTGGACAGTGGTGCCGGGCGGCTGCGGGCTCCGCCCGTGGACGGGATGTTCTGCCGCTGGCGGGCAGGAACTGGGGGCCGGTTGTGGATCAAATAGCCGTCCACCAACAGGGACAACCGCAGTGACCGATCCCATCACCACCGGGCACGGCCCGGGCGGCGTCCACTACCACCAATTCCTCATCACCGACCCCGGCGGACCCGTCACCGACGAGGAGACGGACAGCCGGGGAACCGGGACGGGTCCCGGTCTTGTCGGTACCGCTCAAGCGTCAGGGCAGAGGATGAACAGCGGAAAGGCGCGCCGACTGGGTTGGTCACCGATCTCCTTCAGCGCTGCGCGGATCTCGCGCAGGTGGCCGGTGGTCAGCTGCAGTGGGGGCTCGTCGGGCTGGTAGACGGTGCGGATCGGATAGTCCACGCCCGGTTGCCGGGTCATCTCGATATGGCAGCCGAGTACGTGGGTGACCTTCCGTTGGTCACAGAAGTCGATCAAGCGATCGATCGTCCGACTGAATGCCTGCCAATCCTTGATGTACAAGCGGCCGGGGTAGACCGTGTCACCGGTGAGGAGGAACCCAGTCCACGCGTCGTAGAACGTGACGGCCGCATCATGGTGGCCCGGGGTGGCCAGGCACTCCAACACCCGGCCCCCGAGGTCGACCTGCGCCACGGCATCGGGATGGTCCGCGAATCCGAAGTACGGCCAGGCGGTGGCCAGCTTCGCGTCGATCACCGTGGTGTCGGGACGATCAGTGAACTGGCCATCGCCGGCGATGTGGTCGCCATGCGGATGGGTGTGCAGCACCAGCAACTGGTACCCGTGTCGGGGGTAACGGACGAGCCAGGACTCCATGAGCTCATCGACCACCTGGCGAAGAGGGAAGAACTCGGCGGATGCGGTCGCTCCTGTGTCGATCAGCACCGCCCGCTCATTGCCGAAGAGCAAAAACAGGAACGGCGCCTCGTAGTCAATCGCCATGTTCTGCCGCAGGATGAACGTGTGCTCGTCGTAGGCGTGGACCTGGATGTCCGGGTCAGTGTTGTGCTTGGCCGAGGGCGAGCCGTGGATCCATCGGACATCGAGTCCACGAGGGCTGGGCGTCGCTCCGGTGAAGTCGATCAGAGAAGCGCGGGCACCCATGACGTCTCCTTGTATGCGTCGTCTTTGCAGACCGGGTACGGCGCACGTCTCGTCCGGGGCAGGCACGTACGAGCCTCCACGGCGACGCTAACAGGCGGAGCCGTGGTCGTGAAGGCGGGCGTGTGGGACTCGAACACCATGGTTCTAGAGCCCCCGTCACTCTGCACCCCCGGCCCTATGCCCGCCGCGAGCGGATGCGTACCAGTCTGCAGACGGTAGCCGACACATCGGGCGGCGCACTCACTGGACCGCCGAGGGCGGCCTGCTCACCCGCGGCTTCCCCCGCTGGGTGCGGATGCTGGCGATGGCCTCGGTCACCCTGGACACCGGCTCCCGCGTCGGCGAGTTGTGCGCGAGGGAAGACCTCTCCCCCGCCCTGGAGGAGGTCCGCATCGTGCGTCGGCCGCAGAACGCCCGCCCGGACGATCCGGTCTCCGTCGGGGTCTACCCGCTGCGCCGCGCGACCCGGGCCGCCCTGCAGCCTGGTTCCTGGTGCACCGCCTGCTGATGAGCGAGGTCACCGGCAGCGCGGACGCGCTCTGGGTCTCGGTGCGTGGCAACCACTCCGGCACCGTCGACGAGGAGACCGGACCGCAGCACCGGCCCACCGCCACCACCCTGCAACCGCGCGGCGCCGGACGGGCGTACACCGCGGCGGTCGCCAAGGTGAACGCCGAACTCGCCGGCACCGAGGGCTGGAGTCCGCTCCCGGAGCGGATGGCGCAGCTGCGCCGCGGTGCCGCCCCCGAGCTTCACCTCGTGCCGCCGCGTCCCGATGCACGGTGCGCGACCCCGTACATCGCTCCGCGGTGAGAGGGAGCATGACCTGCGAAGGTAATGACGCTGAACGAGGGCGACTTCCTGCTTGTCCCGCCGCACACTCCGCACGCCTTCGCCGCGGCCCCCGGCTCCACGGCCGACGTGCTGTTCACCTTCACGCCCGGCATGCCGCGCTTCGACTACCTGCGCCTGCTCGGCCGCGTCATGCGCGGCGAGGCGAGCCCCCAGGAGATCAAGGACTCCTCCGAGCTGTACGACAACCACTACGTCGACAGCCCGCTCTGGCACGCCACCCTGGAGACGGCGGCCGACTAGGCCCGGGAGGCGCCGCGAGGAAGACCCGGACGCCACCGACCGTCCGCTCACCTCCTGCTTGCTCCGTCGAAAGCAGCCGCGCACGAACTGTCCCCTCACCGCTGCAGCGGCATCCCCCGAAGCAAACCTCTTGATCGCAGCGCTCCCAGCACGGCGCCGGAGACGAGCCCGACTACGCCGACGCAGGCCGAGTACGCCGAGCTGGCCCGCGCCGAGCTCGCGTCCGCTCTCGGCAGCGCGCCGAGTCCGGAGGCGGAGGCGAAGGCGCGGGCGCTGCTGGAGCGCCTGGGCGCCACCGCTCACGGTCCGCGGACGGCCGCGTAGTGGCGGCGATCGCGGTCGTCCCGGACCACACGACCGCGGGGGCGCTGTTCGACCCGAAGGATCCGTTCAACGAGGCGGTTGCGGCGTTCTACGTTCAGGCCTCCGGCGGACTCGGGGACCTGTATGCGCCGGTGCTCTCCCTGAGGGCCGGGGACGCCGAGCGGCCCGGGCTGCTCGGCTGCATCAAGGGGCTGCGGTTCATCCGGATCGAGGCGTTCGACACCGACGCCGCGGTCACCACCACCGAACTGCTGCGCTTCGGGCACTCCTGGGCCGCCGTCCACGCCATCCACGCCACCCGCCCCTCCCCCGCCCACCCCACCGGCCGGTACCTGCTCGCCCTCACACCCAGGGCCTACGCCGGTACCGGTGTCCAAGCCGTCCACCCCGACCAGTAGCCGCCAACCGCCCGGCGGCAGAAGACGGCGGGCGGAAGTCCGTGTTCGGGATGACTGCTTGTCGCGGGCGGAGGACGGATGCTTCAGCTGCACCAGGCGCGGCTGATCGATCTTCGCGGGCAGTTCGGGGGACGATGCCGGGGTCGCTCTTGCGGCGCCGGCGCAAACGAGGCATCCAGCACGTCATTCCGCCGAAGGCCGAACAAGTGGCCAACCGCGTCAGGCGCGGCTTGCATGGCGGCCGGCCTCCCGGCTTTGACAAGGAGCGGCACAAGAAACGCAACGTTGTCGAGCGGGCAATCAACAAGCTCAAGGGCTTCCGAGCTGTGGCGACCCCCTATGGCAAGCGAGCGCATGTGCTCCTGGGCACCGTAACCTTCGCGACCATCGTCATCTGGCTCCGCTCGTGATCGGAGAGACAGACCCTAGCTGGGCCACACGTTCATGCGGTGAGGGCCGGATCCCTTATGCGTGGGTCCGGCCTTCGGCGCGCCCGGAACCATGTGGCGACCGAAACGGACCTGGAGGTAAGGGAGTTACGGGCGTAGCCTCGTACGGCTCCGCCGCGACGGAGCGCTACGGAGGTCAGTGCACGTGGAAATCGCCCTGGAGGTCAGCGGTACCGCCGAAGACTCCTACGAGCTGCGGCAGTGGCTGCGCGGCGACCCCGAGCTGCGGCCGGCCGTCGTCCCGCTCGTCCCCGCGTCGCCGGCGCCCGGATCGATGGGCGGGTTCGGCGCGGTCATCGAGCTGCTGTTCCAGCCCGGCGGCCTGACCGTGACGCTGGCGGCCGGCGTGGTGGCCTGGCTGCAGACCCGGCGCGGCAGCCAGACCGTGACGATCACCAAGCCTGACGGCACTCAGGTCGTCGTCACCTCCCAGGGCGTGCGCGGCCTCGCGCCGGAGAGCAGCGGAGAGCTGGCGCTGGAGGTGGCGCGGGCCTTGGAGGAGCCGGCGCGGCAGACCTCGGATCCCGAGAACCCCTGAACCGTGACGGAGAGATGGGGGGATCTCGCCGGACCTGCCTGCCGCGCCGTCGTCGTCGGCACCGGACGGCAGGGCGCGGGCGAGCGCGGCGGCCCGGCCGGCGGCGTGCGGCTCGCCGACCTGCCGAGCGCCGCGCACACCGCGCGGGAGCTGGCCCGGGTGCTGCGCGAGCGGTGCGGGATGGCGGCGGACCGGGTCACCGAGCTCATCGACCCGGCCGGCCCGACGGAGGTGCTCGCCGCGCTCCGTGACGCCATCGAGGCGGCGGCGGGCGGCGTAGTGCTGTTCTGCTTCACCGGGCACGGCCTGCTCGGCCCGGGCGGGCAGCTCTATCTGGCCACCGCGGCCACGGTGCGGCCCGACGACACGGTCACCGCCGTGCCGTACGCCGAGGTGCGCAATCTGCTCGGCGACGCGCCCGCCCGCGCGGTCGTCGTCCTCGACTGCTGCTTCTCCGGGCGGGCCGCGGCCGCCCCGAGCGACGCCCACCGCGACCCGTACGCGACCGCCCGCCCGCCCGGCAGCTTCCTGCTCGCCTCGGCGACCGGCTACGCCGCCTCCTTCGCGCCCGTGGACCAGCCGTACACCCTCTTCGGCGGCGAGCTGGTGCGGCTCCTGGCGGACGGCGATCCGAGCGGGCCGCGCTGGCTCACCCTGCTCGACGTCTACCGGATCCTCGACCGGCGCTTCCAGGGCGGCCCCGCCCGCCCGTACGCGGACGGCGTGGGCCGGGCCGCGGATCTCGTCGTGACGCGGAACGCGGGCTCTCCGGCACCCCCGGAGGAAGCCGACGTGCCCGCGGGCGGCGGCCCATGCCCGTACCCCGGCATGCGCCCGTTCCTGCCCGAGCAGCGCCATCTCTTCTTCGGGCGCGAAAAGCTGGCCCACGAGCTGCTCGACCGGGTGACGCACGGCGACGGGCCGGTGGTGCTCGTCGGTGCCTCCGGGGCCGGGAAGTCCTCGCTGCTGCGGGCCGGGCTCGTCGCCGGACTCGAGGAGCGGGGCACGGGACGGGTGGTGCTGGTCGACGGGCCGGGCGCGCGACCCTTCCGTACCCTGGTCGAGCGCTGGGCGCGGGCGGTGGACCGACCCTTCGAAGAGGTCGAACGGGAGCTGGGCGCCGGGCGGTTCGGGACCGGCGGGCCCGAGGTCCTGGTGATCGACCAGCTGGAGGAGCTCTTCACCGACTGCGCGGACCCGGAGGAGCGGGAGCTGTTCGTCCGGGCCGTCTCCGGCGCCGGAGCGGCGACCGGTCCGCGGATCGTCCTCGGTCTGCGTGCCGACTTCTACGGGCCTTGCATGCGCGACGCGCGGCTCGCCCGCATGCTGCGGGCCGGACAGTTCACCGTCCCCGCCATGTCCGACGAGGAGCTGCTCGCCGCGATCGAACGGCCCGCCGCGCACGCCGGCCTGCGCTTGGAGGACGGACTCGCCGGCCGTCTGCTGCACGAGCTGCGCCGGGAGGCGCCCGGCGGCGAAGCCGACTCCGTCGCGCTGCCGTTCCTCGCCCACGCCCTCCAGCAGACCTGGGCCCGGCGCCGCGGCACCCAGCTCACCTTCGCCGGGTACGAGGCGGCCGGCGGGATCCGCGGCTCGGTCGCCCGGGTCGCCGACGAGCTGCACGACGCGCTGGACCCGGCGGCCCGCGAGCGGCTGCGCGACCTCCTCCTGCGCATGGTGACGCTGGTCGACTCCGAGGGCCGGGTCGCCCGTCGCCGCCTTTCGGTCCCGGAGGCGGAGGGCGAGGCCGAGCGGGAGGACCGCGAGCTGCTCGACCGGCTCGCCGACACCCGCCTGGTCGTCCTCGACCGGGGCGAGGCCCAGCTGTGCCACGACTCGCTGCTCTACGGTTGGCCCCGGCTGCGCGACTGGATCCGCGACGACCGGGTGCGGCTGCTCGTCCTGCGCCGGGTGGGCGACGCGGCCGACAGCTGGGCGGAGGCGGACCGCGAGAAGAGCGCCCTGTACCGCGGCGACCAGCTGGCGGCGGCGCGGCAGGAACTCAGGGGCGAGGGCCCCCGACTCCGGCCCGTGGAGCGGGACTTCCTCGCCGCCAGCGACCGGGCCGAGCGCCGCACCCGTCGGATCCGCACCGGCGTCGGGGCGGTCGTGGCCGCGCTCGCCGTCCTCGCCTCCTTCCTCGCGGTGCGGGCCGACCGCGCCCAGCGCGACGCCGAGGCCCGCGAGAGCGTCGCCGTCGCCGAGCAGCTGGCCGCGCAGGCCGACACCATGCGCGATCGTGACCCGCAGACCGCGCTGCGGCTGAGCCTCGCCGCGTACAGGACCGCCGACACCAGCGCCACCCGCTCCAGCCTCTACGCCGCCTACCTCTCCCGGCCACAGGTCGACCTGCGCGGTGACGTCCGGCAGCCGGTGGTCGCTCTGACGTACGGGCCCGGCGGCCACGTCCTCGCCACCAGCCAGCGCACCGGCGTCGTCCGCCTCTGGGACCTGAGCCGGCCGAACGCGCCGGTGCGCGGCGCCGCCCTGGAGCAACTGCACGGCACCGCGCCCCTCGCCTTCTCCCCGCGCTCCCCGCTGCTCGCCGCGCTGAGCACGAACGCGCTGACGCTGTGGGACGCGGCTGAGCCCGCACACCCGAAGCGGCTCGGGGGCCTGCAGCTCGCCAAGGACCAGTCGTACAGCCTCGCCTTCAGCCCGGACGGGCGGACGCTGGCGGCGGGCGGGGAGAACGGGCGGCTGCGGCTGTGGGACGTCTCCGTGCCGTCCGCTCCGCGCCCGCTGTACGACAGGAAAGTCGCCCGGGCCCCCCTGATGGCCGTGACATTCAACCGTGACGGGCGTTTCCTCGCCACCGGCAACGGCGTGAGCGAGGACGCCTCCGGCAAGGAGCGCGCGGCCGAGGTGCGGCTGTGGGACGTCCGCGATCCGGCCCGCCCCGCTCTCCTCACCACCGCCACGGCCGACTCGGTGATGGCGGTGGCCTTCCACCCGAGGCGGGACACGCTCGTGGCGACCGGAGGCGAGAGCGCGATGGCCTGGTGGACGGTCCGGGACGGCGGACGGCGGCTCGCCCGGATCAGACCGACGGACTCGTCCGAGAACGAATGGGGTTACGGCAGCAACCTGCCCTCGCTCGGCTTCAGCCCCGACGGCTCCGCCCTCGCCGCCGCGTATGGCGCCCGGCCGGGCAAGGCCGCCATCCGGAAGATCCCCGAACACGACGGACCGGAGCTGCTGTCCTCGGTGAACGAGCGCGGCTCGGTGCCGAGCGGCGAGCCCGCGCAGGCGGTGGCCTGGAGTCCCGACGGGGCCTACCTCGCGGTGGGCGACGTCGGCGGCAACGTACGCCTTTGGCCCGAGCAAACGCCCGGACTCGCCCTCCGGGGGACCCTCGCCGACGGTGACCCGGGGGCCTATCCGTACACGCGGGACGGCCGGTTCGTCCTCACCGACGAGGCGGTCGTCGGCTCCATGCACAGCGTGCCGCACGTCTGGGACATGAGCGGGGCGGACACCGTGCGCGGGCGGTCGCCGAAACTGCGGTTCACCGTCCCCAGGCCGTGGGAGGCGCAGTACTTCCTGCCCGGCCGCGACCGGCCGGTGCTGCTCGCGCACCGATGGACCGAGGACACCGACGAGCACGCCTTCCGGATCTGGGACCTCGGCGGCAACGGGCCGCCGGTGGCGGGCGCCGAGATCCCGGTGCGCTCACCGAACGTGCGCACCGCCATCTCCGAGGACGGCCGGCTGCTGGTCGTCGGGAGCTCGTCGGATCCCACGGCCGCGATCTGGGACCTGAGCGACCCGCTCCGGCCGGTGCGGCGCGCGGTGATCGCGGTGACGTCCTCGGCCGAGCCCGAGAGCATGGTCTTCATGGGCCCGAGAGCGCTTGCGACCGTGGAGGGCGAAGGCCGCGGCCGGGGCCTCGACCTGCGCCTGTGGGACCTGAGCGACCCCGCGCACCCGTTCCGCGTGCCCGAGCCGCTGAAGGGCGCGGCGACCGCCCGGGCGGTCTACGTCCACTCCCTACGGCTGCTGCTCACCGACGGCGACGCCCAGACCGCCAGGCTGTACGACCTACGGCACATTCGGCACCCCAAGTCCGTGGGGACGCTCCCGGCCGCCTCGGGCGGCTACACCCCGGTCGGCGGCGGTCTGCTCGCGACGACCCTCCAGGACGGCACCGTACGGTTCTACGACATCCGCGACCCGCGCCACCCGGTGCTCCGGCACGCCCAGCACCTCGACCGGGAGGTCACCGCCATCACGCCCGACCTCGACGGCAGCCGCGTGCTCACCGCCGAGCCGTACCGCGTCTGGGACGTCGCCGCGGACGGCAGCTGGCGCATGCCGGCCTTCGCCACCCTTCAGGGCGTGCGGAGCGTGGACCTGTTGCCGGGGCGGACGCCGTTCATGACGGTGGTGGCGGACGCCCTGTCGAGCGACCGCGGCCCGGAATACACCTACCTCCTCGACCGCGATCCGCAGAAGGTCTACGACCGCCTCTGCGCGACCCACCCGCTGGGCGTCGAGCCGGACCAGTGGAAGGCCCTCTTCCCACAGTTCGACTACCGCCCCTCCTGCTGACAGAACTCGCCCGAACCCGAGGAAGCGGCGGTGGAAACTTCAAGCGCAACCCCGAGGCGATAGCAGAGTCGGAGCCACTGACGGAGCAGAGGTCCCGTTTGAGCGAGAACCGGCCGGCTGAGCCCGCCACCGCGTGCCCCGGCGGCCGTACCGCGAAGATACGCAGGGCCGTCCTCGACGCCACCGAGGGCACCCTGGTGACCGCCGGGTTCCACACCCTGAACATGGACCAGATCGCCGCGAACGCGGGCGTCGGCCAAACCACCATCCACCGCCGCCGGGGCTCCCCCGTCCAACTCGCCACCGACCTGCCCCGCGACATGGCCGAGCGCTCACTGCCGTCCGCCGACACCGGCAGCCTCGCCGGCGACCTCCAGGCCAACGCCGACCTGGTGCACGACTCGCTCACCGACCTCCGGATCGGCGCGCTGTCCCGCGCCGCGATCACGGCGGCGGCCTGCCACTCCGTCTGCGCCGGTACCCCACGCGGCTTCTACCGCACTCGGCCGGCCGAATGCACCCCCGTGGTGACCCGGCTGGTCGACCACGGCAAACTCCGCCCCGACATCGACGCCCTCTAACTCCACCAGACCGTCTCGACGCCGCTCCAGGGGCGGGATCAACTTCCCGCGCCCGGGGCGCTGCCCGGCGGTCTCGCCTTCGAGCTGAAGCTCGACGGGTACCGGGCTCCGGTCTTCACCCCTGGCCGTGGCGGTGGGCCGGTGCTGATGCGGTCCCGGCGCGGCGCCCTGATCCACGACCGGTTCCCGGACTTTGTGGCGGCCGCCGAGCGGTTTCTGCCCGGGGGCCTGGTCCCGACGGCGAGCTGCTGGTGGGAGTTGGCGGGGGGGGCTGTCGTTCGAGGCCTTGCAGCGTAGGGCCGCCTCGCGCGGGTGTACCGCCGTGCGGCTCGCTGCTGAGATGACGGCGAGCTTCGTCGCCTTCGACGTCCTCCAAGCCGGCGGCAGGCCTCTGCTGAAGGAGCCGTACGCTGTGCGGCGTGCACGGCTGGAGCGGCCGTTCACCAAGGACGCCGTAGCCCCACCGTGGCTGCTGTGCCGGGCCACCGACGATGTGCGGGTCGCGCAGGAGTGGCTGACGACGTGGACCCGGCAGCCCGGGGTTGAGGGACTGGTGATCAAGGGCCGGGCGCAGCACTATCCGCCCGGGGTCCGCGGCTGGTCCAAGGTGCGCCGCCGGGACACCACCGAGGCCGTAATCGGCGCGATCACCGGGACCCTGGCGCGGCCCAGGAGTCTGCTACTGGGCCGCTACGACACACCCGGCATCTTGCAGCCGGTCGCCGTAGTGGCCACCCCGTTGCCGCAGGGCCTTGAGGGAGAACCATGCCGTGCTCGGCCACCGCCATGGCGCTCCCCGCGCCGAGCCCGAGCGGCGCGCGGCCGGCTTGCTCGCGTCTCCCACCCGCAGCATTTCACCCCGTCGGACGGTGACCCGACGGGGTGAAGCAGCGCGCGCTCGTCCCCCGCTACTTGAGTCCGGTGTCGTGATGGAGCAGGGCCGTTCCGAGGGGGGTAAGGCTGTGCAGGACGGCAGTGCCGGTGCGGGTGGTGGCGATGAGTCCGGCCTTGCGCAGGACGGTGGTGTGCTGGCTGGCCGAGGACAGTGAGATGCCGGCGCGGTCGGCTGTCTCAGTAGTGGTGGCGGGGTGGCGCAGGCTGGCCAGGACGGCAGCGCGAGTGTGTCCCAGTGGGGGGCTGAGGGCGTTAGCAGCATGTGTGGGCTGCTCACCGACGCCGAGGGGGTAGGTCAGTGTCCAGGGCCGCCCGGAGATGCGGCCGTGCATGGGGCCCTGGGCGAAGTAGGAGGGGATGAGGATCAGTACTCCAGCCGTAGATCGTGATCTCCATGCCTGATGTGACTCAACGCTTCTGCTGGCGGATGAGCACTCGAGTTGGCGAGCTGTGCCTTCCGGTTGGCAGGGCAGGGCCTGCAGGTGCTCCGCAGGCAGGACTTGCAGGGCCACATCGACGCTTGACCTCAACCGAACTTGAGCTTTTAGGTTCCTTCCAGAGCCGCAGGAACCGACCAGCGGTGCCTTTTCAAGGAGGTTCGCCGTGACCGAGCGCACAGACCACATCGAGATCCCCGACCGTTACCGCTATGCCGTGATCCCGCACATCATGGTCGACGACGCCGCCGCGGCGATCGATTTCTACCAGCGGGCGTTCGGTGCCCGTGAGGACTTCAGGATCGACGCTCCGGGCGGCGGGATTCTGCACGCCGAGATCACCATCGGGCGGTCGACCCTGATGCTGGGCGACGCAAGCGTGGACGAGGCGGAGGCCGCCTCCTTCGCCGCGCCGACCTCGCTCGGCGGAGGTACCTCCGTCACGCTGCACGTCTTCGTGCCGGACGTCGACAGCCTGGCGGAGCGCGCAGAAGCCGCCGGCGCTGAGATCCTCCAGCCGCCGAAGGACATGTTCCACGGTGACCGCACCGTCATCCTCAAGGACCCTGCAGGTCACATGTGGGTGTTTCTGACCCACGTGGAAGACGTCTCGCAGGAGGAGCTTCGGCGCCGCCTGGCCACCGCCGGGTGACTGGTCCCCGTGCGCGCGGTGATCCGGACCGAATACCGAGCGCCGTACCTGACGGAACTCGCCGACTGAAACCGCTCGGTCATGCCTGGGCTGCTTGCCACCGGTAATGGCCGGCCCACGATCGGGCCTGGTGACGACGTCGCCAGTGGGACCAGCTGAGCCGGTGATCCGCGTCGTGGACGGGCTGGACAACGAGTGTGATGAACAGGCGCTGGATCTCGTTGCAGGTGAGTGGGATCAGCTCACCTGGCCCGGAGTGGTGGGCGTGTTCGTCGGCGCGTACGACGGCGAGGAAGGCGTGGGCGAGCATGGCGAGGGTGACCCAGCGGCTCCAGGAGGGGTAGCCGCGGACCTGGTGCTCATCGAGCCCGGCCAGGCCCTTCTCGGCCTGGAAGGTTTCCTGAGGTGGATCGGCGCTGGCTGCCGTGTCCGTGGCGCGGGTTGAGCGTTCGGCTCGGTGTGGGGATGTCACCGTGGATCGTGTCGGATGAGCTGTGGGACCGCCTGGAGCCGCTGCTGCCGCAGCGTGAGCGCCGCTCCCGGTATCCCGGCCATAAGGCGTTACCGGACCGGGAGGTGCTGTGCGGGATCCTGTACGTGCTGCACACCGGCATCCAGTTGGAGTACCTCCCGAAGGAGCTGGGCTTCGGCTCGGGCATGACCTGCTGGCGACGCCTGCGGGACTGGAACGAGGCCGGCGTCCGGCGACGGCTCCACGAGGTCCTGCCGGCCGAACTGAACGCGGCCTCGCGGCTGGACCGGTCCCGCTGCGTGGTCGACTCGTCCCACGTCAGGCGCTAAAGGGGCACACGGGCCCCTCGCCGGTCGACCGGGGCCGGACCGGTTCGAAACACCACCTCATCACCGACGGGCACGGCACCCCGCTCGCCGTGTCGCTGACCGGCGGCAACCGCAACGACATCACCCAGCTCCTGCCCCTGCTCGACGCGATCCCGCCGGTCCGCGGCCGGGTCGGACGACCATGCCGCGAACCCGACTCGCTTTTCGCCGACCGCAGCTACGACCACGACATCTACCGCGACCAAGTCCGCGAACGCGGCATCGTGCCGGCCATCGCCCGCCGCGGAACACGGCACGGCACCGGACTGGGCACCCACCGCTGGGTGATCGAGAGAAGCGTCGCGTGGCTGCACGGCTTCCGGCGCGCGCGGATACGCTGGGAACGCCGAGCCGACATCCACGAAGCGTTCCTCAGACTCGCCTGCTGCCTGATCACACACCGACAACTCAGCTCATTGCGTTAGCCGCTGTTAACGCCCCCCTCCAGATACCGCACGAGCACCGCGCGACACCTTCCAAGGCCCCGCTCGCATTTCTTGGGATTGGCGACTTGGTGTCCTGCATTCGTGATCGGATCTCCCTGATCACTCGCCAAGATGCGACGCGGATGCGCTGAAGCTAGTTTGGAGATGGGGGAGATTCACTCAGAGTGCTGGTAGAGCGGCGACCCCGGCGGGCGCTTCGCTCCTGGCGCAACGGGACCAACCGGCAACATGCCCGTTTCGAGGCAGCCTCAACCGAGGAAGGTGTCGCGTCATGGCAGAGAAATTGTCACGGGTCTGGACGGCGGACGAGGCTGCCGAATATCGGGGATCACGCCGTCCGGGCCAGACGGCCGAGGCGGTCCCGATGGACCGGACGGCGGAGGTCTCCAGCGGTGAGGACCACCGTCCCGGCGTGGAGAGCGACCACGCCGGCGACGACGGTCGCGGTGACGACCCCACGCCGCAGGAGGGATGACCATGGGACTCTACTTTCAGAACAGCACGTCGGGGACGGTTTGGGTTGCTTACGCCTACTCAAACAGCGACTGCGCTTCGGAGGGTGACCCGTGGTCGAAGAAAGGATGGTTCCAGGTCGCTCCGAGCACAGAGGTGAAGGTGCGTTCCGGCCCGGTCAACGGGGCGAAGTACTTCTTTTTCGCGGAGAATCAGGACAGAAGTCGGAGCTGGAGTGGCGAATTCACCACCCAACTTCCAGACCGGGCATTCGACTGGTGCTGGACCACGGGCAGCACCGATTCCCGACTGCTCGGCATGAGAAAGATAATCGCGCCGGTGACCTCGATCGACCATACGATCAACCTCACCTGACCCAAACGCCGGGGCGCGAAGCTGTCGGCTTCGGGACCAAGGTCCCTTGCATGATCGAGGTCTGCCCGGATTCATCCGGTGAGGCCGAGGAGGGCCAGGGGCCTTCGCCAGTCGGAGGTTGCGTAGGCCGGCCATGATGCGCGGGAGATGGCCGGCCTGCGTCCTTACCCCTGCCTGTTCACTTCGGTCGAGGGGCTGGACAAGTGCCGAGAGCGAGTATTTCGCGAAACCTCGCATCCTGCTCGGGAAGGATGGCGTCGTGTCCAACCAACAAGCCACAGACAACGGCCTGAGCAGTTTCTCGCCCTCACGGCCATCGCCGCGACACTCATATGTCACCGCAGGCTCACCAACTGAAATGACGTCTTATTAGTGCAAAGCGGTTGCCCGGGTCGGTAAGAACGCGGCGTCAGCCGCAGTCGTTGCTGTTGATCTTAAGCGAGCGGGTCTGGTCGTTGAGGTGGTAGGCGCGCAGGTCGTGGATGGAGCCGCCGCTGCGGGTGACGACCTGCGGAAAGCCGGGATGGAACATCCGCACGGTCAAAAAGGTGAACGTAGGCAGAGCCAAGTTCGTCTCGTGGAGCGCCGGGTACGGATGCTCCGTGCGTCGCTGTGGCATATGCCCGCATGGCAGCAACACAGCACCGCCCCGCTTTATCAGCGGCTTGCCGCAGCCCGACCTGGGACGATCCCGGGACTCATCGAGCACGGCAGAGAGTACGTCGTTGGGTCGGCAAATGGGTGCCGCCGGGGAGTGGCGACTCGTGAAGCACGGCCTTTCATCAAACGAGCGAAGAGAGGGTGTGTTGAGTGATGATGAGCGTGCCGGGTGAGTTTGGTGACGGCGAGGTCGACGGCGCTCTGTCGGAGTACCTGCGGGGTGAGGCGGGCGAGCCGACGGGGCGTTATGTGCTGACCTTGGCCGATGATGTGGTGGGCGATGCGAACGCGATGAGGGCGACGTGCCAGTCGTTGGCCGGAGTGTCGAACGTCGTGGAAAGTCGTGAGCTGTCCGAGGGCGCCGCTGAGCTACAGGAGCTAACCGAGTCGGAGGCCGTGCTGTATCCCACGCTCGGACTCGCGGTGGTCGCCAGTGCGGAGGACCGGTTGGAGGCGTTGAGCACGGCGGCGGCCGAGGACGAGCGGATCGAGGCGGTGGAGCCGGAGCTGATGGTTCATGCGCTGCAGCAGCCGGGGGTGATCGCTACGGAGTACCTGCGGGGGTATCGGGACGCGGCGAGCGCGCTATATGAGCACGCCAACGGCGGTGCTGCCGGTGTCGCGGTGGAGGCCGCGCCGTTGTTTGCCGACACGGCGGCGTTTACCTGGGGCCTGCAGGCCGTACGGGCCGACACGTCCCGGTTCAGCGGGCAGGGGGTGCCGGTCGCGATTCTGGACACCGGGTTCACGATGCTCCACCCCGACTTTGCCGGCCGCCGCATCACGAGTAGATCGTTCGTCACCAACCAGGCACCGGACGACGGTCACGGTCACGGCACACACTGCACCGGCACCACGTCCGGGCCGCAGCGCCCGCCGGGGGGCACCCGTCGCTACGGCATCGCCCACAACGACAACATCTTCATCGGCAAGGTTTTGGACAACCAGGGCAGCGGAACCGATGGGCAGATCCTTGCCGGCATTGAATGGGCCGTGAATAACCACTGCCGGGTCATTTCCATGTCCCTCGGAGCTAACGTGCCCACCGTGTCGGCGGCCTATGAGGCGGCCGGCCGGCGGGCGCTGGCGAACAACTGCTTGATCATTGCCGCCGCCGGCAACAACGCCGACCGCGCCCACGGCAGCTTCGGGTTCGTCGGCAGGCCGGCAAACAGCCCGTCCATCATGGCTGTCGGCGCGGTAGACTCCCAACTGGACATCGCGAACTTCTCGGCGCGTAGCAACCCGGTCGTCGGCGGCCAGGTCGACATCGTCGGACCCGGCGTGAATGTGTATTCCTCGTGGAAGATGCCCGACCGGTATAAGACGATCTCCGGCACCAGCATGGCCACCCCGCACGTGGCGGGCTGCGCCGCATTGTGGGCGCAGGCCACCGGCATGGGCGGCGCCGCCCTGTATGCACTGCTCATCCGGTCCGCGCGGCGGCTTCCCATCTCCTCCGTGGACGTGGGCGCGGGCCTGGTCCAGGCCCCGCAGTAGTCGCTCCCCTCGGTTGGCCGGCCGCCCCGTCGGCCAACCGGTCACAGGCCCCGCGGCCCCGTGGATATCCGGCCACTGGCGTCAGCAGCCAGAACCTGGAGGTGTCAGCATGGACCAGAACATCATGGTCACCGTTGAGGACGCTCACCAGGAACGTATCAAGGCGGTTGCAGACCAGCTTCGGGCCGCCGGAATGCGGGTCCGGCAGGTTCTCCCCACGATTGGCGTCATCACCGGGACGGTGTCAGATAGCCAACGGGACGCAATCGGCAATGTGGGGGGCGTTGCCCGGGTAGAGGAACAAGAGGCGCCCCAGGTACCACCCCCGGACGCTGAAATTCAATAGAGAGGGTTACGGGGTCTCAGTAGGCCTGGGTTTTGGTTGGAGACCCCTGAAAAGACATTTTGACCTGCCCGCCGCCGTCACTTGATCAACCGTGCTTTCACCCTGGGACCGTACCGGGAATCATCTCCTACTGAGGTTGAACTCGTGGTGTCGTAGGGGCTGATGGCTCGTCGCCCGTGCGGTATCACCGGGGCATGCGGTATCCACAGGGAGGCGGGCTGACTGCCGAACGGCAGCAGTTCCGCGAGGAGTTGCGGCTCAAGGCGGCCGAGCGGTTCGCCCAGGGCGAGGCGAGCTCGGTCATCGCCAAGGCTCTGCGCGTCAACGTCCGCTCGGTACAACGGTGGCGGCAGAAGTGGGACGAGGGCGGTCCGCGGGCCCTGCGGTCGCAGGGGCCGGCATCGCTGCCGAGGCTGAGCCAGGAGCAGTTCGCGCAGCTTGAGGCGGAGCCGGCCAAGGGGCCAGCCGCGCACGGCTGGGAGGACCAGCGCTGGACACTGGCGCGGATCAAGACGGTGATCGGTCGGCGCTTTCACATGGCCTACACAATCCAGGGCGTGCGGAAACTGCTGGCGCGTAACGGCTGGTCCTGGCAGGTCCCGGCCCGACGGGCCATGGAGCGGCACGACGGGGTGGTGGCCGGGTGGGTCAAGGAGGTGTGGCCCTGCGCGGAAGACTCGCGGCGGCCCGTGGAGCCTGGCTCGTCTTCGAGGACGAAGCCGGATTCTCCATGACGCCGCCGCACGCGAAGACCTGGTCACAGCGCGGCCGGACCCCGGTGGTACGGGTCCGCGGCCGCTCCCGCAGACGGATCTCCATCGCCGCGCTGACCTGCTACAAACTCGGTCACCGCTCCAGGCTCATCTGCCGGCCCCGCCATGACGACGGCCGTCGCGATGGGCGCAAGAGCTTCTCCTGGCGCGACTACCGGGACCTGTTGATCGCAGCACACCAGCAGCTCGGCGGCCCGATCGTTCTCGTCAAGGACAACCTCAACGTCCACAAGGCCGCCGACCTGCAAAAGTTCGCCGAGGCCCGGGACTGGCTGACCATCTACTATCTGCCGCCCTACGCACCCGACCTCAACCCGGTCGAGGGGATCTGGTCCCTCCTGCGACGCGGCTGGCTCTCCAACGTCGCCTTCGCCTACGGCACATCCAGTACCGCAGCGAACTCATAGACGGCTGCCTCGCCGAGACCGGCCTGACGATCAGACCCACCTGAGCAACCCGGCCACATCACAAGTTCAACCTCAGTCATGCAGGGCGGCCGTGAGTGCCTCGGCCAGGGTCACGGGCGGGCGACCGATCAGGCGGCGCAAGTCGCCAGAGTCGGTGTACATCTCGCCGCGGTTCATGCCGCGGTCAGCGTCAGCAAGGACCTCCGCCAGCTCGGCGGGTAGGCCCGCGGCGGTCAGTACCTGGGCGAAGTCGGCCACCGGGAGGTCAGCGTAGGTAACCTGCTTTCCGGCCGCAGCGGAGATCGCGGCGGCGAGCTCAGTCAGGGTGAAGGATTCGTCGCCGCCGAGCTCGTACACGGCGCCGGTGTGGCCTTCAGCGGTGAGGGCGACCGCTGCGGCCTCGGCGTAGTCGGCGCGGGACGCGGCGCTGATCCGCCCCTCGCCTGCGGCGCCGACGACCGCGCCGTTCTGCAGGATCTGCGGCAGTTGGCTGGTGTAGTTCTCCAGGTACCAGCCGTTGCGCAGCAGCACGCTGGGGATTCCGCGGTCCCGCAGATACGCCTCGGTCTCGCCGTGCGTGGCACCGATGACGGTGGTGGCCGTGTCCGCGTGCGTCGTGCTCGTGTACGCCACTAGCGACACGCCTGCGGACGCCGCGGCGTCGATCACGCGGCGGTGGTTGGCGACCCGCTCGCCCACGGGGACCGAGGCCGAGATCAGCAGCAGCCTTTCCGCCCCCGCGAATGCCTCGGCCAGGCCGTCGGTGTCCGTGAAGTCGGCGCGGCGTACCGTGATGCCTCGGTCGGCCAAATCCTTGATCCCGGCGATGTCCCGGCCGGTCGCGATGATGTCCGCGGCCGGGATCCCGCGCCGCAGCAGTGCCTCGACGGTGAGCCTGCCCAACTGGCCGGTGGCTCCGGTGACGACGATCGGCATGATGGTCATTCCTTCCATCCGCGCGTGCCTTGCACGCCTGCCGCGGTCCGTCCGCCGCGGGATGGAACACAGAATGACCTGGACACTCTCTGTTGGGGAGTAGCCACTTCTTGGTAGGGTACTTACCGCAGCGAAAGCATTGAGGTGAGCCGTATGGCTGCTGTCGAGAATGTGACCGGGCCCATGCCGTCATTCGATCCGTACGAGCGCGGCTGCCCGTCGCGCGACCTGCTCGACCAGATCGGCAGCAAGTGGGCGGTCCTCGTGCTCGGCGAACTCGGCCGGAGCGGGACCTCCCGGTTCGGCCAGCTCCGGCAGGCGCTGGCGGGCGTGAGCGAGAAGATGCTCACCCAGACGCTGCGCACCCTCGAACGCGACGGGCTGGTCAGCCGGACCGTCTACCCAGAGGTGCCGCCGCACGTGGAGTATGAGCTGACCGCGCTCGGCCAGACGCTACGGGAACCGCTGAAGGCGCTCACGGAGTGGTCCGTGCTGCACATCGAAGAAGTCATCACCGCCCGCGAAGAGTACGACGACCGCACTGAGCGCACCAGGTAGTCCGCGGCGGCCAGCGGTCTGGTCATAGACGGCCGCCTCGCCGAGACCGGCCCGACAATCAGACCCACCTAAGCCACCCGGCAACATCACGAGTTCAACCTCAGTAACAAGTTGGTGCGTGACAGCGGGTGAGGTGTGTTTGCCTTGCTCACGGCCGCCTTTAGGTGTTGGCCGTGCGGTCGGAGACGGGGCTGGCGATGGCGCGGTAGGTGTCGGGCAGGCGGTCGCGGCGATGTGTCCAGCGAATCAGTTGCTTCCAGCGTTTGTGATCAGCGAGAGCGTGTTCGACGGTGATGCGGTCGGACGAGTGGCCGTGGCGGTCGTGTTCTCACTGCTGGACTCTGCCAGGCAGTGCTCCCGGCCGGGGTTTTCTCGGCGGCGTGATCGCTTGCCCGCGGTGGTCGCGGCTCAGGCCCAGGTAGCCGTCGTCCAACAGGACCTCGACGTCGGGGAAGTACCGGAAGCAGACAGCGATGCCCTCGTGGCGGGCAGCCGTGGCGTCGTGCATACGCCCAGGTCGCAGGGCATCGGTCCATAACGTGCGGCCCCGCCAGTCGGCGATCACGGTGGCCTTCATCGTGTTCTGCTTCTTCTTGCCCGAGACGAACGGTCCGAAGCCGCAGGCCGGGACGGTCGGGAACCGCGCACCCCCGCTCCGCCAGGAGCGTGCGCACCTCTCCGATCGCCCGGGTGACCGAGTGCGGCAGGTCGTGCCGCAGATGGATCGGTGTGGCCACCAGCCGATAAATGAACACCATTTGATGGCGGGCGCCGACACCTTCGCCTCGTACCGGACCCAGCCTCGCGCAGCATGGCGACGACCCTCGACCCCGGCCTGCCACGGCACCGCCAACTCCTCGACCAGGCACGCAAGATGACGCCGGGAGATACGCGTGAACAGCCGATGCGCCAGCACCGCCCGACTGACCGTGATCGCCAGCGGGATCATGCCAGCCACCTGGCACGACACCTCACCCGCTGTCACGCACCAACTCGTTACTGCTCGTTTCAGCATGAAGTGCTTGACGAGAAGTGTCGGCTCCTGCGGCTCGCACAGGCTGGCCAGTCTTATTTGATCCGCCGCCACGAGGATCAGCCCATGCGCAGCAGCACCAGGATCCGTCTGATAGAGCCCACCGATGCCGGCCCGATCGCCGCGCACCGGGTGCGGGACTTCGAGGCTTTCCGACCGCGGGAACCGGACCAGCCGGCAAGCTTCTTCACCCCGGAGGGCCAGGCGGAGCGGATCGACAGGCTGCCGGCCGGATACCGGGCCGGTACGGTCTGGCCGGGTGTGGTGCTCGCCGACGACCTGGTGATCGAGCAGGTCACCGTCGGAGGCATCCTGCCGCAGCCGCACCTTCGCCGCGGTTCCGTCGGTTACTGGATCGCCAGCGTCGCCCAGAATCAAGGGCACGCCGGGCGGGCCGTCGGGCTCGTACTCCGGGTCATGACGGACGAACTCGGATTGCACCGCGCTGAGGCGTCCGCCAACCTGGAGAACCTTCCGTCGCAGCGGGTGCTGCGCCGCAACGGATTCAGCCCGTGCGGCGTCGCGCACTCCTCGATCTTCCTCGACGGGAGCTGGCGGGACGCGTTGCTGTGGGAACGGGTCCTGGGTGACTGACTGATCGTTTCACAGCGAGGTCCGCAGGCGGCGGAGGCAGATGAGGCTGCAGGCCAGTTCGAGGAAGCCCTGGTGGAGGTCCGCGCGTCGTTCGTAGCGGATGCGGAGGCGTTCGAACTGGTGCAGCCAGGCGAACCCGCGTTCGACCACCCACTTTTCCCAGTCCGGAGCCGTGGGCGACGCCGCGTCGGGCGATCATCGGCTTGATGCCGCGCTTCCACAGCAGGCGGCGGTACTTGTCGAAGTCGTAGCCGCGCGGTCGGCGTACAGGCGGCGGGGTTAACGGCGGGGCTGTCCCCGGATGCCTCGGATCGGTGGGACTGCGTCCAGTAGGGGCAGGCTGAGTGACGTCGTGTCGGTTCCCACCGGTGAGTGTGACGGCAAGCGGGGTGCCGTCACGGTCGACTATCAGGTGTTGTTTGGAGCCGGGACGGGCGCGGTCGACAGGTGAGGGACCGCCGTGCCCCCCCTTTGAGCGCCCGGACGTGGGATCCGTCCACCGCGCAGTCGTCCGGGTCAAGGAGGTCGGCGTGACGCAACTCGGCCAGCAGAGCGGCATGCAGGCGGGGCCAGACGCCGGCCTCGGTCCAGTCCCGAAGTCGGCGCCAGGCCGTCACCCCGGAGCAGCCCACCGTCTCAGCCGGGACGTCACGCCAGGCGACACCGGTCCGCAGCACATAGACGATGCCCCCGAGGGCCGCACGGTCCGAGACTCGCCGCCGTCCCGGGTAGCGATGACGCCGCTCGGGTGTGGGCGGCAACAGCGGAGCCACGCGCTCCCACAGATCGTCAAGAACAAGATCAGCACGCACCCCGAAAACCCTGCCGACCAAGATCGACGAACGCAAGATCCCAGCTCAACTCAGTCACTCCAGCAGCACTGTCGTGAACCTCTCGTGGTGCGTCACCAGCCATTCCTGCATGCGGTCCCAGCGTTGCCAGCCACCGCGCTCGGCCAGAGCCTGGGTGTAGACGGGGTCCCCGCCGGCCACGCGGTCGGCGACGAAGGCCCGGCAGGACGCGGTGGCCTGTTCGATGACGTTGGGCAGTTCAGCGCGGTCCTGCCGGGAGAGCCCGTAGCCGTCGGCGAGGATCCGCAATCGCGTCGGGGCGTCCAGCCCTGCGGGATAGAGAGCCGTCGCGGATTCGGGATCGAGCATGGGAACCCAGTACCGGGCGGTCATGGCGACGTCCCACAGCGGTCGGCCGGGGGCCGCCAGATCGAAATCGATCAGGCCAGCCGCACGACCGTCGCGGAACACGACGTTCTCCAGACACACGTCGTTGTGGCACAGCATCGTCCCGCCCTCCGGGTCGGCCAGGTCCCGGGGCCACTCGACACCTGTATCGACCGGGATGGTCGCGCTGGCCTCGTGCAGGCGCCGCAGCAGGCTTCCCACCGATCTCAGCGCGGTCTGCGTCATCGCCCAGCGCGGAAACGGGGGCAGGGCGACGTCGCCGGGGACGAAGGTCAGCCGTTCGCGACCGTCCGCGGTGAGACCAACCGGCGTCGGAGCCGCGTCGAAACCGTGCTCGTTGAGCGCGAGGAGGTAGGGGTGGAGGGTGCGCGCGGTGCGCGGGGCCGGGCGTTCCACCAGGTGGCCACGCCGGACGACTGCGCCCGCGTTCACCATGCCGCCGACCAGTGCCTCTTCCCCTGTCGCTTCACCCTCAGCTGCCATGTCGATCACGTTATCGCCAGGTCGGCCGCGTGAGGGACGTTTCGAAATGTGCTTCGAACTTGCTCGTTCACCTGGGCGTTCGCCGGACGCTGAGGCGGCCTTCGTCTGATCATGTGCTCCGACCAGGGTGCACCGATCGAGACGAAGGCCGTGAGGGTGAGTCTTGCTGCCTGACGCCGGTCCCGGGGAAGCGTTCGCATGGGCGTCACGCTTCCGGGAGGCTTCACTCGACTGTCTGACCGCGCGCGGGGATGAACTGTTCGAGCTCGCGGACGCTTTGCTGTGCGTGGATGGTCCGGTGACCTCGCCGGTGGATCTGACGCTGGTGGCCGAGCACCGGCGTAGGCACGGCGCGATGTACGAGGCGGTGAACTGCGGGATCGTGGACGTGCCGCGAGGGTGATGGCGGCCCAGGTGATCAGCGACTCGGAGTGCCCCGACGGTCTCGGCGGCCTTGACGGACTGGGGGTCGATGACGGTTGCGACCGCTCCGGTGCCTTGCCCATCTCGCGGCGGATCCGTTTGCGGAGCTGGTCACGGATCTGCCCGACGATGCCGGCGGCGGCCCAGCGGGCCATGAAGTTGCAGAAGGTCCGTTAGGGCGGAAACTCGTGGGGAAGGGCCGGCCACTTGCATCTGGTGTCGACGACGTACCGGATCGCGTCCACGATCTCCCGGTGGGGGTGCTTCTCCGGCCGGCCGCCGATCGGGGTCTCGCAAGCCGGTGTCGGCAGTAGCGGTTCGATCAGTGCCCATTCGTCGTCCCAGGTGTCGGAGGGGTAGCAGCGTCGTCGCGGTGTTCGTCGTGGCGCTGCCCAGCGGTGGGAATGTCCGCGGCAAGCACCGGCGGCCCTTCTCCGACGAGGCGGCCCGCGCCCTGGCCGACGATGTCAATCTCGCCCGCCTGTACAGCACGGACATGCAGGACGGTTCCGTCCGCGCCATCAACCCGGCCGAACGCCAAACCCCCCTCGGCCCCCTCCAGCCCGCGAATCCGACGTGCCAGACGCTCTGCGGCGACATCGCGCGCGTACACCTCGCCCGCGCCCGGCACCCCGGTCACACGCGGTCACACGCGGTCACGAAGGAGCCGGCTGGACGGCGAAGAGCTTCCTCAAGCGGCTTGACACGACATAGCAGCCTCGGGGGCAGGTACCGGGCTTACCTTGGCATCCCGTGTGCTGATTCTGGCGCGTTATCGGTAGCGGCTGCCGCCAAGCCGTTATAGCGTTGTGATTCAGCAGTCGTGGTTCCGAAGTTCTGTTCGCCCGTGATCGCCATCACGGGCGTTCTTGCTGTTCAGCGCCTCTCCGGACCAGGGCGATCACCTCCCGGCGCGCAGGGTGCGTGCCCGGTTTCCCTCGAAGGAGACAGTCATGGCTAAGGGCACTGTGAAGTGGTTCAACAGCGAGAAGGGCTTCGGCTTCATCGAGCAGGAGGGCGGCGGCCCCGACGTCTTCGCCCACTACTCCAACATCGCCAGCCAGGGTTACCGCGAGCTGCAGGAGGGCCAGAAGGTCGAGTTCGACGTCACCCAGGGCCAGAAGGGCCCGCAGGCGGAGAACATCCGCCCCGCCTGACGCCCGCCTCAGTAAGGCGCGGCATCCCGGCTTCGGTAGACGGCTTCCTCGTGAAGATCGTTTCTGAGGTTACACGCGCGGCGGGAGCAGGCGGCCACTGGTGCCGCCTGCTCCCGCCGCGGTGTGCTTCACGATCCTGCGGGCAGCACTGCACGAGGTAGCGCTCCGCGCCGTGAGCGGTGTCTTCGCCTCTCGACAGGGCTCTGGCCGCTGGACCGCCGTGGCTACTGACCTTTCCGACGTTATGTCGTTGAGGGCTGACGATGTGTGATCGTCGCGGTATGCCAGTTGTGTGGACGTCCGCAGGCCATGGAGAACACCCTGCGCGACGTCCTCAGCCACATCCGGCCGCAGGGTCACCCGAGCTGGAAACTCAACA
Organism: Streptomyces sp. NRRL S-1022; assembly: GCF_000720135.1. Classification (GTDB taxonomy): domain Bacteria; phylum Actinomycetota; class Actinomycetes; order Streptomycetales; family Streptomycetaceae; genus Streptomyces. The sequence continues at coordinate 208,145 of NZ_JOIU01000001.1, read as the reverse complement.
CCTGCCTGGTGAGCAACGCCCAGCTGACCAAGTGGTGGGCAGCGCTGGGTGTCACCCCCGCAGTGGCAGACTCCTACCGAGTAGGCGCGCTGGAGTCGACCATCAGACGCGGACAGGCCGCGGCCACGTGCCGATGTACGTGCCAATAGTGATCCGATTCCGTACGGTTTGAAGAGCGGCCGGTGCAGGCCGGTCATCCGTCAGCAGGCCATCGACGCGCTGCGTCGCCAGGTGGCGCCCTGCGTGCACTGCCACCCGGAAGCGAAACTGGAACTAGCGGCTGGCCGGCCACGAATGTCACAGGCCACGGCCAGGGCTCCGGGCGAAGCCGGCAGGCCGAAGGGCGACGCCCGCGACAAGTGGCGTGGGGCCCAGCCTCAACTCGCCGGGCCCCACAGGGCCAGGCGTAACGCCCGGCGCATCGGCACGGCCAGCCTACGGCCCCTCGCCGCAACCCGTGACAGCGGTCCCGTGCGACGTGCGAACGGAGCGCGGAACCGCCGAGACGCGGCTGTCGCAGCCCAGCAGTCACCGGTGTGCACGGCGTCCACGTTCGTCTTGTTGAGGCCGTACCGGATCAGCCACTCCGGGTCCGGAGGGCGCCGCTGCTCACCCTGGTGGCGTTCAGCCTCCCTGCGTTCCTCATCAGCGATCCACCGGTCGATCCGGGCGAGGGATGCCGCCGTCTGCTGGATCACGACCCGGCGTGGCGGGCGAATCGGAGCAGTTCCCGCCAAGGCGATTCGTTCACGCATTCGATTATAAGGTTTCCCGCATAAGTATTCGATCATATGTTCGGTAACCTGGGTGTGAGCTACCCACGGAGCCTGTGCGAAACAAGATCCCGCCCCCGGGGGAGCGTACTGACCCTGCCCCGGCGTCTCGTCGGCGACGGCCAGCTGTTGCACTGAAAGTGCGGGGCGGCAGCATGATCGAGGCCGCGATCTGTGACGGCAACATCGTCACGGTCCGCCGCCAGGACTCCGCCGACTCCGGCGACATCGTCGCCGCGCTTCTGGACGGCGAGGCCACGGTCAAACGCCTACGCCGCGAGGGCGGCCACTTCTGGCTGACGCCACAGCCTCTGAGCGAAGCGCCCCGCGGTTGACCTGGCCGCACCCGACGCGGGCAGGCCGCAGAATGCACGGACTGTGTGCGCTGGGTGTGCGTGCCGCGTCGGTTTTGGGAGGCCCGCGCTGGCATAGCGGCAACGGAGGTACGGCGAAGACGCGAGAGGGGACCCGGCATCCGGGCCCCCTCCATGTAGCGCAGGTGGGGCCGCGGCGGCGTCAGCTGCGGATGATGTTCTCGGCCTGGGGGCCCTTCTGGCCCTGAGTGACGTCGAACGTAACCTGCTCGCCCTCGACCAGCTCCCGGTACCCGTTGCCGGCGATGTTGGAGTAGTGCGCGAAGACGTCCGGTCCGCCGCCGTCCTGGGCGATGAAACCGAAGCCCTTCTCGGAGTTGAACCACTTCACGGTGCCGCTGGCCATACTGCGTCCTTCGATCTCGCCGGGGGTGCCGGCCGTGAGTTGAGGTATCGGGATCTTCCACGAGAAGACACCCGGCTCCGTTCTACCCCGACCTGGCCTCGGTCATACGATCATCCGCCCACGAGTCGTATGCGGCCTGGGCGGGTAGTGGCGTGGCCGCGAAGCTGACTCAGTGGCCGGTGCCGGCCCTGTCGGTCTGGATGTGGTCGGTCAGCGCCTGGCACAGAGGGCAGTCGCAGACGCGGCGGGGAGCGGCTGGGGCCGGCCAGGCATCGGGGCGGTGCCCCAGCGTGCGGCGGACGTCCCACGGCCGGGCGGCGAGGCGGGGCGGGGCCGGGCGGGTGATCCGGGACCGAAGGAACGTGAAGAGGACTCCAGTGCGCCGCATGGCCGTGATGTCGGCTGTGGAGATGTCGTTCGGCGCGTCTTCTGCCGTCATGGGCAGGTCAGACACGGTGGTCTTGGGAGGGCGCAAAAGGGGGATCACCGTGGGCCCACCGTATCGGCCAGCTCGGTGGACCTCGCGTGCGGGCGGTTGCCGACGGCAGCGGTGTGGGTGCGGGTGGTCGTCCACGTGGCGCCGTGGGGGGCCATGTAGGAGCGCTGGCCGTCCTGTGCCGTAGTGCGGCCGAGGTCCAGTGTCGTGTAGCCCTCGGCCGTCGGGTCGTCGCACAGCGAGTGCAGCAACGCATGCCCTGGTCTCGCGGTGTGCGGGGTCCATCGCAGTGATCAGGGAGTACGCGCGGTCCCGGCGGCGCAGGCACAGCTGGGCAGCCACGGCATGGCCGTCCAGGGTCAGTGTGGCGATGAACGCGACGTGGGCGCACTCCTTGAGGACCTGGCGCCAGGGCGGGCTGAGGTCCGCCGCGTTGACGGTGGAGAGCCGCAGGGCCGCTGCGTGGTCGGTGCAGGTCCTGCAGCACGTCGTAGGCGAGCGGCCGTCCCGGCGCTCGGGGACCACCGCTCGTGCGGCGGTCCCCGCCCCAACCACGGCTCGCTCCGTCCCTTCCGCCTGCCGCGGGCGGCGGACCTTCTCCGGCTCGGGGATCAACAGGTCACCGATCTCGCAGCCGAGGACGACGCAGATGACGTCCAGGTCCTCCAGCTTGAGCGAGACCGGCTGACCGGACCACAGCCCGGACATCTTCCCCGCCGAGATCACCAACCCGTGCTCGGCCAGCCTTCGTTGGAGTTCGGACGCCTTCCAGACACCGTTGTTCGCGGCGGTCAACCGCAGGTTCCACCTCATCGGGTCAGCCCTTCCAGCCGCTTCGCGGCCCGCTCGGTCCCGGCGACCCCGGCGTCCTCGACCCGAGTCTGCTGTACGTGGACGTACCGCATCGTCGTAGCGATCCAGGAATGCCGCAAAACCTTCTGAATTGCGAGCAAGTCCATCCCGTTCTCATAGAGTTGGGACGCACAGAAGTGCCCCAGGACATGCGGCGTCAGCTTCTCGCCCAACCCGGCAGATGTGCCTTGGCCGCGTCCTTGAGTCCGCCGCGCAGGGCGTCGTCGCCCACCCGGCGCGAGGAGCCGTCGGCGTTCTTCCGCTCGGAGGGAAACAGCGGGGTGCCCGGGCGGGTGTGGTCATGGTCGAATTGGCCCCACACGTCCTCGATGAACCACCGCAGCGTCCGGTCGGCGCCGTTGATCAGCGGGACCATCCGCTCACGCGGGCCCGAGCCGGGGGCGCCCTTGCCATGGCGGACGTGGAGCTTGCCGAAGCGTCCCAGGTCCCACTCGACGTCCGTCAGGTCGAGCTTGCACGCCTCGCTGACCCGCAGGCCGACCGGGGACATCAGCTTCGCTGCGGTGTAGTTCCTGGCGGTAGGGGCGAACTTGCGGCAGGTGGCCAGCTCGCCGCCCCAGCCGGTGAACAGCGTCCCGACCTCCGGCCCGGTCGGCGGGATCCGCAGCTGGGCGTCCTTGGCGCCGCGCGGCCGGTTCATCTCGTCGATCGGGCACTCGACCACCCGGCCGGTCATCCGGTGTAGTTCGACCTTGTGCCGCAGCTTCAGGAACAGGAAGTACGTCGTCAGCGCCTGCGACCGGGCCAGCCGGGTGCCGCTGGGTGAGTTCCGCAGCACCTTCCCGAAGTACGCGTCGGCGTCGGCCGGCTCCATCTCCCACAGCGGTCGGCCGAACCAGGTCCTGATCTGCTCCAGCGCCCGACATACCCCCGGATCGGGCCGCCCGCCAGGGCCGCCGAGGCCCGTGCGAGAACGAACCCGGACAGCAGGTCGATCTCGAACCGCTCCAACTCCTCCGCGACGCGGGCGCCCAGTGCTCAGGCAGGTCCCGCACGACCGCCAGCGCTGCCGACCCGAGCCTCCTCGCCTTCGTTCCGACTGCGGATCGGTCGGACGAAGTGAGAACACCTCAACGATCCCGAAGTCACGTCAGAGAGCGGCAGAGCACCCCAAGGAGAAAGAACTCCCTGCCCACGGGGTCGGGGAATCAGTCGGGCTCAGGAGAACTCACGGGATGTCGCACAGTCGTCACGTCAAGATCGACAGCTTGCACACTCAGCCGACCTTGGCGGGTTCCTCGGCCCGGGCTCGTGTGCTGGCGAGGCGATAGGAGTCAGTGCCGGTCTCGATGATGGTGCCGTTGAAGGTGAGGCGGTCGACGATGGCCGCGCAGAGCACGGGGTCGGTGAAGGTCTTGGTCCAGCCGCCGAACGATTCGTTCGAGGCAATCGCGACCGCCCGGCAGGGCCTGGCGCACCGCATCGGAGGCGGCCGCGGCCTCACGTTCGCGCTCCGCCCGCTCCTGGGCGGCCGCACGGGCGGCATCGCGGCGGGCCTGCTCCGCGCGGGCCTGCTCCCGCCGCCGCACGAGGCCCTCCGCCTCGATGGCTGCCTGCTCCCGCAGCCGCTCCTGGAGGACCCGGCGGCGCTCGCCCTCACTCAGGCCGGGCAGCTCCCGGTCGACCTGCACCGCGATCTTCGCCCGCCTGGTTCTGTTCACGAGAACCAGCATGGGTTGTTCGTGACTTTGGGAGGCGCCCCGCGGTCGGCGTGTTCGATGTTCACGAGAACCGACTGCACCTCGGGTGGGGCGTGAGTTCCGCCGCCCGCAGAACTCACGCCCCACCCGGGGTCAGTTGCCGGCGCGCTCGGCGAGGGTGTGGGCGACGAGAGCGTTGGCGTGCCCATGACCGAGGCCGTGCTCGGCCTTGAGCCATGCGACGAGTTCCATGTGCTTGGTCAGGGGTGAGGTGCGGATCAACTCCTTCCACTCCTCGATCGGGCGGCCGTACTTCTTCTCGATCGACGGGAAGTAGCTGGCGGGGCCTTTCAGCGGTGCGGCCATGACGAACCATCCTGTGTGTCTGAGTGTCGTGGTCTCGGGTTGTTGCCGTGCGAGCAGGAGCTGGAACCGCTACGGCCGTGACGTCGGCGCGGGGCTGGCCAGCCGGGCGGTGGCTGCGGTGAGTGCGAGGAGGCCGAGGCCGGCTGCGGCGGTGAAGGCCGCCACGGTGGTGGCGGAGGCGGCGAACCCGGCGATGATCCCTAGCGGTAGCAGGCGGTAGGCCAGGGCCCAGCCGTGCCGGCCGTGGGCAGCGAAGTGTCGGGCCAGCACGAGGAACGCGGCGCACAGCGCAAGGTAGCCCACCATGCCGCTGAGCATGTGGACCGTTCCGTGCCCGGTCAGCGTGGCCGGACCGTCCGGTGTCCCGGCCGGGAAGCCCGCACCGGGATCCGCCTTGAAGACTCCCGCGAGCACGAAGGACGCACCGAAGACGCCGACCAAGCGCGGCACCCAGGTGCCGCCGGCGGTGCGGCCAATCGCCCGCCGCAATCCCACCGCGCCGGCGGTGACCAGCGCACCCGTGACCAGGAAACTGGCGACCTGGATCCAGCCCAGCGAGCCGAGGCTGAGCTGGCTGATGGCATTTCGGCTGAAGTCGAAGCCGGTGCGCGTCAGGCCCGCGAGCACCCCCACCGACAAGAACAGCGGGCCTGCCACCGCTCCGCAGGCGAGCAGCGCGCGGGTGGCGACCGGAGCCGAGGCAACACGGCTGGCAGCCGGTCCATGGATTGCCTGAGTCATACGAGATCCCCTGAACAGAGGTGCACTAGAACTGGACTGTCCAGTACTGCAGAACTGGACGGTACAGTACTGGCTGTGGAACTGGACTGTCCAGTACTCTCGTTTGAGGAGGAGACATGGAAGCGAACGAACCAGGCGGACGCTCTGCCCACAAGCACCAGGCGATCATGGAGGCCGCGACAGCGGTGTTCATGGAGAAGGGCTACGCCGGCACGAGCATGGACGACATCGCCAAGCTGGCCGCCGTGTCCAAGCAGACGGTGTACAAGCACTTCTCTGACAAGGAGAAGCTGTTCACCGAGATCGTCCTGGCCACCACCGACCGGATCGATGCCGTGATCGATCTGGTGGCCGGCATCCCCATCGACGCTGACGCACTGGAGGAGAACCTGCTTCGGCTGGCCCGCCAGTTCCTGACCACGCTCACCCAGCCCCAGGTGCTCCAACTGCGGCGCCTAATCATCGCCAACGCCGACGCTTTCCCCGACCTGGGCGCCACCTGGTACGAGCAGGGATTCGAGCGGGTGCTGGCCACCCTGGCCGACACCTTCCACCACCTGGCCGAGCGGGGTCTGCTGCGGATCGACGACCCCCTTCTGGCCGCCAACCACTTCTGCGGCCTGCTGCTGTGGATCCCGGTGAACAAGGCCATGTTCCACGGCAGTCCACAGCACACCCAGCCCGAACTCGACCACTACGCCGACGCGGGCATCCGGACCTTCCTCGCCGCATACCGCTGACCCCCGCCGCCGAACCGGACTCCCCCGGCGGCACGCACGCCCCCTGGGCACCGGCCCGATCGCCAGTACTGCCCAGCCCCGCGAACATTTCGATTCTCAGCGAAAGCCAGGCTGCCTCCCGAACCCGCCCACAAGTGCTGCCCGTTCTCGTGAACAAAGCCACCCGCCGGGCCCGCCGGATGTGCACCACGGTGCCGCAGTTCTCGCACTCAGCCCCGGTGCCCAGCCGGATCCCGTCATCGCACCTGCGGTCCGAGCACGCCTGACGCTGCACCAGGCCACGCCGCGTCAGCCACGGGAACGGGCGGTCGACCAGGGCCTCGCCGCCGGTCTCCTCCAGCCGGCCGGTGAACCGGTCGGCCAGAGCCACCCGCAGACCAAGATCAGCCTGTCGTCTTGCAACGGCGCTGTCTTCCCCGTGGCGGCCAGCGACGTCATCCAGCGCTACCTGTGGCTGTTCGGCCCGTGCGAGCTGAACCTGACCACCTGGATGTGCGCCCGTCTCACCTGAGGGACCTAGCAGAGCGGTCCCTCTTCGGGGATGGTGAATAGGGACCGTCTGACTGGGTGGGCGAGGAGCAAGGCCGTAGGGGGGAGCGAGATCGGTCTGGTCACCACGCGGTGGGCTGCCTCGTGGCGCTAACGTCCGACTGTGATTGCCCACCGAACGTTCGACGGTGCAGTCACGTTCACCGTTCCCTGCTGATGGGTGCGCTTCAGCTTCAGTTGGTTGTAGGTGCTGCTGACTCCTCCGGGAACGCATTTGAGCGGAAAACTCAACCCGACCGGTTTGACCTCGACAGTCAGCTTGCCGTTGCCCTTGCAATTCACCAGGACTGCCAGCTCGCCACTCTTGAGGCCGCCCTTGACGTCCATCTCACGGTTGCCGCTGACGTTTACCGCCTGAGCGACGACATCCCCGTCGGGTAGGGTCGGTGCCTTGGTCACCGATTCGCCGGGTATGTGCTCGGCGCGATCCGACGTTGGCGTCCGCGTCGAAGGGGACGATGAGTGAGGCGAGGCGTTTTGGCTGGCGTTCGACGCCTTGCCATCGTTGCTGCTGCAGCCGACAGCAAGAACGGCCACAGCGGTCGCCGTGGCCGCGTACAGGGGGTTCAGCTTTCCCACAGGTACCACCCCACGCGGAAGGGCGAGTAACTGACGACGGTGCGCTCTGGTGTGCTGGTGCAGTTCTGGTGCAGCCAGTAGCCCTTTCCGGTGTGCTTGGGTCGCCAGACGCCGTACACCGCGTGGGTGCTCTTGTGGGGCGGCGAGACCACCGAGATGGAGTTGCCCAGTTTGGCCGTCAACTTGGCGGACACGGTCACCTGGAACTTGGACCTAACCCTGGCAAGCAGCGTGCCCACCGACGTCTCCAACTCACCGGTGACGGCCACGCCGACCTCCGACATGAAGGTCGACTTGGCGGTCCTTGACGCGTCGTTGAAGTTCGAGTCAGGGGCGCCCACCGCCCGATGGTACTTGCGGCCCTGCTTGGTGGGAATGTAGACGCCATGAGCGGGGGCGCAGTCGGCGGCACCCGGCACATCCCCGGGAAGTGGCGGCTTGGCCTCCGACGCAGGTTCCGGCTGCTTGTCTACCTCATCAGCAGGGACCTCCCTGACGCCTTCCTCGGGCTGCCCGGGAGGGGACGCGTTGATGAGGGAGTCATCATCATCGGGTCCCTCGGGCGGGGGCATGTCGATGCGGGAGTCGTCAGCATGTGCAGATACCGATGGCGCAGCTGATGGTGCCACGTCTTCAGCCAGGGCAGGCCCGGCCACAGCCGTGCACAGTAAGAGCGCGGTCGCGGGAACAAGCACGGTGCGACGTGCTGAGATTTTCACGGAGGCACCCATCTGGTGTTAACCGCTCTGGAGGCGGTCGGACGCATTGACCGTATGGCAGGGACATGCCAGACGCGAAGACTCCATGGATCTTCTGAGGAAGAGCTGAGGTACGGCGACAGGGCCGTCATCCCCCACCGGCTGGAGCACGGGCAGCGCCTGGTGTGCTTCGCGCAGCAGTTCAGGGCGGAGATCCAGTCATCCCCCCTCACGCCGATTCCCGGAGCCGGGTCGGCTGCAACAGCACGGCCGATGAGCCTGGTTCCCGCGCCGCGCGCTCTGCAAGGGCCCGGCGTAGAGCTGCGGCGTGGGAGACGCCAGCCTGGCGCCGGCGCTCGATGCGGGCCTGCTCGATCGGGGCCAGCTGGTCGTCGGCCCCCGGCTCCGGGAAGGCCCGGAGGCTGAGCACCCGCATCGCCGCCAGGGTCACTCCCGCCCGCCGGGGGTCCGGCCGGAGCTGCCTTCCGCGCGCCGGGACGGCGTGACGTCGGCGTGCTCCTGTGTGTTCGCCGGGCGTCGGGACGACGCGGCGGGCCGACGGGGAACATCTGGTCAATGGCATCGTCCGGAACCGGCGGAAGCGGCGGCAGATTGCCTGCCGGAGCGGGTGTTGGCTTCGTAAGGCTTGCGACTATTTCATCGATCGCAGCGTCCGGCACCGTTGGCATCTCGCCTGCCGGGTCCGGCACAGGGGTGAACGTGGCGGGCATCGGCGCGGCCGGCTCCTGCGACGTTGCGGGTGCGGGGTAGAGCTCCGCGAGCTTCCTCAGAGCCGTGCGTACGCCTCACGCTCCGGGCCGCGCGGTTCGGTCGGCTTCTTCACCGACTCCCAGGCGGACACCGTGGCCCGACGCGCCTTCAGCCTCCCGCTGGAGCTGATCGCCCGCCGCGGCCCCATCGGCCGTACGGTCCTCAGCTTCCCCTCCACGGTCGTCCACACCCTCCCCTTGGCCCTGGCCGGCACCGGTGTCCGCGTCGCGGTCTGCGACATCGACCCGACCTGGCTCACCGACACCGCCTCCCCGCGGGCCCAGGGCTTCCTCTCGGGGGCGACGGGCAGGGCCCGGGACGTCCACCGGCTGGCGACGGTGAGCCCGGCGTAGCCGTCACCGCCGCAGACATGAGTACGGATACTCAGGAGCCGGTGATCACATCCCCATAGGGTTTTTCCCCTCGCGCATGAGACCTACACGAGATGGCGAAGATCGCCGGAAAAACGGGGAGACGGGGAAAGGGGAGGACGTCACGCATGGCGTGGGACGAGTGGGAGCAGTTAAAGGCGGATGCCACGACCCGCGGCTCCACGGGTATGCAGCTGACTCATGCTCCGGACCCCATCGGGGTGGGCTACGAGCGGCTGAAGTCGAGCAAGAAGGCATGGACGAAGGCCGGCGAGGACACCAAGGAACTCCAGAGCGGCGTCGGCAAGGCGCGGGGCAAGCTGGAGGACGGACAGGCCGGACTGGGCGACACGGCCGGCTGCCAGTCGAAGGCCAACCAGAAGGAGCTGTACGGCTCCTGGAAGGAATACCTCGACAAGGTCGACAAGCGCTGCGGTGAACTCGGCTGGATCATGCAGTCGTCCGGGATCGACCTGGCGGGGTCGGACGACGCCGTCAAGGCCGAGCTGGACAAGCTCGAGACGAAGTGCCAGGACACCGCCCCGGTCGGCGGCCAGGCGAAAGGCCGGTGACCGACCCGTGGACATCGCGACGCTGAAGGCGCTCAAGCCCTCCGAGTACGAGGAGGCCGCGGACGGGTACCGGGCCACGGGCGACATGTCGAGCACGGCCAAGGACACGATCGAGAACCAGATCTCGGCCGGTATCCGCAACCAGCTCAAGGGCGAGGCGGCCGACGCGGCCCTGCGGGAGCTGAAGGAGCTGGGCAAGAACTTCCACTACATCCAGACCGAGTGTGCCCTGGCCGGTACCGCGCTGAACGGGTTCGCGTACGACATGGCCGCGGCCAAGCGGAAGCTGGAGGCAGCCCTGGAGGACGCCGAGGCCGCCGGATGCACAGTTGGCGCGGACGGCTCGGTGTCGTTCCCGGCGGGCGGCAAGGAGGTCGACGGCAAGGTGCCCGAGGGCGGCACGGTCTCGCCCGGCACCAGCTCGACGGACGCGACGGCGAACGCCATCGCGCAGCAGGCCATCCACCAGCATCCCAACCCGAACTTCGGCAAGGCGATCGGATTCGCGAACCGGATCGGGGACGCGCTGAAGGAGGCCACAGAAGCGGACGCCAAGTGGGCGCCCAAGCTGCGCGCGCTGAAGGCCGATGACGACCTGGAGGTCTCCGACAAGGACTGGTCCGACGTGAAGTCCGACCAGGACGGGGTGGCCCAGGCGGGCAAGAAGTACCTCGACTCCCTGCCGCAGCCGCCCAAGGACGGCAGTCCCAAGGACAACGCGGCCTGGTGGGAGGGACTCGGCGAGGAGGAGCGCGCGGCCTGGGTCTCCCTCCGCCCGGACTCCGTGGGCAAGCTCGACGGCCTCCCCACGACGGTCCGCGACGAGGCCAACCGCATCGTCCTGGACGAGACCCAGGCCCGCTACCAGCTCGAACTCAACTCCATCCCGAAGCCGCCGGCCAACGAGTGGACGTATATTCACGGCGGCGGCTGGGCGTCCAAGGTGCACACCGACGAATGGATGGACTGGTACAAGAAGTACGGCGAGCGCTACGACCACCTCACCAAGTCGCTCCAGGGCATGAACAGCATCCAGGAGCGCTTCGACTCGACCGGCACGGGCACCGACAAGGATCACAAGGGCCTGCCGGAGGCATACCTGCTGGGATTCGACGCGGAGGGCAACGGCCGGGCCATCGTCGCCAACGGCAACCCGGACACGGCCCGGCACCAGGCCGTCTACGTACCGGGTACGACCTCGAACCTCAGCAACATCGACGGCAACATCGACCGGATGACCTCCACCTGGCGCGTGGCCACCGACGAAGCCGACGGCCAGCCCGTCTCCACGATCACCTGGCTCGGCTACGACGCCCCGCAGGACATCGTGAAGGACTCGCCGTTCCGGCACTACGCGGATGACGGCGCACCGGCCTTCAACCGCTTCCTCGACGGGCTGGAGGCCTCGCACACCGGCGAGACCCCGCCGCACCGCACCGTGATCGGACACTCGTACGGCACCACCCTCGTCGGCTCGGCCGCCGACCACGGCACCCTGAACGCGGACGACGTGATCACCGCAGGCAGCCCCGGCGTCACGGTGCCCAAGGCGGAGCAGCTCGACGTGCCCAGGGGCCACGTGTGGAACGAGGAGGCCGACGGCGACGTCGTACCCGACATCGGCCGCTTCGGCCACGGCGGCACCGACTGGGACGGCCCCTGGACCGTGCCGAGCGACGAGCGGTTCGGGGCCAAGCAGATGACCACGGACACCGAGGGGCACAGCGGTTACTGGGACGAGGGCTCCGACAGCCTCCTCAACCAGGCTCTCGTCGTCGCGGGCCACGGGGAGGACGCCAAACTCAAGGAACCGACCCCGACTTGGAAGTACACCCGTTAGGCAAAGCGAGGCCCGTCGATCGTGAAGAACCTCCTGGGCGCCTCCGCGCTCCTCGTGTCCACCGTCCTCACCACTCTCACCGGATGCAGCATGACTTTCAGCACGGAATCCGATGACGTCCCGTCCGCCGGCACCAGCACGTCCCAGGACGCCGCGGCCGAGGCCCAGAAGGTGTCCAGCCGGCTGTACGACCTGATCGGCGTCAAGGGGAAGGCCTCCGAAAGCAGCCCCGGCGTCCAGGACTGCGGCGACAAGGACCGGGAGACTTACTTCCGGATCTTCCACAAGTGGAGCTTCTATCCCGCGTCGGCGGACGATCTCGAGGTCGCCATGCAGAACCTCAGAAAGGGGCTGCCGAAACAGGGCTGGAAGATCGTCGAGTACGGCCCCGACAGCAGCGCCAACAAGAACCTCACCCTGATCGCCGACAACGACGAGCAGAAGGCCGGCGTCCACATCACTCAAATGAAGAAGAGGAACCCGCCCAAGCTCAGCCTGATGCTCGTCTCCGGCTGCTACCAGGTCCCGGACGGCGAGAAGGTCGAGCACTTCTAGCTGTGTTGCCCTGTGAGGTCGGGGCGCGGCGGCCTTCGCGGCCGAGCAGTTCCCGGCGGGTGCAGCCGGAGGGGTCCTCGTCGGGGAAGCGGAGCCGGTACATCGCGTGGGCGGTGTTCAGGCGGGTGCGGCGGTTTGCCCAGCAGGCGGCCTGTGCTTCGGCGAGGGCGTCCGAACGGGGCAGTGCCCGTCCGGACGCGTAGTAGCGCACGCCGTGCTCGCCGACCCAGACCACACCGGCCCCTGTTTCGCCGAGCACGCTCATCGCCTGGTGGGTGATGCGGGTGCCGGGGCCAAGCAGCAGGGTGCCGATGGTCGCGGAGGGAATGTGGGTGGTTCCTTCGGCGTCCTCGGCGGTGATGGCGTTGGCATCGCGGTGGATGGTGCAGCGTTCGAAGTAGATGAAACCGGCCCGGTCGGCGGCCCGGGTCAGTTCGCGCGGGCTGCTCGCGGGTCTGCGGCCGACGGTCGTCACCGGCTCACTCCGCCGGGGCCAGCGTCATCAGCCCGCAGCCGTAGGCCATGGCCTTGCCCAGGCCGCTGGTGAGGACATGGCGAAGTGCATCTGGGTCGGTGACCTGCAGCCGTCCGTCGTAGGTGACGGTGGCGAGGGTGACACGGCCGGGTACGCCGCGCTTGCCGAAGTCGAGGCTGCGCTGGTCGCGGACGAGAAGCTGGTGCTCGTCACGGTGCTCGGTGTGCTGCTTGTCCTCGGGTTTGGACAGGACGCGGAAGCCGGCGGTGTCCTGGCGGGCGAGCAGCCACTGCAACTGGTGGGGTGGGCGGTGCGTTTGGTGGGCTGGCCGTCGCGCGTGCGGGCATGGTGGACGGGTTTGGCAGTAAGGCGGAAGTTTTAGATGGTGCCTTTGTCCAGCCGTTCCAGGAGGGGCGTGTAGGCATAGGTTCGCCAGCCGAGGGTGCCGGAGGCGGTTGCGGCGGGCCAGCCGGCCTGCTCGACCAGAGGGGTCAGGTCGGGCCGGTCGGGGCTGACGACGAAGAGCAGCACTTCGGCTGTGGCGTTGCGGTCGGTGCGCCACAGGACACGCGGTGCCTGCTCGGCGGTAGGCAGGATGTGGGGGAAGGAGGACATGACGGCGGCGTGCACGGCCTGGGTGAGGAAAGCAGGCGGCGGGCGCCCGGGCGCACGGTGTGGACGCGGAATCGGGTGAGGTACATCAGGCGCCTTCCAGATGTCCGGTGGGGTCGTGCGCCGGGGCGGCCCGGCGCGGGCGGGCGGGGGCGTTGGCGACCAGGACTGTGCGGCTGTGGGCGGTGCGCAGCGCGTAGCGGCGGTGACGAGGGTCGAAGCTGAGCGGCTGATCCCGCAGCGTGTCTCCCAGTGGCTGCGTACCGCCGTCGCCTGTGAGGGCTTCGAGCAGCATCGTCAGCTCAACGCGCTCTTGGTGGCTGCGCCGCTTCTGGCACCAGTCGGCGGCACGCCACGGCTCTTCGGCGAGCACCCGCTCCAGGCCGGCCTCGCCGCGGTGGACGGCGGGCTCGATGGGGCGTACGGGCGGGCAAGAGCGGCGTCCCAGGTAGGGCAGGTACGCCGGTGCGCGCAGTGCGATGGCGAGCCGGTCGACCAGCGCGTCGTCGCCCTCGACTGCGGCGACGAACACGGCGTCGGCCAGGTAGAACCGCTCCGACAGCGGCATGGCCTCGCCGGTGTCGAGGTGGTGCGCGGTCTGGAAGTCGCGGATGCGGGTGCCGGGCTGGTCGATGCGCACGCCGAAGCGCAGCTCGGCAAGCTCGGCGAGCTGCTGGTCGGCATCGCGGTCCAGGCCCAGCGCGGCCGCGAGCAGGCCGACCACGCCGCTCTTGGTGGGCGCGTTTTCCGTGCCGCGGCGGGCGAAGCGGGCCGCGGCCTCCCACGACTGCGGGGGCCCGGCCAACTGCAGCACGAGGACGCTCATCCGCGCTGCTCCAGGCGGTCGGCCACGGCAGCCGGCATCAGCCGGGGTACGGCCGAGCCGAGTTCGGTGCCGGGCCGGTGCATGCCGCTGCTGCGGGACTGCTGGTGCAGCGACCACAGCGCCCCGAGATGGCCGACTCCCTGCCCAGCGACGACGCGCAATCGATTCGAGCAGTGGGACGTCTACGACGACGGCAAGATCGACGGTAGCGACTGGGGGCCTGCGCGTGAACGCGCGGACCGCCGACGGTGCATGGGCCGCGTCGACCCGGAGTCCAGGTGCGTGTACTGCCTGCGCCAGGTGGAGCCTCAGCCCGAGGCGTGACGGCGGCGCGTCCCGACATCGTTGAACAGTCCGACTCCATACCGCGGGCCCCGGGATGTCATAGCTGATCCCCCGGGGCCCGTGGCGTGTGCGGACGCTGGTCAGATTTCCCCGGCCGCTGTGGCGGTGAACCAGTCGGTGGCTTCGGCGTCGGTCATCAGCGGCACCTGAGCCTGGTGGGCGTCGCCGTCCTGGACAACATGGACGCGGCCCGGTAGCGGGCTGCTGGGGGGCGGGGTTGACTATCGGGGCGAGCCGCTTCAGTCCTTGACCCCCGAGAACGCCACACTGAAGGACCGCGTTCAGCAGCTGACCCGCGAACACCGCACCCTTCAAGAACGCCTTGAAGGCACCCGCTCCACCCTCCGCTTTTCCGACAATTGGATCGCCGTGCTTGAGGCTGAACTCCTCGAAGCCCGCGGCTCGGATGTGCCCCACCCGACGGAGAAGCGCCGGCCGTACCAGGGGTGCTCCGGCCCGGCAGGACGCAGGACGGCTCCAAGCTCGGCCGCCGCGGGCCGGGATAGAGGGGTGGAACGGGCGATCAGCCGGAGGCGGCGCCGGGTCGAGTCGGCCGAACAGGAGATTCTGCGGCGCGTGAACGGCTCCGGTGACCGCACCGATGATTCCCTCCGCCGTCGTACGCGTCCTCAGCTGCAGCCACCCTCGCTCCCCAGGCCGGTACCGGGACCCGGAATCCTTGATCATCAAGCCTTCGACGCCCGCAGTTCCCCACGCCGGGTCCAGCCACGTGCGGGCCGTTGCGGCATCGGCGGTCTGCGGGCACAGCGCTCAGGGCACTGCGTGCGCGAGGGACGCGAAGAGGTTCTCCAGCGCGCTCCTGCGCTGATGCGGGGGCTGGTCCATGAGGACGGTGCCGGAGACCTCAAGCAGATCGAAGGTGATCAGGTGGGCGGGCTGTCCCGGGCGGTGCGCTCGGCCCTGGCGCCGCGGAGCCGGGCTCGGTGCTGCAGCGCTGCGAAGTCCAGCCTGCTGTCATGCCAGACCACCAGCTCGGCGTCTATGTGTCTTACCTCAGCTGTCTCGTCGTCAGACGCTCGTTTCCCTACGTGCCGGGTGGAACACGTTCGTAGCGGCGGATGACAGGGCCGGTGGCAGGGCACGCAGACGTGGACGGTTCCGGGTTGGAGACAGAGAGCCGCTGTCCACAGAAGTGCCTGCCTCTGGTGCATGCTTCGGGTCAGGCCTGCTCGTCCTCGCGGGTGCGGCGGCGGTAGGCGGCGGCGTTGATCCTGCTGCCGCAGCTCCGCTTTGAGCACCAGCGTCGGGTGCCTGCACGGGAGCGGTCGATGAAGAGACGGGTGCATGGCTCACCGGCGCAGTGCCGGATGAGCAGGCGGTCGGGTCCGCCGAGCAGCTCGCTGGCGGTCGCGGCAAGGGTGGCCAGCACCTCTTGGACTCCGCCCCGGCGTTCCACCTGGCCCAAGGCCTGAAGTACGGGGCGCACCGGTGGGCGTGCGGCGGCCTGCCGGATCCGGGCGATGTCTCGCGGGTCAGCCGGCTCTCCCTCGGAGGCGGCGAGGGAGAGCCGGTAGATCGCCTCGCGCAGCATATGGGCTTGGGACAGGTCCGCCTGACTCACCGCCTCCAGGCAGTCGACCACCCGGGCTTCGGCGGCCCACTGGGCGAAGTCTTCTGGCTCGGCCAGCAGTTCCTTGTGCTGAGTGGTGCGCCAGGCCACGGTGGCGGCGAAATCGAGGGCCAGGTGATCACTGACGAAGGTGAAGCTCACCCCCGAGTATGAGCGGCAGGGCGGCGGTGCGTCGGACACACATGTCGTCATACCTTCAGGGTATGACGAGAGGAGAGTAAGCCGCGCAGGCGGTCGAACTTCGGTATCCCACCTGGAGGCACGCAGTGCGTACGCAGACGTCCGTGAATCCGGGGACGCGTTCAGACACATACAGGTGGGTGCTCATCCGCTACATGCAGGTGGCACTGCCGGTCCGTCTCGCCTCCGAAGGGGCGCGGGTCGGCCTGGTGGTGCTTGCTGTGGACCGTACTGGCAGCGCTGGCTTCGGGGGTGCTCTGGTCGCGGCCCTGCTGGTGCCCAGCGTTGTCGCCGCTCCAGTGGCCGGTGCCCTCGCTGACCGGGTCCGACGCCGCAGGTTGTTCCACGTCGGCTGCCTGGTGTTCTACGGGACGGGACTGACCGCCGTGGCGGGGTTGGCCGGACGGGCGCCCACTCCGGTCGTCCTGGCCGTGGCGGGCGCGGCAGGCTGCTGCACTCCCCTGCTGACTGGCGGCCTGACCAGCCTGCTGAGTGACCTGCTACCGTCCTCGGAGCGAGGCCGCGCCTTCAGCCTGGACGCAGTCTCCTACAACCTTGCTGGGATAGCCGGGCCGGCCCTCGCCTCTGTCCTTGCGGCGGCGACCAGCCCCGCTTTGGCGCTCGTGGCATTGGGCGCCGGGGCCGCGGCAGGCGGTCTGCTCGTTTCCGCCCTGCCGCTGCGCCCCCGCCCCGGACGGAGCCCCGCACTACGCCCTGCGGATCTGGGTACTGCCGCCGTGCTACTGGTCCGCAACCCGCCTCTGCGCTCGATCACATGGGCCAGCGGGGTGGGCCAGTTCGGGACCGGCGCCCTGCCCGTGGTCTGCGTGCTGCTTGCCGCCCGCTACCAGACGCCCTGGGCTGCGGGCGGCCTGATGACAGCTATGGCGCTCGGCTCGCTGACCGGTTCCCTGGCGTACGCATGGCGACCGTGGGGCGCCCAGCGCCCCGAATGGACCGTCATCGCCATGCTGTTCGCGACCGGGGTGCCGCTGGCCGCCGTGCCCTGGATGGGCAGCGCCACCGCGGCATTCGGCGGCTTCGCCCTGGCGGGGTGCTGCACCGGCCCGCTCTTCGCCGCGCTGCTGGCCGGCCGCGACCGCTACGCGCCCCCGAACGCCCGCACCCAGGTGTTTACCCTTGGAGCAAGCCTAAAGAGCACTTTCGCCGCGGGTGGGGCCGCACTCGCGGGCGTCTGGCAGGCCGCCGGACCGGGAAGCCTCGTCCTCGCGGTGGCCGGCTGCCAGGCCGCTGCGGCCGTGCTGGGCGCGCTCCTGCTGAACGGGCACCGGAACCAGGCCGACCGCCCGCTGTCGTAGACGGCACGAAGCGCTGAGCCCTCTCCAACAACTGATTGGCAGACAGTTGCGCCGATGCTTGCGGCCCGGAGCGTGTGAGACATCAGCAGGCTGAGACACACTCACAGCTCACATGACGCCGTCGACGACCGCCTCGACGCCGAGCGCGGCCGCGGCCCGGGTGATCTCCGGGAGGGCCGGGCCAAGATCGGCGCCGCGACTGGACTGGAGGTACGGCTTGGCGCCGGTGAACACGAGGACGCGGAACCCGTCCGCTTTCTGCTCGAACAGCAGCGGCCGTGCCCCGGGCGACGGCAGAGCCGTCACGGAGCGGGCCAGCATCCACTCGACCGGCGGTGAGAGGTGCACCCTTCACTCCTACGCCTTCCGCGCCCGCCCGCACGCACGCCGCGTGGCTCACCGGCAGTACAGCACTCGGGCGTGAGGTCCTCGGTGGCTGGTCCCGGCCCGCGGCTGACGAACGACGGCGGCTGTCGGCCACCCTGGGCTCGGAGCCAGGGGTGGCGCCGTCCGGGGCCGGGTCACAGCTGTCGCTGGCCTGTCAGATCCCGCATCCAGACTGCGGTTTGCAGAGTTCGATCAAGGAGCGGGTCTCCCCCGTACCACCGGGACGCTCCGTTACCGGCACGCTTCTGCTCGCATCGCTGGAGGCGCCCCGGCGACGCCTCCGGCCCCGGTGAGCACTCCGACTCCCCGAAGGTGCCCTGGTGCCTTCGTCGCCGAGGAGATTGGCGGCGGGGACGTGGCCAGTCGTCGAGGACGATGTCGCTCTCGATGTGTTCGCGGACATCCGGTGTCGCTCTGTGCTCGACGCGACAGCCGACGCTGTCCAGGTCCACGAGGAAGGCGGAGAACCGTGGCCTGTCGCCTTCCTGTTCACCGGTTCCGGCCATAGGGACCAGCCGAGGAGAACACCTTGTGCCCGGTCAGCCGGTAGCCGTCTTTGTCCCGTACGGCGACTGTGCGCATGGAGCGAACGTCGGAGCCGGCGTCGGTCTCGGTGAGGGAGAAGCAGCACGCCCGCTCGCCCCGGATGAGCGGCAGCAGCTACCTGTCCAGCTGGTAGTCGGTGGCGTGCTTGAGGATGCCGCCCGCGCGCAGCGGGCCGCCCATGTCGCCGAGCACGCTGTGCGCGAGGACGCGTCCGCTGGCACCGATCTCCTCCTTCAGAGCGCAGAGTTGGGTGTAGGTGAGGTTCTGGCCGCCGTACGTCTCGGGGTGGTAGTGGATGCCGTAGAAGCCGAGTTCGCGGCTACGACGCCAGACCGGTTCGAGGTCGGCGCGGGTGAGGCGGGTGGCGTGGGTGAGGCCGCGTTCGCGTTCGTGGTCGGCGAGTTCACCGTCGAGGCAGTCGCGCAGGCGGTCGGCCAGCTCCGCGGAGCACGGGTCGTCGCAGGTGGGGCGGAGGGCGAAGGTAACCTCTCTTTTTGTCACCTTTGTGCGGATTCCTCGAACAACCCCTGTGCCTCTTGGGCGCTCGCACCAGACCAGCGAGAACGTCTTTGCGCGATCAGGGATTTCCAGGATCGGTTCTGCTTAAAGGGAATTTCGAAGATCCGGGAGAAGAGCCAGGCTCCAAGCACCGAAACCGGCAGGGCCAGGGCAAGCGTAAACCAAAATGTGGGCAGACCGGGCGATACAAAATGCGGGGCTACTCGGCGGATCACGGCCATGACAATCGGCAGATGGATCAGGTAAAGACTGTAAGAGAAGCTGCCGAGACTCTGCATGGGGCGTGCGGTCAGAAGCCGTACGAGGGTGGCGGGCCTGCCGGTGGAAACTGCGGAAAGCAGCATCGTCATGGCGGGAGCAATGGCAAGATCCACCCAGAAATAGTGGTCCACGGTCCACACGGAACCTTGGATGAGGCCGAGAGCCAGCACAGGCAGGGCGGCCAGCCCTGCGAACCACCCCCACGGCAGGCGTTGCACCCGTTCCGACGCATTGACGACTCCTGCGCCGATTATGCCTGCAACGAACACGGGAGCAAGGTGTGGAGCGAGCCAGTTGTTGCCCTCCACGGGAGATGCGTCAGTCGCCATCAAGCCACGGGCGATCACCGGAAGAGTCACACATGCGATCAGTGCCACCGCATTCAACCGGCGCCGCAGGAAAAGGAAAAGCGGAAAGAGGAGATAGAGTTCGACCTCCACTCCGATCGACCAGAACGCGCCATTCGGTGTGGGAGCGGAGAAATTGTCCTGAGCAACGAGGCCGTACACCAGCACTGACGCGCCGGTCGGCCGTCCGAGGTGCGAAGCGGGTACCACAAACCAAGAAAGGATCAGGCTTATGGCCAGTGCCGCCCAATACGGGGGCAGGATCCGCCAGGCGCGCCGGCGCAGAAACTCACCAATGCCAGCCGACCGCCAATTACGACCCGCTGGAGAGATTGCGAGGGAGAAGCCCGACAGCACCAGAAAGAAGACGACAGCGAGGCGCCCGAACTTGAGCCCGTCCAGCCACGCGGGCGCCGAGCTATTGGGAAAGCCCGGGAAGGTGTACAACCAGCAGTGGAACAAGACGACGTACAGTGCCGCCAGCCCGCGGAGCCCATCCAGACCCGGTACCGACGTACGTGTGCCCGGCTCGTCCTCTCGTCCTGTTCCGCTGCGCCGACTCCATCGGAGAGCACTGCTGACCGGGCGGCTCGAATCTACTGAAATCGCTCGACCCCTTCTATGGGCACCGTGTACCACACCCGCGTCCCGGCGGACGCTGCACGGTGCAACCCGCGACCAACGTGTGCCCGCCGACCCGTTTCCCTGGCAGTACGCCAGGCGGCACGGTGCCGCCCACGGTCACTGGTACGTAGCGTCCGGTCCCGCGGTTCAAAAGCCAAGCCGACATGATCTGCATGTTTCGGGGTGAGCCTGTGCTCATGCAGAGAGGTCGCCCTCCGAATAACAGAAACAAGCCAGGGGAGCGCTCCCCTGCGCTGGCTCGCTCGATGAGCGGTGACCAGCATCAACGCTTTTGAGGACGCGATCTACGCACTTCGCCGAGTGGATGTGCCATAACCGCATTGACCTAACACGACATCCTCCGCCGTTTCCCTGGGCAATAGGCACCCTGCTGGTGAACAACGTCGGCCGCTGGGCCTCGCCGTAGCGGCCGAGGTGGCCTGACACGATCCGCAGTGCAGCTGGGAGGACCTTCTCGTGTCGAGGGACGTCGATGCGGGCAGGTCCGGTCTGGATTTGGGCGACGGCTGGACGAGGCGGTGTGCGGTCCGCCTGGAGGAGACCGCACGCTCCCCGAGGCCCTGACCGGCCGGCGCCTGACGCGGGGGCGTGTCGGCCCGTTGTCAGCGCCGGCTCCGACTTGTCGGCGCCGTGTCGGTGGACCGTCGGCGCCTGTCCGGACAGTGGAGTTCATCGGCCGCGGCCCCCACCGGGCCCCGCCACCCGAGCACCTCACGACCGGGAGGACCCCCTCATGACCACAACCGTCACGATCATCGGTGCCGGGCTCGGCGGCCTTGCCCTCGCCCGCGTCCTGCACCTGCACCGCATACCGGCCACCGTGTACGAGGCAGAGCCCTCACCGACCGCGCGCTCGCAGGGCGGACTGCTCGACATCCACGACTACAACGGTCAACTCGCTCTCCAGGCGGCGGACTTGATGAACGAGTTCCGAGCCATCGTCCTGGACGGCCGGCAGGCGATGCGCATCCTCGACACGGATGGGACCGTCCTGTTCGACAAGGCCGACGACGGCACCGGCGGACGCCCGGAGGTACAGCGCGGCGAACTGCGCCGGCTCCTGCTCGACTCGCTGCCGCCGGGCACCGTCCGCTGGGACCGCAAGGTCACCGACGTCCGCGCCCTGGGCGAGGGCCGCCACGAGGTGGTCTTCGGCGACGGCACGATCGCGGTCACCGGGCTGCTGGTCGGCGCCGACGGCGCCTGGTCACGCGTGCGCCCCCTGCTCACCGCGGTTGTGCCCGAATACACCGGCAGGTCGGTCGTGGAGACCTACCTGTACGACGCCGGCACCCGGCACCCGGCCGCCGCGAAGGCGGTCGGCGGCGGCTCGATGATCGCGCCCGCACCGGGCCGGGAGATCTTCGCCCACCGGGAGCGGAACGACACCCTGCACGCCTATGTCGGTCTGACCAGGCCCCGGGACTGGTTCGCCACCGTCGATTTCACCGACCCCACGGCGGCCACCACGCGGATCGCGGCGGAGTTCGCGGGCTGGGCGCCGGAACTCACCGCGCTGATCACCGGCACCGACACCCCGCCGGCCCTGCGCCCTTTGTACGCCCTGCCGGCCGGTATCCGCTGGGACCGGGTCCCCGGCGTGACCCTCCTCGGCGACGCCGCGCATCTCGCCGCCCCCAATGGCGAGGGCGCCAACCTTGCGATGTTCGACGGCACCGAACTCGGTCGGGCGCTCGCTGCCCACCCCGGTGAGACGGAGGCCGCGCTCACCGCGTACGAGCAGGCCATGTTCGAGCGCGCCCATCAGTCCGCCGAGATCAGCGGAATCGATCCCGGTGACAGCACGGCCCACGACCTGGCCGCTGCTTTCGCCCGCCACGAACAGCCCTGACCGCCCCCGACGCTCCCTCGCGCGGGAGCGTCGGGGTGAGGTACGGCCTGCCGCCGTCGCCGGTGTACTGCCGGTTGCCGCCCCTGACGGGCCACGTGCCGCGCGGTGCTGACCTGCTGATCAGCGCCGCGCGGCACTGGGCTTTGCTCCTGCATGTGACGCCTGGTGCTGTCCCGTCCGCTCACGCATCGTGCACGCGAGTTCGCGACCATGGTGGGTTGCCAGATCGCTCTCGGCGTCGAGGACTGCACCACTGCTGCCCGGTTGCCCCGATTACGGTGTCAGGCCCGTGCCTTCGAATGCCGCATGCGCCTGGTCGGCTTGATTCTTCGCGCCGCGGACGTTGGGGTGGATGAGGGTGCACGCCTCGCCCTTGGGGGTGCCGGGCGGGAGTTCGTCGCGCAGGGCGCACTGATACTCGGCCGGATCGGCCGGCTTGGTCTCATCCGGCGGGATCACCAGGTCGTCGAACACCCCGTACATCCACTGGCTGGTACCCGTGGCGCACACCCCATGGCCCTGGCTGGACTGGTAGGTGTCGACGTAAGTGACCTACGGCGAGTTGTCCTGCGCCTGTTCCTCGATCACGTCGTTGAGCCGCTGTTCCAGGCCCATGACGAAGTCGCCGTCCACGCCGAGGCGGATGGTCCCCATCCGTTTGAAGTTCCCCCCGTAGCAGTTCAGCTGGTTGAACGGCCTGGACAGGACCGTGGGGCAGCCCAGGACGAACACCTTCGCGTGCGGGGCACGCTGGTGGATCTGCGCCATCATGACGGTGTACTCGCGGGTCAGGGTGGCGAACTTGTCAGCCAGCCACTGCCTGCCTTCGCCGTTCTCGTAGTAGCCGCTGCAGCCCCGGGCCCGGGCTCGGCGGGTCTCCCGGCTCCACTCCCATCTCCAGGCACTTGGCCAGGACGTCCGCGAACCCGAGGGTGTTGCCACCGATTCCGACCGTGACGATGTCCTCGTCGCCGTTGAGCGCGTCGATCTGCGCGGGCCTGGCCGGCCACGCACAGGTGCCGCGGTTGAACGGCGGGCCCAGGAGCATGTCGCAGGTCTGCGGGCTCAGGACGCCCTTGTTGATCTCGGCGGCGCCACAGGTGACGTCTTTGAGCCGCACCCAGTCGGAGGTCTCGGTGTTCAGCCGCTGGGCCAGTTGCTGTTCCCAGTTGTGGTTGGACCGGCCGCAGCCGTCCCTGGCATCCCACTTGGGGATGAGGGCACCAGCGCTGTAAGAGTCGCCGAGCGCGGTCCACTTCAGTGGTCCGGCAGCCTGCTGCCGGACCGTCGCGACTGCCGACCTGCCCTCCGCCGCCCGTGCGGTCGAGGGGGCGCTGCCAGCCGGGGCCACGGCGGACAAGCACGTTCCTAGCGCCACGAACGCGGCGACGACTACGGACTTTCGCGCGAAGGATTCCTCTGGGGCGGCCTGGGCGGGGCCGAATACCGGCATGCGGCGGCGCGGTGCACCGGTACGCACCGGCGGCCTGCCGGGCACACCGGCCTAGATGGTGCGGCGCTGCTGCCTCCCCGCCCACTCATGACCGTGGCAGAGGCAGGGGGCTGGGCGGCAGGAGTGGTCGGCGGCATCACCCGCAGGAGGCACGCATCGGGCATTCCTCACACGAGTGGCGAACGCGGCGCCCACCCCGGCGCCGACGCACACCGCCGCGGGAATGCCGTCGGTGCGCGCCGCAGCGCAGCGTGGGCGCGGGAGCGGCGCATGACTGTGCGCGAGTGGATGGCGCCCGGAAAACACCACCACGGCGTCCCAGGGCCGTTAGCCTCGACGTCTGCTATCCCCGGGCGCGATCAGGCTGATGACCTCGGCGATCACCTCTGCCGACGGGTGCAAGTAGCGCCGTACGACCTCCGGCTTCCTCTGCCGCCACTTCGCCATGAGCGTCGGCAGGCCGGCCCCGGCCTCACCGAGGTGGGTGAGACCGGAGTGCCGGTATTCGTGCAGATCCCAGCCCGCGCCCGGCACACCGCCGACGGCGGTATGGGCGTCGAGCGGAGCGCAGGCGAGGCCTGTCGGTCGTCCCCGCGTCGGCTCGGTGTCCCTGAGACACATCACAGTCTGGAGAAGGGCGGGCACCGGGCCCTGGTCTTTCACCCCGGGCCGTGGCGGAGGGCCGGTGCTGGTGCAGGCCCGCCGCGGCGCGCTGATCCAGGACCGGTCTGCCCACTCCCACCCGGAACGGCGGACGGCCCCGCGGCGAACGGCAGCTGTTGGAAGGCATCATCCGCATCGGCTCCACCCGCCAGCCCTTGATACGCCTCCCCCCAGCCCTGGGACCGTTCGGAACCTGCCGCCGCCGCTACCTCACCTGGCACCCCGACGGCACCCTCACACGCACCTGCAGCGCAGCCCTGCCCGGACTAGACCACTTCTGGCCGCAGCAGCTGACCGACTGCCTGCACTCCCCCAGCGCCTGGACGACTGGCAGCCACGAACGCAGATGCGGCACACGCTGGTCCCGGCGCGCGGTGACGGAGTACGCCACACGGTGACCCGGCGACCGGTGCAGCGTACGGCCAAGCCGGCAGCCGCTGGGCGGGTGCCGGCTTGGGTGCGGCAGGCCACGCGCCAACGTGAGCCCGCCTGGTGTCCCTGTCAGCGTTGGTTGCAGCCAGTAGCAGTTCAAGGACGTTCGGGCCGGGAGGAACCGGCCTCATCGTGTTCTGTGACTCACCATCACTCATAGACAGGGCTGGCGGCAAGCCGAGCGTGGACGGTGATGAGCCATTGAGGCCCGGCGGGGGCCGCGGTTGTCTCGCGGGGCCGATGCCACACGGGTCAGAGGACTCCGTGGCGGGTGGGCCGGGTGCGGGGGCTGGACCGGTTGCTTGGACACCATCGAACCAAAAGAACGGCATACCAGGCATAGCCCGCTTTTCCGGACAGTGATCTCTCTGCGGGAATCAGCGTGCGGCTGGGATGATGGAGACAGCCGCAAGGCACGCAGCGGTGACGCCAATCACCTGTGCATAAAGGCGAGTTGCAGCCAGTAGCACTTCATCCGCCCCTGCCCGCGGTGTGGTTGCGGGCAAGACCGCGTTTGAACTCGCGGGCTCGATCCGCCAGCGCATTTTCGCCCACCGCACCAGGTCGGCGACCGGGGTGTCGGCAGGCAGGTTGCTCATCCAGTAACCGGTCGGCACATCAGCTTCTTCGGGCCGTTCGACCAGCAGCGTCCTCACGGGCAGCACGCTGCTCCAGCGACTGCATCCGCCTGCTTGATCCTGGGCGGTGCGGCGGCTTCCTTCCCCGAGGGACGCACCTGGATCACGGCGAAGTCCCTGGGCCGGCACGGTGGGTGTGGGGATGATCGGCCGTCAGCTCCGTACGTGACGCACCTCCTGAACCCGCACGAAGCCGCTGGTGACCGGCGGTCTGTTCGCTGGCCGTCCTATGGCTCGGGTATACAGGGTCCGTGAAACGTTCGGTTGCCCCTAACCATTTCACGCGGTCTCAGAAACAACACAGGCTAAACTTACTGGTCTCTGTGGAACGCAGTTTAGCCCAATCCAAGCCGCTCTGTGTATCTCCGTTAATTTGGATAGGTTGAGCGGTCAGGCGTTTAGCCGGAACTTCTTGCTCATGGGCCAGGATGTTTTCGAAGCGGACGCAACTATCTCCTGTATAGAGGCGTATGAGCGTCGATACTTCAGGCTGGTTTCCAGGGACATAGCGCATCTGGAATCGCACCCAACCCACGGTGTCATTGCCTGCGCACGCACTGGTTGACCAATTTTCTCTACGATTGTTTCCCTGCTTTACGAGGAAAACGTGCGAGAAAGAATAATGGTGCGTGTTAGACCCGAAAAAAGAATAGCTGTGCACATGTAGCTGTCCGTCGATGCTGATCTTGAAGCCAGGACCGATCGGCGCAGCAGCCTGAGCCACGCCCGCAAACGGGATGGGGGTGAGCAGCACCGCGACTGCCAGGGCACGACCAAGCATTTCAGCACCTCGCGAGTTTGGGCCTAGCGCAATTGGAATTTTCCCCGGCTTCTTTGAGTAGTCGCGCATGTTCCAAGAGAGGCAGGTCCCCATGCGTGAGCATGTTGGCTGGCGTGGCGAGCCAGTGAGCCGCCTTCGGGGACCTGATGCATCGTTGCATGCCGCCGCAGCGTTGAGCCCCTGTCGTCTCGGCTCCTGCGGGGTGAAGGAACCCGCAATTCCAGACTGCATCTTCTGGCTCAGTGATGCCACTCGCCGGAGAAGCGCGCCTGACATCCGAGGACGACCTGCACCTGGGCGATCTCTTCGGCCGTCAACTGCCATGATTCGGAGATGAGTTCGGCGGGCTCGCGGCTCATCGTCGCGAAACGGGAAGGTAAAGATCCGGCAGCCGTGCTGCCCTCGGCTGGATGGACTTGCGACGGCCGTCCAGCATCAGACCCCGCCCGATAACTCACCCCGGAGCCGTCCCACCTCCCCCAGCCTCATACCAGCAAGATGCCCCCCCCATCGAGCGAGATCACCCGACGTAACGAAGCACTACTAGATCCGTGGCCGTCCTCGCCGACCGGCTGGACAGGGAGAAAAGAGGTAAGCGGGCTTGTTACCCCTCCTGCAGCAGCTGCGGGGCGGGCTGCTGCTCCCCCGACCCGCGCACGATCAGTCGGGTGGGGACGGTGATGGTGCGGACGCGGGAGCGGTCGCCGTCGAGGCGGGCCAGGGCGGTGGTCGCGGCTGCTCTGCCGATTTCTTCGGGGTCCTGGGCGACGACGGTCAGCGCCGGTTCGAGTACCTCGGCGAGCGGGACGTCGTCGAAGGCGACGAGGGCCACGTCCTTGCGTTTGGTGCGGGCGAGTTCCGTAACGACCCCCAGGGCGACGATGTTGTTGCCGGCGAACAGGGCGGTGGGAGGATCGGCCAGGCTCAGCAGCTCGGCGGTGGCGATGGCGGCCCCATGCTGGTCGTGCGCGTTGGTGAGCAGGGAACGGTCGTAGGAGAGGCCGGCTTCGTCGAGCGCCGCGCGGTATCCGGCCAGGCGCTCGCGGCGGGTGTAGAGCTTGGTGGGGAGATCGCCGACGAAGCCGATGCGCCGGTGGCCGTGGTTGATCAGGTGGGTGACGCCGGCCTGGGCGCCGGCTCGGTTGGAGCTGACGACGCTGTCCGTGGACAGGCCCACCCCAGGCCGGTCGAGAAAGACGACGGGCAGGCCCGTGGCGCGGTGGGGCTTGAGGTGGGCGTGGTCGGCGCCGACGGACGGCACGACCATCAGGACGCTGACGCGGCGGGCGAGGAACTTGTCCGTCAGCGCGCGTTCGCGGTCCGGGTCGTCCGCGGAGGAGCCCATGAGCAGGGTGAGGCCGCGGTCGCGGACGGTGTCCTCGATGCTGCGGGCCACGGCGCCGAAGAAGGGGTTGCCGAGGTCGGGGATGACCAGCCCTATGGTGGTGTCGGGTCCGCCGACGCGGATGTTGCGTGCCATAAGGTTCGGCTGGAAGCCGAGCCTGGCCACGGCGGCGAGCACCTGCTCCCGGGTCTTGGCCGATGCGGGGCCGTCCTCGTTGAGGACGCGGGAGACCGTCTTGGCGCTGACGCCCACTTCCCGGGCCACGTCTGCGAGGGTGGGGCGGCGGTTCGCTGCCATGGAGTAACAGTCTCCCCTGCTCGTCGGTTCCGGCCGCCGTGGCGCGGTGTGTCGCCCCGGCCGGCCGGAACCCTTGGGTGTGTGGTCGTAGGTCAGTTGGCCTTGACTCCCGCGGCCTTCGCCGCCTGGGAGTCCGCTACGACGGTACCTCCCGCCTCATCGACGGTGAGCGCTCCGGTCATGATCGCAACGACTTCGGCCATCGAATAGTCGGAAGGCTTGATCACGGCCGCGCGCTTGCCGAGGCGGTGGACGTGGATGCGGTCGGCGATCTCGAAGACGTGCGGCATGTTGTGGCTGATCAGGACGACCGGCATGCCCTTGTCCCGGACGCGGCGGATGAGGTCGAGGACCTGCCCGGACTCCTTGACGCCGAGGGCGGCGGTGGGTTCGTCCATGACGACGACGCTGCGGGCCCAGGCGACGGACCGGGCGACCGCGACGGCCTGCCGCTGCCCGCCGGAGAGGGTCTCGACCGCCTGGGTCAGCGAGCGCAGCCCGATCTTCAGGTCGGCCATGTGCTCGGCGGCCTCCTGGCGCATGCGCTTCTTGTCCAGCATGCGGAAGACGCTTCCCAGGACGCCTGGTCGGAGCAGTTCGCGTCCCAGGAACATGTTCGAGGCGATGTCCATGGAAGCGGCCACGGCGAGGTCCTGATAGACCGTCTCGATACCGTGGGCGCGGGCGCTTTGCGGTCCGGAGAAGGTGATGGGCCGGCCGTTGAGGCGGATCTCGCCGGCGTCGGGGGTCAGTGCGCCGGTGAGGGCCTTGATCAGGCTGGTCTTTCCGGCGCCGTTGTCGCCGATGACGGCGAGGACCTCGCCGGGCATCAGGTCGAAGTCGGCGCCGTCGATGGCGGTGACGTGTCCGTACCGCTTGACCAGGCCGCGGGCCTGCAGCACGGGGGTGGTGGTCGCGGTCATCGTGCCTTCTTCCGGGAGATCTGGTCTACGGTCACCGCCAGGATCACCAGGACGCCGGTGATCAGCGTCTGGTAGATCGAGGCGACGCCCATCAGTTGCAGGCCGTTGCGGAACACACCGACGATGAGGACGCCGACGAAGGTGCCCAGGACCGAGCCGCGGCCGCCGAAGAGGCTGGTGCCGCCGAGGACGACGGCGGTGATGCTGTCGAGGTTGTCGGTCTGGCCGGCCTGGGGGTCGCCGACTCCGGTGCGGGAGATGAGCAGGAGGGCGGCGATGCCGTAGAGCAGACCCGCCACGGTGTAGACGCCGATGGTCAGGCGGGAGGTGCGGATGCCGTTCAGCCGTGCCGCTTCGGGACTGTTGCCGAGCGCGTAAACGTGCCGGCCCCATCCGGTGCTGCTCAGGGCGTAGGCGAGGAGGAGGAACAGGCCGATGGTGACCAGCGAGCCGTAGGTGATGTCGGTGTTGCCGAGCGGGAAGGTCTTCCCAAGAGCTGTCAGGGGTCCGGGCAGGTTGGTGACGGTCTGTTCTTCGGAGTAGATGTGGGTCAGTGCGAACGCCACGTTGAGCATGCCGAGGGTGACGATGAACGGCGGCAGCGGGATCTTCTGCACCAGCGCTCCGTTGAGCAGCCCGAAGCCGCTGCAGACGACCAGGCCGAGCGCGATGGCGGCGAGCGGGGGCAGGGAGCCCTCGGCGGCCATTTTGGCGATCATGATGCTGCCGAACGCCATCACGGCCCCGCATGACAGGTCAATGCCCGCGGTGAGGATGATCAGGGTCTGGCCGATGGCGAGGGTGCCTACGACCATGACCTGCTGCACGATCAGCGAGAAGTTCCCGCCGGTGAGGAACTGGTCGGTCGAGAGCGAGAAGAAGGCGCAGGCCAGGAGAAGGGCGACCAGCGGGCCGGTGGTCGGCTGGGTGAGCAGTCTGCGGGCCGTGCTCGGTGCGGTGAGCCCGGCGTACGGCTTGGACGTGTCCGGGGGCGTGGTCGTGGCTGTCATGCGAGGTCCTTGTCGGAAGACAGATGTCCTTGTGCGTCCGCGTCGGAGGACAGGGGAACAAGGGGGCGGCCGTCCCCGCTCCGGGAAGGGGGGGGCGGCCGCCGCACGGGGGGCGTGCGGTGTCGTACGGCTCGGGGGCGGCTCAGCCCCAGCAGTTCTCCAGGCCGTAGCCGGTGTCCTTGGCCGTGACGCCGGCCTGCGCCTTGTCGGTGATCAGGGTGACGCCGGTGTCGGTGTAGCCCGACGCCTTCTTGCCGTCCTTGGCGTACGTCACGACGGCCTTGACACCCTCGGCGGCCATCTTCAGCGGGTATTGCTGCGACGTCGCGGCGATCTTGCCGTCCTTGACCGCCTGTGTCCCGGTGCAGCCGCCGTCGACGGAGACGATCAGTACGTCCTTCTCGCGTCCCTTGGCCTTCAGCGCGGTCCAGGCGCCCAGCGCGGCGGGCTCGTTGATGGTGTAGACGACGTTGATGTCCGGCTCCTTCTGGAGGCAGTTCTCCATCGCCGTCTGGCCCTTGGCCTGGTCGCCGCCGGTGTCCTGGGAACAGACGACGGAGGAGTCGCCCTCCTTGACGCCGAAGCCCTTCAGGAAGCCGTCGTGGCGCTGGACGCCGACGGACACGCCGGGCGCGAGGTCGAGGGTGGCTATCTTGGCGGCCTTGCCCTTCATGGCGGTCTTGGCGTATGCGCCGATCAGCTCGCCGGCCTTGAGGTTGTCGGTGGCGAAGAGGGCGTCGACCGCGTTCTGCGGGTCGGTCGGTGTGTCCAGCGCGATGACCAGGACGCCCTTGGCCTTGGCCTTCTCGATGGCCGGCACGATGGCCTTGGAGTCGCTCGGGGTGATCAGGATGCCCTTCACGCCGGAGGCGACCATGTTCTCGATGGCGGTGACCTGGCCGGCGTTGTCCCCGTCGAACTTGCCGGCCGCGGTCATGAGCTTGACGCCCTCGGCCTTCGCCTCCTTCTCCGCGCCCTCCTTCATCTTCACGAAGAACGGGTTGGTGTCCGTCTTGGTGATCAGGCCGACCTTGACGTCGCCCGAACCGGTGCTGGACGAGTCCGATCCGGAGCCGGAACCGCAGGCCGTCAGGGTGAGCGCCGCAACGCCCGTGACAGCGGCGGCTCTGAGGAGTGAGGAGGACAGGCGGGTGGTGCGAGACATGTTCGACTCCTGAGGGATAGCGAGCGGCACAGGGCGGGATCAGGACACCTGCCGCCCGGGATGTCAGCGTTGACTTATGTCATCGTTGACACTGCTTGCCGAGGATGATGGACTCCGGCTCCCGGCAACGTCAATGCCTTGCGCGAGACACAAGTCCGTAACGGCCGCGGCGGATGCCCGGTCCGTGCCCGCTTCCCCGCCCGTGCGTTCGCAGAGAAGAGCCGCCCATGAGCAGCCCACGCCAGATCACCGTCCTGGGAGAGTGCGTCGCGGACGCGTTCACCGAGCCGACGGGCACCTCGAACGAACTCGCGCTGCGGGTGCTGCCCGGCGGCGGACCTGCGAACACGGCTGTGGCCCTGACCCGCCTGGGCACCCCGGCGCGTTTCCTCGCACGACTGTCCGGTGACGTGTTCGGCCGTCTGTTCCGGGCTCACCTGGAGTCCTCCGGGGTGGACCTGACGGGCGCCGTAGCGGCCGCGGAGGCCAGCACACTGGCCGTGGCGGAGCTGGACGAGCGGGGGCAGGCCGCGTTCTCCTTCCACGCGCAGGACACGGCCGACTGGCAGTGGACAGCCAAGGAGCTGGCGGGGGTGGACCTGTCCGGGACCGCCTGCGTGCACAGCGGTTCCCTGGCCCTGGTCCGGGAACCCGGCGCGGCGGTGGTAGAGGACTTCCTGGCCGCAGCGGCTCCCCGGGCCACCATCAGCATCGACCCCAACGTCCGGCCGCTGCTGGTGGATCCCGAGGTCTACCGTGGCCGGCTGGCGCACTGGTGCGCACTGACGGATGTGCTGCGGCTGAGCGAGGACGACCTGCAGCTCCTGCTGCCGGGCACGCCGCCCGAGCAGGCGTGCGACACCTGGCACGCGGCCGGGGCACGGCTCGTCGTGATCACGCTCGGTGCCGACGGCGTCCTGGCCTCGCTCGACGGCGAACGCATCGTGGTGCCCGCCGTGCCCACGAGCGTCGTCGACACGGTAGGGGCGGGGGACTCCTTCACCGCCGGGCTGCTGCATCACCTGGCCGCCCGTGGACTCCTCGGCGGCAGGCTGACGCATCTCCGTCTCGGTGACGTCGCGGACGCCTGCCGGTTCGCTGCCAGGGTTGCGGCCCTGACCTGCTCGGTTGCCGGTCCGAACCCGCCGCTGCACAGCCAGTTGGGGCAGCTCGCCATTGCCGGCCGAGCATGAGGTACGGGCGTAGCGGCTGCAGGTGATCTGGCGCCCGGACTGTTGACGCGCTGGCCGGACTGCCCCATCATCGGGCCATTCAATGTCATCGATGACACAAGTCAACGATGACACTTCCTTGTCGGGCGCCGTGGACGTCGGCGCCCGGCGGGGCGTCAACTTCCGGCTGGTTCCGCGCCGGGGCCGCAGGCTCCGCTGCGCGGACAGCCGCAGCAAAGGAGACACCATGAGCTCTGGACGGATATCCCGGCGTGCCCGCACACGGATGATCGCGGCGGTGGCAACCGTCTGCGCCCTGTCCGCGGCCCCGCTCGCCCCCCAGGCCCTGGCCGCCGACACCCGGCCGTACTCCGAAACCTACCGGCCCCAGTTCCACTTCACCCCGCAGAAGAACTGGATGAACGATCCGAACGGTCTGGTGTACTACCAGGGCGAATACCACCTGTTCTACCAGTACAACCCCAACGGCAACTCCTGGGGCGACATGTCCTGGGGACACGCGGTGAGCAAGGACCTCGTGCACTGGAAGGAGCTGCCGCTCTCCCTGTCGCACGACGACCAGGAGATGGTGTTCTCCGGCAGCGCGGTCGTCGACTGGAACAACACCACCGGGTTCGGCACGAAGAAGAACCCGCCCATGGTGGCGATCTACACCAGCGCCTACAGGAACGGCGGCAAGCAGGCCCAGTCGCTCGCTTACAGCACCAACCGCGGCCGCACCTGGACCAAGTACCAGGGCAATCCCGTACTCGACATCGGCTCCGGCGAGTTCCGCGACCCCAAGGTCCAGTGGTACGCACCCACGAAGAGCTGGCTGATGACCGTGTCGCTGTCCACCGAGCACAAGGTGCGGTTCTACTCGTCCAAGAACCTCAAGGACTGGGACCTGCTCAGCGAGTTCGGCCCGGCCGGCGCGACCGGCGGCGTGTGGGAGTGCCCCGACCTGTTCCCCCTCGCGGTCGACGGAGACCCGCACCACATCAAGTGGGTCCTCGTCGTCAACATCAACCCCGGCGGCATCGCAGGCGGTTCGGCCGCCCAGTACTTCATCGGCGACTTCGACGGCACGACGTTCACCGCCGAGGACAAGGGCTCCTACACCCCGCCCACCGGGAAAGTCGTGCAGGACTTCGAGGACACCGGCTTCGGGACGTGGACGGCCACCGGCACCGCGTTCGGCGACGGACCGTCGGCCGGGGCACTGGCCGGGCAGGGCACCATCGACGGCTTCGACGGCAAGGGCCTCGCCAACAGCTTCCACTCGGGTGACAGCGCCACGGGCACCCTCACCTCCCCCGCATTCACCGTCGACAGCCCCTACCTGAACTTCAAAGTCGGCGGCGGACGCCACCCACACGAGCCGGGAGCCGTCCTGGAGCAGGGTCCGCCGCCCGCAGGCACGGTCCTCGCCGACTTCGAAGGCGGCAGCTACGGCGACTGGACGAAGACCGGAGACGCCTTCGGCGCCGCACCCGCCACCGGCACCCTCCCCGGCCAGCAGGAAGTCTCCGGATTCCGGGGCAGCGGCCTGGTCAACACCTTCCTGAACGGCGACTCCACCACCGGCGCGCTCACCTCACCCGAATTCACCCTCGACAAGAAGCACATCAACTTCCTCATCGGCGGCGGCCATCACCCCACCAGCGCCGCCGAACCCACCGCCGTAGAACTCCTCGTCGACGGCCACGCCGTGCGCAGCGCCACCGGAGGGGACGCCGAGGCCCTCAACTGGGCTTCCTGGGACGTCAGCGATCTCGTCGGCAAGAAGGCGCAGATCAGGATCGTCGACGAGAACACCGGCGGCTGGGGTCACATCAACGTCGACCACATCATGCTGTCCGACACCGAGGCCCAGCCGGTCTCCCAGGAGACGTCCGTCAACCTGATCGTCGACGGCCAGGTCGTGCGCAGCGCCACCGGCTCCAACAGCGAGACCCTCGACTGGGCTTCCTTCGACCTGCGCCCCTACGCCGGCAAGAAGGCCCAGATCCGAATCGTCGACAGGAGCACCGCCGGCTGGGGTCACATCCTGGCCGACCAGTTCACCGCCGCCGACAAGCCCGCCACGTCCGCCCTGCAGCGCGCCGACTGGGCCGACTACGGCAGGGACTACTACGCGGCGGTGTCCTGGGAGAACGCGCCCGGCGGCAAGCGTTACATGATCGGCTGGATGAACAACTGGGACTACGGCGGCGCCATCCCCACCTCCCCCTGGCGGGGCGCACAGAGCACCCCCCGGGAGATGGCCCTGCGCACCGTCGACGGCCGCATCCGCCTGACCAGCAGGCCGGTGAACAGCCTCAAGTCCCTGCGGCGGGAGCCCCCGGCGACCGCGGCCGGCATCACCGTCACGAGCACCACCAAGCCCCTGGCCGGCCCCGCGGCCAAGGGCAAGGCACTCGACATCGAGGCCACCTTCTCCCTCAAGGACGCCGAACGCTTCGGCCTGAAGGTGCGCACCGGCGCCGCGGGCGAGGAGACACTCATCGGCTACGACACCAGGACGCAGGAGCTGTACGTCGACCGCACCCGCTCCGGCGCCGTGGACTTCAACAGCTCCTTCCCCGGCGTCCAGCGAGCCCCCCTAGAGGCGAAGGACGGCAAGGTGAAGCTGCGGATCCTTCTCGACTGGTCGTCCGTCGAGGTGTTCGGTGGCAGCGGCGAAGCAGTGATCACCGACCAGATCTTCCCCGACCCCGCCAGTCAGGGAGTGCAGATCTTCGCCGAGAACGGCTCGGTGAAGCTGGAGCGAGCCCGTATCTGGCACCTCGGCTCCTACCGCGACTGACCCTCACACGGACCCGACCGAAGGACATCACACCGTGAACAAGACCCTGCTCGCCGAGTTCACCGCACGCGAGGGAGCGCAGGACGAGGTCGCCGGCCTCATCCGGAACTACGCCGAGAAGGTGCGCGAGGAAGACGGCAACCTGGCCTTCGACGTCTACACCAAGGCGTCCAACCCGCGCGCCTACTGGATCTTCGAGGCGTACCGGGACGAGGACGCCTTCCAGGCCCACCTGAAGGCTCCCTACGGCGGCCCCTTCAATGCCGCCCTCGCCCCGCTGATCGAGGAGGACGCCTCGGTGCTGACCTTCCTCGATCCGCTGGGCTGACCGTGGTCCGGCCCGCCTCACGAGCCTGCTGTCCCACGGTCTTGCGGGCGAATGCGTGCCGTGGGCCAGTGGTGCGGAAGCCTCGTTCGTACCGTCCGGGCGTGATCGTCGAGCAGCCTCTCCGACCTGCGGCGGAGCGCGCGTCCGGCATGGACCGCGTCGGATGCGCACCGCCGCGCCCGTCCTTCGTCCCCTGTCCACAGCTCCCCGCTCTTGCGCGCCGTGGTTGAGGCCGGGTGGTGACGGCGGGGGCCGGCTGGTCGCTCATCGTGGCCTCCGCAGGGCGCGGGGCGGGGAACTGACGATCCAACGGTATCCCCGGACCTGCTGGGCTGGGACCGCTTGAGCGCGGTCCGCCCCGACGTTGAGGTTCGGGTGCGGGAACGGACAGCCGCTATGGACCTGAGCATCGAGGTCGAGGACGTGGACGCCGTGTACGCGGCGATGACAGAACGCGGCGCCGAGACCGTGCACCCGCTGAGCGACGACGAGTGGGGGGTGCGCCGCTTCTTCGTCCGCGACCCGAACGGCCGCGCGGTCAACGTCCTCAGCCACCTCTGAGCCCTCCCGCCGCAGCGCGGCTGCCGGTCCATTCCTTGCCACCCGCCCGAGCCGTCCCTCAAGGACAGCGTGCCCGGCCCACAGCCGCGACCACCGTCACGGGCACAGTCAAGAACGCCGCCGACCAGAACAGGGAACGGTAGTCGTGCGCCTGAGCGGTGGAGGCCGCCAGCGCGGTGGCCGCGGCGCTGCCCGCGTAAAGCGCGAGGCCGAACAGGGCCACTCCCGTCGCGCGGGCCGCCGGGCACAGGTCCGTCGCCCACGACTGGACCGTGGAGTGCATGAAGGACCAGCCGCCCCCCAGGAGCAGGGCGACCACGACGAGCACCCCGGTGGACCGGCTGCAGCCGGCGAACAGGTACGCAAGGGCCATCTGCACCCCGCCGGCCACAATCAGGCCTGTCGGGGACCACCGTCCGACGAGCCGCTTGACCACCTGCGCCGCCGCCATGGAACCGACCCCGTACAGGGCCGCGACCGCGCCGGCCAGGGTGGCAGAAGCCCCGTGCGCCTCCAGCGCCGGGGCCAGGTAGGTCAGAAAGCCCAGCAGCACCGCCCCCTCCAGCAGCGCCACCGCCATGACGTACCACTGCCACCGTGCGGACAGGACCACGCGGAACGGCGCCATCAGGCGGCCTGAGCGGGCCCGTTCGGGCTCGGGCAGACGGCGCAGTGCCACCGCCAGGCAGGCGGCGGGGACGCCAGGCAGCGCGAACACCAGCCGCCACGTAAACCAGTGCGCCAGCGCTCCGGCGACCACCGTGGCCATGGCGGTGCCCAGCGCGAACGCGGTCATCAGCGCGCTGAGGGAGCGCTGCCGTGTCGCGGTGGGTACCGTGTCGCCCACGTACGTTAGCGAGGCGGCGATGGAGGCGGCGAAGAACGCGCCGGCCAGGGCGCGGGCCACGATCAGCACGGGGGTGTCGGGAGCGAGGGCCGAGGCCACGGCGGCGAGCGACGCGCCGGTCAGCGACACCCTCATCACCCTCACGCGGCCCCAGTGGTCGCTGGCCACCCCCCACACCGGCTGCATCAGCCCGTAGGCGAGGTAGTAGCCGCTCGCCACCCACACCACGGTGGGAAGCGGGGTTCCGAGCCGCCGGCCGATGAGCACCAGCATGGGTGCGACGCAAAAGCGGTCGAAGTTGCTGACGAATCCGGCGGTGCCCAACAGCCGAAGGGAGGACGCGGGCAAGGTTGCCGCAGGTGCTGGCACGGTGGTGACCACGAGGTGGGCGCCCCTTCCGAGAGGGTCCGACGAGGACGAGTGACAGGGGAACCGGTCCCGGGCGGACGCGGTCCCCCACCAGTTCAACAGCGGGCCCTGCGGGGTGAAGACCGCTGGCTATTACCATCAGGCACAGCCTGCCGGTCCGGCATCGCGCCTGGTGACGGCAGCATCAGGAGAGAGCGCCCGCGTTCGGGCGGACGCTCGCTGTCCCAA
This sequence comes from Streptomyces sp. NRRL S-1022, assembly GCF_000720135.1. Lineage (GTDB taxonomy): Bacteria > Actinomycetota > Actinomycetes > Streptomycetales > Streptomycetaceae > Streptomyces. Next base: position 170,995 of record NZ_JOIU01000001.1, on the reverse strand, counting down.
GGAGGGGCACGATGACGCGCGTCCGGCTATCGCCTCCGGACCCCTGCACCCCGCCCCCCGCGGACCGCGGTTCCCCGCCGGCCGGGGCCGGCCGCCGCTGCGGTGGCCGGCGCGCCGGCCGGTGAGCGCCGTGCCCACGCACCCGGCCGGGTCCTCCCGCCGCGAGCTGGGGGCTTTCCTGCGGTCCCGCCGTGAACGGCTCACGCCGGGGAATGTGGGCCTGCCGCATGCCCCGGGCCGCCGGACGCCCGGGCTGCGGCGGGCCGAGGTGGCGGAACTCGCCGGCATCAGCGTCTCCTGGTACACGTGGCTGGAGCAGGGCCGGGTGCGCACCTCGGAGCAGGTGCTGCGCGCGGTGTCGCGCGTGCTGCGGCTGGACGCCGCCGAAACCGCGCACGTCCTGTCGTTCGTACAAGATGACGGGCCACCCGCCGACGCCCCCACCTGGGTATCACCCAACCTGCTCAGCCTGGTGCAGGCCATGACACCGCACCCGGCCGTGGTCCTCGACCCCCACTGGGACCTGCTGGCGTGGAACGCCGGGTACGCCGCGCTACTGACCGACCCGGCGCGGCTGCACCCCAGGCAGCGCAACCTCCTCTGGCTGGTGTTCCGCTGGCCGCCGGCGCGCACCCTGCTCGTCGACTGGGAAAACGAGGCCCGTGCCCTGCTCGGCCAGTTCCGGTCACGGGCCGCTCGCCGGCCGGACGATCCGCGGTTCGCCGAACTCACCGACGAGCTGCTGTCGGACGGTGACGCGGCCCGCTGGTACGAGCGCCGGGAGACAGCCGGGTTCCAGCCCTCGGTCCGTCGCTTCCGGCACCCGGCCGTGGGCGAACTGCGCCTCAGGTACGTGAAGCTGGCCGCCGTGGACGAACCCGGCCACCACTTCCTGGCCTACCTGCCCGACGACGGGGACTCCGAGGACGCCCTGGACCGCCTACGGTCGGGCGAGTGAGTACCGGGCACCGGTAGACGGTGCGGTGCGGGGTGTGGCGGGCGATGATGTCGCCGTCGGGGATCGTGGTGACGGTCCAGGTATCGCCGTTCTTGACGAAGTCGCGGCCGCCGCGCACGAGCGTGCGGCGCCGGTTGAGACGGGTGACGATCACGTCGCCCACGTGCGCATGCTGCCCGGCGCGCAGCGCGGCTGCATGGCTGGTGTCGACGGTGCCGGCCTGGATGTGCCAGGCCTGAGCGCGCGTGTTGAGGGCGGTCACGGTCGCCGTGTCGGCGGCCGTCATGACCCTGTGTGCCCTAGGGTCGATTGGGTAAATCGTTGCGCGTCCATTTGGGAGAAGTGCTGCTCGGACGGCGCCGATCGGGGCTCCGGCACCCGGGCCGCCCCCGGCTGCACCGGTGGGGCGGCCTCGGCGAACCACTCCAGCACCGCCAGCCGCCGGTCGCGCCCTGCAGAAGATGCCGCGCGAGCGCCACCGCGCTCTCGACCACCACCGGATCGACCACGTCCACCACCGACGCCGGGCCCCGGCCTAGGGTCCGTCTTCAAAGTGGATCATCTGATGAGAGATCATGTCGTGTGTGGTGCGTCGGCATGAGCTTTCGGATGCGCAGTGGGAAGTGCTGTCCCGGCTCCTCCCGCCTGCTGGTTTTGGGCGGCCCCGGATGGATGACCGGGTGGTGTTGAACGGGATCGTGTGGAAGCTGCGGACCGGGTCGGCCTGGCGGGACGTGCCGGAGCGCTACGGGCTCGTGGCAGACGCTGCACACGCGCTTCCGCAGGTGGGCCCTGGACGGGACGTTCGGTCGCATGCTGCGGGCGGTCCAGGCGGAGAAGGACGCGGTTGGCGACATCGACTGGCTGGTGTCGGTCGACTCCACGATCGTGCGGGCCCACCGACACGCCGCGGGGGGCAAAAGGGGACTGGTGATCGGGACGAAGCGGGTGATCAGGCCCTCGGCCGATCCCGTGGTGGACTGAGCTCCAAAATCCACCTCGCCTGCGACGGACGCGGTCGCCCACTCGGATTCGTTCTCACTGGCGGCAACACCAACAACTGCACTCGGTTCGAGCAGGTCATGACCGAGATCCACGTCCCTCGCACCGGTCCCGGCCGTCCCCGCACCACACCGGACCACGTGATCGCCGACAAGGGGTACAGCTCTCGCAAGATCCGCACCTACCTGCGCAGACGCGGCATCCGCCACACGATCCCCGAACGCAGGGACCACGCCGCCGGCCGCCGACGGCGTGGACCCGCCGGCGGCCGACCGCCCGGCTTCGATAAGGCCGTCTACCGCCTCCGCAACGTCGTCGAACGCTGCTTCGACCGCCTCAAGCAATGGCGCGGCCTGGCCGCCCGCTACGACAAGACCCGCGAGTCCTTCCAGGCCGCCGTCACCATCGCCTCAATCCTGCTCTGGATCTGAACTATGAAGACGATCTCTAGTCCCGGATCCCCAGGTCTTCCCTCATCAGTGTCCGCATCGCTACCAGCCGGGGCTCCGCCTGCTTTATCTCGACGAGTAGGTGCTCTGCACTCTCGCCGTCACGCGCGAGGCCGCGGTCAATGCGCTTGGCCGCCGCGTCGACCTCAGCGAGCACCTTGTTGAGTTCTCGCGAGGCCTCCATAATCCGCAAGGGGACGATCATTTGGGCTGCCGCGTAGCGGTCGCGGTACTCCCTGCGGGAATCCTCAAGACGGGTGCGATCCTCCTCGGCATAGACGCCGTCACGGATGCGGTGCAGGGCGTCCTTGAGAAGCGTGTGGAATTGCTCGGAGGCACGGTTCATGGCCGTGTATGCCTCTCGCCGCTCCTCAAAGGACCTTCTCCGGTCGGCGATTTCGGCCTCGGCGGCGCGTTCGCGGGCGTTGAAGCGTTGCGGGAGAACCGAGCCGAGAAGCGCTCCACCGAGGCCCGCCGCCGCAGTGATCGCGGTCGCTATCGCGTCTGACATGCCCGGATCCTATCGACATCCGCACTGACGCGGCTCCGTCGAGCCGTTAGCGGCAGGGATGGGGGGTTGCGGTGTGTGCTACCCGGTATCCACTTTGAAGACGGGCCCTAGCCCTCGGCGCCGATGCCGCGGCAGCAGCCCAAATCGCCGCAAGCCCTCCAACTGGTCTGCCATCAACACCAGCCCGCGCGCAGCGAGCTCCCCACGCGCACCGCGGGCACTACGCCGACCCGGCCGCACGAGGCTGCCGCCGACCGCCTGCCGCAGCCCGTCCTCGGTGGCGGATCTAGAACTCCGGTCCCGGCTCCGGAGCGGCGCACGAACGGGCCCAGTCGAGCAGTTCGGGGGAGTGCAGCCCCGGTAACCACAGGTCTGCGAGTGTGGCGCCGTCGCGTTGCGGCCGGGGGCCGACGCCCAGTACCCGCAGTCCGGCGCGGCGGGCCGCTTCCACACCGGTCAGTGAGTCCTCGACGGCCAGCGCGCTGCACGGGCGCACACCACAGAGCCGGGCCGCCACGGCGTAGACGTCCGGATGCGGCTTGGGGCGGACGCCGTCCCCGCTGTCCGGGACGACGATGTGCCGGAAGTAGGGGCGCAGTCCGGCCCGTTGCAGACTGCCTTCGACCACTACTCTCGGGCAGTTGCTGGCCACGGCCAGCGGCAGCCGGGCGGCGAGCAGCCGGACGAGCTGGACCGCGCCCGGCATGGTCACCGGGTCTTCGGCGACGAGGGCCACGAAGTGGTCGAGCAGCGCGCCCGTCAGGGCTTCCGCCAGTTCGGGCTTGCGCACCGAACGTGCCATCAGCCGGCCGCAGTCCTCGTAGTGCAGCCCCGCAGCCTGCTCCGGGAATCCGGGTGGTGCCTGGAGACCGTACTCCCGGAATGCCTGGTTCCGGGCTTCCTGCCAGTGGCGTTCGCTGTCCATCAGGGTGCCGTCGCAGTCGAAGACGACGGCCTGGGGTGACCAGTCGAACAGGTCTTGCGCCGTAGTGGTCACAGGTCCTCCTGCGTGTCCGCGAATCCAGGGAAAGCGCATTGTTCTGCTGAGGACGAAAAGATAATGACGACTACGTTATTCATCTCGCGGCAAATCGGGCAATAACCCTATTCAGTGACTCGACGGCGCCGGGGGTCAGGTGCATGACGTGCAGCGGCGACAACGGCGGTGGCGTGCGAAGGCAGTCAACACCCCTTCTTGAGCGGCAAGTTGACGCCCATGTGCGGGCCAGTCGGCAGCGGGTTCGGCGCATCCAATACCACTCGACCGCGTGTCCTGTCGAAAGAACTCCGCAATTACCACACGAGTGTGATCTCGTTTTGCTCCGGGCGTACGCTGGCGCATTAAATTCGTTGGCCGGCGGAACCATCGAGCAGGGGCGGACGGGACGTTGCAGGAACGGGCGAAGGCAACCCGCAGGTCATTACTGGAAGGGGCTGCCCGGCTCTTCGCCGAACAGGGCTACGCGGCCACCAGCATCAATGACATAAGCGCCGGGTCAGGCCGTACCAGCGGCGCCATCTACTTCCACTACGCGAGCAAGGAGGGCCTCGCCGTGGCCGTGGTCGAGGACCGGTTCGCCACCTGGTCACAGCTCGCCCAGCGCTACGCCGACGAGACGGTCCCCCCGATCGAGCGTCTCGTCGCCATCAGTTACGACATCGCCCACGCACTCGTCGAGGACCCGGTGACGCGCGCCGGCGCGCGCCTGTGGGCCGAGCGCGCCACCATCAACGCTCACCTGCCCCATCCCTTCGCACTGTGGACCGCCGCCGCCACAAGACTGCTCGCGCAGGCCCGGCTCGCGGGCCATGTGAGCACACAGGTTCGTCCCGCTCGCGCGGCCAGAACCCTGGTGTGCGCCTTCTACGGCCTCTGCTCCCTCACCGAGGCGCTCGACGGCGCGGCCACCGTCACCGACCGCCTGACCGACTGGTGGCGGCTGACCCTGCCCTCCCTTCGACCGCCCGGGCACGAGGATGCGTCCGCGAATCGGTGACACGCGCGGTCCCCCCCTGGCGTGATCCTTGCGGTGCGGTACTGGCATGCCGTGTGCGGGCCGGGATCGCGAGTGACGTCTTCGGCGTGCTCCGGGCCGGCCTCGCTCCACGTCGCGTCCGGAACGCCGGGGAGGGTCGGCCGCTCATGGCAGCCACCTTCCGGTGGACCCGGCACACCGGCCTGATCCCGGCCTCGGACGCGTCGTCAAACCAGTGGTCCCGGGCCGCCGTGGAGGTGAGGGACGCCGACGCCATCCGGGCTGCGATGCCCACCCCACCGATATCCGGCGGCCGACCGGATGGCCGACGCACCCGGCACGCCGAACCCGACCGCCTACGGCGCGCGGGCGACCGTGACGGCGTTCGTGGTGCGCCGGTTCGTCGACCACGGCCTCCTGGTCGACCTCAGCGCGAACCCGGACGGGACTCTGCAACCACCCCGACCAGGCCGCGGTGTCCGCCGCCGCGAGGACCTGGCGGACCTCGTCGCCGCCGACACCCCGCTCGGACCCGAGCAAACCGCCGCCCACCTCCGGGTGCGCCCTGCCGACTGCGACCACATGGTCCCGCTCGGCCGGGTCCGCTCCCCCGCAGTCGATCGAGGTCCGCTTCGGCACCAGCCGGGCCGGAGCCGTCGACGTCGCGCTCTACACCACGGCATCCGTCGACGCGGCGCCCGCCGGACACCCCGAGGTCGACTGGGCGCAGCTGCGTTAGGACAAGGATCTCTGGCTGTCTCATGTGCCATCTGAGGCGACACCTGGAGGGCGGGAAGACCGTTAGGTTCCCTGACCTCTTGTTGTCTCAGAGGGAGTTGGGGTGGATCACTTCTTTGTGTCTCACAGCAAGGTGCGTCGGTTCTACGAGGCGCCGCCGGGAGTCGATCTCGATGCGGTGGCGTACGTACAGCGGCCTGGGGCGGTGAAGGAGGGCACGCCCTTCTTCCTTGGTCTCGGAATGCGTCCGGCCGAGCCGTTTTGCTCGTTCTTCCTGGAGCTGTCGAAGTCGCTCAAGGCGACGCCTTGGACTTGGCCGACTTCCTGGGTCAACTCCCTCTGGCAACCGATCTGTTGTCGGCCACGGAAGACGATCTGGTGGCTTACCGGGAGGACTGCACCGAGCACCGTGAGGCGCCGGACAAGCCGGCCACATGGCGAAAGCGCAGGTCGCTGATCAACAACTTCTACGACTGGGCCGTCGATGCGAGGTTACTCGATCAGCGGCCGTACTTTCGCCGCAGCAACGGGCGGGACGTGCTGGCCTGGGGCGCCACGACCGAGCTGGACGTGCGCCACCTGACTTTCCGGCAGTGGCAGTTCCTCAAGCAGGTGGGCCTGCGCGGCTGTCTCCCCGACGGCCTGGTCGATCCCGCCTTCCGGGGCCGGTCCCCGCTGCGCAACAGCGCGGCTGGCGAACTGGCGATCACGACGGGGATGCGGCTGCGCGAGTTCAGCTGCCTGCTCGACATCGAGGTCGGCGCGGCGCGTCGGGACGCCTCCCCGGCTGAGGTGATGCTGCAGGCGATCGCCAAGTTCGGGCTGCCGCGGGTGGTGGCCGTCCAGCACGCGACGCTGCGAGAGATCGATCTGTATCGCCGCACTGAGCGGGCCACGATGGTGCGGTCCTCGGTGAACGCCCTGTACCGGCGCCGGCATGAGCTGTTCGTCGTCGACGATGTCGACCTGCGGCAGATGAAGCTGCGGGGCACCCTGCACGGGCGGCGCCGGATCTTCCGCGTCGAGGCGATGCCCGCTGAGATCCGCCGGGTTGCCGTCATAGAGGGCGACCTCGGCCTGGAGCCGATGGCCCTGTTCGTCGGCCGCGGCGGACGGATGCTGTCCAAGCAGCGCTGGGAACAGATCTTTGGCGAGGCCCACCTGCGGAGTCTGCGGATCAGTGACGAGCAGGAGGCCGACGTGGTGATGCCGTCACGGCTGCGGATCCACGACACGCGCCACACCTTCGCGATCTACATGCTGCAGATGCTGACGCAGCTGGTCCTGCGGGAGGAGTCCGAGCGGCTGGCCGCCGGCGGGCAGGGGGCCTACCTCGCCGATCATCTCTCGCGGAATCCGCTGCTCATTCTGCAGCGGTTGTTGGGACACCGGCGTCCAAGCTCCACGCTTCGGTATCTCACCTACATCCGTACCACGAACCTGCTGGTCAGCCAGGCGATCGCGGAGTGGAACGACCGGGACAAGACCTACGCCGACTACGCGGCCGTGCTGGTCGGGGCGGGGGCGGTCTGATGGCTCGCCGGGGAGAACGCAAGGTCCGGGTCCGCGCCGAGGTCCCGCCGCCGAGGCCCGCTTTGGACCACACCGGGATCCGGGTTGTCACCTCGCAGCACCGGGGCCGGGTGAAGCGCCACAGCATCAATCCCGCGGACTACCGGTGCTCGGTGCTGGCGGCACAGCTCGCGGACGAGTGGGTGAAGATCACTCGTGCCCTGGGGATCGGCGACGGCGGCGTCAACTATGGCGGGGCTGTCAGGAAGTTCGCCGCCTTCACGGACGAGTGCGTCCGGGCACGCGGCCTGGATCCGGCCGATGTCCGGCTGGACCGTGACGAGATCGACCTCGTCGAGGTGATCTATGCCTGGGAGGAGGCCCTGCGCCGGGAGTTTCCGCAGTCCAAGCAGCCCTACACGCTGGTCAAGGCCCTGCTGGCCATGATTGAACAACGGGCCGCGTCCGGGGCCAGGGTCTGCGAGAACCTGAAGGCCCGTACCCAGGCGCCCACGGCCTTCCGTGCTCCGCGGGGCAAGCCGCTGGACGAGTTCACCAACGCCGAGCGGATCGCCCTGCGGGATGCGGCCCGCGGACAAGTACGGGCGACGGAGGCCCGGCTCCACCGCGGCCGCGATCTCCTGGCCGACGGGATGGACCCCCGCGACGGCGGCTGGCGGAGTCTGCCCAACCTGCTCTGGGCCGCCCGCGCCGGAATGATCAACTCGAAGGTTCTGAAGAGGGAACTTCCCTCTGAGCCCAAGTGGTGGCCGCCGGAGATCCGCGGCCTGCTGCCCGCCTGGAGGAACGACGGCAAGACCCGGCGCCCGGCGTCCGGGCCCTGGTCCGGGCCCTGGGACAGACCCTGTTCGCCGATGAGATGGACCTGCACGCCTTTCGGATCCTGCTCCTTCTGGGCATGTCCGACACGACCCCGGAGGAACTCCACGACCTGAAGGTCCCTGACATCGAGTTCACCGACGGCGGGGTGCGACTGGTCCAGCAGAAGAACCGGGCCGGCCGGATCCGGGCCGACCTTCACCTCGAACAGACCTCACGACGGAGTGAGGTGGATCCGTACTTCGCCGGGGGGGGCGCCTGGGACGTTCCCGGCCTGCTGCGACGTCTGCTGGCGGTCACCGCCCCGGCCCGGGATGCCTTCCCGAGCGAGCCGTGGCTGTTCCTGGCGGTGGATTACCGCAAGGACACCGGCGGGCTCGGCGCCGCATGCGCCGAGTTCACCCACGACCAGCGCCGGTTCACGCACTGGATCGCTCTCCAACAAGACCGCGAGGGGCGAGCGCTGGCCATCTCCCGGCCGCACGATGTGAGGCGCCTGCGCAAGACGGCCAAGGTGGTCCGTGCGGTCGTCCTGGGCGGCTCGCTCAGTGACCTGGCTGGCGACGACCACCACGTCGAGATCTACCGCGGCCACTACGCCCACGGCACGACCGCGCACGTCCTGGCGGGACAGGCCATCAACCGGTCCCAGCAGTGGGTGTTCCAACGCGTCGCGCAAAAACCGGTGCTCGTCGATGCCGCCGCCGAGCCCCAGTTGGAGGAACGGGAGGTCGCCGAGGCGCTGGGGCTGACCTCGACGGAGGCGAAGGCGATCCGCACGGGCGAGCTGGACATGGGGCTCACACACTGCCGCGACCCCTACGACTCTCCCCACCGAAGTGACGGCAAGGTATGCCATGTTGCGCCGGCGATGTGCATGCTCTGCCGCAACGCGGTGATCTTCACGTCCCAGCTGCCGCGGCTGGTGATGCTGTCCGATCACATCGAGCGGATGCGGGCCGCGCTTCCTCCGCCCCAGTGGCAGGCCGTCTGGGGCCGCCAGGCAGCCGCCCTGCAGGAAGTCTTCACCGAATGCGCCGACCTGCTGCCCGCGGCCCGTCAGCAGGCCCTTGACCTGGGTCTTCGTCTTGACCTGCCGCTGGGCCAGCGAACGGAGTTCGACCGATGACACCCCAGCCGGCGCTCCGAGCCACCGTATCGGCCCGCTTCCGCGACGACGAGCCGGTCTTCGGCCCCGGTTACCGGCTCGTCGCAGGCATTGTCGTCCCACGCTTCGGCGACACCGGCTTCTGGTCCGGCGACTGTCTCGGCCGCCCCGCCAACCAGCCTCCCACCCGATACAAGATCCATTTCGCGCCGGAGGACCCGCTGATCACCCTGCAACTGCGGGAGATCGCGTTTGCCCAGTTCAACCCCACTCACCGAGTCCTGCGGCAGGCGGCCATCTACCGTTCGGCCGAGCCAGTGGCCTTCCCGACAGTCAAAATGTGCTGCCAGAAGCTGCGGGTGATCTTGCGGTGGGGACGACGGCAGGGCCTTCCGGCGGACCCGGGCCGCTGGGCTGCGGCAGACTGGCAGTCCTTCCTGGACGAACTGGCCGCGACGGTCGGCGACACGACGGTGGCCAACCACGTGGGCGCCGTCCGTACCCTGCGGGAACTCGCCGCAGTCGTCACCGGCGTCACACCGTTCGACGACCCATGGGACGAACGCTCCGCCGCCGAGATCGGACGGCAGGCCGTGCTCAACGCCACCACGGACGACGCCGTGCTGGCCACCCCGACCATCCCACCGCAGACCTGGTGGCCCCTGATCCGCGCCGCCTGGACGTACGTCCACACCTTCGCCCCCGACATCCTGCGATGGAAAGAGCACTTCGAGCACCTGGCCGTGGGCCTCGGCCATGGGGCGCCACCTCGCCGGCACGTCGCCCAGACCGCCGACGACACCGATGCCCAGATCGCCGCCTGGCTGGCCGACCCAGGCAACCGCGTGCCGGTTCACGCCGTCAACCGGCACGGCACCAAGGCAGGCGATCCCATCTGGACGGTTCTCAGCGAGCTGATCACCGCAGGACAGCAGGACAGCATCTTTGCAACCCACAGCCGCTCGCCACGCGCACGCGCCCTGGCCCGCCGGGCGGCCGTCCTCGCCGTGGTCGCCCAGGGCCGTACACAGGCGGTCCGAGGAAAAGTCGCTGCAGCCGTCATGAATGCTCCCCGCCATGTCCGCGCCAGCACTCGCCCGTCCGCGACCATGATCGACGAGGAGCTCCGGCGGTGGCTGGCCAACCGGGACAACCGCGTTCCCATCCGGTCGGCCGACGACGGCGTCGGCCGGGCGGGAACGGTGATCTGGAGCACCCTCGCTCGCCTGATCTGGGGCATCCCGACCGGCGATCGCTTCACCTCGCATGCGGAGTCGGGACGGGCCCGGCGCCAGCTGGTCGCGGAGGCGGTATCCGCCGGGCAGACCGTGGTGATGGCAGCCAACCGCTACTGGTCGATCCCCCAGCCCTGCCCCAACGCCGCCCGCATCACCGGCAAGGTCGGCACGACACGTCCCTGGCGCACGCACATCACTCAGGTAGAACTGACTGTCGAGCTGCGCATGCTCAGGGCAGCCTGCTACGTCTTCGTCACTGCGACGAGTCTCATGCGCGACTCGGAAGTACAGGAGATCCAGCGCGACGCCGTGACCACCTACTACGGGTCCCCGGCCATCAGATCTCACAAGATCAAGCACGATCCGGAACGGCCTGAGTCGTTCTGGTGGATCATCGAGCCGGTCGCCGAGGCCATCGCCGTCGCGGAACAACTGTCATGGCACCCCACCCACCTGTTCGCCAGCCTCAAGCCGCCCCGCGGCAAGAAGAACCGCGGCGATCGCGGCATCATCGCCGCCGAAGACATTGACTACTTCATCAAGCACGTCAACGCCAGCGTCGACGCCTACGGACTGGAGACCATCCCCGACGCGCACGTCCGCTCGCACATGTTCCGGCGAACGATGTCGGTGATCACCGGGCGCGAGCCGGGCTCCGAAGTCGCCCTCGGCCTCCAGCTGAAACACGCTGCCCGCCGGGCACTGGCCAACTGCACCACGCAGGGCTACGCGCAGATGGACACCACGTGGGCCAAGGAGTTCGACCAGCAACTCGAGTACGCCGCCGCACTCCGGTTGGTCGACCTGCTCAGGGCCCGCCGGACAGGCGAGAAAGTCGCGGTCGGGCCCGGCGCCGACCGACTGCACGCCGGCCTGGACCAGGTCATCTCGACCATAGAAGACGACCCCGTCCTACGGGCGCAGATCGCCGATGAACAGGCCGAGGCGGCCCTGCTCGCCACCCAGTTCGCCAACCTCCACCTGGGAACCATCAACCACTGCATGTTCGACGCCCCGCAGGCCGAGTGTCAGAACGAGCTGCCCGCCGATCAGCGCGGAACAGCCCCGCTGATCGGGGCCTGCCAACCCGACCGCTGCCGCAACTCCGTGATCACCCGACGACACGCTCCGATCTGGATCGCCGAGGATGACGACCTCACAGCCAGAGCCCAGGACCCCACCCTGTCATCACCCGGCCGCGAAGCCGTCCTGATCCGTCTCGCCGACGTCCAGCGCATCACCCGCGCGCTTCGACAAAGAAGGAGTCACTCCCTGATGCCGGTGTCCGCCAAGACCGCCACCAAACTCCGCGAGGCCATGGACCGCCTTCTGGCCGGCGAGCCCCTGCACACCGACGGCGCCCTCACCAAGGAGAACCTCGCCCGAGAAGCCCAGGTCAGCCACGCCACCGTCCACCGCGCCCACGACATCCTCGCCGAGTGGAACGCCAAGGTCGCCCGCCCCGTCCTCCGCACCCCCGGCGAGGTCGCCCGGGACGAGACGATCACCGAGCTCCGCAAACAGCTTCGCGAAGCGAGAGCCACGATCACGCAGCTCAACGGCAAACTCGACGCCCTCGCGACAGTGACCTCGAACCTCTACCACGAAAACCTGGCCCTGAAGAAGCGCGACAGCGACCGAAGACTCGCACCTCTCCCCTCCGCCGAGTGAGCACTTTCAGGTGAGCGCAGGGGGCAACGGGTTTACCGGCATTCAACGGCAGGGACTCTGGTAGGGCAGGGTCCCCACATGACGTCGCCATTGGTCGCGGGTGAGGGCATGCCCGGTGACCGCACAGATGCGGTGGATGTTCTGCTCGGCGTCCAGCGCCCACAGCCGGGTGCCGTCCTGGGCGCCGCTTGCGAGGGACTGGCCGCCGGGTGCGAAGACGAGGTTGTCGATCTCGGCCGTGTGTCCCACGAGCGGGTCCCCGACGGCCTTGGCATGTGCCGGGTCGGTCGTGTCGTACAGCTTGATCAGGCCGTCGACAGTGCCCACCGCCAGCCTTTGCCCGTCGCTGTCGAACGCGAGGCCGGTGACGGAGGCGCCAGCGTCGAGCGGCGTACCCAGCTTGGTGGGCCGGGCGGGGTCAGCGGTGTTCCAGAGGCTCACGGTGCCATCTGCGCTGCCGATGGCCATAGTGTCGCCGTGGGGTGCGAAGGCCAGGACGTCACCGACGAAGGACCGGCCGCGCCGACGCGGATGCCTGGGGTTGCTCGTGTCCCACAGCAGGATGCGCCGGTCGTCATCGACGACCGCGAGTTCATGGCCGTCCGAGTCGCGGGCGAGTGGACCGGCGCCAGCGTTCTTCTCCAGTACGACGGCCCGTCCCGTCTCCCGGGGATACCGGGGGTCGCCGAGGTCCCAGGTACGGATGCGGACACCGTTGTCCGGGAGCCGGACCTCGCTGGGTATACGCCCGTCCCCGTCCCCGATGCCCGGTCCCGCAGGTTGCGAGCGGTCACTCATCTCCTCATAGGTGATCAGTTCGCGCCCGTCCGGGGAGAAGGCCGCCAAGACCACTGCGTTGTCACGGCTGGCGGTGAGATGCCCGAGAGTGTGGGGCCGTGCCGGGTCGGTCACGTCGTAGAGCCGGACCCCGCCGTCAGATGCAGTGACGGCGAGCAGGTGTCGGTGCGGGGCGAATTGCGCGGCGGTGCCCGGGGCAAGCGTGCCCGGCAGCAGACGGGGGACTCCGGGGTCGGCAACGTCCCACAGCCGCACGGGCTCGCCGTCGGTGCAGGCCGTCGCCATGGTCCGCCCGTCCGGGGAGAATCCGGTCGTGCTCGAGGTTGCGCAACCGAGCAGCACGCCCGGCGGCAGGCTCCAGATCCGCAGTGCCCCGCCGGCGGCGATCAGACTGCGTCCGTCGGGAGCGAACAGCGTGGTGATCCCCGTCGGCGAGCGTTGCCCAAGCGCTCTCCCCAGCGGCGCGCTCAGGCCGGCGTCGATGTTCCAGAGCTGGATGCCATTCCCTCCGCTGACCGCGACGACCCGGCCGTCGGGACTGTAGGACGCCGCCCCTGCTTCCGTGCCGTCGGACGTGCCGAGCACGATGTCGGAGGAGGTGGGCCGGTCCGGTCTGCTGACGTCCCACAGCGGCACTTGGTCGGCCTCGCTGCCGTTCGTGGCGAGATACCGCCCGTCGGGGCTGAACACCAGGATGGTCTCCTTGTCCGAGCGGGTGCGCAGCAGCCCGAGGGCAGCCGGGCGCGTCCGGTGCGAGGTGTCCCAGAGGCGTACTGTGCCGTTGCCTGAGTCGGCCGTGGCCATGACCTTCCGGCTGGGGCTGAAAGCCACCACGTTTCCGGGCAGGGATGCAGCCAGGCGTTGCGGTTTCCGGGGGTCGGTGACATCCCACAGGGCGGTGCTGTCGGTACCGACCGCGAGCAGGTGACCGTCGTTTCCGAAGGCCAGCTCCATCCAGTTGGTGTCACCGGATGTGGGAATACTGCCAAGCGGCGCGGGGTCCGCCGGGTCTGCGATGTTCCACAGCTGGACGCCGGAATAAATCCCGATGGCCAGCACGTGCCCGTCGGGGGTCATGGCCACGTCGCTGCCCGGCAGGGTCCGTCCGACGCGTCTGGGGTGCGTGAAGTGGGTGGTGTCCCATAGCCGCACGTTCCCGTCGTCCCCGACCGCGGCCAGGGTGTGCCGGTGTGTGTCGTGTGCCAGCCGCGGGGTGCCCTCGGACACGGCGCCTGGGCCAGGTGTTGCCCGGTCCTGCTCAGGCACGTCCTTGAACAGCGCGGAGTTCGCCGCCTGTACCAGGCTCGTGTAGGTGCGCGCGCTGTCGCGCATCCGGTACGACGTCACATCCAGCAGGGCCGCTAGCGCCACGTCCTGTGTCTGGGCGGGCACGTCGGTCCCCCGTAACTGGTCCGCTTCCGCCGCGATCTGCCGGGCCACCGCCGTGGTCCGCTCGGCGTTCGCCGCCGCCCGCTGTTTCAGGGCCACGCCTGCGGCCGCGAGGGCGACGAGGAGTAGTGCGCTCAGAGCGGCCACGAGCGTGCGCAGGCGCCGTGTGGTGCGGGCAGTGGCCCGGCGTTCTCCAGCCCGGGCATCGAGGCTGGCGGTGAGGAACTTGGCCTCGGCGGTGTTCAGGGCGCGGCGCCGACCGGGATCGGCGAACGCTTCCTCTGCGGCGGCCAGCATGGTTCCCCGGTACAGCGCGCCTGGGTCTTGGTTGAGGTTGTACCAGGTTCGTGCGGCTTCGGTGAGCTGGCGGTGCAGGCGCAGGCGGTCGCGCGCTTCGTTGATCCAGGCTTGCAGTCGGGGCCATGCGGCGATGAGGGCCTCGTGGGCGAGGTTGACGGTGTCGTGCTCGAGGGTGAGCAGGCGGGCGCGGGCCAGGTGTTCGAGGACGGTGGCTGTGTCGCTGGGGTCGCCGAAGTCGAGTTCTGTGCGAGGGGCGGGCCGGCGCGTGTCGGGGGTTCCCTCGCCGGGGGTGATGAGGCGGAGCAGGATACGGCGGGCGAGGTCGGCCTGGGACGGGGTCAGATGCGTGTAGACGTTCTCGGCGGTGCGGGCGATGGCGCCGCTGAGACCTCCGGCCGCGTCGTAGGCCTCAGCGGTGAGGACTCGGCCCTTGCGGCGCCGCCAGGTCTCCAGCAGGGCGTGGGACATCAGCGGCAGGGCGCCAGGTTCGCCCTCCACCTCCTCGACGATGCGCGTGGTCAGGGTGCGTTCGACGATCAGCCCGGCGGTCTGGGCGGGTTTGACGATGGCCTCGCGCAACTCGTCACGGCTCATCGGGCCGGCCAACACGGTGGCCTCCTGCAGCGCGGCCGTCAGCCGCGGGTGCTGGGCACACCGACCGAGGAAGTCGGCGCGCACGGCGATGACCACGCGCAGCCGGCTGGCCGGGTTGGTGGCCGTCAGGAGCTGGTCGATGAACTGGTCGCGCTCCTCCAGGTCGTGGCAGAGGGTGTAGAGCTCTTCGAACTGGTCCACGATCAGCCACGTGTCCCCGTCGCCGTCCTTCGGGGTCAGTCGCTGCTCGTGGGTGCGCAGGGGGTGCTCGCCGGGGGTGAGGACGCGTAGCGCGGCTGGCTGTGGGTTGGCCTGGTCCGGGGTGCGGAGGCGGGGGATGAGGCCAGCGCGCAGTAGAGAGGACTTGCCGCTGCCCGACGGGCCGAACACCGCGGTGAACCGACGGACACGGGTCAGCTCGACCAGGCGGTCGGTGAGCCTATCGCGGCCGAAGAACAGATCGGCGTCGCCCGGCTCGAACCGGGCCAGACCCCGGTACGGAGGCTCGGCATCCTCATCCTCGGTTCGGGGCTCCGCTGCTACTTCAGCGGCCGCCTGCCGCCAACGCTCCTCCCACTCCTCCGGATCGCCGCCGCACGCCCCGACGTAGGCCAGCGCGACGGGCAGGGTCGGCAGCCGCTCACCGCTGGCGGCTTGCGACAGGGTGCTTGTCCCCTGACCCGCGCGCTGCGCCATCACCCGGTAGGTCGGGCTTCCGGCTTCCGCACGGAGTTTGCGTAACTCGGCCGCGAACCGTGCCACCGGCCCGGTGCTGGGATCGAGTGGACTCTCCGGACGTCCCGCCATCGACAGCTCACCCCTCCAGCCGACCGCTTCCCCCGTGGACGCGGCGCAAGGCCGGACAAGGTACGCAACCCCCTGGCAGGAGCGCAATCCGAAAGCGTCTGCTTTGGCCACCGCCGCAACGCCATGGCCGTGACCTGCAGCGAGTCCATTGTTCAGGGCGGCAGAACCGGCTGCCCATTCAATTCCCGACCCGCTGAACTCGATGTCAGACACCGGTCGCGCCACCACCACACGCGGTGCAGCGGGCCGGTCTTCACACCTCCACTCATTCGAAAGGAACGCTCATCATGAACACACGCAGGCGCTCCGCCCTCGCCATCGCCTCCGTCATGTGCGCGGCGGCAGTGGCCTCGGGGTCGGCCCTCACGGCCCCGGCGGCCACCGCAGCGACCGGCACACCCACGGACACCGTCTCGGCCCAGACCAGTTGGACGAAGGTGTGGCAGTCCACCATCGGCCGGGATTACATGCAGTCGCATCACAAGTGGGTCTCCCAGGGCTACCGCGCGCCCAACGGAACACGGGAGGCCCGAGGTGTCTTCAGCTGCACGGGCGACGCCGACGCCGAGGTCAAGCTGACGGTCTGGAACCTGGACACGGGTGCAAAGAAGAGCAAGACCGGCTGGTGCGACGGCGACAGGCACCACACGCCTGTTGTGGCTTACCAGAACGGTGAGACCCTCAAGCTCATCCTCAAGGGCGTGAAGACCACCGTGGTTGAGGCGTGGGCGGGCCGGTAGAAAGGCCGTAAGGGCCGCGGCCCAACCCGTGGTGGGGTCTGTGATCAGACCGACCACAGACCCCACCACTACGCGCAGGCGGCACCGCATGAGCGGGTCAGACACCGATTCCTGAGGTGCGAGGCCGTGCATGTCAGCAGCGGCCGACGACCCAACGCCCCTCAAGCAAGCACAACCCCAGCCCTGCGTCCGGAACACAACGGTATGAACCCGCTCTCGGCCAGGCCACGCGCGGGCGGCACTCGCAGCGGGGCATCCAAGCCGACGCACCGAGCCCACGATGCCGTCCATGTACAGGAGGCGGGCAGCAACGGCAGGTGCAAGAAGCCGACCGCTCACCTCCACGTTCGGAAGGGAACACCACACGTGATTGTGCGCGAGCGCCCTGGCGAGGTGCTGGAATTCGAGGAGTACGTCCGTACGAGGCACGATGCTCTGCTGCGCAGCGCGCGCCGCCTGGTCGGCGACCCGCTCGAAGCCCAGGATCTGCTGCAGACCGCGTTGTTACGCATGTACGGCCGGTGGGACCTCATAGCGGACAAGCAGCTCGCCGACGGCTACCTGCGCCGCGTCATGATCAACACTCGTACTGAGTGGTGGCGGGCCCGTAAACTTCAGGAACTCCCCACCTCACAGCTGCCGGACGCGAGTGTTGAGGACTCCGCCGAACAGCACGCCGACCGCGGGCTGCTGATGGACATCATGCGAGTGCTGGCGCCGCAGCAGCGCAGCGTCGTGGTGCTGCGGTACTGGGAGCAGATGTCCACCGACGAGACGGCCGCCGCCCTCGGCATGGCTCCCGGCACAGTCAAGAGCACTCTGCACCGTGCGCTTACTCGGCTCCGTCAGGAGTGGCAGCGCCGCGACCCCGACTCCGCTTCGGCGTCAGCCGCCGTCCGTGGATGCCCACCGGCCAGCCGCCGGGCACGCTGATGCAGGGGCCGCACCGCAGCGCCAACGGATGCGAGGCGGCTGGGGTGTTCAGCCGCCGCTGTTGGCACCATGGTCCCATGGAGAAATGCGAGGACAGCCGAACGCCGTCTACACGCTGCACTTTGAGGGTGCAGGTTTCGGCTGAGCCGGGTGTGGAGGCAGAGACGCATCTGGTGTCGCTGCGGGATTGGCTGGCTGCGGAAGAGGCGCTGCGCGGCCGGGTGGAGCTGCTGGCCCGGACGCCGCAGCCGGGGCAGATGGGGGCCGCGCTGGACGTGCTGGCGGTGGCGCTGGGCTCCGGCGGAGCGGGAGCGGTGCTGGCCCGGTCCGTGTCGACGTGGCTGGTGCAACGCCGTGCGGACGTCACCGTGCACGTTAGCCGCGGCGATGGGCGGGAGGTCACCGTGGAGGTCCGCCGGACCAGCGATGCGCAGGCGGTGATCGGTGCGGTCGGGCGCCTGCTGGAGGGCGGGGAGGAGTGAGGCAGAGCGCGCCGCGTTTCCCTGACGGTGCCGCTTCCCGGGCGGTCCTCATCGGGTGCAGCGATTTCACCGACATTGATCTGCCCGCGATTCCCGCCGTGGGCGCCAACCTCGCGGACCTTCGCTCCGCGCTCACCGATCAGACGAACGGCGTTCTGCCGCCGGAACACTGCCGGGTGCTGGCCGATCCGGCCGATCACCGCAGCGTCGGTATGGCACTCGCCCAAGCGGCACGCGAGGCGGAGGACCTGCTGCTCGTCTACTACGCCGGACACGGGCTCCTGGACGAGGACGGGCTGCTCCATCTTGCGCTGTCCTCCACGGATCCCGGTCACGTCGGCTTCACCGGTGTCCCGGCCGACCTGGTCAAGCGCTACCTCGGCCGGGCCCGTGCACGTCTGCGGGTCCTGGTGCTGGACTGCTGCTTCTCCGGCCGCGCAGTGGCTGCCATGACCGAATCGGGCAGCCTGCTGTCGGCGCAACTCGACGTGAGCGGCACCTACACCCTCACCTCCACCACGGCCACCGCCCCCTCCCACGCACCGCCCGGTCAACGTCACACCGCCTTCACCGCCGCCCTGCTGGATGCGTTGAGCCAGCCCGAGCCGCTCACTCTGGATGCCGTCCACCAGCACGTCGACAGCGTGATGCACGGGATGGGGCTGCCGCGGCCGCAGCGGCGCTCCGTCAACGCCGCCGGGGAAGTCGCCCTCGTCCGCGGCCCCTTCCAGCCGCACGCAGGGCCGCCGACCGGCAGCGAGGGAGAGATCCGTTTCCGTGAGCCGCCGTCCGACCCGCCAACCAGACGCAACACCATCAAGGGTGTCCTGCTGATTACTGTCAGCATTGCGGTGATGACGCTGTTCGGTGGATGGCGCGCGACCCTGATCGTCGCTGCCGCTATAGCGCTCTTCGTCGGTCCGGTCCTCCTTGTGAATCTCCGCCGAAGAGGTGTCCACTACGACCTCGTCGTCGACGGGGACGGATTACGGACCGAGCACGGCACGCGTACGGCTCACGTGCCGTGGCCGCACATCGAGTGCGTGGGGGTACTGCGCAGGGCGCCGGGGACGGTAGCGATCCCCAACGTGCTCATCGTGCGGCTCAAGGCCGACGCTCCGCGGCCGCCAGGGTTCCACAAGAAGCTCAACCAACGTCTCCCGGACCGGCACTACGTCATCGCGGGAATGCTGGGTACCTACGGCGCCGACCCCTTGCGCCTGCGCTCGGCGATCGAACACTTCGCCGGCGGCATCTACCGCACCGACCAACAGCTACTGGAGATGGACCCACGGCTGCGCTAAACACGGCCTCGGTGCTGGTGGGCTTGCTCCATCGTCAGCTGCGGCAACGCTTGTCGGCGCTTCATGAGACAGCTGCGTACAAGATCCCCACTGTCAGCGCGATGCAGCGACAGCCGGTCCGTTGAGACAGCCCCTGCCCTGAGACACCCGAACTGTTCCTAACGTCCGCGCGGTGGAGAAAGGCCGGCGCTCGCCGCTCGCTTCCCTGCGCCCGGCACCCGCGCCCACACCCGCCAGGGATGCCTGGTTGACGTGAACCTGCAAACCGCTCTACCGTCCCGGGAAGCACGCGCCCTTGCTCCGGCATCTCCGACCGTTCCGCCGTGCGCCGAACACACCACGATCCGCCGTCTCGTGTCGACACTCGGCTGACGGTCCTCGGACAACGTTGTCAGGGCCTCGGCACAGCCCCGTTCCGAACGCCGCCCGCCGGTCCGAGGAGGACCAGGTGGACACGAGCACAAGGAGCAACGACGGACATGAGACCCACACCCCGTCCACCCGTCGCCCTGGGCACCGGGCTGCTGGCGGCGACCGCCCTCGCCGCGACCGTCCTCGCCGCGACCGTCCTCGCCGCGCCCGCCGCAGCGGCGGTGCCCGCCTCAGCGTCCCTGGTGACCGCCCCCGCCACGCTCGTCAACCCGTTCATCGGGACGTCGAACGAGGCCAACGACTTTCCCGGCGCCGACGTTCCGTTCGGCATGGTGCAGTGGAGCCCCGACACTCCCTCACGGCCTCCGGGCGGCGGTTACGAGTACAACGACAAGTCGATCACCGGCTTCAGCCTGACCCACATCGCGGGACCGGGCTGCGGCGCCGCCGGTGACGTCCCGGTGCTCCCGACGATCGGCGCCGTGAGCACCTCGGCGACCGAAAACTTCTCGCACGCCGACGAGAGTGCATCCGCCGGCACCTACAAGGTGGCGCTGGACAACAAGGTCACCACCGAGCTGACCGCCACCGAGCGCAGCGGCATGGCGCGCTTCACCTTCCCCTCGACCACGCAGGCCAACCTAGTCTTCAAGCTGACGGGCAGCCAGAACGGCGCCACAAACACCCAGTTCACCGTGGTCTCGCCCACCGAGGTGAGCGGGCAGGTCACCAGCGGGCGCTTCTGCGGGGCGGGCAACACCTACACCGTCTACTTCGACATGGTCTTCGACCAGCCGTTCAAGAGCAGCGGCGCCCCCGCGGCCACGTCCACCCTCCGCCGGCCGACCGTCCACGGCGCCGGCCAGAACACCGCGGAGACGCCCAACAAGCCGGTTCTGCACGGCAGTCCGGCCCCGGCTCCCGGCAGGGCCCGCTCCGGGGCCGCCGCGGAAACCCCCCGGGCCGCGGCTCAGAACGGGTACGTGACCTTCGACGCGACCGCCCACCCGATCGTGCAGGCAAAGGTCGGCATCAGCTACGTCTCCGTCGCCAACGCCACCGCCAACCGGGCCGCGGAAAACCCCGGCTGGGACTTCGACGCCACCCGCGGCGCCGCCCAGAACGCGTGGAACGCGGAACTGGGCAGGATCCGGATCGGTGGCGGCACCGCGGCGCACCAGCAGATGTTCTACACGGCGCTGTACCACTCGCTGCTGCACCCGAACGTCGTCAGCGACACCAATGGGCAGTACGCGGGCTTCGACGGTCGTACGCACACCGTCGACTCCGGTCACCAGGCCGTCTACGGCAACTACTCCGGGTGGGACATCTACCGCTCGCAGGCGCAACTGGAGGCGCTGGTCGACCCGGAGGTGGCCTCCGACACGGCGCAGTCCATGCTCGACGACTACCTCCAGACCGGCCTCTTCCCCAAGTGGTCGGAGTACAACGGCGAGTCCTACGTGATGGTCGGTGACCCGGCCGCCGCCATCCTCGCCGACTACTACGCGTTCGGCGCCCGCCAGTTCGACACAGCGCAGACACTTCGAGGGCTGGTCGCCCAGGCGTCGAAGACCAACAACGACCGGCCGGGACTGAACTACCTGGACTCCCCCGGCTGGTTGCCGCACGACGGCAGCTACGGCTGCTGCAACTTCTACGGGCCGGTCGCCACGACGCTGGAGTACAACACCGCGGACTTCGCCCTGTCCGCGCTCGCCGGCGCCCTCGGTGACAGCGCCGACCAGAAGACGTACGCCGCCCGGGCGCAGAACTGGCACAACGTCCTCAACCCCGCGTCCGGCTTCGTGGAGCCCCGTAACGCGAACGGGACGTGGACCGGCGGGTTCGACCCCACCAGCGGGACGAACATGGTCGAAGGCGATTCGTGGATCTACACCGGCATGATCCCGTTCAACATCGCCGGACTCGCCCGGGCCAAGGGCGGCAACACCGCCATGAACCACTACCTCGACACCGTCCTGCGCAGCTTCACCGGTGACAGGGGCTACGCGTGGGTGGGCAACGAGCCCAGCATCGAGCTGCCGTGGGAGTACGACTACACCGGAGCGCCGTACAGGACCCAGGGCACGGTCCGGACCATTCAGAACCAGATCTGGTCCGACACCCCGAGCGGGCTGGCCGACGGCAACGACGACCTCGGCGCGATGAGCGCCTGGTACGTGTGGTCCGCGCTCGGCATGTTCCCACAGACTCCGGGCACGGCCGACCTGGCCCTCGGCTCGCCGGTCTTCCCGCAGGCTCTGGTGACCCTGCCCTCGGGCAAGACGCTGACCATCAACGGCAACGGGGCCGCCGACGACGCCCCCTACGTCCAGTCCGCCACCTGGAACGCGGACGCCTGGAACAACGCCTACGCGCCCACCTCGGCCCTCACCGCCGGCGGCACCCTCACCTACACGCTCGGCACCACGCCCAACACGACCTGGGCCTCCGGTGGTTCCGCCGCTCCGCCGTCCTACGGCGGTGGCGTCGCAACCCCGGCGGTGCCCCGCGTCGGGCCGGTCACCTCAGGCGTGACGGGCGGCGCCGGGAAGCTGTGTCTCGACGTCTCCGACTCGGGCACCGGGGACGGCACGCACATCCAGACCTGGGGCTGCAACCAGACCTACGCCCAGGACGTCACGGTCGCCTCCGACAGCACCCTCCGTCTGCTGGGCAAGTGCGTGGACGTCACCAGCAGCGGGACCGCCAACGGCACACTGGTCCAGCTCTACCGCTGCAACGGCACCGGCGCGCAGCAGTGGAAGCCGGGCACCGCCGGTTCGCTCGTGAACCCGGCATCCGGGAAGTGCCTGGACGTCCCCGACTCCGCCACGTCCAACGGCACCCAGCTGCAGATCTACACCTGCAACGGCACCGGTGCGCAGAACTGGACGCTCCCGCCCGCCACGACCGCCTCCGCCGGCCGGACAGCTCCGGCCGTGCTCACACCCGGGGTACACCGCTGACACCACGTGTCCGTCCGGTACTGCTACCGGACGGACACGCTCACGCGGGCGCACGTACCGTCATGCCCTTGGCCAGGAGTGATTCGGAGGGGCAGTGCCGGCCGATGTCCGGGCCCGGTCGGGTGACCTGAGCCGACGACCGCCAGGGACATCCGGCGCGGCACCGGCCGGTGCCTTCCGCGTCCGGGGCGGTCAGTCCCAGTCCCATGCCACGCCCAGGTGACCGGGCCGGATGTCGGGGTCCACGAGGTGCACCGAGCCGTACGCGTTGAGCGTCAGGTCGGCACCGTACTCGGGCGGCACCTGCACCGAGGGCCGGCCGAAGCGGCGGCAGCGCACCGGCAGCCGGGCCCGGTCGAAGCAGACCTGGAGCGCGTAACTGCCCCCCCGCGTAGGTGAACCCGCGGAAGTACTCCCGGCTCGGCTCGCCCGTGCCGTCCTCGAAGCGGTAGCGCAGCATCGCCGTGTCGCCCGATGCCAGCCGGGTGTCGAACAGCAGTTCCGCGACCACCACCCCGGCCTCCGCGGCCCGGCGTACCCGGCCGGTCCGGCAGTTCTCCAGGCCCAGCACCCGCACCCCTGCGGTGTCGGACCCGGGTTCCCCGCAGTGGATCGCCACATAGCGGTCGATGCCCTCCCGGTGGGCGCGCACCACGTGCTGGGCCTCGCGAGCGGCGAGCCGCCGCTCACGGTCGATCTCCACCCGCTCGATCTGGAGCACCGTGTGCAGTCCGCCGTCCTTCGGCGCCTCCAGCTCGGCGAGGACCGCCTCCAGAGCCGAGCCGGGACCGATCAGGGTCCGGTACGGCCGGGCCGTCGGGTGGTCGACCGGCCCGCGCGGACCGAGCAGCCGGGTCAGGGCGTGTTCCGGCAGGTCGAGGATCTCCTCCAGCGCGCTGACGGCGCGCAGCGACTCGGGCCGGTCCGGGCGGCGGACACCGCGCTGCCAGTAACTCAGGCTGGTCACGCCGACGTGGACGCCGCGCTGGGCGAGCCTGTGCCGTACCCGGTGCAGGGCCAGACCGCGGGCGGCCAGCGCGGCCCGCAAGGCCACCGGGAACGGTCCGGTGCGCAGCGCCTCGGCGAGCCGCTCCTCCGCGGCGCCGCGTGCGGCGGCCGACGTCGAGGGGACCCTGGCGGCTCCCGTCCGGGGGACGGCCGTCGTCGCACGGCCGTGGCCCGCCGCGGCGGGGCTCCCGGCCCCGTCCTCCGGAGCCTGCCCGGCGGTGAGCGGGCCGGGCCCGGGGACGCCGTGGGGGTGGGGCTCGCCGGCGTCCTGGGCAGGGGGCCCGGTAGCGCCTCGGGGACGGGGCGCCGGCAGGGAACGGGCCGGTGCCGGCTGCCGGTTCGCGGCGGCCGTCTCCTCCACGGCGGCCGGTTCCGCGGCACGACCGGACGTGTCCGAAGCGTCGCTCCTCGTCTGCCTCACAGACGCACCCTCTCTCCTCCCGCGTGGGGGGCGATGACGTGAACATTCACTTCCCACAGAGGTGGCCCGGTCCGCGCGACCGGCGGGTTACTAACGGTAGGACGTACGGCGTTCACATGTGCACGCCCCCCGTTCACACCGTCGTCGGTGCCCAGCCATCAACCGTTGACCGTGCAACGTCTTGGCTGGATCCTCGTCGAAGCGTCCGGACGCGCTCCTTCCGCCGAATCCCCCACCAGGGAGGACCGCCCCATGTCTGCCACTGCCCCACACCCGCCGCGCCGGGGTGCGAGACGAATACTCGCTCTCGCGAGCGGTCTGTTCGCCGCAATCCTGTCCTTCTCCTGCGTCGGCACCCCCTCCGCCGGCGCCACCACCACGGGCGCCAACGTGCTCGACATCAGCATGCAGGCCCAGCAGAACACCAACTGGTGCTGGGCGGCCAGTGGCGCCACGATCGCCGCCTGGCACGGCTACAACTACAGCCAGAACTCGTTCTGCGACGCGGCCTTCGGTTACGCCCAGGGCACCTCCTGTCCCAACCAGCAGGCCACGCTCGCCAACGACCAGCGGGCCTACGACTGGATGGGCCTCAACCCCGGCCGGTACATCCAGGGCCGCCTCAGCTACAGCGGCGTACAGGGCGAGATCGACGCCGACCGCCCGGTGCAGACCCGCATCCAGTGGAGTTCCGGCGGCGGGCACATGGAGGTGCTGTACGGCTACGACACCTCCAAGAACTGGGTCTACTGGGGCGACCCCTGGCCCGACGACTACCGCTACAACTGGGCGACGTACTCCTACTACACGTCCAACAGCGACTTCAGCTGGACCCACACGCTCTACGGGATCGGGGCGTGAGCACCGTGAAGCAGACCCGCACCCTCCTCCGCCCGGCCGCCGGAACCCTGACAGCCACCGCCCTCGTCCTGGGTGCCGCCTCCACGGCCGCCGCCGCCGGCCCGTCCCCCGCCGCGCCGACGGCCTACAGCGCCGACCAGCTCGCCGCCGCCCGTATCGTGGCCGGCGACGCCACCACGATGCGTGTGCTCGCACGCTTCTTCGCCCACGACCCGGACCACGGCAGCCACGCCTCCCGGCCGAGCCTGATGGGTGGCAAGCCCGCCGCGCCCCGGCTCACCGGTTCCGGCACCACCGTGTACACGCTGAACGCCGACTTCGTCGCGGGGCGCGTGCACGCGCCGGTCGCCGAGCCGTCATTCGTCGCCACCGAGGCGGTGTCGGCCACCGGCCAGCGAGCCTCGGTGTGGAGTGTCCACACCGAGAAGGGCTGGAAGGTGGTGAACATCGCCAGTGGCGCCGACGAGACCACCTACGCCGCCCGTGCCGACGGCAACGACACCGTGTTTCCGCGAGCCGCAGATCAACGCCTGGTACGTGCTGCGCGGCAACCGGGTGCTGCCGCTCAACAGCGAGGCGCGGACCGCGGTCGGTGCGCACGGCACCAGCCTGAAGGGCTACCAGCACCGCGTTCACGAGGCGTACGCCGCGCGGCTGGCCGGATCGGCGTACGACGAGCAGGGCTACGCCGACGGCTTCGGCCACGATGCCGCCGAGGCCGCCGCACGGGCTGCGGCGAGCCGGACCGTCGGTCGGCAGGCGGACGGAACGCCGGGCGCGTCCCGTCCGGACGCCGGCACCCTGGCCGGCGTGGGCGCCGCCGGGTCGGCCGTCGTCCTGGCCCTCGGCCTCGCCGGTCTGCGCCGCATGCGAGGACGCCGGTGGCGGTGACCTGAGCACCGTCACCCGAGGTGGGAGCGGGCCGGCAGCCGGTCTGCCACGCTGTCG
Organism: Streptomyces sp. NRRL S-1022; assembly: GCF_000720135.1. GTDB lineage: Bacteria > Actinomycetota > Actinomycetes > Streptomycetales > Streptomycetaceae > Streptomyces. Next base: position 145,063 of record NZ_JOIU01000001.1, on the reverse strand, counting down.
GCCCGCACGCGAGGAAGAGGTCCTGGGTGCCCCACACTCCCAGGACCTCTTCTTTCACCCGGTCCCCCACTCGCAGGCCGGCTGCCGGCGCCCCCGCCCATGAAAGACGGGCGCCGGGCGCTGGCTGCCGCCGACGTGAGCCGGGGGTGGCGCGTTCGATGCGCGGTCCGGGCAGGCCCGGAGGTCCCGAGGACTTCTGGCTGCCTCGCCACCGTGCCACCCACGACGCGATCAACCTCCGGCCGCGCCCTGCTCGGGTTCGGCGGATCTGCGCTGCAACCCTCGCTAAACGTCGGCCTCTTCATGTCCACTATCTGCGGTTCAGGCCGAACGCCCCAGTTGCCGACCTTGGATCGGCAACGCGGAGGCCTGCAGGAAGGTTGCCAGCGCGGCTCAACCCACCAACCAGCCTGCGCTCCGGCGGGCATGAATAGCTATGAGCTCGTGGGACGGGGCTCGAAAGGGCCCTCTCTCTTGAGGTCGGCGGCGCCGATCCGCGGCCTCGGCTCGTGAGGTGTGACGTCGACCTGGCAGCCGCGGGCGCGCAGCTCGCGGAGTGGCTGACTGGTGGCAAGGTGTCCTCGCCAGTCCCGTCCCTGAGATCAAGGCCGCCGAACCCGAGCGCTTCACCGAACAGCGACGGGTCCGGTACGCCGCCCGACTGCCCCGGGTTACAGGGGCTGGCGCCCGTACAGGGCGTCGCCGGGGTCGTCGGCCAGGGCGAGGCGGGCTGTGATGCGTTTGCCGACCGGTTCGCGCTGCGCCTCGAAGCCCTGGCAGACGGCCATCACGATCTCCAGGCCGTGCTGTCCGACCCGGCCCGCGTCAGCGGCACGGGCGACGGGCAGCACCGGGTCGGAGTCCCACACCACGACCTCGACCGTGCCCCCGGCGATACGCAGGTCCAGCAGTATCGGGCCGGGGGCGTACTTGCGGGCGTTGGTGACCAGTTCGCTGACCACCAGCTGGGTGAGGTCGAGGACGCGCTGCGAGACCGGGATGCCGTGCTCGGCCTGGACGCGGGTGAGGAAACCGGCGGCGATATGGCGGGCCCGGGCAATGTCCTCGCCGTCTGAGACCAGAGCAGCGCTGGTCTGTATGAGCGGCCTGTCCGGCGCTGTGCCGCCTGCCGGCACCCTGTCTGGTTCCACCACGACCGCCATTCGCTCTCCGTCCGCAAAAGCTTGGGTGCGTCTACCCTCGCAGCTGGGGATCACACCATGCTCTCTGCGTCGGATCGGCCACACATCGGCGCCGTTCCCACCCTGCCGGGCGGTACTGTGCGCAAGGCGCTGCGTGTGTCAGGATCAATCGCATGTCCACGGGAAAGATCACCGGAACCGAAAACGCGGGGCAGACCGATCAGCTGTCGGTCGTGACCACCGCCACCGACGGCATCCGCGTACTCTCCCTGGCCGGAGAGATCGACCACCACACCGGCGACACACTCCGCCAGGCCCTGGACGCCTCCGGCACTCCCCACCCCCGCATCGTGGTCGACCTGCACCAGGTCACCTTCATGGACTCCAGCGGCATCAACATCCTCATCACCGCCCACCAGGCCCTCAGCGAGGCCGGTGGCTGGCTACGCCTGGCCGCTGCCAGCGAGTCCGTCATGCGCACCATCTGCATCGTCGGCGTCGACACCTTCATCGACTGCCGCGACACCCTCCGCCAAGCCCTCACCAACTGACCGACAACCGGTCCTCGGCACCGACCAGACGCCGGCCGGCCGGTCACCGTGCATCCAGTTGCGGCGCGGCGCCTGCGTCCGGCCGGTTGCGGGGACGGCCGACGGGCCCGCGGACCCATATCTTCTTCAGCACAGGTATGAACTGCGGGCTGCCCGCGGCCTGTCCCGCGGTCACCACGACCGCCAGCGGGCGGCACTTGCGGTCGGCGGCGAGGTGGACCTTGCTGGTCTGCCCGCCTCTGGAGCGTCCCCGGAGGGCGGCCTTCAGCCGGAGTTTCCGCCGCCGCCCAATGCGCCGCCGCTCCTCCCGCCCGGGATCGGTATCGGTGTCATGTCCGTCTTGTTCTTCGAGGCTGCCCCCTATCAACGTCATCTTGTATGGCTGAATTGGGCTCCCTTTGTTGGCCCTATTCGCTTCTAGGCTCGGCATGAGCCGACGGGGGCATAGGGCTGTCCCGTCATGTCCACACGAGGAGACACTCCGTGAAGTGGAAGTTGGGGCAGCGTGCGGCGCGTGCTGCGGTGGTCGGTGCGATGGCCGCGAGCGGTCTGATGTTCGCGAACGCTCCTTCGGCCTTGGCGTACAGCGGCTGGGATACTCAGATCGGCCCGAGCGGTTCCGGCTGCTTCGCGTACACGACCTACACCAGCAACATTGTGACGCCGCATATCTGGCAGCAGCCGGGAAGCACCTACGATCGGTGCACTCTGGTGACCATTCACGTGGGTTACGACAGCAACCGCAACATCCAGTACAGCAACCGGGATGAGGTGGTTACGAGCGGGCCCAGCACTGCGGCCGACGGCCCGAACTGGTACTACGGCCCGTGGAACGGCAGCGGCTGGATGTGTGTTCAGATCTACGCCAGTGACTCCTTGGGCAACCGGGGCACTCACGGCAACTACGTGGAAGTGTGCTGAAGGCTGTGCCATGAGCGGGGCGAGCCTACGGATGAGCCCCAGGTCGTGTCCGTGAAGTCAGGGCGGCCGGAGTTGTAGGCAGGCGAGGGTGACGAGGGCTTCGTAGTGCCGGGCTCGTCTGTCGTAGCGGGTGGCCGGGGCCTTGTGGTGCTGAGCTAGTTGAAGCAGCGCTCGACGACGTGGCGGCGCCGGTAGGCGGTCCGGTCTGCTGGACGCGGTCGCAGCCATCAGGGGACTTCGCGGACGCCCCCGGCGCAAGCCCCGACGCCTGCATGTCCCCTTCAGGTCTGCGCTCAGCCTCTTCGGTGACTGCGGCGAGCGGTGACAGGGACTGGGCCTGCGGGCCGACGCAATGTTCTGGGACTCGCTCGTGTACGCCGTACGCCGTACGCCTCACGCCGAGGCCGACCCGTGCCGGAAGGCCGGACACGCGCATGCGAAGGGATGACCGGCCCGAATCAAGTGTGGTGCCGGAGCCGTTCGTTGAGGGCGGCACCGATGTCGGGGCAGTTCTTCCGGATGGTGTCGAGGAAGGCGCGCAGCACCGGGGAGTGATCGCGGCCCGAGAAGGACAGGACGAGATCGGGCAGGGGCGTGCGCGGGGTCACGTCACAGAACCGCACTCCCGGACGCGGAACCGCCCTCATGCGGGACGGCCCCAGGCCGACGCCCACGCCCGAGGCGGCGAGGCCGATGATCGTGTGCACGTCCCTCGCGACGGTCGCGCCGCCGAGAGCCGATGAGTCCGTGCCCAGCAGGGTGCGCAGTACGGCGACTACAGCGGGCTCGTCCTCGCCGGCCGACACGATCAGTGGCTGTCGCCGCAACTGGTCGGCCCTTACCGATTGTTGACCCGCGTACGGGTGCACTGCACTTACCACAGCGATCACGTGGTCGCGTCCGATCGGGACGGACACGAGATGCTCGGCTCCGGCGCCCCGTGGCGGCCCGAGGGTGAGGGCCACGTCCAGCTCCCCGGCGACGAGAGCCGCGCTGCTGCGGCTGGTCGCCATCTCGTGCAGTTCCAGTCTCACGTCGGGCCGTTCACGGCCGAACCGGCTCAGGACGCCCGGCAGCGGGTCGAGCAGTGCCGAGGCGATGAAGCCGAGGCGCAGACGTCCCGTCTCGCCGCGCGCGGCCCGGCCCGCATCGACCGTGGCCGCCGCGATCTCGTCGAGCGCCCGGCGTGCCCGCGCGAGGAACGCCTCACCGGCGGCGGTCGGGAACACCCCCTGACGTGTGCGGTCGAACAGCCGGGCCCCGACCTCGCGCTCCAGGTCGGCGATCTGCTTGGACAGCGGCGGCTGCGCGATGCCCAGCGCGCCGGCCGCCCGGCCGAAGTGTTCGTGCTCGGCGAGAGCGACCGCGTACCGCAGGTGTCGCGCTTCCATGACTCGCCCTCCATCCCGTCGATCCCACCGGCTGCGGACAAGACCTCAAAGATATTGCCATGCCACTTACCAGATCTGTGAATGGATGGCGCTGTGGTTCCTGTCCGGAATGGAGCCATGAAGAACGTATCTCTGACCGACACCGTCTTCGTTTTCGTGCACGGCGCCTGGCACGGCTCCGGACAGTGGGCGGCGACGCAGCGCGCGCTGGCGGGACTGGGCGCTGCGAGCGTGGCCGTCGACATGCCAGGGCACGGCTTCGACGCACCCCTGCCCACCGGATACCTGCTGCCCGGCCAGCCGGGCCTGCTGACCGAGAAGTCACGGCTCGCCTCCCTGACGATGGACGACTGCGCCGAGGCAGTACTGAGCGTCCTGCGCCAGGTGCGTCACCATCGCACTGTCGTGCTCGTCGCGCACAGCGCGGGCGGCGGTCCCGCGTCCCTGGCCGCGGAGCGGGCGCCCGAGCTGGTGGACCGGATCGTCTACCTGTCCGCGTTCGTCCCGGGCGGGCGGCCGCGGTTCTTCGACTACCTGGGCTCACCCGAGAACGCCACCGCGCTGGGCCAGAACCTGACCCTCGGCGACCCCGAGGCCCTGGGCGCCGTACGGATCAATCCGCTCTCACCGGATCCCGCCTACCTCGACGAACTGCGGGAAACCCACTACCACGACACCCCGCTGGACCGCTTTGACCGGTGGCGGTCCGCGCTGAGCCCTGATCTGCCCCTGGCGATCCCGACGGCTCCGGTCACCCTGACCGCGGCACGGTGGGGACGAATTCCACGAACTTTCCTGCGCTGCGCCGAGGACCGGGCGCTGGCACCGGCCGCGCAGGACCTGATGATCGCGGAAGCCGACCGGGCCTTCCCCGGTAACCCGTTCACTGTGCATACCCTGCCCGGCAGCCACAGCCCGTTCGCAGCCCGGCCGGGCCAGCTCGCGGCGGTCCTCGCCACGTGAGCCGGCATCGGCCCGTCAAGGGTTCCCCGTTCCTGAGCGCGGGACGGCTCGCGGCCGGTGGCGGCGGGCGGCTCGTACTGCCGGTCCTGCTGTGCGCGACATTCGTGCAGTTGCTCAACGTCACCGTCGCGCAGACCGCCGCGGCTGCTGATCGCGTCGGAGTCGTCGGCCCCCTCGAGGTCCGACAAGGGACCGGCCGACCGGAAGCCCACCAGCCACCCCTTCTGGTGCACGTGCGCCAAGGATTACACGCACATCGAGTCCGTCTGGAAACTGATTACCCCCGACGAGGAGAAATCGGCACTGTCCTCGATGCTCGACACCTGCACCCGCCGACACACCCGACGACCTCGCGCCCGGCGCGTCTCCGAGAAGGACGGGACGGTCTGAACGTGGCCGAGCGGGCGAGGTGGTGAGTCCGAGGAACAGCCCTGCAGTCCACCCAGTTGGCCGTGCACGGTAAGCAGATCCGACCATGAGTGATGGGCTGTGCTTGCTCACTGCACAGCATCTTGGCGAAGCCAAACCAGTAGGAGGGGCGCCGGTCTCAGTCACAGACGCCGGAACTGCGTGCGAGGCGGAAATCGAGCGGCGGGAGGGCCCGCACTGGCTGCCGCCGGCAGCGGGCCGGTGGCCGGGGCCGGGGTAATCGGGACGGTCATCTACCGCTCCCGGCCCAACTGGTGCACCTCAAGCGGAGACGGCTGGTCGAGCGGTCTCCAAGATTTCCTTGAGGGTGGCCAGTTCCGTGTCGACCAGGTCGGCCTGCTGCTTGAAGACCATTTCGGTGAGGGACGGCGGCTGATGAAAGGTGATCATAAAATCGGCACCGTCGCCGTTGGGGACCACCCGGGCGGGCACGCACCAGGCGGCGGTGTCGTCGACGTAGTCGTGGTCGAGGATGCCGAACTCGGCGTTCGTGCGCACGCGCAGCCTCCCACGGCCCACTTCGGCCAGTTAATGCGTGATGCTCATCGTGCTCTTCTCTCAGGCTGTGTCGGGCGGCGGCGCGGGGCGGGCCTGCCCCACCAGACGCCGGATCCACTCCTCCAACTGCCACCGCTGACCGGCGTCGAGCGAGCCGAAGTAGTGGGCATCATTGCGGTCTGCGAGCTCGGCGAGGACCGGCACGAGGGCCTGCCCCTGATCGGTCAGCACCAGCCGGACCGTACGCCGGGACGCCTGGGCGGGCTCGCGGCGGATCAGCCCCTTGGCCGCAAGACGGTCGACTAGCCGCGAGACGGCTCCAGGATCGATGTCCATGTGAGCGGCCACGGCCTTAGTGGTGTCGTGGCCCTCGTAAACGCTGATCATCACCCCCCACTGAGAGACGGTGACGTCGTGCCGGGAGAGTTCCGTCTCGAAGCGGCTGTGCACCTCGTCGGAGAGACGCCGCAGCCAGTAACCGACTGGCTCACCGCGCGTCCGGCCGTGTACACCGCCGGACGTTACGCAGCAGAGCACGATGGCGCGCAAGGCCGCGCGGACCGGCAGATGCGGGGGCGAAAGCGCAGGTGGGGGATGGAGGGGCAGGCGCCGAGCGCTGGCTCCGGGCCTCGCGCACGTCTACGGGCAGTGCTCCCCGTACTTCACCGCGGTGAACTCCACCGGCTGCCCGGCCAGCTTCGTGCCGGCCGCGGGCTTCTGTGTACACACCTGCCAGTTCGACTCGATGAGCACCATGCGGCCGTCGCTGGACGCGTCGTTCACGGCGATCGACGTGCCACTGTCGAGTGCGGCCCGGGCAGCCTTCACGCTCTCCCCGCGGAAGTCCGGCATCGTCCCGCCGGCCGCCGACGGCGCGGACTGGTCCTTCGCCGGACAGGTCTCTGCGAGCTTGACTGCTCCGAAGTCGAGCTTCGTGGTGGTGGCCGTCTTGGTGCCGGGCTTGATGTTCTGGGAGCAGACCTTCCAGTCGCGGTCCAGGATCTGCATGCGAGCGCGGCCGGCGGAGTCGTGGGAGGTGAGGCTATAGAAGCCTTGCTTTTGGGCTGCGTCCTGGGCGGACTGCAGGCCCATGCCGACGAAGTTGGGTACCGCCTTGGTGGCGGTGCTGGTTTTGCTGTCGCTGGTGCCGGTGCTGGCGGACGCGGTGGTGTTGCTGGTGGTGTGGCTCGCGGTGGTGCTCTTGCAGGCGGTGGCCGCGGCGAGGACGGTGAGCGTGGCGGCGGTGCAGACAAGTGCGCTGCGGTTCATGAGTCCCTCGGGGGTGGGTGATGCGGTGAGGGGGTGAGCGTACGGCGAGCGGGCAGGGCGTGTGGACAGTGTGACGAGGCCGTTACGGGACCGGGTGCCGAGCACGACGAAGGACGCGATCTCGGAGGTCGCAGTGGTACCTCTCTAGCGGGTGGAACACCCGCGGCCAAGCGCCAACTGTCCTACGCAGGCTTCCAAGGTTCCCCTACGCGCAGGGCACGTACAAGACGGAACCATTCGCTGTGCCCGAGCCCGCGGTAGATAGGCCAGTCGTCCTTCCCGGTGGCGTAAGCAAGGAGGTACCACACGCCACCGGAGGAGACGAAGTTGTGTGTTAATGCCGATGCCGCGGCCGCCTCCGGTGACGACGGCGACCTTGTCTACTGGATGCGACGGCCGGACAGGGAGCGGCTGATGGCCAGGCGCTGGATCTCGCTGGTGCCTTCGTAGATGGTGAAGATCTTCGCGTCGCGGGCCCAGCGTTCGACGGGGTAGTCGCGGGTGTAGCCGTTGCCGCCGAGTATCTGTACGGCGCGTTCTGTGGTGCGGACGGCGACCTCGCTGGCCTTGAGCTTGGCCATGCTGCCCTCGGCGCGGGTGAAGGGCTTGCCGCGCGTCATCATGTGGCTGGCGCGCCAGACGAGGAGGCGGGCGGCGTCGATCTCCATGGCCATGTCGGCCAGGGTGAAGGCGATGGCTTGGTTGTCGATGATGGGCCGGCCGAACTGTTCGCGGACACCTGCGTATTCGAGGGCGTACTCATAGGCGGCGCGGGCCACGCCGACGGCCATCGCGCCGATGCCGGGCCGGGTCGTCTCGAAGGTGGCCATGGCCGCGGGGACGCGCAGGCGGGTGCCCGCGCGGGCTGTGACCAGGCGCTGGTCGAGGGCCTCCTTGCCGCCGAGGACCAGCTCGGCGGGGATGCGTACGTCGTCGAGGACGACCTCGGCGGTGTGGGAGGCACGCAGGCCGTGTTTGGAGAATTTCTGTCCCTGGCTGAGACCGCGGGTCCCGGGCGGTATGAGGAACAGGGCGTGACCGCGGGCGCCGAGGGCCGGGTCGGTGACGGCATTGACGACGTGGATGCTTGCGATGCCGCCGTTGGTGGCCCAGGTCTTGGTGCCGTTGAGCACCCACTCCTTCGTGGCTTCGTCGTAGCGGGCGTGGGTGCGGATGGCCGCGGCGTCACTGCCGGCGTTCGGCTCGCTGGCGCACAGGGCGGCGACGGCCAGGTCGCCGGGGGTGCCGAAGAAGGCGGGCAGCCACGTGTCGATCTGCTCCTTGGTGGCGGCGCCGAACAAGGCCGCGGCGGGGAGGAACGTGCCCAGCAGGGCCTGGCCCATGCCGCCGTCACCCCAGAAGATCTCCTCGGCGACCACGGGCTGGAGGAGTCCGGTGGGGTCGGCGATCATCTGCTGCGCGAACTCTGGGGTGTAGAGGCCGATTTTGGCGGCTTCTTCGATGACCGCCCAGGGCATCTGCTCTCGCTCGTCGTACTCGGCGGCGACGGGGCGCACGTACTTCTCGGCGAAACCGTGGGCCCACTCTCGCGCCTCGGCGACCTCGGGTGGCAGGTCGAACAGGGAAGGCGTCTTCGTGGTAGTCACAAAAAGTCTCCTGTTTTGGCGGGGCGGGCTGGTCAGCGGCCGGTGAAGACGGCGTCGCGACGTTCGATGAAGGACCGGATTCCCTCGGCGCCGTCGGCGGTGGAGAACAGCCGTGCGATGTCCGGGCGCAGCCGCTCGATCGCGGCGCTCTCCCCGTACTCGTGAGCCAGGTGGGCGGAGGCGAAGACGGTGCGCACCCCCAGGGGTGCGGACTTTTCGACGATGAGGGTGGCGATCTCGGTGGCGCGGGCGATGGCGGCCGGCCCGTCTGCGGCGAGTTCCTGCAGCAGGCCGATGCGGTGGGCTTCTGCGGCGTCGAACTCCTCGCCGGTCAGGATCCAGCGCATGGCGTTGCCCCATCCGGCCTGCTGGGGGAAGCGGAAGGTGGCTCCCCCGAAGGGGTAGATGCCGCGGCGGATCTCGTACTGGGCGAACCGGGTGGCCCGGGCGGCCACGCGGATGTCGGCGGCAAGGAGCAGTTCGATGCCGAGCGTCATCACCCAGCCCTGCGCGGCCGCGACGACGGGCTTCGACCACGGACCGTCCAGACGCCACGGGTCGCGCCCGCCCTCCGGGGCCTCGAACTTTCCGGAAGCCAGCTCGGCGCCGGCATCGAGCATGTCCAAACCGCCGGTGAAGTGGTCTCCGTGGGCGAACAGGACCCCGCACCACAAGTCGTCGTCCGATTCCAGCAGACCGTACGCGGCTGACAGTTCGCTGAGCATCTGCCGGGTGAAGGCGTTGCGCTTGGCGGGCCGGTTCAGGCCCATCAGCAGCACGTGGCCGTCTCGCTCGACGGTGACCGCTGGCGTGCTCACAGACGTGGAGCTCATCGCCCCTCCTCGTAAGTTGCATGATGAGACTCACGGGACGCTAGTGGGACCGCGCCATCGAGGGCAAGTGAATCTCATGATGAAACTGATAAGGTCTCTGCATGAGACGGACCTCGTTCGACAGCTGGCCCTGCTCGATCGCCCGCACCGTGGACATCCTGGGCGACGGCTGGACGCTGCTGGTCCTGCGCGAGGTGTTCTACGGCGAGTCGCGTTTCGACGGCTTCATCGACTCGCTCGGCATCGCGCGCAACACCCTCACCGACCGGCTCCGGCGTCTGGAGAACGCGGGCTTGTTGCAGCGCCGCCCCTACCAGAGCGAGCCGGTCCGTCATGAGTACCTGCTGACGGACAAGGGCCGGGACTTCTTCGGCGTTCTCGCCGCGATCAACGCCTGGGGCGACCGGTGGCTGGCCGATGACGACGGCATCCCCGTGGTGATGCACCACACCGCCTGCGCCCACGACACCGAGGCCACAGTCGTCTGCTCCTCATGCGGTGAACCACTGCATCACCAAGACGTCACGGTACGGACCGGCCCCGGCTACCCGGCCCGACTTCTCGACAGCCCCGACGTACAGGCACGCTTCACTCCGGGGGAACACCCCGATCGAGCGAACGCCTGAACTGCGCTCAGCCTTGCTCACCAAGCGGCACGGGGCAGGAAACGTCCGTCTGATGGTTGCAAGGAGAACTCCTGATCACGGCCTTCGGCATCGCGGACGGCACCGCGCAGCAGGTCGTGCAGTTCGGCGATCAGTCCCGTGTCCCGGCGGCGGGCGAAGAAGGCGATACCCGTGGCCGGGGCGGGAAGTCCGACGGCATCGCCCGCCACATGACGTCGTTGTCGACGAGGTAACGGATCGCGTCGATCATCTGCCGGTCGCAGTAGCCCTGGGGCGGCCGCCCCGGCCGACCAACCATGCGGGAACGGGCAGCAGTTCCCGTACCAGGGCCCACTCGTCATCTCTCGTCTCCGAGTCGTACCGGGGCCGGGCGCTCCGGCCGGTCGGCCGCGTTCCCGAACCGTGGGCGAGATGGTCACACCCAGGAGTGGACGGACGGGAACCGGCACCCATGACCACGCGACACTTCGACGACAGGGCCTCTTGGTCCTCGCTGGACTCGACATCCGCGAGCTGCCAAGAGGCCCTTTTGCATGCGTCCGCACCAGCAGACTCACCCGGACCAGGCACCTGTTCGAACCCGGCCGACCATCCGAGCGGAAAGAGGACAGCCGGTCAGTCGAAGGTGATGGTGTCGCTGAGGGCGATCGGGCCCTCGCCCGACTTGTTCCATGCCGAGATCATGACGACGTATTCACCCGGTGGCATCTTCGGGATGATGGTGATGTCCGAGGTTCCGGAGACGCTGAAGCTCCGGGTGATCCCCAGCGGCGCGGACTTGTCCCACATGTACACGGCGTACGCGGTGATCCCGTCGCTGTACTTCCCGGTGGGCGGATCCCAGGTCAAAACCCCGCCGTTGGTGCCGGCGGTGGCCTTCACGTTGCTGGGATACCCGGGTGTGGTCGGGTGGGCGGTGCCGCGCGTGGTGTCCGACCAGTCCGACAGGACGGTGTCCCCGGAGGCCGCGCGGACCCGCAGCTCGTAGGTGTGTCCCTCGTAGATCTGGCCGTAGTACTGGCGGCTCATGTCCCACCGGTTGGTCACGGGGTAGGCCCAGTTCCACTCCCCGTTCGGGTTCGCGGTGGTGTCGCGCCACTGCACCTGGTAGCCGTGTGCGCCGAACACCTGGTCCCAGGTGAGGGTGACACCCTGCTGGGTGCCGTCGAAGGTGACGTGAGTCGGGGTGGCGAGGAACCGCGCGTCGACGTCGACAGGGTTCGGGGGCGGTCCGGTGCCGATGCGGAACTCGTCGTGCAGGGTGGATGCGAAGGCGCGCGCGATGCGGTACTCCCCGAGGTTGTTGGGGTGCAGTCCGTCGTAGGTGGTGTCGCAGGAGGTGGCGGAAGGGTCGCAGCCCATGGCCTTGTCGAGATCGGCGAGGGTCACCGGCGAGGCGTCGGTGCTCCACTCCTTCACCTTGTCGGCGAGCGCGGCGTTGTAGGCGCGGGTGCGCTCTCCGAGTTGCGGGTTGGCGCTGCCCAGGGTGGTGCGCTGGGGCACGTTGGCGAGGACCAGCCGTATGTCGGGATTGGCCTTGCGGGCGTTGTCGACGAACTGCTTCATCGTCCCGGTCAGGTCGGCGCCGGCGCCGGTCCACCCGATGTCGTTGAAGCCCAGTTCGACCAGCAGTGTGTCCGGGAGCTTCCTCTCGGCCTTCAGGTCTTCCATGACCGAGGTGATGGTGGGGACGTCCTGTTCCAGCCGGCGGCCCCACATCGCGTAGTGCTCGGCGCCGCTCTTGAGGAAGGCGGGACTGACGTCCCGCGCGTAGGCGCCGTCCGAGGTCGCGCGCTGGGGTTCCGACGGCGGTTTGCCGTCGTAGGGAGGAGGCGGCTGGGGTGCCTTGGGTTCGTCGGGAGCCACGGTTCCGTGCAGCGGCCCGACGAACTCGGCCTTCCAGTTCTGCGTGCGGGCCCACTGCCACAAGCGGTAGCGCCAGGTGTGGTCGCCCTCGAAGCCGTTACTGATCGAGTCGCCTACCACCATCACCCGCTGGGGCGGGCCGCTCGTGTTCCCGTCCGAGGGATCTGTCCTGGGGACGCCGCTGCCGTCCACCACCATGTCGGCGGGGTTCACCACGACGGCGTCGGGATCGACGATGGTGCCGTCCTGCCACAGCTTGGTCAGCTCGGCCGCGTAGCCGTTGGTCATGGTTTTGTAGCCGTCCGCGTTGGGCACCCCGTCGGCGGACTCCCCTGTGTCCACCTGGCCGGCGTCGCGCTTGAAGTCGAGCGGCACCTGCCGGATCCGGTGCCCCACTTGAAGCTGGGAGGCGATGACCGCGCTCGCCCGCGAGACGTAGGAGTCGGTTCCGGTGTACATCTCCTCCCGGACGGCTGTTGTCCTGGACGGGACCGGGTCACCCACCAGCACGGTCGTGTTGGGCAGGACGGTGTAGACCTGGTCGAGCAGCTTGCGCAGCTGGTCCGCCTCCTGGCCGGCCGTAGGGCCGTTCTTCTTCGCCAGGTCGTTGGCGACGTCTACCTGCAGCAGGACGACGTTGGGCTTGTACGTGCGCAGATCATCGTCCAGGTGCCGGCGCAGTTCGTCGACGCCTGCGCCGGGGAATGCTTCTTCCTGGTTGTCGTCGTCCGCGACGTTCCCCCTGCTCACGGCGCCGACATAGTCGAAGGTGGGGGTGCCCTGGTTCGCCGCCGCCGCCCTCGTCGAACCGGCAGCTACCGCGGCCTTCGCCGGACCGGCCGTCCGGGACCAGAACTGGGTGCACCCGTCTCTGTAGGACTGCACCACGCACCGGTCCAGTGGGCCGCGCATGCCCGCGTAGTCGAAAGGATTCTGCGCCACGTTGTGGCCGTCGATCGCGTATCCACCGACCGGCATCGTGGCCAACTGCGTCCGGTCGGCGTCCTGTCGATCGGTCTGGGGGACGAAGTGCACCGGATCGTGATCGGAGCCGCCCTGGTTGGGCTGCACCCTCGTGTCGAAGCTGCCGCGACCGGTGCTCGTGACGGCGAAGTCGAGTTCCCGTTGCTCCCCGTCCGGGCTGCGGTGGGTGGGCCGGCCGCTGGCCAGGATGCGGGGCGTGCGGCCGTCCGGCGTCGTGATGACGTCCTGGTACATGCGGCCGACCAGGGTGTTGGGGCTGGTGTTGAAGTCCGCGCCCACCGTCCAGTTGCGACGCGGGTCGTCGCCCTCGACGGCTTCTCCGATGCGGGCGAGCATGCCGATGGCGTCGCCACCGCCGCCGCTGAGCGCGTGGAAGCTGAAGTACCAGTCTTCGCCCAGTCGGATGCCGATGGCGGGTCGGCCGTAGGCTCCGCCGTGCGGGTTGTCCACGACCATGGCCGCGTCGACCGGGGTTCTCGACATCACGATGGTGTTCACCCGGCCGCCCGGCATCAGCGGGTCATGGGTTTGGAGGAAGACCATGTACCAGTCCGACGGCCGTTGACTCGTGCGCCATCGGGCGTAGGTGACCAGTGGGTCGTTCTCGGTGCCCGGCGGATTGGGCAGTATGTCGGCGCCGTTGGGCACATCCGCGCCCGCCTCCTGGAGCATGACGACCTCGGACCGGGCACCGGTAAGGATGCGCGGAAGGTAATCCGTCCACAGGCTCCTGCCCTGCGAGGTCGCTCCCTGCATGTTCCAGGTGAGGAAGGGAGTCTGATCGAGAGGCGCCGCATGGGCCCGGCCGACGGCCAGGACGGTGAACGGCGCCACCAGAAGCGCGACCAACAGCGCCTGGATCACGCCGAAGGCCACGGAGCGGACACGCGGTCTCTGATGCCCCGGATCATCGGACAACTGTGCCGGTAACGCGGTACTCGCCCGGTATGCCGAACGCGGGAAGGTGTAGGAGGCCATCGGTGGGCGCGTCTCCACTCTGTCGTAGTCATGCCAGATGTGCAGTGCATTGGCCGGCAGCCAGGTAGAACGATCCCGCAGGCCAACCCTTTCACCGGCTCAGTATGCGGCCGCCTCAGTGACGCCAAGTCAGACGGTGGGCCCATGGGACACCTCCGGGTTGTAGCGAGTGCAGCACCGGACTTCCTGGTGTCAGGCTCGCTCGTCCCGACACGTCAGCGTCTGGTGGCCTCGTCAGATGGCCGACTGGACGGGAGCGGAGACGGCGGCAGTGAGGGCGACGACGGGCACAACAAACCGGCGCCGCCTGCTGCACCGCCCCGGGGCCAGCCGCCGACCTGCGCAGCAGCCTTGCGCCAGGCGGGCCCATGTAAATGCTGTGCTACAGCAACGACATCGCCCTGCTGCCATCCGACGATCACCGCACCGAGAGCAGCACCACATCCACGGCGAAGGCCCTCGCCTCACACCTGACAGCCTCCCAGAACACCCTGCCCATCGGGGAAAACAGGGTGTGTGACTCACAGCAGGAGCCGGGTTGCTGCGAGCGGCGGTCAGAGGACGGTGCCGTGCAGGGTCCCTGGGCATCGCGTAGTGACGGGCGGCGAGGCCGTGCTCGAAGGGCTCGCCGATCCGCTGCATAAGCAGGCGTCTACTGGGGAGTGGCTCCCGGATCTGGCCGCGCCCGCCGCGCCGGGCGCGGCGGGCGTGCCAGCCGGGACGGGCGTGCCAGCCGGGACGGCGCGGCGGTCGGCTGCCGATTCCGACCGCACTGTGGCTGGGCAGAACCACGATCGCGGGCGCGCAAATCGCCGTGCTCACCGGCGCTTCCCTGGGCCGGGTCTACAGCACCACCCGTCATCGCGGCTGGCGGCAGGCCGCCCTGAACGGCCCGGCCCCTGCCCGCTCAGCGTCCCCGTCAGCGGCAAGCGCGTCAGGCACGGCACCGCCCCGTGCGAGCCGGAGGAAGGCGCGAGGGGCCCGCGGCAGTACTGCTGCCGGCCCGGCTGGGGCAGCACCGTCCGCTCCGACGCCCACGCGCGGCTCCTGCACGAACGTGCCGACGAATTCGACCAGTTCGTCGCCCACGTCCCCAGCCCGGTCGGCAAGCGCCTGTGCGCCCACGCCGACCGGCTGCGCGCAGCAGCCGACACACGACGCCACCGCCCACCCTGCCCAGGCCCTCACATGAACGACCGTCACCAAGGCGAGTACGACCGCGTCCGCCAGGCCATGGGCCGCCTCCTGGCCGGGGAGGCCACCGCCTCCGACGGCAGCCTCACCGTGGTAGCCCTCGCTGCCGGGGCAGGCGTGCACCGGTCTCCGTGATCGCCATGGCCGCCGCCATGACGGTCAGCTGGGGGTTCACCTGCGGGCAGCTGGGGAGCACCGACGCGTCCGCGACCACCACGCCGTGCACGCCGCGGAGCCGGCCCTGCGGATCGACCGGGAAGCGTTGCGGGTTCGCACCGGCGGCGGCCGTGCCGGTGGGATGGTAGGCCGACAGGTGCAGCTGCCGCGCGCTCGTGCCGGCCAGCACGTCACGCAGTTCGGTGACGCTGCGCACGCGGGGCGTGCGCGGGATGCCGGTGAGTACCTCCTCGGCGCCCGCGGCGAACAGCAGCTCGCCCATGGCGAGGACGGCGCGCAGGAGCCGGCCGGCGTCACGGCGGTCCAGGTCATAGCGGATCACGGTGCGGTGGCGGCCCAGGACGCGCCCGGCCGGACTGTCGGCGATCATCGCCCCGAGCGTGGCGAGCCGGTCCGCGCCCTCCAGTTCGCGGCGCAACTCGTCGCCCGCCCCGGGCAGGACGAACGAGCCCATGCCGGGCGGGGTGGCGGTGGCCTCGATGAGGATGCCGACGCCGTGGTGTTCCTCCACGCCGACGCTCTGCAGCACGCCCTGCCAGGCCTTGACCGGTTCGGCGAAGCGTCCTGCGACGCTCGTGGCCGGGTGGACGCTGAGGTTGTGTCCGAGGCGGGGGTGTCCGCCCAGTCCTGAGCGGCGCAGGAGCTGCGGGGTCTGCAGGGCGCCCGCCGCGACGACGACGAGGGGCGCGAGGATGTCGAATGAGCCGCCCCGTTCCCGTCGTACGCGCACCCCGGCCGCTCGTGGGCCTCCTGGGCGGTCCGGGTCGACGAGTACGCGCTCCACCCGGGCCTCGGTGACGATGCGGGCCCCGGCGGCGCATGCCTCGGGCAGCACGGAGAGCTGGACGCTCTGTTTGGCGCCGGTCGGGCAGCCGGTCACGCACTGGCAGGAGCCCTGGCAGCCGGGCGCGTTCCTTCGCAGGGGCGCGGCCCGCCAGCCGAGTGCGTGGGCGCCGGCGAGCGCGATTCGTCCGTTGGCGCCGAGGACGTCGAGGGGCTGGGTGGCCACCCGCAGGATGCGTTCGGCCTCGTCCAGATGACGGTCGAAGTCGTCGGCCGCCGTCCATCCGAAGTGTCTGCTCCACCGGGACAGGACGTGGTCCGGGGTGCGGTAGCAGGTGCCGGAGTTGACGAGGGTGGTGCCGCCGACGGCTCGGCCCACCGGCAGCAGCAGCGGCGGTGTGCCGACGGCGAAGGTGGCTCCGCCGTCCCGGTACAGCTCGGTGAACCGGTCCAGGGGCGCGCGCCGGCCGAAGGACTCGGTGGAGTGGTGGCTCCCCTCTTCGAGGACGACGACGTCGAGTCCTGCCCGGGCGAGGGCCCGCGCGGCCACGGCCCCGCCCGCTCCCGAGCCGACGATCACGGCATCGGCGGTGGAGCGGGCCGGCCAGGCGGACGCGGGGGTCAGGTCGAGCGGGGGGTCCCTGCGCGTGAGGACGCTCCTCGTCGGTCCCTCGTGGAGCATGCGCTCGGTTCCGGCCGACAGCAGGACGGGCACCTTGAGGAGGTCCAGCAGCGGCAGGAGCGCGGGGCGGGCGGCCAGTCCGGCCAGAACGGACTGCCGTTCGTGTGCGGTGAGCCCGGCCAGGGTGCGCCCGGTGCGGGCCAGGGCGTAGGCGTCCACCGCGCGTGCCGCGGCCCGGATGCCCGCCCGGGCGGCCGTCGGCATCGCGGACAGGACCGTCTCAAGGCGGTCGGGAACCCGGCGGGGCCAGTCGGTCGTGCCGTCGTCGGCGATGAGGGCGGCGACGAGGCCGGTGAGACTCATCGTGTGCCCACCTCCGCGTGGGCCGTGCCGTCCAGTGTCCACTCGGCCTCGGTGCGCCAGCCGCCGAACCACCACCGCTCCAGCAGGACGTGCGCGTCGGCGCGCTCGCTGTTGCGGCAGGTCGCGTGCCGGCCGTCGGGGTCGGTGTAGTCGAGTGCGAGGGTGCGGTCGGCGGGCTGGGTGACCTCGACCCGGATGCGGCGCAGGGCGGTGCGGCCGGTGACCGTCCACGTGGGCAGGGCCGTGTCCGCCCGGAAGCGCCCGGCTCCGGCCCAGCCGGTGGCCCCGCGCTCGGGACGGCGGGGCCAGTCGCGGTCGTTGCGGCGCAGCCGGAGGAAGACCATCGGGGGCAGCCTGCGCAGTCCCGGACGCATGGAGACCGCGGCGACGACCTCCAGCACGTCCCCATCGCCGAGGTCGGCGTGCAGCCAGGCCCAGCGGCGGGCGTTGCCGTGACCGTAGATGCGGGCCGACGCGCCCGGGGCCCCGGTGAGCGTCAGCGTCCTGCCGTCGTGCGTGAAGGTCCCGTCGTACCGGGACCGCGCGGCCGGCAGCATGTGCGCGGCGGGCAGGACCGGGCGGTTCCAGGACCAGCGGGGGAAGGTGAACAGTGGCTCGCCGGCGGGGCGTTCCGCGATGTCCCAGTGCAGGGCGCCCTCGTCCGCCGATCCGGCCAGGCGCCCGGGCCGGGAGGTGACCTCGCCGGCGCTGAATCCCGGCTCGGCGCCGGACCACGGCAGGGGGCCGAAGCGGGCGTGCCGCACGGGGCCGTCCGCGGGGAACACCGCGGCCCAGCCGTGCGCGTACGGCTCCGACCCGTCGGCGGGCGCGGTCAGTTCATGGTGCAGCCACACTCCGCTGCCGGTGTCCGGGTCGGTGACGGTGGTGTACCAGACCTCCGTACGGCCGGGCTCGCCGCGCCAGCGGGACGCGAGGAACGCGTCAGGCTTCCGGGACGGCGGGAAACGGAAACTCGCGAGGAACGGCAGGAGTTGCGTACGCAGCGGGAAGCGAAGAGCGCCGGTGCCCATCGGCGCGCCGTCCTCGTAGAGGGTGAACGGCAGCACGGTCATCGAGGCCACGGGCCTGCGCGGGGAGACGGACTTCCAGCCGTCGAGGGTGAGGCGGCGGCCGCCGGCGGCGGTGAACGCGATGCGGTACCGGATACGGCGTCGCGCGAGGGGGGAGATCTCCAGCTCTCCCTCCGCCTCCGGATCGTCGGCCCAGCCGGTGATCCGTACCCGGCCTGCGGCGCGCGCCTCCGTCGTGCCCCGCAGCCGCATGACGCGGTCCGCCGAGACCGTCAGGTCCAGGCGGACACGGCGGTCGCGGTGTTCGCCGTCCAGACGCAGCATGCCGAGCATCGTCTCGCTGAAGACGGTCCCGCGCGCGGCCGAGCGCCCGCCCGGGTGGGTGCGTGAGGTCGTGGCCGCGCTCATGCGAGGCCCTCCAGCATGATCCGCTCGGTGACGGTCAAGTAGTGCTCGGCGGCTCGCCGGGCGCCGGCCTCGTCACCGGACCGCACCGCGGCGACCACCGGCTCCAGGCGCTCCCGGGCCGTCCCGGCGTTCGTGAACGGTCCCCGGAGCGCGGCGCGCACGGGGAGGTAGGCGTTGAAGAGGGTGTTGGTGAGCAGGACGTAGACGCGGTTGCCGGTGGCGCGGGCCAGGGCCCGGTGGACCTCGATGTCCGCCAGCTGTACGGCGTCCGTATCCGTCGCCTCCCCCACGGCCGCCAGCAGGGTGGCCAGTTCGTTCCGTTGCCGTTCGCTCGCTCGGCCCGCCGCCCGTTCGGCGATCAACGCTCCGATGCTGCGCCGCACTTCGAACACCTCACCGATCCAGTCGGGGCTGTGCCGTACGAGCATCGGCAGCAGGTCGGCGCCGCCCAGGCGCAGGTAGTCGCGCACACGGGTGCCGACGCCGTGCCGGGTCTCCAGCAGGCCCGCCTGCATCAGACGCCCGAATGCGTGCTTCAGGGTGGTGCGGGTGACGCCGTAGCCGTCGGCCAGCGTGCGCTCGGGCGGCAGGTAACTGCCCGCCGGATGGCGCCCGGTGAGGATGTCCTCACGCAGCCGGCTCTCCAGGGCGTCCACGAGGGTTTCGCGGGGCAGGGACTCCACGCCGTCCTCCTATTGGCTCAGTGGATGAGCCACTCAACCAGTGCGGGTCCGTCGAGTCAATGACTCGGCGGGCCCGCCGCTGGGCTTCCACCGTCCGCGAGAGGGGCCCTTGGGCTCCGCTTGCAGGCAGCCGACCTCGCCGTACTTGTCACCGAGGTACACGGGCATCCCCGCGGGCGTGCCGAGGACCTCGTCCGGTGGGTTCAACAACAGGTGGCGGGAGGTGACCGGTTCCCGGGCGCCGGGGCGTGCCGTGGCGTCGTGGACGAGGACCCGGACCAGGACGTCGCCCGGCGCCACCGGCCCGGACCGGTGGCGGGACCTGTTCGCTGAGGGCGGCCGCGAGCGTGGCCGGCGTGGTACCGGGTGGGAGCGGTGGGTCAGGGGCGGATGAGGGCCTTGAGGACCTGGCGGTCGGCCATGGCCCGGTAGGCGCCCGGTGCCTGGTCGAGGGCGAAGCTCTGGTCGAAGACGCGGCCGGGGGCGATGGTGCCGTCCAGAACGTCCGGCAGCAGCAGCTCGATGTAGGCGCGGGCGGGGCTGGCGCCTCCGGTCAGGGTGATGTTGCGCATGAACTCGGGCCGGCCGATCGGCCCCAACTCGTACTGCGGGACGCCCAGACGGCTGATGACGCCGCCGTCCAGGACCGCGCCGAGGGCGGTGTCCAGAGCCTGCCGTGTGCCGACGGCCTCGATCACCTTGCCCACGCCGCCGGTCAGCTCGCGGATGCGGGCGATACCCTCCTCACCGCGCTCGGCGACGACGTCGGTTGCGCCGAACTCGCGGCCCAGGGCGGTGCGGGCCTCGTGGCGGCCGGCCAGCACGATCCGTTCGGCGCCCAGCCGTTTGGCGGCGATCACCGCGCACAGGCCCACTGCACCGTCACCGATGACCAGCACCGCGTCGCCGCGGGTGACGCCAGCGGTGACGGCGCCGTGGTGGCCGGTGGTCATCACGTCCGACAGCGCCAGCAGCGACGGCACCAGCGCGGAGTCGGCGGCCACCGGCAGCTTCACCAGGGTGCCGTCCGCGTACGGGACGCGGACGGCTTCGCCCTGTCCGCCGTCCACGCCGTCGAAGCCGTACCGGCCGCCGTTGCGGCAGGAGATGTGCAGGCCCTTGGCACAGTGGTCGCAGGTGTTGTCGCTGTAGGTGAACGGGGCGACGACCAGGTCACCGGCCTTCAGGCCGGTGATGTCCGCGCCGGTCTCCTCGACGAAGCCGAGGAACTCGTGCCCCATGGGGCGGCCGGTGTCGGTGGCGGGCATCGACCCATACGGCCACAGGTCGCTGCCGCACACGCACGCTGCCACCGTGCGGACCACGGCGTCGGTCGGCTGGACGATTTTCGGGTCGGGCCGGTCCTCGACGCGGACGTCGCCGGCTCCGTACATCACTGCTGCACGCATGAGGGGTACTACTCCAAACTGGGGGCTGGGGGGCGTGGGTGATCAGCGTTCGAGCATCCGCGCCTGGGCCTCGGTGTGGGTGGCGCCGGCGGCGGGCGGCAGGCTGCTCAGCCTGGCGAGCTGCTCGCCGGTCAGGGAGACCGTGTCGGCGCCGGTGTTCTCCTCGACCCGGCTGACGCGCTTGGTGCCGGGGACCGGGGCGATGTCGTCGCCTTGGGCGAGCAGCCAGGCCAGCGCGACCTGCGCGGGCGTGGCGCCGGCCTCGGCCGCCAGGGCCTCGACCTCTTCGGCGAGCGCGAGGTTGTGCCGGAAGTTCTCACCGGTGAAGCGCGGGTTGCCGCGGCGGAAGTCGTTCTCGTCGAAGTGGTCGGTGGAGCGGACGGTACCGGTCAGGAAGCCGCGTCCGAGCGGTGAGAACGGCACCAGGCCGATGTTCAGCTCCCGCAGGATCGGCAGGATGCGCTCCTCGATACCGCGGGTGAACAGGGAGTACTCCGACTGCACCGCGGTGACCGGCTGGACGGCGTGGGCGCGGCGGATCGTGTCGGGGCCGGCCTCGGAGAGCCCGAAGGCGCGGACCTTGCCCTCCTCGATCAGCTCCTTGACCGCGCCGGCGGTCTCCTCGATCGGCGTGTTCGGGTCCACCCGGTGCTGGTAGTACAGGTCGATGTGGTCGGTGCCCAGCCGCTTCAGGGAGCCCTCGACCGCGGTGCGGATGTTGGCCGGGCTGGAGTCCAGGTTCCACGGGCCGTCACCGCCATGCGAGACGAGGCCGAACTTCGTGGCCAGCACCACTTTGTCCCGGCACCCTTTCAGCGCCCGCGCGAGCAGTTCCTCGTTGGTGTAGGGGCCGTAGATCTCGGCGGTGTCGATGAGCGTGACGCCCAGTTCGATCGCCCGGTGCACGGTCCTGATCGACTCGGCGTCGTCGGTGCCCGAGCCGGTGTAGCCGTGGGACATGCCCATCGCACCCAGGCCGATCCGGGAAACCTCCAGGTCACGCAGCTTGATGTACCGCATCTCGCCTTCTCCGGTCGGTGGCGTTGCCCGACTCCGCGTTCTTGCCGGCCCGGCAGGTCGTGCCAGTGGGAGCCGGGGCGAAGGGAGCCGGCGATTTCCTCATTCACCTTCATCCGGATCGTTCAGGTGTGGCAGGGCGGGTTCTTCGGGGGTAATGACAGGGCCCCCCTCCCGCCCGCGCGGCGGGTGCCCATCGGGTGAGACTGGAGTCATGGCATCCGAGAGCGCGAGCAGCGAGGGCGCCGAGCTGGGCCGCTACCTGCGCGCCCGCCGCACCCAGACCAGCCCCGAACACGTCGGCCTCACCGTCGGCACCGGCATCCGCCGCACCCCCGGCCTGCGCCGCGAAGAACTGGCCACCCTCGCCGGCATCAGCATCGACTACTACGTACGCCTGGAACGCGGCAAGGAGACCCGCCCCAGCCCCGCCGTCCTGGACTCCCTCGCCCGCGCCCTGCACATGGACGACCAACAGCACCAGCATCTGCGCGAGCTCGCCGCCCGCGCCGCCCGCTACGCCCCGGAACCTCCGCCTGCGCCCAGCCGCACCGTGCGCCCCCACCTGAAACTGCTGCTGGAATCACTGCGGCCGAACCCCGCCTACGTGATCAGCCGCAGCATGGACATGCTTGCCTGGAACCCAGGCGGCCTCGCCCTGTACGCGGGCCTGGACGACTGGCCGGCCAAGCACCGCAACCTGGCCCGCTACCTCTTCCTCCATCCGGTCGCGCGTGAACTGCTCCCGGACTGGGACCGCCAGATCACCGGCTGCGTCGCCCGCCTGCGCGCCGTCGCCGGCACCGCGCCCGACGCCCCCGACCTGACCAACCTGGTCGGAGAACTCCTGCTCAAGAGCCCCGACTTCGCCCGGCTGTGGGAACGCTACGAGGTCACCGGCCGCAAGCCCGCGCAGAAGACCTTCCGCCACCCCCGCGTCGGCACGGTCACGCTCACCTCCCAGTCCATGCACCTGGAAGGCACCCCCGGCCAGCGCATCGGCGTCTACACCGCCGAGCCCGGCACCCCCGACCACGACGCCATGTCGCTGCTCGACATGACCACGCCTGCAGCCGCACCGAGCACGGAGATCCCGCACACTTCGCCCTGACCCACCGTTCTCACGAGCGGTGGCAGGCTCACGCGGCCGACGCACCTCCCGTCCGGTCCGCCGCCGTAGACCGGCGTACGACATCTACGGGCGCCTGCGCTACGTCGAGGGCAGCACGACGCTCCCGCGAGCCGCGGGCAACGGGCCGGGCCGGTGCCAGGGGCCTGCCCCCGGCCTGCAATCACCTCTGGACGGGGTGGACCTTCTCGCCGACGGCGGCAAGACCTCGGCACCGGCCCCGGGGCGTGCAGGTGCCGGGGACCGACGTGTCTGTGTCGCAGAGCTCAGCAGGTCTGCCGGTAGGGGGGCGCCGTGGATGTAGGTGCGCCATTCGGTGCGGGTCGGGCCCGTTCGGACACGTGCGCACACCTGGGCGGCCACGTGGTGGGGGGAGATGTCGTACGACCGCAGCGGGACGTGTGCGCCCGAGGCGTAGAGCGTCGTGTTGTCGGCTCCGAAGGCCAGGGCGAGGACGGCGGTGCCTGCGGTCGGGAGGGCAGAGCTGGCGGCCCGGGAGCCACGATCTCGTACTCAGCCGGCACCACGATCCATACCTCGCCGGTCACGGTCATCCGGTGGCGGGCGCCGAGGAGCCGAGGAGCTGGGCCCGGTCGTCGGTGCGGCGGGTGCCGTGCGGCTCTCGGCCACGCGGCGCACGTCGGCTTCAGCCCGGAGCTGTGGCGCCCTCGCCCGGCACGCAGCCGGCCATATGCCCGCGTGCTGCTCCCGTAGGCCGGGGCGGTGTAGAAAGCACGTCCCTGCATCCGATGTCGCGCGTGCGGGGGAAACATCGGGTAAGGGTTCGGGACGATGCGCCCGTTCGAGCGACTGCCGCCACGAGGGATACGGGAGGCGGCCCGCTCCCGGGCTCCCGGCGCGGCGGCGTCGGCGGGCCCGGTCCGAATCCTGGCCCAGTCTGCCCTCCAGCGCGCGGGGGCCGGTCCCCTGGCGGAAGCCGTCGCGGAACAGCGCCGAGGTACGAGCGCCGTGGCCCGGCGGCCAAGCGAGTGGGACAGCCGGTCGGTGATCCGCGTGCGCTGATGACCGGGTACGCAGACTGTGCGACTCGGTAGTAGATCCAGAGATGCCACTGGATCGGGCGGCTCGGCGGTAGGTCCGCTCAGCGGGGTTCAGGCGCTGCGAGGGCGGCGGCCGGCTGCCTTGCCTGTGGCCGTCTTCTTCGCCGCGGTCTTCTTGGCCGGCTGTTTCTTCGCGGCGGACTTCTTCGGCGTGGCGGCCTTCTTCGGCCGCGGCAGCTCGTGCACCTCGGCCGAGCCGGCGTGCTCTCCCCTGGATGCCTTCGCCTTCGACACCGACTGCTGCAACGCGGCCATCAGGTCCAGCACGGCGGCCGGCTGTTCCGGCTCCGGCGCCTGCGGAAGCGGCTTGTCCTTGCGTTTGGCCTCGATGAGCTGCGCGATGGCCTCGGTGTAGTGGTCCTGGAACTCAGGGCCTTCCAGAGCGTCCACCGTCATGGTGTCCATCAGGGCGAGCGCGCCGTCGATCTCCGCCTCGGACACCTCGGTCGGCGGTGGGAGCAGTTCGGTGGGGTCGCGGATCTCGTCGGGCCAGCGCATGGCGTGCAGGACCAGGACGTCGTCGCGGACGCGCAGCAGGCCGAGTCTCTCCCGGCCGGACCAGGCATATTTCGCGACGGCGACCTTCGACGACCGTGACAGGGCCTTCACCAGGAGCTTGTAGGGCTTGGCCGCGACCTGGCCGGCGGGCTGGAGGTAGTAGCCGTCGGCGATCCGGATCGGGTCGATGGACTCCAGGGGTACGAACGCGTCGATCTCGATCGCCTTGGCGGTCGGCAGGGGCAGGTTGCCGAGGTCCTCGTCGGTGATCGGGATGACCTGCGTCCGGGTCAGCTCGTATCCCTTGCCGATCTCCTCCTGGGAGACCTCGCGGTCCTCCAGCTCGCACACCTTGCGGTAGCGGACCCGGCCCTGGTCGGGCAGGTGGTACTGGTGGAACCGGATGCTGTGGTCCTCGGTGGCGCTCACCACCTGGATCGGCACGGTGACCAGGCCGAAGGAGATCGCGCCGGACCAGATCGCTCGGGGCATGGCACACCTTCCCTACTCACCCCGAGCACCTCCAGCCTATGGACGTCACCCACGGCACGCACCGTGTCGGCACCCAGCGCCGCCGCCCGCTCGCCGTGCGCGGCCGGCACGTGATCAGGTCACCCGTTCGGCCCCGTGTGCGAGCGCCGGCAAGGGGCACTCCTCTGACTGCGTCGGGAGTGCTTCCCAGGGTGAGGGTGTCGCGGCCGGTCCCCCCGAGTCCGGTCGCGGCACCCACCGGGCGGAGGCGCCTCACCTCCGCCCAGTACCTGCTCGACCGGCGGGAGGTCGAACCTCAGCGGTTCCGTTCCTCAGGCCAAGGCCGGAACCTCCGCCGCCCCCACTCCTGCGCCCGCTCCCTGATACGGCGACGCAACCAGATCATCCACAGCACGAGCGGCGTCGCCACGAGAGCACCCAGCAACGCCGGCACCCAGCCAACGTCACCCGCGCCGTACCGGAATATCACGGCGAACAGCACATACATCGCCAGGACAACGCCTGCTCTGCGCATCGGTTTCGACATGAAGTCCCCGTACCCGCGGCACCGTTGTGTACGACGAGGGGGCACGCCCAGAACTCCCCGCGCTCCGCGGCACGAGGACCACTCGTCGGCGATCCGACCGCGGTCGTTGCGCAGGGTCGCGGTGAGCACATCCTGTTTCGTCCCGGTGCACCGCCGAGCCGGCCTGGCATTGCCGCGAATGCCGCTGCTGCTGCGGTATCCCGGCAGCAGCGGCCCTGTTCGCATCGCTGGGCGGCGTGCCGTTCCCGCCGCTTCGGAGTGCCGGCGGCCTGCCCGCCTCCTGAACGGCTGCCGGCATCCGCATCCCGTGTGAGGACGGCGACCCCGGGCGCGGACCCGGGGCCGGTGTCATCACCTGCTGTGCATGATGCCCCCGTTGGCCTCGACGAAGCCGACGTAGTACAGCAGTGCCGCGATGGTGGTGACGGTGTGGCCCATGATGTAGATGCTCTGGCCGGACGGATTGGCGCGCGCGTCACGGATGAACCTGCTGATGGCCCCCCACTGGTTCTCCACGTTGGCGGCCAGGATGTTTCCGCGTTGCGGGTCGAAGTAGTTCAGCGGACGGTTCCGGTTCGGATCCTGGATGTTGCCCCGGACGACGTCGAAGACCACACCGAAGCGTGCGGCCTCCGAGAAGATCTGGGTCGCCATGAGCACCGCGCGTCCCGTCGCGTCGTCGTACGCAGCCGCGCGGCCGAGGGTGCGCATGGCGTTGTAGATGTTCCCGGGGTTGGGAGCGAGGGATCCCCGGTCGTTGCCGCCCGGGATGTCGTTGTAGTTGCCACTGGCGATCCGGCGGTTCGCGGGCACCGTCACGCCCAAGGCGGTCTGGAACTCGTTGATGCGGTCCTGGAACGCCCAGTGGGTGTTGGTCTGCGGGGCGTAGAAGCCGGCGACGTAGAGGTCGTTCGCCCAGAGGTACACGGACGCGAGGTGGGCGTTGTTGGTGTCCAGGACGCGTACCTGGATCAGGCGGCCGCGTTCGGTGGTGGTCTCGGTGACGTTGTTGACGCCGGTCACATCGCCGTAGGTGTACCGGTGGATGGCGTCGATCAGGTTCCAGTAGTTCTGGTGGTGGGTGTTGCCGCCTGCGGTGATGTTCGAGATGTGCCAGTCGATCACCTGGTAGTTGGTCGCCGATGCGGTACCGCTCAGCGTCGTCACCAGGCCCATCGAGACGGCCAGGGCCAGCAGGGCGGAGCATATTCGTTTCAGCACGGTCTTCTCTGCGTCTCCGGATCGAGGGTGGTCAGTCCTGTCGTGGCACGACGCTAGGAGCCGTTGCGCTGGCGGAGTTGTCCTACTGCGCACCGCTGCGTGTCCGAGGACGCACAGGTGGGTCGGGTCCGTCGGCGGCGGGGTGGGCGGTCGCACCGGCGTGAGCCTGAGCCGTGGCTCCAGCGCTGGTGCGACCCGTGCTGCCCGGGGGCAGGTCGCGGGACAGCGTCCCGCGCGGCGGGACTCAGAAGTCGTCCGCGCCGCTGCGCAGTTCGGGAGTCCAGTAGCCGGTGAGGGCCTTCGCCGGGTCGACGGCGATGCCCTCGCTGCCGGGCGCGGTGACCGCGATGACCGTGGGGTCGCCCTCCAGCGTGACGGAGAACGCCGACACGGGTTCGTTGTTCTCGTCGACCCCGCCGTCCGACAGCTTCACCAGAGCGTAGGCCGGGGTGCCCGCCGCCAGTACGACCGGTGTGGCGGGCTTGCTCTTGGCGACGGCCGGGACGTCCTGCTTGTGGCTCTCCAGGAACTGGACGTGCGGGAAGCCCGTCAGCCGGCAGGAGTGCCGGGTGGTGTTCTTCGCGGTCAGGACGATGTGGGTGTAGGGCGGACCGTCCTGCCTGGCGGCACTGATGCGGACGTCCGCCGCGGTGCACACCGGGGTGGAGGCGGTCACCTGCTCGCCGGTCGTGCCGGTCGAACCCGCGGAGGCGTCGGCGGAGCCCGCGGAGCCCGTCCCGCTCTTCGCTCCCGCCGAGTCGGTTGATGCCGTCGCGTCGGCTGCGCCGGCGCCCTGACCGGCCTTCGCCGCGGTGGCCGCCGGTGACGACGCCACCGTGGCCGCGGGCGACGCCGCGGACGAGGACTTGGTGCCCGAGTCGCTCTGGCAGGCGGTCAGGGACAGGGTCAGAGCGGTGCCCGCGGTGGCGAGCAGCGTGAAGCGGAGACGGGCGGTGTTCATGGGTGGTTCCCCCGTGAGTGGTTCGAGGCCGCGGCTCGGGGCCGTCGGCCGGTGGTATTTCGTCAAGGTGTGCGTGAGGAGGTCAGTTGCCCTTGCCCGGCCGGTAGCCGGAGGGCAGCGTGTGGATGAACTCGCGCGGGTCGGCGTGCGCGGCCTCCAGCAGTTCCGGGACGCTGTGATAGCCGAGCGCGTACAGGTTCCGGCTCGGGTCCCAGGTGTTGTAGGCGTACATGGCGTTGCGCTTGATCTTCATGTGGGAGCCGGGGATGTTCAGCACGTAGGCCGCACCGTCCGCACGGTCCTGCTGGGGGCGTTCGTAGGCGTAGACGTGGTTGAAGCGCACGTCCGAGATCGTGCCGTCGTTCATCAGGCGGTAGGCGACGTCACTGCACGCCTTGTGCGTCTCGGTGTGCTCCAGCCAGCCGGCGGTGAACTTGTGCGAGGCGCCGGGGTACTGCGCGGCGAGGGCCCGGACCTTCGCGTCGATCCGGTCGACGAGCTTGTTGTAGGCGGAGGTACTGGAGAACCCGTCGTCCACCACCTCGAAGTTGATGACCTTGTCGACGCCCAGCGCCTTCGCGGAGGCCATGAACTCCGCGGTCCGGGCGGCGACGACCTTGGTGGTGCCGTCCGTCGGCCAGGACAGGTTGTGCCGACCGCCCGCGGCACACGGGTGCGGGCTGGACCACTGGGTCAGCGGGCACGGGTCGGTGTTCATGCGCACGGCCAGATCGGGGTTACGGCCGTTGCTCACCAGGACGAGGTAGACGGGCCGGCCCGCCGCCTTGTGCTCCAGGATCGACCCGGCCAGGCCGATCGCGTCGTCGTCCTGGTGCGGGGCGTAGAAGATGGCGGGCTTGGCGGCGGCCGATGCGGCAGGGGCCCGGCCCGTCTGGTAGGCCACGGCGGCGGCGGTCAGTGCCCCGGCGGCCAGCACACTCCGCCTGGACAATCCTGCGGCGTGCTCACTGCTGCTGTTCATGTGCCTGGACGGGAGAGTGTGCGGCATCGGCGTTTTCCCCCTTCGGTGGCGCGTCCACGGACGGCGGCACGGCGGGTTCGGGCAGCGTGCGGAACAACAGCCAGCTGAGTGCGGGCATGAGGATCAGCGGGGCCAGTGCGGTCTGCAGCGAGGTCTTGTCGGCGACAGTGCCGATGAGCGGGCTGACCAGACCGCCCACGCTCACGGTGAGGCCGAGCGTGATTCCGCCGGCGGTGCCGACACGGGAGGGCAGGTAGTCCTGGCCGAGCGTGACTTGCAGTGAGAAGGGGACGTACAGGCCGGCCGAGGTCAGCATGACGAACAGGTAGAGGGCTGGGCCGGGTACAAACACCAGGCCGGCGACCGATCCAGCGGTCAGGAGGTAGGACCAGCGGGAAACGGTGACCCGGTCCCAGCGGCTGGCCAGCGAACCGCCCAGCACGCTGCCCACCGCACCGCCGAGGTACAGAAGGAACAGTGCGGCCGTGCCCGCAGCCTTGCTGCCGTCCATGCGCTGGGTCGCATACAGCGAGACGAACGTGCTCAGGCCGATGAAGACGATGGAGCGGCACACCACGGCGAGCGACAGCCGTATGAACGAGGAGGTATCGTCCTCGTCTGCCACCGACTTGTCGGCCGCGTGGGTCTGCTGTGCCCCCAGTGCCCGCAGCACGGGTCGACACAGTGCGGCACCGATGGCTGCCGGGACCACGAGCAACGGCGTCAGGCGCAATCCTCCGGTGGCGACCACGGCGGTGACCATGACCGGAGCCATCGCGAAGCCCAAGTTGCCGCCCAGCGAGAACCATCCCATCGCGCTGTGGCTGCCGTGGCTGGCAAGCCGGGCCACCCGGGCGGATACCGGATGGTAAGCGGCGACGCCCACCCCGGACACCGCAACGACGGCCAGCGTCAGCGTGTAGGAGTCGCTCACTCCGCTCAGGGCGATGCCCACGCCTCCCAGCAGGGTGCTGAGCGGCAGGAGCCAGGGCATCGCCCAACGGTCGGTCAGTGCGCCGAACACCGGTTGCGCCACCGACGAGAGCACGGAGGCCGCAAGCACGATGCCTGAGACGGCGGCGTAGCTGTAAGCGCGCTCGGCAACGAAGTACGGCACGAGGGAGGCCACGGCGCCTTGATAGATGTCGACGCAGGCATGACCGACGGACAGCAGCGTGATCGAGGAGTTTCTTCGCACGTCGTCATCGTCAACGGTCGCCACCGGTCGCGCTTCCGATAATCTGCCAAACAATGACTGAAGTCCGCCACGAGCCCACAGCACCCACTCGCACCCAGAACCTGGCGTCCGGGGCCGAGATCGCCGCTCACCGGCACGATGAGCATCAGATCGTGTACGCGGGTCGTGGAGTCCTGTCGGTCACCACCAGCACCGGCTCCTGGGTCGCCCCCGCAACGCGAGCCATCTGGGTGCCGGCGGGCACGGTCCACGCCCACCAGGCCCACCGCGACCTCGAACTACACCTGGTAGGGCTGCCCGTACAGGAGAACCCCCTCCACTTGGACGTCCCCGCCGTGCTCTCCGTGAGTCCGCTCCTGCGCGAGCTGCTCATCACCTACACCCTCACCGAGAACGACGAAAGCCCCGAGCGGTCGCGCTTGCGCGCGGTGCTGCTCGACCAGCTCCACGCCTCGGCCCAGCAACCACTGCATCTGCCCACGCCGACTGCTCCCCTGCTGCGGAGCGTGTGCGACATTCTGTGGTCGAACCCTGCGGACAACCGCACACTTGCCGAACTCGGACGCGAGGTCGGAGCAAGCGACCGCACACTGTCCCGGCTGTTCCGCAACGACCTCGGCATGACCTTCACCCAGTGGCGCACCCAACTGCGCCTTCACCATGCCTTGGTCCTGCTGGCCCACAACACCCCGGTGACCAGGGTCGCGAACCAGTGCGGGTGGTCGTCCACTAGCGCGTTCATCGACGTCTTCCGCCGCGCATTCGGGCATACGCCGGGGACGTACTCCAGGTAAGCGAAGACCGCCGCCTCGACTCTTCTGCAAGGGTCGGTGCGTCCTCACGCAACTACCGGTTCTCGGCGAATGTGCAGGTCGTCATCGATGCCGACACCCGCCCGGTGGCGGAACAAGGCAGACGCACATGTCTGGCGCGAGTCGGACCTGCCGGCCGTGGCAGCGGGCACGACGGTGATCGCGGACGGCGCCTACCTGGGCGCCAGGATGATCGTCCCGCACCGCAGACGAGCCGGACGTCCCCTCCTGCGCGGCCAGGAGGAAGACGATGCCGAGCACCGGCGTGTGCGGGCCCACGTCGGCGGTGGCCCCGGAAGGGTGCCGGCGGTCTGGCGGCCCTGGGGGCGGGTCGCTGGCTCGGCATCGGCCGGCGGCACGGCGAACAGACCCGAGCCACGGCGGTCCCGGCGCCTATCCACTCCGCCTGGTTCCCGTGGCTGGTCACCGCCAGGCAGGGCGTCGCCTACAGATCCGCGCGCGGCGACGCGAACGTCTTCGTGCTGTCCCTCGGCGGGCCCTCACCTCGTGTGAGGCGGATCACGTGCCGATCTTCGCATCCCTTTGCGTCCTTCCCGGGTCCGATCAGCGGACGGTCTTGCTTTAAGGAGAAATAAAAAATGAGCAATCGGACCCTCATGGTCACGGCAAGCCTCGGTGTGATGTCTCTGATGGCCCTGACCGCCTGTGGTACGGACAAGTCGGACGACCCCAAGGCGTCAGGCGGCTCCGCCTCGGCCACCGCGGAGGCGTTCAAGGGCCTGACGGGGGACCAGATCTCCGAGAAGGCCCGGGTGGCGATGACGAAGCTCGACTCGTTCAGGGTCAAGGGCAGCATGACCACGGACGGCAAGCACATGACCTTCGACTTCGCCGTCGCCAAGAGGGGTGCCTGTCAGGGGACCTTCGGCACGGAGAGTGCGTCCGCCGAGATCCGTCAGGTCGGCGGCGCCGCCTACATGAAGGGCGACGAGAAGTTCTGGCGGGAGATGGGCAGCGAGGACGGCTCCTCGTCGGAGGACACGGAGGCCCTCATCGAGATGCTCAAGGGCCGCTGGTTCAAGATGCCGGCGCAGGACGCGAAGGCGGACGACAAGTTCCCCTTCTGTGACATCGGCACGATGTTCGAGAAGGACGAGAAGGAGGGCCACCTGACCAGGAAGGCGGACACCGACGTCAACGGCACGCCCGCCGTGACGCTCAAGGGGAAGGACGGTGCCGCGACCCAGACCCTCCTGGTGGCCGCCGAGGGCGAGCCCTACGCGCTCAGGTTGACCGCCGAGGGCGGCAAGGAGCCCGGCTCGTTCGACTTCTCGGCCTTCAACAAGCCTGTGACGGTCACGGCCCCGCCGGCCGGCGAGGTCATGGATCCGGAGAAGCTCAAGGGCTGACACCCCCGGCCCGGCGCCCCTCCCGGAACGTGCACGGGGGCGGGCGGCGGGTGAGGTGTCGTCGTCTCCTCCAGGGGCGCCGTGCCGCGCGCCGGCAGGCGCGGGCGCGGGCGCGGGCCCGCGGAAGTTCGGGCACTTGGAATCGCTCATCACCTGGGCCGCGATCACCCTGACGACCAGACGAATCACCCGCCGAAGCTCACGCAGGAGCGGACAGCCAGCCTCCCGCGAGGCCTGAAGCGACTGATCGTCTCGGCCCTGACGGCCAGCAGCGCCACGAAGAGGTCACCGGGTCCGGATCGCGGCCCTGAGCATTGCTCTCCCGCCGCCGCCGAAGCCTGTCAGCGACTTCTGGCTCACAGCCACCGCTTGGCTGATTCGACGCTGTCGCCGCCGCTCGTGTTGAACGCGATCGCAGCCTTCGGCGCATGGCGCCGGACCAGATTCACGACCTGCTCAAAGAGCGGCAGAAGCGGCTCCGGCTTGCGGATCCCACCTCCGATGACGACGACGTCCCAGTCGTGTTCGGACAGCGCTGCAACGATCGCCGGCTCGGCCGACTCATCCAGCTCGATCAGCGTCATGGACGCATCGATGGCGTGTTCGCCGAATCGGGCCAGTTCCTGGTCGAGGGCCGCTCGAAGAGCGTCTCCGTCCATACCGGGCACGGCACGCGGGTCGATTCCAAGAATGAGAACGCGAGGCATGTCTGAGAGGACGATCAGCCATCCGCCCAGGTTCCCACGGCACGTGGCCGGTGTCCGATCTCAAGGACGACCTCCGCATCCGGCCGCAGGATCCCTCCTCGGGCGGTGAAGGTCGCCGGATCCCGAGGGCGGGTGGAGGAGACCTTCCAGAGCATCCGCCCCTACGCCTTCCGCGCACCAGGCGATGAGGTTGCCGACCAGGACGGCCGCGTCCGGCGGTTCGACGCAGCCTGGGACCGGCACCCCTTCGACGAAGCGCAGCCCAGCACCCCGGCCTGGCCACTCGCACTGCGCTCCCGCGATGGTGAGCCCATACCCGAGGAGGCCGCCGCGGTCGCCAGCCACGCCGAGGAACTGGAACGGTGGACCGAACTCACTCTCGCGAGGCCAGCCAGCCGTCAGCAGTGACCTTGCCGAAACCGAACAAGATCAGATGGCAGCCGCCGGCCAGCACGATCTCCTGGTAGGCGGTGAAGATCACGATCTACAGCTGGAGTACCAGGGGTGTCGGTCACCGGACTGGCCGGTCTCCGGCAGAGCGGTACGGCAGCCGAGGTGTGCCGAACGGGCTGCTCACAAGCGCAGCTGTAGCAGCCGGCCTCACGCGTTCCACGTGCGCTGGTCGAGGGCTGAGGCATGGCTCGCCCATGTCCCGGACAACGGCAGGCCGCCCCGCGACGCCCGCAGCGGCGGGCTTGCACTCCCCATGTCGGGCTGAGGGTCGCAGGAGCCGACTGTGCGGCCTCGTTGATGGCCATCGGGTGGCGGGTTCCGGTGCGGCCCGCGCCACGCGCCGGACCGTCCCTCTCCCCCATCGGCCGCCGAGGTGTCAGGTCGCGGCAGGATCTCGCCGGCCGAGGCCCGGCATCTCCTCCGCCGGGGCCGAACTGGTGGTCGCTGCGCCCACGACGCCACGGCCCGTCACCGCGAGCGCCCCCACAGTGCCCCCACGGTCTTGGACACCCGAGGCTCCGGCGGCGGCTGGGGGCGCCGCGGCTCGTTGCCCAGGAGCGGGTGACGGCTTGCTCCGGGCAGGCATCCTCGGAGTTGAGCACGGCGGCGGCTTTCAGGGCCGCCGTCGGGGGTGCCCGGCAGGCTCGGCAGGGCCTCGGCGCCGCCCAGCCGGCTCAGGCCGCTGGCTGGTCCCCTTCCGGCCGGCCGCCATGAAGTACCTGGGAACAGGCCTGCAGTACATCCAGCCACAGAGTCTCTACGGGCGCGTGAGCGAGCGCGACTGTCTCCGTGTACCCCGCCTGAGGCATGTCGGCGGCTGTAAGGGCGGGAGGCCACCCTCGCTCCTTGCGCCAGACCGCGAGTACCGCCTGCTCCACGAGCAAAGCCTGCCAGCCCATGGGCAGATGGACCGTCTCGTGAACCTCCCAGCCTTCCCGCTGATGCTGCTGGAGCCGTGGGGTACCGATGTTGCAGACCCCCACCTTCGCGACTCGTAGCTTCGGGTGGACGACGAGGTAGACCACGGACGGTGCCGAGGTGTTGAAACCGAAGTCCGCACAATTGCGGCACGGGCCCTGGCGGTGGAGATTGTCCAGCCTTGGGCTGCACGGGGCCTCGCACACCCTGCAGATGCCTGGCCACGGAGTACGAGAGGTGCGGTAGGGGATCTCGGGATCAGGAATGAAGCCGCGGGCGCACGCGTATTCCCGGGCCTCCTTGTCGGTGCGGACGGCGCCGACAGCACAGTGCCGGCACCCACTGCGTCCGCCTTTGACGCTGCCCAGTGTGGGCGTCACAGTCCGCTTGCAGGTCAGGCAGCGGCAGCGCCAGGGAGTTCTGGCTCCGGGATAGGCCTCCAGTGGCTCAACGCCGCCAAAAGTGACCATGTAGTCGGAGGCGGTGCGGGGGTCGGTCACTGTGCCGGCGCACCACTTGCATGGCCTGCTGCCGGTGCGGACAGTGCCGAGTCGGGGATGGATCTCCTGCCCGCAATCCGGGTTGAGGCAGCGACAACACCAGCGGGTGTTGACCCCGGGGTACGGGTCCAAGGGCTCCGCCCCCGCCGCGCGCATCTCTTCGATGGCGACCGAGTCAGGCACCCGTACACGATTGGCGCAGAAGGCGCAGCCGCCCGCCCCGTTCAGCACCACGTTCGCGTACCGGGGTGTGATGAGGGCGCCGCAGGCAAGGCATCGGCACTTCCATGGCTTCAATGCCCCTGGGTACTCCTCAACCGGCAGCACTCCTCGCTCGATCATCTGCCGGGTGGCACGCTCCGGACGCACCGCGCGTCGCGCGCAGTACTTGCAGGCCGACCGTTTGCTCACTCGCACGTCGGACAAGCGGGGGCGGATGTCGGCGGGCTCACCGTTCCATACGCCCGGACATTCGGGGTTCAGGCAGCGGCACTTCCACGGCGCGTCGACGCCGGGGTAGTCCTCCAGCGGTTCGACTCCGGCGGCGCGCATGATGTCCACCGCTTCTGCGGCGGAGAGACGGCGCCGTGCGGCTGCCGCCTTCCGGGCGCAGTGGGTGCAGCCACCACGGCCGGGACGCATGACGTTGTTGTAGGTCGGAGTGACGAAGGACCCGCACGTCATGCATACGCACAGCCACTTGCGGGCTCCACCGGGCCAGTCCGACACGGGCCATACGCCCTTCTCCATCATCCTCGCCTTGGCTGCGGCAGGGTCGATCCGGCGGCGTCTCACGAGGCGGTCCGCATACGTTTCACGTGGCGCGTCCGAGCCGTCGGCAACGGTGTGGGGCCCCACGACGCCGTCAGACGCCTGATGTACTGCGGCGGCCTGCACCGCGTTGCTCAGCCGCAGCGCCGCTGTGTAGGACAGCCCTAGTCTCTTCGCGCGGGCACGGGCCTCTTTCTTGCGGGCGTTTGACCCATTCCTGGGCACGGTCTCTCGATCTCTGGCAGGATCCCACGCCTCCCACCGTGACATCGGCATAGCCGTACCGTGGTGGCGCGGGCCCGGAGGGCCTTGACCCTGTTCGCGCTGGCTGCGTGGGAGCCGTGCGCATGGGTGTGCGGCGTGCGCGTCCTGCCGCTGTGATGCAGCGTAGAGCATGAGAGTGACAGCGCGCAGAGCAATGCCCGGTCCTGTCCTTGACCTGCCGGACGACCCGGCCGCTCCGCCCGCCGCGCTGCCGGCGGCGCCTGTCGTGGCGCCGGGGGCGACCAGCAGCCCACCCGGGCCAGGACGACGGCGAGCCGGTGCCCATGGCGTCAACGGGCGAGCGGGGACATCGACGCGCCTTTCCAGGGGGTACGCCACACGAGCCGGGCCGACAGTCCCGGGCCGCCCTCACGCTCGCACTCCCCCGGTCTCTCGTCGTCTGCCGAACGCAGCGCAGACATTCGGGTCTGCTGCGAGTGCAGTAGGCCGGCGATGGCGGACGGCCGAGCGGGCGCCGGGGCGGGTCGCGGCTTCGCCGATTGTGCGGGCCTGCGCGGCGGTGAGGACGCGGGTCGTGGTGCGGGATGGGCAGCATAACGGCCGAAACGTTGCCGGGGTATTGGCCCGAATACGCCTTGCGGACCGGAATCGAAGGCATTGTCAAGCAGGTCCTGGACATCGCCGGACCTCGCGGCGCCTGTCACATCGGCCGCAAGGAACGAGCAACCATACCGGTCCAAGGCGTTTGTCGGGGTCCTGAGGTCCTGATTCCTTGTCAAGCGGCGGCAGTTGCGTGATCATGTCACAATGAGGATTCTCGTCATGGGCGGTTCGGTATTCCTGGGACAAGCCTTTGTGCAGGAAGCAATCGGCCGCGGTCACACCTTAACCGTCTTCAACCGGGGAAAGTCCGGACCGGACATCGAGGGAGCGGAGAACCTTCACGGCGACCGGGAGAATCCCACCGATTTGGAGGCCCTGGCCACTGCGGGGCCCTGGGACGCGGTCATCGACACCAGCGGTTTCCATCCCCGTACCGTCGGGAAATCGGCGCGCGTACTCAGCGCGCATGCTGAAACGTACCTTTTCGTCTCGTCCTTCCACGTTTACTCCGACTGGCCCGCCGGGCCCGTCAGCGAGGATTCGGCGCGCCATGCCTGTCCGCCGGACGCAGCCGTGGACGACGTGCCGGGCAATGCGCTGAAGGCAGGGTGCGAGCGGGCTGTCGAGAAGTACTTCGAGGGCGATGTCCTCATCCTCAACCCCGGGCTGATCGTGGGTCCGCGCGAGACTCCCGGACGGCTGCTCTGGTGGCTGGAGCGCATGGCGCGCGGCGGTGAGGTCCTCGCACCGGGGCGGCCGGAACAGACGATCCAGCTCATCGACGCCCGGGACATCGCGGCGTTCGCCATGGACCTGCTGGAGGCCGGTGCCGCCGGGCACTACCTCGTCGCCGGACCCAAGGACACCACGACCCTCGGGGAACTGCTGGACCTGTGCGCTCAGGTGACGGCGGCCGGGGCACAACCGGTCTGGATAGACGAGGAGTTGCTCGCGGACCACGAGGTGGGAGCCTGGACCGAGCTGCCGTTCTGGGCGACGGAGCAGCCCGCCATGGCGGGCGCCTGGGCCGCTTCCCCCGCCAAGGCGGTCGACGCCGGACTGCGCTGCCGCCCACTCGGCGAGACGGTCGCGGACACCTGGGAGTGGCTGCGCGAGCGCGGTCCGTCCGAGACACCCTACAAGCAGGGCGACATCGTCCTCGGGATCGATCCGGAGAAGGAGCGCGGAGTGCTTCGCGCGTGGCATGCGAAGGCGGGCATCCGATGACGGGACGAGAGCGGGGAACGCCGCGCGAACTGCACGACTGGTTCGCCGCGTCGGCGCGCGAGCACGCCGATCTCATCGCCCTGGAGGCCGGGGGCGAGCGGCTCACCTACCGGGAACTGGACGGTCTGGCCGCGGCCCTGGCCGGAGAGATCCTGACCCGGTGCGGCGGCCGGGCCCCCGCCCGGGTGGGCCTGACGACCGCGTCGAACCTGCTGACGTACGCGGCGACCCTGGCGGTGCTGCGCCTGGGCGCGGCCGTGGTCCCGCTCAACACGTCCTTCCCGCCGGCCCGGCAGGCCCACATCGCGCGGACCGCCGGCCTGGAACTCCACCTGACCGACCGCGCTCCGGTTCCCGAGGGTCCGGAGATACCGGCCCTGCTCCTGTCCGAGGACCTCCTGACCCGCCTGCGCGACGGGAACGCGGCCCCCGTCGACCTGCCCCCGGTCGAGGTGCTGCCGGAGGACATCGCGTACGTGCTGTTCACCTCGGGCTCCACCGGCACTCCCAAGGGCGTACCGATCGCGCACCGCAGCATGGATGCCTTCCTGCGGTACGTCATCGACCGCTACGCGCTCGGGCCCGGCTGCCGGATGGCCCAGAACAGCGGCCTGGCCTTCGACGCGTCCGTCCTGGAGATGTTCGGCGCCTGGGGCTCGGGCGCCACACTGGTCGTGCCGCGACGGGCCGAACTCCCTAAGCCTGCACGGTTCGTGGCCCGCGAGGGGATCACGCACTGGTTCTCGGTGCCGTCCGTGATCACGATGGCCGACCTGACCGGAGGACTTGCCCCCGGTTCGATGCGGTCACTGCGCTGGACCCTCTTCGGCGGCGAGCAGCTCACGGTGCAGCAGGCGAGAGCCTGGCGTGCCGCCGCGCCGCACAGCGTCATCGAGAACGTGTACGGGCCGACCGAGCTGACCATTCTCTCGTCGCAGTACCGGCTGCCGGACAGGACGGAGGACTGGCCGCAGACGGCCAACGGCACCCTCCCCATCGGCGAGGTCTACCCTCACCTCGACCATCAGGTGGTGGACGAGGAGGGTCGGCCCTCCGACGTGGGCGAGCTGCGGCTGCGCGGCGTACAGCGGTTCGCCGGTTACCTCGACGAGAAGGACAACCGGGGGCGGTTCCTGGACGCCTCGGGGCGCCCGGTGGAGACCGCCGGCGGGTATGTGCCGGACGAGGACCACTGGTACTGCACCGGTGACCTGGTCCAGGTGCTGGAGGGCGGGACCCTGGTGCACCTCGGACGGCTCGACCAGCAGGTCAAGATCATGGGCCAGCGGGTGGAGATCGGCGAGACCGAGGCGGTGCTGCGGGAACAGGAGGCCATCGGCCATGTGGCCGTCGTGGCCTTGCGCGACGAGGACGGGCAGATCCGGCTGGAGGCCGCGTACACCGGTACGGCCCGGCCGGCCGCGGAGCTCCGGCAGGCGCTGTCGGCACGCCTGCCGCGGTACATGGTGCCGCACAGATTCACCCACCGGGCCGACCTGCCGCTGAATCACAACGGAAAGCTGGACCGCCGGGTGCTGGCGGAGCAGCTGGCCGCGATGCGGAACTGATCCGGGCCGCGCAGGGAGAGGGCCGATGGGAATCCGGTCGGGAATCCCATCGGCCCTCTCGCGCGGCGCGGACCGTCAGTCGTGGCCCAGCAGCGTGCCGAGCGTCTTCCAGAGCAGCGGCCAGTCCTCGGTGAAGTACATGTGGCCGCCCGGCATGTCCACGAGCTGCGCTCCGGAGGAGGTGTGCTCCGCCCAGCGGGCCGCGTCCTCGTGGCGCACCAAGTCGTCGTGAGTGCCGCGCAGGATGCTCACCGGCATCGTCAGCGGAGGGCCGGGGGTCGGTACGTAGGCGTCCTGGACCGCGAGGTCGGCCCGGAGCGCGGGCAGCAGCAGCTCCCGCAACTCCGGCTCGTGCCAGGCCTCGTGATCGTATCCGACCAGGTCACGCAGCCGGGCGACGAACGCGTCGTCGTCCAGCTGGGCGCCGTCCATCCGGGGACGGCCGACGTCGGGCGCCGCGGCCCCGCTGACCACCACGTGTTCCGGCAGCGGTGCTCCGTCGGACGCGAGCAAGCGGACCGTCTCGTACGCGAGCAGCGCGCCGAAGCTGTGCCCGAAGACGGCGAACGGGCCGGTGCCTGCCGCTTCGCGGATCTGGTCGGCGCACACGCGCGCGGCGTCCGCCATGGTGGTGCAGGGTTCCTGGACGAACCATTCGTCCCGTCCGGGAAGCTGGACCGGGACGACGCGGAACGGCAGGCCGGGCTGGTTCTGCCAGGGACGGAAGACTCCCGCCCCGCCTCCGGCGTAGGGCAGGCACATCAGGGAGAGCGTCATCGTGGACTCCTGGGGCGCGGAGAGGGGGGCGGGGGTCACCGGCGGGCCCAGCGGCCAAGGGCCTGGGCGCGGCGGGCACCGCGCTGCGTACCGGTCGGCACGTCGGCCGGGGCAGGGGGCCGGACCGCGCCGGCGGGGGTCGGGGTGTCGTCCTGGGCGGCGTCGAGGGTGTCCAGGAACCCGGCCAGCCCCCGGGCGGTGGTGTGGCGGAACAGGTCCGCCGCGTGCAGCCGGGGATGGCGTGCCCGCAGCAGGGTCAGCACCCGCAGGATGCCGGAGGACGTGCCACCGAGTTCGAAGAAGGTGGCCCCGGTGTCGGTGACCGGTTCGCCCAGGACGCGCTCCCATGCCTCCATGACCGCGCCGGCGGCCGTCCCGGGCAGCGGCGGCGCTGCGGACTGCGCCGCCTCGGCGCTCGCGGCGGCCCAGTCGGCGAGAACCCGCCGGTCCAGCTTGCCGTTGGGAGAGCGGGGCAGGTCGGCCACCTCGAACCACGCGGTGGGCAGCATGGCCCCGGTGAGCCAGTCGGCTGCGCCGCGCCGCAGTTCCGCCGCGACGGTGGCGGGCAGCGAGCGGGGCCGCGGGCCCGCCGCGGGGCCGTCCTCCCGTACGAGGAAGGCGACGACGCCGGTGCGGTCCGGCAGCGGTGCGACGGCGGCGTCCCGGATTCCGGGACGCCGGCGCAGGGTGGTCTCGATCTCCCCCGTCTCGATGCGCTGGCCGAGCACCTTGACCTGCTCGTCCGCCCGGTGCAGGAACTTGAGCCCGACGCCGGGGGTGAAGGACACCACGTCGCCGCTGCGGTAGCCGGTGGTGCCGCCGGCCCGGGGCAGCGCGGGGAAGCGCTCGGCGGTCAGGTCCGGGCGCCGCCAGTAGCCGTTGCCCACGCCGGCGCCGGAGATCAGCAGGTCGCCGGGGCAGCCCGGCGGCAGATCGCGGCCGTGTACGTCCACGACGTGGCAGCGCACGCCCGGCAGCGGCAACCCGATGTGCACGGGAGCACCCGGGGTGACCCGCCACAGCGTGGTGTACACCGTGGCTTCGGTCGGTCCGTATCCGTTCAGTACCGGACCGGGGACGAGAGCGGCGAGGTCGTCGGCGAGGTCGGGGGCGAGCGGCTCGCCTCCGACCAGCAGAGCGCCGAGCCCGCGGAGGAACGCGCGGCCCTCGGGAGAGGCGGTGTGCAACCGGGCGGCGGACGGGGTGCACTGGTAGAACGCGCCGTCGGGGTCCGGTATGTCCCGGAGCACGGTGCGGTGGCTGGTCAGGTGGAGGGTGCGGCCGCTGGTCAGGGGCCAGACAAGTTCGATGAGACTGATGTCGAAGGACGGGCTGGTACCCGCCAGGACGACTGCGGGGCCCCCGGCGAATTCGGTGTCGAAGGCCGTGAACAGGGCGCACAAGTTGTCGTGGCGGATGACGGCACCCTTGGGACGACCCGTGGAGCCGGAGGTGTACATGACGTAGGCGGGGGCGTCGGCGGCGACGTCCGGCCATGCTGCCGGTGCCGCTGCGGAGGAGTCCGGGGTCAGCGTCGGCAAGTCCGGCAGCAGGGGGGCCCGAGCGATCAGCGCGGCGGGCTCGGCGTCCCGCAGGACGTAGCGCAGCCGCTCGTCCGGGTGGTCGGGGTCGAGCGGCACGTAGGCGGCGCCCGCCCACCAGGTGGCCAGGACGGCGGTGACCAGGTCCGGTGAACGGTCCAGGTGGATGGCGACCCGGTCCCCCGGGCCCACGCCGGCCGCGAGAAGGGCCGCCGCCAGCTCCCGGGCGCGGCCGGTCACGGTCGCGTAGTCCAGCTCGACGCCGCCGGCACGGACGGCTACGGCTGCCGGGGCCTGGTCCGCCCGGCTCTGGATGACGCGGTGCACCGGCTCGGCGGCCACTGCGACCGATGTGCCGGCGAGCGCGTCGAGTTCGGCGCGCTCGGGCGCGGCGAGGAGGTCGCACGTGGTCAGTGGCTGGGCGTCCGACGCGGTCAGAGCGCCGAGGGCGGTGACGAGGTGGGCGAGGAAGCGCTCCGCGGTGCCTGCGTCGAGGGCCGTGCGGGGATGGGCCACGACCAGGTGCTCCCCGCCGTCGGGAGCGTGCAGCAGGGTGACGCTCAGGTCGTACTCGACCTGGTCGGACCGGGGCGGGTCCATACGCCATCGCAGACCCGACGCGTCGACGACCTCGGTGAACAACTCACCCTGCGTGCACATCAGTTGGGTGAACGGCTTGCGGTCGGGGTGCCGTGGTGCGCCGGTCACGGCCAGGATCTCCTCCAGCGGGAGTTCCGCGTGCTCGACCGCGTCGAGGAGGGCGTCCAGGGTCCGGTCGAGCAGGCTCTCGGTGGTGGCACCGGCCAGGTCGACCCGGACCGGGATGGTGTTCTGCAGACAGCCGACGGCCGAGATGCCCTGGGTGTCCCGTTCGGCTC
The DNA here is from genome assembly GCF_000720135.1 of Streptomyces sp. NRRL S-1022. Taxonomy (GTDB): domain Bacteria; phylum Actinomycetota; class Actinomycetes; order Streptomycetales; family Streptomycetaceae; genus Streptomyces. The sequence goes on along the minus strand of NZ_JOIU01000001.1, from coordinate 102,900 downwards.
CGCTCACCGTGGCGACCACTATGTCGTCGGTGCCGCCGTACCACCCGGCGACCCAGGCCAGCGCGCTCATCACCTGGGTGAAGAGGCTCGCGCCGGTCTCCGCCGCACGTCGGCGCATCCGGTCCACGAGGTCCTCGGGCAACCGGGTGGCGACCGAGGCGCGGGCTCGGTCCGCGCCGGGTGTGAGCTGCGGAAGGGAGCAGTTCTCCGGTGCCTGGTCGAGCGTGGTGGCCCAGAACTTCCGCAGGAGGTCCTGTCGTTCGGCGGACGGGTCGCCTTGCGGCACCTCGGCGTCGGCGAGGCTGTCCGGGCCCGACCCGTGAGCGGTGGTCAGCGAGGCCAGCAGGGCGGCGGCGGAACCGTCGTCGAAGACACCGTGGTGCACCGAGAAGAGCAGGTGGGCCCGGTCGGCGCGGTGCAGCACGGCGATACGGCACAGTGGTGCACCGGCGTGGTCGAACGGCGCCGCGAGCGAGGCCAGGTGGCGTTCGAGGACCTCGCGTGCCGCCTCCTCGTCCGCCGGCAGGGTGTGGACGCCGACCGGCACCTCGGAGACGGGGTGAAGGTGCTGGACCAGTCCGTCGGGTTCCATGCGCAAGGAGACGCGCAGGGCCGGCTGCGCGCGCAGGACGGCACTCACCGTCGCCAGCAGCCGGTCGATGTCCACCGTTCCCGAAGCGGTCAGGCGATGCACGATGGCCGGCCGGGGCTGCTGCATGTCGAGTACGAAGAAACGGAGCTGCCCGGGAGTCGCAGGATTCTGCATTCGGCGTCCTTGATCGGTCGACTGCAAGAAATTCTGGATCGTAAGTGGGTCCACTCGAATTCGTCAAGATCACCTAGGGGTGCAATAGGGGGAATGAAACGACCTCTACACCACCGGCACACTTCAAGGTTCGGCTTTACGAGAATGCCGAAGAACGCGGCGAAGCCTGCGGGAATGGTCCATTTTCACCCCTTTGTCCTCGCTACCCTGCCGGAGTGCCGGAAACACCATTGAAATCTGGACGGTGGCTGGTTTTCATCGCGCTGCTTCACAAAAATTTCAGTTGACAGTTCCGTTCTGATCTGACGATGATCTTTCCCGTTCTCGCGCCCCGGACGGCAGTCACCGCCGAGCGTCTGTGGTCGGCGATGTCCTGTTTCGGGAGCAGCGCTATTCGAGGGAATAACGGGAGGCCTGTGATGCAGATATCCACGGAAGAGCTCTCCGCACTCTGGAAAGAAATGCTCGGTGATGAAGCCGATCCGAATGAAGGTTTCATCGCCAACGGCGGGGACTCGCTGAAGGCGGTGCTGCTCGCCGACCGGATATTCAAGCTGACCGGGCAGGAGCTCGACTACCTGGAGATACTGGAGGCCCCGGACGCGGCCACCCTCTTCCGGGCCGCCCTCGCCGGCGGACGTGACTAGAGGGGTGGCGGTGCTGCCCCTCACCCCAGGGCAGTGCGACCTGTACGCGGCGGACCGCAGTGCGGAGGACCCGGCCACGTACAACTCCGCGCTGTTCCTGCGCATCGACGGCACCCTCGACGAGAACGACCTCCACGCCAGGTTCGCCGCGCTGCTCGCCGCCCACCCGTTGCTGGGTTCGCGGGTGACGGAGGATCAGGGCCGGCTGGTGTTCGTCCCGGGCCGCCGCCCCCCGAAGCTGTTCGTCGCCGACGCACCCGTCGACCCCGACGGGCCGCTCGCCCGGGCCCGCATGCGCCGGGAAGCGCTGCGGCCGTTCGACCTCGACGACGGGCCCCTCCTGCGCGTCGTCCTGATCCGCCACAGCCCACGTACCGCTCACCTCTGCCTGACGGCCCACCACCTGATCGTGGACGAGACGTCCATGGCGGTGCTCGCCCAGTGGCTGCTCGGGGAAGCACCCGGCCTCCCGGCCGAATCCTTCGCGCAGTGGTCCCTCAGCCGGCACGAACTGCCGCCCGCGCGGCGGGAGCGGGCCGCCGAACTCGCCCGCAGTCTCCAGCCCGGCGTGTCCGTCACGCTGGAATGGGCCACCACCCCCGGGCCGGAGCCCGCCGGACCTTCCGGCGCGGTGCCTTTGCTGATCCGGGACGCGGTATGGGACGCCGCGGGCAGACTGGCGGCCGAACTGGGCGTCACCCGGCACTCGCTGGTCCTCGCCGTCGCCGGCCTGGTCCTGAGCCGGAACAGCGCCACCGCCCGCCCCGTGCTCGGCACCACCATCTCCCGCCGCACCCCGCGCCACGCGACCGCCGTCGGCTACTTCAGTGCCACGGTGCCGGTGCCGCTGGAGACCGACGGCGACCAGACCGTGGCCGACTATCTGCGCCGGTCCCACCGGCGGGCCATGACCGCCTACCGAGACGCCGACCTGCCCCTGTCGACGGTACTGCCGCCCTCGGACCGCGCCGGCCTCTCCCTGGTCGTCGTCCCCTGCCGCTCCCTGCCCGACATCGTCACGCCCGAGCTGACGGCGACCGCGCTGCCGGACCCCGGCTTCGGTCCGGCTCAGTTCCCCCTCGCCCTCTACGTCCGGCAGGACCTCGGCGGTGAGCGGCGCGGCCTGCTGCGTCACCGGGCGACCGAGGTGGACACGGCTGCGGCCATCCGCTTCTGCCGCCAACTGGAGACCACCCTCGCTGCCATGGCCGAGAACCCGAGCGCCCCCCTCGCGCGCCTGTCCACCGTCCCCGCGTCCGAACCGGCCGATCCCACCGGGACGTCGTCCGCCGGCACCGTTCCGGCCGGCGGCGACCTCGCCTCGCTCTTCGCCGAGCAGGCCGCCCGTCTGCCCGACCACGTCGCCGTCAGCTGCGAGCAGCAGCGCCTGACCTATCGCGAGCTCGACACCCGCGCCACCGCGCTCGCCCGGTCGCTGGCCGAAGCCGGAGTGTGCGCGGGGGACCGGGTCGGCGTGTGCCTGCACCGCGGCACGGACCTGGTCGTCGCCCTGCTCGCGGTGCTCAAGGCCGGCGCCGCCTACGTACCCCTCAACCCGGACTACCCGCGCGAACGGCTCGCCTTCGTCGCCGAGGACACCGGTCTCACCACCGCCGTGACCGACTGCGACCCGGGACTGCTGCCGCCGCACCTGACCCTGCTGCCCGCCGGCGCCACGCCCGCCGGGGCCGACACCCCACTGCCCGGAGCCGACCCGGAACGGGTGGCGTACGTCATCCACACCTCGGGCTCGACCGGCACTCCCAAGGGTGTCCTGGTACGCCACCGCAACGTCGCCGCTCTGCTGTCCGCGACGGCCGGTCCGGAAGGGTTCGGGTTCGGCGCGGAGGACGTCTGGTCCCTCTTCCACTCCTTCGCCTTCGACTTCTCCGTCTGGGAGATCTGGGGCTGCCTGCTGACCGGCGGCCATCTGGTCGTCGTACCGCACTGGGTCGCCCGCGACCCGGAAGGCTTCCATGCCCTCCTCGTCGCCGAACGCGTCACCGTGCTCAACCAGACGCCGTCGGCGTTCGCCCAGCTCCTGGCCGCGGACGGGGCCTCGGCGGAGGACCTGTTCGTCCGTCTGCTGATCTTCGGCGGTGAACCGCTCGACGCGCGGATGCTGCTGCCCTGGATGGACCGCTACCCGGAGCGGGCCTGCCGGGTGGTCAACATGTACGGCATCACCGAAACCACCGTGCACTGCACGTGGCGCGATCTGACCCGGGCGGACGCCCTCTCCGGGACGCGGTCGGTGGGACCCGCCCTGCCCGGGTGGCGGCTGTACGTGCTGGACGAGGAGGGCCGCCCGGTGGCTCCCGGAGTTCCCGGCGAGATCCACGTCGCGGGCAGCGGCGTCAGCGCCGGGTACCTGAACCGGCCCGAACTGACCGCCGAACGCTTCGTACCCGGCAGCATCGCCGGACTCCCGGAGGAGGTGCTCTACCGGTCCGGCGACCGGGGCCGGATCCTGCCGGACGGCCAACTGGAGCACCTGGGACGGCTCGACGACCAGGTCAAGATCCGCGGCCACCGCATCGAGCTGGGCGAGATCAGCGGAGCGCTCCTGGCGCACCCCGCCGTCACCGGAGCCGCAGCCGTCGTCCGGGACGCCCACGACGCGGCCACCGCGCGGATCGACGCCTACCTCGTCGGTGCCGACGCCGCGCCGGACCTCGCGGAACTGCGCCGGTGGCTGGCCGCCCGGCTGCCCGCGCACATGCTGCCCGCGACCCTCACCCCGGTGCCGTCGCTGCCCCTGACCGTCAACGGGAAGCTCGACCCGAGCCGGCTGCCCGAACCGGCGCGCGGCAACGATCCCGCTCCGCCACAGGAGACCCCGGGCACCGGCCTGCCGACGGCGCCGGGCGAGCCCACGGCCGCCGACCGGCTCGCCCGGGTGTGGCAGCAACTCCTCGGCGTACCGGTGGGGCTCGACGACAACTTCTTCGAGCTGGGCGGCAATTCCCTGCTCGCGGTCCGCCTCAACACGCTGCAGCGCACGACCGGATTCCCGGGGTCCCAACTGAAGCACATATTCCGCAACCCCACGCCACGCCGCCTCGCGGCGATCATCGGCCCGCCCTCCGGTGCGCGGGCCAACCAGGAGGAAGTGTGAGCGAGTACAGCCAGGACCACGACCCCGGTACGGTCTCGGCGGACACGGACACTGTCGCCGTCGTGGGCATGTCCCTGCGCGTGCCCGGCAGCTCCGATCCCGACGGTTTCTGGAAGTCGATCACCGACGGTGTCGTCTCCCTGCGGGCCGCCGCGCCCGACGGTGGGCTGCGCGCGGGACAGATCGACCGGTTCGACCGGTTCGACGCCGACCTGTTCAACATGCTGCCCGCCCAGGCAGCGGCGACCGACCCGCAGCACCGCGTCCTCACCGAAGTGGCCTGGCAGGCCCTGGAGGACGCCGGCATCGACCCGGAACGCGCCACGGGCCGCATCGGAGTGTTCGTCGGGTGCGGCAGCGAGACCTACTACCGCGAGCACGTACTCAAGGACGAGAAGACGGTACGCGTCCTCGGCACCGAACAGCTCGCCCTGGGCAACTCACGCGACTTCCTCGCCACCGGCCTGGCGTACCGGCTCGGCCTGACCGGTCCCGCCATCACGGTCCAGACCGCCTGCTCCACCTCCCTCGTCGCCGTCCACCAGGCGATCCGGAGCCTGCTCACCTACGAGTGCGACATCGCGATCGCGGGCGGAGCCACGGTCCACCTGGACGAGGAACAGGGCTACGCCTTCACCGAGGGCGGCATCACCTCCCCCGACAACCGGTGCCGCGCCTTCACCGAGAGCGCGGCCGGGACGGTACCCTCCAGCGGCGCCGGGATCGTGGTGCTGCGCCGGGCCTCCGACCTGCCGGGAACCGGTGAGAACGCCCGCGCCCACCTGCTGGGCAGCGCCGTCAACAACGACGGCGCCGCCCGCATGAGTCCCACCGCGCCCAGCCCGCAGGGCCAGGCCGACGTCATGCGCGAGGCCCTGGCCGTCGCGGGGCTGGAACCGGCCGACGTCGGCTACGTCGAGACGCACGGCACCGGTACGGCCCTGGGTGACCAGGTCGAACTCGCCGCCCTGGCCGAGGTGTACGGCAGCCGGCCCGCGGACTCCGTGCTGGCCCTGGGCGCGGTGAAGCCGAACATCGGGCACTGCGACTCGGCGGCCGGCGTCATCGGCCTGATCAAGGCCGTCCTCGCCGTCGAGACGGGCGTGGTGCCGCCGACCCCGTCCCAGCCCGGCGACGGCCCCGACGTGGCGCTGGGCTCCGCGTCCTTCGAACTGCCGCGTGTCTCCCGCCCCTGGCCCGCCGACCGGCCCCGTACCGCGGGCGTCAGCTCGTTCGGACTCGGCGGCACCAACTGCCACGTGCTGCTGACCGCCGCGCCCCGGCCCACCGGCTCGGCCGAACAGGCGCCGGCGGTGCGGCGCGAGCCCCACCTCGCCGTGCTGTCCGCGGCCACCCCCGAAGCCCTTGAGCGCAGGGCCCGCGACCTGGCGGCGTGGCTCGACGGCGAGGGCGCCGAAGTCCCCGTGGCCGAACTCACCGGCACCCTGTGGCACCACCGCAGGGCACTGCCCGAGCGGTGGGCGACCGTCCTGCCCGCCGATCCTGCCGAGGCCCGCGACCGCCTCCTCGCCGAGCTGACCGCACTGACCGGGAACGACAGCCGTCGCGCCGTGACCGCGCCGCGGCTCGCCGTCGTGCTGCCCGGCCAGGGCGTCCCGCTCGCCGGTGCGGGAGCCGGGCTCGCCACCGTCGACGACGGCTTCGCGGCGGACCTGGCCGAACTCGCCGCCGAGGTCGGCCGGGCCGGCGGCCCCGACCTCTCCGACGCCCGGAACTGGCCGGCCGACGACCCGCGCCTGCTCGACACCGCCGTGGTCCAGCCGCTGCTGCTGATCCTCGGCCTCGCGGGCCTGCGCCACGCCGAGCGGCACGGCCTGGTCCCGGGGCTGCTGCTCGGACACAGCGTCGGAGAGCTGACCGCGGCCGCTCACGCGGGTGTCTTCTCCGTACCCGACGCGGTGGCCGCCGTCGTGCGGCGCGGCAGGCTGATGGCCTCGGCAGAACCCGGGGCGATGACCGCCGTGCGCGCCGGGGAGGAGGCCGCCGTCCGGCTCGCGGCCGGCCTGGAGGTCGACGTCTGCGTGCTCAACGGGCCGGACAACACCGTCTGTGGTGGCCCGGAAGAGGCGCTGGCCGCCTTCGAGGGACGCTGCGCCGAGGCGGGTGTCCGCACCACGCGTCTGCCCGTCACCCGCGCCGGTCACTCGCGCGCGATGGCCAAGGCGGCCGAGGAGTTCCAGGAGTTCGTCGCCACCCTGACGCTCTCGGCACCCGCCGTGCCCATCGTCTCCGGGCTCACCGGCGCGCTGCTCACCGACGCCGAGGCGGTCGACCCGGCCTACTGGGGAAGCCAGTTGAGCAGCCCGGTCCGCTTCACGGACGCGGTCACCGCACTGCTCGAAGCCGCCCCGGACAGCGTCCTCGGCCTGCACCGGTCGCACGCGGCCACCGCAGAGGTCCGCCGGGCCGCCCTTGCCGCACAGCGCGACCTCCCAGTCGTCGACGCGGCAGGCCGTGCCGGCGGCGACGAGAGCGCCGACTGGTACCGCGCCCTGGCGGCACTGTGGACCGCGGGTCACGCACCGACCGGCCCCGCACGGCCCGCCCGCGTCGTGGCGCTGCCGGCCTACCCCTTCGCCGACCAGCGGCACTGGGTGGCTGCCCCGGAGGCCCAGCCCCTCGAAGCCCGTCCGGCCGACGCGCCCGCGCCGGAACCGGTCACCGCGGCCGACGAGGGCGGCCCCGTCACCGCGGCCGCTGAGGAGCCGGCCGAGGAGACGTCGACGGCCGAAGCCGTCCGGGCCCTCTGGCAGGACACCTTCGGCATCACCGAAATACGCCCCGAGGACAACTTCTTCGACCTCGGCGGCACGTCCTTGCACGCCGCCCACCTGGTCAGCGTCGTCAACGACGCCCTCCTGGTGGAGATCCGGCTCCAGGACCTGTACGAGAACTCCTCCCTCACCGGGTTCATCGCCCGGGCCGAGGAACTCGCCGCCGAACGCGACGACGTCGCCCTGCTGCGGCTGCTGGAGGAGATCGAGAGCGAGGAGGGGCAGACCAGCCATGAGTGATCTCTCCGCGCGCCTGGACGCGCTGACCCCCGAACAGCGACGCCAGCTGAGTGCGGGCTTGCGCGCCCGGCGTGCCGAACAGCGGCGGGGGCCGGCGGAAGTCTCCGAGAGGCTGCGCCGCAGTCTCTACTTCTTCGCCAGCGCCGACCACGCCGACGCCGCCGGTTACTACGCGTTCGTCCTGGAGGCGGCGGCCGCCGCCGACGCGGCGGGCCAGCACGCCGTGTGGTTTCCGGAACGGCACTTCGTCGAGTTCGGCGGCTTCTCGCCGAACCCGGCGGTACTGGCCGCCGCGGTCGCCGCCCGCACCAGCACCATCCGGATCCGTGCCGGCAGTGTGGCCGCCCCGCTGCACCACGCCGCCCGCGTGGCCGAGGAGTGGGCAGTGGTGGACGGGCTCTCCGGCGGCCGCGTCGGCCTCTCCTTCGGCAGCGGCTGGCACCCGGACGACTTCGCCCTGGCCCGCGAGGACTACCAGGACCGGCGCGCGGTCACCGGCCGCACCATCGAGGACATCCGCGCCCTGTGGCGCGGCGAGACCCTGCCGTACCCGTCCACCGCGGGCACCACGACGCAGGTGCTGACCCGCCCCCGGCCCGTCCAGCCCGAGCTGCCCGTCTGGCTCACCGCCACCGGCACCCCCCAGACCTTCGTCACCGCCGCCCAGGCCGGATACGGGGTGGCGACCGCGCTCCTCGGACAGACGATGCCCGCCCTGCGCGAGAACATCGCCCGCTACCGGCAGGCGTGGAAGGACGCCGGTCATCCCGGCGAGGGCGACGTCGTCGTCATGGCACACGCCTATGTCAGCGACCGGCCGGACCTGGAGGACTTCCTCCGCCCGGCCATGCACTCCTACCTGCGGTCCTTCCGCAAGCAGACCGACAGCAGCGACGAACTCGTACTGCTGGAGAGCGCCTACCTGGATTTCCTGACCGGTCCCTCGCTCCTCGGCAGCCCTGCCAAGGCCCGGGCCGTCCTGGCCGACCTGGCCGAGGCGGGCGCCGACGAGGTGGGCTGCCTGATCGACTTCGGGCTGCCGGCCTCCGACGTCCTGGATGCGCTGCCCAGCCTCTTCCACCTTGGTGTCCCGGCCGTCGAGAGGACCGCATGAGCACCCCGGCAGACCAGCGGCTGACGGACCGGCTCGCCCGGCTCAGCCCCGCCCAGCGCGCCGCGCTCACCAGCCGCCTCGCCGCCCGCAACGGCCCGGTACTGCGCCCGAGGCCGGGGCCCCGGGACCGCTTCCCGCTCGGCATGGACCAGGAACGCCTGTGGATTCTCGACCAGCTCGACCCGGGGACCACCACGTACACCCTCGGCTACGGGCTCCGCGTACGGGGGGCCTTCGACCGGGATCTCTTCCGGCGCGCCGCGGACGCCCTGGTGAGCCGCCACGAACTGCTGCGCTCCGGAGCCGAGGCCGAGGACGGCCGTCCCTTCCTGCGGGTGCACCCCGACCGGCGGGCGGACCTCCGCTTCACCGACCTGACGCGTGATGACACCACCGAGGTACCGGCCGACGAGATCGAGGCGCGCCGGCAGGAATTCATCGCGGAGCAGGTCCGCCGCCCCTTCGACCTGGCCGCCGACCCGGTCCTGCGTCTCGCGGTCGCCAAGGTGGCCGAGGACGACCACCAGATCGTCGAGACGATGCCGCACTCGTTCGTGGACCAGTGGTCGTACGTGCGTCTCAACGAGGAACTCCTCGAACACTACCGGGCGCTGGCCGAGGCGCGTCCGCCGCGCGTGGCCGAGATGCCCGTCCAGTTCGGTGACTGGGCTCACTGGCAACGGGAGCGTTTCGCAGGCCCGCACGGTGCCCGCCACCGCGAGTTCTGGCGGACCTTCCTGGACGGCGTACCCCAGCGCCTCGCGCTGCCCTACGACCACAGCCCCGACACCACCGACCACAGCGGCGAGCACTACAACTTCACGCTCGACGGCACGGTCGCCGAGGCGTTCTTCCAGCGTGCGAGGCAGGCCCGCACCACCCCCGCCACGGCGATGACCGCCGTCTACGCCGCGCTGCTGTACGAGGTCACCGGCCAGCGTGACCTGATCATCGGCATCCCCACCTCCACCCGGAGCGAGCCGGAGGCGGAGCCGCTGATCGGATTCCTGCTGACCAGTGTCCCCCTGCGGATCAGGCTGCCGGAGAATCCGACACCCGAGGACGTGCTCGCGGCCGTCGCGCGTTCCGCCGCGGCCGTGGCCGACCACCGCGAAGTGCCCTTCGGGGAGATCGTCGAGGCCGCTGCCCCGGACCGCTCCGCCAACCGGTACCCGCTGCTCCAGACCATGCTGGTGCAGCTCGACCTCGACGACTCGCAGACCCTGGAGCTCCCGGGCGCCGAGGTGTACGCGAACGCCGTGCCCGAGGGCATCTCCACCATGGACCTGACGACTGCCTGGTGGCGGGTCGGGGCGACCGTCTACGGACGCATCGAGTACCGCACGGCGCTGTTCGAGCACACCACCGTCGCCGCCATGGCCGATCGCCTGCTCCAGCTCGTCGAGCAGTTCACGCGGCACCCCGACGAGCCGCTGCGGCGGCCCGTCCAGGCCCTTCCCGTGCCGCCCGCACCGCTGCTCGGCGACAGCACCGTGGCCGGCGATGCCGCGGCCGGACCGGTCGCCGCCGAGATCCTCACCCGGGTCACCACGGCCTGGTGCGAGGTGCTGGGCGTCGAATCGACCGATCCCGGGGAGGTGTTCTTCACCAGCGGCGGGACCTCGCTGCTCGCCGTCCGGCTCGCTCACAGGCTGCGCGGCGACGGCTTCACCGTCACCCTCAAGGATGTCTTCACCCACCCCACCCCGACCGGACTCGCCCAGCTCCTCGCCTCCCGCCGCGACACCCCCACGAGCCCTGCGCCCATCCCGCCCGTCGGTCCGCCCGGTCCCGAGCAGGAGATGCTCCTCAGCCGGGGCCTGTCCCGGGTGGAGGACTTCTCGCACAGCCACGTCCTCACCGCGGCCGGCCCGCTGGACCCCGGGCGTCTGCGACAGGCGGCCGAGGACGTGGTGCGCGCCCACCCGACGCTGACCACCGCCGTGCGCCCCGACGACACCCTCGGAGCGCGGCTCGTGCCCGGCGCGGCCTGGCACTGGTCCGCGGAACCGGCCGGAACCGACCCGGGACAGGTGGTGGCCGCCCAGCGGGCCCGCTTCGACCGTGCCGCGGGGCCGTTGTTCGCCGTCAGTCACCTGCCCGGCGTCCCCGGCGAGGCCGACCGCGTCGTCATCGGCGCGAGCCACCTCGTCATCGACGGGATGTCCTGGAGCATCGTCATCGCCGACCTGGCCGCTGCCTACCGGGGTGAGCCGTTGGCCCCCGAACGCGCCGGCTACGCCGAACACGCGGCCGTCGTGAGGAACGTGGACCCGGCACCGCACGCCCCGTACTGGCGGGCGCAGTCGGCCGGCGCGGGCCCGTACCGCTGGCGGCTGGACGGTGCCAACACCTATGCCGGTGAGCAGTCGTTCGAGGTGTCGCTGCCACTGCCCCCGGACGGGTACGCCACGTTGCAGGCGGCGGCCCTCACCGCGGTCGCCCGCGCGCTGCGCCCCTGGGCGCCCCACGACCAGCCGTCGGTGTGGCTGATCGGCCTGGGCCGCGACCCGCTGGCCGGGCTGCCCGGCTGGGACCCGGACCGGGCCGTCGGCTTCTACTCGGCCGCTCATCCCTTCCGGGTGCCCCTCACCGGCGGCCCGGCCGGGGACGACCTGCGCGCCACGGTCACCGCGTTGCGCGGTATCCCCGATTCCGGCAAGACGTTCGGGTTGCTGGCGTACACCGCCGAACCCGCTCTGCGCGCGGAGTTCACGGCCCTGCAACGGCCCCGGGTCATCGTGAACCACCTCGGTGAGCTGACGGACCCGGTCGACGGTTCGGCCGGCCTCTTCACCGCCTCGGCGCAGACCGCCGCCACCGGCAACGCCGAGGCGGAGCGAGAGGTGGACGTGGACATCGCGGTCGGGGTGCGCGACGGCCACGTCGTCCTGCGCTGGCTGTTCAACCCCGCCGCGGTGGACGCCACCGCCGTCCACGAGGCCGCCGGGGCCGCGGTCCGTGAACTGCGCGACCTCATCGCGGCTCAGCGGCGGACCCGGCTCCCGGACGGCCTTCCGGGTGTGACCGGAGTGACCGAGGAAAGCATGGAACGTCTTTTTGCACGGCTCAACCGGGAGCGACGGAACCGACAGGGGGCACAGACATGACCGAGGCCGCCGCAACGGCTGCGCCGCACCGCAGCCCCCTCGTGGCCCTGCTGACGGCCCAGTACCTGTCGGCTTTCGGCAACGCGGTCACGGTCGTGACGGTGCCGTTGTTCGTCCTGCACACCACCGGCTCGACCGCCACCACCGGTCTCGCCGGGTTCATCGGCGCGCTGCCGCTGATCTTCGCGGGCGCCGTCGGCGGTGTCCTGGTCGACCGGTTCGGCGGACGCAGGCTGAGCGTGCTGTCCGATCTGGCGGCCGGCCTCCTGGTGCTGCTCGTACCGCTGCTGGACGCCACCACGGGGCTGCCCATTCCGCTGCTGCTCGCCCTGCTGTTCGTCCGCACGGTCGTGGCGACCCCCGCCACCGCCGCCCGGATGGCTCTGCTCAAGCCCGTCATCGAAAACGCCGGGGCACGGCTGGAGAGCGTCAACTCCTGGTACCAGGCGGCCCCCCGGCTCGGCCTGGTGGCCGGCGCGCCCTTGGCCGGCGTGCTGATCGCGGCGACCGGTTCGGCCGTCGGCATGTACGTCGACGCCGCGACCTTCCTCGTCGCCGCCGCGCTCGTCGCGTTCGCGGTGCCGGTCACCGAGCCCAGGAAGCCCCAGGGTGACGCGCCGGCCGGGCCCGGCTTCTTCGGCCAGCTCCGCGAAGGCGCGGCCCTGGTCAGGACGATGCCGGTGATCGGAGCGATGACGGCCTTCGTCGTGGTCACCAACTTCCTCGACGACGCCTTCACCCCGCTCTTCCTGCCGGTGTACGCCCAGAAGGTGCTGCACAGCAGCGCGGCCATGGGCTGGTTCCTCGGCGCGGTCGGCATCGGTGCCATCGTGGGCACCTTCCTGTACGGCCCCGCGAGCCGGAACATACTGTCCAACCGCCGCTACACCCTGTTCGGCTGCTTCGCGGTGGTCGCCGTACTGCGCATGGCGCTCTACCTCCAGCCCGGCACCATCGGCGTGACGGTGATCTGCTTCCTGGTCGGGGTGGCCGGCGGACCGCTCAACCCGATGCTCTCGACGGTCATGCTGGAGCGAGTCCCCGAGCATCTGCGCGGCCGGGTCTTCGGCCTCACCGGCGCCATGGCCCTCACCTCCGCCCCGCTCGGCGTGCTGACCGCCGGATGGCTGGTGGACCTGGCCGGTCTGCGCGGCCCGATGCTCTGCTTCTCGCTCGTCTACCTCGTCCTGATCGCCGTCAGCTGGCGGTGGCCCGCTCTGCGCGCCATGGACGAGCGGCCCGGCACCGACGACGCAGGAGACGAGGCCGCGCCCGGCGCGGACCCGGGGCCCCGGTTGGACGAGGAGGCGAGCGCCCGATGACCACGGCACACCCGGCCGACGGCACCCTCGAAGGGCGCACGGCCGTGATCACGGGCGCCGCGCGCGGCGCCGGACGGTCCTGCGCGCTGGCGTTCGCAGCCGAGGGCGCGGACCTGGTCCTGCTCGACGTGGCCGCCCCGATTCCCGGCGTCCCCTACCCGTTGGGCTCCGAGAGCCAGCTCGCCCACACCGCCGACGCCTGCCGCCGCCTGGGGGCGGACGTGCTCACCGCCGCCGTCGACGTCCGGGACCTCGCGGCCCTGACCGAGCTGCGCGAGCGGACGCACGACCGCTTCGGCGCGCCGCACGTGCTCGTCAACAACGCGGGCATCGTGGCGCCTTCGGGGCTGCCGGTGCACGAGACGGCGGAGGAAGACTGGCAGCTCATGGTGGACATCGACCTCGGAGGTGCCTGGCGCGCCACCAAGGTGTTCGCCCCCGCCATGGTCGAACGCCGCTCAGGTTCCATCGTCAACATCGCGTCCACTGCGGGCCTGGTGGGCTATCGCAACTTCGCCGGATACGTCGCGGCCAAGCATGGGCTGGTCGGCCTGACCAAGGCCAGTGCCCTCGACTACGCCTCGTACGGGGTGCGCGTCAACGCGGTGTGCCCCGGCAACATCCGGGACGAACCCGCCATGGACGGCCGGATGCTCTCGGAGGTGGCCAGGGCGCTCGGCGTGCCGGCGGCCGAGCACGAGGAGCTGTTCACCGCCGACCAGCCGATGAACACCCTGGTCGACCCGGCCGATGTGGCGGCGGCCGTGCTCTGGCTCGCCGGTGACGGCTCCCGCCGTGTCACCGGCACCGCCCTGACCGTCGACGCCGGCTACTCGGCCCGGTGACGCCCATGGACCTCTCCACCACCCTGCCCGCCGAACGGCGCGCCGCCACCGCGACCGAGCGCCAGTTCTGGTTCGCCGAGCGGATCGCCCCGGGCTCACCCGCCTGGCGCGTGCTCAGCACCGTACGTATCGAAGGCGCTTTGGACCGGGAGGTTCTGGCCGGCGCGGCGGCGCGGGTGGTCGCCCGGCACCCCGCGCTGCGGTCGGTCTTCGCCCCGGCCGACGGAGAGCTGTGGTGCGCGACGGTACCGCCCGTCGCACCGCCGCTGCTCGAACTCCCCCCGGGCACCTCCTTCGACGCGGCCGCCCGAGAGCTGGCCGACAGCGGGCTTCTCGACCCGGCCACCGGCCGGCACGTGGTCCTCGCGCTCGCCGAGGACACCGGTGACGTCCCCGGCGCCACCTTGTACGTCCTGACCCACCACCTCGTGTACGACGGTTTGTCCCACGAGGTGTTCACCGCCGACCTCGCCCAGGCCCACGCACATGTCGTTGCCGGGGAACCCGAACCCGCCCCGCTCGCCGACCGCGTGCCGCAGCCGCCGGACGCCGCACGGCGTGCCGAACTCTCCGCTCACTGGCGGACGGTGCTCGACGGAGTGCCCGATCTCCCGGGCGACAGCGACGGTCCGACCCAGCGGGAGCTGGCCCGGAGCGAGCCGCACGCTCACGTCGTCCGGTTCCCCGGCCAGGCCGGCGTCGCGGTGCGGGAGGCGGCCCGGCGCCTGGCCTGTCCGCCGTTCGCCGTGCTGCTCACCGCGTACGCCCAGGCCCTGTACGACCTGTGCGGCGCCGAGGACTTCTGTATCGGCACCCCTGTGTCGACCCGGACCCCGGACCTCGCGGACGCGATCGGCTGCCTGCTGACCACACTGCCGGTGCGGATACGGATGCCCGCCGAGGCCGACGCGTGCGAGCGCACGTGGACGACGTTCACCGACGGTCTGTTCCACATGGACCTCCCACAGGACGACCTGATCCGTGCCGTGCGCACCCGCCCCGGGCGCCGCATGCCCCTGTACCAGGCGCTGTTCGCGTACGAGAGCTGGCCGCGGCCCGTCCACGACGCGGGCACGGTCCGGATGCGCACCGAGCCCGTGACCCCGCTCGGCATCCAGGCCGAGGTCCTGCTCCAGGTGAACGAGCTGCCCGGCCACCGCCTCGACGGCATGCTCCAGGCCCCCGCCGGCGGGTACTGGGCGGGGCGCCTGGCACAGCTGTCGGACGCCGTCGGACGCCGCCTCGCCCTGCTCACGACCACCACTGAGGAGATCGCCAGATGACACGCGTGATGTGTCTGCCGTACGCGGGAGCCGGTGCCGGCGTCTACCGCTCCTGGAAGACCATGGCCACGGGGAGCGCCCGTGCCGTTCCCATTCAGCTCCCGGGCCGGGAGGAGGAGTTCTCCCGCCCTCGCTACACCTCGTTCCCCGAGTGTGTCGCCGACGTCACCCGCCGCGTCACGGAAGCCGCGGCCGGCGAGCCCTTCGCCGTCTTCGGGCACAGTTTCGGCGGGCTGATCGCCTACGAGGTCACGCGCCATCTGTACGAGACCGGAGGACCGCTGCCCGTGCGGTTGATCGTCAGTGGCACGCGCAGCCCCCGCTACCGCGGTTACACGGGCCTGAGCGACGACGACGACGAGGCCGTCGACCGGCTGAAGCAGGACAGCTCGCGCGGCTTCGAGGCACTCGACCACCCTGAACTGCGTGCCATCCTGCTGCCGACGCTCCGCTCCGACGCCCGGCTGCTGGAGCAGTACGGCGACTACCGGCCCGAGATGTGCGACCCGCTGCCGGTCCCGCTCACCGCGCTGCGCGGTGTGTCGGACACGCTGGCCACCCCGGAGGGGGTCGCCGACTGGAAGACCTTCACCACCAAGGACTACGCGGAGTACGAGATGCCCGGCGGCCATCTCTACCTGCTGGACTGCATGCCGGAACTGTGGCGCCTGATCGAGGAGCAGCTGTGACCGTTTCTCCCCTGCATCCGCTGTCGGCCGCGACGGAAGACGGCCAGGCCGCACTCGCCCACGCGGGCCTGGCCGAACTGCGCCGGGAGGACCCGGAGCTCGCGGGCCTGCTCGACGCCGAGGTCCGCGACCAGGACACCACCCTGGCGATGGTCGCGTCGGCCAGTATCGCCGCCCCGTCCGTCCTCGCCGCGAACGGCTCCGCGCTGTCCAACGTCACCGCCGAGGGCTACCCCGGCGCCCGCTACCACCCCGGCGCGGTCAACTTCGACGAAGTCGAACGGCTCGCCGTGCGCCGCGCCAAGGCCCTGTTCGGGGCGCGGTACGCCAACGTCCAGCCGCACTCGTGCTCCTCCGCCAACCTCGCCGTGCTCGCCGCCCTCGTACCGCCCGGAGGCACCCTGCTGGGTCTCGGCCTCGACGCCGGCGGCCACCTCACGCACGGCTCCCCGGCCTCGGTGACCGGACGGCACTACCGGGCCGTGCACTACGGCCTGGACAGGCACGGCCTGATCGACTTCGAGCAGGTCACCGAACTCGCCCTCGAACACCGTCCTTCCGTGCTGATCGCGGGTGCCAGCGCCTACCCCCGGGCCCTGGACTTCGCCCGCTTCCGGGAGATCGCCGACTCGGTCGGCGCCTATCTGCTGGCCGACATCTCGCACATCGCGGGCCTGGTCGCGGCCGGTGAGCACCCCAGCCCCGTCGACCACGCGCACATCACCACGACCAGCACCTACAAGCAGCTCGGCGGCCCGCGCGGCGGCGTCATCATGAGCGGTCGCGACCACCGGGCTGCGGGCCCCGACGGGCGCACTCCGCTGGACCGGCTGATGCAGCGGGCCGTTTTCCCGCAGACCCAGGGCACCCCCGCTCCCGCGTCGATCGCCGCCAAGGCCCGCGCGTTCGCGCTCGCCGCCGAACCCCGGTTCACCCGCACCGCGCGGTTGACCGTCGCCGGTGCCCGCGCTCTCGCCGCCGAACTGGCACGGCTGGGATACCGGGTGCTCACCGGCGGGACCGACAACCACATGGTCCTGATCGACCTCCGCGGCAGCCGGCTCACCGGAGTGGTCGCCGAACGGGCCCTGGAGGCGTGCGGCATCCTCGTCAACCGCAACCGGATACCGGACGACACCCGGCCGCCTCTCGTCACGAGCGGCGTCCGGCTGGGCTGCAACATCCTCGCCCAGCGCGGTATGGGTCCGGAGCACATGCGGGAGTGCGCGGAACTCATGCACGCCGTCCTGAGCGCCACCACACCGCTGAGCGAGACCGAGTACCGCATCGACCCCCACCAGCGCATCCGTCTCCGCGAACGGGTACGGGCGTTGTGCGCTCGCCACCCCCTGCCGCACGCCACGGTCCGGGGCGACGGCACCGGTGCCCTCCCGACAGGAGTTTCCCTGTGAGTCCCGACATCATGACCGCCGGCGCCCCGACCGCCTGGCCCGCCGTACTGGTCCCGGCCGACCGGCCGCGCCGTGCCGGCGCCGAACCCCGCGCGACCGGCTCGGTCCGGGGCACCCTGACCGTACGCAAGGACGGTACGGCGTCCGGCGACCTGCTCGTCGCCTGTTTCGCGGCGCTGCTGCACCGCCTCACCGGGCAGGACCTGATCGCGATCGCCACCCCGGACGGGATCACCGGACACGCCGTCGCCGTGGACTCCACCGCAACCGGCCTGGTGGCCGGCCGCACCCCCGTGCCCCCCACCGCCCACCGGGGCACACCCGCGGTGGCGGTCGCTCACGGCGCCGCACCGCAGGACGTCCCGCCGTACGAGCTGCACCTCGCCCTGGACCGGCAGAATGACGAATGGGCCGCCGAACTGCGTTACGACGAGCGGCTGTTCACGGCCGACACGGCCCGTCGTGTGCTGTCTCACCTGCGCACCCTGACGGAGAGCGCCCTCCGGGAGCCGCACACCCCGGTGTCCCGGCTCGCCCTCCTCACCGCCGAGGAGACGCACCGGGTCCTGACCGAGTGGAACGACACTTCGGCCGACCTGCCGCACGACACCTGTCTGCACACGGCGTTCGAGGGGCGAGCCGCGGCCGATCCCGGTGCGCCCGCCGTCGTCCACGGCTCCCGCACCTGGTCCTACGGCGAGGTCAACGCCGCCGCCAACCGGCTCGCCCACCGTCTCCGGCAGGCCGGGGTGGGCCCCGACGTACGGGTCGGACTGTGCCTGGAACGCTCCGCCACCCTGCTCTGCGCCGTACTGGGCATTCTCAAGGCCGGCGGCGCCTACGTGCCCCTCGACCCGGACTACCCCACCCAACGGCTGACGGCCATGCTGGAGGGCACCTCCTGCGCCGTCGTCGTCACCGACCGGCTCCGGGCCACGGTACTGCCCGCTCCGTCACCCGGCACCGAGCGGCTGGTCGTCCTGGCCGACGGACTCCTCGACGGCACGGAGCCGGAACTCGCGGACCAGCCGGAGACCGACCCCGGCGGGACCGCGGGGCCGGACGACCTGTGCTATGTCATCCACACCTCCGGCTCGACGGGCCTGCCCAAGCCCATCGCGCTGCGCCACCGCGGTGTGGTGAACAACCTGGCCGACCTCAACTCCCGTTATTCCGTAGGCCCTTCGGACCGCGTCCTCGCCCTGTCCTCGCCGAGCTTCGACATGTCGGTCTACGAATTCCTCGGCATCACCGCGGCCGGCGGGACCGTGGTGGTGCCCGAGGCGGACCGTGCCAAAGACGTGGCGTACTGGGCCCGGCTCTTCGCCCAGCACGACGTCACCGTCTGGAACTCCGCCCCGGCCCTGCTGGAACTGCTCACGGAACACTTGGAGCACACCGGTGGCGCGGCCCTGACGCGGCTACGGCTGGTGATGCTCGGCGGCGACTGGGTTCCGGTGTCCTTGCCCGACCGGGTCCGGACGCTCGCCCCCGATGTCCGCTTCATCGTCCTCGGCGGAGCCACCGAGGCATCGATCCACTCCACCCTCTACGAAGTCGTGGAGACCGATCCCACCTGGACCAGCATCCCCTACGGCCGGCCCATGGCCAACCAGCGCGCCTATGTCCTCGATGACGCGGCACAGCCGGTTCCGCCCGGTGTCGTCGGTGAACTCCACCTGGCCGGCACCGGGCTGGCCCGCGGCTACCTGGAACGCCCGGACCTGACGGCCGAACGCTTCCTGAACTGGTCGCACGGTGAGGTGCGCGACCGCCTCTACCGGACAGGAGACCTCGCCCGCTGGCGCCCGGACGGTGTTCTGGAGCTCCTCGGCCGCAAGGACTTCCAGGTCAAGCTGCACGGGCTGCGCGTCGAACTGGGTGAGATCGAGGCCGTGCTGCGCGCCCACCCCGCCGTGCGGGAGGCCGTCGTCACGGCCCGGGAGGACGCCGGCGGCGGCCGGCAACTGGTCGCTCACGCCGTCCCCCATCCCGGTCCGGCGCCGCGACCCGACGAACTGCGCGCGCACCTGGCCAAGGCACTGCCCTCGTACATGGTGCCCGCCGCGGTGCTCGTCCTGGACGAGCTGCCCCTCAACGCGAATGGCAAGCTCGACCGCAAGGCCCTCGTCGCCCTCGCCCCGACCCCGGATGAACCGGGTCCCGGCGCGGCGGCCACCGAGGCTCCGGTCGGTGCCTGGGAGGAGTACATAGCCGCGGTGTGGCAGGACGTCCTGCACGTCGACGCGGTCGGCCGCGACGACGACTTCTTCGCGCTCGGGGGCGACTCCATGTCCGCCCTGCGCTGCCTCACCCGCATCGGCAACGGCCTGCGCTGGCCCGACCTGTTCCGTCATCCGACGGTCCGCGGGCTCGCCGACCACCTCACCGCCGCCGGTTCCACGCCGCCGTCCGCCTGACTCGTACCGGCCCGGTTCCCGCCCGGCGGACCGGGCCGGTCACGACCGTGCCCCCGCACACGTCCATGGAGGAGAAACTGTGACGGTCCACACCGGCTCCGACGCGCTGCCGCTCACCGCCGAGGCGTTCCGATCCGTCTTCCGCCATCACGCGGCGGGCGTCGCCGTGGTGACGGCACATGCCGGCAGGCCGGCCGGCTTCACGGCGACCTCGCTCTCCTCCGTGGCCGCGGTCCCGCCCACCGTCTCCTTCTCCATGAGCACGTCCTCGTCGAGCTGGCCCGTCTTCCAGGACGCCTCCCACGTCGGGGTGCACATCCTCTCGGAGAGCCAGCGAGACCTCGCGGCGACCTTCGCCGCCACCGGACCGGACCGCTTCGCCGCGCCGACCCGCTGGCGACGAGGCCCGCAGGGTGTCCCCGTCCTCGACGGGGTGCTCGCCTGGCTGGTGTGCCGGGTCGAGGCGACCGTGCCCGCGGGGGAACATCGGTTGATCGTCGCGCGTGCCGTCGCGGCCAAGCCCTACTCCGGCGGGCGCCCGCTGCTGTATCACGACCGCGCGTATGCCCGGCTGAGTGATGGCTGATCCGCGGCGGCGCTCCGCTCTTCTCACCAGCTCGGCACACCGCGCCCCTCGAACCGGGGCGTGAGGGGCCTCAGGCATCGCCGGAGACGTCGTCACCCATGCGTAGCCGCAGCCGTCCCCTCGCCTCCAGCCGCTCAAGGCGGCGTTGCTCCTTCACCACCCACCGCCGTACCCGGCCGGGGTCCAGCATGCCGCCATGTCCTGCGTGCAGTCGCTCGGGGCCCAGGTCGAGCATGCGCCGGAGGCTGGCCAGATTGGCGCGGGGGTCGTCGTGGAACGGAGGGTTCCAGGGCAGGCGGGGCAGCAGTCCCAGGAGTGGTGTCGCGATCAGGTCTCCCGCGACGAGGTCGCCCGCCTCGGTGAGGACTGACACCGACCCGGCGGTGTGGCCCGGGGTGGGGACGATGCGTGCGTCGATGCCGTAGTCCGCCAGCGGCATCTCCCCGCGGACGAGGACCTGTGGTGTGAACGGCTCTGCCCGGACGTGGAAGGGCGGAAGCGTGGCCAGAAGCCTGCCCAGGCTCCCGGTCGGAAGGTACGGCTCGCGCACCCGGCCGCTGGTGTACTGCCCGAGATCGCCGACGTGCGCGGCGATCGGCGCCCCGGTCAGACGGCTCAGTTCGGCGGCTCCGCCGAAGTGGTCGATGTGGCCGTGGGTGACGACGATCATGGAGATGTCATCCGGGTCCACCCCCTGCTCGGCCACCTGTTCGTAGACCTTGCGGCCGCTGCCGGGGACACCGGAGTCGACGACGACCGGCCGGCGGCCGAGGAGCAGATATGCGGTGACGTTCCGCTTCCCGAGGACCGGGAGGGGGATGACCTTCGTGCCGGGCACGGAGTACTCCGTTCACAGAGAGCAAGTTCGGACATCCCGACAGTAAGGATGCCGATCGAGACACTCCATGCCTGCCAAGCGCGTATCGATTGCCGATCGTCTCAGGGGTTCGACTATGCTGCGGGCATGGACGCGCTGGCGGATGTCCTCACCGCAGCCAAGGTCGGGGGCACCGTGCTGGCCCGGGTGGACGTGGCCGCGCCCTGGGGCATCGAGTTCCCGAAGCTGCCGATCGCGGTCTTCCACGCGGTCGTCGGCGGTTCCTGCTGGCTGCGCCGCCCGGGGTCCGAACCGATCAGGCTCTCCACGGGCGACCTTGTCCTGCTGCCCGTCGGCACCGGCCACATCATGTCCGGCGCCCCGAGCGGGCCGGCAACCCCCTACGACGATCTGGTGGCCGCGCGCCCCGGCCCCGGGGAATCGGAGATCCATATCCCCGGCCCGGGCCCCCGCACCCGGATCATGTGCGGCGGCTACCGCTTCGACGGGCGCGTCTCGCGTCCGCTGCTCACACTCCCGCCCGTGCTGCTGCTGCCCGCTGCCGACGGCGAAGCGGCCGAGCGGAGCGAACTCGCCGACACTCTCCGGATGCTCACAGCCGAACTCGCCGAACCCCGGCCCGGTTCCCAGACGGTCATCGACCGGCTGACCGATGTGCTGTTCGTCCACATCCTGCGCCGGTGGACCGCAGACCGGGGCGAGCACGGCACGTCCTGGGTCCTGGGTCTGCGCGACCCGGAGGTCGGTGCCGCGATCTCACTCCTGCACGAGGACCCTGCCCGGCGCTGGACCGTCGAGGAACTGGCACACCGGGTCGGCGTCTCCCGCGCCACTCTCTCCCGGCGCTTCACGGATCTCATCGGCGAGCCACCACTGGCCTACCTCACCCGCTGGCGCCTGGAACTGGCCGGCCGACGCCTCCGCGACACCGCCGACACGCTGCCGGCCGTGGCCGACAGCGTCGGCTACACCTCGGTGTCGGCATTCTCGCGGGCCTTCACGCGTCAGTGGGGAACGCCACCGAGCCGTCACCGTACGGACCATCGCCGGCTGTGAGCACCCGAGCGGACGTGCCGCACGATCGTTCCCCCGACTACGCTCGCGGCCTGGCCGGCCGCGGTGTGGCTCAGTACGCGGAGTTGACGTTGTCGATGGAACCGTAGCGGTGCGCGGCGTAGTTGGCGGCGGCGGTGATGTTCGCGACCGGGTCGGTGAGGCTGTTGGCGGTTCCGGCGACGTGGTAGGCGTTGAACGTGGGCTCGATCACCTGCAGCAGACCCTTGGACGGTATGCCCTTCTGCGCGTTGACGTCCCAGTTGTTCTGAGCGTTGGGGTTGCCGCCGGACTCGCGCATGATGTTGCGGTGCAGGCCCTCGTAGCTGCCGGGGATGCCCTTCGCCTTCATGATGGCCAGGGACTTCTTGATCCAGCCATCGAGGTTGTTCGCGCCGCCGGCGGTGGAGTCGGTGCGGCTGTCCCGCGAGGGAGCGGCGATGCCGTGGACGCCCTGCGGCGCCTCGGCGGCATGCGCGGAGGCCGGCATCAGGGTGAGGGCAGCGGCCGCGGCGCCGGTCGTGGCGATGCCGGTCAGAGCGAGGGAGCGGAGGCGGGCAAGGCGGCGGGTGGCGGTGATCGCGGTCATGAGAAAGGGACTCTCCTGTGAAACGTCGTTGTAGGCGCCGGCCGGAAGCTCCGGTCGCGGCCTGCAGGGCGTCGGCGTGAGGCCCCGTGCTGCACGGCGCACCGGGCGTGTCCGGCGATCAACGCCCGGTCGGCCCTGCGGTTTGCGGCAACGAGAAACATGTTTAGGGGCCCGCCGGAGCCAAGGCAAGAATGTGACGTACTATCCAGCTTCGGAGAAACAAGACAGAACGGTCATTTCGCAACTTTCCTGCCTGGTAGCCGGAGGGTGCCTCTACGGCCTCTCTTAGGACGTGACATGGCCCCTATGGCCCGCGTCACCTCAGGTCGCCCCCCACGAAGCGAATCCGGCGTCCGCTACGAGGCGACCGTGCTGGTCGCAGTCACCAACGAATGGCTGTGACCAGCACGGCGGCCATGCATGTCAGTGGACGCAGAACTCGTTGCCGGCCGGGTCCTGCAGCACAGTCCAGGTGAGGCCCGGAACGCTGTGCTCGCCGACGACGCTCGCACCCAGAGCGACCAGCCGCTCCACCTCCCCCGCCAGGCCCGTGCCGGGCGCGGCCGCGAAGTCGACGTGCACACGGTTCTTGCCGCGCCGCTCCTCGGCCACACGCTGGAAACCCAGTGCAAGAGGCTGCGCTCTGACGATGACGAAGTCGCCGTGGTCCTGGGCGATCTCGCCTCCCAACGCAGTCGCCCACCACTGGGCCAGCTCCTGCGGTTCCGCACAATCCACCGTGATCATCACTGCTGTCATACTCATGATCGTCACCCTAACGACGACCACCGACAGTCATCGGCCGCAGCCGTCCGTACGGGCTGTCAGCCGTTGCCCGGGTGGTGGACGCTGAGGTCGCCGTAGGTCGACAGAACGCCGGCCAGGTCGCCCGGTCCGTGCCGCAGCGTGCTGTCCAGGAAGGCGAGCGTGGCTGCGGCGACGACGCGCGGGCCCTCGGTGCGGCCCAGGGACCCGACCATCGAGGGCACAGGCGGCAGGTAGAGAGGGGCGTCCATGAAGGTGAGGTGTGCGGCGCCCGGGATGGTGAGCCGGTAGCTCGTCCCGGTGCTGAGCTTGAGGACCTTCGTGAGGCGCGGTATGTACCGCGGGTCGGTTTCCCGGGCGATGGCCTGGGTGAGCCCGAGCACCGGCTGGTGGAAGGAGTCCGGGTCGGGATCACGGGGATAGCCGTCCAGATCGATGACGGCGGCGAACCGACGGTCCTGGCGGGCTGCCTGCAGGGCGGCAGCGCCACCCAGAGAGTGGCCGGTCACCGCGACCCGACCGGTGTCCAGACGTCCGGTCAGCGGGCCCGCGATCTCACCTCGGTCCACACGGCCCAGCTGAGTCAGGCCGAAGCTCAGGTCCGCGGCGCGGATTCGCGTGGTTTCGACGGCCCGTTCGTCGTCCTCGTCGTCGCCGGTGGATGTGATCCTGGTCCTGATCGTCCGGCCGTCGGCGAGGACGACGGCGGCGGAGTCGTACGGATGGTCGAGAGCGGCGACCACATAGCCGTGGCTGGCCAGTTCCTCCGCCCAAGCGGTGTTCTGCGTGCGCACTCCGCCCAGCCCGGGAGAGAACAGCACGACCGGGAACCGGCCGCCCTTGTCGGCCACCGGGGCGTTGAAGACCGCATGGGTGCGGGCACGCGGGACGCCGTCGACGAGGAAGCCAGGCAGGCCGGCATACCGGGCGAGGGCGTCGGACACCGTGCGCGCCTCGTGCTCCGTGCGTCCGAGGTACCGGGCCCGCTGCACGCCTGCGGGGCTCCGCCGCGCGGGATACCAGAGCTGGACCACCACCGTGCGCCGGTCCTGCGGGTCGGCGGTGGCGGTCTCGGGACGGTGTGGGTCGGTCCACTGCACCACGCGAGTACCGACCGCGAAGTCACCTGACGGCGTGGGGAACACGGGTACCGGAAAGGCCCAGGCAGCCACCGGGCCCGTGACGATCAGGCCGAGGCAGGCCAACGACCCCGGCAACGCCAGCCACCATCGCGCCCGCCACACCGGCCGGCCGCTGCGGCGTCGCAGCAACGCGGACACGGCGCTTGGCAACGCGCAGACAGAGCCTGCCAGTACCGGCAGCATCTGCCAGCGGAGCCCCGCCACGCTCAGCACGATCACAGACAGCACGAGTACCGTCCCCGCCACGACCGTGACGCGGGGGCGGGCGGCGGGGGGAAGCCAGCGCGCCACCACGATCGCGGCGGCGCCCAGCAGGACAAGCAACTCCAGGGGGGACATGTACCACCCCGTGATGATCTCGGTCACCCGGCCATCCTCGGCGCAGGGCACGCGCTGCCACATCGATCCCGGGTCGCCATCGTGTGCGACTGGAGTCGCACCTGACCAAGGCCGGTCACCGGCGCAGCTGCGACCGCAGGAGGAAGCAGAACTCATCCTGCGGTCGCATCTCGCCGCGTCTCCGACCCGGCTCCGGCTGAATACGGCGGTACCGGCCACCACTTGGCGTCGCCCCGATGTCCGTCAGGACACGCTCTGGCCGTTGTCACCCACGACACCGCGTAGAAGCGCCTCGTCGCAGTGAGCCGACGGAAAACCCTTTCGGCGCTGTCGGTGTCGGCTGTTAGCTTCATGCGGTTCGTGTCGATCCCGAGCGCCGATCACTCACGGAGGAGGCCTACTTGACCAGGTTGGCAAGGACAGTCGGAAGCAGACGGACGGTGGTGGGAGGCTGCGCGGCGGCCCTGCTGGCCGTGGTTTCCGGTACTGCGTACGCGGCGGCCAACCTGCCGCCGAAGCAACCGCTGGTCCAGGATCTCCAGTCACAAGGCAAGGCCTGCGCCACCGGTGACGAAACGCCGTACGTGTCGGCGCCGCCCAGGCTCGGTGCCCTGCTGTACGACCCGGAGGAGGACAACCAGCCCTCCGAGTTCAGCCCGGTGCAGGGCGAGTTCGAAGCCTGGTGGACGGACTCGGCCGGGGCGGAGCAACGCCGTACCTACACGACCACCACCTTGCCGTCGGGCGCGCGGCACTACTGGGCGTTGCCGGACGACGTACCCGCGAACACGGTCGTTTCCTGGCATGTCCGCGCAAACGACGGCCAGGCGAAGTCCGCATGGAGCGATGAGGGCGGCGGCTCGGTCTGCTCGTTCGTGTACGACGACGCGAACCCTGAGAAGGCGGAGATCAACTCCCCCGAATACCCCAAGCCCGAGGACGTGTTCTGGGTGGATGGGGTCGGCGTCTACGGGCACTTCACCGTGGACTCGCCCTCCGACGACGTGGTGTCGTACACGTACAGCTTCCTGGGCGGCCCTCATGGCACCGTGTTCACCGAGCGGCCGGGCGCTGCCGTGACCATCCCGTACTTGCCGCTGACATCAGGGCCCAAGGAGCTGACGGTCCATGCGATCGACCGGTCGGGCCGCAGTAGCGGAGAGTCCCGGTACGGTTTCAACGTGAAGTCCGGGCGTCCCCCTGTCGCCCGCTGGAAGCTGGACGACCCGGTGGGCTCCCGCAGGGCGTCGGCCGAGACGGGTACCCCTGCCCGCGTCGGCACCGGAGTCACCTTCGGCGGCCCTGCGCCCGCGGGGACGGGGATCACCGCCACGGTGCGCCTCGACGGCAGCGGCCACGGCTTCCTCACCCCGGACGCCGCGGTCACCGACACCAGCAAGTCCTTCGCGGTCAGCGCCTGGGCTCGGCCGGCAAAGACCAGCCGGGCCATGACCGTCGCCAGCCAGGACGCGGACGTGCAGCCCGGATTCACGCTCGGGCTGCGCACCCCGGGCAGTGGACCCGCCTGGTCGTTCACGATCGGGGGCGCGACGGTGTCCGGCGGCGCGCCCGAGACCGGGGAGTGGGCCCATCTGCTCGGGCTGTACGACGCCGAGACGGGTCGCGCACACCTGTACGTCAACGGTCACGAGGTCGGCAGCCCGGCTACGGCGACTCCCACCGGGGCGTCCGGCGCGTTCCAGATCGGACGGGCGCAGGGTGCCACCGGGTACCGCGACCGGTGGCAGGGCGACATCGGTGACGTCCAGGTGCACGACCGGGTCGTCGTACCGGGTGAGGCGGCCGGACTGGCGCAGCGGAAGCCGGAGTCACTCGGCCATTGGTCGCTGGAGACCGAGACGGACGGCGCCAGCCCCGAGCAGTCGGAGGGCGCGCCGCTGCGGCTCGGCGGGGGAGCCTCGATCCACCGTGACGCCGGCAGCGCCTGTCTCCCGGACATCGACCCCGACTGCACCTACGGGCCGCCGACCCTCGTCGGCGAGGGGCATCTGCACCTGGACGGCGCATCCGGACACGCCGTTGCCGACGGACCCGTCGTGGACACCGGGGACAGTTTCACCCTGGGTGTCGTCGTACGCCTCGCAGACTCGGAGCCGGCCCACCCGATGACCGTGCTGTCGCAGGCCGGCGAACACACGGACGCTTTCAAGCTGCGTTACGAGCCGTCCACGCACACCTGGCAGCTGGTGATGCCGGAGAAGGACGAGGCCGGAGCCCACGAGGCGGTGGTGTCCCAGATCGAGGGCGCGGACGGTGGCGAGGGGCTGGGCCACCGTCTCGCCGTAACCTACGACGACGGGACCGACACGATCAGGCTCTACTTCGACGGTGAGACGAACGCCGAGGCGACCGCGAGCCTCACCAACGGCTGGCACAGCACCGGTGCCCTCCAGATCGGGCGGGGCAGAGCCGGTGACGGCTGGGGCGAGTACCTCCACGGTGACGTGGACGAGGTCCAGGCCTTCTCCGGTGCGCTGCGGGACGCGGACGTGCTGGGCCTCGGCTGGGGGACGGACCCGTGCCTGTGCTGATCAGAAAGGTGAGCAGGCGCTCGCAGGCGTGTACGCTGGCGGTGTTCGTGCCTGATCAGGAGTTGAGGATGGGAGGTGAGGTTGATGACCGCGCTCGTGGCCACCATGCGCAGTGCCCAGGTCTCCCTCACGTCCCGGGCCGTGGCCTGACTCCCTGTCCCGCCCTCGCTGAGAGCGTGAGCTCGCAGGGCCCCACACGAACGTCTTCCGAAACGGTTCTCCAACGCCATGGACAACAAGTGGTTCTCGCGCGCCGAAACCAGCGCCGACATCCCCGCCATCCGCGACATCAACCTTGCCGCTTTCCCCACCCCTGCCGAGGCTGACCTCGTCGACAGCCTGCGCGCCGACCCGACCGCCTGGATCGAGGGTCTCTCCCTCGTCGCTGCGGACGAGACCGGCCGGCCGGTGGGCCACGCACTGCTGACCCGCTGCCACATCGGCACCACACCGGCCCTGTGCCTGGCCCCGTGCGCCGTACGACCCGAGCACCAGCGCACCGGTGCGGGCAGCGCGGCGATCCGTGCCGCCCTGGGCGCGGCGCGCTCCCTGGGAGAGCGCCACGTGGTCGTCCTCGGACATCCGGCCTACTACCCCCGGTTCGGGTTCACCCGGGCCTCGGACCACGGCATCAGCCTGACCATCGACGTCCCCGACGACGCCCTGATGGCACTGAGCCTTGACACCCGCCATCCGCTCCCCGGCGGGACCGTCCACTACGCCGCTGCGTTCGGTATCTGACCCGGCCTGTGCCGCGCGGGCGAAGGCCCGCGCGGCACGCGCAACCGGCCGAGCGAGCCGGTCAGGATGTGTTCAGGTGTCCGGTGGCACGGTCGTCGGCCATGACCTATCAAACCTCCGAGACGTCCGCGGTGCCCGAGACGGGTGGGCCCGCCGATCCGGCCCGGCACCGATTTCGCTGGAACAAGGTGCCCGAGGTCACCCTCTATTTCTGGATCATCAAGGTGCTGTGCACGACCGTCGGGGAGACCGCGGCCGATCTGCTGAACGAGAAGGCCGGCCTGGGCCTGACCGGTGTGTCGGTGCTGATGGGCGCGCTGCTGGCCGTGGTGCTGGTGGTGCAGTTCCGTACGAGGGCGTACCGGGCCGGTGTGTACTGGCTCGCCGTGGCCCTGATCAGCGTCGTCGGCACCCTGATCAGTGACAACCTGACCGACGACATGGGCGTGCCGCTGGAGACGAGTACGGCGGTGTTCGCGGTCCTGCTCGCGATCGTGTTCGCCGTCTGGTACCGGCGTGAGCGGACGCTGTCCATCCACAGCATCGGCACCACCAGCCGTGAGTCCTTCTACTGGCTCGCGGTGCTGTTCACCTTCGCCCTGGGCACCGCGGCCGGCGACCTGGTATCCGAGCGCATGGACCTCGGGTACTGGCTGTCCGCCGTCCTGTTCGCGGCGGCCATCGCCGCGGTGGCCATCGCGCACTTCGCGCTGGGCCTGGACGCGGTGTGGAGCTTCTGGATCGCCTACATCCTCACGCGCCCCCTCGGCGCGTCGATCGGCGACTACCTCTCCCAGCCGACCGGCGACGGGGGCCTGGGCCTGGGCACCGTGATCACCAGCGTGCTGTTCCTGGCCGTCATCCTCGGCCTGGTCGTCTACCTGAGCGTGACCCGCAAGGACGTCACCGAGCCGGAGCCTGCCGCCCGACGCGCGGCCTGACCTGGCACACCGTACGCGTTCAGGATGCGTTCAGGCTCTCTGTGCCACGGTCGGAGATCACGACCGCTCGGCGGTCGGCTCATCTCACAGGGCGCTCGTCCCGCTATCGGGGGCGAGCGCCCTGTCGTTCGACCGGACAGGAGAGTTGAATTGGAGAAACCGGAGGTCCTCACCGACCTCGACGTCGCGAGCACGTCGAGTACGACCAAGTCGGTGATGAAGAAGCTGCCCGAGGTCACGCTGGCGTTCTGGATCATGAAGATCGCCGCGACGACCCTGGGCGAGACGGCGGGCGACCTCTTCGCGCAGACCCTGAAGCTGGGCTACTTCCTCACCACGGTCGTACTGTTCCTGGTCTTCGTGGTGACGCTGGTGGTCCAGCTGCGCTCCAGCCACTACAACCCGTTCTTCTACTGGACCGTGATCCTGTCGACCTCCATGGCCGGCACGACCATGTCCGACTTCATGAACCGCGACGCCAGTGCCACGTACCTGTCGAACGGCGCGACGAAGCTGGGCTGGGGACCGCAGGGACTGGGCCTCGGCTACCCTGCCGGGGCGGCGATCCTCATCTCGATCCTGCTGGCGATCTTCCTCGCCTGGAAGCTGAGCGGCATGACGTTCCAGATCCGCGACATCGTCACCTTCCGGGGCGAGGCGCTGTTCTGGGCGGCGATCCTGGTCTCGAACACCCTCGGCACCTCGATGGGCGACTTCCTCTCCGACAGCTCCGGTCTCGGCTACCTGGGCGGCGCGCTGCTCGTGACCGGAGTGCTGGCCGTGCTGGCGGCGCTGATGAAGGTGCCCGCGGTGCCGAACGTGCTGCTGTTCTGGATCGCCTTCGTGCTCACCCGCCCGCTGGGCGCCACCGCCGGCGACTTCCTCACCAAGCCGGTCGCCAAGGGCGGCCTGGATCTGGGTACCGCGGGCTCGTCCGCCGTGCTCGTCGCCGTCCTGTTCGGGCTGATGGCGTACGCCCACGTGCAGGAACGCCGTTCGGTGAAGGAGGGCAAGAAGCGGGTCATCCGGCGGGCAGGCTGACCGTGAACCTGGCCCCGGGCGTATGTCCGGGGTCGTGAAGCACGTCACCTCCGACGGCGCGGGCCAGGCGTCGCGCGAGCGGCAGTCCCAGGCCCGCGCCGTCGTGGCCGTCGCCGGGATCGGCGCGCCTGCCCGGCTGGAACAGCTCGTCCCTGAAGGTCTCCGGCACGCCGGGGCCGTCGTCGACGACGTCGATCCGCACGGCGCCGGGGATGCGCCGCGCCGACACGGTCACGCGGGAGCGGGCGTAGCGGGCGGCGTTCGTGAGCAGGGGGCTGAGAACGCGTTCGAGAAGGGCCGGGGCGACACCCGCCTCCAACGCCGGCGCCTGCGTCTCCACCACGGTCTTCACGTGGTCCGGGGCGTCGATGCGCTGGAGCAGGCGGTCCAGGACGGGGAGGACGTCGGTTGTTCCGGGGACCGCTGCCGGATGCAGTGCGTTCTCTCGGGCGTCGTGCAGGAGCGTGTCGCAGATGGTCCGCATGGACTGGGCGGCCTCGGCGATCACCTCTTGGGTGGTGTGGGTCTCGACGGCCGTGCGGGGGCGGGCCCGCCACCAGTCGAGTTCCATCACGATCCGGGTGAGCGGTGTACGCAGTTCGTGGGAGAGCTCTGCGGTCAGCTGCTGTTCGTGGCGCAGGACGGTACGTATGCGGTCCAGAAGCGCGTCCAGGGAGGCACCCAGGCGGGCGAGTTCGGTCGGGTGGTCCTCCGTGCCGAAGCGCTCGTCGGAGCCCACCGCGCTCCACTGGGTGGCCTGGTCGGTCATCGTCCGCACCGGGCGCAGCGCCCGGCCGACGGCCAGGCGCGTGAGTACATAGGTGCAGCCGAGCATCACGCCGTCCAGGACGAGTGATCCCGCCAGCAGGGTGTCGGCCGAACTGCCGTACGGAGTCAGGTCCAGGGCGGTGACGACGGTCGCGGTGGAGCGGCGGCCGGGGACGCGCTGGGCGCACAGCCGGACCGGCCGGTGGCCCTGTGCCTGAACGGTCGCGCAGGCGTCCCCCCGCTGGGCGGCCAGCCGGTCGGCGGCTCGGGCCGCCGGTTCGCCGGCCGTGGCGGACGGCGGCTTCTCCAGCAGACGGGTCCCGCCGTAGATCCACACGTTGGCGTCGAGGAGACGGTCGTTGGCCGTTTCCACGACGCGCGCCCGGGGGCCGGTGGTGTCGACGGTCGTGGCCACCGCTGCCGCCCGGTTGCGCAGTTCGTCGTCCGCCTGGCGCTGCAGGTGCCGGTCCATCACGGCGTTGAAGACGACGGTCAGGACCGTCATCAGCAGGGCCGCGGTGGTCAGCGCCACCAGGGAGAGCCGGCCGCGCAGGGTGCGCGGGGCGAGGCGCCGCAGGACACGCCGAGCACGGTTCACGACAGGCGGTGTCCGATCCCGCGCGCCGTACCGATCGTCAGGCCGCTGCCCGCCTCACGCAGCTTGCGGCGCAACCGGCTCAGGTACTGGTCCAGCGTGTTGTCGCTGACCTGCGCGCCCTCGGGCCAGCCGGCCCGTACCAGGTCACGGCGGCGTACGAGGGTGCCGTCCGCGGTGACGAGCGTGGCCAGCAGCCGGAACTCGGTGGGAGACAGCGTGGTGCGCATGCCGTGCACGATGACGCTGTGGTCCACCGCGTCCAGAACCAGGTCGCCGGCCGAGGGCACCCCCACGGGGGCGGTACGTCTGATGGCGGCGCGCAGCCGGGCGGCGAGTTCGGCGAGGTGGAAGGGCTTGGGCAGGTAGTCGTCACCGCCGGCGGAGAAGCCGGCCAGGCGGTCGGTGAGCTGGTGCCGGGCGGTCAGGAAGATCACGGGGGCGAGGAAGCCGTTGGCGCGCATCGCCTGGCACACGTCCCGCCCGTCGGAGTCGGGCAGGCCTACGTCCAGGACTGCCGCCGCCATGCCGGCGGTGGCCAGCCGCAGGGCGGTGGCGCCGTCGACCGCGGGAACCGGCTCGAACTCCTCCTCGTACAGGCCGCGGCGCAGAACGTCACGCAGGACGTGATCGTCCTCCACGACCAGGATCTTGGGGCGCATGGTCCTCCGTCGGCTCCGCGGCCGAAGTCGTCGTGTGATTGAGGAAAGCGGCGGGCAGGAGGTGGGCTGCCGGCGGCCGGGAACGACTGCGGGTCCGGCGGTTCACCGCGAGCCGTGGTGAGAGAACCGCAGGTGTGGTCATCGGCGAGACTCCTTTCCGGACGGACGGACGGCCGGACGCACAGCACCCGACAGGCGCCGCCCCAACCGTCTACATTCCGGTAGACGGTCTACGGAACTGTAGACGATCGCGAGGCGGGATTCGTTCCGACCGGAGCGCCAAGGGGCTGCGGCCACGCCCACCGCCCCGGCGCGAGGCGGCCGAGACGGTGCGAGCCGCCGTCATGGAGTGGTTCACGGCTGGGGCGCGTACTCCACGTAGAGCGGGGTGGCCGTGACGAGGTGCACCTTGTTCTCCGCGCCTTCGCTGTACAGCTGCGTGCGGGAGGTGATGCGCGCGTAGCCGCGCATCCAAGCGGCGGTCTCCGGGACGAAGGCCTCGTCCAGCAGGCGCACGGTCATCCTCAGCCCCGTGGCGAAGTTGCTGTGCTGGTAGACGATCCGCAACGAGGTGCGGCCCAGCTCCTGCGACAGCTCGTCGTTGCGCAGGAGGCGGTCACTGAGCTCCGGCAGCAGGCGCTCCACCGTCTCGTCCTCCAGGTCGAAGCTCTGCCCGGCGAGCCGGTACAGGTAGGACGAGTCGGAGGCGACGTGGAACACCTCCGGCTCGGTCCGGTCGAGTTCCGTCTGTACGTCCAGCCGGACCGGCGAGGCCCCCTCCATGCCGAGCAGGTGTTCCCGGGACCCGTGCAGCAGCAGCCGGACCGAGCCCCCTGTCGGGTAGTGCGGGGACCGTACCCCCGAGTCCAGGAAGAGGACGGCCGACCGGAAGTACTTGTCGTCCATCACCCGGTAGTTCAAGGGTGCCTCGAAGAAGGCCCAGGACCCCGCGCCCACACTGTCGTCGGCGAACCATCCGGCCGCGCGGTCCCCCCGCTCGAACTCGTCGATCACCTCGTCCACGGTGAGCGTCGCGGGCTCCGCGGCGGCCTCCCGGCTGGCCACCTTGGCTCGGCCGAAGGGCGGGAACGCCAGTTCGCCCTCGAAACCGAGGCGGCGCCACCAGCGGGGCCGCCCGGCGTCGCCGTTGGACTCGGTGAACTGCCTGAGTTTCCTCTTCGAGAGGTAGACGAACTCGCGCACCGGCTTCCCCCTGCTTCTGGGCGGTCGCACGCGGCCGGCGGTCGCGCGCCGCTCCGATACATGCCCGCGCCGGGCCGCCGCCACGCGACGCGTGCCGGTGGGCGGGTGTCCTGTCCCGGCGAAGTTCGCCGACGCCGAGTCTCCGGCGTGGGCAGGCGTACCGACTTGGTCGAAAGCGGAGCGGTTCACTTCGACCGTGGCGGCGCCGCGCGGGGGCGGCCGGCCGTTCGGAGAGTCCTGGATTCGGAGAGTCCTGGATGGTGCCGGCGGTTCCTGATGAGGAGGGCCGCTCCGCAAGGGTGAAGCCGGCAGGCACGGCGGTGGTCGGACGGGTGCGCAAACGGCTCTGGGAGCCTCGGCCACCCGCGGGAGGCTTGGTATGCCGCCGGGGTCGGCGGCCCGCCGACCCGGTGCGGCGACGAGCCTCGGAAGGCACGAGGAAGAGGGACACCGAAGTGCCGCCCCTGACCGAGGAACTGACGGGTCTTTGGCATCGGCCGCCCGTGGTGCCGAGTCGGAACGAGGTGGACGAGTCCGGTCGCCCGGACGGTGTCGCGTTCGGTGCCGTTCTGTCGGCGCCGAGTTTCGCGACGGGTGCCGCGCAGCGGCCGGGACGTCCCTGACGTGCCGTGCGCACGCAGGTGATCGACGGTACGGCGCAGGTCGTGGCCTGGGACGTCCACGGCGGTGGGCACCGCGTGGTCACGAGCCGCCCGCAGGGTGTGGACCTGTGCGAGATCGAGCCGGGCGGCGAGTGCGTCTGGTGGTTCGACTCCGGGCGGGGCGGTGCCGGTGTGTGGCGCCGTGAGACGTTCGACGGGGCCCGGTCCGGCACGGCGCTCGTCGGGGTGCCTGTGGGCAGTGCGCGCGGGGTGGGGTTCGACGCCGCCGGCCGTTTGGCGGCGGTCTGTGTCGGGTCGGCGGGCGAGTCCCGCTGTTTCGTCGGCCGCCCCGGGCGGAGCGGGCGGGAGGTCCATCGCGCGCGGGGATACCGCTGTCTGATGGACGTCTCCCCCGACGGTTCGACGCTGGCTCTTTCCGGCGCACCGGACGGACCGGATGCCGTCGTGCTCTGCGCGTCGTCACGGCGTGCTGCGGTCAGGTACGGGCGGGCTGGTGAACCAGGGGACCGCTTCGATTCGAGGCCGGCCCGGCGCAGCGGCCGGGGATCACCGGCCGGCGGCGCTAGGGCACGGCGCTTCCGCCGCTGCGCCCTCGGCGGGGCGGTGTTCACCCAAGCGCCGCAGCAGATCCAAGCCCACGGCGACGCGGTCGGCGACGTCGACCAGCCGGCCCGGATCGACTCCAGCATCGTCCGCGCCCACCAGCACGCCGCCGCCACCGGCCGGAACAGGGGGCGGCATCAGCAGGACGAACCGCCGGCCGGCTTGCTGAGGCGGTCAGGGTGGGTGGTGGATCTCGCACCGCTCCGGGCCGGTGAGGCGCTGCCGGGCCCCTCGGCTGTCCGGCCGGGATCGCTGCGTCTGGTCACAGCACCGCGCCCCGCCCCTGAAGACAGGGACGGGCACGGGCCAGGAGCTGTCAGCGGTAGGCACAGATCGCGTACACCGAGATCCCGACGTTGTCCCGGAGGGAGTCGCGTCCGATGCCGATCCAGCCCTCTCCGTCCTCCGTCGGGAACGATCCGAGGAGGACCGCGTCCTCGCCCTGCGCCTCCGCGCCACCCCCGATGGCAATCTTCCCCGGCGGGCAGAACACCGTACGCCGCTCGAAGTTCGACACGTTCGAATTCGGCAGCTTCACCAGTTGGTAGCCGGCGACCGATGCAGCCGCGGAAGCTGCGTTCGGCTTGGCCGCCGCCTGGCTGCCCGACGCGTGCGCTGCCCAGCCGACGCCCGACACCAGGGCAACCGCCAGCGCGCCCGCCCCGAGAGTCTTGAAGCCTCGCATCCTGCTCCTTCACGTTCGGTGAGGCCCCGACGGCCGGGACCTCATCGCGACAGCCATCCTGTCCGCCCAAACAGTCCAGACCACATCTCACGGGGCGAAACACCCGGATGTGAGGAACCAGGAGCACGCGGACACACCGACCGCCCATGGGCACCCCCAACGCCCCCGGCCACGCCACAGCAGCACTTGCCGATCAGCTCGCGGCCAGCGCCCTCTGCCCGATGGAATCGTCAGGTGCGTGTATGTGCTCCGGCGCGGCGCCTTCGAGCTCACCTGGAACGGGAACGGTCCCGCCAGGACATCGACAGCGGCTGCTGCGACAGGCCCACTTGATTCGTGACCGGCTTTGCGTGGGACTCCTGACACCGTCCGCCACTGACGACAGAACCGAACCGCCGGCCCGACACGAGCCACGAAGGGCCGACCGACCCCTGGAGGAATGCCGTGTGCCGTCTTTTCGGCCTCAGCAGCGCCCCGCGCCCTACCCGCGCCACCTTCTGGCTCCTGGACGCCCCCGACAGCCTCAGCCGGCAGAGCCACCGGGACCCCGACGGCACCGGTCTCGGCCACTTCACCGCCCAAGGCGCCCCGCGCATCGACAAGGCCCCCATCGCCGCCTACCGCGACCGCGCCTTCGCCGAGGAGGCCCGCGAGGTCGAGTCGGCCACCTTCATCGCCCACGTGCGCTTCGCCTCCACCGGCAGCCTGGACGTCCGCAACACCCATCCCTTCGAGCAGGACGGGCGTCTCTTCGCCCACAACGGGGTGATCGAGGGTCTGGACAAGCTCGACGACCACCTGGGCGAGGACCGGTCCCTCGTGAAGGGCGACACCGACTCCGAGCGGTTCTTCGCCCTGATCACCCGGGAGACCCGGCGGCACGGCGGTGACGTCACCGAGGGCATCCGGCACGCCGGCCGGTGGATCGCCGGCAACCTGCCCGTCTACGCCATGAACCTGATCCTCATCACGCCCGAGGAGCTGTGGGCGCTGCGCTACCCGGACACCCACGAGCTGTACGTCCTCGAACGCCAGGCGGGCGGCCAGCACGGCCGGCATCTCGACCACAGCGGCTCCCACGGTCGTATGCGCATCCACTCATCGCACCTCGCCGAGCAACCAGCCGTCGTCGTCGCCAGCGAGCGTATGGACGACAACCCGCACTGGCGCGAGATGGAGTCCGGCGAACTGCTCCACGTCGGCCCCGACCTCCGCCTCACCCGCGAGGTCGTCCTTCCCGATCCCCCGGCGCACCAGCTCACCCTCGACGACCTGCACCCCGACGCAGCCGCCTCCCAGAAGGCATCCTGAGATGCCCACACCGCAGCCAGGTCCACCTCGGAACTGACGCTCGTCGGATGGCTTCGCCTGGTGTGTGGTTCGCAGAGCGGTGCCGGGACGCCGTTTGGGTGCCGGTCCGGTGTCTCCAGGTCCCTTCGGCGACCGCCTACTGGTAGCAGGGGGGCGCGCACAGCACGGTGACCGTGCCGCTGCCGCTGGTTGCAGTGGAGGGAGTGTGGTGGGTGATGGTCGTGGGGGTTCGGCTGGTCTCCCAGGGCATGGGGGCGGCCATGGCCTGGGGAGCGAGGGCGGTGAAGGCCGCGGTGGTCACGAACACGGCGGCTGTCGCGCGCTTACGCAGACGCATGCGGACTCCTCGGAAATGATCGGCCAGTGAGGTCCGGCGACCGGCACTCTCCTCGGGCGGGTCGTCTCGGCTGACTTCCAGTCTCACCGGGCACGAGGCTCCAAGCCAGGGCCTAGGGGGGAGTTGAGCACTTCTCTGCACGATCACCACGAATGGCGGACCCCGCTCCGGGCGGCCCCCGACAGCGCATCCGCAGGCCGTTCGTGTCAGAACGGTACTGCCGCGTCGGCGAGTTCGGCACAGCGTGTGCGCGCCGGCTCGGGAGGGGCGACGGGCAGGGGTACGACCTCGGCACCCGGTCGGACCCCCGGCCGACCGCCGGCCCGTGGACCCCGCCGTGCTTCAGGAGGTGCGGCGGCTGCGGTGCACGGACTCGGGCGCGCCCGCGGACTGGGCGCCCTCCTCGCCGAGGGTGATGGTGTCGGCGTCGGTGAGCTGGACGACGTAGAGGTGGCCGGTC
Source organism: Streptomyces sp. NRRL S-1022 (assembly GCF_000720135.1). GTDB lineage: Bacteria > Actinomycetota > Actinomycetes > Streptomycetales > Streptomycetaceae > Streptomyces. Next base: position 65,305 of record NZ_JOIU01000001.1, on the reverse strand, counting down.
TCGCACTGCAGCGACGTGTCCGAGCGGTCGGTGGGGTGACTGGTGGCCGCCTCGAAGGTGGCCGTCGTACCGCGTACGGCCCGCAGCGTGAGGGCCTCCGTGCAGCCGACCTCCCGGCCGGTGCCGACCTCGGTGATGCTGCTGACCTGCTTGCCCGCCAGTTCGCCCACGGCGGCGGTGTGCAGGGTGAGGGTCACCTTGAAGGAGTCGGTACGCGGATGCAGTTGGCCGTCGGCCTGCGGGGTGCCCGGGCCCGTGCCGGTCCACACGCCGGCCCACTTGGCGGAGAGGGCAGGAGCGGAGGCGCTGGGGAGGGGCCGGGAGGACGGGGTGCCGTCGCCGTGGGCGGTCGTGTCGAACGGGTGCAGCAGCAGGATGCCGGTCGTGACGGCGGCCACGGTGAGGGCGCAGGCGCCGGCCAGCCGGCGGACGCGGCGGCGCCCGCGGAGGTACACGGGGTGGTGGGCGCCGTACGACGACGAGGTGGACGGGCCGGTGTGGCCGCCCGGAGGGCCGGGCGGGTACGACCCCGCGGTGGCGGACGGGGGGTACGGCGCGGCCGTGTCGGGGACCGGATGGCCGGCGGAGGGCGGGACCACCGCCCCAGCGGTCGTCGGCGCGCCCGGTATGCCAGGCCCGGGCGCCGTCCGGGCCGCCGAGGCCGGGTGGTCCGGTGGCGCCGCGCACCGGCGGGCGACCTCCGCCTCCCGCGCCAGGAGGTCGGCGGCGAGTCCTGGCGGGAGGGCCCGCTCCCAGGCGCCTGCCCCTGGCGTGGTCCCGGGTCCGTACGCCGCCGCCCGGGGATCGCCGACGCCCCCCTCCCCCCGCAGCGATGCTGCCAGCTCTGCGCTTCGTGGCCGGTCGTCCGGATTCTTCGCCAGGCAGCGGGCGACGAGTTGTGCCAGGCCGGCCGGTACGCCGTCGAGGCGGGCGTCTTCGTGGACGATGCGGTAGAGGAGCAAGGGCGCCGAGGGCTGCTCACCCGGTAGTTGGAACGGGCCGGTGCCGGTCGCGGCGAAGGCGAGGACCGCGCCCAGGGAGAAGACGTCACCCGCTTCGGTGACGGTCCCCTGCACGGCCTGTTCGGGGGCCAGATAGCCGGGAGAGCCGATGACGCCCCCGGTGCCCGTGTAGTGGGAGTCGTCGGCGGCACGGGCGATACCGAAGTCGATGAGCATGGGCCGGCCACGACCGAGGAGGACGTTGGAGGGTTTGACGTCCCGGTGGGTGAGACCGCAGGCGTGCACGGCGGCCAGTGCGGCGGCGAGTTCACCGGCCAGGAGACGCAGGGTGGCAGGCGGCAGCGGGCCGTGGGCGGTGACCCAGTCGGCGAGGGCGGGTGCGGCGATGTACTCGGTGGCCAGCCACTGCGGGCGGTGTCCGGGCGGGCTGAAGTCCACCACCGAGACGGTCCACGGAGAGCGGACCCGGTCGCTGGTGCGGATCTCCCTGGCGAAGCGTGTCTCGAAGTCCGGGGCGGCGGTGAGGTCGGGGCGAACCGTCTTGAGCGCCAGGGGGCGGCCCGCCGGCGTGCGCGACAGGTAGACCTGGCCCATGCCGCCCGCACCGAGCCGCGCCAGCAGCGGGTAGCCGCCGATCACGGCCGGATCCGTGGACTCCAATGGCTGCACGTACGTCTCCCCCTGATCACCGCGCCCCGTAACCGCAGCAGAATACGACCTTGTTGTACGTCGGTACGCGGTGGGAGACGCGGCACGCGGTCACCGCGGCTCGTTGCCGGTCGGCCACGACTCCGCCGGGACGCGAGCAGGGCGGATGCCGGACATCGCGTCGGCGGCGACGATGAGACCGGAACGGAGCTGGTGATCTTCGGGGCAGAGCCCGGCTGGCCTTCCGTCAGGGCGAGGTCCGCCAGGAGGGGCAGATGCTCCGGCACCACGTCGGCGATCTCCTCGGTCATCCGCTCCGCCGGCCCCCAGCGCAGCGCCTCGACCAGCACGAGGCGCCCCCGCGGGCCGGGGCCGAGCGACTGGCGTTCGCCGCGAGCGCCTTGCCGCGGTGCTCGGGCGTGGAGAGGGCGTCGGCCAGGGCGCGGGCCGTCGCGCGGGCGCCCACCCGGCAGAGCGCCCTGACCACGGCCGGCGTGGCCGCCTCGCGCAGCACAGGGGTGCCGATCTCCTCCAGCAGCGCGGCGGCACGGACGACGTCTCCCGCGGCCGCGGTGCCCGCCGCGAGGTGGGCGAGGGCGTGCTCGTCCCCTCGCCTGTCGGTGAGCAGCTTTGCTGCGGCCGGATCACCGGCGTCCACGAGCTTTTTCACGACACCGGTGAGAATCTCGTCGACCGCGTCCTCCGGCAGGTCGTCCTCCAGCCCGAGCACCGCGTCGGTATCGCCTGCCGCGAGGAGCGCACCGGCGGCGGCGATGTGTCCCGGCGTCGGCGGGAGGGGCTGCCGGCGGTGCCTGCCCGGCCCAGGGGCTCCCGGGCCAGCTCTGCCGCTCCGTCGGGTTTCCCGATGCGGCCGAATACCTGGGCCACCCGTTCCAGGCCCTCGGTGCGCTCGGCGGGGTCTGCCAGGGTACGGATCAAGCTGATGACACGGCGCAGGAGTTCGTCCCTCTCCGCGAGGCGATCCGTGTGGTGGAGGCCCTCGGCCACCTCCGCGAGGTCGCGGACACGCGCGTAACCGGCGGACGCGTCGGCGGCCAGGGCCACGGACACGTCCTGATCGCCGCGGCGCCCACCGTCCCCGAGCACCAGGTTGGACGCGGCCGACACTGCGGTGAGCGCCTCCAGGTCCGCCCCGGACGCCCCCCGCAAGCGTTCCTGCCACCGGGTGTCGCAGGCCGGCGCCACCAGTCTGGAAACGTCCCCGTCGAGCGGCGGAACCGCGCCGAGCCCGGTAGGGGCCCGCCACATGCCGGGCCCCACCATACGGTCAGGGCCGCGTCGCCGTGGGGCGAAGCGTCCTGGCTGTGCCGGAAACCGGACGGGACGGCAGGCAGGCAGGCAGGCGGGCAGGAGGACGCCTGCGGCAAGGCCCCGGCGGTCACGACGGCAAGGATCACCTCCGTTGACCGCCGGGTGCCCGCACACCTGAATCCGCCCGGCAGTCGCCGCGAGAGGGGAGGGTGTCGCGACGACTGCCGCAGCGCAGAGGGAGGTTGATGTGGCCTGGCCGACGGCAGTCGCCCTAGGGCCTGTATCCGGTCCTGATCACGTGACGGGGCGCAGGGAGTCCCGCCGAGGCCCGCTGCGGTGCCGAGTCGGGTGCGCCGTCACGTCCGCCAGATAATAGTAGCCATGGACATAGTAGCCATGTAATCTATCGGCATGAGTAAGGGCTCACCGGGCCCCACGCCCGGCTTCCTGGTATGGCGGCTCGCCAACAAATGGCGGGTCGCGGTCGATCGTGCGGTGGCTCCGCTGGGGCTCACGCACGCGCAGTACTCGCTGGTCGCGTCGCTGCACGGCATGCAGCGCGACGGCGAGCGGCCCAGTCAGCGTCGGCTCGCCGACCACACCGGCCTGGAGGCGCTGTACGTCTCGAAACTGGCGCGCGCCCTGGAGTCGGCCGGCCTGATCGAGCGGACCCGCGACCCCCGCGACCCGCGCGCCGTGCAGCTCGCCCTCACCGAGGAGGGCCAGGCTGTCACACGGCAGGCCATCGCGGCGGTCCAGGAACTACATCAGCAGTTGCTGGAGCCGCTCGGGGGCTTCGACGCCCCGCGGACGCACGCATTCACCGACGAGCTGACGACCCTGCTCGACGCACCTCTTGCTCCACCCGTACCGAACAACGAGAGCACTCAGGGGACAACGCCATGACCATCACCGCATCCACCACCGCACCCGTCGCCGACGCCCGCGCCCTCGGCCTGGCCCACTACGCCGCCCGCGGCGTCCTGGAACACGTCCTGGCCCAGCACGGCATCACATTCCAGCAACAGGTCGCCCTGCGCGCCGCCCTCGCCGCCGACACCGCGCAGACTCCAGACGATCTCGTCACCCAGGTCCAGGGCTCCCTCAAGGCCGATCCGGCCGACATCCGCGCCACCCTCGACGAACTGCTGGCCGAGCAGCTGCTCGTCGCGGACGGCGCGCACCTTCGCCCCACGGACGCAGGGCGCGAGCTGATCGCCGCCGTCGGCGCGGACACCGGCCCCCTCACCGCCCGCGTCTGGGGCGGAATACCCGCCGCGGACCTGGCCGCCGCCGGCCGCGTGCTCGCCCTGGTCACCGAGCGCGCCAACGCGGAGCTAGCGGCGCTGACCGCCTGACCGAGCAGGTCAGGGTCTGCATCTGGTTGTGATCAGAGGGTGGCTCGCGTGAGGTCCGTGATCCAGATCGTGGAGGCGCGGAGATGCAGGCCGGCGAGGTAGCTGGCGAGGGTCTTGTCGTAGCGGGTGGCAATGCCCCGCCAGGCTTTCAGCTTGTTGATCAGGCGCTCCACGGTGTTCCTCTCCCAATAGAGGGCGGAGTCGTAGCTGACGGGCCGACCACCCCTACTGCCCTTGTTCTTCCGGTTGGCAGCCTGGTCCTTCTTCTCCGGGATCACCGCCTTAATCTCGCGCTTGCGCAGGTAGGCACGGTTGGCGCGGGACGAGTAGGCCTTGTCCCCGGCGACCGCGTCCGGCCGGGTGCGAGGACGCCCGACAGGGCCACGGACCCGGACCCTCTGGAGCACTGGGATGAACTGCGGGCTGTCGGCGGCCTGTCCCGCGGTCAGGATGAGCGCGAGCGGGCGGCACTTGCGGTCAGCGGCGAGGTGGACCTTGCTGGTCTGCCCGCCGCGCGATCGCCCAAGCAGGGCGGCCTTCAGCCGGATTCTGTACCGGCGCCGGATACGGCGTCGCTCTTCCCAGGCGGGGTCGCTGTCTCCGTTGTGCCCGTCTTGTCCCTCCGGGCCGCCCCCTTTGACCGTGCCATTTCTTCCTCGGCGGCAGCCTCCTCCAGGGCGGCGAGAACCTCAGGTGCCAGGTACATCCCGGCGGCATCGTGGTGGGCGCGGGCCGTGGTGGAATCCACACTGACCAGGGACAAGTCCACCTCGCCCCGCTCCGCTGCCTCGGCGATCAGACCCTCCAGCAGAGCCTCGAAGACACCGGCGTCCCGCCACTGCCGGAATCGGTTGTGGACGGTCGACCAGGCGCCGAACTCCGCCGGCATCTCCCGCCACTGTCCGCCCGTCCTGAACCGCCAGATCACGCCCTCGAACTGCTGCCGGAGCCGCTCGGGATACGGGCCGTACTTCCCGATCGGCAGGTACGGCCCGATGAATTCCCACTCCTCATCCGTCAGTTGCATCCGCGTCATGCAAGATGCGTTACCGGATTCGCTCCATAGCGCGGAGCGAATCCGTCAGATTGATCACGACTCGATACCCGCCCTAGCAGGCGCCCAGGTCCTCCCAGACACCCCACTGACCGGTGGTGCCGGGCTTGTCGCCGGTCACCCACCATTTGGCGCGCCAGTTGTGGCCGCCGTAGGACACGGTGTCACCGCCGTTGTAGACCCGGGCGGGGTCCCAGGCCGGCGCCGTGCAGGTGTCCCCACCGCCCCCACCGTTGCCCCCGCCCCCGCCACTGCCGCCACCGATGGTGACGTCGACGCAGGAGTAGAACGCATTGGCGGTGTCGGCGATGTTCCAGACGGCGAGCACCTTCTGCCGGCCCGTGAAGCCGCCGAAGTCGACCTGCTGGCTGATGTCCGCGGCGGGCTGCTGGTTGTGGCCGTCGAACTCGGCGATCTTCTGGCCGTTGATGAAGTACTGCCAGTTCGCGGTGGCGTGCCGGGCGGTGTTGTGCCACGTGAACGTCGCCGTCGTGCCGACCGCGGTGGCCTTCCAGCCCTTGCTGTCGTCATCGAGCTCGGCGTACTCCGCGTGTCCGCCGCTGCAGCTCTGCAGTCCCTTCGGCCCCTCGACGCTCTGCGGTTCGTACTTGATCTGTCCGCAGGCGACGACGCCCTCGGCGCACTGTTGCTGACGGCTCGTGGGCAGTGTCACCCAGCCGTGGGCGCTGGCCGTGCTCGCCGGGAGGCTGACGGCGAGCACCGGGGCGACCAGCGCACCGATCGCGAGAGCCGCCCGTCTTTTTGTGTTCATGTCCTCTCACTTCCTGCGGGAGTGGTGATCACATACTGGTCCGGTCCTGACCCGACTAGGTCTAGACCATAGCCTCACGCCCGGTCCGGTCAAGGGCACTCGCGGCGGCGAGTACACCCCGCATCCGGGCGTTCGAGCGTGGTCCAGTCCGCCACTTGGGGCCCTGTACAGGGAAGCGGTGCCGAGCGGTCGAAATTGGTCTAGTCCCTTTTTGGTCCAGACCATTGACCCGGCTTCTGGGGGGCGCTATCCCAGTAGTCGGCAACTCCCTGTCCCCTCACGGACATCGGCCACCCCTTCCACAGACCGGGACTGACATGAGACTCATGCGTTCCTTCCGCGCAGCCCTCACCGCGGCCGCCACCCTGGCGGCCGCGACGGGCCTCGCCCTCACGGGAACCGGCACCGCCCAGGCCGCGACACCCCTGCCGAACCACGTCTTCGCGCCCTACTTCGAGGCCTGGACCGGCGAGAGCCCCGCCGCTCTGTCCGCCCAGTCGGGCGCCAAGCACCTGACGATGGCGTTCCTGCAGACCGCCTCCAAGGGCTCCTGCACGCCGTACTGGAACGGCGACACGAGCATGCCGATCGCCGCCTCGACCTTCGGCGCCGACATCAAGACGATCCAGAGCAACGGCGGCGACGTCATCCCCTCGTTCGGGGGATACACCGCCGACACCACCGGCACCGAGATCGCCGACAGCTGCACCGACGTGCAGCAGATCGCCGCCGCGTACGAGAAGGTCATCACCACCTACGACATCTCGCGGCTCGACATGGACATCGAGGTCGACTCGCTCGACAACACCGCCGCCATCGACCGCCGGAACAAGGCCATCAAGCTCGTCGAGGACTGGGCCGCGGCCAACGGGCGCAAGGTGGAGATCTCCTACACCCTGCCGACCACCACGCACGGCCTCGGGGACACCGGCGAGGCGCTGCTGCGCAACGCGGTCGCCAACGGCACCCGGGTCGACGTCGTGAACCTCATGACGTTCGACTACTACGACAACCAGGCCCACGACATGGCGAAGGACACCCAGACCGCCGCCCAGGGCCTGTACGACCTGCTCGCGCAGCTGTACCCGAGCAAGAGCCCGGCCCAGTTGTGGAACATGGTCGGCGTCACGGAGATGCCGGGCGTCGACGACTTCGGCAAGGCGGAGACCTTCACCCTGGCCAACGCCCGCACCGTGTACGACTGGGCGGTCGCCAAGGGCATCAACACCCTGTCGTTCTGGGCGCTGCAGCGGGACAACGGCAGTTGCGCGGGCGGTGCCGCCGCGGACAACTGCTCCGGCATCCAGCAGAACACGTGGGACTTCACCCACATCTTCGCGCCGTTCACCGGTGGCGGCCCCACCACGCCGTCGAACGACTTCTCCGTCGCGCTGAGCCCGTCCTCCGGCTCCGTGACGGCCGGCCAGTCCGCCACGGCCACCGTGAAGACGGCCGTGACCGCGGGCGATGTCCAGAACGTGAAGCTCAGCGTCAGCGGGGCCCCGGCGGGCGTGACCGCCTCCCTCAGCCCGACGTCCGTCACCGCGGGCGGCACCTCCACCCTCACCCTGGCCACCACCTCGGCCGCGGCCTCCGGCACCTACACCGTCACCGTGACCGGCGCGGGCACCTCGGGCAGCCACTCGGCCACCTACTCCCTGACCGTCACCGGCGGCTCCGGCATCCAGTGCACCGCCGCCCCCTGGGCCAAGGACAAGGTCTACACCGGCGGCCAGCAGGTCTCGTACAGGGGGCACACCTGGAAGGCCAAGTGGTGGACGACGGGCGAGGAGCCCGGCACCACCGGCGAGTGGGGCGTCTGGCAGGACCTCGGCGCCTGCTGAACCGCCTCCGGCCGCACTGCGGACGGGCGCTCCGGGCGCTCCGGGCGCGATGGCCGTCGGTTCCCGTCAGGTGGTCACCGGGCCCGTGGAAGCCGTCCGCGGGCGTCGCCTGATGGGACGTCAACGACCGCACCCCGGTTCGAACAGATCATGGCCCGCATCCGCATCGAGCGGTGCGGGCCCGGCCGGCTCAGGGGCCGGCCCGAGCGGATCGTCGCCGACGAGGATTACTCGTCCACAACGATCCGCGTGTCCGTCGTGTGCGTCCGCTTCCTGCGCCTTCATCTTCCCCCTCGCCCTCGCCCTCGCCCTCGTCCTCGCCTTCACCAATACCTGTGCCGCAGTCGGGGAACGGCCTCCCAGGCGTTGCCTGGGTCGAAGGCGGGTCGGGGGTCGTAGTCGACGGCGAACTGAATCGCGTTGGCCGTGCCGTCGTCCGTGATCAGGGGACGCCAGGGAAACCCCGTCCGAAGAGGGCCTGCGACCGGCATAAGGCATGGCGCCCGAACCAGCGGAGGGGGGACCGGCGGCGGCGCGATGGATCAAGTCCGGCCGGCGGAGACCGGGCGGCCTGGTGACCGCGCGTGGCGGAGGTCCGTAGAGCCGGGGAAACGGGCCACTATGGGGCAAAGCGCGCGATGCAAGGAGGAGTGCGGCGTGAGCGGGTTGGACTCTGGCGGTGCGGCGCGTGGCAAGTCCCGGTTCGACGACATCTACGTCCAACCGGATCCGCGGGCCTACTTCACGCGGCTGGCGCCATTGGACTATGAGATCCCGCATCACGCCCAGCCGGTGTTCCGGCGGCTGGCGGCGGAGCGGGCCGCGTACGGTGCCGGCCGGGCCGAGGGGCTGGTGGTGCTGGACCTGTGCTGTTCGTACGGCATCAACGCCGCGCTGCTCAACCACGACGTCACGCTCGCGGAGCTGTACGAGCGGTACACGTCCGACACCGCTCGCCGCATGTCGACGCAGGAGCTGGCCGCGTGGGACCGGGAGTTCTACGCCGAGCGGCGGCGGCCGGACGCGCTGCGGGTGTACGGCCTGGACATCGCCGCGCCGGCGGTGCGCTATGCCCGGGAAGCCGGTCTGCTGGACGCCGGCTTCACCGACGACCTGGAACGGGTGCCGCCCGGGCCGGAGCTGCGCGCCGCCCTGCCGGAGGTCGGGCTGATCACGCTGACGGGCGGCGGCAGCTACATCACCGAGCGGACGTTCACCGCACTGCTGGACGCTGCCCGGGGTCCCGTGTGGGTGAGCGCGTTCGTCCTGCGGACCGTGTCCTACGAGCCTGTAGCCCGGAGGCTGGCCGCGTACGGACTGCGCACCACGGTGGACACGTCCCGGACCTACCCGCAGCGGCGGTTCACGGACGAGCAGGAGCGGCGGTACGCGATCGAGGCGGTACGAGGCCTCGGCGGTGACCCGTCGGGGCGGGAGGAGGCCGGCCGCTTCCACAGCGTGCTCTACGACTCCCGGCCCGGCCCGGCACGGTAGTCCACGGCCGCGCCGCGCGCGCTGGTCGTCGGCGACCAAGGCCGAGGTCACCTCCCCGGCCCTGCAGCAGCCGATCACCCTGGCTCCACTGAAGAGGGGGTCGACGCGGTCCGTGCAGGTGGACGCGGAGGGCTCGGAGCACCGCATCCGCTCGGGTCTGCGCCCGGGCACCTATCCGGTCACCGCGACCAGTCACGGCCGTATCGTCGCGACGGCCATGCTCAAGGTCGCGGCCGAGGACTCGGCGCAGCTCGACCGGTTCGTCAGCGTTCCCCGGGACGCGTTCCCCGGCAGCGGCACGCCTGCCTCCCTCCGGCCGGGCCGTGAGGTCCGGGTGGTCCTCACCGACCTGCGGGCCGCGCCTGGGGAGAACTCCCTCCGGCAGACCACGTCAGGCACGTCACGATCGCCGGCCGCCCGACGGGCACGGCGGCCCTTCCTGGGCGGTCGCCGGTGGCGTCGCGGCCACGGGGCCGGCCCTCGTTCCCGGCGGAGTTTTCACGGCGCGGCGCCGACCTTCGGGCCCGGCCGTACCCTCCGCGCAGCGAGCAACCGGCACCGGGACTCACTCGTAACGCAGGCGCAGTGACTCCCGTTCGGCTTCCTCGATCTGGTCGATGGTCAGGCCCGGCACGTCCAGCTGGGCCAGCGTCACCTCGGCGCTGGTCGGCTGGGTGTCGGCAGGCATCCACCGCTCCGGTCGCCAGGCGTTGGCGCGCATCAGCGATTTCGGGCAGTGCGGATAGACCTGCTCGACCTCCACCACGATCGCCGTGACCGGCGGTTTGCCGACGGGAGTGAGTTGGCTGAGCAGTTCCGGGCGCGCCGAGACGCAGGCGCGGCCGTTGACGCGCAGCGTGGTCGGGCGGCCGGGGATGAGGAAGAGCAGTCCGACGCGTCCGGTCTGCAGCACGTTGTGCATCGTGTCGAGCCGCTTGTTGCCGGTCGCGTCGGGGATCACCAGGGTCCGCTCGTCCAGCACCGAGACGAACCCGGCCGGTCCGCCGCGCGGCGTCACGTCGGCCCCGCCCTCGATGTCCGCACTGCCGATGAACACCAGTGAGGAACAGCCGATCAGCGCCCGGGTCTCCTCCGTCAGGTGGTCGGTCTCCTTGCGGAGCGCGTTCGGGTTCGGCGGCGGGTAGAGCTCGCGAAGCTGGTCCGGGCTCGTCAAGGCGTCCGCCCGCAGGGAGTCGAAGAGCGAGCCGACGGCGCCAGTGTCGATCATCATATGGACGACCCTAGAAGACGGCTGAGGCTCTGCGCGGGCAAGCCCGTGATCCCGGCCGCTTCGACCGGTCGCCGCTCCCAGCTCCGCAGCGCCCGTGCGGAGGAGCGCCGCCGCACATGTGTCTGCCGCACATGTGTCACTGGGGCGGCCCGGACAGAACCGATTCCCGGCGGCTGCTCGACTCGGGTCAGCTCGGTGTTTCCGCTGATCATCCGGCCATCCTCCCTCTGCGGTCTGTGCGTGGACGGGGAAGGGGCTGTGCGCTCGGAGGCTACGGCGGGACGGCCGGCGGCCGTAGCGTTCCGCAGGAATGACATGCGGCTGGACACCTGGTCCGGCGATGTGCTCGCCGACAGTCTCCGCTCCGGCGCCCTCGTCCAGCTGGCTCTGCCGGTGCCGACCCGACCCCTGCGCCTCGTGTGGCGCAAGGACCGCGAGTCCCTGCCCGAGCTGCGCGACAGCCTCTACGCAGCCGCCCGCCCGTGAACAGCACGAGCGGGGAGAACACGGTCAGCGGACGCGTTGGGGGGAGCCCTGGCCGCGGGGCGGCGGGCGGCACGACGCCGCGCACCGCCGAGCCGTGCTCGGCCCCGCGGGCGCTTCTGGGGTTCCCCGCCCACCAGGTAGCCTCTTGACCCTCACACCGTGTCAGGCGGTCTGCTCGGAGACATCATGTTCACCATCGGAGACTTCGCCCGGCACGGCCGCGTCTCGGTCCGGATGCTGCGTCACTACGACGCGACCGGCCTGCTGCGCCCGGCCCACGTCGATCCAGCCAGTGGCTACCGCCACTACACCGCCGCCCAGCTCGCCCGCCTGAACCGGATCCTCGCGCTCAAAGACCTCGGATTCACCCTTCAGCAGGTCAGCGACATCGTGGATGAGAAGGTCGGCGTGGAGGAACTGCGCGGCATGCTGCGGCTGCGGCAGGCCGAGCTGGAAACTGCCGTGGCCGCCGCAGAAGCACGCCTGGTGCGGGTCGAGGCGAGGCTCCGAGCGATCGAGAGCGAGGGGCGCATGCCTGCCGACGACGTCGTCATCAAGACCGTTCCCAGCCTGCGGGTGGCCGAGCTGACCGCTACCGCGGACAGTTTCGAGCCCGAGGACATCGGCCCGGTCATCGGGCCGCTCTACGACGAGTTGTTCCGGCGCCTGGGTGCGGCCGGCATCTCCCCCGCCGGGCCCGGTGTCGCCTGCTACGAGGACGCCCCGGAGGGCGGCGGCAGGATCACAGTCCACGCCGCCGTGCAGGTCTCCGCCCCGCTCCAGGACGGCGCCGTCCGGGTGCTGGACCTGCCGTCCCTCGACCAGGCGGCGACCATCGTGCACCGCGGCTCGATGGACAGCGTGCTCCCCACCGCCCAGACCCTGGCCCGCTGGATCGACGCCCACGGCTACCACGCGACCGGCTACCCCCGCGAGATCAACCTGGAGTGCCCCGCCGACCGCGACGAGTGGGTGACGGAACTGCAGACACCGGTGACCCAGGGCTGACCGGCCCTCCACCGGGCCGACCGGTGATCGTGTTCGTGCAGCGGGGGGCTCCCTCGCTGCACGACGTGAGTGCCGGAGGACTTCTTGCAGCAGGTCACGGCACTGCGACGCGCGGTGTTCCGGCGCGGTCTGGGGTGGCTTTGGGGAACAGGGATCGGGTCATGGGGTGGCTTTGGGGAACAGGGATCGTTCGAGTGCGGATCGTATGGAGCCGGAGGCACTGCCACCGGCCGGGGTCAGGGCCAGTGCGGCCGTCATGAGGAGCAGCACGCGGACTCCTGCGCCGGTCGCGCTGTCCACTCCCGGCAGCAGCGGAATGATCACGGCGAAGGCGACGAGGACCAGGCTGGAGCCGGTACGGCGCACGAACCGGGCGGCCCGGGACGTCGGCGGTTCAGCGGCACTGTGCTGCATGAGACCCTCCAGGTCCTCTGTTGCGAGGGCCAGGACACCGCTGCGCGGCGAAGCCGTGATCGCGTCGTACTCCTGCGCGCTGCGCACCTGAGTGATCGCACGGTCGTGGCGGCGGATCAGTTCCGCCAGAGCCGTGTGGAACCGTCTCGCCTGGCGTCTCACCGCCACTTCCGTGATCGAGGTTCTCCCGCGAACGGTCGCGGTGTCGCCGGCGGCTTCGGCTGCGACGGCCAGCCGCTTCCTGACGATCTCGATGTTCCGCGGATCCCACCACTGGGGGCGCCCCTGATGACACGCCGCTGTGGCCGCGATGAGCTGGACCAGCACGGCGTCCAGGGGACGAGGTCGATGAGACGGCCGCCCCACCGGGGGCTCCTGTGCCGTGACACCAAGCCATGACACCACTATGTCCGCAGCCTGCGTAAACCTCAGACCGCACGAAGGCGTGCACCTCGGACCGTACGAAGGCCGGCGTCAGGCAGCCAGGGTCTGCGTCGCCTTCGTGGTCCCGGTGCGATCCGCTCGCAGCCGTTCCAGAAGGGCGTCGGCGGCAGCGAGGGCCTGGTCCAACGACTGTGTACCGGTCATGACGCACAGCGTGTACGAGGCGTCCTCCAGCTCACGGCTGGAGTGGCCGGTGGGCTGCACATCATGGCGAAAGCGGGCATCGGCGAACCGGGCCAGTACCGCACGTAGTTCCTTCTCCGCAGGCAGCAACACAGCGACAACCTTCTCGAAAGGCGGGCCGCTCCGCAGCGCCCGCGACGGCCGTGAGCACTCCCCCGCCGGACTGCTGCACGGTCGGGGAGCGATGGATGTGTACTCCAGGGAACCGTGTGCCCCGCCCTGATCACCGTATGCACATCTCTTGGCCGGCTGCGCTGCCGCAGGTGATCTTGGCGCGCCTCGACCGGTGGCTTCCAGGTGAACCCACGGATGACGAGATTCCCTGTTTGCCCTCATCTGGCGTACAACCTTCCGGTACGGTCGGCTGTCTCACCTGGCATCAGAGGTACGCGACCAAGCGCGACCAAGGGGGACAGGATGCGACGTGTAAGAACGGCAGTGGCGGTGCTCGCACTCGCGGGCGCCACGCTGGGGACGGCGGCGAGCACCGCCGGTGCGGCCCCGGCCGAGGCAGCCCGCGCGACGGCGGTCTGCCCGACGGGCTGGGGCAGCGGCGCCAAGGGTGGCGCCACCTCGGGAGCCGATCACCTGGAGGACATCAGAGCGGCACGGCACGACTGCTACGACCGCATCGTGTTCGACGTGCCCGGCGGCGGCTCCCGGATCGGCTACCACGTCCAGTACGTGGACCGGCTCTACGCGGACCCCTCGGGCAAGTACATACCGGTCGCCGGCGGGGCGATCCTCGAAATCCGCATCGGCGCTTGGAGCTACGACGTGGAGCGTGGCGTGCCGACCTATCCGGGGAAGGTGGGCAAGGCCCTGCCCGGCGTGAACGTCAGCGGGTACAGGACCTTCCGGGACACCCGGTTCGGCGGCACCTTCGAGGGGCAGACGCAGGTCGGTCTCGGTGTGCGCGCCCGACTGCCGTTCCGCGTGACCCGGCTGAACGACCGGGTCGTCGTCGACGTGGCGCACAGCTGGACGAGTTAGCCCGCGGCCGGCCGACCGGATCGCCTCGCGCAGGCACCGCGGGCCGGTCCGGCGGCCGGCCACCCGTCTCCGGCCTCCGGCCACTGAGGGAAACGACCTGGCGAGGCAGGGCTCGGCGGTCGTCGGTCTCCTGCGAACGGCTCCGTCGACGCGCTGGAGCGCCGTCGCGTGGGGACGTGGGAGCGGCACGTGCCGAGTCATCCCGTGTGGTCGAGGCGGGTCCCCTGGTCGTAGGACTCGCGGGCGTCGAGCAGTTCGTCCGCCGGGCCGGTCGGCAGGCTGTCGCCGAGACGCGCCGGCGTGGCCACCAGGCCACCGCGGTGGTGCGCGACCCCGCCGCCCACGGCGATCCGACGGATGTGCGCGTAGTGGCGGGCGATGTCACGGGCGCGGGGAGCGTCGAGTACGCGGCCGCCGGACACAACACCGCCATCAGTGCCGCCGCGCGACTTCTTCACCGCGTCGTCCCGCGCCCTGCCACCGGTCTGGCGAAGGCGGGCGTGCACCGTCTGGTGGCGGTCGGCCTCGCATCGATCCTGCCGGGCGCGTCTGGTGCTCCGTTGACGGACGAGCCCGGATACCCGAACGAGTACCGTCCCTTCTTTCTGCTGCGGACCTGCGATCTCGACTGGGCGTACGTGGCACCCGCGGGCGATTCCGACCATGCCGGCACGCCCACCGGCCGGTACCGGCTCGCCGAGGACGGAGACCCGGCCGGCCGGCTGACGTACGCGGACTTCGCGATCGCGTTGCTCGACGAGATCGAGGCGCCCCGGCACCACAGCATGGCCGTCGGCGTCCGGGAGGCATGGTGAACGAGACCCACGACAGCCCGCACGCCTGGGTCGCCACCACCCGGCCTGGACATTCCCGTGGTTTCGCCGGCACGCGTCCGAGCAGCCTCCTGTCCCCGTCACAGCACGCTTAGTTCACATCTTGATTTAACCTATGAGTCTCACGTCCCGGCAAGTCCGCGGACGTTGGAATCTTTCCGCTCCGGCCCGTGCCGCATCCCTTGACACCTCACCGGCGCGCCCCCAACACTCCTCGACGGGAGAGCGCTCTCCCACGCCTCGCCCAGCCGCCCCATGACGTGGGCTCAGCTGACGCCATGCCGCCCCGGGCGCGGCCTCCCACACTCCCACCGTTCAGGAGGAGGTCTCCATGTCGCGGAGATCGAAATGCCTGTCGGCCACGCTGATCACCGGCGCGCTCCTGCTG
The DNA here is from genome assembly GCF_000720135.1 of Streptomyces sp. NRRL S-1022. Lineage (GTDB taxonomy): Bacteria > Actinomycetota > Actinomycetes > Streptomycetales > Streptomycetaceae > Streptomyces. Next base: position 49,921 of record NZ_JOIU01000001.1, on the reverse strand, counting down.
GCCTCGGTCGGTGTCGGTGGCGTCGCCACCAGCGCCGGCCCGCCCGCACCGCACAGCGCCGCGGCGCGGTCGTTCGCGGCCACGCACTCCGGTCACGCGATGGCCGCGTCCGTGGCCACCTCTCCGGAGGACCCGGACGGCGACGGCTACATCCCGGTGAACCCGCCGGTCACCGGCGTGACACCGGCCACGCAGGACCCGCCGCACCGCTACTTCCACGAGTTCCAGGCCAACTGCTCGGTCACCCACACCCGCCCGGACGACCCCATCGTCTACCCGCAGCAGCCCGGCGCGTCCCACGACCACACGTTCCTGGGCAACACGACGACCGACGCCGCCAGTACGACGGCCTCGCTGGCGGCCGGCCGTACCACCTGCAAGGCTCCCGGTGACCTGTCCGGCTACTGGATGCCCACCCTCTACAACGGCGACCGGCAGGTCCTCCCGGTCGGTCCGCAGGTCATCTACTACAAGGCCGGCGTCACCGACTACACCAGCGTCCGGCCCTTCCCCAAGGGTCTGCGGTTCGTCGTCGGCAGCCCTACGCAGAGCGCCGACGAGTTCCGCCATCACCCCGGCTTCGTCGAGGGCTGGGAGTGCGGCGACAGCTACTTCAACACCGAGTTCCCCGCCACCTGCCCGAACCGCGCCGACGTCCAGCTCAACATCCGTTTCCAGGCGCCCAGTTGCTGGGACGGCACGTACCTCGACACACCCGACCACAAGAGCCACATGGCCTATCCCGTGGTCAAGCCCGGAACGAACGACAACGTCTGCCCGGCCGATCACCCGGTCGCGCTGCCGATGATCGAGTTCAAGATGGCCTTCCCCGTCAACGGCGACATGTCGAAGGTCCGGCTCGCCAGCGGAACGGGCCACAGCTTCCACTACGACTTCTTCAACGCCTGGGACGCCCCCACGCTCAAGGCGCTGGTCGACCACTGCATCGTCGGCGGGCTCCAGTGCGACGCGCGCGGCTACGACGAGACCCACCCGGGGGCGGGCGCCGCACTCGACGAGCACTATGAACTCCCCTGAGGAGCGGCAGCGATGACCCCACTACCCCGCACCCGCGCCCGCCGCGTCGCGGCACCCTTGGCCGCCGGCGCCCTGGCCGCCGGCCTCCTCACGGCCCTGCCTGCCGCCCAGGCGCAGGCTCGGACGGCCGGCAGCGTCGTCAAGGTCACCGGCAGCCAGGGCTCCTGGCAGCTGACGGTGGACGGACGGCCGTACCAGGTCAAGGGCCTGACCTGGGGCCCTGGTGTCGCGGACGCCGAGAGGTACATGCCGGACCTGCAGTCCATGGGCGTCAACACGATCCGCACCTGGGGCACCGACGCCTCCAGCAAGCCGCTGTTCGACTCCGCGGCCGCCCACGGCATCAAGGTCGTCGCCGGTTTCTGGTTGCAGCCCGGCGGCGGCCCCGGCAGCGGCGGCTGCGTGAACTACGTGACCGACAGCGCCTACAAGAGCCGAGTGCTGGCCGAGTTCCCCCAGTGGGTCCAGACCTACAAGGACAACCCCGGCGTGCTCATGTGGGACGTCGGCAACGAGTCGGTCCTCGGCCTGCAGAACTGCTACAGCGGCGACGAGCTGGAGAGACAGCGTGACGCCTACACCACTCTCGTCGACGACATCGCCAAGAAGATCCACGCCGTGGACCCCGACCACCCCGTCACCTCCACCGACGCCTGGGTCGGGGCCTGGACGTACTACAAGAGGAACGCCCCGGACCTCGACCTGTACGCCGTGAACGCGTACAACGCGGTCTGCGACGTCAAGGCGGCCTGGGAACGAGGGGGTTACACCAAGCCCTACATCGTCACCGAGACCGGACCGGCCGGTGAGTGGGAGGTCCCCGACGACGCCAACGGCGTACCCCTCGAACCCTCCGACCGGGCCAAGGCCGACGGCTACACGCGTGCCTGGGGCTGCGTCACCGGGCACAAGGGCGTCGCACTCGGTGCCACGATGTTCCACTACGGCACCGAGTACGACTTCGGCGGCATCTGGTTCAACCTGCTGCCCGCGGGCCAGAAGCGCCTGTCGTACTACGCCGTGAAGAAGGCCTACGGCGGCGACACCACGCACGACAACACCCCGCCCGTCGTCTCCGGCCTGACGGTGGAGGGTGACGCGGGCAAGGTGCAGGCCGGACGTGATCTCGTCCTTTCGGTGCAGGCCGCCGATCCCGACGGCGACCGGATCTCCTACGAGGTCCTCGACAACAGCATGTACGTCGATCAGAGCAAGAACCTGACGTCGCTGCCCTTCACCGACCTCGGCGGCGGACGTCTGAAGGTCACGGCACCGGACCGCCCGGGTGCCTGGAAGATCTACGTCAAGGCGACCGACGGCCGGGGCAACGTCGGCGTCGAGACCCGCTCGATCAGAGTGGTCCCGCCCGTGCCGTCCGGCACCAACCTGGCACTGGGCGGACCGGCCACGGCGTCGTCCTACCAGGCGAGCTACGGCGACTGCCCCTGCACCGCCGCCAACGCGGTGGACGGCAATCCCGCCACCCGCTGGGCCAGCGACTGGAGCGACCCCCAGTGGCTCCAGGTCGACCTCGGCACCCGCACCACGTTCCGGCACGTCCAGCTGTACTGGGAGGCCTCGTACGCCAAGGCGTACGCCATCCAGACCTCCGACGACGGCCGGAGCTGGCAGACCGTGCGCACCGTCTCCGACGGGAACGGCGGCATCGACGATGTCGACGTCACCGGCTCCGGCCGGTACGTGCGGATCGACGGTACGGCCCGGGGGACGGGCTGGGGTTACTCGCTGTACGAGTTCGGCGTCTACTCCTGACGGCCGGCCGGCCGTCGGAGAGCGCTCTATTCCGTGATCCCTGCCAGGTCCGTTAATGTGCCTGCATGCGCAGACGGGCCCCGACGCTGGAGGACGTCGCCCGGGAGGCCGGTGTCTCCCGGGCCACCGTGTCCCGGGTCGTCAACGGCATCCGCAATGTGGATCCGGAGATCCGGGAAGTGGTCCGCCGGGCCGTCGAGCGGACGGGTTACGCGCCCAACCGGGCCGCCCGTTCCCTGGTGACGCGGCGGGCCGAGACGGTCGCCCTGGTGGTGTCCGGGGCGGGGGACACCTCGGACGCCGGCCAGAACGCCTTCGCGGCACGGGTGTTCACGGACCCCTTCTTCGGACGCGTGGTCGGTGGTGTCGTCGGCTTCCTGCGCCCCCGCTCCATGCATCCGGTGCTGATGTTCGCCGAGTCCGCCGAGACCCGGGAGGAGGTGCTGACCTATCTGCGGCAGGGGCGCGCCGACGGCGCCCTCGTGGTCTCCACCCACGCCGACGACCCCTTGCCCGCCCTCCTCGCCGACGCCCGGCTTCCCGCCGTGCTGTTCGCCCGTCCCGCGCGACCGGTTCCGCTCAGCTACGTCGACCTGGCGCACCGGGACGGGGCGCGCCTGGCCGCCGAGCACCTCCTCGCCCGCGGCTGCCGCCGGCTCGCCACGGTCAGCGGCCCCTTGGACGTCCCGGCGAGCCAGGAGCGCCTGGCCGGGTTCCGCGACACGCTCGCCCGTCACGGCCACGCGTACGTCCCTTTCGCCGAGGGCGGGTTCACCCTGGACAGCGGCATCGCCGCCATGTCGGACCTGCTCGACCGCCACCCCGACACGGACGGCGTGTTCGCGGCCAACGACCTCATGGCCCAGGGCGCCTGCCAGGTGCTGCGCGAGCGCGGCCGCCGGGTGCCCGAAGACGTCGCGGTCGTCGGCTTCGACGACTCCGGCGCCGCCCTCGCCTGCCGCCCCCGGCTGACCACCGTCCGCCAGCCGGTCGAGGAGATGGCGGCGGAGATGGCCCGCCTGCTCGACGAGCACATCCACGGCGCACGCACCGAGGCGACGTCGGTCGTCTTCGAGCCCGTCCTCGTGGTGCGCGAGTCGGCGTGACGGCGCGGTCAGGTCCGTACCGGATGCGTCAAGGGGTGTAGGAGCGGGCCGGTTCCGGGCCACTCGGGCGGTCGGAAGCCGAAGGCGCCGGCCGTGCCGCGTGCCGGGATCAGGGCGGTGCCGCCTACAGGACGCCAACCGGATCGATTTCGGCTTCAGTTGTTGACGGCGGACACCGGTGGGACTACAACCCGAGAGAGCGCTCTCGCATCCGCTGTTGCTCCACCCCCACGCATGCCGACCCGGCTTGAGGAGACCCCGCATGCAGAGTTCCGCCGGCGCATCCACCCGTAGACCACCGGTCGGCGCCGCCCGCTCGCGCGCGGCTCTCGGCCTGGTGGTCGTCCTGATCGCCGCCTGCTTCGCAGTGCTGGCGCCGTCGCCCGCGCGTGCCGCCGACCAGTTGCTGTCCCAGGGCAGGCCCGCCACCGCCTCGTCGGCCGAGAACGCCTCCTTCCCCGCGAGCGCGGCGGTCGACGGCAACGCGGGCACCCGCTGGTCCTCGGCCTTCTCCGATCCGCAATGGATACGCGTCGACCTCGGGTCCGTCCAGCGGCTCAGCCGCGTCACCCTCGACTGGGAGGGCGCCTACGCCACCGCCTTCCAGATCCAGACCTCCACCGACGCCACCACCTGGACCACCGTCCACTCCGCCACCAGCGCCACCGGCGGAACCCAGAACATCGCCCTCACCGGCAGCGGCCGCTACGTCCGCCTCTACGGCACCGCGCGGGGCACCCCGTACGGTTACTCGCTGTGGGAGTTCCAGGTCTACGGCCCCGGCGGCGCCACCCCGCCGGACGACTTCTGGGGCAGTACCAGCGGCATCCCCCCGGCGAGCAACGCCGTCGAGGTGAAGATCCTCAACCGGACCAACGGCAAGTACCCCGACAGCCAGGTGTACTGGAGCTTCGACGGGCAGGTCCACTCCATCGCCGAGCAGCCCTACCTCGACATGCCGGCCAACTCCGCGGGCCGTATGTACTTCCACCTCGGCTCCCCCGACAGCCCGTACTACGACTTCATCGAGTTCACCGTCGGCAACGACGTCTTCAACGGCAACACCACCCGGGTCGACGCCTTCGGCCTCAAGCTCGCCATGCGCCTGCACACCAAGGACGGTTACGACGTCGAGGTCGGCGAGAACCGGCAGACCTTCGCCGAGGACCGCGCCACCACCTTCCAGCGCTTCACCGACGCCGTTCCGGACCAGTTCAAGGTGCTGGCCCGGACCCAGGCCCCCTACCGGATCATCGCGCCCGGCAGCGACCCCGGCTTCCGCGCGGGCGGCGCCAACGCGAACTACTACACCGCCTACGCCCAGTCCGTGGGCGTGAACGCGGCCACCTCCGACATCTTCGGCTGCGCCGCCTCCCTCGCGGGCAACCCCGACCTGTGTGCCGCCCTCAACCGCCACGTCGCCACCCTGCCGGCCACCCAGCGGTCCGACCCGGCCCAGTTCTACCAGGCCGCACCGGCGAACTACTACGCCGAGTTCTGGCACGACAACGCCATCGACCACCTCGCCTACGGCTTCCCCTACGACGACGTGGCGGGCCAGTCCTCGTTCGTCTCCCACGCCGATCCGCAATGGCTCCTGGTCGCCGTCGGCTGGTGACCGGTCCGGTGGCGCGGACAGCGCACGCATGCCGACCCGTGACCGGCGGGTCCGGCCGGCTCACAGGGAGCCGCCGGGCCCGTCCCGTGCCGGCAGGGCGACCGGTCAGTGCGTCCGCTGGGGATCTGCGGCAGCTCGCGCCAGTTGGCCGGTGAGGCAGGCGGTGATGGCGGGTGTCACCTGGGTCATGTCCGGGCGCCAGCCGGGGACGGCGTTGACCTCGCAGACGGCGTAGGTGTCGGGCGAGGTGAACAGCAGGTCCACACCGGCGATGTGCAGGCCGAGGGCGCGGGCCGCGCGGACCGCGAGGTCCTCCGCCTCGGGGTGGCGGCCGGTGCACGGGGTGGCCGTACCGCCGTTGGCGATGTTCGCGGCCAGCGCGGTGTGCCGGGAGGTGTGCACCACGGCGCCCACCGGTGCGCCGTCGACGACGATGACGCGCAGGGTGCGGCCGTGCGAGTGGGCGATGTGCTGCTGGAAGAGGAAGGGAGTCTCGCGGGCGAGGCTGCCGGCCACGTCGTGCAGCAGTTGCGGACCGGGGGCGAGGAACACCTGCGCGCCTTTGGCGCCGTTGACGGATTTCACCACGCACGGGGTCGTCAGGTCGGGGCTGCGGACCACGCCTTCGAGGGGGGCGGTGGCGTACGAGAGCGTGTCGGGCACCGGCAGGCCCGCCAGGGCGAGTTCCTGCAGCTGCCAGATCTTGTTGCGGGCCTTGAGCTGGGCGTCCAGGGAGTTGACGAGGGTGGCGCCCATGCGGTCGAGGTGGCGGAGCAGGGTGATCTCGCGGTCGTTGTCCATGGGGCCGGCGACCTGGCGCACGCACACGACTCCGGGCGGCTCCAGGGGTGTGCCGCCCAGGGTGTGGAGGGTGAGCCGGCCGTCGCGGATGCCGATGAGGAGTTCGTCGGTGTGCCAGAGGGCGAAGCGGGAGCCGTGGGCCGCGGCCAGTGCCGTGGCGAGTTCCTGGGTGGAGCGGCGCAGGACGGCGGGGCGGTGGCGTACCAGCATCCACACATCGGCGGGGGTTGGGGTGGGGTGCTGGTCGGTCACGTCGGCTCCTCGCCTGGTGTGTCGCCCGTCGCCTGCGCGCTCAGTGTCGCAGTGCCGGGCGTGGCGCCGTGCGGTTTTCGGGCGTGTCGCAGGGGGGCCGGGTCAGTCGCAGGAGGGGCGGTGGGCCAGGTGGGGGAAGAGTGTCCTCCACTGCGCTGCGGGGACACTGACCGGGTGGGTGAGGCCCAGGTCGTCGTAGATGCGGTCGCTGCCGAGGCCGAGGAGGAACGTCCACTTCTCGTCGTCGACCTTGCCGACGACGGCCATGCGTGAGTTGTCGCCGGGCAGGACCTGCATGTCGGAGACGCCGGCGAGGCTGGTCTCGGCAGGGGTCCGCCATCGCCCGTCCGGCCCGGTGGCCCAGATCCGGAACTCCTCGGTGCCGGAGTACAGCCGGTCGTCGACGGCCATGCCCGTCACGATGTGCCGCCCGTCCGGGGTCACCGTCATCGACCGGACGGCGTGGTCGAGGCGGAGGGTCTCGGCGCGCCTGGGGTGGCCGACGTCGCTGATGTCCCAGAACAGGATCGTGCCGTCGCGCAGCACGGTGGCCAGACGGCCCCGGCCGACGGGGTGGTAGCCGAGCGAGGTGGCGTGCAGCCGCCGGCCCTTGGCGGGGTGGTCTCGGTCGCGGACGTTCCACAACTGGAGGGTCTCCCCGGGGCTCTCCGCGATGAGGACGTGCTGGGGGCGCAGATAGCCCGCTCCCCCACCGTCGGCGCCCCCGGGTATGACGCCGGCCTTGCGGGGGTCGCTGGGATCGGTGAGGTCCCACAGGCGCAGGTCCCGGCGGTCGGCGTGGGTCTCGGTGGTGACGAGGGTGTGGTCGTCGAGGAACCAGGGCTGCCTGTGCTGTAGATCGGTGGGCGCGTCGATCACGGAGCGTCTGACGGGATGGTGCACGTCGTCGACGCCCCACAGCCCCAGGCGGCTGCCGCCCACGGCGCCGACGGCGAAGAGGCGGCCGTCGGAACTGACCGCTGTGACCGCGTCGGGGGCGGTGATGGGGATGTCTCGCCCGTGCCGTGGACGGCCGGCCGTGAACTCCCACAGGCGGAAGAGGTGGGTGCCGGATCCGTTCTTCCACCAGTGGGCCACCAGCACGGGCCTTTTGCGGTCGGGCAGGAAATAGCGGGCCTCCCAGAGCTGGGGCAGGGTGAAGGCGAGGCGGGGTCTGGCGGGATCGGCGAGGTCCCACACCCGGTGGAGCGAGGTGTATTCGTCGGCGATGGCCTCGGTCAGGAGGTAGCGGCCGTCGGGGCTTACCGGAGCTCTGGACTCCGTGACGCTCGCCGGGCCCATGGGCACCGCTTTCTTCTTCAACGACGACTACCACGGTTTCGGATCGACGGCCTTCAACCCGCCGCCGGCTGCCACCGGCATGGTCGAAATCGTCGGCGCCTCAGGCCACGCATTCGAAGTCAAGTTCGGTATCCCGTTGCATCGTCCGCCTCACCGGAACCTTCGCCTCGGTCACGTTCACCCTGACCCCAATCCCGGCAGTACCGTTCCCAGCGAAGGAGTCCTCCTCCAGATCGGCGGGACACCGCAACCGTCGGCCGCCTTGGAGTCTGCGCCCGAGATGGCCACTGCCTGAGTTCGGACAACGAACCGCAGCAAGATTCAGGCGGAGCGGTCGGCGAGTCCCCGTACTCGGCGGCTCACAGTGGTCTCGCGGTCGATGCGGGACAGCTTCCCGGGATTGCGCACGGCGTAGAGCCCGGTGATGAGGCCGCCGTCCAGGCGCACCGCCAGGACGGTGTCGACCTTGTCGCCCAGCCGGAGGATCAGCGCCGGACAGCCATTGACCTGTGTCACCTGCAGCGACACCGCGGCGTCGATCCTGCCCAGCACACGGGCCACCTTGTCGGCGCCCACGACGGGCGCCGTCGCGGCCTGCACCATTCCGCCACCGTCCGTCAGCAACACGACGTCCGGCGCGATCAGGTCGAGCAGGCGCTGCAGATCACCCGTCTCGACTGCCCTCCGGAACGCCTCCAGCGCACAGCGGGTCTCGGCCGGCGAGACGACCTCGCGTGGCCGGCGTGCAGCGACATGCGCTCGTGCCCGGTGCGCGATCTGACGGACCGCGCCGGAGCTCTTGTCGACGGCTTCCGCGATCTCGTCGTAGCCCAGACCGAACACTTCACGCAGCACGAACACCGCCCGCTCGGTCGGGGTGAGCGTCTCCAGCACCAGCAGCATCGCCATCGAGACGCTGTCGGCGAGCTCGACGTCCTCGGCGACGTCGGGCGCGGTGAGCAGTGGCTCGGGCAGCCAGGGGCCGACGTAGGACTCCTTGCGCCGACGGAGCGTGCGCAGTCGGCCGAGTGCCTGCCGGGTGGTCATCCGGACCAGGTAGGCACGCTGGTCCCGCACCGTGCCGAGGTCGACGCCCGCCCAGCGCAGCCACGTCTCCTGGAGGACGTCCTCGGCGTCGGCGGCCGAGCCGAGCATCTCGTAGGCGACGGTGAACAGCAGGTTGCGGTGGGCGACGAACGCCTCGGTGGCGGAGTCCACGCGGCCGGCACCAGCAGGCGGCTCCGCCGTGTGCCCTGACCCTTCGCTGCGCTCGCTCATAGCCGGCTCCCGCTGTTCGCTCTCGCCCCTGTCACGCACAAGACGCCGGCCCCGGCCGCTCTGTGACACCCGGGAGCGGTGGCCCACGTCACATCACCGTGCTGTCACAGGGGCCGCGCGGCCGGCATCTCGTGTCCGTCAGGCCGCCGCGGACGATCCGCGCGGCACACGACTCCACTAGTGAGGACGAGATCATGGAACGCCGTTTCAACCTGTTCGACAGCCCGACCGCCGCGATGGTCGCCAAGCGGTTCTACAACGCCTCGTTGCCGCTGGAACAGTCGACACTGCCGAAGACCCTGAAGGAGCTGGTGGAGCTGCGGGTGGGCCAGATCAACGGCTGTGGCTTCTGTGTGGACATCCACACCAAGGAGGCCGCGGCCGCCGGTGAGACCGCGCTCCGGCTCCACCTGGTCGCCGCCTGGCGTCACTCCACCGTGTTCACCGAGGCCGAGCGGGCCGCGCTGGCGCTCGCCGAGGAGGGCACCCGGCTCGGCGAGCAGGGTGTGTCCGACCAGACCTGGGCCGACGTGCGCAAGCACTTCGACGACGACCAAGTCGGTGCGCTGGTCTGCCTGGTCGCCCTGATCAACGCGGCCACCCGGATGAACGTGATCGTGCACAACCCCGGGGGTTCGTACGAGCCCGGCATGTTCGCCGGCCTGTCGAGCTGACCGGCCGGCGGATGCGTCCCGGCCCGGGTCGTCCGCTCCGGGCCGGGACGGCCGGTCAGGCCGCGGTTCTCGGCGGGGGCGACTGCGATCTCCCGTCCGGGGCTCCGCCATGGACGGGACCCGCCGGACCCCGAAAGTGGTGTTTCCAGCCGGAATGGATGGTATCCGTGGTCTCTTCGCTAGGGTCGTAGTACGGCCGCACCCGTGACCTGCCGGGTCACCGGAGCGGGCGCTGGGCAGCGGTGAGGAGTTCCGGGTGCGGTACTACGACCTCGGCAGCCACGGCCGACCGGTCACGACGACGTCGTCCGAGGCGCAGACGTGGTTCGACCGCGGGCTGAACTGGACGTACGCCTTCCACCACGAGGAGGCCGTCCGCTGTTTCGAGGCGGCCGCGGCGGCGGATCCCACCTGTGCGATGGCCGAGTGGGGTCTGGCCTACGCGCTGGGCCCTAACTACAACAAGCCCTGGGAGTTCTTCGACGAGCAGGACCTGGGCCGGACCGTGGAGCGGGCGCACGCCGCCGTGCGGCGCGCGCAGGCGAAGGCGGCCGGCGCCACTGCCCTGGAGCAGGCTCTCGTCGGCGCGCTCGCGGCCCGCTATCCACGGGCCCAGGCCCCGGACGCCGAGGACGGCCCGGTGTGGAACGCGGCCTACGCCGACAGGATGCGGGCCGTGCGGCAGCTGGCCGGTGACGACCTGGACGTCGCGGCCCTGTACGCCGACGCACTGATGAACCTCACCCCATGGCGGCTGTGGGACATCCGCACCGGCAGGCCGGCCGCGGGGGCGCGTACGGTGGAGACCCGGGCGCTGCTGGAGGGCGCCCTGGCCACCGCGGCGGGCGGACGGCACCCGGGTCTGCTGCACCTGTACATCCACCTGATGGAGATGTCCCCCACCCCGGAAGCCGCGCTGTGGGCCGGTGACCGGCTGCGTGGTCTGGTGCCGGACGCGGGGCACCTGCAGCACATGCCCTCGCACCTGGAGGTGCTGTGCGGTGACTACCGGCGGGTGGTCAGCGACAACAGCGCGGCGATCGCGGCCGACGAGAAGGTCCGTGCCCGGGCCGGGGCGATGAACTTCTACACCCTCTACCGGTGCCACAACTACCACTTCAAGATCTACGGTGCGATGTTCCTGGGCCGTTACCAGGACGCGATCGAGGCGGCCCGGCAGCTGGAGGATGCGGTCCCCGAGGATCTGCTGCGGGTGCCCAGCCCGCCCATGGCGGACTGGCTGGAGGGCTTCCTGGCGATGCGGGTGCACGTGCTGATCCGCTTCGGCCGCTGGGAGGACATCCTGCGCCTCGCACTGCCCGCCGATGCGGAGCTGTACTGCGTGAGTACGGCGATGCTGCGCTATGCGCGGGGGGTCGCGCTGGCGGCCACGGGCCGGGTCGGCGAGGCCGAGACCGAGCGCGGTCTGTTCGGGGAGGCGGCCGCCCGGGTGCCGCAGACACGCATGCTCTTCAACAACACGTGCAGGGACATCCTGGCGATCGCCGGGCAGATGCTGGACGGCGAGCTGGAGTACCGCAGGGGCAGGCACGAGGCGGCGTTCGCGGCGCTGCGGCGCTCCATCGAGCTGGACGACACCCTGCCCTACGACGAGCCGTGGGGGTGGATGCAGCCCACCCGGCACGCGTACGGCGCACTGCTCCTCGAACAGGGACTGGTGGAGCAGGCCGAGGCCGTCTACCGCGCCGACCTCGGTCTGGACGACACGCTGCCGCGCCCGCTGCAGCACCCCGGCAACGTCTGGGCCCTGCACGGCCTGCACGAATGCCTCCTGCGGCTGGGCAAGGAGGCGGAGGCGCGGATCATTGCCCAGCAGCTCACGTTCGCCGCGGCGGTGGCGGACGTCGAGGTGGAGGCCTCCTGCTTCTGCCGCCTGCAGACCGCCGGGGGTGCGGGGGTGGGAGACGAGTGCTGCGCCGGGGACCACTGAGGGCTGTCGCCGCCCCGGTGAGGTGCGGTGGCCGCTCCTTGCCGGTCCACCGCCCTCCCGGCGGAGCACGGGCAAGCGCCGGCCCAGGGGATGTGGGGCGTGAGCATTCCGGGGACGCGGCGGCGCAGTGCGCTGTCGGAGCCGACCGGTGGGAGCCAGGGCACCCGCCGCAGCGGATCGCCTGACGCGACGTCACCGGCCCTGTGCCCGCCAGGGGCAGGCCGCACCGGCAGCGCACACGGTCCGCCGCACGCCGGTGCCCCACCCCCTCCCCGGCGTGCCACGGGGACGCCTGCGCTCCCTGCCCGCAGGGCGAGCCGAGCTGTGCGGCCCCGGGCTGTGCCCTCCGTTTGCCAGGTGTGCCGGGCGGCAGGAGACTATTGGTGTCAGCGTGGTCCTGCCACCGGAGAACGAGGCCGGCAAGGACCGTCGCTCCTAGGCCGGCAAGGACCGTCGCTCCTCGTGCCGGCGCCGCCCGTGCACCCGTGCACCCTCTTCTGCGGCGGGGCCGTACCCGACGCCCCCGTTCTCTCGGGAGGGTTCGTGACAACGCTGCGCCTGGCCACGTTCAACGTGGAGAACCTCTTCGCTCGCTGGCGGTTCGCGGACGGCCTCGACCCCGCGACCGCCAACTCACGCGGCTGGATCGTCGACCAGACCCGTTTCGAGGAACTCGGCATGGACGACAAGGCCCTCACCGGAGCCGCGGTACGCGAGATCGCAGCCGATGTGCTGTGCCTCGAAGAGGTGGAGAACGTCGACACGCTCAAGTACTTCCGTGCCCAGGCGCTGGGCGGACGCGCCCAGTACCCCTACGTCGCCGGAGTGGACGGCAACGACCCGCGACTGATCGACGTCGCTGTGCTCTCCAAGCTGCCGATCACGCGGATCCGTTCCCACCAGCACCTGATGGACCCCGCGAGCCCGACGGAGCCGTTGTTCTCGCGTGACTGCCTCGAAGTCGACATCGAAGTCGGCCAGGAAACCGGGCCGGGCGGGACGACCTCTGTCACGCTGTTCGTCAACCACTTCAAGTCCATGCTCGGCGGACGCTCCCAGACCCGGGGCAAACGCGAGCGGCAGGCCCGGCAGGTGCTGGACATCGTCACCGACCGCTTCGGGCACCAGGCGCCGGGCGACCACCCGTTCGTGGTCCTGGGCGATCTGAACGACTATCTGGAAGCCGACGGCGACGGCGGCTCGGGCATCGGCCGGCTCGTCACCTGGGACCAGGTCGAGAACGTGACCGCCCGCCTGCCCGAGGACGAGCAGTGGACCCACTACTGGGACGGCGGCGACGAATACCGGCAGCTGGACTACCTCCTGCCGTCCGCCTCACTGGCCCGCGCGGCCCCCGACACCCTGCCGGAGATCTTCCGCAAAGGGATGCCACTGCGCGCCGTCAAATACACCGGCCCACGCTTCCCCGGCGTGGGACCCGACAAGCCCAAGGCATCGGACCACTGCCCCGTCGTCTTCGACCTCGGCCTGCCGCCGGCCACAGCATGACCGCGCACGCCTCCGCACCCACGTCAGAACCCGAGCGACCGGACCATCGCAGCCGCTCTCCTCACCCGGGAGGTGTCTCATGACAACGCCCCGCCCCGTCAACTGCATCATCCCCCCGCACCTGCTCGACAAGCTCCTGCAAAGCGACGACAGCGAGATACGCAAAGCCGCCCTGGACACCATGCTGACCACGACACGGCTGCGGGGCGAACGGGCCATCCGGGCAACCTTCATCGGCGCCGCCGCCCCCGGGCACGGCCGCCGCACAGTCTTCGACTGCGGGCAGGGCCGTGTCCTGCCCACCGCCACCCTGGTCCGCACCGAGGAGGGCACCGCCTCCAAGGACGCCTCCGTCAACCGCGCCTTCGACGGACTCGGCCTCACGCGGGACTTCTACCAAGAGGTCCTGCAACGCGACTCCGTCGACGGCCTGGGCATGCGCCTGGACGGATACGTCCACTTCGACGAGAGTTACAACAACGCCTTCTGGGACGGACGGCAGATGGTCTTCGGTGACGGCGACGGCAGAATGTTCACCGACTTCACCGCGGCCATCGACGTCATCGCCCACGAACTCACCCACGGCGTCACCGAGTACACCGCGGGCCTCGCCTACCACCACCAGCCCGGGGCGCTCAACGAATCCGTCTCGGATGTCTTCGGATCGCTGGTCAAACAGTGGTCGGCCCACCAGAGCGCCGAGACCGCGGACTGGCTGATCGGAGCCGAAGTCTTCACCCCCGGCACCGACGCCGACGCCCTGCGCTCCCTCAAGGCCCCCGGCGAGGCCTACAACAACCCCGTGTTCGGCAAGGACCCCCAGCCCGGCCACATGAGCAGGTACGTCAACCTGCCCAACACCGAACGAGGCGACTACGGCGGCGTCCACATCAACTCGGGCATCCCCAACAAGGCGTTCTACCTCACCGCCACCCGCATCGGTGGATTCGCCTGGCAGGCCCCGGGGCTCATCTGGTACGAATCCCTCAAAGCGTCCAGCATCCAGACCCAGTTCCAGGACTTCGCCGACACCACCTACCAGAAGGCCGAGGAGCTCTACGGCTCCGGCAGCAACGAACAACTCGCCGTCCTCGGCGCATGGCAGGACGTCGGCATCCAGATCAGCGGAGTCCCCACCGGAATCGCCCGCGCCCGCACCCTCGCGGCCGGCCACAACGGCGGCGCGGTCCCCGAGGACGGGCTGGCAGCCCTGAGCAAGCAGATCGGGGCCCTGGCCACCCAGGTCAAGGGACTGGCCGAGGATGTGACCACGCTCAAGAGCAGCAGGTGAACAAGGCGGCGAAGCCCCGCCGGAGGCGAACGGCACTCCGCCGGGAGCAACCGGCACTCCATCGGAGGACGGTGCCGCTCCGCCCCGGCGGAGCGGCGCTCGGCCGGAAGGCGGGGGCGTGATGAAAGTGAGCCTGGCCCGGCACGGCGGGCAGGCCGCGGGGATCCTGCTGCACCGGCCGCCGGAGGTCGTGGACACCGACACCCTGCCCCCGCCCGCCGCAGCAGAACTGACCCGGCTGGTCGCCGCCGCCCTCCCCCCGGCCAACGCCCCCACCACCACCGGGGAGGCCCGTCCCGGGCGCGCCCGGGACGCCATGAGCTACACCATCACCGTCGAGGACGACGGCCACACCACCGACCTCACGCAGTCGGACACCACCATGTCTCCCCAGTTCGCAGCCCTGCTCGGCTGGCTGCGGGACCATTTCGCACAGCGATGAGGCCGACGCCCGCCGCGTCGGCACAGGCCGCTGATCTTCCGCGTGCGGGCGGCTGACGCCGGCGGCAGAGGAGCTCCAGGAGACCGCGGACAGTCCCGGGACGACCGAGCGTGCACGGGGCCCCACAGAAGGTATCCACACTTCCGCGCCCGGCAGCTCGGCCGGAGCAGAGACGGACCGATACTGGCACCCCAGCGGTTCCCGCGGCGGGTTGCAGCCTGTGACCAGCGGGCGTTTGCTGGAAGTACCGGCGGTGCGGCGAGTGCACAGGCCGCGGCGCGGTCCTCCGGGACCCCACCCCGGACCCCCCAGCGGCCGGCCCTCGCAGCCGCCCCCAGCACTCGACGCGGAGGTGACACAGGTGAAAGCCGTTGTCTACGAAAGGCCCTTCAGCGTCACGGTGAAGGACGTCGACGACCCGCGGATCCAGCACCCCAACGACGTACTGGTCCGGGTGACCTCCACCGCGATCTGCGGTTCGGACCTGCACATGTACGAAGGACGCACCGCGGCCGAGGCCGGCATCGTCTTCGGCCACGAGAACCTCGGCATCGTCGAGGAAGTCGGCAGCGGCGTGACCTCCCTGTCCGAGGGCGACCGCGTCGTGATGCCCTTCAACGTCGCCTGCGGATTCTGCAAGAACTGCCTGGCCGGGAACACGGGCTTCTGCCTGACGGTGAACCCCGGCTTCGCGGGCGGCGCCTACGGCTACGTCGCCATGGGCCCCTTCACCGGAGGTCAGGCCGAACTCCTGCGCGTCCCGTACGCCGACTTCAACTGCCTGAAACTCCCGCCCGGCGAAGAGTTCGAAACCGACTTCGTCCTCCTCGCCGACATCTTCCCGACCGGCTACCACGGCTGCGAACTCGCCGAGGTCACCCCCGGCGAAAGCGTCGCCGTCTTCGGCGCCGGCCCCGTCGGCCTCATGGCCGCCTACTCCGCGCTCCTGCGTGGCGCGGCCAAGGTCTTCTCCGTCGACCGGGTCCCCGAGCGACTCGCCAAAGCGGAGGAGATCGGGGCCATCCCGATCGACTTCACCCAAGGTGATCCCGCCCAGCAGATCAAGGAACACACCAACGGTGAAGGAACCGACAAGGGCGTCGACGCCGTCGGCTACCAGGCCCAGGCGCACGACGACACCAGTCACGAAGAACCCGCCGTCGTCCTCAACACCCTCGTCGAAACCGTACGACCCACCGGCAAGCTCGGCGTCCCCGGCCTCTACGTCCCCTCCGACCCCGGAGGTCCGGACGAACACGCCAAGCACGGTCAGCTTCTCGTCTCCATCGGCAGGATGTTCGAGAAGGGCCAGCGGATGGGCACCGGCCAGTGCAACGTCAAGCGGTACAACCGCCAGCTGCGCGATCTGATCATCGCCGGGCGCGCCAAGCCCAGCTTCGTCGTCTCCCACGAGCTGCCTCTGGACGAGGCGCCCGAGGCGTATGAGAAGTTCGACAAGCGCATCGAGGGCTACACCAAGGTCGTGCTCCATCCCGGCCACGCCCTCGCCGCGTGACACCAGGCAACCGGGGGCCGGGGCCGTGCCCACGGCACCCGCCCCCCAGACCTCACCCGCCGGGACGGTGTCCGCTCCGTGCCAGGGCCGCCCTGAGCCGCGCGGCATCGAGGTCCGACGAGGAGGTCGCCGGGCGCGGCAGGGTGGGTGTCCATGAAGGCGAGGGGCTGTGGGTCTCGTACACACGGCCGGCGCGCACCCGGCCGGAGACGACGCCGCAGAAGGTGCAGGCCGGGTCCGTGGCGGACCTTCGCACAGCGCCAGCATGAGGCATCCACGGCGGCACGGTCACGCGGACCGTGGCGCCCACGTGCGGCAGCGCGGGCCTCACGGGGTCTGGTCCTGTGCCCCGCCTTGCTGCTCCTCCCCGGCGGGCAGGCCCGCCGGGCGCCGGCCCGGTGGCTGCTGCGGCTCGGGGAGCGCGGTCGGGGGCGGCATCGGCCGGTCCAGTGGTTCGTCGGTGGTCAGGGTCATCGCTTCGCCGTGGTGCAGGACGACGAGCGGTTCGCCTTCCACCAGCCGGTAGCGCGCTCGGGACGGCCCGATGTCCACCTTCAGCCTGCGTCCGCGGACCAGCACGGTGAACGCCACCCGGGACAGTGCTTCCGGCAGGCGCGGTGCGAAGGCGAGCCGGTCGGGTCTTCCGTCTCCGCCGATGTACCTGCGCAGGCCGCCGAAGCCCGCGACCAGGGCGATCCAGGTGCCGGCCAGGGAGGCGATGTGCAGCCCGTCGCGGGTGTTGTGCTCCAGGTCGCCGAGGTCCATCAGCGCGGCCTCGCCGAGGTAGGCGTAGGCCAGACGGAGGTGACCGGTCTCGGCCGCGAGCACTGCCTGGCAGCAGGCCGACAGGGAGGAGTCGCGGACGGTGATCGCTTCGTAGTAGGCGAAATTGCGCGCCTTCTGGTCCTCGGAGAAGAGGTGCGGGCACTCCATCATCGCCAGCACCAGATCGGCCTGCTTCACCACCTGCTTGCGGTAGAGATCGAAGTAGGGGTAGTGCAGCAGCAGCGGGTAGTTCCCGGGCGGGGTCGCCTCGAAGTCCCAGCGCTGGAGACTGGTGAACCCGGCGGACTGCTCGTGCACGCCGAGAGACTCGTTGTACGGCACCGCCATGCGGGTCGCGGCGTCCCGCCACACCGCGGTCTCCTCGTCGTCGACACCGAGTTCCGCGGCCCGGTCCGGATGGCGCGCGACCCCGTCCGCGGCGGCCAGCAGGTTCTGCCGGGCCAGCAGGTTCGTGTACACGTTGTCGCGGGCGATGGCGCTGTACTCGTCGGGCCCGGTGACCCCGTCGATGTGGAAGACGCCTTCCGCGTCGTGGTGTCCGAGGGAACGCCACAGCCGTGCGGTGTCCACGAGGAGGTCGAGACCCTCATGGCGCTCGAAGTCCTCGTCCTCGGTCACCATGACGTACCGGACGGCGGCCATGGCGATGTCGGCGTTGATGTGGAAGGCGGCCGTGCCGGCCGGCCAGTAGGCGGAACTCTCGGCGCCGTCGATGGTCCGCCAGGGGAAGGCCGCTCCGGACAGGCCCAGCTGGCTCGCGCGTTCCCGGGCCGCCGGCAGCATCCGGTGCCGCCATCTCAGTGCCGACGCGACGGCTTCCGGCGCGGTGAACGTCAGGACGGGCAGCACGTAGGACTCGGTGTCCCAGAAGGAGTGCCCGTCGTACCCGGTCCCGGTCAGGCCCTTCGCGGGGATGGCGCGGTTCTCGCTGCGGACCGCCGCCTGGAGCACGTGGAAGAGGGCGAACCGCACCGCTTGCTGGATCTGCGCGTCGCCCTCGACCTCGACGTCCGCGCCGGCCCAGAAGCGGTCCAGGTACGCCCGTTGCGCGGCGAGCAGCCCGTCCCAGCCCGTGCTGACCGCGGCTGCCACCGCCGCGTCCACCTGGTCGTGCACGGCCGGCAGCGAGCGCTCCCCCGACCAGCCGTAGGCCACGAACTTGACCAGTCGCAGCGACTGCCCGGGGACCACGTCCGCGGTCACCGTCAGACGGCTGACGTCGGGTTCGCTCTGTGCCGTCCGGTGTGTGCTCCCGGGGCCCTCGACGAGATGGTCGGCGGCTGCCGCCACCCGCAGTGCGCTGTGGGCGGTACGGTGCACGAGCCGCAGGCGGGTGTCCTGGGCGAAGTGCTCCTCGGCGACCAGGGGCGATTCGATCGCCGCGGCCACACGCGGGTCCCCGTGCAGGCGGGGCAGCTGTGCGTTGGCGACCAGCTCGGACTGTACGGCCACCGTGGCCGGTCCGTCGATCGGCTCGACCTCGTAGACGATGGCGGCCACCGCGCGCTGGGTGAAGGACACGAGCCGCTGTGTGGTGATCCGGACGGTGCGGCCGCCGGGAGTCGTCCACTGCGCGGTGCGGCCGAGAACGCCGGTACGGAAGTCCAGAACGCGTTCGTGCGCGTGCAGCCGGCCGTAGCGCAGATCGCACGGGTGGTCGTCCACGAGCAGACGGATGATCTTGCCGTCGGTGACGTTGATCATCGTCTGGCCGGACTCGGGATATCCGTAGCCCGCTTCCGCATAGGGCAGCGGATGGCGCTCGTAGACGCCGTTGAGGTAGGCGCCGGGCAGTCCGTGCGGCTCTCCCTCGTCCAGGTTGCCGCGCCAGCCGATGTGTCCGTTGGACAGCGCGAACACCGATTCGCTCTGGGCGAGCACGTCCAGGTTCAGCTCGGTCTCGCGCAGGCACCACGGCTCGACCGTGTAGCTGGGATGGGTGATCACCGCGGCTCCAGGAGCTCGGCCAGGTCACGTACGACGATGTCCGCCCCGTGCGCGCGCAGCTGGTCCGCCTGTCCCACCCGGTCGACGCCCACGACGACGCCGAACCGGCCCGCCCGCCCGGCCTCGACACCGGCGAGGGCGTCTTCGAACACCGCGGCCTCACCCGGTTCGATGCCCAGGGCGCGGGCCGCCTGGAGGTAGGTGTCCGGGGCGGGCTTGCCGCGCAACCGGTGTTCGCGCGCCACCACTCCGTCGATCCGTTCCTCCAGCAGGTCCTCGATGCCGGCCGCCGCCAGGACGTCCCGGCAGTTCGCGCTCGACGACACCACCGCGCGGCGCAGGCCCGCCTCCCGCACCGCGTGGAGGAAGCGGACCGAGCCCTCGTAGGGTGCCACCCCTTCCTCACGGATCCGTCGCAGCACCAGGTCGTTCTTGCGGTTGCCGAGTCCGTTCACCGTCTCCGCCTGCGGCGGGTCGGCCGGTGTTCCCTCGGGCAGGTGCACCCCCCGCGCGGCGAGGAAGGTGCGTACGCCGTCCTCGCGGGGCCGCCCGTCGACGTACTCGTCGTAGTCGTCCACCGCGTCGAAGGGGACGAACTCGGTCCCCTCGCGTGCCGCGCGTTCGCGGAGGTAGGCGTCGAACATCTCCTTCCAGGCGGCCGCGTGCACCTCGGCGGTCCGGGTGAGGACGCCGTCGAGGTCGAACAGACAGGCACGGACATGATCGGGGAGCCCCAGCATGCCGTCGAGGCTAGGACGCACCCGCAACCGCTCCCGTCAGGCCACCGTCCGGCACACCGGAAGGCACCCGCACGGTCGAAGGCGCACGGTTGGCCGAGCGGAGGCACCAGGGGGTCGTGGGGCCCTGGCCGACGCTGCCGCCGGCCAGGGCCGCAGGGGGTGATCACCCTGCGCTCCGCAACCCAGGAGCGACGGACGGGTAAAGATCGTTCCACTTCAGGCAGACAGGAGGCAACCTACACCCCAGAAGCCCAAAAACTATGGAAAAGTGACCTGGGGTAATCGCAGTTGATCGTGTCATCGTGCGGGCCATGACGACACAGCACCTCCTTGATGACCGGCGCCACGCCCGCCTGCGCCCCTTGGCGAACAAGGTGCCGGAAGTGACCGCCTGGTTCTGGATCATCAAGGTACTGACGACCGGTATGGGTGAGACCGCCTCAGACCTCCTGGCCCGCCTGCTCGGCCCGATACCGGCGGTCGCTCTCGGGGGCCTCGCCCTGGTGTCCTCCCTGGCCGTCCAGTTCGCCGTCCGCAGGCACATCGCCTGGGTGTACTGGACCGCGGTCGTCATGGTCAGCGTCTTCGGCACGATGGCGGCCGACGTCCTGCACGTCGGTCTCGGCGTCTCCTACGCCGTGTCGACCCCCCTCTTCCTCGCCGCGCTGGCCGCCGTCTTCGCCATCTGGTACGCGAGCGAGCGGACGCTGTCCATCCATGGCATCCACACCCGCCGCCGCGAGGCGTTCTACTGGGCCGCCGTCCTGGCCACGTTCGCCCTCGGCACCGCGGCAGGCGATCTCACCGCCACCGCCGGCCTGGGCTACCTCGGCTCGGTCGTCCTCTTCGCGGCCGCCATCTGTGTGCCCGCCCTGGCCCACCGCTGGGCCGGCCTGAACGCGGTGGCCGCCTTCTGGTCCGCGTACGTCATCACCCGTCCCCTCGGCGCCTCCCTCGCCGACTGGATGGCGGTGGGCCGCACCCGCGGCGGCCTCGCACTGGGGCTGGAGCCGGTCACGGTGGCCTGGACGGCCGCCATCCTGGCGTTCGTCGCCTACCTGGCCGCATCGCAGCGCGACAGGCCCGGCCGGGCCGCAGCCTGACCGGTCCGGCCCGACGTGCGGCCGGGGGCGAGCACGCGGGCGACGCCGGGTTCGAAGGAGCCGCAACCGGGCGCCTGGTCAAGTCCCCTGCCGTTGCCCCAGCAGGCGGGCCTGTTCCTTCTTCAGCGCGGCGAATCCCTGGCGCGCGTAGGCGGCGAGCTCCTCGCTGGGGAACGGCACCACCGAGAGGTGCCGGTCGTGCTGTCCCTGCGCCCAGCGAGCGGCCGTGATCTCATAGCCCGACACATGCGCGCACAGGTGGAGCAGCAGCGGCGGCATCTCCGGTTCGCCCAGCAGGTCCGCGTGTGTGACGACCAGGTCGCGCATGGCCTGGATGTTCGGAAGAAGACGGTGGTGACCCACAGCCGCCACTCGGCGAGCTCTTCCGCAGTGGGCGGGGACTCGTGCGCGAACGGCGACTCCCCGCCAGGGCGAGCGTGCCGCTCCAGGAACGCGCCGAACGTACGGGCGTTGGCTTCCGTGAAGGCGAACAGCGGTCCGTAGAGGTCGCTGAGCTGGCGATTCACCCGCGCAAGACGCTCCTGACGCTGCGCCAGACGCAGGCCGTTGAGGTAGGTGACGACATAGCCGACGAACGCCAGCCCGATGGTGACGACCACTGCGATCACGGGGTGCGATGCTAGTAGCGCTTCGTCAGGTTCTGGATCTTGCCGTCGGCAAGGGGCAGTCCAGGCGGTGCGGGTGCCGGTCCAGCACCCAACGTGGTGATGCTGCCGGTCCGCAACGGGGTGACGATCGCCCGGCGCCGATGACGCGGTGGCAGCGGGTCCGATGGTGAGCGGTGCGGGTCACGGGGTTCCGTTCGCGGCGACCGCCAGGTATCTCCTGGCGGGCTACCTGAAGCCCATCGGCCCTGCCGAACGTGTGCTCTCCATGCGCGTCACCCTATCCCCCCTCCGGTGACCGGCCGAGCGGCGCGGCGCCGACGATGCGGACAGCGGCGAGCACCCCTTTAAGGCCCCCTCTGCGAGGGTCGACAGGTTCACCGGAAGGACGCACGACGGGGGCGCGGTGACGGGATATCAGGCGTAGCGCCTGACCAACGCGCTCAGGGCGCTGTTCTGCCTCCGGGCCGCGTGGTCAACGGAGCGGCACCTCGAAAGAGGGCCGGCCGGCGCCATACGATCTTGTTGCCACGAGGTCCGGCACGAGGAACGGGCCTGTTGAGCACGGACACGCAGGACAGGGAGTCCCATGATCTTCATCACCGCCAAGTTCCGAGTGCTTCCCGACGATGCCGACCGGTGGCCGCAGATCGCCGCCGACTTCACCGAGGCCACGCGCAGCGAGCCCGGCTGCCTGTGGTTCGAATGGTCGCGCAGCGTGGCGGACCCGACGGAGTACGTCCTGATCGAGGCCTTCCGCGATGACGAGGCGGGCGCCGCTCACGTGCAGTCCGCGCACTTCAAGGCCGCCCAACAGACGCTGCCGCGCCACCTGGCCGAGACACCTCGCATCGTGAACATGAAGGTTCCGCAGGACGACTGGTCGTTCCTCGGGGAGATGGCCGTCGCCGAGCGGGAGTAGGGTCCCGGCGTCGGGGGCGCGCAGTCACGGTGCGTTTCACGAATTGGCTCGGCCGTCAGGACGACTGGACCCGGTCGAAGAGGGCGAGGGCTTCGGTGGGGTCCGGGCTCACGAGGCGGTCGAGGCCGGCCGTCGTGATCTGCGCCCACCTGCCGGCCCGCGCCCACATCTGCTTCTCGAATGCGTGGACGGCCTCGTCCGGATCTCCGGGGCCGGCGGCGATGGTCTCGGCGAGTTCGGCGCCTTCCAGCATCGCGAGGTTCGCGCCCGCCCCCAGCGGCGGCATCAGATGGGCGGCGTCGCCCAGGAGCGTCACCCCCTGGACGTGGGGCCAGGTGTGGGACACGGGCAGGACGTAGAGGGGGCGGTGGACGAACGCGGTGCCGTGGTGGAGGAGGTCGAGGACGGGGGCGGTCCAGCCGTGGAACAGATCCAGCAGACTCGACCGCACGGCCTCGGCGTCGGCCGGGTCCAGGTGCGTGTGCCAGTCCAGCGGCGCGCGGAACTGGGCGTACACCTTCACGTGCCCGCCGCTGCTGCGCTGCGCGACGAAAGCTCGGTTCATTCCGTATACGGCCACGGAGCCGTCGCCGACCAAACGGGCGAGGTCGGGGTGGCGGGTGTCGACGTCGTCGAGGGAGGTCTCGACGGCGGTGACGCCGGTGTAGTGCGGCGTCACCGGTGAGACCGCCGGGCGGACCCGGGACCAGGCGCCGTCCGCGCCGATCACGAGGTCGAACGACTCCTCTCGCCCGTCCGCGAACCGGACCACTACGCCGTCCCTGGTCCCCGGCACCACCTGCGTCACGCTCTGCCCCCACCGGACGTCGAGAGGCCCGAGCAGCAGGTCGCGGAGTTGCCCCCGGTCGATCTCGGGATTGGCCCGGTCATCCGGGCGGGGCCGCCAGTCGCGCAGGACGGTCCCGTCCGTGTCCAGGATGCGCATGGCCTGCCCCTCGGGACGAGCCAGCGCCTGGAAGTCCGCCAGCAGCCCCGCCTTGTCCAACGCCAGCCGGCCCAGCCCCTCGTGCAGGTCCAGCGTGCCGCCCGGGGGGCGGGCGTCCGGGGCCGGGTCACGCTCCAGGATGGTGACGGGGTGGTCGTGGCGGTGCAGTACACGGGCGAAGGTGAGGCCGGCGGGACCGCTCCCGACCACTGCGATGCGCTGTCTCATGTCGATACACTGTATTGGCGGGCTACGACGTATGGCAACAGTACGATGTGGCCATGACTGTGTGGGACCGGCCGGAGCCGCCGACTCGGCCCGTACCGCTCGACCGGGAGCGGATCGTCGCCGCCGCCATCGCGCTGGCCGACGAAGGCGGCCTGAAAGCAGTGTCGTTGCGCAAGGTCGCCGCCCGGCTGGACGCCGGCCCGATGCGGTTGTACGGGTTCATCTCCACCAAGGAGGAGCTGTTCGACCTCATGGTGGACGAGGTCCAGGCCGAGATCCTGCCCGAGGGACAACCCGGTGACTGGCGTGAGGCGTTGCGCATGCTCGCCCAGGGCACCAGGCAGGCCGCTCTCCGGCACGAATGGCTGGCCGACCTGCTCGGCGGCCGCCCGGCCCTGGGCCCCAACGGCCTCGCCGTGACCGAGGCCACGCTGGCCTCCCTCGACGGTCTCGCCGACGTCGACACCGTCATGCGCGCCGTGGAGACCGTCAGCGCCTACTTCATCGGCGCGATCAGGCGTGAGATCGCGAACCTGCGTGCCGAGCGCGCCACGGGCCTGTCCAAGCGGGACTGGCAGCGCGCCTCCGGTCCGCACGTGACGCGCATGCTGGCCACGGGGCGCTTCCCGGCACTGAGCAAGGCCGTGTACGACGGCACGGACGTGGACGCCGAGACCTCCTTCGCGACCGGCCTCGAATGGGTCCTCGACGCCGTGGCCGCCAAGCTCGACGCCGTGGACGTCAGGCCCGACCGGCCGCCGGGGCACGGGGCCGGGGCCTGACGGGTCCGCTCCGGGCTCCTGCGGGGCACAGCAGGTGCGGGTCAGCGGAGGACGGGGGCGGCGCCGGTTGCCGTGAGTGACAGTTCCCAGAGCCGGGCCGCCGCGCCGGGGTCGACGGCGTAGGCGCGTACTCCTCCGTCGTCCATGGGCCGGCCCGGCTCCGAGACGCGCGCGACCTCGCAGTCCTCCAGGTAGAGCCCGCCCCGGCCGTCCAGGAGGGGGGACGTGGCCGCCCACAGACCCGTGGCGGCGCCCTGGGAGGGAGTCTTGAAGCCGGCGCCGACCACCCGGCCCTCCTCGTCCACCCAGCCACGCTCGATCTGCTCGTGGAGGGTCATCTCCCGCTGCAGGCCGGTGATGATCCTGCCGGGGTGGAGGGCGAATGCCCGGACACCGTCGTCGCGGCCGAGTGCGTCGAGCCGGACGGCGAAGAGGGCGTTGGCGGTCTTGGCCTGGCCGTAGGCCAGCCACTTGTCGTAGCCGGTACGGAAGTGCGGGTCGTGCCAGCGGATGTCGCTCAGGGCGTGCCCGGCGGAGCTGTTGACGACGACGCGTGCGCCCCCGGCCGCTGCGAGGAGCGGGTAGAGCTCACACGTGAGGAGGAAGTGTCCCAGGTGGTTGGCGGTGAACTGGCCCTCCCAGCCCGGTCCCACACGACGTTCCGGCGTAGCCATGACCCCCGCGACGGCCAGGAGGAGGTCGAGCCGGTCCACCAGCTCGCGGATCCGTGCCGCGCCGGCGCGCACGCTGCCGGAGTCGGCCAGGTCCATGGGGACGACCTGCGCGCCCGGCACCTGGGTGAGCGCGGAGCGGGCGGACTCGGGGCGGCGGGCCGGTACGACGACCCGGGCCCCGGCGGCAGTCAAGGCCCGGGTGGTTTCCAGGCCGAGCCCCGAGTAACCGCCGGTCACGACGGCGGTCATGCCGCCCAGGTCGAGGCCGGCCAGGACGTCCGCGGCGGTGCTGGCGGCGGAGAAGGGGGAAGCGAGTGGCTGCTGTTCAGTGATCGTCATGCCGACGACGCTACGAACTGGAGCGAGGTCTAGATCAAGCTTTCGTAGGCTGGGCGCCATGACGACCGCCCCTACACGTCAGCAGCCGCTCAGCATCGGCGAGGTGGCCCGGCAGACCGGACTGAGCGTGCACGCCCTGCGCTTCTACGAACGCCGGCACCTGCTGATCGCACCCATCGAGCGCACCACCGGCGGACGGCGCCGCTACACCACCGCCGACGTCGAATGGCTGCGGATCTGCATCAGGCTCCGCGAATCCGGCATGCCACTGGCCGACCTCGAACAGTTCGCCGAGCTCGTACGACAGGGCCCGGGCAACGAAACCGAGCGCCTGCGCCTCCTCCACGCCCACCTCGCCCGCGTCGAGGAACGGATCACGGCGCTTCAGGAATGCCGCTCCCTCATCGCCTGGAAGGCCGGCGTCTACGCCGAACACCTCACCCGCGGCACGGCCGAGGGCCTGTGGGACCCCACCGCCTGACACGGTCACGCGACGGCAACTGCCCCGGCAAACGGCGATCCGGGGCGGTGTCGGCAGGTCGGCCGCCGCCCGGCCGGGTCAGCGCAGGAAGTCCGGCAGCGCCGTCGTCAGGGCCTGTGGTGCTTCCTCGGGCAGGAAGTGACCGACGGCCGGGGTGATCAGCCCGGTGACGTCGGTGGCCATGCGCATGACTTCCTCGGGCATGGTGCCGGTGCTGTGCTCGCCGCCTATGGCCAGGACCGGGACGCTCAGCGGCCCTTCGTCGCGCCAGCGCGACGTAGACGTCGACGGCGTGCTGCGGGATCGCTCCCGGCGTGGCGGTCTTGGACGTGAAGGTGTGTCCGAAGTAGATCTCCTCGCGGCCGGCGACCATGCGTTCGTTGATGTCCGGCAGCCGGTTGAAGGCGAAGTGCCACAGCATCTCGTTGGTGGCCGGGTCCGACATCAGCGGCGGGGACGGGGACAGGCCGGGGATGACGGCCTCGCTGACGGCGAGGCGGGCACCGTAGGCGGTGGGGTCACCTGGGACGACCTGCTGCCGCTCATGTGCGGGATCGCCTTCGCCGCCAACGTCCACGCCGACGACCAGCAGACGCGTCTGGAGTCCGGCCGCCGCTACTTGGGCGTGATGCTGCAAGGGATGCACAGCTGAGCCGCCGCGGGCGAGGATCCGGTGGGCCGGCAGCAGTACGGTGCCGCAGTTCGGCGACGCTCGGCCGGAAACCCTGCGACAGCGAAGCAGACGGCTCGGCGGAGCTGTCCGGGTAGCGGAAGGTGGCGCGTGCTAGAGCCTCGGGCGTGAGTTGCTCGACCGGGGTGAAAGTACATCGTCACCCGCGGGTCGGGCGGGCGGGGCTGCCCCGTGGGCGTCGCCCCACTGCCTCGTGGCGCAGACCCCGGAGCCCCTCGCGGATTCGGCCTCGGGTGGTGGCGGGGACGGGCCCGGGCACGAGTGACGGGGGCATAAAAGTCGCCCCAGCAGGAACCTGGTCTGCCATACGCACGTCACGTCGCGTCCAGAAAGGACCAGTTGTGTCTCAGGTAGAGGAATCCATAGAGGTCGGCGTCCCCGTAAGCACCGCCTACAACCAGTGGACCCAGTTCGAGGACTTCCCGCAGTTCATGGAAGGCGTCGAGCGCATCGAGCAGCGCAGCGACACCCTCACCCACTGGGTGACGAAGATCGGCGGCGTCAAGCGGGAGTTCGACGCGAAGATCACCGAGCAGATCCCCGACGAGCGCGTCGCCTGGACCACCGTCGACGGCGAGTCCAAGCAGGCCGGCGTCGTCACCTTCCACTACATCGACGACAACACGACCAAGGTCATGCTGCAGCTCGACTACGAGCCCGAGGGGCTGGCCGAGAGCGTCGGCGACAAGCTCGGCTTCGTCAAGCGGCAGGCCACGGGTGACCTGAAGCGGTTCAAGGAGTTCATCGAAGCCCGCGGCGGCAGCGAAACCGGCGCCTGGCGCGGCCAGGTCTGAGCCCTCGGGCCGTAAAGCCGTATAGCGGCCCCCCTTTGTGCGCACGGCCGGGAGCGGGCCGGCCCTCCCCTGTCAGGCCTGGCTCCGCGGCCGCGCCCCGTCCCCTCGCCCGCCGCCCGCAGCGTCCCGCTGCCGTACGCCGACAACCCGGGGCCGGTGCCTCAGGCGGCGGCGCGGTCGGCGAGGGTCCTCAAGTGGTCCCATGGTCCGCGGTCCGGTGATCGCCCAAGTGACGGCGGGGTGGGCCACGGTGAAGGCAGCGGCGAGCTGCGGGAGTGCGCAGCCGATACCTTCCACGAGTTCGACGAGCTGTTGGACGGCGTCGAGCTTGGCGGCGTTCTCGGCGAACGCGGGGTCGAAGAACTCCGGCCTCCGAGTAGCCAAGGGTTGACAGCTCAAAGCCCTGAGTGCCGCTGTGAGCCGCTTGGAGCCCCTATCCGTGCCTCCGACTCGGTGTCACCGCCCACTGCGGCGGTGGTGCAATAGCGCATCCTGCTGCTCCTCGACCCCGTGCGCCGCGGACCCGGCGGGCGGCACATCTAGCGCCAGGACGACGTGGACGGACCGACCGCGGCCCGGATCGGCCGGCTCGACCAGCACCTGGACCTGATCGGACACAAGGCCGCCGTCTGCGAGGAGTTGGGCGACCAGGGCGCCGCCGCCCGCCCCTGCCACGCCCCGCCCCAGGTGCCCGAACAGCGGCGCACGCCGCCTCTGCCTTGACCCCGGGATGCCCCGCACATGGTGCACCGACCCCGCGGAGATAGGAGGTGCAGGTTTCCACTGCTGATTCCACGGGGCCGGTGCATGACACACGTACCCACCCCTGCGTCCGATATGCCGGATCCATCCCGGCCAGTCGAGCGGGATGCGTCCTGACGCACGACGTGGGGCCCGGCCATGTCCGGCCGGGCCCCACGTCAACCTTCCCTATCAACAGTGCTCCTGACACCGAGGAGCGCGCATCTACCAGCGATACCAGCGACCCTTACGGCCCGTACCGTCCGCGGACCGGACGACGAAGCCCAGCAGCCACACGATCAGCACGATCACCGCGATCCACCAGAGCGCCTTCAGGGCGAAGCCCGCGCCGAAGAGGATCAGAGCCAGCAGAAGAACCAGAAGCAGGGGAACCATTGTTATCAACCTCCTGGCCATCGAATGCCCTTACTTCATCCCTACAAGCACACAAAATGCGAGTTTTTTTCACGGGATCAAGGGCAGACGCGTTATCCACGATTCCCCCGCGCCGGCGTCTGATGCACCGCGATCCGGATCACTGTCCGGGTGGGGGAAACGGCTCGGGGAACGGCTCCCGCCCCAGGTCGGCGGCCGGGGCGGGCCGGCTCGGGTCGCGGGAGAGACGGTATCTCCCAGAAGTCGCCCTGGTCGCCGAGCCGTTGTCACGTGACCGTGGGCGGCCTCGCGGGCGGCCTCGCCGCGGCACTCGGCCGGACCACCCGCCGGCTGATCCGCCAGGCCTACGACGACGAGCGCGGCATCCGCACCTGGGCCGCCGCCGGGCCGGGAAGCCCTCTCGCGCCCACGGCCCACCCGCGCCAGGCCTGGTGCTACGGCACCCCCGGGATCGCCTGGGCACTGTGGGACGCCGCCGACGCGCTCGGGGACACCACGACCGCCGACTGGGCCACGGCCGCCTTCACCACACTCGCCGAGCGCTACGACGAGACCTTCCACCTCTACGGCGACTCCCCCGGCGACCGCCTAGGGCTCTGCCACGGCGCCGCGGGCGTACTGGCCGTCGCCGACGCCTTCCACCGGCACGCCCGGCTGCCCGCCGCCGCCACCCTCAAGAGCCGGCTCACCCGGCACCTGACCGGCCATCTCGCCCCGCCGTGGCCCGCCGGCTGGGACGCGGACCTGCTGACCGGGCTGCCGGGCGCACTGGCCGCACTCCTCACCGCCACCCGACTCTCCGCCACCCGACCGAGCTCTCGCACCTGGCTGCTCTGCCTCGGCCTGCGCTGACGGGAGGGCGTGCCACTCGTTCCTGCGCGGAGTGCGGAGCCGCGGCCTCCAGATCGGCGATGCTGCCCGACACGATCGAGCGGACGTGCTCGGTGATGTGCTCCACGGGCCGGTGACCACCGCGCCGTGGCCGATCCGCACGCCGGGCATGACGGTCGTACCGTGTCCGAACCAGACGTCGTTGCCGACGACGGTGTCCCCCCGGCCGGGCAGACCGGTGAGCAGGTCGAAATGGTCCGGCCAGGAACCTCCCATGTTCACCAGCGGCCCGAGCAGCACCACCCGCGGCTGCTCGGGCATCGGGCGCAGGACCGGATCGCCGCAGGCGACGACTGCGACACTGTGACCGTGGACGCGAAGGACGGGACCGGTGATCAGCAGGTGCCCCTGCCTCCGAAACCGGTGCTGCCGGACATGGCCGCGGCACGGGGTCGCGGGCCGGCCGATGTCGTCGAGGCCCATTGGCAGGCCTTGCGACTGACCTGGGAGTGGAAGCACGCGGTGCACCGGATCCGCTCGCCCGGGAGACCGTTCCCGGACATCGTTCCGCTGCTGGCGGCCGCGGCCGTTCAACCACGGCTGCGGCGGCTGTACCCGTTCACCAGCCACTTCGCCCTGCTCTTCAGCAGCTCCACCAGCTACCCCTGGACCGTGCACGGCGGATCGATCGAGCCGCTGCCCGACGGACGGTTCAAGGTGCGCGGACGCGGGACCTCCACCGTGGTCGGCGAAGCC
Organism: Streptomyces sp. NRRL S-1022; assembly: GCF_000720135.1. GTDB lineage: Bacteria > Actinomycetota > Actinomycetes > Streptomycetales > Streptomycetaceae > Streptomyces. The sequence goes on along the minus strand of NZ_JOIU01000001.1, from coordinate 19,587 downwards.
GGCACCGCGGAAGAGGCTGTGGCGCTGGTGCTCGCACTGCTGCCCGCCGGCCCCGAGCCCGTCATCACCGACTCCGCGGACGATCAGTGAGCGCATCGACGTCACGCCCCGCGTAACCTCTTCCCGTGCCAGCCTCCCGCCCGCATCGCGTCGCCGTTCTCGTGCTCGAAGGCGCGAAGCCGCTCGATGTCGGCATTCCCGCGCAGGTCTTCACGACCCGCGCGAGCATGCCGTACGAGGTGCGGGTGTGCGGGGCGACTCCCGGTCTCGTGACCGGCGGCGACGGCCTCGCGTACCACGTCGCCCACGGCCTGGAGGCCCTTGCCTGGGCCGACATCGTCTTCGTCCCCGGCTACCGGTTCCCGGACCGCGACGACCCGCCGCAGGCCGTCGTCGAGGCACTGGTCGCCGCCCACGAGCGGGGCGCGCGGCTCGCCGCCATCTCCACGGGTGCCTTCGCGCTCGCGGCCACGGGCCTGCTCGACGGCAGGCGCGCCACGACGCACTGGCACTACACGCGGGCACTCATGGCCAGGCACCCGCTCGTCAAGGTCGACGAGAACGTGCTGTTCGTCGACGAGGGCAGCCTGCTCACCTCGGCGGGCGCCGCTTCCGGCATCGACCTGTGCCTGCACATCCTGCGCCGGGACCTGGGGGTGGCGGCGTCCAACCATGCGGCCCGGCGTCTGGTCGCGGCGCCCTACCGCAGCGGCGGCCAGGCCCAGTACGTGCCGCGCAGCGTCCCCGAGCCGCTCGGCGAGCGGTTCGCCGCCACCCGTGAGTGGGCGCTGCACCGGCTCGGCGAGCCCCTCACCCTCGACGTACTGGCGCGGCAGGCGGGCGTGTCGCCGCGCACGTTCTCCCGGCGCTTCGTGGAGGAGACCGGCTACACGCCGATGCAGTGGGTGATGCGCGCCCGGATCGACCTGGCCCGCGAACTGCTGGAACGTTCGGAGCGCAGCGTCGAACAGATCGCCGCCGACGTGGGGCTCGGCACCGGCGCGAACCTGCGCCTGCACTTCCAGCGCATCCTCGGCACCACACCGAGCGAGTACCGGCGCACCTTCACCCGGGGCGAGTGACCCGCCCGGCGCCGCATGGCGGGATCCTTTCGAACCGTGGCGATGCCGCCACTGTCAGCGGCGCATCCGGCGGGCGAGCCTTGGTGGCGAAGGGAAGGGACACCACTCATGACTCGCATCGCCATCAACGGGTTCGGCCGCATCGGACGCAACGTGCTGCGCGCGCTGCTGGAGCGCGACAGCGCCCTCGACATCGTCGCCGTCAACGACCTGACCGAGCCCGCCACCCTCGCCCGGCTGCTCGCCTACGACAGCACGGCCGGCCGGCTGGGGCGGCCGGTGACCGTCGACGGGGACGCCCTCGTCGTCGACGGCCGTCGGATCACCGTGCTGGCCGAGCGCGAACCGGCGCAGCTGCCGTGGGCCGAACTCGGCGTCGACATCGTGCTGGAAGCCACCGGCCGCTTCACCTCGGCCAAGGCCGCCCGGGCGCACCTCGACGCGGGCGCGAAGAAGGTTCTCGTCAGCGCGCCGTCGGACGGCGCCGACGTCACGCTCGCGTTCGGTGTCAACAACGGTGCCTACGACCCGGACGTGCACACGATCGTCTCGAACGCCTCCTGCACGACCAACGCGCTCGCCCCGCTGGCCAAGGTGCTCGACGACCTCGCCGGTATCGAGCACGGGTTCATGACGACGGTGCACGCCTACACGCAGGAGCAGAACCTCCAGGACGGTCCGCACCGCGACGCGCGGCGCGCCCGGGCGGCCGGCGTCAACATCGTGCCGACCACCACCGGCGCCGCCAAGGCGATCGGCCTGGTGCTGCCGAACCTCGACGGCAAGCTGTCGGGCGACTCGATCCGCGTACCGGTGCCCGTGGGCTCGATCGTCGAACTCAACACGACGGTCGCCCGGGACGTGACGCGTGACGACGTGCTGGCGGCGTACCGCACCGCGGCACAGGGGGCGCTCGCCGGCATCCTGGAGTACTCGGAGGACCCGCTCGTGTCGTCGGACATCACGGGCAATCCCGCCTCTTCCATCTTCGACTCGGCCCTGACCCGCGTCGACGGCCGCCACGTCAAGGTGGTCGCCTGGTACGACAACGAGTGGGGCTTCTCCAACCGGGTGATCGACACCCTGGAGTTCCTCGCCACCCCCTGACCGGACGCCGGGGCGGTGCCCCGCCTCCGCTCCTCCGGAGCGCTCCGGCCGGCCGTGGATCAGACGGGTTCGGGCTGGGGTTCCGGCTGCGCCACGGGGACCGGGGCGGGCAGCCAGAGCCGCGTGGTGCGCAGGTAGCCGTGGATCACCGAGGCTGTCGCCAGGACGAGCAGGGGGCCGAACAGCCACGGGTGCCGGGCCATGGGCACCGGCAGGTAGCGGTAGGACAGCAGGAGCGCGGTGAACACCGTCGCGCCGTGGGCGACGAGTTGGATTCCGGCGCGGTCCCAGCCGCGTGCCAGTGAGCGCAGCGCCGTTTCGATCGTGAGGGTGAAGACGACTCCGGCGAGAATGTCCGCGCCGTAGTGATAACCGAATCCCAGGGTCGCGCCCAGGGTGGCGATGAGCCAGAACGTACCCGCGAACCGCAGAATGCGCGGGCCGCTGCGGGAATGCAGGAAGATCGCGGTCGCCCAGGCCGTGTGCAGGCTCGGCATGCAGTTGCGTGGCGTGATCTGGTCGAACGGCATGGGATGCGGGGTGTGCATCGGGGCCGGTATGTCCGGCCACACGTGGGCGACGGCCCAGTGCCCTCCGTCGCCGCCGTAGGCGAAGATCGGGCCCACCACGGGGAAGATCATGTAGATGCCCGGGCCGAGGAGCCCGATGACCAGGAACGTGCGGACCAGATGGTGGCGGGGGAAGCGGCGCTCGGTCGCGACGTTGCGCAGCTGGTAGAGGGCTACGACGACCGCGGCGACCGCGAGCTGGATGTAGACGTAGTCCAGGACGTGCGCGCCGACCGTGCCGGTGGCTCTGACGAGCCGGCCCGCCAGCCAGGAGGGGTTGCCCAGGGCGTGGTCGGCGGTCGCCACGTACTGGTCCAGGACCAGCGGGCGGGTCTTGGAGGTGATCAGCAGCCAGGTGTCGCCGGTCTTGCGGCCGGCCACCAGCAGCAGGCCCAGCCCGACACCCTTGAGCAGCAGGACACGCTCCGCACCCGTGCGGCGGGTCACGGCGATGACCGCGTACGCCAGCAGGACCCACAGCGCTCCGTTGCCGAAGGGGTGGCCGTGGCCGTACGGGATTTTCACGTCCGCCACCCAGCGCACCAGCAGGAAGACCAGGTCGATCCCGACGGCGGCCGCGGCGGCGATGAGACGCTCGCGCCAGGTGAGCACCACCATCATCAGCGCCATACCCGCATACAGCAGGGGGCCCGATTTCGGCGGCAGGAACACCTCCTTGGCCTGGTTGGTCATCGGTCCGGGCATACCGTAACGACGCGCGGCGATCTCCAGCGCGACAAGGAATCCCAGCGCCGTCACACCCGCCACGGTCCACAGCACCACCCGTGGTTCACGCCACGCGGCGAAGGCACTTTCTCCGTTTTTGCGCGAAAACACCCGCGTAGTTATAGGTATCAATTCTCTGGCCGATTTGTTAGTTGTTATCCGAATTAGTTGATCTTCGGGCACTCGTCATGACTTGGATCATGTTATCGGAGCAGCACGATGCGGTTGACCCGACCGGAGCGGGCACAGGATGTCGGGTGCGGCAGGCTTGGTCCCTCCTAACGTCGGTGACCGAAAGGGAAGGAGGCCGGGGTTGCTGGATCGGCTGAACCAGGCCATGGAGCACATCGAGGACCATCTCGACCAGCAGATCGAGGTGTCCGCGCTGGCCCGGATCACGGTCACGTCGGAGTACCACTTCCGGCGGCTGTTCTCGTCGCTGGCGGGGATGGCGCTGTCGGAGTACGTCCGGCGCCGGCGGCTCACCGTCGCGGGGGCCGAAGTGCTGGCCGGGGAACCGACCTTGCTGGAGATCGCGGTCCGCTACGGCTACACCTCGGGGGAGGCCTTCGCACGGGCGTTCCGCGCCATGCACGGCGTGGGTCCGGGCGAGGCCAGGCGTACCGGTGCGGCCCTGAGCTCGCAGCCCCGGCTGTCCTTCCGCCTCACCGTCGAAGGGAGCAACACCATGCGATACCGCATCGTGGAGAAGGAAGCATTCCGGGTCGTCGGCAGGAAGGCCCGCGTCCCGCTGATCTACGAGGGCGTCAACCCGCACATCGCCGAGCACGTCAAGAGCATCCCGCAGGGAACGCTGCTGCGGATCGCCGGCCTCTCGGACCAGGACCCGCAGGGCGTGGTGTCGGCGACCGTGCGGCTGTCGGACGGCTTCGAGGAGGGCGGTGAACTCGACTACTACCACGCCGTGGTGACCGCTGCCGCCGAGGTGCCCGAGGACCTCGACGTGCTGGACTGCCCGGCCGGCACCTGGGCCGTGTTCGAGAACACCGGGCCGTTTCCGCAGGCGCTGCAGCGGATGTGGGGTGACGTGGCCGCCCAGTGGATCCCGTCCAACCCGTACGAGTACCGTCCGGGGCCGGAGATCCTGCGCACCCGCCCGTCCCGGGACGACCCGGCGCAGTCCGAGGCGCAGCTGTGGATACCGGTGACCCGCACCACGGTCTGAGCCGGACACCGAGTCACGTTCCGGGGCGAGGCGCCCGGCCTCGGAACGTGTCCGGGGGGCCCGCCCGGTGGTCACCGCTGCTCGCCGGGGCGGGCTGCCGTCCTCGTGCTGCGCAGCCTGAGCAGGTAGGTCGCGGTGACGGCCACGGCACGGTCCTCGTCATGGGCCAGCTCCCCGAGGGCACGTGTCGTCGTGCCGCCCGGGATGTCCGCGAGCGCCTGTGTAAGCCGTCGGCGGGCAGACGGGCCGCTCGTGCCGCCGGCGATGCGGTCGACGAGTCCGGTGGCGATCCGGTCCGCCAGCGCCGGGTCACGCGCCAGCGTGCCCAGTGCGTCGGCGGCGTCGGTGTCGTTCCTCCCCTCGACGATCATCTCGACGAGCGTCGGGACCGCGTCGGCCACACCGCGTGCCCCGAGCGCGACAGCCGCGTGCCCGCGGACCCCGATGTCGGGGTCCGCGAGGGTGTCCCGCAGCAGTGCGGTCGCCTCGTCGTCGGGGATACGGGCCACGGACTGGACGGCACGTGTGCGCACCTCGGCCGCGGGTGAGCGCAGGCCCTCCGCCAGCAGCGCCAGCGCGTCCTCGCCCGACCGCGCCAGGGCCCAGCGGAGGGCGCCGGCGACGTTCGGGTCGGACTCGCTCAGGGCGGCCTCGACCAGGGCGTCCACCGGCACGGGGCCTTCCTCGGCCGCGGACAGCGCCGCCCGCTGCCGCGTCCCGGCGCTCTTCGACCCCAGTGCCTGGAGCAGCGCGACGGTCTGGAGGACGTCCTCCCAGCCGGCGGGTTCCGCGGCATCGATCCGACGGAGTCGCCCGAGCAACTCCGTCTCCGCCGCGATGCGGTCCTGTGTCCGGCGGATGAGGTCGTCGACGAGTTCCGCGGGCGTGAAGCCGGGGTCTTCGAGCGCGCGCCCGACGTCCCGCAGCGACAGCCCCAGTGTCCGCAGGACCTCGATGTGGAAGATGCGCCGTACGGTCTCGCCCGAGTACTCCCGGTAGCCGGAGCCGGTACGGCCCGTCGGCCGCACCAGGCCGAGCGACTCGTAGTGCCTGAGCATGCGGGCGCTGACCCCGGACCGTTTCGCCACATCGCCGATCAACACTGCCTACTGCCCCTCCCGGCCGTCTCCGCCCAGGGCCACTATGCGCTTCGCCTCCTCGATCGCGAACTCGAATCCGGCATCCGGATCGCGCCACAGTCGTTCCGTGGCGATCGCGTGGGCGCGCACGCGGGGGTCGGGATCCGTCGCCGCGGCGCCCAGTGCCGGCAGCATCACCTCTCCGAGCGCGATCAGCGCCCGGCTGAGGCTCAGCCGTGTCTCGCGTTCGCCGCGCCCGAGCTGCGTCACCAAGGCCCCGGCCAACTCGTGCTCCCGGCCCCCGGGCACGAGCACGACCGCTGCCCGCCAGGCGGTGCGGGCCACTTCGTCGTCGGGGTCGGACAGCAGCGCCGGTGTGATCGCCGGCCACGCCTTCCGGTCCCCGATCTTGGACAGCGTGTGCAACGCCTGGCTCCGTGCCTGCCCTCGCCCCGACCGGACTTCGCCGACAAGCAGCGGGACCGTCATCGCCGCCGTGTGGCGCGTGAGGGCCCAGGTCAGCATCTCGCGTACGGAGAAGTCGGGTTCGACCGCGCACCGCGCGACGAGCCTACCGACGAACCCCGGGTCCGGCGCCGTGCCGACCGCCAGCGCTGCCCGCAGCCGGACCGACGAGTTGTCGTTCTCCAGCCCCTGAAGAGCCCGCGTCATCTGCGTGCCCGTGTCCTCACTCGGCCTGGTCATGTGGACCACCTCCATGGGCACAGTGAAGACCTTGTCACTGTGTCAAGGTCCAGCGGAACCGGGCCCCGCGCGAGATCGGCAGCGGTCGAGGGGGTGCTGGTGGTGGTCGGCCGTTGCTTTTCACCCAGCGGAGAAGAGCATCAAGAGGTGCGTCCGAGTCCGGCGGCCGGCCGGGGCATGCCTCCGTGTCCTCCGGCGAGGACCCGCCGGCGTCTCCTCACCGCTCCCCGGCTCCGGGAACCGGGCGGAGAACGGGCCCGGTGCGCTGCGGGGCGCGCTTTCGCGGACCGTTTCGGAAGCGAAGCGCACCCTCGCCCTCGTCCACCTGCCGTGCTAGTGCTGTGACCGCATAGGTGCGCCGGGTTGGAGGTCGGATGGGCAGTGACGTCCGTTGCGACTGCTGGAGGCGTGGTGGCCGAACCTGTGTGGGTGCGCAACGGGATCGTCCCGGGCAGCGGATTCCGACTGTGTACCGGCGCCCTCCGCCGCTAAGGTGACTCCCCAGCGATCGACGGGGGCGACGGTGAACTGGGCCGCAGAGGCAGCACTGACCGATTTCCAGCGGGACTTGATCATCGCCCTCGCGGGCGGGCTCGTCGGCGTGCTCGGCACAATGGCGATCGAGTACGTGAAGGCCCGCCGCGAGCCGACCAAGCGGCTCTCCTACGACACCGAGACGCGGACGGCCATCGTCTCCGCCGACGACCAGGTGCGGCCCCGGCTTGGACTCACCTACGACGGCAGGTACGTCGAGGACCTCAGCTCCGTCGCGTTCACCGTGGAGAACACCGGGAATCGCGTTGTCCAGCAGCAGCAATTGCGGTTCCGGTTCGCCGACGGCAGCGAGGTCCTCGATGCCGCCGCGACCTCCACCCACGAGGCCGAGTGGGGCGTGCAGCGACGCCCGGACCTCGAACAGAGCCGCCGGGAAGCGGTCTTCGCCATCGGCCACCTGGAGCGCGGGCAGCGCGTGACCTTCCGGCTGCTCGCCTCTGGCCGGGACTCCGGCAGCTGGGAGGTCATCCCGCACAACCCGCTGGGGGACGTCGACCTGCGCGAGCGGTCGGCCGCCCGTATCAAGGACGACCGCGAACACATGCCCACCTTCTTCTCGCTGTCCTTCCTGCTGTTCACCGTCCCGCCGGTGTTCTACGCCTTCGGATTCGTCGGGGAACTGGCCGCGGCGTTCGTAAGTGTGAGCTTCATTGCCGCGATCGTCCCGCACCTCGCACCCACAGCCCGGGCGCTGCGCGACGTACTGGTCCGGTCCCATCAGCCCGGGCGCATCGTCACCATCGGCGGTGACGTCCATGATGCCGTCCTCGACCTCGGGGACAACGGCAGGATCAACTACACCGCCGGTGAGACTGGCCCAACCGGGCAGCCCGATCCGGCCGATCCCACCCAAGGATGAAACACGCCGGTCCGTAACGATCCATCGATGCACGGTGACCTGGCGTTCCGGGCTTTCGTGACGGACGTCGCTGCCTACCCAACCACTCCGACCTCCAACCCGGCGAACCTATCCGGTCACAGCACTAGCTGGTGGAGCGGGCAAGCTGCGCGGCGGTGCCGCCCTCGCCCTTCGGTGCGGGGGGGGGGGGGGCAGGGGCGCGCGTTCCAGCCACTCCCGGTAGGCCGGCGCCTCGTGGGCGACGGCCCAGTAGGCCTCCTCCAACTCCGGGAAGACCTCGTCCAGTTCGTCCTCGGTGCGGGCCGCCAGCAGCAGCCGTACGCCCAGCGGGTCGCCCTTCAGCGGGCGGATCGCGAGGTCGGGGCGGGGATGGGCGGTCGGCTGGCTGACCGTGACCACTTCGCCGGTGGCGGCGAGTGAGTACGCGGTGAGGTAGTCGCCGTGGAGCATCTCGGAGTGCAGGCCCGCAGCGCGCAGCACCCTCGACAGGCCGTCCCACTCGCCGTCGACCGTCGAGTCGACCATCCAGCGGTCGCCGGCCAGATCGGCCAGGCTCACCTCCGGCTGCGACGCGGCGGGGTGGTCCGGGGCGAGCGTGACGAACTGCGGTTCCCGTTCGAGGAGCACGCGCAGGCACAGGCCGGGCGGGACGCGCAGCGGACTGCCCTCGACCTCGTGCACGAAGGCCATGTCGAGCCGGCCGGCGGCGACCATGCCCAGCAGGGCGTTGGCGGACACGTTCATCTGCAGGGCCGGCTCGCATTCCGGGCCTCGTGCCCGCAGCAGGCGCAGCCAGCCGGGGATGGCCCGGCTCGCCGTGGCTCCTATGCGCAGCTGGTACCCGCCGGCGGCACGGGCCGCCGCCGCCCTGGTCTCGGTGACGATCGCCGCGAACTCCGCGACCAGCGGCCGGGCCCGGCTCAGCACGGCCAGCCCGAGCGGGGTGGGGTGGCAGCCGGTCCGCACGCGCACGAAGAGCTGGGCACCCAGAGCGCGCTCTATGCGCCGTAACTGGGTACTCAAAGAGGGCTGCGCCAGGCCGAGTTCCCGTGCCGCCTTGTGCAAGCTGCCGGTGTCGGCGATGGCGCAGAGCACGCGCAGATGCCTCACCTCTAGCTCCATGGGAGGAGCGTAGGGCGGAGCCGGGCAGCACACCAGATGTTCAAGGTCCAACGAAACCGGACGAGTCGGCCACCGATAACTCCAGGCTATCCCCAACTGCCATCATCCCCCGTCCCGTTGGTCTGCCCGAGACTCACTGGCAACCGATCGTTCAACCCCACAGGACGAGAAGGAGCCCCCCCATGGCGTCGTTCCGTACCCGCACCGAGTCGAAGAACCCCAGGAGACTCGTGGCCCTGGCGCTGGGCCTCGGTCTGGCCTCCGCCGCGCTGGGCACCGCCGGCCCGGCGAGCGCGACGAACACCGCGGAAGCCCCCGCCAAGGCCGCCACCGCCGGCTACGTGGGCGTGGCCGGGAACACCGGCAACAAGGCGTTCTTCGACGCCGTGCTCAAGTCGGTCGCCAAGAGGCAGGCCGCCCAGCCCTCCCTGAAAGTGGTGACCGTCTACTACAACGCGAACCAGGCGCCGAGCTTCCGCTCCCAGATATCGAGCGCCGCCTCCATATGGAACAGCTCGGTGTCGAACGTCAAGCTCCAGGCGACCACGGGCAGTGGTGACTTCGCGTACTACGAGGGCAACGACTCGCGCGGTTCCTACGCCTCCACCAACGGCCACGGCCGCGGCTACATCTTCCTGGACTACGCGCAGAACCAGCAGTACGACTCCATCCGTGTCACCGCCCATGAGACCGGCCACGTGCTGGGGCTGCCCGACCACTACAGCGGCCCCTGCAGCGAGCTGATGTCGGGCGGCGGACCCGGCACGAGCTGCACCAACCGCTACCCGAACAGCACCGAGCGGGCCCGGGTCAACCAGCTGTGGGCCAACGGCCTCGCCGCGGCTCTCGCGCGGGTCGGCACGGCGGCCAAGGCGGGCTGACCTTCCCCACGGCCCCGCACGTCAGCGTACGGACCGCGGACCGGTGCCGCGGTCCGTACCACTGCGTCCGCCCAGGAGGCGGCGCGCCGCAGTCCGCCCCGCTGATCAGGTGCGTGGCCGCGGCCCCGGAGTGGCGGGGCGACCACGGCGGTGCGTCCCGCGGGAAGGGGGCTGTCCACCGTTGCAGTGCCGGAAGTCGCGGACGACCGGGCCCCTTCACGCGTGCCCCTCGGAGCGGCCCCCGCGCGCCGGTGACGCGTCGTCGGGGCCCGTGACCGACTCCCCCGGCGGCGCTGCGACTAGCGGGGTGCGGCCGGGAGGTGCAGGCGTCCGTCGCGGACTTCGGCGAGCTGGTCGACGGCGGTGAGGTGCGTGCGGTCGTGGGTGACCAGGACGGTGGCGGTGGCCTGCTGGTGGGTGAGACGGGTGATCAGGCCGATGACGGCGGCGCCGCGTTCGTGGTCGAGTGCGCTGGTGGGCTCGTCGACCAGGAGGACGGTGGGGTCGTTCATCAGGGCGCGGGCGATGTTGACGCGCTGGCGCTGGCCGCCGGAGAGCTGGTGGGGGCGGCGGCCGGCCTGGGCGGCGAGGCCGACGGCGTCGAGGAGTTCCATCGCCCGGCTGTGGGCGGTGCGGGGTCTGCGGCCGTCGATGTGGGCCATGACCTGGAGTTGTTCCGCGGCCGTGAGCGAGGGCAGCAGATTGGGCTGCTGGAAGACGATGCCGATCTTGTGGCGGCGCAGTTCGGTGAGTTCGCCGCGGCTCAGGCCCGCGGTGGAGGTGCCGTCGACGGTGACGGTGCCGGAGTCGGGGCTGATCAAGGTGGCGGCGACGGCGAGGAGGCTGGACTTGCCGGAGCCGGAGGGGCCCGCCACGGCGGTCAGACTGCCCCGGGGCACGTCGAGGGTGATGTGGTCGAGGGCGGTCAGGCGGGTGTCGCCGTCGGGGTAGGTGAGGGTGATGTCGGTCAGGTTCAGGCTCATCGGGCGCTCCCCAGGGCGGTCAGCGGATCGACGGAGGTGATGCGGCGGATGGACAGGGCGGCTCCGAGGGCGCCGAGGAGGATCGTCACGGCGGCCGGGACCAGGACCGTGGCGGGGGTGAGGAGGAACGGCACGGCGGAGCCGGCCACGAGTGTGCCGAGGGCGGCGGCGATGCCGGTGCCGAGCAGGGTCCCGCCGGCGAGCAGGACGACGGCCTGGCCGAGGGCGTCCTTGAGGAGGCCGGCGGTGGAGGCACCCAGCGCCTTGAGGACGGCGACGTCGCCGCTGCGCTGAAGCGTCCAGACGGTGAAGAAGGCCCCGATGACGAGGGCGGAGATGGCGAACAGGAAGCCGCGCATCAGTTGCAGGGAGCCGTTCTCGGAGGTGTAGGAGCCGATCGCGGACAGCGAGTCCTCGGTGGAGACCGTCCTGGTGCCGGCCTGGCGGTCGGTGGCCGCCGTATCGGCCGCGGAGGTGGTGTCCAGGGCGATCACGGTGGCCCTCGGGCCCTTCGCGCCGCCGGTGGGCGGTGCGGTCTCCCGCCAGACGTCCAGGCTGGTCCAGACGACCGGGGTGTGACTGAAGTAGGCATCGCCCTGGACGGCGGCCACCGTGAGCGGCCGGCCCGCCAGCGTGAGGGTGTCGCCGTCCTTCACGCCGAGGTCGTCGGCGGCCGCGGCGGACAGCACCACCGTGCCGTCATCGATCTCGTCGCTGTGCGGGGCGAGGCGGGAGCCGGGCTCGACGCCGAAGGCCGAGACGGCGGTGCTCCTGTCTCCTGCGCCGGCCTTGGTGGTGGTGATTCCCAGCGGTTCGGCGCTCTCGACGCCGGGTGCCCCCGACCACTGCCGCCACTGCTGCTCGGTGACGACGGAGTCGGAGTACGACAGGTCCTGTCCGTCGCCGGGGGCCTGGAAGGCGATCCTGTCGGCGGGCAGTCCCGTGATCGCGGAGGTGTTCTGCCGACCCAGTCCGGCCGTCAGCCCGGACAGCAGCCCGACCAGCAGGGTGATCAGCACGATGACGGTCCCCATCAGGGCGAAGCGCCCCTTGGCGAACTTCAGGTCTCTGCAGGCGACGAACACGGTCCCGGCCCGTCCTTTCCCGTGGTGGAAGCGATAGGACTCCACCGTGGCGGCCACGGCCCCCCGCGCGCTTCCGGCACAGGACTGCACTGGGCGGGCCGAAAGAAGGCACACGGGTTCCACCTTTCGATAGAGGTCCTGGGGAGCCGGCCTCCGTAACCTGGGACGCACTGTGAACACCGCTGCCCCCGCCCCGACCCCGACCACCCGGGCCCTGGCCTGGTGCCTGCACCTGCTGGTCATCGGCCTGCTCGCGCTGGCCGCCGGCCGGGTCGTGACCGACGGCCGGCCCCACGCCGGAGTGATCGTCGCCGTGTCGGCAGCGTGCGGCCTGGTGTACGCGGTCGGGCCCACGCTGCCGGGCGTACGCGGCTCCCGGCGAGCCGCCGCGCTGTGGCTGGCCGCCGTGGGCGCCTGCTGGCTGGTGCTGCTCGCCCTGACCCCCGACGCCGTGTGGGTGGCCTTCCCGCTGTACTTCCTCCAGCTGCACCTGCTGCCCCGCCGCGCCGGACCGGCGGCCGTGGCCGCCACCGCCGCCGCTGCCGTCGCGGGTTTCGCCGCCCACCAGCACTCCTTCAGCCCCGCCATGGCCATCGGCCCCGCGCTCGGCGCCGCGGTGGCGGTCGCCGTGGTGCGGGGGTACCAGGCCCTGTACCGGGAGAGCGAACACCGCCGCAGGCTGATCGAGGAACTCACAGCCACCCGCGCCGACCTGGCCGCCGCCCAGCACACCGCCGGCGTGCTGGCCGAACGCGACCGCCTGGCCCGCGAGATCCACGACACCCTCGCCCAGGGACTCTCCAGCATCCAGCTGCTGCTGCGCGCCGCGGAGCGAGCTCTGCCCCACACACCGCGGAACGCGGCCCGCTACGTCGACCAGGCACGTCAGGCCGCCGTGGACAACCTGGCCGAGGCCCGCCGCTTCGTCGCCGCCCTCACCCCGCCCACGCTGGAAGGCACCACCCTGGCGGACGCCCTGGAACGGCTGTGCGCCACCACGTCCGCCCGGCACCGGCTCACCGCGCGCTTCCGCCTCACCGGCCGTCCCGCCCCGCTCGCCACCGCGCACGAGGTCGCCCTGCTGCGCATCGCCCAGTCCGCCCTTGCCAACACCGTCCGCCACGCCGAGGCCACCACCGCCGAGGTCACCCTCAGCCACCTCGGCGACCATGTCGTCCTCGCCGTCGTCGACGACGGACACGGCTTCGACCCCGCCCGTCTGCCCGCCCCCGACCCCGAGGCCGGCGGCTTCGGGCTGGCCGCCATGCGCGCCCGCGCCGAGGCCCTCGGAGGCACCCTCACCATCGGATCCGCCCCCGGCCACGGAACCACGCTGGCCGCCCGGCTGCCCCTGACCCCACCGACCGAGACCCAGCCCGAGGCCCGCCCGTGACCGACACCCCCATCCGCCTGCTCCTGGCCGACGACCACCCCGTCGTACGGGCCGGGCTGCGCGCCGTACTGGAGACCGAACCCGGCCTGGTCGTCATGGCCGAGGCCGCCACCGCCGAGGACGCCGTCGCCCGCGCCGCCGAGGGCGACATCGACGTGGTGCTGATGGATCTCCGGTTCGGCAAAGGCATGGGCGGGGCCGAGGCCACCGCCCGGATCACCGCCCGGCCGGGAGCCCCCCGGGTGCTGATCGTCACCACCTACGACTCCGACTCCGACACCCTGCCCGCCATCGAGGCCGGCGCCACCGGCTACCTCCTCAAGGACGCCCCGCCCGAGGACCTGGCCGCCGCCGTACGGAGCGCGGCCACCGGACGCACCACGCTGGCGCCCACGGTCGCCGACCGGCTGATGAACCGGCTCCGCGCCCCCGGCACCGCCCTGACCCGGCGCGAGACCGAGGTCCTCACCCTGGTCGCCGACGGCCTCTCCAACCAGGCCGTCGCCGGCCGCCTCCACCTGACCGAGGGGACGGTCAAGTCCCACCTGGCCCGCATCTACACCAAGCTGGACGTCGACTCCCGCACCGCCGCCGTCGCCACCGCCACCGACCTCGGCCTCATCCGCCGCTGAGCGCATCGCTCGGATCGCGCGCCGCTCGCGGACGACGGCCAGTCGGCGGGGGCAGCCGTCGCCCGGCCGGTCGCGCGCGGGCCGCTCCGCCGCGGGCCGCGTCCGGCGTCGGAGAGCTGAGCCCCGACGCCCTCGCCGTCGACCGCGCGTCCCGGCGAACACGGCGGCCGCGGAGCCACGGCTCCCTCAGACGTGCTCCCCGTCCCCGGATCCAGCCGACCCCGGGTCCTCCCGGGGTGCCGGGTCGAGGAGGAGGTCGATGCCCGCCCGCAGGTACCGCTCCAGGGTGGCGTCCGACGCCGCGATCAGGGCGGGGGGCCGTATCTCGGTGCGCATCAGGCTGGTGCCGAGCATCCAGGCGGCGAGGAGTTCCGCGCGCAGGCCGGCGTCGGGGCCGCCGATGCGGGAGGCGAGGCGCTCGGTGAACACCTCCGTGAAGTCGGCCCGCAGCCGGGCCAGCGCCTCGTCCCGGCCGGAGGACCGCAGCACCGACAGCACCGGGTGCGGGAAATCGCCCTCCTTCGGCGTGCCCGACAGCAGTGCGCAGAACCAGTCGGGGATCGTCTCGACCGGCTCCTCCAGCAGGGGTTCGAATATCTTCCCGGTGCCCACCACGTCGTTGAACAGCGCTTCCTTCGAGCCGAAGTAGCGGTAGACGAGGGCGGCGTCCACCCCCACGTCACCCGCGATGTCGCGCACACTGGTGCCCTCGTAGCCGTACTTGCCGAAGCGGAACGCGGCGGCGGACCTGAGCGCGGTGCGCGTGGCCGAGGCCGAGCGCCTGTGGGCCGGTCGGCAGACCTCCGCCTTCGCCGCCTCACCGTCGTGTACTCCCGTCACGTCACCGCACCTCCGTCGCCCGCGGACCTCCCGCTGCCCGCCCCATGGTCCAGTGTGAAGCGGCTGTCTCAAAGTCACCGACCGTTGTCACCAATCGTTGACTTGTGTTCGCACCGCGTGCCATACCTGAGACAGGTCAACGACCGATGACTTCGGATCTCGTTCCGCCGGGCCGTACGAGGGTGCCCGGCCCGTTCCGGGTCGCCCGCACGGTGCGACGGCACGCGTCCCCGACACGTGCACCGAAGCCGCCGCGCGCGGGCCCCACCGACCGGAAAGGGTGATCTTCTGTGCCTGCTCGACAAGTCGCCGTGATCGGAACCGGTTACGTCGGACTGACCACCGGTGCCTGCCTGGCCTCCCTGGGACACACGGTGGTGTGCGCCGACGCCGACCTCCGCAAGGTCGAACGGCTGCGCGCGGCCCGGGTCGACATCCTGGAGCCCGATCTGCCGGAGACGGTGCGGGACGCCCTGGAGGCGGCCCGGCTGGAGTTCACCGGCGACACCGCGGCCGCCGTCGCCGAGGCCGAAGTGGTGTTCCTGTGCCTGCCCACACCCATGGGAGCGGGCGGTGCGGCCGACCTCGCCGCCGTCGAGGCCGTCGCCGGGGAGATCCGGGACGTGCTGCGGTCCGGCTGTGTCGTCGTCAACAAGTCGACGGTGCCGGTCGGCACCTGCGAGCGCGTCGCCGCGCTGCTCGGCCGGGCGGACGTGACCGTGGTGAGCAACCCGGAGTTCCTGCGCGAGGGCCGCGCCGTCCACGACTTCCTGCATCCCGACCGCATCGTGATCGGCTCCGCCGACCGGGCCGCCGCCCGGCGCGTGGCCGACCTCTACGCCGCACTCGACGCGCCTCTGGTCCTCACCGACCCCGCCAGCGCGGAACTGACCAAGTACGCGGCGAACTTCTTCCTGGCGATGAAGCTGTCGTTCGCCAACAACCTCGCCACCCTCTGCGAGCGCTTCGGCGCCGACATCGCCGACGTCACCGAGGGCATCGGGCGCGATCCGCGCATCGGCTCGGCGTTCCTGCGGCCCGGGCCGGGCTGGGGCGGCTCCTGCCTGCCCAAGGACACCCACGCCCTGCTGACCGTGTGCGAGCGGTCCGGCGTCGACTTCCCGCTGCTGAACGCCACCATCGAGACCAACGTCGCGCACCAGCGCAGGCTCGTGGAGCGGGTGGCCGCCTCGTGCGGGCGCGGCGAGGGCGGCTCCCTGCACGGCGTACGGCTCGCCCTGTACGGTCTGACCTTCAAGGCCGGCACCGCCGACCTGCGGGACTCCCCCGCGCTCGCCGTCGCCCGGCTGCTGCGCGAGCGGGGAGCCGAACTCACTGCGTACGACCCGGCGTTGTCGCAGGAGCGACCCGACCTGAGCGACCTGGTCGAGCTCGTCGCCGACCCGGTGCGGGCCGCCGAGGGGGCCGCGGCCTGCCTGGTCCTCACCGAGTGGCCGGAGCTGCGGGACCTGGACTGGGCGGCGATCGCCGCGCGGATGTCCGGCCACGAGGTGCACGACTTCCGCAACCTGCTGGACGCGGACCTGCTCGCGCGGGCCGGGCTGGGCCGGCGGGGCATCGGGCGCCCTGCGGAACCGGCGCGGGTGGCGTGAAGCGCTGCGGTCCGGCCGGAGTCCGTCCGATTCGCACGCGGCTGGCCGGCCCGCCCCTGAAGCAAGTGCTCGACCCACAACGAGAGTTCTCAACGGAAAGGCTCACCCCATGCGGGTTCTGTGCACCACGCTCGGCAGTCCCTCCCACGGGCGCGCCCAGCTGCCCCTGCTGCGCGCCCTGGCCGAGGCCGGGCACCAGGTGCTGGTGGTCACCGTCGACACCCTCGCCCCGGTCTTCCGTGACGACGACGTCGACGTGAACGCCGCGCTCAAGCGGTTCGACCCCTTCGTCGCGGCCGGTCCGTACCTCGCCGCACTCCCCGAGCCCCCCGACATGACCGAGCCGACCCCCGAGCTGACCCGGTTACTGTTGCGGGGTGTGGCCGGGGCCGCCGTCAAGCCGCAGCTGGACATCCTGCTGCCCCTCGCCCGGGAGTTCCGCCCCGATCTGATCCTGCGGGACGGCATGGACATGAGCTCGGTGCTCATCGCCGAGCTGCTGGGGGTACCGCAGCTCCCGACGCCCTCCGGGTTCAGCAACATCATGGACCCCGCCGAGATCCTGCCGCCGCTCAACGCATGGCGCGAGGAACTGGGACTTCCGGTGCGGGAGGACCCGCTGTCCGTCGTACCGCACGGCCGCGTCGACTACGTACCGGCCGCCTTCTCCTTCGCCCGCAACGCGTCCCGGGCCTGGTCCTACCGGCAGACGGTCGACGTCGAGCGCCGCGCGGTGCTGCCCCCGTGGGCGGCCGGGCTGCCCACGGACCGGCCGCTGGTGTACGCCGCGATCGGTACGGCCCTGCCCTCGCTGCGCGAGCACATGGCGGAGTCGGCCGAGCCGCTGCCGGTCCGGCTGCCGGACACCGCCGAGAGCCTGCGCGCGATCCTGGGGGCCGCGGCCGGACTGAACGACTGCACGGTGGTCGTGTCGACGTCCGGGCTGCCCCTGGACACCGACGGACTGCCCGGGCACGTCCACGTCACCGAGCACGTGCCGCAGCCGCTGCTGCTGGAGTCGGTCGACCTGTTCGTCACCCACGGCGGGTTCAACAGCATCCGCGAGGCCATGCGCACGGGCACACCGCTGGCGGTCCTGCCGCACTTCGGGGACCAGCACGCCAACGCCGAGCGCGTGGAGGAACTGGGCTTCGGCCGCCACATCGCCGACCGCAGCGCGGCGGGCATCGCCGACGTGTGCCGCAAGCTGCTCGCCGACCCGGCGCCGCGGGCGCGGGCCCGGGCGGCCCAGTTGGCGATGCTCACGCTGCCGGACGTCGAGCGGGCGGTCGGTGACCTGGAGGGGATCGCCGGGTAGCCCGCACCACCACGGCGCACGGAGCCGTTGCCGGAAGCCGGGGACGGCTCCCCGCACCTCCCCACTCCCCCAGGACGACCAGACCCACAGGGACGACTTGTGACCTCCTCCGACACCCGGCAGCAGGGTGCCGCCGGGGACGTGCCCGCACGGCTCGGCCACCGGCAGATCACCACCGTCATGTCCGGACTGGTGCTCGGCATGTTCCTGGGGGCGCTGGACCAGACGGTGGTCTCCTCCGCCCTGCGCACCATCGCCGACGACCTGCACGGGCTGACGGCCCAGGCATGGGTGACCACCGCCTACCTCATCTCGGCGACCCTCGTGACACCGCTGTACGGCAAGCTCTCCGACCTCCACGGCCGCCGGCCCGTCTACCTCGCCGCGATCGCCCTGTTCACGGCGGGCTCGCTGCTGTGCGGATGCGCCACCTCGATCTACGAACTCGCCGCCTTCCGCGCCGTGCAGGGGCTGGGCGGCGGCGGGCTGATGTCACTGGCGATGACGATCGTCGCCGACATCACCACCCCGCGCGAACGGGGCCGCTACCAGGGCTGGTTCATGGCCGTGTTCGGAAGCGCCAGCATCGTCGGCCCGCTCGTGGGCGGCGCGTTCGCCGACCGGAGCAGCCTGCTCGGCATCGACGGCTGGCGCTGGATCTTCCTGATCAACCTGCCGCTCGCCGCCGCGGCGGCCGTGGCGATCGTCCGGGTGCTGCGCTTCCCCCACCGGCGCGTGCGGCGCCGGCTCGACTACCCGGGGGCGCTGGCCCTCGCCGTGGGGCTCGTACCGCTGCTCACCGTCGCCGAGCAGGGCCGCCGTTGGGGCTGGGCCTCGCCCGGGGCGCTGGTGTCGTACGCGATCGGCGTGCTGGGGCTGACCGTGTTCGTCGTGGTGGAGCGGCGCACGGGTGACGCGGCGCTGCTGCCGCCGCGCCTGTTCCGCATCCGTGCCTTCCGGCTGGGCGTGGGGCTGCACTTCGTCGTGGGGGCCGGCATGTTCGGTGCGATGACGACGCTGCCGCTGTACCTCCAGCTCGTGCGCGGGATGAGCCCCATGGGGGCGGGACTGGCCACACTGCCCACGGTGTTCGCGAACCTCGCGGTGACGCTGCTGGTGGGCCGGCTGATCGCGCGGACCGGCCGGTTCAAGGTCCATCTCGTCGCCGGTACCGGCTCGTTCGCGGCGGCAATGCTCGTCTTCGCCACGCTGCGTGTCGGCAGCCCGCTGTGGCAGGCGGCGCTCGGCATGGCGCTGATGGGCGCGGGACTCGGCGCGTCGATGCAGACGCTGACCACGCTCGCGCAGAGCGAGGTCCCCCGTACGGACATGGGAGCGGCGACGGCCTCGGTCAACTTCTTCCGCTCCAACGGCGGTACGGCCGGCACCGCCGTGTTCCTGTCCGTCCTGTTCTCCACGGCGGCCGGCCGGATAGCCGGCCGGCTGGCCGAGGCGCGCCACGACCCGGCCTACCGCCGGCTGCTGGCCCGGCCCGACAACGCCCACGCCCTCTCGGGAGTGCTGCGCCCCGGCGGCGGTGTCGACCTGGAGGACTCCGCCTTCCTGCACACCCTCGACCGGGGCGTGGCGCTGCCGTTCCTGGAGGGGTACGCCTCCTCGATGCGCCTCGTCTTCCTCACCGGCGCCGCGGTGGCGCTGGTCGCCTTCCTGCTCGCCGCCTGGCGGGTACCGGACCTGACGCTCTCCGACGAGTAGCGCCGCCTCAGGAAACTGGTGACGGGGGACCCGCGGCGGCTCAGGTGGTGCTGAGCATGCCCTCGCGCAGCCGGCCCAGCAGTCGCGTGATCAGCCGGGAGACGTGCATCTGGGAGACGCCGAGGCGCTCGCCGAT